>CAVTTS010000006.1:0-554649 GCA_963737785.1 uncultured Actinomycetes bacterium
CGTAGATCTACCTCAGAATGTGCTGGCACCGCCATAGGAGTGGCATTCGGAGGCTACAGACCACCACATCGGTCGCGACGCGCAGTGCGGCGGGACGGTGAGGTCTCGCGACCGTTTCGTTCACACGAAGATCGGGAACAGCTCCAGTCGTCGACCAATTCACGGGACGGGACATCATGGCGCTGATTCGAATAGTGGTCTGGTGAACCCCATCGAACGGGTGGTCCGTCATGTCGATGCCTGGCAACAGCGACACGCGCATCCGCGTTCGCTTTCGCCGCCGTCAAGAAGTTCGGCGACGACCAGGCGGGCAACCAGGTCGCCCTGCTGACCTACTTTGCGTTCGTCTCGATCTTTCCCCTCCTGTTCGCCCTCTCCGCGATCTTCGGGCTCGTCCTGCGGGGGGATCCCGCGCTGCAGACCCGGAATCAGCGGTCCGCGTTGGCGGAGTTCCCGATCGTCGGACACAGTTGCGGCGCAAATGGGTGTGTCGGCCCTCAGCACTCCGGACCCGCGCTCCTGATCGGCATCGTCGGCGCGGTCCTCGGCGGGCGGGGGCTCGCCAACGCGGTGCAGTACGCGTTAAACAGTTGTGGAACGTCCCAAGGTCGATGGCCCGGCTTCCCCTCGAACTGGCTGCGCACCTTCGGGCTACTCGGTCTGCTGGGCCTGGGCGCGCCTCTCCACCGCCGCCGCGGCCTCACTCGCCGGTGCCGGCCAGCTGCTCGGTCTGAACGGGGCAGCATCAAGGTGGTGGCCTTCGGCCTGTCGACGATCATTGACGTCTAGTCGCGGGTGGCGGCCTTCCGCTTGGCAACCGCTCGGGTCATAGCGAGTCGAAGAACTCGTTCTCGGCGCTGTTCTGTCAGGGATCGCGTGGCAAATCTGCCGCCGAGTGTCGCCGGAATCATCATCAACCACGACCTGAAGCACGCTCAGGCAATTGCTGGCTTCTTTGGAGTCGTGCTCGGGATGCTGGCGTGGTTCGGGCTGCAGGCGACCGTCACCGTGTACGCGGTAGAGGCTGACGTGGTCCGCACCCGTCACCTGTGGCCACGGAGCATCACTCAGCCCCCGCTCACGGCGGCTGACAAGAAGTTCCTGCACGACACCATCGACGTCGAACGCCGCCGGCCCGAGCAGACCGTCGCCGTCGGCTTCACTGCACAGGCCGATAGCAAGCCTTTGAATCAACCGCCTCCGTCCTCACGATGACGGTGACCTCGGATGGCCGCGATCACCTCAGGCCGTCCCCGCACCGCGACGTACTTGTGCAGATAACCAAACCCACGACGAGGCCCTGATGAGCATCCGCGTCATGACTGGGGCTCCACGATTTGGGTCCAGCTCGGCGAACTGCCCGAGTCGACCCAGCGGCTCGCCGGCACCGTGACCGCGTTCAGGCTGCAGTTATGCACCCCACCTCTGCTACGGCGAACCACCCCCTCGGCGATCACATAGCCGTCAGGCTCGCGTCAGCGTGCTCTCTCCCTGTGCGAAGGGTTCGGGGAGATGACTCGAACCCGCTGCCAGGACTCATCGACGGCGGCGCAGCGCGTGCAGACCCGGAAGTCGTGCGTAGCCGCATCGTGGAACTGCCGGGTAACCCAGGCGTGCCCGAGCAGCGAGCAGACGATGCGCTCGGTCCGAGGGTGCGGAACGACCATAACCTTAGGTGTACTCCGTCACGGGCCGACTTCAATGATGACGACAAGCCGGTCACCGATTCGTGACCTGGCGATGGTCGTTTGCAGATGGGCTCCTACCCTGTGAGGGCATCGTCGAGATCTACCTCGGCCGCATCCCGACCAGACCGGCGGTCGCACCCGCGCTCAGCTGGCCATGCCCGCGGCCCAGACCGACCGGAGCGGACCCTGCCCTCCCCCTGGGCGGACGCGGGTCGGCGGGCAGGAGACCGTCGTCTGCACCGGGTATTAAGCGCACTTCAGCAACCGGGCCAGGTGCGCCGCGTCGCCCGCGACGGTTGCCGCAGTTTTGGCGACCCCGGGCGGGGGTCTCGGGCAGGTCCTTGTAGTTGCGGCACCGAGCCTCGACCTCATCGTTCCAGTAGGTCACCGCCTGCGCGGCCAGCGTGAACCCGACGTCGTTGAGGGCCTGGTAGAGGATGGCGCTGACGTGATGCGCGCCGTCCTCGTTGCCGACGACGGCCGCCACGGCGACCTTCCCGTACGTCCTTGGCTGACGCGCATGTCGGTCGGCGGAGTGGACCTGCTATCGCTCGGCACACTCCGCGTGGGCGGTACTCGCGCGCGGGTCGAAGGCGACTCCGGGCCACGCTCGTACCGGGATGCCGCACCTCGCGTACATCAGCACCGCACCAGACATCCGGTTGATCGGCGAGCCCGTGTCGACAGCATGCGTGACTCCGGCTGCCTCGTACCTGACGCCATCCTCGTCCACGACCATCGCCTCGGCCTCGCTGCCGAGCTCCCACTGCATGAGCGAAGTCCCCCCGACCCTGCGCTTCAAGCGACGCGAAGCTCACCAAGGCCGGCCGCCGTACCGACGACAGTTGTGCCCTCAACGACCGACATCTGACACCACGCCCTGAGCTGTTACACCCCTTGCACTGCCGGCGGGATTTCGTCGTGACGATAAGCTTTCGGGTGTGGTTCGCGGGTCGACACTCCAACAGCAGGCCCGCAGTCGGGAACGCGCCCGCCGGCTGGCCGCCCAATCCTCTAGCGCCGAGCCGGACGTCGACGCCGCCGCGGCGACTGGCCGCGACGCGGCCCACCGGCGTGCGGCTGGTGTCGGGCGCCGCTCGTCGTGAAGGCCCGCGGCCGGATCCCGACCTGGTGTTCGGCCGCCTGCCGACAGCGCGCCTGGGAACAGAAACGAGCCGCCGCTTCCGGCCGCTCCGCGATCGAAGTCGTCGAGCGCCGCGTCGCCGTTGCTGTGCCGACTTCGCCGCGCCACGGCGAATGGGTGACCCACCTACGGGAACTCGAGCGCCAACTCGACACCGGCGCCATCTACGAGCGCGATCTGCGCCCGTTGGGCGCGGCCCTGAACCTCGTCATCCTCACTTTGAACGGCAAACCCACCCTCGCCGACGATGACCCACCCGGCAACGGTGTCGGCGCGGCGTGACGTGGCCCCCGCCGACAGCAACCGTGGCCCCCTCAACCCGTAACCACCAAAGGCCGATGCGTGCCCGCTCGGTCACGCAGTTCGTCGCCGTTCGCGGCCGGTCACAGCGGTTCGCCCAGCGTCGTCGCCGTTCTGTCCACACCCGGCAGCCCGCTCACCTAGTTGATTCGTGACGTCCATCAATCGCGACCCCACCGCCGCAACGAACCCGCCGATCCCGAGCGAACCACAGTGAACGCCGCCAGCCTGCCCGCGAGCGCGCAGCAGCTGCTGTTCACACCCGAGGAAGCCGCCCGTCTGCTTCGAGTCGGTCGGACCACCGTGTTCGCTCTCATCAAGACCGGCGCTCTGAAGCCCGTCCACATCGGACGCGCCTGCCGCCTGTCCGCTGCCGAACTCGCACGGTACGTCCACGACCTCGAAACGCCACCACCGCGCCCGTCGTCCCACCGCCGCGCCAGCACCCGAAAAACCACAGCGGACCAACGCGAACTCTGGTGACCCCGACGACCCGTATGCCCTGAGGCGACGTGCGCGCGACGCCTCGTTCTGCTCGACCGCGTCGACCTACGGCTCGAGGTGCACAGATCGATCGCTCGGCATCGGCCCGGACGCACTCTCGTAGTCGATGAGCGGACGAATGTCTAAGCGGTTGGGTGCTGCGGCGTTTCGAGTGATGTGGCGATCAGGGTTGCTACTGCGACGAGCACAGCAACAATGGCGAGCGCGTGCTGGACGGTGGTGAGCGTTCCGAGGAAACCAATGAGGGGCGGGCCGCCGAGGAAGGCGAGCTGCCCGAAGCCGGACACGACGCTGACGCGTGCCGCAGCGCGCGGAGCGTCGTCGGCAGCGGCGCTGAGACCGACGGGGTAGCCCAGGCATGCGCCGAAGCCCCACAGGAGCGTGCCGACGAACGCGAGCGCTGCCGACAGGGCTAAGGACGAACAGGAGGAGGCCGGCGAGGGCGATGATGGCGAGGCCGCGGATCGTGCGCACTCGACCGGCTCGGTTGAGCAGCATCGGGCCGGTCCAACGTCCGATCGTCATTGCGGACAGGAACGTCGCGTACGCGAGAGTCGCGGCTGCGGCCGGCGCGTGGTGATCGTCGATCAGTGCGACACCGATCCAATCGTTGCCGGTGCCTTCGGCGAAGGCGAAGGCGAAGACGACCAGGCCGATCAGCAGCGTCCGTCGTTCTATCCGCCGCGTTGGGCCGGTCGCCGGCCTATCGTCGGACCCGACGCGTTCGGAGTCCTGGCGGTCGGGAAGGAACGCACGTGCCGAGGCCGGCACGATGCAGCCGACCAGGGACGCGATGATCAGCAGGTGGGCGGTGACCGGGCCCGTCGAGGACCACCATGCCGGTGCCGAGCAGAGCGCCGATAACGGTGCCGATGCTGAAGCCGGCGTGGAACCGGGGCATGATGGCCCGGCCCGACTGTCGCTCGACGTTCGCGCCCTGCACGTTCATCGCGACCGACCAGGCCGCCAACGCGAATCCGAGCAGCAGGAGCCCGAGGACGAGTAGGGCGAGGCCGTAGTGATATCCGATGCCGACCACTGCCAGCGAAGCCGCGCCAAGGACGGACATGACGGTGACCGCGATCCGCGTGCCGGACCGGTGGATCACAACACCGGCGACCGGGAGTGCGATCAGGGATCCGGCAGCGATCGCCCAGCAACGCCAGACCCAGTTCGGCGGCGCTGAGACCGAGGTGGGTGCGAACCTGAGGAATCCGCGAGACCCAGGTCGCAAAGATCAGCTCCAGCGGCGACGAACGCGACCGAGGTGGACCGTCTCGCGCGCACGACTGCCTCACTGGCGTCGGCGTGCACGTCGCGGGTCACCTGCTTGGTCATGCCGTGGCTCCTTTGGCGTAGTGCGTGCCGCCACCTCGCGGTGTGGCGTTGGCCGGGTCGCCACGAACTATAACCGCTCGGTTGCTTTTCGCCCAGTGGGCCGGCAGAATCGTCGGTATGTCCAAAAGCACGGCGACCAGCGCGAGAGGCCCTTACCGGACAGGTGTGCGTAGGCGCGAGCAGCTCATAGACACGGCGATGACGGTCTTCGCTGAACACGGTTATGCGGGCGGTTCTATCCGTGCCATCGCCGAAAGAGCCGGCGTGTCCCACGCGACGCTGATCCAGCACTTCGGCAACAAAGAAGGACTGTTCACTGCGGTTCTCGAGGAATGGGACCGGCACACCGTCGCCGACGGGCTCGTCGACGCCGTCGGCCTCGACTACTTCCGCCGCCTACCCGCTGTCATCTCCGCCCACCGAGCTGGACGAGGCATGCTGGAGCTGTTCACGACCATCTCCGCCGAAGCGTCCAATCCTTCACACCCGGCGCGCGCCTTCATCGAGCAGCGGTACGCGCGCAACCTCGACACACTCGCCAGTCATCTGCGCTCAGCGGTCCTTGCTGGCGAGGTCGGGTCAATGACAGACACCGAGATCCAGATCGAAGTCCGACTCCTGACCGCTGCGATGGACGGCATCGGTCTGCAATGGCTTCTCGACCCGACGACCGACGTAAAGACGACCCTCGGCACCTACGTCGAGCGCGCCATTGCGGCGTGGCGGGCAACGTAGGATCCTGACTCTGCGTCCGACTTGTCGGTTCGCCGGGATATGCGCGCCCACGCCCGGCGGAGCTGCGTACGAACGCACGCTCAAGCCGCGGACAGTGCGCGGGAGGCGATCGATCTGCTCGCTCCGGTAGCCCTCTCCCGGACCGTTCGGGCGGTGCAGATTGATATGTAGGTGCTGGCCGTCAGCGGTTGCCGAGGTGTAGCCCGGGGGATCTCGGTAGGCGAGCAGGCCTTGCGAGTCCGCTACACGGCACGAATACTCCTCGTGTCGGGAACGAGCGCGTCGAGCCCGGGGGTGTCGGTGACAAGCACAACCACGCGGCGCGGCGGCGGCGTCGGAGGAAGTGGCGCTCCCGTCACAGCGGGCACTCAGCAGGCATTTGAGCGGCTCGGCCGCCACGGTATCTACCCCAGCACCGATCTGTACTCCTTCAGCGACTATGTCGGCTCGCTGCTTGGCGAACGTACGGCACGGGCTCCGGACCGGGCGGTCGAGCTGATGGCCGAACACGTGGCGATCGCGGTGCTTGTCCGTCGCCAGTACGGCAAACCGGATCTGACCGAACAGCAGCTCGGCGCATACCTCGACGGCGCCCAGTCATTCTTCAATAGCTTCTGGCACGACACACCGTGACCGCGACGGGCACCGGTACGCCATCAATCCTTCACCGGTTCCGCTCGTCACAAACCGCCGTCAGGCGGAGAAGTATCAGCGTCGGGCTCAGCTGTGCGTGTATCTCGCGGGCGGACTCGGGGGGATCGCGCTGTTCGCGACCGCCGACAACACGTTCCTTTCGACAACCCATCCGGTATTCGGAGCGACGCTGCTCACGCTCGGACTGCTCGCCGGCGGCGCGCTAGGGCTGGCCTACAGCGGATACCAATGGGAACACACCGTGATGCAGCGGCGCATCGACGACGGGCTCGACGCGTCAGCCGCCTACGACCGATCGATGCACCCGCCGAATCGGCGGTACGAACATCTCTACCGGGCTGGATCAGCCCTCGTGGCGGTCACAGGTGCGTGGCTCGTCATCTCGGCCTGGGCGTCCGTCATCTAGCGCACACGGCAACTCATCAGATTGTCGCGGCATGTCCGGGATGACGATGTTGCAGCAGCGACCCGGCGCGGCCGCCGCTGTTGAGCGACACCGACCACCAGACGTTCAACGCTGCATCGATCCAACCCGCAGACGAGGCTAACCTCAACCGGTGCACGTCGCCGGACGACCCGCCTTCGCATGGGCCGCGGCGGCGCCCTCCGTGCCACCGTGATGCAGCGCCCGAAGCCTCGAACTGCTTGATCGGACCAATGTGTGCAGCGATGTTCGGGCCTGCAGATTGATCACACGGGCGCCTGACACGGACCGGGGTCTATCGCGTGAACGGCACCTCTCTGTGGCCAGCCGCTTGACACAGAGAGGTGCCGTTCGTCCCTGGACAGTCCCGTCCCCGGACCCGCGCCGATCACGTTGCGTGGCCTCGAATATCGGTCGTCTTTGGGTGGCCCATGGCTCTTCTGTCGTCGGGGGTCAGTCGGGTCGGTGCCAGCGGACTGGACCGGCGACGATGGGGGGCTCGGGGCTGGGGGTGCGGGTTGTGGTCGGTTCGCGGTTGCTGCGGTTGGTGGGCTTGAGGGTGTCGGGTCCTGGTGCGGTCGTAGTCAGCTCGCCGGGCTGGGTCGTGCAGCACTGTGTAGGCGGTGAGGACTTGTTGCAGTGTGGTGTCGGAGGCGGCGTTGTGTGATTCGTCGTCGCAGGCGCGGGTGTCCGGGTGGTGGCGACGTAGGAGCGCGCGGTAGGCGTGGCTGATCTCGGCCGCGGTGGCGCTGGGTGGAACGTTCAGGATGGCGTAGAGGTCTGGCCGGTTGGTCGTCATGGTCGTCGAGGTGGGTGGTGGTCGTGGTGGTTGTGGCCCCGGCCGGGTGGGGCCGGGGCCACGGCGCGAGGAGGGCTGTCGCGGGCCCGCGGAGATGGGCGCCGGGCAGGCGCGGGCGTCGCGCGGTGTGCGTCAGACGCCGCCGGGTGAGACGTGCGGGCGGGGCGAGCAGTCACCTCGTGAGTGTGGGTTCACGGTGGGGCAATCACCTGCCTTCCTGTCGCTGGGTGGGTGGTGTCGGCGGGGGTGAACGCTGCCGGGTCCACCCGCCGACGCCGGGGTGTCGTGGTCGCTGTGTGAGCGGGCCCGGGCGGGGTGGCCGTGGCCGCCGGGTCCCGGCCGGGCGTGGCGGGACCCGCCCGCGGTGGGATCGTGGCGGCATCGGCGGGGTGGGCCACTCCGCAGCGATGATCGCCTCGAATTCCGCGCGCAGCAAAGCCTCATCAGCGCCGATGATGTCGAAGAAGTGGTCATGGACGGATGGTGCGACGCCGGCGTTGGGGACGGGGTGGCTGGGCATGATGGTCCTGTCGGGTCAGGCGTTGATGGCCTGCCGGTCCTCACCCTTGCTGGTGACCGAGATCTTGCGGGGCTTTGCCTGTTCCGCGACTGGGATCTGGAGGGTGAGCACGCCGGCGTCGTAGGCGGCCGTGATGTGCTCGGTGTCGAGGTTGTCGCCGAGGATCAGCTGCCGGCTGAAGTGCCCGCGGGGGCGTTCCGCGGCGATCAGGTCGGCGTCGCTGGCCCGTGGCGGGCGTTCGGCCTTGACGGTGACCACGTTGCGTTCGACGTCCAGATCGATCGAGTCCGGCGCGATGCCGGGCAGGTCGAACTCGACGTGGAAGGTGTCGCCGTCTCGCCAAGCGTCCATCGGCATCACCGATGGGCGGGCGAGGGTGCCGTTGGTACCGAAGACCTGCTGGGTGAACCGGTCCAGTTCGCGGAACGGATCGGTGCGCATCAGCATCATGTCCACCTCCATGACTCCTGTTCTGTATGGATGCTCCGTGTGGGCCACAGCCCCGGCAGGGATCTGTGGTGTGCGCTATAGATTTGGTATAGCACTCGTGGCATGATGGTGCAAGGTCCAAGGTGAAAAAGTTCGTACGGAAGGACGTGGTGTGATGGCCGGGACCGCACCGGACCCGGCGCGTGGCGTCTACGGCATCTCGGTCGCCGCCCAACTCGTCGGCACCGGCGTGCAGAACCTGCGGGCCTACGAGGCCCGCGGCCTGCTCGAACCCGAACGCACCCAGGGCGGCACCCGCCGCTACAGCGCCGACGACCTGGACCGGCTGCGCCGCATCGGCGACCTGCTCGAGGCCGGTCTCAACCTCGCCGGCATCGCCATGGTCATGGACCTGCAGGACGAGAACACCCAACTGCGCGCCGAGAAGGAGCAACAGCAGTGGTCGACCTCAACCCGACGCCTACAGCGAAATACTCGAGCATGAATCGGGTTCGGGGTATCGCGCGCATAACGCCTTCGCGGCTGGCCGATCTGCGAATACGCCGTTGCGCGGACGCGTAGTCGGCGTTGCGCCGACGTCGGCACAACGAGCGGGCTTCGTCGATCCCCCGCGCGTCGCCCGGCCAGGAGCGAACCTGCCGCGACTGCATACCGTGCGCGGCCTTGGTCGGAGCCGATCGTGTTGCGCAGCGCCTGCCCCCGCCACAAGGTCGTACCAGGAGAACGTCTGACGCGGGTCAAGTCCCTGGACGTGGTGTATTGATGATCTTTCGAGTTGATCTTGGTTAGAAGGGTTGTTACCCGGTTTCGCCGGTGACGGGTTCGCTGCCGGAGGGCCTCCATTCGTTGATGTCGTCGGGCCAGGGAGCCGGCCGGCCGTGGTTGTCCCAGAACCCGGTGTCGGTGCTGGTGGCGTGTAGCTGCCGGTTGAGTTCGGTCCGCTGCGCGGGGTCGGGGATCGGCGTTTCGGCTGCTGTTGTCATGCCGCCGCCTGCAGTTGCGGGGTGCTGGTGGTTGGGGGCGTGTCCGTTGCGGGTGGGGTGGTTGTGCGAGCGCGGGTCAGGACGTCTAGCGAGAGGTAGCGGCGGCCCTCGACCCATTCGTCGTGCTGTTCGGCCAGGACGGCGCCGACGAGGCGGGTGACGGCGTCGCGGTTGGGGAAGATCCCGACGACGTCGGTGCGACGGCGGATCTCCTTGTTCAGCCGCTCATTGGGGTTGTTCGACCAGACCTGCCGCCAGAGTTCTTTAGGGAACGCACTGAACGCGAGGACGTCGGCGCGGGCCGCGTCGAGGTGTTCGGCGACGGCTGGCAGCGGTGCGGTGACGGTGTCCAGCAGCTTGTCGAACTGGGCGTGCACGCTGGCCGGGTCGGGCTGGTCGTAGACGCAGTGCAGCAGCGCTTTCACCCCGCCCCACGCGGATTTCGGGCAGACCGACATCAAATTCGCGGCGTAATGGGTGCGGCAACGCTGCCAGGACGCGCCGGGTAGGTTCGCCGCGATCGCCTCGATGAGGCCGGCGTGCGCGTCGGACGTGACCAGCAGGACGCCGGTCAGGCCGCGGGCGACGAGGTCGGCGAAGAACACATTCCACGCCTCCTTCGTTTCGCTGGTGGCGACCTTGACGCCGAGGACCTCCCGGTGCCCGTCACCGTTGACGCCGGTCGCGACCAGGACCACCGCGTTGATCACCCGGCCGTTCTCGCGGACCTTCATCGTCAACGCGTCCGCGGCCAGGAACGTGAACGGTCCGGCGTCGCCGAGCGGGCGGGTGCGGAACGCTGCGACCTGCTCGTCGAGATCAGCGGCCATCCGGGACACCTGCGACTTGGACAGCGAGCTGATGCCCAGGTCTGGACGAGTTTGTCCATCCGCCGCGTCGGCACGCCCAGCAGATAGCAGGTCGCGACGACGCTGACCAGCGCGGCCTCGGCCCGCTTACGCCGCTCCAGCAGCCACTCCGGGAAATAGCGACCCTTCCCGCAGTTTCGGGATCGCCACGTCGATCGTGCCGGCGCGGGTATCCAGTTCCCGGCGCCGGTAGCCGTTACGGGAGTTCACCCGGTCCGGTGACGCCACGCCGTACTCGGCGCCGCAGACCGCGTCGGCGTCAGCCGACAGCAACGCGTTGATCGTGGTGGCCAGCAGGTGACGCATCAAATCCGGCGACGCGTCACCCAACGCTTGGCCCAGCAGGTGAGCAGGGTCGATCATGTGTGGTGCGGTCATCGTGATGATCCTTTCGAGGGTGCTGTGAGAGGTTCACTCGAAAGATCACGCGATGGCCGCGCCCTCGTCCGGCAGACACGCCGAGATGACGATCACGCCAACCGCGTTACACCACTATCTGGGACGCAACTTCTGACGCGCGGTTAGTCGGGCTGGTCACCGAGCAGTTGACAGACACGAGTCGGCAACCAGGCCCCCCGGCCTTGAACCTCGGCGCAACGGCGTACATCTGAAGTCGTGTCAGTTTGGAGGTCTCGGAGGGACTGGATCATCTGCTCACTGTTCGGGCATGACTGGGTGACCCGGCAGTACCACGACGCGCGGACACACGACTTCCGGGTCTGCACTCGCTGCGCGTTGGTCGACGAGACGTGGAAGCGAACGACACTTCTCCACCCGACAGCTCGACGCCGCCGCTGACGTCGGCAGAAGACACTTGCATCCACCGGGGACGATCCGTAGCCGAGAATGGCACGCATAAAGTCGACGACCTGGTCAACGCGGTCCGCGCCGACATCTCATCAGCCGGTCCGAACTCAGGCGCACCTGCCAGCAGTGGAGACGACGACGACGTCGCCGCCTACCGTGACTGATTCCCCGGACCACCAAGCCCTTCCGCTACGTGTTCCACCCCGACGCGAGTTACGGCGACGGCGGCCGGTCACCGCGTCGCCTCCCAAGCTGTCGTGTGACGACGAGGATGGCTGCCCGCGGCCGCCGCGAGGCCCCTCGGGTTCGTCGTCGACAGGTGATGTCAACGCCGGCGAATCTTGACCCCTTGTCGCCGATTGGGTTCGACGCTCCGGGGTCAGTTGTCCGCCCCACAGTCCGCGGTGTCGGGAGATCGGACCCGGCCGGAGCTGACCGTCGTTGCGTTGAGGCGTCAACGGGTCTGGCAGGCGGGGCAGCGGTAGGCGGTGGTGTTGGCGTCGAGTTGGATCGGGGGCCAGTCGGGTTCGGTGGGGCGGTGGCGGCGTTGGCAGCGTTCGCATCGGATCAGGGCGGTGCGACGTTGGGTGGTGGGTTGACTCATGGGTGTGCCTCTGGAGGGGTGGCGGTCTTGCCGTGATGTCGACGCGCCGCCGCATTAGCGTAAAGCCTCAGTGAAGTAATGTCACGGTCCGGTGGGGTGGTGACGATGCGGGGTCGGCTCCGTGGAGCCGACGACGCGCGACCTACGCTTAGTCACACATTGACTTCACATACCAGCTTCACATAGAATTTACGCGAGTCAAGCAGTGGCTCTGGGTCGAGCGGTTTGGAGCCTGCCAGATGGTGCACCGTCATCGCGTCAGCGGAGCGCGCTCTGGTCGTGGCCGGTCGGCTTCGCGGTCGGCGGGTCGGCGTGGTTCGTCGGCGGCCGAGGACCGTTCGGGCGGTGGGTCTCGTGCTGGTGTCGGGCACGCGCAGGGTCGTGATCGGTGGCGTGCTCGCCCGGTTTTGGCGGGGCTGCTTCGGCTGGTGATCGTGGCGATTCCGCTGCTGATCAGCTATCTGGCGACGGTGGTCTGCTTGCGGTTGCTCGCCGGCGAGGTGGCGGCCACGCGCTGGTGGCTGCTCGCGGTGGCCGCGGTGAGCGTCGTGGTGTGTGTTGGGGTCGAGCGGGTGACCCGGCGGCTGGTCCCGTTGGCGACGCTGCTGAAGTTGAGCATGCTGTTCCCGGACCGGGCACCGAGTCGATTCCGGATCGCGCGCGATGCCATCACCCGGACGTCGTTGACCCAGAAGGTCGCGGCCGCCCGCACCGATACGGCCGCCGCCGCTGCCGAGGCTGTCCTCACCCTGATCACCGCGCTGACCGCGCACGATCGCCGTACCCGGGGACACAGCGAACGGGTACGGATCTTCACCGAGCTGCTCGGCGAGGAACTGCATCTGCCGCGCGAGGCTCGGGACAAGCTGCGCTGGGCGTCACTGCTGCACGACATCGGCAAGCTTCGGGTCGCGCCGGAGATCCTGAACAAGCCGAGCCGGCTGAACGCGAGAGAGTTTGACCTGGTCGCGGCCCACCCGCAGGTCGGCGAGGAACTCCTCGGTTCAGTGGTGGAGTGGCTGGGGGAATGGGGTGACGCGGTCCGTCAGCACCACGAGAAGTACGACGGAACCGGCTACCCGGACGGCCGCGCCGGGGCCAGTATCAGCCGGGCCGGACGTATCGTCGCCATCGCCGACGCCTTTGAAGTGATGACCGCCCACCGCGCCTACAAGAAGCCCATGGCCACCCTCACCGCCCGCGCGGAACTCACCCGCTGCGCGGGCACCCACTTCGACCCCAGCTATGTGCGGGCGTTCCTGGGCATCTCGTTGCCGCGGCTGCTCTGGGCGATGGGGCCCGCGTCGCTGCTCATGAATCTCCCGTTGCTTCGCGCACTGGCCAACACCGCCAACAAGGGCGCCCTCGCCACCACCCAGACCGGCCTGGTCGCCGCCTCCACTGTCCTCGCCTTCGGCAGCGGCGCCGTCGCATCCGCCACCGCCTACACGCCCACCGCGAACGCGACCATGGCCGCGACCACGACCACGTCGGGGGCCAGCGCGCGATCCCACCCCCCGGCCACCTCGACCCGCGCCGGCAACGCACGCGGCTCAGGCACCGGCACCGGCACTGGCACTGGCACTGGCACTGGCACTGGCACTGGCACCAACCCGAACACGGCCGGGGCCAGTGACTCCGCCAGCGCGCCCGTCGGCGTCCCGGTCGGTGACGCGTCGGGAAGCGACGATAGCGCGCCACCCGCCCCGGGCGCCCCCGGAGCAGCCACTCAAACTCCTGCCACCACCGCCACCACCCCGTTCGCGGTCCACCCCGACGCCACCTACGTCGTCCAGAACAAACCCGTCAGCGTGCACGTGCTCGCCAACGACCAGGGCGGCCTGACTGCCAGCACGGTCACCGTCACCACCCGGCCAACCCACGGAACCGCGACCGCTAACCCTGACGGCACGATCACCTACCAGTCCACCGGCGGCTACCAAGGCATCGACACCTTCGCCTACCAGGCCTGCGACGCCCACGGCTACTGCGGCACCGCTCAGGTCACCGTCACCGTCCTGGCCCCCGGTCAGGGACACACCAACCTCGCAGGGCGCGACCTGTCCTACGCGAATCTGCAAGGCATCGACTTCTCCAACGCCAACCTCACCGGCACCATTCTCACGGGCGCCAACCTGACCGGTGTCAACTTCTCCGGCGCCACTCTCACCGGTGCCGTGTTCACCGGCGCCACCCTCACCACGGTCAACTTCTCCAACGCCAACCTCACCGGCGCCGACCTCGACCACACCGCTCTAGCGAAGCTCAACTTCAGCGGCGCGACACTGTCCGGGGCGAACCTGACCGGGGCGGACCTCACCAGCGCCAACCTCAACAACGTCACCGTCACCACCGCCACCATCCTCACCGGCGCCACCCTGACCGGCGTCACCGGCGGCCCGGCCCCCCAACTCACCGCCGGCACCGCCGCGACCACCACCGGCCAACCCGTCACCATCAACCTGCTCAGCCTGGCCACCGACGCCAAAGCCCCCCTCAATCCGGCCAGCGTCACCGTCACCACGGCACCCACCCACGGCAGCCTCACCCTGCACGCCGACGGCACCGCCACCTACACCCCGAACCCCGGCTACACCGGCAACGACACCTTCACCTTCCGCATCGCCAACACCCTCACCTTCACCGCCGCCGGACCCGTCCACATCCAAATCACCCCATGACCCCAACCCGCCGCCACCCCCGCCCGCACCGCAGACCCACACCGACCTACACACCACACCACGTCCCCGATCCAGCCGCCCGCCGCCACCCGAACCGGGCCACCCCATGAACCTCGACGACCGCGACACCCTGCGACATCTGCGCCTGGACACCTCCTGGCTCGACCACGTCCGCGCATTCGGCCGCGCACTCGCCGCACCCCACCGCGACAGCCCCACCCTGCTCCTCGTCGGAACACCCACCCACGAACCCTGGCACCTAGCCGCACACCTCACCGCCCAGGCCGACCGGCACAGCCTGCCCCACCTCGCCCCAACCCTGATCCGACACCACCCACCCCCCGACGCCCCACCCCACCTCGCCGTCGACCTCACCCACCTCGCCGGTGCCGGCCGCCATCACACCGTCCTCGTCATCGCCCCCGACCAGCCCACCACCGAACTCCTCAACCGCCTACACGACGCCCGACACGCCGGAGCCACCCTCCTCGCCATCCACACCAACACCCCCGACCTCGACGACCTCGACGACCTCGCCCACGACAACCTCACCACCGAGCCCCACACCCCCCACCTCCCAACCGCCAGCGCCCTCGACCTCACCCAACACCTCGTCGCCCTCGCCACCACCAACCACCACCCGCACCACACACGACACCGCTACCCCCAACGCCCCCACAAAACAGCGCCCTGACCCCCTCACGGTCACGCCCCCCTCGCCCCAGCCGGTCACCCGTCGGACCGCCACGCTGCCACGGCGGCGAGCACAAAGAACACCATGCGATCGACGGGCAGCTCAGGACCCGGGACTCGCTGGGGACTGCATTGTGATCGCCGCCCATGATCATCTCCAGATACGCTTGAGCCAGCGGCCGTGTTCGGGTCCGCGAGGGCAGGATGCTGGAGACGTCGGTACTCCGGCGCCGACGCGGACCGTGCGCTGGGAGACCGTTTGGCGCAGGAGACGTCCCGACGGGGATCGCTGTGTGCGGCGTTCAGATTGCTGGCGGTGTGTCCGAGGTGACGTCGGCCTCGGCCGGGATCATCGGCAGGACGCCGTTCAGACCGGTGATCAGCAGAACCTTGCGGACCGCGTCGCGGGGGTTGCGAATCTCGATCGACTTACCGACCCGGAGAGCGGCGTTCCGCAGGGACACGAGCGACCCGAGGCCCGTCGACCCCATGAACGTCACCGCGCCGAGATCAATCACGAGGTGGGTGATCGGGTCCAGATCTAAGCCCAGCATGCCCATGCTGAGAAGGGCTTCGGCGTCCTCGCTGTCGATGTCGCCGGTGGCGATTATCTCGAAGGACGTGCCGACGCTGCGTGCCTCTAGCGACAGTCTCATCACGGCGAACCCCTCAGTAGCAAAGGCTCGAATGAACTAGCTGCAGCACTCTCGCGGGAGGATTGTAGGTCCGCTTCGGCCCGTGTCAAGGTCTACCAGGTTCTTGCAGCGATCTGAACCGCCGGCGAGTCCAGAGAGGGCGGGATCGCTCGCTAGAGCCCGGGTTTCGGTTGACCCTGACTTGGGCATGAATGGGCCGTGGTGGATCGGGCCGCGTTTCGAATACGGTGCCCCGTGTGTGGCAGTCCCGACGCCTATCTTCGTGTCGCGTACCCCGCGGAAGCCAGCGGCGTGTGCGTCGTAGTCATTTTCAGCTGCGTCAACCAGTCCATCGAGGGCCACGGGCGCGCCTCGGACGAGGCACTCATCGCCGGGCTACCGCTGATCGCGACCACTCCGGGTTCGTTTAACACGTGACGCTCCGCCCAGCGTGCCGGCCCGTCGCTGTCCTCCGGAATCCGGGCAAAGGGCGAGGCGGGCTCGGCGGCCACGTCTGCGCGCAGGGGTTCGCAGCTGCTCGCTAACCGCGGCAGACGAATCACAACGGACTCGGCCCATCGCGGGACGGGTCTGGCGGCTGGCACCGCGCGCACCACACACTCGTACGTCCTCCGACCGAAGTTCGGCTGAGCAAAGATCCGCAGCGTGGACATGAGGCCCGGTCGGCGGCGCGTGCCGAATTGAGCCATGACCGGGTCCGCGGGATCTCGCCCTGCTTGACCGACGCTTGCAGCGTCCACCGAAGTTGTTCGTGCAACCGGCGGAGCTCGTCGGGGTCCAGACTACGAACAGTGCGTGTCGGATGGATCTGTGCCCGCCAAAGGATCTCATCGCTGAGCATGTTGCCGAGGCCGGCAATCACCCGCTGATCCATAAGGACGGTCTTGATCGCGCCGCGGCGCCGGCCGAGGGCGGATCGAAGGCCCGCAGCGGTCAGCCCGAAGGCATCCGGCCCCTGTGCACCGATCACCATCGCGAGGTCAGCGTGATGGTCGAGGATCCACACGCCGCGGAGCTTGCGTCGGTCGGCGTACCGCAAGTCACCGTGATCGGTGCGAATGACGAGGCGGTCACTTGGGTCCGCGCTGAGGCTGTTAGTCGTCGATGGTTCGCTTGGCAGGAAGTACGGCCGGCCCGTCATGCCGTTGTGGATCAGGAGCGTGGGCCCGTCAGTCGGAAGGATGAGCCACTTGCCACGTCGGTTCGGCTCGCGAAAGCACGCGCCGACGAAGCGCCGGCGAAACTGGTCACCGGTCGTGTTGCGGAGTACGCCCGCGTCCAATACGAGGACGTCCCGGACGGTGGCGCCCGGCAACGACACGGCGAGCATCCGTCGGTAGCCCTCGACATCGGGAAGTTCAGGCACGGTCCGGCTCCTCTCGCGCTGGTGCTCGCGGCTCTACCCCGAGAAGGTGGCCGACCTCGCGGTCAGCGCTGTCCGACGACGGAGCGTAGACGTTTTACGATTTCGATCACCTCGATCAGATCAAGCAAGGAAGTACCGACCGTGTTCTCAGGGCGGCTCCCTCGGCTACGTCTGCTCGCCCACGGCCGAGTGCATTTGCCTGGAACGCGCGACCGCCGCCCCGTTCGTCAAGCTCAGCGCATGCCCACTGCGGCTGGCGAAGCCCCGAGAGTGTTCGACGCAAGTCAGGCACCGGCGACTGCGAGCCTCTCGTGATCACGGTCTGCTCGTCTAGCAACGTCGAGGCGTCGCCGGGACCGCCGCCGCAATCGGGGCCGACCAAGATCGGATCCTCGTCACGAGTGCGTAGCTGTTCAATGCCGCTTCTAAACCTACCCTGACGCGATGGGGCTATATCTATTCAGCCGATCGTGACAATATTCGGTGATGTTCGACGGGTTCTCGTTGCAGGCGGTCGACGTCGCCCCGCAGGTGCAACTTCGCGTCCGATGCGGTGGACGCGGACCGGCGGTCGTGCTGCTGCACGGCCATCCACGAACTCACACCACGTGGTATCGGGTAGCTCCTGCCTTGGCCGACGCCGGTTTTACCGTTATCTGTCCGGACCTACGCGGCTACGGCAAGTCAAGCGCGCCACCGCCACGCGGCGACCACGCGCAGGCTAGTAAACGGGCGATGGCCGGCGACATCGTCACGCTGCTGAGCCGTCTCCAGATCGCACGGGCTGCCATCGTCGGGCATGACCGAGGCAGCTACGTCGCGTTCCGGCTCGCGATGGACCACCCCGGCATCGTCACCCGGCTCACGGTGCTGGATTCGGTGCCCATTGGCGAGGCGCTGGCCCGCGCGGACGCGCACTTCGCGCAGCTGTGGTGGCACTGGTTCTTCTTCGCGCAACCCCACGTACCCGAGCGGGTCATTTGCACCGACCCCGACGCGTGGTACCGCGCCAGCAGCGAAAAGGAATTGGCGATGGGGGTGGACAACTATGCCGACTTCCTGCAGGCCATCCGCGACCCCGTTGTCGTCCGCGCGATGCTCGAGGACTACCGAGCCGGACTCGGCCTCGATAGAGCGCACGATGACGCCGATCGGGCCGCGGGCCGGCAGATCCAGTGCCCGACACTCGTAGCCTGGGCGACCCGCGACGACATCGAACTGATTTACGGAAATCCGCTCGACGTTTGGCGTCCGTGGGCCCGCGACCTACGAGGACATTCCATCGACAGCGGACACCACATGGCAGAAGACAACCCCGACGAACTCGCTGCGGCGCTCGTCAACCACCTCACCGCAGGGCCCTGACTCAGGACAGGCGATCTGCGCTCGCACCATTTTGGTCTTGTGTCCACCCCGCACCACCGCTGCCGCGGCACCGAGACTTCACATTGCGAGGTCTTGAGCTTATTCCAGTGCCGCGACGCGCAGCGCGCCCTGCTGCGTGTGTGTGGGGCGCGGCAGGCGGTCCACCGTCACCGACTTCCCAATCGCCGCCGGCCGAACGTGGACGCAGTAACCGTTCGGCCGCGCTCGTGGTCGCCGCGCAAAACGGCGCCCCGAGCGATCGCGCAAGGCGGCAGCGGAAACCCGGGTCCACCCACATCCAAGAGGTCGGACGGGCGAGCATCTCCACGACGTTTCGTCCGACGGGATAGCGGGGACAGGCAGACCATACTGTCGTCGCTCGAAGTTGGGGGCATCTATGACGCACCATCCGGCACGGTCTCGGTGAATCCACTTGAGCGTGGTGTGCGCGCGGTCGACGCCTGGCAACAGCGGTATCGGGCATCGGCCTTCTGTTTCGCGGTGGTTAAGAAGTTCGGCGACGACCAGGCGGGCAACCTGGTGGCGCTGCTCACCTACTTCGCGTTCTTGGCGACCTTTCCGCTTCTACTAGCGTTGTCGGCGATACTGGGCCTCGCGCTGCGGGGGGACCCGGCGCTGCAGGCCCGCTTGCAGAAGTCGGCGCTGGCTGAGTTCCCGATCATCGGTACTCAACTCAGGTCCCAGATCGGCGTCTCCGCTCTCGGCCATTCCGGGCCGGCGCTGATCGTCGGCATCCTGGGTGCCATCTTGGGAGGGCGAGGACTGGCGAACGCTGTGCAGAACACGATGAACAGCGTGTGGAACGTTCCGAAAGTGGACCGTCCAGGCTTCCCATCCAACTTCCTGCGCACCCTCGGCTTGCTCGGCTTACTCGGGGCCGGCGCGGTATCCACCGCGGCAGCCGCCTCGCTGGCCGGAGCCGGTCAGCTCGTCGGCCTTAGCGGCACCACGATCAAGGTCGTCGCCTACCTCCTTACCACGGTCATCGACATCGCGTTGTTCTTTGTCGCGTTCCGACTTGCCACCGCTAGGGTCGTCGCGAGCAGCAGCCTGGTGTTCGGCGCAACGCTGTCCGGAATCGCCTGGCAGATTCTGCTCAGTGTGGCCGGGATCTTCATCAGCCACGACCTCAGGCATGCGCAAGCCGTCGCGGGCCTGTTCGGGGTCGTTCTCGGCCTGCTCGCGTGGTTCGGTCTGCAGGCCACTGTCACCGTCTACGCTGTCGAGGCCGACGTGGTCCGCACCCGCCACCTGTGGCCGCGCAGTATCACGCAACCACCGCTCACACCGGCCGACAAGCAGTTCCTCCAAGAAACGACCGACGTCGAACGCCGACGCCCCGAGCAGACCGTGACCGTCGGCTTTACCCGAGACGCCGATGCCAACCCAGCTCGTCAGTCATCACTACCGCCTTCAACGACGGACTCACGCACCGCTACGCCGACACCGACGCCGACACTGACTTCGGCGGAGGGCGAACAGCCGGCTCGTCAAAACTGTGGCTGACTACCCGCGTTCACCCACATGACACATGATCGCGGTGCAAGCGGAGATAGATGACGCGATCCTTTGCCGCAACCCGTCCCGCTCAGGCTCCGACTGTTGTCGTCGCCGGTCTTGTCGGGGACGCGAGCGACGTCGTCTGACGCCATGTAACGCCGACGGGCGATGTCGCGTCTAAATGCCTCCGTCGACTTGGTCGGGATATGCGGGGAACGCACCACCTATCCCGGTGATCCGAAGAACGCGTATCAATTGTGCAGGTGGGCACTTGAGGTACAACCGCCGCCCCGCGACCCGCGCTGCCGCACGAATTCTCACGAGTGCCGTAACCCCGATGCTGTCGGCCAACGTCAGCTCACCAAGGTTCAGGACCAGCGTGTCAACGGCACAGCTGTCGATTGTTAATGTCGCGGTCTCGATCAGGTCGTTCGCGGTCTCCAGATCAAGCTCGCCAGCGACGAGAAGCTCACACTCGTGCCCGGACACCCGCATACCAATACTGAGTTCTGTCACAGGGTCCCCGAGTGCTGAAGCCTTCGCCACGGTTAGGCGTCACCACAGTATCGAACCTTCGAACATCGGGACGAACGCCCCCCGCAAATCGGTCCACGTTCCTCCGACGCCGAGAATCGGATCGCGTCCTTCCCGCGTCCAGACTGCGTGTCCGGCCCTTTCACCGTCTCCTCGCCACCCTGGCGACGCCCCAGACGATCGCGCGATCCGTACGCACGAACCGCCGAGACGACGGTCGCCACCCGACTCTGAGAGGAGCGGCGGACGGTCGCGCTGGCCAGCGGATCCCGCCATGAGCTGTGTCGGCTCACCCGCCTTCCCACGCGCCGGTTGCTCCGAGAACCCCAGCCGGCCCTAGGGTGGGTCATGGATGTCGCGCAGCTGCTCGACGGCCTCGGCATCGCGGGAACCGCCGCAGCCCTCGATCTCGACTCCGGCGCGGCCCGCGATCTGGCGGGCGACGAGCTGGTCATCCCGCCGCAATGCACCTTGGGTGGCGCCGAACTCGCAAGCGGGCGGCCGATCCGTTAAGGCACGGTCGTCATCGGGTACAGCCGACAGAAGTAGTGCGGGGTTAGACCACAGCTCCTCTCCGACTCACCAGGTCCGCGCACCGTAGGGGAATCCCGTGTGCTACCCCGCCATCCACATCCACTATCCCGACGACATCTCCGCACGACCTATTCGACACTTCGTCGTCAACCGACTCCGCGCGATCCTCACTTCCGACGCAGCCGCCAGTGCCATCGATGACTCCGGCCTGATCGTCGCCGAACTGCTGACCAACGCCGTCCACGCCGGCACCCGTGAGGCAACCGTCGTCGTGATCATCCACCGCGACCACATCCGACTGTCGGTACGCGACAGCGCCAAAGGCCTGCCCCAACGCCGCCCCAACCGACACCCACGGCCGCGGCCTTGCGATCGTCGACTTACTATCGCGAGCCTGGGGCGTCACCGACACGACAAAAGGGAAACAAGTCTGGGCCGAGATCTTGCTGCCTTCCTCGGTCACGACCAACGTCGAGTGCAACACCCCACCGAGAGGCGACCAGGAACCGTCCCCTCACCCCAATGCACAGCTGTGAAGCTTGCGACAGGACTGTCAAGCCGTCGCCGCCGCCATGATCGACCGCGTCGTCCACCACGCCGATGTCCTCACGTTGAAGGGCGCCAGCTACCGGCTACGCAACCGCGGGATCGACAAGCTGCCCAGCATCGAAACCCAAGACACGGCAGACTAGAACCGACGAACCGGTGGCCTCGTTTTCAAGCGTCGGATCGGCCTCATTTTCGAGCGTTGCCGACAAGCGGTCAGGCACAGCTCGTGACGCAGTCACAGCGCACGCGGCCGAAGGCCCGGCAAGCTCTTGCGTCCAACGCGGCAGGCCCGTGGATGGGGCAGCCCGCAGCCGCATCCCTCGCGTGCCCGCGGTCGGCTGGGGGGCAACCCGCCGCGGCATCGCTCACAGCGGGCGTGGGCTTCACTCGTTCCGCCGTAACCGCTCAGCCGGACCCCCATGGCTACTCGTCAAGCCGACGTAATCCGCGGTAGAGCGTCGACTTGGAGACGCCGAGCTCGTGGCAGATCTCGGCGATCGGCTGGCCGGCGGCGCGCAGCGTCCTGGCCCGTTCGACCTGGCTCGGGTCGAGGAGTCGCGGGCGACTCTGCTTACCCAGAGCCCGGGCAGCATCTCGGGCGGCCGCCGCGCGTTCCGCGATGAGGTCGCGTTCGTACTGGGCGAGCGAGGCGAAGATGCCGAGAAAGGACTTCCCGATGGCGGTCGAGAAGTCTGCGCCGTCACGCAGTGACACGAGGATTAGCCCGGCCTTGTCGATGTGTTCAATCGTCGTGACTATGCCGGACAGAGAACGGCCGAGGCGATCGAGGGCGACGACGGTGACGGTGTCACCCGCCCGCGTGTAGGCAAACAGCGCCTCAAGTCCAGGACGATCATCCCCCGACCTCGACGTCCCAGCCGACGCAATCATCACGTCGCTGAAGATCCGGGACACCCCGGCAGACTTGAGCTCGTCATGCTGTTCGTCGAGCCTCTGATGCGACGAGCCCACCCGGGCATAGCCGACGTTGGCCACGGCATCCCGTCGCCCCCGCGCGAGAGCCTTGATCCGGTCGGTCGCCATCGCCAACCACGATCCCATAAGCCACATCACCGTGGTCGGCCTGACGGGATGGTCGATACCGCCGTCGGGTGGACACTGACCTGATATGGCCGGTGAAGGTCTCTTGCCGGCTGGCGTCCTTAGCTCTTGACACGGACCGAAGGTGCCCCGTCCCCTCGCACTTGGAGACGGGACACCGACGGTGTCCGGTGGGATGCCCAGCCCGCCGGCGGCAGTCCTCCGCCTGAGTGCGCAATACGCAGATGACCGCTAAATGGCCTATCGGCCGCACTCCAGCGGAGATGAGCGCACCCCGGTTGTCGCGGACCCATTTGCCACTCCCAGATGGTTTCGGCAGCAGCGACGCGGTTACACGAGGCCACACGACGGGTCGCTGCCGCAAGGGGCACCGACCCGACGACGCTGCTGTCGAGCGCGCAGCCGTAGATCACCCGTCAGGGCTATGAATGTGCGGCGGGTTCAGACCTAACGGCTTCCAAAACTCCCGGCGGTTGTGCGCGCAGATCGACATTGGGTAACGCACGTAGGGACTTTCGAGGCTACGAGATATTCGGCGATATCGGACACGAGCCAGTAGCCCACGGCGCCGACCGTGACCGGGGAGGTCCCCATCCGCGCCTAAGTGTCGTGCGCGTTCGACGCGCAGGACGCGAGGGTGGAGCGATGGACGGGAGCGACACGCCAGCGGCGCGCGCGATGCGGGCGCGGATCGCGGCGGCGGAACGGTGGGGGCGCACCGCTGACAGGTCAGCGGCGACCGCGCCCGCTCGTCGTGGACTACGCGCAAAATTCGAGCGGGAGGCCGATCCCGACGGGACGCTGCCCCCGGACGAAAGGGCGCGGCGGGCCGATCACCTGATGCGGGCCCATATGCTGCGGATGTCTCTGGCGGCTGCGAAGTCCCGTCGACGCTCAGCCTGAGCGCACGAACGACCGGACGAGCTAGAGCCGCTCACCGCGACCGAGCCGGCGATGGGCGTCGCGCGCCCGCTCATCGGCCGCGGAAGCGGCGTAGCGACCCACCATCTCCCGCGACCGCCAGCCGGCCAGCCGCATCAGGTCGTGCTCCTGCCCGCCCGCGGCGAGCCAGTCGTGCGCGAACGTGTGGCGGAACTGGTGCGGATGAACGGCCGGAATCCCTGCGTCATGGCAACGCCGTTCCAGCATCTGTCGTAGGCCCGAATCGGTCATCCGGCCTTTCTTCCCGAGCCACAACGTTCGGCAGGTCGGCGTTCGGGTGCCGAGCGCGAAACCGCGAGTAGCGGCGCAGTGCGTCAGCGGTCTTGGCACCGAACGGGCAGGCCCGGTGCCGGTCCGCCCTTGCCCAGCACCAGCGCGACCTGTTGCTCGAAGTCGACGTCCTCGAGCCCGAGCCCGCACAGCTCCCCCGCCCGCATCCCGGTGTCGACGAGCAGCCGGATGATCGCGGTGTCGCGACGGTTCTCGAAGGTGTTGCCCGCGGCAGGTCGCCAGCAACGCGGCCAGCGCGTCGTCCTTGAGAACGGGCACTGGTTGCTCTGGAACCGACGGCGGGCTCATCCGCTCCATCGGCGAGCGAGGGATCTCGCCGTCGTCCAGCAGCCACTTGAACAGCTGCTGCAGCGAGCGGTAGTGCTTGGCGACGGTGGCCGGCGCGAGACCCCGTTCGCGCATATCGCGAGGTACCGCTCGACGTGTTCACGCGCGATCCCCCGGCGCCGCCGGCATGCCGCTCGCGGCCAGGTAGTCGCTGAAGGCGCTGCCCGATCGTCAGGTAGGACTGCGATCGTCGCCAGCGATCGGCCGCGGGCCCGCAGCGAGATGCGCCAGTCCTCGAGCAGCGCCTCGAGCGCGTCCGACGGGCGGCGTTGGGGCGGTTTGCGCGCGATCCATAGGTGGCAGAGTACTCGTCTGTACGACCGTTGTGCGGGATTGAATCCTCTTGCGGAGCTTGAAAGCCTTGTGTTTACTGGGGTTGTGGGGCGGGTGGGACTCGAACCCACGACCCAGGGATTATGAGTCCCCTGCTCTAACCGGCTGAGCTACCGCCCCGAGCACATCCGGGCGGGTGCGTCGGCCTGACGAGGGTATGGCACCGCCGCCGGACTCGGTGCGAGGCCGTGGGGCGCCGATGGCAGGATCGGCGCGGTCAGGCCCGACCCGAGGACGGATGGCGATCAGTGACCGAGCTCGACCCCACCCTGCGCGAACTCGCCGCCGCCTACGGAGTGGCGACCGACTTCTGGGACTGGCGCGGGCAGCACATCGACGTCAGCCACGAGACGATCGTGGCGGTGTTGGCGGCGCTCGGGGTCGACGCGTCGTCCGAGACCGAGGCGGCCGATGCGCTGGCCGCGCACGGCGACGCGCCATGGCGGCGCCTGCTGCCGCCCTGTGTCGTCGTGCGCGCGGGCCACCACAGCTCATTCGACGTGCACGTCGACGACGGTACGGCGGTCGAGATCGAGCTCGAACTCGAGTCGGGTGAGCGACGGGCGGTCCGCCAGCTCGACCACGTCGTCATGCCGCGCGAGCTGGACGGGCGGCTGATCGGGCAGGCCCGCTTCGAGGTCGCCACCGACCTCCCGCTCGGCTACCACACGATTCACGCGCGGACGGCCGATGCGGTGGCGACGGGCACGCTGATCGTCACCCCGGCCTGGCTGGGGATGCCGGAGCGCATGGGCAAGCAGCGCGCCTGGGGGCTGGCGGCTCAGCTGTACACCGTCCGCTCGCGGCAGTCGTGGGGGTTCGGCGATCTCACCGATCTCACCGACCTGGCCGTCTGGTCGGGCGCTGAACACGACGCGGGCTTCCTCCTGATCAACCCGCTCGCGGCGGCCGAACCGGTGCCGCCGATCGAACCGTCCCCGTACCTGCCGTCGACCCGGCGGTTCGTGAATCCGCTCTACATCCGGATCGAGCAGATCCGCGAGTTTGCCGATCTCGGAAAGACGGCGGGCGCCGAGCTCAAGGCGATCCACAAGGCCCTCGACAAGTCACTCGCGAAAGCGAAGGTCGATCGCATCGACCGTGACCAGGTCTGGACAGCCAAGATCGCCGCCCTGCGACTGGTGCACGCCGTCGAACGAACCGCCGGGCGCGAGATCGCCTATCGCGCGTACGTCCGCCGCGAAGGCGCCGGGCTCGTCGACTTCGCGACCTGGTGCGCGATCGGCGAAGCGCACGGGGCGGTCTGGCAGAACTGGCCCGCGAAGCTGCGGGACCCGCGCTCGAAGGCGGTCGCGAAATTCCGCGCCGAGCACGCGTCCGACGTGGACTTTCACCAGTGGTTGCAGTGGATTCTCGACGAGCAACTCAGTGCCGCCCAGTCGGCCGCGCGCAGTGCCGGCATGGCCCTCGGCATCATGCACGACCTCGCGGTCGGCGTGAATCCGAGCGGTGCCGACCCTTGGGCGATGCCCGACGTGTTCGCCCAACACGTCAGCGTCGGCGCGCCGCCGGACGCGTTCAACCAGGCCGGGCAGGACTGGTCGCAGCCACCCCTGCGTCCCGACCGGCTGGCCGAACTCGCCTACCAACCGTTCCGGGACGTCGTATCGACGGTGCTGCGGCACGCGGGCGGCGTCCGCGTCGATCACGTCCTCGGGCTGTTCCGGCTCTGGTGGATTCCGGTCGGCGCCGAAGCGACCGCCGGAACGTACGTGCGCTACGACCACGAGGCGATGGTCGGCGTGCTGGCCCTCGAAGCGCACCGCGCGGGAGCGCTCGTCGTCGGTGAGGACCTCGGCACCGTCGAGCCCTGGGTGCGCGCCTACCTACGCGAACGGGGAGTCCTCGGCACATCGATCCTCTGGTTCGAGGGCGACTACGAGGCCGACGGTGCCCCGTTGCCGCCCGAGCGCTGGCGTGAGTATTGCCTCGCGTCCGTCACGACCCACGACCTGCCGCCGACCAGTGGCTACCTGGCCGGCGACCACGTCCGCCTGCGGCACGAGCTCGGTCTACTCACCCGCAGCCTGGACGAGGAACTCGCCGTAGACGAGGCAGAACGTGCCGCCTGGCTGGCCGAACTGCGCCGGCGCGACCTACTCCCCCAAGACGACACCGGCGCCATCGCCGACACCATCGCCGACGCCTACGACCACGTCGAGGCGACGACCGCGGCTATGCACGCCTACCTCGTCCAGACCCCGTCCCGCCTGCTCAGCGTGGCCCTGACCGACGCCGTCGGCGAGCGGCGTACGCAGAACCAACCGGGCACCGTCGACGAGTACCCGAACTGGCGGGTGCCGCTCGGCGGCCCGGACGGGAAGCCAGTGCTCCTCGAAGACGTCATGACCAACGCGCGCGCCGCCCGACTGATCGGCGTCGTCGAGAAGATCTGAGCACAGCTCGGCTCGCTATGGTCTCGGCATGACTGATCCGGTGACCCGGATGTTCGGCGACGACGCCGCGTCGCGACAGCTCGGCATGCAGTTGCTCGATTGGAGCGCGGGACGAGCGCGGCTGCGGATGGCCGTCACCGCCGACATGGTCAACGGCCACGGCATCGCGCACGGAGGCTTCGTGTTCAGCCTCGCCGACAGCGCGTTCGCCTGCGCGTGCAACAGCCACGGGCCCGTGACGGTCGCCGCCGGGGCCGACATCACGTTCGTCGCGCCGGCCCGCGAGGGTGACGAGTTGATCGCAACCGCCGAGGAGCGATCCCGCTACGGTCGCAGCGGGATCTACGACGTCACGGTGCGCCGCGGCGATGATGTGATCGCCGAGTTCCGCGGCCGGTCCCGCATCATCGAGCGCGCGTCCGCGCAGGGAAGCGAGGACCGACGATGAGTGATCCGACCCGGGCCGAACTCCTCGACCTGCAACTGACCCGACTGCAAGCGACGTTGCGCCACGCGTACACGAACGTCCCCCACTACCGGGCCGCATTCGACGCCGCCGGAGTCAGCCCGGACGACTGTCGATCGCTGGCGGACCTGTCCAGTTTCCCCTTCACCACCAAGGCTGATCTGCGCGACAACTACCCCTTCGGCATGTTCGCCGTACCAGAGGACCAGATCCGACGCATCCACGCGTCGAGCGGCACCACCGGCCGTCCGACCGTCGTCGGCTACACGCAGCGCGATCTCGACAACTGGGCCGACCTGGTCGCGCGTTCGATCGCGGCCGCCGGCGGTCGTCCCGGTCAGAAGGTTCATGTCGCCTATGGCTACGGCCTGTTCACGGGCGGCCTCGGCGCGCACTACGGCGCCGAGCGTCTCGGCTGCACCGTCATCCCGGTCTCGGGCGGTATGACGCCCCGGCAGGTCCAGCTGATCCAGGACTTCCGACCCGAGATCATCATGGTCACGCCGTCGTACCTGCTGGCCCTGCTGGACGAGTTCGAACGGCAGGGCATCGACCCCCGCACCACCTCACTGCGCACCGGCATCTTCGGCGCCGAGCCGTGGACGGAGCAGATGCGCACCGAGATCGAGCAACGCTTCGACCTGGACGCGACCGACATCTACGGGCTGTCCGAGGTGATGGGCCCGGGCGTCGCGCAGGAGTGCGTCGAGACCAAGGACGGCCTGCACATCTGGGAGGACCACTTCTATCCCGAGGTGATCGATCCCGAGACCGGCGCCGTGCTGCCCGACGGCGAGCCCGGCGAGCTCGTCTTCACGTCACTGACCAAGGAAGCGCTGCCGATCATCCGCTACCGGACGCGCGACCTCACCCGGCTGCTGCCCGGCACCGCCCGGCCCGCGTTCCGGCGGATGGAGAAGGTCACCGGCCGCACCGACGACATGATCATCCTGCGCGGCGTGAACCTCTTCCCGACCCAGGTCGAAGAGATCGTGCTCGCGACGGCGGGTGTCAGCCCGCATTTCCGGCTCGTCCTCGACCGGCCCGACCGGCTCGATCGGTTGACCATCGAGGTCGAGGCCCGTCCGGACGCATCCGCCACCGACCGATCCGCCGCAGCGGTCGCCATCGGTGAGACCATCAAGCAGCGCATCGGCGTGAGCGTCGTCGTCACGATCCTCGACCCCGATCGGCTCGAGCGGTCGGCCGGCAAGCTGCAACGGGTCATCGACCGCCGGACGGAACCACAGCGGTGAATCCCCCGATCCACTAAGGCAAATCCGGCTTGTGTGCCTGCAACGTGTAGGTCGCGGCCAATCGTTCGGGACGGTCGGCCAGGCGCCACTCGCCCGCGTCGTCCTTGACCATCTGCCCGGGCAGTCCGTCCCACGGGGCGCTGTCGTGTTCGACGAGCCCGGTGATGGTGAGGCCGGTCTCGAGCAGCGCCGTCACGACCTCGCCGAGTCCGTGGTTCCAGCTGTGGGACGTCGTCTTGCTGAACACGAGATCGGCGCCCGCGTACGACCCGGCCTCCTCCCACACGAGCGGCTCGGCCGTCTCGAAGTACGGAAAATCGAGCGAGATTCCGGTCGAGACCCGCTCATCGAGCGCCCACAACATCGGATGGCCCTCGCGGATGAACAGCCGACCGCCCGGGCGTAGCAGCCCGGCGACGACGCGGGCCCACGGCTTGACGGCCGGCAACCAGCAGAGCGCGCCGACCCCGGTGTAGACGAAATCGAACGACTCCGGCCCGAACACCTCGACCGCTGAGTACACATCGCTTTGGTGGAAGTCGATCTCCTGACCGGTGAGTGCGGCCAGCCGGGTCGCCTGCGCAAGGGCGGGCGCTGAGAAATCGAGGCCGGACATGTGCGCACCGAGGCGCGCCAGCGACACCGTGTCGGTGCCGATATGACACTGTAGATGGACACCCCGGCGACCGGAAACGTCGCCCAGTCGCGGCCGATCGAACCGCACGACCTCACTCAGGAATCCCGGATCACGAACGAACTCGTCGAATGCATAACTCGGTGCGGCGGCATGCGCGTCGGCCCGATCGTCCCAATATTCGTTGTTGATCGCGCGCCAGTCGTCGCTCATTTCTCCGCCCGCCGCTCGTTGTTGTTGGTCTTTCGATGCATCCCACCGCACATCGAGGTGCCCGCGACCGGTGGATGTGTGAATATCGTTGCATGCCGACGAACGCGGAGCTGACAAATGTGCGCCGCTCGTTGCTTGAAGGGGTTCTCGGTGTCGTACGCCAACTCGGCGCCAGCAGTGATCTGCACGAGACGCTCGATCGGATCGCCCGCGCCGCCGTCGACGAACTCGGCTTCGGAGCCGCCGCCATCAATGTCACGGGGCCCAACGGTGACGTACGCATCGAAGCGGTCGCGGGGCCGCCCGGCCTCGAAACGCTGCTCGGCAAGACGAATTCGCTGTCGTACTGGACGGATCTACTCGCCGCCGCCGAGCCCTGGGGCACGTTGCGCTTCTTCGGCCACGACCGCGATCAGGCCATCGCCGACCGGATGAACAGCTGGACGTCGTCGGCCGAGCCGGGCACCGACGACCCGGAAGCCTGGCGGCCGCGCGACTCCCTACTGGCTCCCTTCTATGACGCCGATGGGCTGCTGATCGGCGCGTTGAGCGTCGACCAGCCGCGCAGCGGTCGGCGGCCCGACCTCGAACAACGCACGGTGCTCGAACTGTTCGCCGCCCAGGCGGCCAAAGCGATCATGGAGGCGACCGCCCGCGAGCGGTCGGACCAGCGCCGCCGCGACGCCGAGCAGATGTGGGAGCTGACCTTCGCGCACAGCCCCGTCGGTGCGGCCCTCGTCGCACCCGACGGCGCCGTCGTCCAGGTCAACGACGGCCTGGTCCGGATCCTCGGTCGGCCACGCGCCGCGTTGGTCGGGTCGCAGTTCACCGACTTCACCCATCCGGACGACCGCACCATCGACGCCGCGCTCAGCGCCGACGTGTTCGAAGGACACCGCGACGGCTTCGAGATCGAGAAGCGTTACGTCCACGCCGACGGCCACATCGTGTGGGGGCTCCTGCACGTCGGCGCGATCCGGGACGCGGACGGGACCGTGCGCCTCACCGTCGGCCAGATCAACGACATCACCGCCCGCAAGCAGGCCGAGGCCGAGCTCGCACACCGCGCCAACCACGATCCGCTGACCGATCTGCCGAACCGCCTGCTCATCGAGGCGACCCTCGACCGCTGCCTGTCGCGCGGGCACCCGGCCGGAGTTCTCTTCTGCGATCTCGATCGGTTCAAGATCGTCAACGACAGCCTCGGCCACGAGGCCGGCGACGAACTGCTCGTCACCGTGGCCCATCGCCTCACCGCGGCATTGCCGACTTCCTACACGCTCGGACGACTGGGCGGCGACGAGTTCGTGGTGATCGCCCCCGACGAGGGCGATCTGTCGGTGCTTCGCGCGGTCGGGCAACGGCTGATGACCGCCCTCGATGCGCCGATGACCATTCGCGGCCACCAGCACACCGTCACGATCAGCGTGGGCGTCGTGGTGAGTGGGCCCGCGCACGAGCACCCCGACGAGGTGCTGCGCGAGGCCGACCAGGCGCTCCTGCGCGCCAAGCGGCAGGGCCGGGCGCGCGTCGAGGTTTACGACCCCGACCAGGATCGACCCGCCACCGTCGACGACCTCGAGCTCGAGAGCGCCCTGCGCAACGCCCTGACCAGCGCGGACGGGTTGGTGCCCTACTTCCAGCCGATCCTCGCCATCGCCAGCAACCAACGGGTCGGCTACGAGGCGCTCGTGCGGTGGCAGCACCCCGAGCGCGGCTTCATCGAACCCGCCGAGTTCCTGCCGATGGCCGAGACCACCGGGCTGATCGTCCCGCTCGGCTGGTGGATGCTCGAGGTCAGCGCCCAGGCCGCCGCCCGGCTTCCCGACTCGTCGCAGCAGTGGATCGCCGTCAACGCGTCGGGCAGCCAACTCGGGCGCAATCAACTCGTCATCGCGATCCGCAGCACCCTCGACCACTACGGGCTGGCGCCCGGACGGCTGCACCTCGAGATTACCGAGACCGCCTTGGTCGAGGCCTCCGAAGCGGCGATTCGCGAGATCCGCGAGGTCGCCGCGCTCGGCGTGCCGATCGCGCTCGACGATTTCGGAACGGGCTATTCGTCCTTGTCATTGCTGCGCGATCTGCCCGTGAGCATTGTGAAGATCGACCGCAGCTTCGTGGCGCCGATCGCGCACGACCACAGCGCGATCGCGATCACCCGCAGCCTGATCGGTCTATGTCGCGACCTGGGGATCACCACGATCGCCGAAGGCGTCGAGACGGCCGAACAGCTCGCGGCGCTGCGATCGTTGGGCTGCACGCAGGCGCAAGGTTTCCTGATCGGCGCGCCGGCACCCCTCGACCTGACGACCGCCGAACGCGTCTAACTCGCCGGCGTCGTGAACGGGACGCCGAACAGCACCAGCACCACCGCGAGAACCGCCCCGCAGGTCAAGCAGCTGTCGGCGATGTTGAAGGTCGAGAAGTCCTGGACGTAGATGAAGTCGACGACGTGGCCGCGCCCGAACCCGGGTGAGCGCACCAGCCGATCGATGAGATTTCCCACCGCGCCGGCCAGGATCAGGCCGAGGACGAACGCCCACCCGATCGAGCGGATGCGACCGGCCGTCCGCACGATGACGATGGCGGCCACCGCGGCCAGCGCGCTGAACAGGATCGTTGCCGCCGGGGCGAACGAGAACGCCGCCCCGGGATTGCGCGACACGTCGAACATCACGACGTCGCCGATGACGTGGACGGGCGCCCGGCTCTCGAGCCGGCTGACCACGATCGCCTTCGAGACCTGGTCGAGTGCGACGCCGGCCAGGGCGATCGCGATCACCCCGGTACGTGGCCGCATCACGCCAGTATGGCGATGGCCGCTGTCGCACACGGCAGCGGACCGGGCGGCCGCGCGGCCGCGCGGCCGGGAAATCTGTTCGACTGCTCCGTCCGTTCGTGATTGTCGGACGGGCGGGCGAGACTGGGCGCCATGAGCGACAACACCGCCGCGGTGCGCCGCCTGCAGACCGGCGACGCGGTGTCAGCTTTAGGCATCGGCTTCGTGCTGCCGCTGGTCCTGATCTACGTCCACCGGGTCCGGCACGTCTCGCTGCCGACGACCGGTCTGCTGATGACGATCCCGGGCGTGATCGGTGTCGTCGTCATTCCGTTCGCCGGCATCATGATGGACCGCATCGGCGCCAAACGGGTGCTGGCGGCCAGCCTGTGTTGCTCGCGATCGCCGAGTTCGCGATGGCCCACGCGCATACCGTCCGGTGGTTGGCGGCGGCGCTCTTCGTGCGCGGCGCCGCCTTCGGGCCGGCGTTCCCCGCCTTCAACACCGCGCTGGGCTCGCTCGTCGAGGGCCGGGCCCAGCAGCGCGCGTTCGCCATCAACTTCACCCTGATCAACGCCGGCGTCGGTCTGGGCGGTGTCATCGGGGCCACGATCGTCGACGTCGACCGCCCCGGCACGTTCGAGCTGATGTTCTACGCCGACGCGCTCGCCTCGGTCATCGCGGCCGGGCTCGTGCTCAGCGTGCGGATGCCGCCCCGACCGCCGAAGGACCAGCCCCCGGCAGCACCGGATGAGCAGCCCTCGTCAGCACCGGGCGGCTACCGGCAGATCCTGACCGACCGGCCGCTGCGCCGGATCGTGCTGGTCTCGTTCCTGCTCACGATGTGCGGCTACGCGGCGCTCGACTCGGGGCTGCCCGCATACGCGAACGTCGTGGCCGGGTCGTCTGCACGGGTCGTGGCGCTGGCGCTGGCCGCGAACACGCTGACGATCGTTGTGATCCAGCTGCCGGTGCTGCGGGTGCTCAGGGGCCGCCGTCGGACCGTGTCGCTGGCGGTGGTCGGCGCGATCTGGTCGGTGTCGTGGGCCGTGTTCGGCCTGGCCGCGCTGCCCGGCTCCGGGGCCGCCCGGGACGCGATCGTCATCGGGTTCGGCGCCCTGTTCGGCATCGGCGAGACCTTCATGGCGCCGACGTTCACCCCGCTGTTGAACGCCCTGGCGCCCGAGGCGATCCGGGGTCGGGCGAACTCGATGACGGCCGGGATGTACTCGATCGCCTTCATCGTGTCGCCGGCCATCTCGGCCGGCTTCATCGCCCTCGGGCTCGGTGGGGTCTGGATCGGGTTGCTGTCCGCGGGCTGCCTCGGGGTCGTGGTCGTGTCGTTGCGGACCCGCCGCCTCCTCACCGAGACCCAGGACATCGCCACCGACAACGACGACGAGCTCGCCTCGCTGCCGGAAAATCCGTTCGTCGATGTCCGACCGTCGGGCCAGACTGGGTGAATGGCAGGGTCCGAGTCCACCAGCGCGATCCGGCGCCTGATCGCCGGAAACACGGTGTCGGCGGTCGGTACCGGTTTCGTGCTGCCCCTCGTGCTCATCTACCTGCACCGGGTGCGGCACATCCCGCTGACGACGACCGGACTGCTGATGGCGATCCCGGGCGTCGTGGGTCTGGTGGTGATTCCGATCGCCGGCATCGTCATCGACCGCATCGGCGCTCAGCGGGTGTTGGCCGGCAGTCTGGCGCTGCTGGCGGTCGCCGAGTTCTGCCTCGCTCATTCGCACACGGCCGGTGCGGCCGCGGTGTCCCTCTTCCTGCGCGGTGTGGCGCTCGGGCCGTCGTTCCCCGCGTTCAACTCCGCGCTCGGCTCGCTGGTCGACGGCCGCGCGCAACAGCGGGCGTTCGCGATCAACTTCACGCTGCTCAACGCCGGCATCGGGATCGGCGGCATCGTCGGCAGCACCATCATCGATGTTCATCACCCCGCGACGTTCCAGCTGATGTTCTACGGCAACGCGGTCGCGTCGCTGTTGGCAGCCGGCTTCGTGCTCACTGCGCGCAGCCCGGCCCGGCGCCGCGCGGACGCCAAGGCGGCGACGACCGGTGGCTACCGGCAAATCCTCGCCGACCCGCCGCTGCGGCGGATGGTGCTGGTCGCGTTCCTGCTGGCGATGTGCGGTTACGCCGCCCTCGACTCGGGCCTGCCGGCCTATGCGAACGTCGTCGCCGGAGCATCGGCGCGGGTCGTGGCGCTCGGCCTCGCGGCCAACACCTTGATCATCGTCATCGTCCAGCTGCCGGTCCTGCGGCTGCTCAAGGGCCGACGTCGCACGCTGTCGCTCGCGATCGTCGGCGTGATCTGGTCGGCGTCCTGGGTGCTGTTCGGCCTGGCCGCGCTCCCCGGTTCCGGGGCGGCGCGGGACGCGATAGTCATCGCTTTCGCCGCGCTGTTCGGATTCGGCGAGACGTTCATGGCGCCCACGTTCGGTTCGCTGCTCAATGCCCTGGCTCCGGACGCCCTGCGCGGACGGGCCAACTCGCTCACCGGCGGGATGTACTCGATCGCGTTCATCGTCTCGCCCGCCGTCTCGGCCGGCTTCATCGCGCTCGGCCTGGGCGGCGTCTGGATCGCGCTGTTGAGCGCCGGCTGCCTGGGCGTGATCGTGGTGGCCGTCCGGATGCGAGCCCTGCTCACGCCCGCCCAGGACATCGCGGTCGACGGCGCCGACCACGACGACGCCGAGCCGATCGGGTCGGCGCCGCTCGAATCGGCCGCCGAGGTCTGACCGCGCTCAGCGTTCCCAGGTGTGGACGGGCTCGTTGGAATGCATCAGCTCGACGTAGCGATGCAGCATCTCGCGCAGCGAGTCACGCCGGTCGAGCGGTTGACGTTCGGCGTCGAGGCGATGGAACACCTTGGCCTGCCACTCGGCGCCGTTGATGCCGGTGATGCAGCGTTGTTCGATGATGCCGAGCAGCCGGTCGCGCACCTCGGGGTCGACGCCCCACCGGTCCAGGCCTTCGTAGGCGAGCGGCAGCAACCGCCGCAGCACCAGCTCGGTCGCCGGCACCTCGCCCAGCCCCGGCCAGTACTGGTTGGCGTTGATGCCGTGCCGCGCGCCGGCGTAGAAGTTGTCCTCGGCGGCCGCGAACGACATCCGCGTCCAGATCGGCCGGTCCTCGTCGGCGAGCACGCGCAACACGCCGTAGTAGAACGCGCCGTTCGCGAGGATGTCGACGACCGTCGGTCCGGCCGGCAACACCCGGTTCTCGACACGCAGGTGCGGACGTCCGCGGTACACGTCATAGACGGGCCGGTTCCAGCGATAGATCGTCCCGTTGTGCATGCGCAGCTCCTGCAGTCGCGGAGCATCGCCGCGCGCCAGTACCTCGACCGGATCCTCGTCGTCGCAGATCGGCAGCAGCGCCGGAAAGTAGCTGACGTTCTCTTCGAACTGATCGAAGATCGAGGTGATCCACCGCTCACCGAACCACACTCGCGGCCGGACACCCTGCGCCTTCAGCTCCTCGGGCCGCGTATCGGTGGTCTGCTCGAACAGGGCCACGCGCGTCTCGCGCCACAACTCCTTGCTGAAGAAGAACGGGGAATTCGCGCCCATCGCCAACTGCACCCCGGCAATGCACTGCGCCGCGTTCCAGTTGTTGGCATAGGTCTGTGGGCTGACCTGCAGGTGGTACTGCACGCTCGTGCAGGCCGCCTCCGGCGCAATCGTGTCGGCGTACGTCGACAACCGCTCGGGCCCGTCGATCGAGATGTGGAGATCTTCCCCGCGCGCGGCGAAGATCTGCTCGTTGATCAGCGCGTAGCGCGGGTTCGCGCTCAACGAATCGGCGGTCAGATGCTCGGGCGCGAGGGTCGGCAGCATGCCGATCATGACGATGTGCGCGCCGACGTCGTTCGACCGGTGCTCGGCGTCATTGAGGCTGGCCCGGAGGTCGGTTTCGAGGTCGACCAATGACGAGCCGCCCAGCGGTCGCGGACGGACGTTGATCTCGATGTTGAACTGGCCGAGCTCGGTCTGGAAGTCTTCGTTGGCGATCGCCGTGAGCACTTCGGCATTGCGCATCGCCGGGTCGTAGTGCGACTCGACGATGTTGAACTCGATCTCGAGACCGGTGAGCGGACGCTCGAAGTCGAACTTGGCCTCGGCGAGCATCCGCGCGAACACGTCCAGGCAGCGCCGCACTTTCGCCCGGTATTGCTGGCGGTCCTGCCGCGTGAACTCGGTGCGTTCGACGTCCTCGCCCATTCGCGCCACCTCCGTACGCCGCCGTGTCCGAGCCCTCAGCTTGTCAGTAACAGTGCACGGTGCGGTAGGCATACGGCATGAGCGAGCAGGTAATTTCGGGATGGCGCGGGAACCGGTTCATGCAGCCGAAGGCGGTGACGCGCTTCGTGGTGGCCCTCGGCGTCGGCATCGTGGCCGCCATCGTCAGCGGCCTCGTGGGCGGTTGGGGGTACGCACCGGCGATCGGCTGGGCGGCGGCGGCCCTGACGTTGGCGCTCTGGATCTGGGTCGTGATCGGTCGGCTCAACCCGTCCGAGACCCGCCGGCACGCGACCGTCGAGGACCCGTCCCGCCGCACGACCGACGCGCTCGTACTCGTCGCCAATGTCGCGAGCATCGCGGCGATCGGCTACGTGATAGTCCAGGCCCGGTCGGCGCACGGGGCAACCGAGGGGTGGCTGGCGGCGTTGGCGCTGGGCACCGGCGCCGCCTCATGGCTGCTCGTGCACACGCTCTTCACGGTGCGCTACGCCCGTCTGTACTACAGCGGATCAGCGGGCGGTATCGACTTCAACCAGGGCGCGGACGAACCGCCGCGCTACCTCGAGTTCGCGTACCTGGCGTTCACGATCGGCATGACCTACCAGGTCTCCGACACCAACCTGGAGTCCTACGCGATCCGCGGGACGGCCTTTCGGCACGGGCTGCTGTCGTACGTCTTCGGGTCAGTCGTGCTGGCCTCGACGATCAATCTCGTCGTCAGCTTGTCGACCGGAGGGTGATGAATCCGCTCCGGTCGACAAGCATGCCGATAGCCGGCCGGGGTGGCAGCTTCGAGAACTTGCTTACTGGGACGGGGCGAGGCCGAGCTCTTCGCGGCTGACCGTGCGCGGGCCCGCCTGCGCGGTCGGGTCGCGCCAGAGCTTGCCCATCGTCCGGAAACGCAGGATCGCGATCTGGTAGTAGGCGAGGGTCGCGGCGGCGAAGTCGACGTCGCTGTTCCAGGCCTGCAGACCCTCACGGTTGCCGTGGACGATCGCGATGAGGACCTGGTTGGCCTCCTCGACGGCCTGCACCAGCACCGATGACTGCGCGGCGCTCAGACCGTAGCGCTGGGCGGCCGCCTCATCGGTGCCGAGCACGGCGTCGACGTCCTCGAAGTCGATCTCGCTCGTCCGCATGGCCTTGATCAGCGTCTCGGCGGCCCAGCGAGCCATCTGGAAGATCTCGGCGTCGTTCGGGACGAGGCTGCGCATCCAGCCGCGGACCTCCTGCAGGCCGCAACCCGGGCCGAACGGACGACCGACATCCGCCGCGTTGGCGATCGTGGCGAGAGCGGTGATCGCAGCCGCCGCGCGGCCGTCGATGCTGTCGGGATAGTCGGCGGCGTTGACCGGCGCGAACGGACCGACGAACGGAAGCTGAAGAACTGGTTCCTTGGAAAACAGACGCACGATTCGGCCCCCCGGCGAGAATCTGATGGTTTCGGCGGGCCCCCGTGACCAGACCTGAAACCTGTCCTCATCAAGCTAGCAGGCTCTTCACACTATGTGAACCGTGCGTAATTGCCGTTACCATTTCGTTAGCTACAGACCGCGTAGTTACGGCGACTTGTCCGTAAAAGCGAAACCGGCCGATCACGCAAGGTGATCGACCGGTTCGCCGAAGCGGTGGTGCAAACGTACCGTTTGATCAGGCGTCCACCGACTCGGCGGACGCCGGGGCGGCAACCGGCGCCTCGGCCGGAACGTCGAGGTGCACCGGCGCGGTACCCGACAGCGTCGACAGCATCTGCCGGACGTTGGTGAGCTGGGCGTTGATGCTGTCGCGACGCTGCGCGGCGGCCGCGAGCTCGCGCTCGGACTCGGCGCGAATGCGGTCGGCCCGGGCCATCGCCTCGGCGACGATCTGGTCGGCGCGACGCTCGGCCTCGGCCATGTGCGCGGCGGCCTTGCGGTGGATGTCAGTCGTGGCCTGCTCGGCCTCGGCCCGCAGGTGAGCCGCCTGCTCCTGCGCGACGGCGAACTGGGCGTCGGCGGATGCCGCGCGCTCCTGGAAGACGCGCTCGGCCTTGTCGCGGCGCGACGCGAGCGTCTGCTCGAAGTCCGCAGCCGCCTTGGCCGCCTGGGCCTTCTGGGTCTCGTAGAGCGCCTCGGCCTCTTCGCGACGGGTGGTGGCCTGCCGGTCGGCACCGTCGAGCAGCTCGTCGGCGCTGCGCTTCGCGTCTTCCAGGATGCGGGCCGCTTCGCGCTCGGCACTGGTCCGCGTCTCGATCGAGTAGTGGTCGGCGTCGGTGCGCAGCTTCGAGGCGGATGCCTCGATGGTGCTCAGCCGGGTGTCGGCCTCGCGCTGGGCACTGGCCCGCAGCTGCGTGGCCTCTTCCTCGGCGAGGGTGAGCATGCGCCCGATCCGCTTGCCGAGGTGTTCGAACGTCGGCGCCGCGTTCGACTCCGCCGTCGGTGCCGTCTCGGCGCGCTCCTCGAGTTCGCGCACCAGCTGGCGCTGCTGCTCGACCTGAGTCGTGAGCTCCGTGATGCGCCGGGTGAGCTCGCCCGACCGGTGGTGCGAGTCCGCGATTGCGGCGGTGAGTTCCGCCAGACGCTGATCGACGGCGGCGGGCTCGTAGCCGCGCATGATCGTCCGGAAGGCGGGGGCGTTGTCAGTCATTCGGCTCTCATCATTTCTGCGAGGAGAAAGGGGCGGTCGTCTTCTTCGTCAGTGCGGGCAGCTCTGCCGTCATCTTGATCGTCATACATATCGGCAGCTGACCGCTCGACCTGACCCATGTCGCGCTGATCATTATTCTGCTGATTGTCGGAATTCTCAATAACGTCAGCCTCGGCGGCATCGGTCGACTCGGAGAAGCTGGCAAATTCGTTCGTATCGTCGTCGGATCGCTCGCGGACGGCGCTCTCCGGCACGGAAGCTTCCTCGACGGGAGTTTCAACCTGATGTGGAGCTTCAGACTCTACGGCCGGTGCATCGATCACGGCGAGGGCCTCGATGACGCCGGACAGGCCGCCCAGTTCGCCGAGGATCGCGTCGCGTCGGTGGGTGAGTTCGGCGACCTCAGCGCGGGCGGTGGACAGCAGCGAGCGGGCGCGGGCGCGCAGCTCGTCGGCTTCCGCCCGACCGGACGCGAGTGTCTCGGCCGCCTCGATCTTGATCGCCCGCCGCATCTCGGAGGCGTCGCGTTGGGCCCGGGAGACGTCCGCGGCCACCTGCTCACGAATGACGCGGGCGCCGGCCTCGGCCTCGGCGAGCTCGCGTTCGGCCCGGGCACTGCGGGCCTCGGCCGTGTCGGTGGCATCGCTCACGAGCTTGCGGGCCTCGGTGTTCGCACGGACCCGGGTCTCGGCCGCTTCGATGTAGGCGCTCTCGAGCGCGGCGCGCGCCCGCTCGATCGACGTCTCGGCCTCGACCGCGGCCTCGGTCCGGCGCTCGTTCAGGCGCGTGCGGGCCGCGGCGATGACGACCGCGGCGCGGTGGCGCAGGCTGCCGATGACCTCGGCGGCGTGCTGCTCGGCGGCCCGGCGGATCTCGGCGGCATCGGCCTCAGCGGTTTCGACCAGGCGCGCCACGACCTGCTCGGCCCAGGCGGTCTGCTCGGCGGCGTTGGCCATCTCGCGGGCGGCGTCCGCGCGGGCGGAATCGAGCAGTTCGTCGCCCACCCGGCGGGCCTCGGACCGGATCGCCTCGGCGTCGTCACGGGCGCGAGCGAGCTCGTCCTGGGCGATCTGCCGTACGGCGACCGCCGCGGCTTCGCCCTCGGCGTGCTGCTCGATGGCGTGCCGCTCGATCTCGGCGCGACGATCGGCGTGCTGGGTTTCGGCGGCGTAGCGCAGCTCAGTGAGTTCGACCTCGTGCTCGGCCCGGCGCTTGTCGAGCTCGCGGGCGACCGATTCGCGCAGCTCCGAGGCCTCCCGATGCACGGCTGCGTGAATGTCCTCGGCCTGCGTCCGCAGCGCCTTCGCCAGCGTCTCAGCCGACTCCCGGATGTGGGCAGCTTCGGCGCGCGCCTCGCTCACGACCTGCTCGGCGAGCGTCTCGGCCTGAGCGGTGATCATCGTCGCCTGCTCGACGCTGCCGCGCACGATCGCCTGTGCGGAATCGTGCGATTCGGCCAGTCGGGCCTCGGCCACGGCCAGTTTCGTGCGCGCCGCCTGCAGGGCGTCGTCGATCGCGGTGGCCGCCGGATGGCCGATCATGTTGGTCAGGTCGGTCGGCGAATCCGTCGAAACTGGGGCACTGAGGACATGAGTAGGCGCCATACCCTTACTTTCGGCGGATTGCGCCTCAGCATGACCCTGCACACCTACATCGTCGCAGAATCCTGCCGAGAGTGGCCAGGTTTGAGCGCGCCGGAAGTTCCGGCCGACGAGCGACAGATCGCCCCGGCGGCCTCGTCGCTGCCCGATCGCAGCCGATCAATACGGCATGCTCATGCCTGTGGATCCCCTCCTGCAGCGTGTCGAGGCGCAGCCGAAGAGCGGCTCGTACGCCGTCACGTTCGTCATGCCGGACGGCCAGGAGCGCAGCGTCGTCATGCGGGTCGCCGGCGACGACGTCGACATCCCGGCCGCGAACCTGCTCGACGGCTGGCCCGTTACGTCCGCCTCGTTCCGCGCCGCCCTCGCCGTGGTCGCGGCGGTGCACAGCGCTCGCGAACTCGCCGGGGCCGGGCGGAACCTGTTGCTGGACATCGACGGCGGGTGGGACGTGAGCATCGGCAACGTGGTGCTCTCGGCCGCCGGCGAGCCGGAATGCGTTGCCCACGGCGCGATGGAGCAAACTCGCCCATCGGTGTGGGCCTGCCCTGAATGTGGAGCAACGGGACTCTACGGAAGCGACGCCGGCTGACTTATTGCGTGGCCTTCGCCAGACGATCGCGGAAGCGGCGAACACCGTCGGCCGGCCCGCCGGTGACGACCGCGGAATCGGGCACCCGGCCCCAGAGCCACAGCAGCACGGCGTCCGGCTCGCCGCCGACGTAGGTCTCGGCCGTGGCGCTCGCATCGACCGGCTCGGTGGTGACGAGTTCGGGCGACATCGTGACCAGCCACCGGGTCAGCGGCGTCTCGACGATCACCGTGCCGATGGACCCCGGTTGCGGCAGGTCGCTCCAGTCGTCGGCCACCATCATCGTGAGCACTTCGTCGACGCCGTCGTCGGCCAGTTCGGTGTCGACCGGCGTCGGCACGCCGAACGCTCCCTGGACGTCGACCCGGTGTACGGCGGTCTCCTGAGCCATCCGGCGCACCCAGAATCCGGCCGTCTGGTCCGGCGGCCACCACGTCCAGGACGGCGCGGCGGGGTCGGTCCCGCGCAGGACCGCCAAGAGCCGGCCGTGCGCGTCGGCGAACCACGCGAGCGGGTCGCGGGCCTCGTCCCACACCGGCGGCCAGGGATCCGGGCGCGAGCCGCCCAGCGCGATGCAGGCGATCTTGTGCTCGTAGACCTCGGCGACGTGGGTCACGGCGTCGCGCACCGTCCAACCCGGACAGGACGGGACGACCGCGTCGAGATCGAGGGACGCCGCGTCGCGGAGCAACTGGCCGTCGAGGGCGATCAGATCGAGGTAGCGAGAGCGGTCCATGGACCCACGGTGCCACGGACCACCGACAGGTTTACCGAATCCCCATCGTCAGCGCGGGTTGGGGCCGTCCAGGTTCCAGTGCCGGCCGGTCGAGGCGTACCAGATCGCCTCGTCGCCGCGGCGCGTGATCGCCAGCCGGGTCACGCTGAGCTGATTGCCCTCGTGGTCGCCGTACATGAACTCGAGGGTGAACACCGGCAGGTCCCGGATCGCGCGCCGGGCCGACACGAACTCGTCCGTACCGGGTTCGCGCAACGCGCCCTGGAAGAACCCGATGTCGCCCGGCGCGATGTAGAGGTCACGGGTCAGGCGATGGAACGGCGCGTCGGCCTCGGCGACGTACCCGGTTCTGATCACGTCCGGAAAGACCCGCCAGCCGTGCAGGACGCCCAGGCCGTTGCCGACGTTGCGGATCGACACCACGAAGTAGATGACGTCATCGGTCACCTCGACGACGGCCATTCCCCCGCCGACCTTGAACCACTTGCTGTCGGCGAAGCCAACCTTCTGCTCGATGTCCGTCATCCGGGACGTCATGATCACCGGCCGCAGGTTGATCGCGAGCGCCCGTTCGGCAGTGCGCGCGGATCGGTTCGCCGATCGGATCGAGGCGAACGTCGCGACGGCGAGAACCAGCGTGCCGCCCGCGGTCGCGAGCGAGGAGATCGTCACCCAGTCGGCGCTCACGGCCGCCACCCTAGTGCCGGCAGCGCGCGCGGGGCGCGGCTACTTCTTCGCGCCGGTCACCAGGCCGTGGGTGAACGCGTAGTGCACGGCGTGCGCCCGATCGCGCAGCTGGGCCTTCGCGAACAGGTTGTTGATGTGGGTCTTGACGGTCGCCTCGCTCACGAACAGCTGCGTCGCGATCGCCCGGTTGCTCAACCCCTCGCCGACGAGCGTGAGCACCTCGATCTCGCGCGGCGTCAGGTCGGGCACGAGCTCGGCGGGGGTGGCGGAGTTGGTCGGGCCGGCGTTCTTGGCGGCCGCGGCGAGCAGCCGACCCTGGACGGCCGGATCGAGGACGGCCTGCCCGGCGGCCGCGACCCGGATCGCCCGGGCGATGTCGGCCCGCCCCGACTCCTTCGTCAGATAGCCGCGCGCGCCGGCACCGAGCGCCGACAGGATCGACTCCTCGTCGGCGAAGGTCGTGAGGACGACGACCGCGACGTCGGCGAATCGCTCGGCGATCTCGCGGGTTGCCTCGACCCCGTTCATGCGGGGCATGTTGAGGTCCATCAACACCACGTCCGGCCGGTGCTCGGTGACGGCGGCGACCGCCTCGACGCCGTCGGCCGCCGTCGCGACGACGGTCAGGTCGGGCATGAGATCGAGCACGGTCGCGAGCGCCTCGCGGATCGCGGTCTGGTCGTCGACGACGATCACGCGCAACGAATCCGCGGCGGTCACAGGGGAATCGTCACGAACACTCGCCAGCCTCCCCGGTCGGGACCGTCGAGGACGGGTCCGGCGCTCATGGTGCCACCCACCAGGTCGAGCCGTTCGCGCATGCCGACCAAGCCCATCCCGCTGCCGGCGGTCGCGAGCGGTCGCTCGCCGGCGGCCGCGGGCCCGTTCGCGATCTCGAGCTCGACGCGTCCGCCGAGAAAGGTGAGGGTCACGCGCGCCGGAGCGCCCGGCGCGTACTTGCGGGCATTCGTGAGAGCCTCCTGCGCCGAGCGGACGACCGCCTGGCTGACGCGCACGTCGACCTCGACCGGCTCGCCGACGACCCGCAGCTCAGCACCGGACGACGCGACGAGCGCGCGCACCGTCTCGACCAGAGGCAGCGCGTCCTCCCGCAACGACCGGACGGTGCGTTGGACCTCGACGAGTCCTTCGCGCACCAGGCTCTGCGCTCGGCGGGTCGCCGCCTGGGCCCGCGGCACGTCGCCGGCGTCGAGCAGCGCGTCGGCGACCTCGAGTTGCATGTTGACGCCGGCCAGGGAGTGGGCCAGCAGATCGTGGACGTCGCGGGCGATCCGACCCCGCTCGGCCAGCGCGTCGGCGCGGGCCTCGGAACGCGCGGCGTACTCGGCCTGCACCGCCGCCTCGGTGGCCGAGCGCAGCGCCTCGGTGCGACTGCGGCTGGCGATGCCGAGCAGCACGGTGACCCCGGTCAGAGCGCCCACGTACCAGGGCGCGAAGTGATCACGGCCCGGGACGTCGACGTGCCACACCAGGGCAGCCGTCCCGAGCAGGCTGCTGAAGGTGGCGATCGGAACCGATCGATTCGTGGGCAGTCGATACCCGGCGTGCCCGGCGAACAGGAACGGAATGGTGACGACCGTCCCGATGGGCGTCAACGCCATCATCGCGTTGCCGGTGATGGTCCCGACGACGAAGTACGCCATCGTGAAGCGAGCCGGTAACGCGCCCTCGGGGATCAACCGACCGGTCAGGAAGGCGAGATTGACGATCAACAGAACGAGCAGTGCGAGTGACCGTCCGCTCGCACCGAGCGGGCGAACCGTCGCGATCTCACTCGTTCCGACCGCGACGATGGTGAGGAGCGTCAGCAGCGTGGTGCCCTCGCGCGACCACCGCAGGAACGCGCGCGCGTCTCCGCTCACGTCGCCTCCTCGGTCGCGTCGCGTCCCGCCGAGAGGTGGCCCGGCGCCGCTCATGACCCTAGACAGCCGACAGCCGTCGCGGCTCAACCCGCGGGTGGACATCACGGCTCGACCGGGCCGCGGCGAGCGGTTTAGTGTCGAGTCATGGCTGACGACTGGAACGCGAAGATCATCGCCGAATTCCGCTCGAACGAGGGACGCGTCGGCGGGCAGTTCGAAGGCGCGCCACTGCTCCTTCTGCACACGACCGGCGCGAAGAGCGGTCAGGAACGCATCAACCCGATGATGTACCAGAAGATCGACAACGGCTGGGCGGTGTTCGCTTCGAAAGCCGGCGCGCCGACCAATCCCGACTGGTACTACAACGCGGTCGCGAATCCGGACGTCACGATCGAGGTCGGCACCGACACCGTCACGGCCCGGGCCCGCGTGGCCGACGACGACGAGCGCGAACCGATCTGGACCGAGCAGAAGAAGCGGTACCCTGGCTTCGCCGACTACGAGACGAAGACGACGCGCACCATCCCGGTCGTGATCCTGGAAGCGGTCTGACCCAGCACTGTCCCGCTACCTCGTCGGGAAGCCTCCGCCGGCCGCGGTGTCCTGAGGCGACGGTGACGCGGAGGTTGGTTCCGGTGCGCCGGGCGTCATGGTGACCGTCGACTGCACCGGTAGTGGATACGTGTTCTGCGGGGCGGCCGCCGATGTGGCCACGGCGACTCCGGAGTCGATCTGGAATGCGGTTGCGAATCCGCCCAACGGACAACCGAGATCGCTCAGGCTCACCGGGTTTCCGTCCTGGTCGTAGAGGCTCACGCCGGTCAGCGGCCGGCCATTGCTGTCGCGCGGGTAGAGGTTCGTGACGGTGCACGCGGAGACGGAGGCCGAACTGTCGTCCAGCCCGTAGTCGTCGCCGTAGCCGAGCTGCACCCGGTACATGAGCACGGCCGCCCCGATGATGACGAGGTTGGCCACCACAATCAGTATCCGCACCCACGCTTCGCGCGGACTCCAGCGACCGAGACGAACCGACAACACGGCGAGCACGGCGATGACGACCACGACCGGCCAGCGGTGCGTGTCGTACGTCGGCCATAGATAGGTGAGCGTGTCGCCGTGGCCGTCGCGCAGGAGCTGGGCGACGATGATCGCGACGAGATACGCCCGCAGCACCCACCAGGCCGGACGGATGTCGGGCAACAGTCGATCCAGCCACCGGGGCGTCAGCGTGCGGCCCACTTCGGCGACCCGCTCGGCCCATGCCTTCAGCTGCGGGACGACGCTTTGCGGTGCTCGGTCGGTGCCGGCCAGGCCCGCCGCGGTGCGCAGCTCGAAGGCGTACTCGCGCGGCGAGCCGAGCTCGGTGACCAGATCGGCGTCGGGCCGGTCGACGAGCAACGCCGCGATGTGGTCGTCGAGCTCTTCGATCAGCTCGTCGCGGTCGGACGCGTCGAGGTCCTGCAGTTCGAGGGCGACCGCCGCGACGTAGTCGCTGCGACGTCCGATCGCGGGCGCGGTCATGCTGCCTCTTTCCCGTCGCCGAGCAGGCGAGTCATCGTGTCGGTGAATTCGGTCCAGATCTTCGTGGCCTCGGCCAGCTGCGCGAGGCCGGAGGCGGTGAGCGCGTAGTACTTGCGGTGCGGGCCCTCTTCGCTCGGTTGCAGGTAGGAACTCAGCGCGCCGGCCTGGAACAACCGGCGCAGGGTGCCGTACACCGACGCATCGCCGACGTCGGTGATACCAGCCGTACGCAGCCGGCGGACGATGTCGTAGCCGTAGCCGTCCTCGTCCTTGAGCGCAGCCAACACCGCGAGGTCGAGGACGCCCTTGAGCAGTTGCGTGCGGTCCATATCACTCCCTTCCATTGCACAGTACAGCGCATTGCGTAATAGTGCGCAAGAGTCGCGCGCTGTTGACCCGGGCCCACGTTCGACTACCGTCCGTGTTGATCGCGAATCGGAGCGCACGGGGGTGCGCCGAGGCGCTCGGACAACGCGCACCTGGAGTCGCACATGCCGCGTCGCCTCACAATTCGTCGCTTCATCACCGTTCGATCGGGCACCCGCCGAACGACCGCGACCGCACTGGCGATCCTGCTCGCGGTGCTGGGGCTGGCCGGCGTCGTCGCGCCGGTCGCGTCCGCCGCGGCACCGATCGTCATCGACGACTTCGCCGGCAACACCGCGGGGCCGCGGACCGTGACGCCGCTCCCCCTGCCGAACACGTCCACGACCGCGCCCGGCCAGTTCAGCCAGGCGGGCGGCGTCGCCACGATGACGATGAACGGCAACGGCAACGGTCAGGGCGGCGTGCAGCTCGACTACGTCCTGCCCAGCCTCGATCTGACGTCGGACGGCAACAACACCCAGTTCTTCCTGGTGTTCAACTCGATCCAACGGCTGCCCGAGATCATCGGCCAGAGCGCCGCCATCATCAGCATCCAGCTCACCGGCGGCGGGGTGACCGGCTCGTACTCGACCGGCGTCGCCAACACCGGGCCGTTCAATATCGTGCTGAACTTCTCGTGCGCCGCGAACCCGGTGTGCTTCACGCCGCAGCCCGACTTCACCAAAGTCACCCACGTGACCGTGAGCATCCTGTACCCGCAGAACGACGACCCCGACCACTCGCTCACCGCCGTGCTCGACTCGATCAACACGACTCCGACCGGCGGAGCCGTGCCGCCCCCCGCGGCGGCGGCGATCAGCGGCCCGGCCGCCGATCCCGACTACGGGCCCACCGGGACGACCCTGCAGTTCCCGCTCTCGTTCACCTCCAACGGTCAGCCCGCAACGGTCTTCAGCAAGGCCACGGCCGGCAACCTGCGCGCGTCCGACGTCTCGGTGTCGGGCACGGCCGCCGGGGTCGGGTCGGTCGCGCTCAGCGGATCGGGTGCCAACTACACGATCACGGTCGGGCCACTCACCGGGGCCGGGACGGTGGTCGTGTCGATCGCCGCCGGAGCCGCCGTCGACACCTGGGCCCAGCCCACCCTGGCCAGCAACGTCTTCACGGTGAACTTCGCCATCCCGGTGCCGCCGGCCTTCACGGGCTCGCCGCCACCGGCCGCGACTGTCGGCACCGCGTACAGCTACCAGTTCACCGCCGGCGGGGTACCCGCGGCGACCTACTCGCTCACCAGCGGAACCCTGCCCGCCGGGCTCGCGCTCGGAACGGGCGGGGCGCTCACCGGTACTCCCGCGACGGGGACCGGCGGCACGTACCCGCTCACCGTCACCGCCGCCAACACCGCCGGGTCGGTGGACGACGCGGTCACGCTCACCGTCGACGAGCCTTCGGCCTTCACCAACGGCACTCCGCCGGCCGCCGTCGTCGGCTCGGCCTACAGCTTCGCCTTCACGACCCGGGGATTCCCCGTCCCCACGCTCACTGAGACAGGCGCCCTGCCGACGGGGATGGCGTTCGACGCCGCGACCGGAACCCTCGCAGGGACACCGGCCAGTGGCACCGGGGGCACCTACCCGTTCACGGTCCATTCGACGAGCACGTCCGGGTCGGCGGACGACGTCACCTCGCTGACGGTCTTCGAGGCGCCTGCGATCACGAGCCCGGCCTCGGCGTCGTTCGACGTCGGCGTCGCCGGGTCGTTCACGATCACGACCGACGGGTTCGCCGTCCCGTCCGTGAGCCTGAGCGGGGCGCTGCCGGCGGGCCTGCAGTTCACCGCCAACCCGGACGGGACCGCGACGATCTCGGGTACGCCGCTGGCGGCGGGCGCCGGGAGCGCCACCGTCACCGTCACCGCCACGAACCAGACGGCCCCGGTCGCCATGCAGCAACTCACCATCGATGTCTCCCTCGCGCCGACCATCACGAGTGCGGCCACGACGATCTTCGTGGTCGCAACCGCCGGGACGTTCACCGTGACCGCCACCGGCTCGCCGACGCCGGCACTCGCGGTCACGGGGACGCTGCCGTCCGGACTGACCTTCGTCGACAACGGCGACGGCACCGCGACCCTCTCGGGTACTCCGGACGCCGGCTCGGCCCGGGACTACACCCTGCAGGTCTCGGCGACCTCCGGTGCGCAGGCGCCGGTCACGCAAACGCTGACGGTGAAGGTCAAGCAGGCGCCCGCCTTCACGAGCGCGGCCACCGCGACGTTCCAGGTCGGCGTGGCCGGGACGTTCGTCATCACCGCGTCCGGCGTGCCGACACCGTCGTTCACGCTGACCGGCGCCTTGCCGTCCGGGCTGAGCTTCGCCGACAACGGTGATGGCACCGCCTCGATCAGCGGCACGCCGGACGCCTCCGCAATCGGCACGACGTCTGTCACGATCAATGTGGCCAACGACCTCACCGACCCGAGCCAGACGCTCGGGATCACCGTGCTCCCGGCCGCCGCCCTGGCATTCACGCCGGGGACCGACGACGGCGGCACGCTCGCGTTCACCGGCACCGACCTGGCGCCGGTGGTCGGACTCGCCGTCGGGTTGCTGGGCGTCGGCGCGGTCGCTCTCGTGGGCGCCGGGCGTCGCCGGCGTCGCACGCCCGCGTGATCGTCTGAGGCCCACCTCGGGTTGTCGGAGGCCCGGTCCATGATCTGCGGGTGGCCACCGCCGACGACGTCTGCCGCATCGCGCGTGCGCTGCCACGCACCGATCAGGTCGTCGTGCGCGACCGCATCAAGTTCCGCATCGGGCGCATCGTCTACGCGGCCCTCTCGGCCGACGAGTCAATGCTCGGGTTCGCGTTCCCGCGCGAGGCTCGCAGCGATCTCGTGACGGCCGAGCCCGAGGTCTTCCTGCTGCCGATCGCGTCCGACCTGCGTTACAACTGGGTTCGCGGGCGCCTCGACGTGCTCGACCGGGAACGGCTCGACGAACTGCTCGTCGATGCCTGGTTGATGTGCGTGCCGAAACGGGTCGGATCGGCGTACCTCGACAACCGGACGCCGGGCCCCGACGATCAGGTGCCGCGAGTCCGACGCGCGCGGTAGGCGGCGACGTTGGCGCGGTTGCCGCAGCCGGCGTCGCAGTAGCGGCGCGAGCGGTTCTTGGACAGGTCGACGAGCACGTCGCTCGCAGTCGTCGCTCGCGCAGATCCGCAGCCGGCCGAGCTCCTTCATCCGGATGACGTCGGTCATGGCCATCGCCGCCTCGACCGCCATCCGGTCGGCGAGCGGCGCGGTCGGGTCGGTCGCGTGCAGGTGGTAGTCCCAGGTGTCGTGCTTGACCAGCTGCGGCAGGGCCCGCGCACTCGCGCAGCAGCTCGTTCACGATCTCGACCGCCTCGTCCTCGTCGGACGACCAGAGCTCGCGCGAGCCGCGGGCGCAGCGCGCTGCACCGCGGCCAGCTCCGCCGTGGTGCCGGTGCGCGCCCCGGTCCAGTCCCAGGTCGTCGACGAACTCGTCGAGCGCGGCCAGGTCCGGCAGCGCCTCGAACGCGACCCCGACGTCGTCGCGGGCGGTGTTGACCAGCGCCGCGGCCGCCGCGAGGGCAACTTCGGTGTCATGAGCGAAAATCAAGTTGACTCCTGTCGAGTCGGCGGCCTAGCGTCGTAATGAGCGTAGCGAGTTTTGCTCATTACGGCACGACCGGATCGCAGGAGATGCAGTCATGCGCTCGAGCACCGGCGGGACCGGCCTGCTGCTCGCCGTGCTGTCAGCGGCGACGTTCGGCACGTCCGGCACGCTTCGCGACCTCGCTGATCGACGCCGGCTGGACGCCCGGCGCCGCCGTCGCCGCCCGCATCTCGCATCGCCGCGCTGGTGCTGACCGTCCCGGCGGTGATCCAGCTGCGCCGGCACTGGCCGGCGCTGCGCGCGGCCGGGCACGGTGCGGCGATCGCGTGCTGGCGGTCAGCGTGTACGGCCTGCATGGCCGTCGCCGGCTGCCAGCTGTTCTTCTTCAACGCCGTGCAGCGACTGTCGGTCGGCGTGGCGCTGCTGCTCGAGTACCTCGGCGTCCTGCTCGTCGTCGGCTGGATGTGGCTGCGCCACCACCAGCGGCCGCGGCGGCTGACGGTGGCCGGCTCCGTGGCCGCGCTGGTCGGGCTCGCGCTCGTCCTCGACCTCACCGGTCAGCCAGCACCTCGACCCGGTCGGCGTGCTGTGGGGGCTCGGCGCGGCGCGTCGGGCTGCGCCGTCTACTACGTGCTGTCGGCGCGAGACCGACGAGCCGCTGCCGCCGATCGTGATGGCCTGGGGCGGCGATGGTCGTCGGCGCCGTCACGCTGCTCGTCGCTCGGGCTGGTCGGCGTGCTGCCGATGCACGCCGCGTTCGGCGACGTCGACTTCGCCGGCCACCGCACGAGCTGGCTGGTGCCGGTCCTCGGCCTGTCGCTGGTCGCGGCCGCGTTCGCCTACGTCGTCGGCATCGCGCGCGGCCCGGCTGCTGGGCGCCAAGCTGGCGTCGTTCGTCGGGCTCACCGAGGTGCTGTTCGCGGTGCTGTTCGCCTGGCTCGCTGCTCGGCCAGTTGCCGACCGGCGATCCAGCTCGTCGGCGGCGCTGTTCATCGTCGCCGGCGTGACGCTGGTGCGCATCGACGAGCTGCGCACGCCCGAGCCGGACTCGTCCGGGCTGCCGGGCGCGCAGCCGGACGTGGTCGAGGTCGGTAATTAGCTTGTGAGTGAGTGCTCACTCACTTATGCTGCATCGGTGTCCCGAGCACAACCCCTTCCGCCGGACGAACGGCGCGCCGCGCTGATCGCCGCGACCATCCCGCTCGTGCGCGAGCACGGGATGTCGGTGACGACCCGCCAGATCGCCTAGGCGTCCGGTGTCGCCGAGGGGACGATCTTCCGCGTCTTCGCCGACAAGGACGCGCTGGTCCGAGCGGCCATCGACAGCGCCTGCGATCCGGCCCAGACCCTCGCCGAACTGGCCGACGTCGACCTCGACCAGCCGTTACGCGAGCGCCTGCTTGCGGTGGCGACGATCCTGCAACGGCGGATGACCACCATCATCGGGCTGATGAGCGCCGTGCGGGCGGCGGCGCCGACCGGACGCCCCCACCGGCCCCCGTCGCGCGAGGAGTTCGACCCGACGTACGTCGCGATCGCCCGGATCATCGATCCGGACGCGGCCGACCTGCGCATCAGCGGGCTCGAGATCGCCCACCTGCTGCGTCTCATGACCTTCGCCGGTTCGCACCCCGTCATGTCCGGCGGCGACCTGCTGACGCCGGAACAGATCGTGCTCGATCCTGCTGGACGGCGTCCGGCAACCCGAACTCACCCGACCGCTCGCCCACCGGAGGTAACGCGATGCTGGCCCGATTACTGCGCACCTACCTGCGCCCGTACGGCCGACCGCTGCTGGCGGTCGTCGTGCTGCAGCTCGTCGGCACGATGGCGTCGCTGTACCTGCCGAGCCTCAACGCCGACATCATCGACAAGGGCGTCGCCACCGGCGACACCGGCTACATCCTGCGCATCGGCGCGTGGATGCTGCTCGGTCAGCGCGCTGCAGATCGTCTGCTCGATCGCCGCGGTCTACTTCGGCGCCCGCACGGCGATGAGCTTCGGCCGCGACCTGCGGGCGGACGATCTTCCACCGCGTCGGCGACGTTCTCGGCCCGCGAGGTGAACCAGTTCGGCGCACCGTCGCTGATCACCCGCAACACCAACGACGTCCAGCAGGTGCAGATGCTCGTCGTGCTCGCCTGCACGATGTTGATCGCGGCGCCGATCATGTGCGTCGGCGGCATCATCATGGCCCTGCGCGAGGACATCGGCCTGTCCTGGCTGATGGTGGTCAGCGTGCCGGTGCTGGTCGTCGCGATCGGCTCGATCATCCGCCAGATGGTGCCGCAGTTCCGCTCGATGCAGACGCGCATCGACGGGGTCAACCGCATCCTGCGCGAGCAGATCACCGGCATCCGCGTGGTGCGCGCGTTCGTCCGCGAGCCCTACGAAACCGAGCGATTCGCCGCCGCCAACGCCGAGCTGACCGCCACCGCGACGCCGCGCCGGCCGGCTGCAGGCGATGATGTTCCCGGTCGTCATGCTGGTGCTGAACTGCTCGAGCGTGGCGGTGCTGTGGTTCGGCGCCTCGCGGGTCGACTCCGGCGCAGATCCAGATCGGGGCGCTCACCGCGTTCCTGAACTACCTGCATGCAGATCCTGATGTCGGTGATGATGGCGACCTTCATGCTGATGATGATCCCGCGGGCCGCCGTCTGCGCCGAGCGGATCACCGAGGTGCTCGACACCGACTCCTCCGTGCGTACCACCGGCCGAGCCGCGTCGACCGACGTTCACGGCCGGGCCGAGCTCGAGCTGCGCGACGTCCGACTTCGGCTACCCGGGTGCCGCCGCGCCGGTGCTGCGCGACATCTCCTTCACGCGCCGCGCCCGGCCGGACGACCGCGATCATCGGCAGTACCGGCGCCGGCAAGACCACCCTGCTCTCTCTGGTGCCGCGGCTGTTCGACGCGACCGGCGGGCAGGTGCTCGTCGACGGAGTCGACGTGCGCGACCTCGAGCCCGACGTCCTGCTGGCGCCGGATCGGGCTGGTGCCGCAGAAGGCCTACCTGTTCTCCGGCACGGTGGCCAGCAACCTGCGCTACGGCAACCCGGACGCCACCGACGACGAGCTGTGGGCGCTGCCTGCGAGATCGCCCAGGCCGCGCGACTTCGTCGCGCGCGATGCCCGAGCGAGCTCGACGCGCCGATCGCCCAGGGCGGCACGAACGTCTCCGGCGGCCAGCGCCAGCGACTGGCCATCGCGCGGGCCCTCGTTCGCCGTCCGGAGATCTACCTGTTCGACGACTCGTTCTCGGCGCTGGACCTGGCCACCGACGCCCGGCTGCGGGCGGCGCTGCGCCCGGTGACCGCCGACGCGGCCGTGGTGATCGTGGCCCAGCGGGTCTCGACCATCATCGACGCCGACCAGATCATCGTGCTCGAGGACGGCGCGATCGTCGGGATCGGGACGGCACGACGAGCTGCTCGCAGACCTGCCCGACCTACGCCGAGATCGTCGAATCCCAGCAATCGGCGGAGGCGGCGCATGACCCCGACGCCGAGATCGCACCGGGCCCAAGGACACGGGAGCCGCGCCGAGCAACGGTGCGTGACCCGGCCCGCGTGCCGGGCGCCACCGTGCGCCGGCCCGGCGGGGCCCGCCGTGGATGAGCATCGGGCATGCCGGCCGAGAAGTCGATGACCTTCGGCCCCTCGGCGAAACGGCTGCTGGCCCGGCTGCGCGCCGCACCGGGCGCTGGCTGATCGCCGTGATCGTGCTGGCGATCGCCAGCGTGACGCTGCAGCGTGCTCGGCCCGAGGATCCTCGGCCACGCCACCGACATCATCTTCGCGCGGCGTGATCGGCAAGAACTGCCCAGGGGCACGAGCCTGCAGCAGGCCGTCGCGCACGAGCGGGCGACCGGCAACGGCCACGTCGCCGACCTGCTCAGCGGCACAGCACGTCGTCCCCGGCGTCGGCATCGACTTCACCGCGCTCGGCCACCTGCTGCTTGCTCGCGCTGGGGCTCTACATCGGCGCGAGCGTGCTGTCGTGGCTGCAGGGCTTCCTCCTCAACGGCATCGTGCAGCGCACCGTCCAGCAGCTGCGCGCCGACGTCGAGGCGAAGCTCAACCGGCTGCCGCTGCCCTACTTCGACGGCCAGCCCCGCGGCGAGCTGCTGAGCCGGGTGACGAACGACATCGACAACATCGCCCAGACGTTGCAGCAGACCCTGAGCCAGCTGCTCACCTCGCTGCTCACCGTCGTCGGCGTGCTCGGCATGATGTTCCTGGTCTCGCCGCTGCTCGCGCTCATCGCACTCGTCGCGGTGCCGGTGTCGATCATCGTCACGAAGCAGATCGCCAAGCGGTCGCAGAAGCAGTTCATCGCCCAGTGGAAGCACACCGGCGCGCTCAACGGCGAGATCGAAGAGGCGTTCACCGGCCACGAACTCGTCAAGGTGTTCGGCCGGCAGCGCGAGGTCGAGGCAGTCCTTCGACGCCAAGAACGACGAGCTCTTCCGGGCCAGCTTCGGCGCCCAGTTCGTGTCGGGCATCATCATGCCGTCGATGATGTTCATCGGGAACCTCAACTACGTCGCCATCGCGGTCGTCGGCGGACTGCGGGTGGCGTCCGGGACGATGAGCCTCGGCGACGTGCAGGCGTTCATCCAGTACTCGCGGCAGTTCACCCAGCCGCTGACCCAGGTCGCCTCGATGGCCAACCTGCTGCAGTCAGGCGTCGCCTCCGCCGAGCGGGTCTTCGATCTGCTCGACGCCGACGAGCAGAGTCCCGACCCGGTCCCGGCCGCCGAGCTGGCCGTCCGCGACGGCCGGGTCGCCTTCGAGAACGTGACGTTCCGCTACAGCGCCGAGCGCCGTTGATCGAGGACCTGTCGCTGGTCGCGGAGCCCGGCCAGACGGTCGCCATCGTCGGGCCGACCGGCGCAGGCAAGACCACGCTCGTCAACCTGATCATGCGGTTCTACGAACTCGACGGCGGGCGGATCACGCTCGACGGCGTCGACATCGACGGCGATGCGCGCGCGAGACCCTGCGCGGTCGAGATCGGGATGGTGCTGCAGGACACCTGGCTGTTCGGCGGCACGATCCGCGACAACATCGCCTACGGCCGGCCCGACGCGAGCCGAGGACGAGATCCTGGCCGCGCGCCAAGGCCACCTTCGTCGACCGGTTCGTGCACAGCCTGCCCGACGGCTACGACACCCGCATCGACGAAGAGGGCGAGCAACGTCAGCGCCGGCGAGAAGCAGCTGATCACGATCGCCCGGGCGTTCCTCGCCGATCCGTCGCTGCTGATCCTCGACGAGGCGACCAGCTCGGTCGACACCCGCACCGAGGTGCTGGTGCAGCGGGCGATGGCGGCCCTGCGCACCGACCGGACCAGCTTCGTGATCGCCCACCGGCTCTCGACGATCCGCGACGCCGACCTGATCCTGGTGATGGAGGCACGGCCGGATCGTCGAGCAGGGCACGGCACAGCGACCTGCTCGCGGCCGCGCGGCGCGTACTACCGGCTCTACAACGCCCAGTTCGTGCAGGGCAGCGACGCCGAGGAGCCGGTCGGCGCCGGGGCGGTGTAGCGCCAGATCCACCCGCTCTCCACCCGTGGGTTGAGCCGGGCGCGGTGCGAAATCGCGATCGTAGAGGCATGACATTCAGCGATTACCTCGTCGACAGCATCCTGATCCTCCTCGTCGTCCGGCAGATCCGCGAAAGCCGCCTCGACCGCCGCGCGATCCTCCTGCCGATCGGGATCCTCGCCTTCGTGGCCCACAGCTACCTGAGCAGCTTCCCGACCGCGGGCAACGACCTCGCCCTGACCCTGCTGCTCACCGGCGTCGGTGTCACGCTCGGCGTCGGCAGCGCCCTGGCCACGCGGGTGCGCTCGGACGGCGGCCGGTACCCGCTCGTCAAGGCCGGCTGGATCTCGGCCGGGCTGTGGGTGCTCGGCATGGGTTCGCGGATGGCGTTCTCGATCTGGGCGAACAACGGTGGCGCCGAGTCCCTGGGCCGCTTCTCGGTCGCGCACGACATCACCAGCAGCTCGGCCTGGACGACGGCGCTGGTCATGATGGCGATCGGCGAGGTCATCAGCCGGGTCGCGGTGCTCTACATCCGTGGCCGCGCGGTGACCGCCCGGTCCGCCGACCCGGTGCGGGTGGCCGTCGCCGCCTGATTGCTCGATCGGTCCACAAATCGTGGACAGTTATGACGGATATCCCGTCATAACTGTCCACGATTTGTGCGTCGTAGGCTCTAGGTCATGGTTGCCGAGCGAATCGACATCGACGTTGCCCACGAGATGTGGCTGGCCGGTGATGCCCTGATCGACGTGCGATCGCCCGAGGAGTACGCCGGCGGACACATCTCGGGCGCCGTCAACGTCCCGATCGGCGTCCTACCGGGCGGCCTCGACGACCTCGGCCACGGCCCGATCATGACCACCTGCTCGATGGGTGGACGCGGCGGCCGGGCCGCCGACCTGCTGGCCCAGGCCGGCCGCACCGCCTTCTCGATCGACGGCGGGACGAAGGCCTGGGAAGCGGCCGGCTTTCCGATCGTGTCCGGTGACCAGCCGGGACCACGGCGCCGATGAGCGAGCCGATCACGGTCGAGATCTGGTCGGATGTGGCCTGCCCGTGGTGCTACATCGGCAAGCGAAAGTTCGAAGCCGGGCGGGCGGCCCTGCGCGATACCAGCCCCGACCTCGACGTCACGGTCGAGTACCGCAGCTTCGAGCTGTCGCCCGACACGCCCGTCGACTTCTCGGGGGTCGGAGAGTCGACTATCTGGTGCGCTACAAGGGATTCCCCGCTGATCAGATCGGCGCGATGCTCGATCGGGTCACCGGTATCGCCGCGTCGGTCGGGCTCGACTACGACTTCGATGCCCTTCAGCACACCAACACGGTGAAGGCCCACGAATTGCTGCACCATGCGAAGGCGCACGGGCTGCCAGCTCGACATGAAGGAGCGTCTGCTGCGGGCCTACTTCGTCGAGGGGCGGCACATCGGACGATCGAACGATCTGGCCGACCTCGCCGCCGACATCGGGCTCGATCGCGCGGCCGCGCTCGAAGCGCTGGAATCCGGGATCTATCTCGACGCCGTCCACGCCGACCAGCGACAAGCCGTCGAGTACGGGATCAACGGCGTGCCGTTCTTCGTGATCGACGGGCGCTACGGCGTCTCGGGCGCCCAGGACCCCGCGGTGTTCGCGCGCGTTCTTGCGCAGAGCCGCGCGGAGCCCGCCGCGCAGTGAGAGCCTTCGTCCTGGCCGGCCCGCGCGACGGTTCGGTCGTCGAGGTCGAACCACCCGTCGCCGCCGCGGGCGAGGTCGTGATCGACGTGGCCCGGGTCGGTCTCTGCGGCACCGATGTCGAGTTCTTCGGCGGCGAGATGGCCTACCTCGAGCAGGGCCACGCCCGGTATCCGCTGCGGATCGGGCACGAGTGGTGCGGCACCGTGGCGTCGGTCGGTGCCGGCGTGGTCGACAGCTGGCTCGGTAAGCGGGTCACCGGCGACACCATGCTGGGCTGCGGGCACTGCGCGCGCTGCCGGTCCGGACGACAGCACCTCTGCGATCAGCGCAACGAGGTCGGGATCCGCGGCGGTGTCCCCGGCGCGCTGGCCGAGCGCCTCGCCGTCCCGGTGTCGTCGCTGCGGGTCCTGCCCGACGCCGTCGACGACGTGTGCGGCGCGCTGGTCGAACCGGGCGGCAACGCCGTCCGGGCCGTCGCCGCCGCGGCACTTCAGCCCGGCGACCGGCTGCTGGTCCTCGGACCCGGCACGATCGGCCTACTCGTCGCCGACATCGCCCGGGCCCACGGTGTCGAGGTCCACGTCCTCGGGGTGGCCGGCCCGTCCACCGAATTCGCCCGCACCCGCGGCCTGGACGGGGTGTGGACGCTCGACACGCTGCCGGCGCTGCCGTTCGATGCGGTGGTCGACGCGTCGAACGCCACCGAACTGCCGGGCCGGGCGGTGCGGCTGGTCGAGCCCGGCAAGCGAGTCGTCTTCATCGGCATCGCCCCGACCCCGAGCTTGATCGACTCGCGCGAACTCGCGCTCAAGGACGTCACGGCCGTCGGCATCCTGAGCGGATCGGCCGGCCTGACCACGGCGATCGAGCACTACGCGGACGGATCCGTCGACCCCCGGCCACTCGTGGCGGCCACGCTCGGCCTCGACGACGTCGCGGCGGTGCTGTCCGGCTGGCGACCGTCCTCGGCCGGCCCGGGCCCGAAGATCCACATCGACCCGCGGGCGTAACCGTGCCTACCGATCGATGCCCCTGCGGATCGGGCGATACGTACTCCGACTGCTGCGGCCGATTCCACTCGGGCTCGATGTCCGCGCCGACTGCCGAGGCGCTGATGCGCGCCCGGTTCAGTGCGTTCGTCCGCGCCGATGCCGGATACCTGAACCGGACCTGGCTGGCGTCGACGCGACCCCCCGAACTCGAACTGGACACCACGATCACCTGGAAATACCTGGAGATCATCGAGTTCATCCCCGGCGGCCCGTTCGACGCGACCGGCGTCGTGGAGTTCCGCGCGCACTATCGATCCGCAGCCGGACGGGGCGCCCAGCACGAGCGCAGCCGGTTCGTCCGCCCGGCCGGCGAGTGGTTCTACGTCGATGGGACCCAGCCGGACCACTGAGGCGAACATCCTCCTTGAGACGGACGAAACTGCCCGCTCTCAGCGCCGATACTTCGGTCTCGGATGGTTGCGGACGCGTCGGGAGTACCGCCAAACTCGACGCAGACAGAGAGGGCCGGTCATGGGCCGCTGGGTGAATGCCTTGCACGGTAAGCGGACGGTCGGCATCGGGGTCGGCGACATCGCGTTCGGCGTGGTCCTGTCCGCCGCCGGGATGATCTCGGCCGGCGGGACCGGCAGCAACGCGACCAACGACAATGCCGGCGTCGTCGCGGCGATCGCGGTGCTGCTGATGACCGTCCCGGTCGTCTTCGCGCGCCGGGCCCCACTCGAGGCGGCCGCCGCCCTGGCGGTCGGTGCCGCCCTGAACTGGGCCGTCGTCGGCACGCTGACCCGGTGCGGCGCGGCGTTACCCGCCGTCTTCTACGTGGGATTCATGCTCGGCTACCGACATCGGCGACTGCCGTTGACGGTGCTCGGCCTGGCGTTCCTGACCGCGAACCTGCTGTGCCAGTCGTATTCCGACCCCAAGTTGGGCGGCCCCAACGGGGGCGTGTGGCCGGACACAGCTGCCGTCTTCAGTCTGATGATTCCGATCACGCTCGGCCTGCTGGCGTGCGGCGGCCTGGTGCGAGCGCGGACGGCTTCGGTGGCCGCGCTTCGTGACCGCACCGCGCAACTGCGGCAGCAACGCGAGCTGAACGCCGAGCTGGCGGTCGCGGCCGAACAGGCCCGGATCGCCGGTGACCTCGACGGATTCCTGCAGGCCCAGATCGGCCACATCGCGACCACGGCCGCGGCCGGGACCGCCGACCTGTCGAGCCGGCCCGATGACGCGCGCGCCGCGTTCGTCGCGATCCAGCACACGGGCCGGGCGACTCTGACCCACATGCGATCCGTCGTGACGGGTCTGCGCGACGATGCGCCGATCGGTCCGCAGCCCGTCCTCGCCCAACTAGATCGGCTCCTGACCGACGGCACTGAAGCGGACGCGCGCCTGCAGGTCGTCGGCGATCCACGACTACTGCCATCCGGCGTCGAACTGTCCGGCTATCGCATCGTCGAGCACCTGCTCGTCGCGCTCAGCGCCGATCCGCACGCCCGCGTCGACGTCGTCGTGCGGTTCGAGGCCGACGCGCTCGAGCTGACCGTGTCCGGACCACCGCCGCGGCGGGCTGTCGACGGTCGCGCCGCGCTCGCCGCCGCCGCCGAACGGGCCGCTCTGCACGGTGGCGCGCTGCGGACCCGAGCCGACGGCGCCGTCCGCGAGGTCGTCGTCCACCTGCCCCTGGCCACCGCCCGTGCCTGAGGCCTGGGTCTGGACTCGCCGCCACGCGGACCCCGTCGTGGCCGCCGTCCTGACCGCGGGCAACATCGCGGTACTGGCGGCCAACGGGCACCCGAACTCGCCCTCGGACGTGGTGGCCTCGTTGTGCGTCGTGCTGTTCGGCGCGCTCGCGGCCGGGCGGCGTCGGGCGCCCGTCCCGCTGGCGATGCTGGGCGGCCTCCTGCTCGCGTTCCCGGACGTCATCGGCCGCGCGGCGACGTTGAACGCACCTGGAATCGACGCGCTCGGAATCCTCGCGGCGTTCCTGTACGCGTACGCGCTCGGCGACACCGGCCGCTGGCTGTATTCGCTGGTCGGCCTCGTGCCGCTGACGGCCGGCGTCGCGGCTGCCGGGGCCGTACCGACGTGGTCCAACTTCAACCCGCTGGCCGAGATGATCACCGTCGGCCCGTGGCTGGCCGGCCTGGCCGTCGCGTCCCGTCGTCGCCTCCTGCACCAGCTCGAACTGCGCGCCCGCGAACTCGAGGAAGAGCGCGAAGTCTTCGCCCAACAGTCGGTGCGTTACGAGCGGGCGCGGATCGCGCGCGACCTGCACGACATCGTCGCGCACTGCGTGAGCCTGATGGTCGTCCAGGCCAGCGCCGGCGAACACCTCACTCCGTCCGATCCGGCGAGCGCGGCCGAGGCATTCGCGTCGATCACCGATGCGGCCCGGCAGGCCGACGGCGAGATCCAGCGCCTCGTCGCGATGCTCGGCACCCCGCGGACGACGCCCGGGCTCCAGATCGTCGATGATCTCGTTCTGCGCACCCGGGCCTCGGGCGTCTCGATCTCGTGTCAATTCGTCGGCGACAGCGAGGGATTCGCCGGCAACGTCTCCGAGGCCGCGTACCGGATCGTCCAAGAGGCGGTGACGAACGCCATGAAGCACGCGCCGGGAGCGGCCATCGCGATCGTCCTGCGCTTCGATCGGGATGCGATGCGCCTCACCGTCATGAACGGCGCGCCGGCGGCGGCGGTCCCGTCCGCATTGGCCGGAAGCGGTGGCCGGCACGGCCTGCCGGGCATGCGCGAGCGGGCCGCCGACTGCGGCGGAACCGTCGATGCCGGGCCGACGGTGGGATCCGGCTGGCGGGTCGTGGCGCAGCTGCCCCGCCGGCCGGCAGGCGTCCCCGTGAGCGAGTTCGCATGACCGATCAGATCTCGGTGCTCGTCGTCGACGACCAGCGCCTGCTGCGAGCCGGCTTCCGGGTGATCCTCAACGCCGACCCGCGCATCACCGTCGTCGGCGAGGCGGGCGACGGTCTCGAGGCGGTGCAGCTGGCCGCGCAGCTCGCTGCGGACGTCGTCCTGATGGACATCCGAATGCCGATCATGGACGGGCTCACGGCCGCGCGGCGGATCCTGACCGAGACGGCGAGCCGCGTGCTCATGCTGACGACGTTCGACTCGGACGAGTACGTGTACGCGGCCCTGCGCGCGGGCGCGAGCGGCTTCCTGCTCAAGGACGCGCCGAGCGATCAGCTCGTCGCCGCGGTGCACAACGTCGCGGCCGGCGACGCCCTGATCGATCCGTCCATCACCCGGCGGCTGATCCAACAGTTCGTGCAGGCCGTCCGGCCCGTGGACGAGCGCCCCGAGCGACTCGTCCAGCTGACCCCGCGCGAACGGGACGTGCTCCGGCTAGTCGCGCAGGGCCTGAGCAACTCGGAGGTGGCGGCGCGGCTGGTTGTTGAAGAGACCACCGTCAAGACCCACGTGGGCCGGATCCTGATGAAGCTGGGCCTGCGCGATCGGGTCCAGGCCGTGGTCCTGGCCTACGAATGCGGCTTCGTCACGCCGAGTTCCACCTGACGGTCAGCTGTTGTCGGCGATGTAGTCGTCGGCGTTCTTGTCGGAGTCGTCGACGTCGCGGGCCACCTGGTGGCGACGGTAGAAGTCGAGCCACTGAAGCGCGAGATCATGCCGCAGCTGCAGGGTCGCACTCTTGATGAAGTCCGGCAGCGCCTCCCGTTCCTCCTCGTCCAAATGCTCGCCGTTCTCTTTACGCGCCTGTCCGACGGCCTCGAACCACACTTTCGTGCCCACGCGGTGCTTGCCGGCTTCGCGCACGGCGTCCCTGATCGCGTTGTGGTCGTCGATCGCGTCTTCGGTCTCGTCCTCGGGATCCCCGGCGTGGCCCTTCTTGAGCAACTGGGGGTAGAAGACCTCCTCTTCGGCCTGCGCGTGCGTGTCCAGGCGCGCAGCGAGGGACTCCCAGACGGCCCGCAGCTCGGCGTCGGTCTTGGCGTCGTCGAGCAGGAAGAAGTGCCGGCGCAGCCAGTCGTGGTCCTCGTAGATCAACGCGATGATGTCAGCCATGCGGGCGTCATACCCGGGATCGATCGACGCTATCGCGAATGCACCAGCGAATCCGATGCGAATTGACCGGTTGAGTTTCGGTAGGTGCGGGAATGAACACGGTATGTCTGCGCCGCAAGAAGATCTCGGTGATGAGCGGGTCGTCCGGCTGCCGTTTTCGAACGCCGCGCCGGGCCTTGCTCGGGCGTTCCTCCAGCAGTACGCCGACTGGCTACCGCCGAGCATCCTTGACGATGCTCTGTTGCTGGTCAGCGAGCTGACCAGCAACGCGTACAAGCACGGCGGTCCGGAGATCATCGTGCGGGTGCGCAGTTCGCCGCGAGGCGTCGGAATCGCCGTGAGCGACGGCAGCGAGCGCATCCCGGTGATCCCCGAGGATCCGCCGCCAATCACCCAGACATCCGGACGGGGAATGCTGGTCGTCGACTCCCTCGCCGACACCTGGGGCATCAGCTTCAGCCACGACGAGCCCGGCAAGACCGTGTGGTTCGAGCTCGAAGCCAGCGCGGTCGACTGAACCGGCGGCGGTACGTTGGGCGGACCCACTCACGAGGAGCTGCCCACCATGCCCGATGTCACCGTTGTCGCTGTGATCACCGCCAAGCCTGGTTCCGAGTCGGCTGTGGGGGACGCCCTGTCGGCGTTGGTCGCGCCGACCCGCGCCGAAGAAGGTTGTCATTCGTACGCGCTCTACGAGTCGACCGTGGCGCCCGGAACGTTCTTCACCGTCGAATCGTGGCGCGACCCCGCCGACCTCGACACCCACATGGCCAGCCCCCACATCGCGGTCGCGATAGGCGCTATGCAGGACCACCTCGCGGCCCGGCCGGCGATCCACCCCCTTCGACCGATCGACGTGTAACTCCGCGCGTGTGACCGGCGCCATCGAACGCGCTCGATTGGAGTGCGACGCGACGGGGAAGGACTAGCCCGTGCCTACTGACGATCGTCATTCACGTTCGCTGCCCTACCCGCTCGGTGTGAAGCTGAGGGACGGTCGCGCGGACGTCGCCGTCTACACGTCGACGGCCGACGCCGTCGAGTTCTGCGTCTTCGACGATGCTGGTGGCGAGCGACGGACGACCCTCACCGAACGCACCGGCCATGTGTTCCACGGCTTCGTCGAGGACGTCGGGCCGGGCACGAAATACGCACTGCGGGTCCACGGTCCTGGAACCCGAAGGCCGGGCTGCGGCACAACCCGAACAAGCTGCTGCTCGACCCGCACGCGACGGCCATCAGCGGGCAGTACACGTGGGGGCAGGCCGTCTTCGGCCACGACATGCACGACCCGGACGAGATGGACGCCACCGACGGCGCCGGCTCCACCCCGCTGTGCGTGGTGACCGTCGACGACTTCGACTGGGGCGACGACGCGCCGCCGCTCGACCCCGCTGGCCGAGACGATCATCTACGAGACGCACGTCAAGGGCTTCACCAAGCTGCACCCGGACGTGCCCGAAGAGCTCCGCGGGACCTACGCCGGGCTGGCCCACCCGGCGGCGATCAAGCACCTGACCGATCTCGGCGTCACCGCGGTCGAGCTGATGCCCGTTCACCAGTTCGTCCAGGACAGCCACCTGCTCGACAAGGGCCTGCGCAACTACTGGGGCTACAACTCGATCGGCTTCCTCGCCCCGCACGACGAGTACAGCGCGGCCGGCGACGACGGCGGTCAGGTCAACGAGTTCAAGGCGATGGTGAAGGCGCTGCACGCGGCCGGTCTCGAGGTGATCCTCGACGTCGTCTACAACCACACCGCCGAGGGCAACGACCTCGGCCCGACGCTGTCGTTCAAGGGCATCGACAACGCGGCCTACTACCGGCTGGTCGAAGGCGACGAGGCGCACTACTTCGACACCACCGGCACCGGCAACAGCCTCAACGTCGCGCATCCGGCGGCCCTCGGCCTGATCATGGACTCGCTGCGCTACTGGGTCACCGAGATGCACGTCGACGGCTTCCGCTTCGACCTCGCGACCACCCTGACCCGTCAGGACGGCGACGCCGCGCACCACAGCGCGTTCACCGACCTGATCGCCCAGGATCCGGTGCTGGCCCCGGTCAAGATGATCGCCGAGCCGTGGGACACCGCCGGGCTACCAGGTCGGCGGCTTCCCGGCCGACTGGTCGGAGTGGAACGGCAAGTTCCGCGACGACGTGCGGGCGTTCTGGGCCGGCGAGGACAGCGTGCTCGGCACCCTCTCGCAGCGCGATCCTCGGCAGCCCGGACGTCTACGAGGGCGATCGGCGCTCGCCGACGGCCGGCGTCGGCTTCGTCACCGCGCACGACGGCTTCACCCTGCACGACCTGACGTCCTACAACCAGAAGCACAACAGCGCCAACGGCGAGGACAACAACGACGGCGAGAGCGACAACAAGTCGTTCAACAACGGCGCCGAAGGCCCGACCGACGACGCCGACCGTCAACGAGCGTCGCGCGCGGGCCCGCCGCAACTTCCTGGCCACGCTGCTGCTGTCGGCCGGCGTGCCGATGATCCTGGGCGGCGACGAGATCGGCCGCACCCAGGGCGGCAACAACAACGCCTACTGCCAGGACAACGAGATCTCCTGGTTCCACTGGGACGATCGGTCGACCACGACCTGCTCGAATTCACCCGGACGCTGATCGCGCTCCGCACGGCGCAATCCGGCGCTGCGGCCGGTGTGGTTCCGGCAGGCGCCGGGCGACGGCGTCACCGACTGGGTCCGCGTGCTGCGCTCGGACGCGCAGGAATTCTCCGACGCCGACTGGGACAACCCCGATGCCCGCAGCGTCATCTTCGTGGTCGGCCACGACGGGTGGCGACGCGTTCGCGCTGCTGCTCAACGCGGCCGAGAACGGCGTCGAGTTCACGATCCCGTCCGCGCCCAACCAGGAATGGCAACTCGCCGCGTCGAGCGATCCGGAGCAGCAGGTCGCGGCCGCCGGTGACGACGCTGATCGTCCGCGATTCGTCGTTCACGTTGCTGCAATCGGTCCGGTAAACCCGGCGCGTCCTCGACTCGCGGCCCCGCCCAGCGCGGGGGTCGCGTACGCTCGCGCGACCAGCTCGCTCGTCCAACCCAGTAGAGAAGTGCCGAATGACCTTTGCTCGTACCGTCACCGCCGACCTCGCCGTCGACGTCGTCGCCGCGTCCCGTCTGGCCTTCCAGGTGGCCGTCGCCGATCCGGCCGGCCATCAGGCCGACGAGCGGATCAGCGTCACCGTGAACGGTGTTCCGCACGCGTGGACCGAGGTGATCGCGCCCCACGGCGGTCGGATCTGGCTTGTGGACGCGCACCCGGGACGGCTCGAGGTCAGCTACCGTTCGCGGCTCGGCGCGCCCGTCGAGCCGGCACCGTACGACCTCGCCGGCGAGTTGCTGTACCTGCGACCGAGCCGTTACTGCGAGGCGGATCGGATGATCGGGTTCGCGTCGCGGCTGTTCCACGACATCGGCGCGGCCGGCGACATACTGGCCGCCGTCTCGTCATGGGTCGGTACGCAGCTCGACTACGTCAGCGGCAGCAGCGGGCCGACGGACGGAGCGGTCGACACACTGCTCGCCGGGCGAGGGGTCTGCCGCGACTTCGCGCATCTGGCGGTGGCGCTGTTGCGCGCGAAAGGCGTGCCGGCCCGCTTGGTCGCCGTGTACGCGCCGGGCCTCGATCCGATGGACTTCCACGCCGTCGCCGAAGCCCTCATCGACGGGAAGTGGTACGTCGTCGACGCGACGTTGCTCGCCCCGCGGTCGTCGCTCGTCCGCATCGCCACCGGACGCGACGCCGCCGACACGGCCTTCCTGTCGAACTACGGAGGCGAGATCGCCCTGTTGGAGATGACGGTCACCGCCACCGTCGACGGCAATCTGCCGTACGACGACGTGTCGGCGCTCGTCCAACTGAGCTAGCTCGACGATCGGTTCCATCGAGCGACGCAGCTAACACATGGAACCGCTTGGCGGTGTTGTTGCGAACTCCCGGGTAACTCAATGAAACAAGGGAGCTCGACATGCGTAAGTCCATCAAGGCTGTTCTCGCCGTCACGGCGGCCGGTTTGCTCGCCACGTCTATCGCCGCGTGCAGCAGCAGCGGCTCGTCCGCGAAAGCCGCGCCCGCGCCGGTCGCGAACATCACCAGCCTCACCGGCCAGTCGACCAGTGTGAAACTCGACTCCGGGTTCGTGTCCGCGCTCACCACCCTGGGCCTGACCCCCGGCACCCTCGGCACCGCCACCCTGGCCGACGGATCGGTGTCGTTCCCGATCACCGGCGGACACGTCAAGGTCTACAAGAAGGGTGAGGTCGACCCGTACGTGGTCGGCGACATCCAGCACGACGGGTCCGGGCTGTCGCTGACCGCCGGCTCGACAACCGTGCAGCTGCAGAACTTCGACATCAACCCCGGCAGCAGCAAGCTCTACGGCGACGTCTCCGTCAACGGCACCGTCGCGGTCAAGCACGCGTACCTGTTCAACCTCGACGGCACCACCCTGCAGCCGCTGCAGGTCTCGGGCAACACCGCCACCCTGACCGGTACCCGGGTCCTGATCTCCCCGGACGCCGCACCCTGCTGGACAAGACGTTCAACACCACCGCCGTCAAGGCCGGACTGCTCGTCGGCGTCGCCACGATCGTCGTCAACGTCAAGTAGTTGTCCCACCCGCTCGTCGCCGGGCCACCGCGGATCCACCGCGGTGGCCCGGCTCGTACTCCCATCCGCACCCGATCCGAAGGAGGCCCACGATGCTCATCGCACTCGTCACGCTGCCCGCCTGCGTAGCCTGCTTCTTCGCCGGACGATTCATCCGCTCGTCGGCCGCGACAGTCGCCGACGTCGCCACTGCTCGTCAGTTGATCGGCCAGATCCGATCGGACGTCGCGGCCCTGCCTCGTTCGCTCGAGGCGCCTCGCCGGCCCTCACTGTCGGACCAGCGCCGCCAGTCCCTCGTCTAGCTCACTTTGCTCAGGCACTGCGCCGAGCGGCGCGCGAGTGCGCGGCGTGGCCGAGCGGCGCGGCGCGCGTTTGCGTAACGCGACGATCGTTTCCGGCCGGGCGCTCGCCGCAGGCCCGCTGGCGGACGCCGACGTGCCCCACGAGATCGGCCACCCACTACCGAAGCCGCCCACCCCAACCTTTCCGGCTACGCACCGGGACTGAGCCACCGACGATCGGTCCCGGTCGCACAGGGGCATCCCAGAATTCAATGAGGGTTTCTTGAGGCGCACGGTCAAGCGCGCTTGAGCCGCGCGGGCAGATGCTCAATGCGCAAGCGCGGATCGACGGTGATCCACGCGATCCGTTCGCTCGGCGCTCAGATCGGACCTCATCATGATTGCCACCCTTCAGCAACCGCTGGACGTGCTGGATCCTGCCGACCGGGACGTGCACGTCATCAACGATCGCAGCGATCCGGGCGGCCCGGTCGAGCGCGGACGGTTCGCCCGGCTGGTACGCGGCCGTCCTGACGATCCCCGCTGGGCCCGACCGGGGCTGCTGGCCCTGCTGGTCCTCACGACGATTCTCTACACCTGGGACCTGGCCGCCTCGGGGTACGCGAACAGCTTCTACGCGGCCGCGGTCGCAAGCCGGATCGAAGAGCTGGAAGGCGATGTTCTTCGGATCGCTCGACTCCGGGAACTCGATAACGGTCGACAAGCCGCCGGCGTCGCTGTGGGTGATGGAGGTCTCGGCCCGCCTGTTCGGATTCAACAGCTGGAGCCTGCTCGTCCCGCAGGCGCTCGAAGGTGTCGCGGCGGTCGGCCTGCTGTACGCCACGGTCCGCCGGGTCAGCGGCGCCGGCGCCGGACTGCTCGCCGGCGCGCTGCTGGCGCTGACGCCGGCGGCGGTGCTGATGTTCCGCTTCGACAACCCGGACGCGTTGCTCACGCTGCTGCTGGTGGCCGGCGCGTACGCCGTGACGCGAGCGCTCGAGGCGGCCAGCTCGACGTGGCTGATGCTCGCCGGCACCGCGATCGGCTTCGCGTTCCTGACCAAGATGCTGCAGGGATTCCTCGTCCTGCCGGCATTCGCACTCGTCGTATGTCATCGCCGCCCCGACCTCGATCGCGTCGGCGCGATCGGCCACGTCCTGCTCGCCGGACTCGCCGTCGTCGTGTCGGCCGGCTGGTGGGTGGCGATCGTCGCGGCCTGGCCGGCATCGTCGCGGCCGTACATCGGCGGCTCGACGGACAACAGCGTCCTCAACCTGGTCTTCGGCTACAACGGCCTGAGCCGGCTCTTCGGCAGCAGCGGGTCGGGCGGCGCATCGGCCGGCGGCGGCGGTGGCAGCACCGGCGCGTCGGGCAGCAGTTTCGGCGGCGCCACCGGCCTGAGTCGGTTGTTCAGCAGCGAAATGGGCAACGAGATCTCCTGGTTGCTACCCGCCGCTCTCGTCGCTCGTCGTCGCCCTCGCGTGGGTCACCCGCCGGGCAGCGCGTACGGATCGAACTCGCGCGGCCCTGATCGTGTGGGGCGGCTGGCTGGTCGTCACCGGCCTGGTGTTCAGCTACATGGAAGGCATCATCCACCCCTACTACACGGTCGCGTTGGCGCCGGCGATCGCGGCCCTCGTCGCGATCGGTGGTCGCGAACTCTGGCGGGTTCGGACGACGGTCGCCGGACGAATCGGCCTGGTCGCCATGACAATCGCCGCGGGCGGCTGGAGCTACGTGCTGCTCGGACGGACGTCGTCCTGGCACCCGGAGCTGCGCGACCTGGTCGCCGCCGCGACCGCGTTGACCGTGATCGGCCTGCTGATTCCGGCTCGACGGCTGGCCACGGCCATCGCGGTGACCGGCCTGGTCGCGGCCCTGGCCGGCACGGGTTCGTTCGCGGCGGCCACGGCTGCCCGTGCACACACCGGCAGCATTCCGAGCGTCGGCCCGGCGGTGGCTCAGACGAGTGACACGGGAACGGGCGGCGGAACGGGCGGCCAGCGGTCCGGCAGCGGTGCACCGTCGGGCGGCACGCGGCCCTCCGGAACCGCCCCCGGCGCCAGTACCTCGACGGGCACATTGGCGACGGGCACATCATCGACGGACACCGGCTCGACGAGCACCGGGACAGCCAGTACCAGCGCCGGAGATGCGGCCACCACGACCGCCGCACTGACGAAGGCACTCGCGGCCACCACGACGACCTGGGCCGCCGCGGTCGTCGGTGATCAGTCGGCCGCCCAGTTGGAGCTCGACAGCGGCACGGCCGTGATCGCGATCGGCGGGTGGTCGGGTTCCGACGCATCGCCGACGCTCGCTCAGTTCAAGGCCCTCGTCGCGGCGGGCAAGATCACGTACTTCATCGCCTCGGGTACCGGCGGGCGGTGGCAGCTCGAGCGGCGTGGCCAGTCAGATCACGGCCTGGGTCGAGGCGCACTACACGGCCACCACCATCGGCGGCCAAACGGTCTATGCCCTGACGGGCAGCAGCTGATGGGCCGGACCGGTCGGCGGCTACTCGACCAGGACGGGCAGCTCCGCGAGTCCGTACACGATCGAGAGGTCGCGGTAGTTGAGCTGCTCGGGGGCTACGGCGAGCCGCAACTGCGGGAACCGTCTCACCAGTGCCGGAAAGGCCAACCGCAGTTCGAGGCGCGCCAGTTCGGCGCCGACGCAGCGGTGCAGGCCGTAGCCCGAAGGCGAGGTGGGCCTTCGCAACGCGTCGGCTTCGACGGCGTCGATCTCGGGCCGGGAATCGCGCGGATCACGATTGGCCCGGCTAGGGAACAGACGACGACGTCACCGTCGAAGATCGTCCGCCCGCCAAGGTCACATCGCGGCGCGCGAAGCGTGGGAAGCTCAACCTGCACGACGGTGAGGTAGCGCAGTACCTCCTCGACGAACGGCTCGACGTAGGCGTCGCGGTCGCGCAGCGCGGCGGCGGTGGCCGGGTTCTCAGCAGCTTCACCGTGCCGAGCGACAGCATGCTGACGGTGGTCTCGAGCCCGCCGGTGAGCACACCGTCAATCAGCCCGGCGAGCTCGACGTCGCCGACGGCGTCGCCGTACTCCGGCGAGGATTGAGGAGATCAGCCCGCTGCCGCGTTCGACCCGCTGCCGGGCGACGATCGTCTTCGAGGTAGTCGGAGCGACTGTGCGATCACGTCCAACGAACCGACTGCGCCGCCGGCTGAAGTCGAAGCGGGCGGCGCTCATGCGGTGGAACTCGGTCGCTGTCGTCGTCGTCGACCCCGAGCAACGCCATGATCGTGCGAGACGGGATCGGCAGTGCGAAGAGCTGCTGCAGATCGACGACCGGACCGTCGTCAGCAGCCGCCGCGACCTCGTCCAGCGCCTCGTCGATGATCTGCCTGATCTTCGGCTCCCACGGTGCGAGGCCGCGGACCGTGAAGTGCGCTGTCAGCATTTGCCGAAGCCGGGTGTGCGCCGGCGGGTCAGCAAAGCCGAGCCCGCCGGGGTCGTGCTCGGCCGCGATGCCGACCTTGCCGATCATGTTCTCGAAGTCGTTGCTGAATGTCTCGGGTCGGCAGCCAGGACCTCTGCGACTCCTCGTAGCCCGATGACCAGCCAGCCCCGGAGCCCGAACGGCATCTTCAGCCGGCTGACCGGACTCTCGTCGCGCTGCCGGCCGAGCTCCGGCACCGGATCGAGTCCGACCCGGCGCAGCGGCATGAGCGCCTCATCGGGGAAGCGGTTGAGCAGGGCACCCGGGTCGGAGGCGCTCTGGGAGTCGAAGCGCAACAGCAGGCCGAGCACGCTGCGGCGGGCCCAGCTCCCGGCCCGGATCGCCCGCAGGCGAAGTGGGGCGGTGCGCCGGCGGGCAGCGACCGCGAAGTCTGGCAACCGAGCCGAACGCGGGCCGGTCAGGGCGCGACGAAAGACGCTCACGACGCTAGTCCCCCACCAAGTTCCCCGAGGTATCCCCGATGCCGATCACTGCTGGCGTGCGGTGATCCGGGTCAATTGTATGGCGCTCAGCGGCGGCTGAGTGGTCGCGGGGGCGGTCACGCGCAGGGCCGCCAGCTGGATGTCGAGGAAGCGCCGCCAGGTATCGCCGGCCGCTGCGCCGCCGGTGACGATGACACCGCGCATCGCCCACACCGTCGCCATGACATCCCCGAACGACACCCAGGCGGCCAGACGTCCGCAGCGTTTCGCCTCGGCGGTGAGGCGGGCGATCTCTTCGCGCAACTCCTGCGCCGCGCACTCGGCCCGGCTGCGTCCCACCAGCAGGTCGGAGTAGCCACGATGTTCGACGAAGGACGAGCCGAGGTGGCGCAGGAACTGCTCCAGACCGTCGACTTCGGCCCGAGCCGCCGTGGCCGCCGCGATCAGGTCGTCGAAGATGTCGCGGATGAGCTCGTCGATCAACGCGTCCTTGGTCGGGAAGTTGCGATAGACGGTGCCGATGCCGACCCCGGCGCGGGCGGCGATCAATTCCATCGAGGCGTCCAGGCCGTGTTCGGCGAGCACGAACCGCGCCGCGTCCGTGACGAGCTGTTGGTTGCGCGCGGCGTCACGGCGCGCCGGACGGGGCAGCGTCCGGGGGCTGGTCATTCGCTGCGGCCCTCGACCAGACCGTCGTCCGTCATCAGGGCCAGTTCGAGCTCGGCGCCGAGATCCGGATCCGGCGCCACCCGCGTGGTCGGGATCAGGAGGGCGGCACCCGCCGCGATCACGAGCGCGGCCGCCCAGCATCGCGAACCCGACCGTGTAACCGATCTCGCGCGGCAGCCCGTTCGCGACCAGTTGCGAGGTGACGATGCTGGCCATGATCGCCGCGCCGATCGACCCGCCGATCGTGCGGATGTTGGCGTTCATGCCGCTGGCGACGCCGGTCTGGTCGGGCGGGACGGCGGCGACGATCAGGCTCGACATCGCCGCGAACACCAGGCCGAAGCCCGTGCCCATGATGCCCATCGCGACGTAGAGCTCCCACCGCTCGCTGTGCGCGAAGGCGAGCATCGCCATCGACACGACGCCGATCAGGCAGCCGACGACCACGAACGGCTTGGCCCCGATCCGGGTGGCCAGCCGGCCGGCGAACATCCCGAAGAAGAACATCGGAACGGCGGACGGCAGCAGGATCAACCCGGACTGGGTGATGCTCGACGCCGAAGCCGTAGCCGGTCGACTTCGGCGTCTGGACGAACTCCGGGCACGAACGCGAACACCGCGTACATGCCGACGCCGATCAGCAGCGCGACGAGGTTGTTGGTCCACACCGCGCGCATCCGCATCATCTTCATGTCGATGAGCGGGCGTCGCGCGCGCGCTGCTCGGACGCGATCCACGCCACGGCCAGCACGACCGCCGCGACCAGAGCGCCGATGACTTCGCAGCGAAGCCCAGCCCCAGATCGGCGCCTCGCTCAGCGCGACGCAGCAGCGCGACCAGCCAGGCGGACAGCAGGATGGCGGGCAGCCAGCTGATCCGCCCGGGGCTGCGCACCGGCGACTCCGGGACGAAGAAGTGCGCCGCGACGGCGGCGGCGACCGTCACGATCATCGGGATCCAGAACAGCCAGTGGTAGTTCAGGACGTCGACGATCGGGCCGGCCAGCACGATGCCGAGGCCGCCGCCGACGGCGAGCCAGGGACGCGATGCATGCCGACCGCGCCGGACACCTTCTCCTTCGGGAACTCGTCGCGGACGATGCCGAAGGCAAGCGGGATGCACGCCGCCGCCGACGCCTTGAATGACCCGGCCGACGATCATCACCTGCACGTTCGGTCGCGACGGCCGCCAGCAGCGAGCCGAGCGCCAGCGCGACGAGCGTCGACGACGAACACCCGCTCCTTGCCGATCATGTCGCCGACCCGGCCCATGATCGGGGTGAAGATCGAGGCGGACAGCAGGTACGCCGTCAGGACCCAGGTGACCGTGTCCTGCGTCGTGTGCAAGTCGAGCTGCAGGGTGGTGAGCACCGGGTGTGACCAGCGACTGCAGCAATGCGTACGCGCCCACGCCTGCGACAAGTACCGCGAAGGTGACCTGGTGGTGCGCACGTCGTCCGGCAACGGACACGACATCTCCTTGAAACGGAACGTAGATTCCGTTTCAAGCTAGCAACTGTGAGCGCCCCGTGCGTCGAGAAGTGCTGGACAGCACAGTCCGTCAGCGATGATGCCGACCATGCCGCGAACGTCCGGTTCCGGCGCGTCGAAGCGACGCGAGTTCGCGTCGTCGAGCATGACCGCGACGAACGTCTGGGCGGCCTGCCGTCGACGAGTGGGATCCAGCGGCTGCGCGGCCGACGCATCCAGGACGGATTCGGTGAGTTCGAGCAGGCCCTGTCGAAGCTCGCGGATGTATTCGCCCACCTCGGGATGCGTCTCGGCTTCGCGGTGGATGATCGTTCGCAGGACCGGCGAACTGTGTTCGCGCAACCCGACCCGCCGGTTCAACCGGAGCAGGGAACCCGCGACATCGCCGCGGCGGGCCACCGTCGCAAACTCGCACAACGGGGCGCTCGGCAGGCGCTCACCCAACAATGTGCGCAGCAAGGCGATCTTCGTCGGGAAGTAGTAGAACAACAGGCCCTTCGGGACGCCGGCCTGCTCGGCGATCCGCGCGGTGGCAGTGGCGTCGAAGCCGTCGCGCGCGAAGAGTTGTTCGGCGGCGTCGAGCAGTCGGGCCCGGGCATCGCCGGAGTCGTCGGCCTTCGTGCGGCCCGCGGCGGCGGGTGTCTTGGCCACCGCGCCTCCGATCGTCGTCGTTCCTCATCGCCGCTCTGATGAGGGATAAGGCTACGGCGCCACCGGTCGAAACCGATGGCGCCGCGGCCCGTGGATCAGTCGGTCAGTGCTGAACAGCCATCCGACCGGAGTGGTGCGCACGGTTGCTCTCGGGCAGCGCCAACCCGCCGACCAGGAACGTCACGACACCAACGACCCACGCCGTCCAGGCGATGCCGGTCGCGTTGTGGAAGCTGAACACCCACGGCGAGATGAAGAACAGCACGCCGAGCAGGGCGATCAGCCCTTCGGTCACGACCTGTCCGGGCGCGGCCAGCGACCCGAGCGCGACCAGCGCCGTGATCACACCGAGCACGATCATGGTTGCCGTCGCCTTGTTGACGGTCGTGGTCCAGATCGGCGAGAGCGCGGCGTACGCCCCGACGACGAGCGCCACCCAGTCTTCCCAGCGAGCCCATTTCCTCATGACTCCCACCACTCTCTTGAGCGGATCCGTCGTTCCTCGAGGCGGATCGAACACCGTCGACGTTACGACTTGATTGACCGCCCGGTCAAGATTGTGAACCACGTCTCAGCCCGCCCGCGATCCGGCGCGCGCCTTCCGACAGTTAGCTAAACTAACTATCGACCTGCGAACGGGAAGAAGCGATGCCAGCATGAGTGTCCGCGCACCGGAACGATCCGGCCGGTTCCAGGTCGAGTCCGACCATCCGCGCTACAAGTGGGTCGCGCTGTCGAACACCACGCTCGGCGTGCTGATGGCGACGGTCAATTCCTCGATCGTGATCATCTCGCTGCCGGACATCTTCCGGGGTATCAAGCTCAACCCGCTCGAGCCCGGCAACGTCAGCTATCTCTTGTGGTTGTTGATGGGGTTCCTGCTCGTCACCGCCGTCCTGGTCGTCACGCTCGGTCGCCTCGGCGACATCTACGGACGGGTGCGGATCTACAACCTCGGGTTCGTCGTCTTCACCGTCGGCTCGATCGCACTGGTCTTCGACCCCTACACCGCCGCCGGTGGCGCGCTCTGGCTGATCCTCTGGCGACTCGTCCAGGGCGTCGGCGCCGCGATGCTGTTCGCCAACTCGACCGCGATCCTCACCGACGCCTTCCCCGTCGAACGACGCGGCCTGGCGCTGGGCATCAACCAGGTCGCCGCGATCGCCGGCTCGTTCATCGGCCTGATCGTCGGCGGAGTGCTCGCCCCGATCGATTGGCATCTCGTCTTCGGCATCTCGGTACCGCTCGGCCTGCTCGGGACGATCTGGTCGTACCGGAGCCTGCGCGAGACGAGCAAGCGCAGTCCGGCCCGCATCGACTGGAGCGGCAACGTCCTGTTCGCAGCGGGCCTGAGCGCGATCCTGGCGGCGATCACCTACGGCATCCAGCCCTACGGCGGGCACACCATGGGGTGGACGAGTCCGTGGGTGCTGGCCGGCCTGATCGGGGGCACGGCGCTGCTCGTCGGGTTCTGCTTCGTCGAGGCGCACGTCCAGGACCCGATGTTCGACCTCGCGCTTGTTCCGCATCAAGGCGTTCTCGACCGGCAACCTGGCCGGTCTGCTCGCCTCGGTCAGCCGCGGCGGGCTGCAGTTCATGCTGATCATCTGGCTGCAGGGCATCTGGCTGCCGCTGCACGGTTACAGCTTCGCGCGCACTCCCCTGTGGGCCGGCATCTACCTGCTGCCCCTGACCGTCTCGTTCCTCATCGCCGGTCCGATCTCGGGATTCCTGTCCGACCGGTTCGGGGCCCGCCTGTTCGCGACCGGTGGCCTGCTGATCGTGGCGCTGAGCTTCCTCGGGCTGATGCTGCTGCCGACCAACTTCAACTACTGGGCCTTCGCCGGGCTGCTCGTCCTGAACGGCGTCGGCTCCGGTCTGTTCTCGGCGCCGAACACCACCGCGATCATGAACAGCGTTCCGTCCAATCGACGTGGCGCCGCCGGAGGTATGCGCGGAACGTTCATGAACGCCGGCACGTCGTTGTCGATCGGGATCTTCTTCTCGATGATGATCATCGGACTGGCCCAGACCCTGCCGGCGGCCCTCACGAACGGACTGAGCGCCCACGGCGTGCCGCCCGCGACGGCCGCCGCCATCGGCAACCAGCCGCCGGTCGGCAGTCTCTTCGCGGCCTTCCTGGGCTACAACCCGATCGGGACGCTCCTCGGCGCCCAGCCGGCGTCCGCCACGCACGGCGCCGACCTGAACACCCTGACCAGTAAGGGTTTCTTCCCTCAACTCATCTCGTCGCCGTTCCACCACGGGCTGGTCATCGTCTTCAGCGTCGCGATCGCGATGTCGGTCATCGGCGCGATCGCGTCACTGTTCCGGGGCGGCCGCTACATCCACGACGACAGCGTCGCCGTTGTATCCGACTGATCACAACGCCCACGCCCTAGGGTCAGCTGCGTGACGAGCGAACGGCCGGGCCCCGGCATCGTGCGATACGGCACATCGTCTCTGGCCGATCTGTTGCCGTCCGCGCTGGCGGCGCTCGGCGTCGCGCACGAGCCGAGCGTGCTCGACCTGCCCGCCGGCGACTGCATCGTGGTACTGCTCGTCGACGGGCTCGGCTGGCTGTCGCTGCGGGAGCACGCCGCGCGGGCACCGTTCCTGTCGAGCCTGGCCGGTCGTCCGCTCACCGCGGGTTTCCCGACGACGACGGCCGCGAGCATCACGTCGCTCGGCACCGGCCGGCCGCCCGGCGAGCACGGAATCGTCGGCTACACCACGCGCCTGGACGGTGTGAGCGAGGCGATCAACTGGTTGACCTGGCGCGGCACCCAGACCGGTACCGACTTCGTCGAGGCCCACCCGCCCGAAGTCGTCCAACCGGGAATGACGGCCCTCGAGCGCGCCGAACGAGCCGGCGTGAACGCCACGGTCGTGTCGTCGCCGCAGTTCCGCGAGAGCGGAATGACGCGCGCGGCCCTGCGCGGCGGCCTGTTCCTTCCGTCGTTCACCGCCGCCGACACCGCGACGCTCGTGGCCGACGCCGCCCGCGAACGCGGCGGCATCATCTATTGCTACACGGCTGATCTCGATCTCATCGGACACATCCGTGGCTGCCGGTCGCCGGCCTGGCTCGCCCAGCTGGAGCTGATCGATCGCAGCACCGAGATGCTGTTCCGTCGGCTGCCCGCCGGCGCCCGGCTGCTCGTGACCGCCGACCACGGCATGGTCGACATCGCCGAGTCGGACAAGATCGATCTGGACGATGACCCCACGCTGAATGACGGGGTCACGCTCATCGCCGGCGAGGCGCGGCTGCGCTACCTCTACGTCCAGCCCGGGCAGGTCGAGGCGGTGCGCGCGCGGTGGAACCGAGCGCTCGGGGATCGGGTTGCCTTGCTCACCCGGGACGAGGCCATCGAACTCGGTTGGTTCGGCCCGACCGTGCTCCCGGCGGCCCGGGGACGGATCGGCGACCTGATCGCGCTGGCCGTGTCCGATGTCGCGATGGTGCGCCGGCGCGCCGAATCCCGTTCGTCGATGCTGATCGGCAACCACGGCGCCCTGTCGGACGCGGAACTGCTCGTCCCGCTGCTGACGAGCTAGTGCTCGGGCGTCGAACCGTCGTTGCGCTGCTGCGTCCCCGCTGAGCCGTCCGACCGGGTCCAGTCGACGGACAGCTCGTCCTTCGCGCCGAAACGCACCAGGTGGCGGCCGACGACGTCCTCGAGCCGATCGAGGTCGGTACCGCTGACTGACAGTTCCAGCACACCGTCGCCGGCGACCAGCTCCGCCGAGCCCATGTCGCCACCGAAGAGGATCGAGCCGCGGCCGGATTCCTCGGACCACTCACCGGTGCTGCGCCGGGTCAGATGGGCGACGAGCTGCTTGCCGTACCGACCGGGCCGATCAGTCGTTACGGTGGCGGTGCTCATGCTGCTGGACGATGTCATGAGACCAGCCTAGGCGTGGCGATCAGGAGGCCCCCATGAGTGATCAACGCGTCGAGGCGATCCGGACGATCGCCGCCCCCGCCGACCGGATCTTCGCGATCGTCGCGGATCCCCGGGGCCAGGTCCGCATCGACGGATCGGGCATGCTCGTCGCCGCCGTCGACGCGCAGCCGCTCACCGGAGTCGGCGAAACGTTCGCGATGGACATGGACCGTGAGCCGCTCGGCGACCTGCCGATGGGCCGGTACGCGGTCCTCAACACCGTCACCCGGTTCGAACCGGGCGTGATCGTCGAGTGGAACGTGGCGGCGAACGGCCGTCGTCCGGTCGGACACGTCTACGGGTACCACCTCGACCCGCTCGACGCCGACCGCACGCGCGTGACGTCCTACTGCGACTGGAGCGGCCTCAATCCCAAGCTGCGCGAGCACGTTCGGTTCCCGGTCGTACCGCTCTCGATGCTCGAAGCGACGCTCGAGCGGCTCGAGCGGCTGGTCACGGACAACGACGGCTGACCGGGCGTCGTAATCCCCGGAAGATCAATTCGCAAGTATTGACTTCAGGGACGATGGGGCGATGCTGGCGTGATGAGCCGCATACAGAGAGTCAGGTCCGCTTCCCGAATCGGCCGCGCGATGACGGCGATGGTTCTCACGGCCGGGCTGCTGGTCGCGCCGGTCGTGTCGGCGGGATCAGCGTCGGCCGCTCTGCCGGCACCGACGCCGGTCGCGGGGCAGCCCAACTTCGGGCCGGACGTCTACGTCTTCACGCCGGCGATGCCGCAGAGTCAGATCCAGGCAACCGTCGATGCCATCGCGGCCCAGCAGGTGCCCAACCAGTTCGGCGCTCAGCGCTACGCGCTGCTGTTCGAACCCGGCACGTACGGTTCCGCGGCTGATCCGCTGATCTTCCAGGTCGGTTACTACACGCAGGTCGCCGGCCTCGGCGCGGCTCCGGGCGATGTGGTGATCAACGGCTCGATCGATGTCTATAACCAGTGCTTCGCGACGACGGACGGCTCGAGCAACTGCATCGCGCTCGACAACTTCTGGCGGTCGCTCTCGAATCTGACCATCAACGTCGCCGGTGGTTCGGGTTGCCAGACCAACACCGAGTTCTGGGCCGTCTCGCAGGCGGCCCCGATGCGGCGCGTCGTGGTCAATGGCGGCGCGTCACTGATGGACTATTGCAGCGCGGGCCCGCAGTACGCGAGCGGCGGGTTCATCGCCGACTCGGCCTTCACCGGTGGAACAGTCGTCAACGGATCGCAGCAGCAGTTCTTCGTCCGCAACACGAACCTGGACGGCTGGACGAACGGCGTCTGGAACCAAGTGTTCGTCGGCGACCCGGGCGCGCCCGCCACAGAGTTTCACGGCCACGTCCGGCCTCGCCGGCGGCACGGCGCCGTACACGACCCTCGCAACCGCACCGGTCACACAGGAAGCGCCGTACCTGTATACGGATTCGTCGGGCCGCGACAACGTGTTCGTGCCGGCGGTCCAACACAATTCGGCCGGTCCGTCGTGGAGCGCGGGCGCCACCGCCGGCACGTCGATCCCGATTTCCAGGTTCTTCATCGCCACACCGACGACGCCGATTCTGGCGATCGACCTCGCCCTGGCGCTCGGGCTCGAACCTGGTCCTGACGCCCGGGGTCTACGACCTCAAGGCCCCGATCCTCGTCACCCGTCCGAACACGGTCGTTCTCGGGCTGGGCTTCCCGACCCTGGTTCCCCAGAACGGGACGGCCGCCCTGCAGGTGCTCACACCGTCCGGGGTCAAGCTGTCCGGAATGATCTTTGACGCCGGCCCCAAGAAGTCGCCGGTGCTGCTGCAGGTCGGCCTGGTTCCCGGACAGGCCGTGAGCGCCTCGACACCGACCCTCGTGCAGGATGTCTTCTTCCGCATCGGCGGAGCGACCGCGGGCTCCGCGACGACCAGCCTGGTCGTGAACAGTTCGAACACGATTCTGGACGACATCTGGGCCTGGCGCGCCGACCACGGCGCCGGCGTCGGCTGGACAGCCAACACGGCCGACACCGGCCTCGTCGTCAACGGCGACAACGTGACCGCGTACGGGCTGTTCGTCGAGCACTACCAGAAGACGCAGGTGATCTGGAACGGACGCAGCGGCGCCGACTACTTCTTCCAGAGCGAGATGCCTTACGACCCGCCGAGTCAGGCGGCGTGGATGGAGAACGCCAGCACGAACGGGTACCCGTCGTTCAGAGTCGCGCCCAACGTCACGACCTTCACCGGTTGGGGGATGGGTACGTACAGCTTCTTCGACGAGGGCGTGCCGATCGAGGCCAGCCGCGCGTACGAGACACCGTCGACCGCCGGCATCTCGCTCAACGATCTGCTGACCCGCTTCCTCAACGGTTCGGGCAGCATCGACCACGTCGTCAACACGACGGGTGACCCGGTCACCGCCGACAGTCCGGGTCCGAGCGACGTGGTCAGCTACCCCTGAGCCGGTCGGACGCAGGGCCGGCCACTGACCGTATTGGCTCGGACTCAGATAGTTGCCGTCCCACCATCCCTGTCAGCCTGGTAGAATTTGTCGGACTTCGGGGGAAGGACGCAGTGTGGACTGGACGTTAGCGCTCGGCGCGCTGGTTGTCGGCGTGGTCGTGGGACTGACGGGCATGGGTGGCGGCGCACTGATGACGCCGATGCTCGTGCTGTTCTTCGGAGTATCGCCGCTCGCCGCCGTCAGTAGCGACCTGGTGGCGAGCGCGGTCATGAAGCCGGTCGGGTCGTTCGTGCACCTGCGCAACGGCACCGTGCGCATGGACCTCGTTCGCTGGCTGTGTATCGGATCGGTGCCCGCCGCCTTCGCCGGAGTGCTCGTGTCGCGGGCTCTGGGCCACAGCTCGAACGTCGACGACTTCACCGAGAAGGCCCTCGGAGTCGCGTTGATCATCGCCGCGTCCGGCTTGTTCGTGCGGGCCTATCTTCGGCTGGCCGAGCGCGCCCGGCATCGTGACGGACGCCGCGACGCCGACCCGATCGGCCCGCCGGCGGTCGTCGTCCGGCCGCTCCCGACCATCATCGTCGGCGCGGTCGGTGGCCTGGTCGTCGGCATGACGTCCGTCGGCTCCGGGTCGCTGATCATCATTGCGCTGATGATGATGTACCCGACGCTGCGGGCCAGCGAGCTCGTCGGCACCGATCTCGTGCAGGCCGTCCCGCTCGTGGCGTCCGCCGCTGCGGGCCACCTCATCTTCGGCGATTTCAAGCTGGGCCTGACGACGTCGCTGATGGTCGGGTCCATTCCGGGTGCTTACATCGGCGCCAAGCTCTCGACCCGCCTGCCCGGCGCGTTGATCCGACGGGCGCTGGCGTTCGTTCTGCTGGCCTCGGCACTGAAGTTGCTCGGCGTCGACTCGGTCGTCACCGGCGTGCTGCTCGTCGTCGTCGCCGGTCTCGCCGGTCCGACCTGGATGTTGCTGCGCCGCGCGAACGGCTTCGCCGCACTGCCACGTAACGAACGGATCGACGACCCGGAACCGGCGGCCACTCCCACCGCCTGACTCTTCCGATGACGCAGTAGCGGCTGCCGCCGTGGCTGCGTGAGCCGAAGAACATTGCGCAGTTATATACCTGCGCTATATGTTCGACGGGTGGCTCGAACATCCACCATCACCAGTCAGGCCCGCGACACGCAGGCGATCGCCGATGCTCTGGTCGGGCTGCTCGTGTGGGCCCGCCGCAAGGTGCCGCCGCAGTTGAACAGCAGCGTGCTGACCACCCTCGCGACGCTGCACTACGTCGGCCCGCTTCGCATCTCGGAACTTGCGGAACGCGAAGGGCTGACGCAACCGGGCATGACCACCTTGGTCAAACGCCTGGCCGAGCAGGGCCTCGCCGAGCGGTATGCCGACGACACCGACGGGCGTGCGACGTTGGTGCACATCACGCCGGCCGGCGCCACGCTCCTCGCCGAGCGCATCTCGAGCCGGGCGCAGGCCATGCTCGGCGACATCGAGGCATTGCCGGCGCAGCACCGGGACGCACTGGCCGGTGCGCTCGACGCGCTCACCGCACTCAGCGCCCCACCGGCCGACCGATCCCCCACAGCGAAGGACCCGCGATGAGCCACTCCGGAAACGGCGAGAACAGCAATCCGTTCCGTCAGCCGAAGGCGGTCTGGGCCGTCGCGTTCGCCTGCGTGATCTCGTTCATGGGCATCGGCCTGGTCGACCCGATCCTGCCGTCGCTGGCCTCGAAACTGAACGCCACTCCCAGCCAGGTCGAGTTGCTCTTCACCAGCTACCTGGTCGTCACGGCGGTCATGATGCTGGTCACGGGCTGGGTCTCGAGCCGGATCGGAGCCAAGTGGACACTGATCGTCGGCCTCGTGCTGATCGTCGTGTTCGCCGCCGCGGCCGGCGGGGCCGGTGGCATCGACGGCATCATCGGCTACCGGGCCGGCTGGGGTCTGGGCAACGCGCTCTTCATCGCGACCTCGCTCGCCGTGATCGTGGCGTCGGCGAGCGGTGGGTTCGCCGGTGCGATCGTGCTGTACGAGACGGCGCTCGGCGTCGGTATCGCGAGCGGGCCGCTGCTCGGCGGCCTCCTCGGCAATGTCAGTTGGCGCGGCCCGTTCTTCGGTGTCTCAGCGTTGATGGCGATCTCGCTGATCGCCACGATCATCCTGCTGCCCCCGACCGCGAAGCCGACCCGCAAGGAAAGCATCACCGAACCGATCAAGGCGTTGCGACATCGGGCGCTGGCGACAACGAGCGTGGTCGGGTTGCTCTACAACTGGGGCTTCTTCACCCTGCTCGGCTACGCGCCGTTCCTGATGGGGCTGTCACCACTGAGACTCGGTGCGGTGTTCTGCGGGTGGGGCGTCCTGGTCGCGGTCTTTGCCGTCTTCGGTGCGCCGTCCCTCAAACGACGGTTCGGCACACCCCGGACGCTGTATTTCAACCTGGGCTTCCTGGCCGCCGACGTCGCGGTGATCGGCATCTGGCCGGACAACCGGGCCGCCGTGATCATCGCGACGATCGTCGCGGGCATCTTCGTCGGCGTGAACAACACGCTCGTCACGACAGCGGTGATGAGCATCGCCCCGGTCGAGCGTCCGGTCGCCTCGGCGACGTACGGCTTCGTCCGCTTCATCGGCGGCGGTCTCGCGCCCTATGCGGCGGCGAAGCTGGTCGCGCACTACAACGCGCACGTCCCGTTCCTACTGGGCGCCGCCACGATAGCGGCCGCCGCGTTCGTCCTGGCCTCGGTGAACGACGCGCTGACCGCCGCCGACCGCGGTGAGGTCGCCCAACCCGAGCCGACCGACCTCGACAAGCTCGAACGGGCCGACGAACTCCCGATATCGGCCGCGATCGGCAACGAGGACTGACGGCTACTGGCCGCCCCGCCAATTGTCGATGCGGTGATGGTCGGGCGTGAAACCGTGTTGGACGCCCCAGATGACGGCCTGGGTGCGACTCGTGACGTCGATCTTCCGGTACACCGTCCGGATGTAGGACTTGACCGTGTTCGGGCTCAGGAACGTCAGGCGGGCGACGTCCGCGTTGCTCAGACCCTGCGTGATGAACGCGAGAATCTCCGACTCGCGTTCGGTCAGACCCTCATGCCGGCCCGGCCAGTCCAATCCAGTCGCGGTTCGGGCCCGGCCGGGCGGTTCACTCACCACGATCTCGCCGTCGTTCACGGCCTCCAGGGCGGCGACGAGTTCGCGGGCCGGGAGCGTCTTCGACAGGTATCCACGTGCACCGCGTTGCAGAGCCAGCTCGACCGCCCCGGGCTGGAAGTTCCACGTGTAGATCGCCACGTGCCGGGCTCGCGGGCTGGCCAGTAACACCGCGAGATCGTCGCCGTTCGATTCCGATTGCGCGAACGAGTCGTAGAGCACGACGTCGACGACCTCGTCGAGCGGCATATTGGCGTCGATCTCGGCCACGACCACCCGGTCGCGGTATTCATCGAACATGTGAGCCAGGCCGATCAGCACGATGTCGTAGTCGTCGACCAACGCCACCCGCACCGGCCGGCGGGCGGAGAAGGACGGCGTCATAGCCATGGAGCGTAAACCCACCTAAGGGTGTGGTGGCACCGCCCTAGGGGTGTTTCAGTGGAAGTACGTCCTACCCCGTCCCTTGTGTCGAACCGAGAGGATCAACCTTTGTCCGGATTGCCATTCCGGATGAGCACGCGCTCGGACGAGGGCGTCTGCACCATCACGGTGCACGGCGAGGCCGACCTCGCGACCGCTGACGAGCTGCTCCGCCTCGGCCAAGTCGGTCTCGACGACCAGGCGACCACCAAACTCGTCCTCGATCTCCGCGACGTGACGTTCATCGACTCGACGGTGATCTCGACGTTCGTTCAACTCCGCCGGGCGGCGCTGTCGTCCCGCCGCGCGTTCGAACTGGCCGAACTGCCCGACCGCGTGCGTCGAGTCCTCGACATCACCGGGCTCACGTCCGTCTTCGAGTCGCCGGAGTCCTGACCCGGTATCAACGGCGACGCCGGCGCTTGTCGAGCAGACCGGGCGCGTCGTAGAAGATGTCGCCCGCATTGACGTTCAGTCCGGGCGGCACGATGTCGTCGATCCGATCGAGCACATCGTCGCTGAGCACGACATCGGCCGACCGCAGCAGATCGTCGAGCTGCTCCGGACGGCGCGGGCCGATCAGGACGGACGTGACCGCCGGATGCGCGCGCACGAACGCGACCGCGAGATGCGACAAGGGCAGCCCGGCCTCGTCGGCGAGCGCCGTCAGCTGCTCGACGACGGCGAGCTTGGCTTGATTGGCCGGCACGGACATGTCGAACACTCGCGCGCCCCGACCCCGCGGCGCGATGACCGGTCGTCGGATCGGCTCGTCCGGACAGCCAACCCGAACCCAGCGGACCGAACGTGAGAACCCCCATGCCGTAGCGGTCGGCGGTCGGCAGCAGGTCGGTCTCAATGCCGCGCAGCAGGATCGAGTACGGCGGCTGCTCGGTGCGAAAGCGGTGGTGCCCGCGCCGATCGGCGATCCACTGCGCTTCGACGATCTGATCCGGCGGGAACAGCGACGACCCGATCACGCGGACCTTCCCGGCGCGCACGAGATCGGACAGTGCGTCGAGCGTCTCGTCGATGTCGGTCAGCGGATCGGGGCGGTGCATCTGGTAGAGGTCGATGTAGTCGGTGTCCAGGCGCCGCAGGCTGTCATCGACAGCGCGCTTGATCCAGCGCGGCGAACCGCCTCGCTCGTTCGCGTCAGCGCCCATCGGCAGGCTGAACTTGGTGGCGAGCACGATGTCGTCGCGTCGTCCGGCGAGCGCCTTACCGACGATGACTTCGGATTCCCCGTTGGAGTAAACATCGGCGGTGTCGACGAGGTTGATCCCGGCGTCGAGGGCGGTGTGGATCATCGCGATCGATTCGTCGTGATCGGGGTTGCCCATGGCGCCGAACATCATCGTGCCGAGCGCGACGTCGCTGACCGAGATGCCCGTTCGTCCCAAGATCCTGCGTTGCATGGCTGCTCCTCGACCGGCCGCGGCGGGCCGTGACCCGATGCTGCCAGACCGGGCGTTGAACCCGCTGGCGGCCCAGGGCAGGCTGAACGCGTGGACACGGAACTGACCCAGACCATGCGGGGGGCGTTCGACTGGATCGGGTCGGTTGCCGTCGAGGTCGACGGGGGTCTGGGTTGGATCGAGGAGGACGCGGTCACCGATGACCTGTACTCCGGGACCGCGGGGGTCGTCCTCGGCGTCGCCGAGGCGGTGACGGCCGGGTTCGAACCACCCGACTGGACGGCCGGCGCGATCGGCCGCCTGCTGCGCATCGCCGAACTCGGACCGTCGTCAACGACGCTGGCCGACGACGGGCTGTACACCGGGTGGACCGGCGTCGCGATGGCCTTGCGCACGTGGGCAAGCGCTCGCGGCGACGACCTCGCGGGCGCCGCCGCGATCCAGGTCACCGAGGCCGCGGCCGCTCGGGTGACGACCGACGCACCCGGCTGTACGGACATCGTCTCCGGCGACGCCGGCATCCTGCTCGAACTCGTCGCGGCCGCCACCCCGACGAGCGACGACGCGGCCGACGAGGTCGCCGATCGCCTGGTGCGGTCGGCCGAAGCCGGGCCCGAGGGACCGCAGTGGCGGATGACCAGCGACTGGCCGAGACTGATGCCGGGCTTCTCACACGGCACGGCCGGCGTCGCGTATGCACTACTCGCGGCCGGGCGGCGCCTCGACCGACCCGATCTCGTCGCGTTGGCGATCGAGGCCGGCGACGGGTTGGCCCGCCTAGGATACACCCCGGACGGATGGGCGCTGCCGTTGCTGATCCCACCCCGACCGGATCAGCCGTCCGTCAACTACGGCTGGTGTCACGGTCCGACCGGGACCGTCCAGCTCTTCATCGCCCTCGAGGCGGTCGATCCGCAGCCGCGGTGGCGAGCCGCGATCGACGCCTGCTTCGACGCGCTCGCCGACAGCGGGTTGCCGGACCGCCGCTACCCGGGATTCTGGGACAACGTCGCGCGCTGTTGCGGGACCGCCGGCGTGGGCGTGGCGCTCGTCGAACGCTATGACGCGACGGGTGATCGCCGCTTCCTCGAATGGTCGAACCGACTCGCGAGCGACGTCGTCGCGCGTCGCGTCACCTCGCCGGCCGGCGTCAGCTGGAGCAATACCGAACACACGCGCACGCCGTCCGAGCTGCCGCCGGAGCCCGGCTTCATGCAGGGCGCCGCGGGCATCGCCGGCTGGCTGGCCCGGCTCGCGGCTAGACCGCTCGCACCGCGATGAGCGCGACGTCGTCCTCGGGACGATCGGGAACCAGCCGCGCGAGTACCTCGTCGCAGAGCTGCTCGAGCGGCAGCTGCGGCAACGTCGTCAGCACATCGCGCAGGGCATCGAACGAGTCGTCGTAGGTCAACGTCCGACGCTCGAACACGCCGTCGGTCACGAGCATCAAAGTCGCGCCCGCGGGCAACTCGGCGATGTGATCGTGTCGATCACGCGTCGGTCGGACACCCAGCAACACATCGGAGAGATCACCCAACGCCTCGGCGGCTCCTGAATCGTGGACGAGCAGCGGGGCCGGATGACCGGCCGACGACCAGGTGAAACGCCGCGCCGTCGCGCCCGGCGCCGGCGGCTCGATGCGGACGATCAGCGCCGTGCACAGCGTGTCGACCCCGAGGCCGGCCATCACCTCGTCGACCCGGCCCAGCACCCGCGCCGGCGTGTCGCCGCGGTCGTAGCTGATCGTCCGCATCATCGTCCGCAACTGGCCCATCGCACTGATCGCGTGCAGATCGTGCCCGGTGACGTCGCCGATGACGATCATCGTCGGCGCCGTCGGGCTGGACGAACGCGTCGTACCAGTCGCCGCCGACCTGGGCGTCCTCGCTCGCCGGTAGGTAGCGGACCGCCATCTGCAGGTCGTCGATCGCCGGCGGCTCGGTGAGCATGCTGGCCTGCAGCACATCGGCGATGCGCCGGTGGTGGCTGAGCAGGCGGGCGTTCTCGAGCGAGAGGCCGGCCCGCCGCGACAGTTCGCGGGCGATGCTGAGCTCGCCCTCGGTCGGCGCGCCGCGGTCGGGGCCGTTGAGCAGGGTGATCAACCCGAACGGCGCGCCCCGGCCCTGCAGCGGGAAGATCGCGGCACTCGACGGGTTCAGCTCCGCCAGCACCGCCCGGGCCTGCGGGTCGAGCAGTGTCTCGCGCACGGTCGCGTCGAGCTCGGCCAGCACGGTCGGCCGGCCGGTGCGCAGGACATCGGCGCTCGGCGCGTCGTCGCTGACGACGTGCAACGCGGCGTAGTGGGCGACCTCGTCCGTCCGGGCCGGGTCGCGGTGGGCGTGGCCGAGGTCGCGGCGCTTGCCGGTCACATCGTCGATCACCGTGATCAGGCACCAGTCGCACAGCAGCGTGACGATGCGCTCGGCGAGCAGCCCGACCGCCACCTCGGCGTCGGCCGTACGCCGCCAGGATCTCGCCGACATCGGCGAGGAACGCCAAGCCGCCGCTGACTGCGCTGCGACGGCGACGGTCGCGGCCGTCGCGGTGGACGCCGCATCGCGCAGCGCGATCTCGGCGCTGGCCGCGGCGGCGAGGGTGGCCAGCACGTGGACGTCCTGCTCGCTCCACTCCCGCACCACGGTGTCGACCACGCAGAACGTCCCGAGCACGTCGCCGTTGGTCCCGAGCAGCGGATAGCCGGCCCAGGCGGCGACACCCATCGACTTGATCGACGGGTTGTTCGCGGTGCGCGGATCGGCGGCGGCGTCGCCGATGATCAACGGTTCGCCGCGTGCCGACCACGTACTGGCAGAACGATTCCTCGACCGTGTTCTGTCGATCGCGCGGGGTCGTCGGACTCGACGCCGATGCAGCTCTTCCAGAACGAGCGCGTCTCGTCCACGATGGTGACGAATGCGTACGGCGCGTGCAGCAGCATGGCGGCCGAGCCCGGCCAACCGGTCGAAGTTCTCCTCCGCCGGCGTATCGAGCAGCCCCGTCGCGTAGACCGCCTGCAATCGGGCCGGGTCGAGCACTTCGGGCGGAACCGCGCTCAAGCTCACTCCTACCGGTGAAACCTCCCACGCCGGCAACCAGCCAGACACGGTGAGAGTGCCAGAACCGCGGCCATCCCACCACCGGCTGACGCCGGCTGTGAAGTGACCATTTCGATCTTCGTCCAGAGTAAACGGTTCTGGAACACGAGGTGGCCGGTCCCTGAAATCCCGGCAGCCACTCGATCGTGCATATCGACACGAGGTGTCGGGCGTGAGCAGGCTGGGTCCATGGGCAACGACTTCCTGCTCAGCCTCGTGGTCATCACGGCGTTGGCGTTCGACTTCACCAATGGCTTCCATGACACGGGTAACGCGATGGCGACGTCCATCGCGACGGGTGCGCTCGGGCCGCGGACGGCGGTGGCGTTGTCGGGGGTCCTCAACCTCGTCGGCGCATTCCTGTCCCTGAGCGTCGCGGCCACGATCGCCAGCGGCCTCGTCGACACCAAGCTCGTGACGCTGACGGTCGTCTTCGCCGGGCTGGCCGGCGGCATCACCTGGAACCTGCTCACCTGGTTCTTCGGCATCCCGTCCAGCTCGTCGCACGCCCTGATCGGTGGGGTCGTCGGCTCGACGATCGCGGCCGCCGGCGGGCACGCAGTCAAGTGGCACGGGCTGTTCCAGAAGGTGATCATCCCGGCCGGCCTCTCGCCGTTGATCGCCGGATTGATCGCCACCATCGGCACCTACCTCGTCTACCGCATCAGCCGCGGCATCGCCGCCGGTACGCGCGACAAGGGTTTCCGGATCGGGCAGATCGGATCGGCGTCGATGGTGTCACTGGCACACGGGACGAACGACGCTCAGAAGACGATGGGCATCATCACGTTGGCCCTCATCGCCAACGGGACGGTCAGCGCCAAGTCGCAGGCGCCGTTCTGGGTCATCCTGAGCTGCGCGCTGGCGATCAGTATCGGCACGTACATGGGCGGTTGGCGGGTGATCCGCACGCTCGGCAAGGGTCTCGTGGAGATCGAGGCGCCGCAGGGCATGGCCGCCGAATCGTCGTCCGCGGCTGTGATCCTGTTGTCGAGCCACTTCGGCTACTCGCTCTCGACCACCCACGTCGCGACCGGCTCGATCCTCGGTACGGGCCTCGGCAAGAAGGGCGCCGAAGTGCGGTGGAATGTCGCCGGACGAATGGCGACGGCGTGGTTGTTCACCCTGCCGGCCGCCGGCCTGGTCGGGGCGGGCGCCTACGGCCTCGCGCACCTGATCCACGGTGACGCGGGAGTCCTGGTCGACCTCGCCATCCTGGTCGCGGTCGCGGTGACGATCTACATCCGCTCCCGCAAGACGGCGGTCAGCCACGACAACGTCAACGCCGATTGGGCCGGCTCCGTCGCCCCGCCGGAGCAATCGCCGGTATCGGTCTAGGGAGGATCCCCATGAACCAGTGGATCAACTTCCACGCCCTCTGGCAGATCGTCGTGGTCGGGCTGTTGTGCGGTGCGGGCCTGCCGGCCGTGTTCGCGATCGGCCTGCGCGCGCTCGAACTCGGGACCGCGCCCGTCCCGGCCGGGCAGTCGGTCGGGTCGACTTCCGCAACCGCGTCGACGACCGCCACGGCGACCGCCCGCCCGACCCCCGCGGCCCTGCTCGCGGCCGGACTCTGTTTCGCGATCGTCGTGGCCGCGATCGTCTGGGGTATCTATCTGATCGTCAAGGGATCCTGAGACGCTCGACCCGAATCGAGAACGGACGGCACATGGCGCTTCCCCCGGTACTGACATCGATCGTCTCGTGGTTGCGAGCCGGCTACCCCGAGGGCGTCCCACAACGCGACTACCTGCCGTTGTTCGCCCTGCTCGCCAGTCAGCTGACCGACGCAGATGTGCACGCGGTGGCCCAGGAACTGGCGGCGGGCGACGACACGTCGGCTCAGGCGATCCGGGACGCGATCGAGACGGTCACCCACGAGGAACCCAACGACTCGGACGTGGCGCGGGTCCGGGCTCGGCTCGCCGCCGGTGGTTGGCCACTGGCTCGACCGGACGGGTTGAGCTGACCGTGTGCCGCTGACGGTTGGCCGCTGAACATCGGTAGTTGACCAGTTCGAGGGCCGCTGCTCAGCGGCCGGCAACCTGCCGTCCACCCGCGCCGGGTTGCCTGACCCTGTGTCGCGGCGGATCGTCAAGGCCCTGCTCGCCGGTGTGGCCGTCGGACTGGTGACGCTCACCGGCGCGATGACCTCGGCCGCCGCGGGAACCTGGGGCAGCGGCGATTGGCCTTATGAGATCGGGACGATCTGCAACGTCGACCCATCGACGACCGCGCCCCTGGCCGCGTGGAACACCGGCCCGGAAGCACCGGCGTTTCTCACGTCGCCGATCACGACCGCGAACGGTCTCGCCCCGCCGTTGCCGTCCGTCGGGTCGCAGACTCGGGGAACCGTCGCCCCGGAGCCGTTGGCATTCGCCAGCTCCGCTCAGATCGGCGCCACCGCGTACCTCATCGGTCAGTGGGGCCGTTCGACCGATCCGCGCCGCGTGGCCGAGGTCGCCGAGCTCGTGATGGCGGCCGCCGGTGACTCGACTCTGAGCGGTTGCCTCGGTCAGGACGGGCTCAGCTCGACGGCTGCCGTCAGCATGTGGACCGATGCGCAACGCTTCGCCGGCCCCTACCACGTCGCTGTCGTAGACGATCCCCCTACGCAGTCGGTCGTCGCGACCGTGACGACGGCGTCGGGGGTGCCCGTACCCGGACTCGCGGTCACGTTCACGGCGCCCGACGCGGCCGTGAGCACGACGGCGACGATCACCGATTCGTCGGGGCAGGCGACCAGCACTGTGACGACGCCCTCGGCCAGCGGCTCGACGGTCGTGACCGCAACCGTCAGCGCCAGCATCGGCCTCAGCGACGTCAGTGTGCCGGGCGCGGCGACCGCCGTTGCCGCCGCGCCGCCCGCCGCGGTGTCGGCGAGCGCGACGGTCGTGTCTGACCTTGTCGCCAACCCGGCGATCACCACCGCTACGACCACCCTGGTCTCGGCGCTCGGAACCTCCGTCACCGCCGAGGCATCCGTCACCGGCATGGCCAATCACCAGGGCAGCGCGACGCTCACAGTCGACGGCCCGCTGCCGCTGGACGCCGTCGGCAGCTGCTCGTCGATCACGGCCGACACCTGGACGCGCGCCCTCGCGGCCGACACCGCCGGCACCCTGGTCGTCGCGCGAGTCACCCAGGCATTCACCGGCGATCCGCCGGTGATCACCGTCGCCTTCGCGCCCGAAGCCGCCGGTTGTTACACGACATCGGCAACCGCGACGACGACCGACGCCACGCCGAATCTCTCGGCGACGGCCGCCCCCGGCAGTGCCCTCGGGAGCCTGACCGCCCTCGCAGCCGTCCTCGGCATCCGATCGACCGGCGGTGTGATCGGGCCGGGGCCGGTACATCTCGTCGTCGATCTGGCCGGCACGGCGGGCGCCTCGACGGTTCTCACCGGCTCGGTACTCGGTCCGGCGTCACCGGCCGCGGGCAGCTGCGCGGACCTGTCGTGGAAGCAGGTCCCGTCGGCCGCGACGGTGCCGCCGGCGTCGACCTCGACGGACGGCGCGTTCACCCTGACGTCCGGCACCCTCGCGACGTACGGCTGTTACGCGATCACGGTGACGGCCGCCATCGCCGCCGGCTCGGGATCGGCGCACGTGCTCCACGTCGTCTCGAACGTGACCGAGCTGCTGCTGACGCCGACGGTCGAGGCCTGGGACGACACGACCTGGGTGCTCACGAACGACAGTGCGCACGCGACCGTCCACGTCTACGGATCCCTTACGCAGCCGGCCCATCTGCAGTCGGAGTTGCGCTGGCTACCCCCGCAACGCCTCGGCTGTGCGACCGCCGACTACTCGGCGGCCGCGGTCATCGCCCACGGCGCGTCGATTCCCACCACCGGCGACGGTACGTATCACCTGGTCGCTCCGCGGGCGACGAAGGCGGGCTGCTACACCTTCGTCCCGGTGCTCACACTGACGGCCAACACCGGAGTCCAGGTCGCGGGGACCACCGGCTTCGCGGCGTCGATCTTCAGCGCCGGCGCGGACGGCCCCGTCACGCAGGCGATCGGCGAACCGGTCAAGCCCGAACACGACACGACGCGCCTGTGGGTGACAGGCGCGGTGTTCGCCGTCTTCGTCCTCGCGGCGGTCGGCCGGGTCAGCGTCCTGGCCTGGCGGGACGAGAAAGGTCCCGGTCGCCACGCGGCGATCGCCTGACCGTATCTAGCCGAAGCGGCCGTTCACGTAGTCGGACGTGCGCTGGTCCTGCGGCGACGAGAACATCGCGTCGGTCGGACCGTGCTCGACGATGACGCCGGGCGTGCCCTGCTCGGCCAGGAAGAACGCGCACTGGCTCGACACCCGCGCCGCCTGCTGCATGTTGTGCGTGACGATCACGATGGTCACGTCGCTCGAGAGATGCGAGATCGTCTCTTCGATGACGCGGGTCGAGGTCGGGTCGAGCGCGGAACACGGTTCGTCCATCAGCAGGACGCGCGGACGAACCGCGAGCGAGCGTGCGATGCACAGGCGCTGTTGCTGGCCGCCGGACAACGCTCCACCGGGCTGGCCGAGCCGGTCCCGACCTCTTTCCAAAGTCCCGCCCGGATCAGGCATTCCTCGACCAGTGAGTCCTTGACCGAGCTCGACGCGCGCGCGCCCGTGAGCTTCAGCCCGGCCACGACGTTCTCGATAGATGCTCATCGCCGGGAACGGGTTGGGCTTCTGGAAGACCATGCCGATGGCCTTGCGGGCGTCGGTCAGCCGCCGTCCGGATGCGTAGATGTCCTCACCGTCGAGGCGCACCTCGCCGGCCAGCTTCGCCGACGGGATCAGCTCGTGCATCCGATTCAGCGTGCGCAGGAACGTCGACTTGCCACAGCCTGAGGGCCCGATCAGCGCCGTGACCTTTCCGGCCGGCATGGTGAGTGACACCCGGTCGAGAACCTTGCGGTCACCGAACCACGCCGACACCGCCCGCGCGTCCAACTCGGCCAGCGGGGCGGCCGGCGCCGGCCCGAACGGCGTCGGCTCCTGCGCGTCGACCGGCGGTCCGAAGTCCGACGGAGCTCCGTACACCGGGTCGGCCGGGTACCCCGGAACCGGCGCGTACGGCGGCGGTGCCTGCGTCGTCATCGTTCCCTCCGCCTCCGCGGCGTCAGCTGTGCTTGGCACGCGAACGGGGACGCCGCGCGAACGCGAAGACCAACATCGCCAGGCCGAGGATGAACAGTCCGAAGCCGGTTCCGATGAACGTCCCGCTGTCGAAGCCGGTGAACGCCAGCGACCCGTCCGATGCGACCGCGCTGGAGCTGAGTTCGAACGCGAACGACGCCGCTGTCGACGATCCGGACGTGAGGACGACGGCGTGCGAACCGCTGGCGAAGGACGCCGGGATAGTGACCGTCAGGGTCACGTTGCCGTTCGCGTCAGCCGTGACGTTGCCGAGATCGACCGGCGTCGAGTGCAGCTGCGCGTCGTACGTCGCGTTCGCGGTGAGTCCACTGAACGTGAGCGTGAACGACTGGCCCGGCGTCAAAGTCGGGTCGGTCTCGAGCACAGTGCCGTTCGCGTCTGTGGCGACCACGTTCACGCTGCTGTTGATGGCCGTGCTCGAGCTGCTCGTCGCGGTCGAGCTGTCACTCGACGAAGTCGACGAACTCGACGAACCGCTGTCAGTCGGCGAGCCGCTGTCGGTGGGCGAGCCACTGTCAGTCGGGGACCGCTGTCAGTCGGGGAACCGCTGTCAGTCGGGGAACCGCTGTCGGTCGACGCGGGAGTGATCGTCACCGTGGCCGTGCCGCTCGACGCACCGAACGCGCTCGGGTCGGCCGGCGTGAAGACCGCCGACAGGTTGTGTTCGCCGGTCGTCGAGAACGTTGCCGACGTCGTCGCCACTCCCCCGGTGACCGTCACCGATGCGGCGAGGACGTTCTCGCCGTCGAGGAACTGGACGGTTCCGTCGGCGGACGGAGTGATCGCCGCACTGAGGCTCACGGTCGCGCCGACCGCCGCCGTTTCGGCGACGGCGTCAGGCAGGTCGTTGTCGCGGTGGGTCCGACCGGGGCCGACACCGCCACCGTCGTCGGCGAGCTGGTCGAGGCCGTGAAGGCCGTGGCATCGGTGGGCGTGAACACGGCGGTGATCGGGTGCGCTCCGGCCGTCGAGAACGTCGTCGACGTGCTCGCGCTACCTGCGCTCACATCGATCGCCGCGCCGATGTTCGTCGACCCGTCCTTGAACTGGACCTGACCGACCGCGTTCGACGGCGACACGGTTGCTGACAACGTGACGCTGGCCCCGGTGGCGGCCGTGGCCGGCGCCGTGAGCGCGGTGGTCGTCGTGGTGGCGGTCGGCGGCGGGGTGGTGATCGAGACCGCGACCGGCGAGCTCGTCGAGGTGACGAACGCAGCCGCGCTGGTCGGCGTGAACATCGCCGTGATCGAGTGGGAGCCCGCTGTCGAGAACGACGTCGTCGTGCTCGCGGTGCCGCCCGACACGCTGACCGGCGTGCCGATCGCAGTGGATCCGTCCATGAACTGGACGGCGCCCGCCGCGGCCGCAGGGGACACGGTGGCCGTGAGCGACACGCTCGCGCCGATGGTCGCCGACATCGGGCTCGCCACCAGCGAAGTGGTGGTGGCGACGGCCGGGGCGGTAACCGTGACGGTAGTGGTCGAACTGGTCGACGCCGTGAAGGCCGTGGCGTCCGTCGGCGTGAACACCGCGGTGATCGAGTGAGAGCCGGGCGTCGAGAAGGTCGCGCTCGCGCTCGCGCTACCGCCGGCGACGTCCACGGCCGTACCGACGTTCGTCGACCCGTCCTTGAACTGGATCTTGCCCACCGCGTCCGACGGTGTCACCGTCGCCGACAGCGAGCGGAGTCGCCGGTCGACACCGAGGTCGGTGTCGCGGTGACCGCGGTCGTCGTCGTGGTGGCGGTCGGCGGCGGGGTCGTGACCGTCACCGTGGTCGCGGTGCTCGTGGAAGCCGTGAACGCTGTCGCCACGGTCGGCGTGAAGACCGCCGTGATCGAGTGCGAGCCGGCCGAGGAGAACGATGTGGTCGTACCGGCCGTCCCGCCCGACACCGCCACGGCGGCGCCGATGTTCGTCGACCCGTCCTTGAACTGGACGCTGCCGAGGGCGGTCGAAGGCGAGACCGTTGCCGAGAGGGCCACTGATGCGCCCGTCTCGACGGACGCCGGAGATGCGCTCACCGATGTCGTTGTCGTGACCGTGGGCGCCGTGATCGTCACCGTCGTCGCGCTGCTCGTCGACGCTGTGAAGGCGGCCGAGTTGCTCGGCGTGAACACCGCGGTGATGGAGTGTGAACCGGTCGAGCTGAACGTCGTCGTCGTGCTGGCCGCACCGGCCGACACCGTCACCGGGCTGCCGATCGCGGTCGAGCCGTCCTTGAACTGGACGGTGCCGGCCGCGCCCGCCGGTGACACGGTCGCCGACAACGTGACGGTGTCACCGGTGTGGGCCGAGGTGGGCGACGCCGAGACGCTCGTGGTCGTCGTCGTGGCGGAAGCCGGCGGGAAGTCGCCCGCGGGCGTGTAGACGAGCGACCACGTGTGTGCGACCGAGTCGATCGTGATGTCGGCATAGACGTAGGTGGTGGACGCCGAGTGGAAGGCCGCGTTGGTGTAGATCCGCATTTCGTAGGTGTTCACGTAGCCGGTCGTCGTGGCCGTCTGCGGGATGTCGGAGACGAGGGAGTCGAGCGTCTCGTCGAACGTCGAGCTGCCCGTGTACACCGGCAGGGTCGTCGAATTGATCGGCGCGGGCGCGGCCGCGTTCGGGAACGTCGGGCTGCCGCCGAGTTGCTCGCTGGTCTGCCAGGCGCCGGGGTTCTGGCCGACCGTCGGCAGGTAGGCGTACAGCGTCGCGGTGGTGTCGGTCCAGGCGACCGTGCGGGTCGGAACCTGGCCGACGACATAGGCCGCGAACGGCTTGACGGTCGTCGATCCGCTGGTGATCTGGTGACCGGTCGAGTCGAAGAAGACCAGGCCCCCGACCGCGTTCGGATCCTGGCTCACGCCTCCGGGAGCCCATGGCGGCGTGTCGGCCGAGGCCCGGTGCCCACCGACGAACAGCAGCGCCACCGCGGCGAATAGACACGCGGCAACCGCACTGCTGATCGTGCGAACCCGTCGGGTCGAAGTCATATCGGCCGATTCCTCTCGTTGCAGGCGACACCCAGCGCGCCGGTCACGGCTTCGCGCTGCGGTCATCAGACCGGGGTCAGGCGGACCGGCCGCGACGCGCTGGTTAACTAGGGACGAACGAGCTGCAAGCTATGGACTGACTGCGGAACGCTTACGCCACCACACAAAGCCACCCGATCCGGCGGCGAGGAGTACGACGACCACGCCGAGGATCCAAGGCAGCGAGCTGGACGAAGAACTCTGGTGCGCGCTCGACGACTCTCCGGTGGCGCCGCTCGAATCGGACGCCGACGCGCTCTCCGATCCACCCGACGAACCGGTCGATGCGCCGCTCGACGAACCGCCCGCCGAAGCGCTCGCCGATCCGGACGACGCCCTCGCCGAAGCGGACACCCCGGGCGTCGGCAGCGCGGCGATCGACGGGACGAGCTGCACTTCGGCGGACACTGCCGTCCCCGACGAGCAGTCACCTCCGCCGCCCTGGACCAACGTCCAAGTCGAACCGCTCACCTTGATGATGGCGGCGTTGTAGTTCTGGGTCCACGTGGGTTCGCGCGGCACCCCGGTGAACATACGTAGCTGCACGAGGCCGTCCCACTTGAGCGGGTAGCTGGTCATCCAGTCCGACAGGGCGAGATCGGCGGGAGTCGCCGCGGCCATCGGGTGGCTCGCGTTGGTGTAGGACGCATAGGCGGTGAGGGCGTCGCCGTTCCACTCGTAAGGGTCGACGTTCTGGATCGCCTGGTAGGCGTACAGCGCGGCGGTGCGACCCGCGCCGTTGTAGGGCGACTTGGCCGCCGTCGAGCCGACGGCCCGCCACACGAACGGAACCGCGTTCGTGCTGCCCGATGTGACCGGCTTACCGTCAGTCCCGCACAGGGTGAGCTGGCCGATCGCGTTGCTGTCGCTGAACGGGGCGGACGCGGCGGCTGCGTACGGCGAACCGAACTGCAAGGCCACCACGACGCCGGCGAGGGCGAGGGCGGCGCGCAGTGGAGAACGTACCGACATTTGTTGTCCTTCTTCAGATGAGATTGCCGCCGGCGCTCTGCCAACGACAGCCGATGCGCTATGCCGAAACCGGTACGCGTTCGCGGTTCTTCGGTGGCGGTCCGTGGCGGCCGGTCTTCCGGGATGGGTGCCGGCGCCGCCAGATGAGCCACCCGCAAGCGCCGAGCACGATCAGGATCAGGACGACGAGCGCCCAAGGGATCCCCCACACGGTCACCGAAGCGGACGCGACAACGATCCCGGGATCGATCTGGCCGACCGGGACCAGTGGCGTGACCCGCACGGTCGTCGTCACTCGGAAGGACGGGAAGACATCTTTCGCGAGCGCCGTGAACTTCATCGAGCCGCCCGGCAGCAGGGCCGGTATCTGGGCCAGCGGCTTGCCGTCCACCGTCGTCGCGGTGGTGCTGCCGCCGATCAGCCCGCTGACCTTGACGTCCTGCTTGCCGCCGAGGATCACGTTGCCGGTGTTGCGGATCTCGTAGGTCATCCGCACCGAACCGCGGCCGAACGGGTTGTACAGCGAGCTTCCGCGCAGGAACGTCGGCGAGAGCTTCTGGATCGAGAGCCCCGCGTGAATCGGTCCGGCGACGCGGAAGTAGACCCGGATGCCGACGCGCTGGTCGAGCGCCTCACTCGCGGGCCCGGACACGCCGGCCGCGGTGTGCAGCGAGACGACGATGGCGCCGGCGTGGTCGCCCGGGGTGGCATCCGATGGAACCGACACCGTGAAGGGAACGATCATCGTCGTCGGGCCCTTGGCCGTGCGGGCCGGAATCGTGATCTGGCGGGCCGTGTTCATCGTGATCCACGACCCGAGATCGGTTGGCTTGGTCGAGCCGAGCTCGATGGCGAAACTGCCGTCGCTGGTCGCGATGGCATCGGTGGGATACAGCTCCAGATCGAGCGGGACGTCGCCGATGTTGCTGACCGCCACGTGATCGCTGATGACCGATCCGGACGTGCCACCGAAGGTGAAGTCCGGTCGAGTGTCCCCCGCCGTGGCCGATGCGGCCTGGATGCCGAACGTCGCCTCGTTCGGCGGTTGCCCCGCTGACGAACTCGGCGCTGCTCCACTCGCCTTGGCGGCCGGGGTCGGAGTGGGCGTCGGGGCGATGGCGCCGGCCGGCGCGGAGGCGAGGCAGAGCCCGGCGATGGCGAGCACGATCATGGCTCGCCCGGACCGGCGCCCCCCGAGGCGCGTCGTGGACATGCGTGAAGGAAAGCCGGTCGCGACGAACAAGCGTCAACGCGAATCTGAACACCGGACGACACACAAAGGGCGGGACGGGGGTTTCCCGTCCCGCCCTTCGTGATTGAAGCGGGGTACTGCTTGGGGCTACGTCAGACGATCGTGAAGGTGATCGTGCCGGTGTAGTGGCCCGCGAGCGTGCTGGTCGGAGCGTTGACCGTCAGGGTGCCGATGACGCCGATGGTGCCGGTGCCACCGTTGATCGGGTCGTTGCTCGTGACAACAACGTGCGAGGTGTTGCCCAGACCCAGGGTGCCGGTGTCGCTGGAGGCGACGGCCGGGTCAGCCGCGGGGTTGTTCATGCCGACGATGTTGCTCGACGTGAGGTGGTTGCCGGCGATCGGGACGGCGGAGAGGTTGGTCAGGCCAACGTTCTCACCGTTGATCGTCGACGTGGTCGTCGTTGAGGAGAGCGACGAGGCAATCGCGGACGCGGTCCAGTTCAGACCACCGGTACGGGTGTCAACGATCTTGATCGTGTTCTGCAGCGGGTCCGTCGGGCCACCAGTGGCGCTACCGAACGGGGTGTTGCCGGTCAGCTCGGTGCCAGCCGAGTTCAACGCCAGGGTGACGTTGAGCGGGTTCTGAGCGTGGTACGGCGTCGAGATCGACAGCGAACCGTTGGGGACGTCAACCGAGATGCTCTGGATATCGGGCGTCGGTCCCGCGGCCGCGCCGAGGGTGAACGTGTCGGCCGGTGTGCTGGTCGACCCGGTGAAGTCGGTCGTGTCGGTCGGGGTGAACTTCGCGGTCAGGCTGTGAGCGCCCGGCGCGAACAGGGAGTACGTCGTCGAAACGGTCGACGGCGTCGCGGCCGGGTTGGTGCCCGGAACCGAGACCGAGGGGCCGACCTGCGTCGAACCGTCGAAGAACGCGACCGAACCGGCAACGTTGCCCGGCGTGACCGTGGCGGTCAGCGTCGCCGGCGAGAAGGCCGGGTAGTTGCCGTCCGAGCCGACCGTGCCAGTGAAGGTGTGCGCCTCACTGACCGAGGTCCCGACGACAAGGCCGGTGACCGCGACCGGGTAGTTCCCACTGGCCGACGCGGCGAAGCCCGACAGCGCGGTGGGGGTGAACTTGGCGTTGACCTGAGCGGTGCCCGCGGACGTGAAGGTCCACGGCAGCGTCGCAGCGCCCGCCGTCACCGTCTGCGGGGTGCCGATGGCCGTCGCGCCGTTGAAGAACTGAACCGTTCCGGCCGCGCCGCCCGTGACGTCAGCCTTCAGCGTGACCGGAGTGCCGGTCGTGGCGGTGGTCGGCGTGGACGCGTCGATGGTGGTCGACGTCGAGGTGCCGGCCTGGTCCGGCGAGTAGACAAGTGCCCACTGGCCGGTCGTGTTGTTGATGGTGATGTCGGCGTAGTCGTACGTCGTCGACGCCGAATGGCCCGCCGCGCCGGTGTAGATACGCAGCTCGTAAGCGTTCACGTAACCGGCCGTCGTCGAGGTCTGCTGGATGTCACCCGACAGGGCGGCCAACGACTCGTCGAACGCCGTGCTGCCGGTGTAGACCGGAAGCGACGTGGTGCCGATGGCACCGGGTGCGCCCGCGGCGGGGAAACTCGGGCTACCGCCCAGCTGCTCGCTGACCGTCCACTGGTCGGGCGTCTGCCCGGGAGCGGGAACGTAGGCGTACAACGTGGCGGTCGTGTCCGTCCACGCCACCGTGCGAGTCTTGGCCAGACCCACGACGTACTTGGCGAACGGCACGTCATTGATGTTGCCGCTGGTCACCTGGACACCAGCAGAGGTGAAGAACTCCAGACCGCCGACGGCGTTGCCGTCCTGGCTGATCCCACCCGGAGCCCACGGCGTGGGCGTCCCTTGGGCCGAGGCGCTACCGGCCCCGGCGAACATGGCGGCCCCGGCAGCCGCGACGAGCGCGCCTACCGTTACGGCCGACTTGAGCTTGGTACGCATCAAGAAACTCCTCAAAGTTTTTTGTTTGGGGTCAAGCGATCGAGCGTGAGCTTTGAGAGCGGACCGGCCCGGCGAGGCCGAGCCGGTCTACGTGCTTACGGGCAGGCGCTCGCACCCGCCACGTCGACACCACAGTCGTCGTAGGCCGGCGTGACACCCGCTGAGGTGAGCAGCGTCGCGGCCGCGCCACCCTTGAAGAACGGGGTACCCGATGTCGCGTAGAACAGGGTGTTCACCCAGTTCTTGGCGGTGCCGTTGAAGTGCGTGGTGCTGGCGGCGTCGGCGTCGCGGAAGAAGATGTACAGACCGCGCTGGTCGTCGTAACCCGACTTGTTCAGCACGACACCCGGCGACAGAACGCCCTCGTCACCGGTGGGCGGCGTAGCGCCGAAGGCAACGTTCGGGTTGGAGAAGTAGCCAGCCGCGTACAGGTTCAGGCGACCACCCGAGAACGGAGCGATGGCATCGGGGTTTGCGACAGCGGCGGTCGCATACGGGTCGGCGACCTGGTTGTGGTTCGCCGTGTTGTCGACGTAGAGCGAGTACGGGTCGTTCTCTTCACCGGTGATGACACACGGACCGACGCTCTGCGTGACGTTGCCGCCCGAGTCCGTCGTGAAGCCGATGTCGGTGAGGAAGGTCTTGCGAGTACCGGAACCGCTCTGCGGGATGACCGGGATGATCGTGTCACCCGAGCCGGCGCCAGTACCGCCGACCTGGCTCCAGGTCGTCTTGTTGCAGAGGTAGATGTCCTTGAGCTGCGCGGCCGACAGAGTCGGAGCGTTGGTGACCGTCCCGGCGCCGATGGCCAGGTCGTCGGTTGCGAGCCGGATCTCGTGGATCGGGCCGATGCCGCCGGCGCCGGTCGCGGTGGCGATCTGGCCCGCGCTCAGCGGCGAGGAGGAGCGAACGTAGTTGATGACCTCGCTGGTGCCCGTGTTGTGGTCGTTGAGCATCGCGGTCATGCCGGCGCCCGAACCGTTGGGACGCTGGACCGGAGCCTGGCCGGCGCGAAGAACGACGGTCGGGTTGAGAGCCTTGAGGGCGGCGTTCGTGCTGCCGTTGAGGTAACCCGAGCGCGCATTGGCGTCGGGGGTCGCGTCAATACTCACCAGGTGAGCGGACTTGCCTGCGTTGTAGCCACCGTGGCCACCGAAGTCGCCGTCTGCGCCGAAGTCGAGCATGTACTGCAGGGTGTCGGAACCGACACCGACGATGTCGTTGGCACCGGGGCCCGGGTCGGCCTGGGCAACGCCGCCACCGCTGGCCATCAGGCCTACGGCGAGAGCGCCGACCGCAATCGCGGCCAAGCCCTTCTTGCTGTACTTCTTCATGAAGCCACCTTCCGAGAAGAGCACCCCCGCTGGGTGCCAGCTAAGAGTCGGAGGCGGGGGCCACATTCAGAGGGGCACGAAGTTAACGAGGGATGAAGGCTCACCTCGATTTTGCGGCGAGGTGCTCAGCCGTGTTCACGGCGTGACGATCAGGCCGATCGAGGCCGGGCGTCGACCTCGTCGAGGCAAGGGACCGGAAGTCTCAGAGCAGGTTCGGCAGGAGGCGCACGGCGGTGTTCGAAAGTCCCCAGAGGACGGCCACGATCACCGGCACCGACACCAACCAGAGCGACCAGCCCAGCCATCGGCGCGACAGCCAGGCAACAATGCATCCGGCCATCGCGAGGAGTTGCAGCCACAGCACGAGCTGCATCAGCGTCGCCGAGCTCGAGTCGTTCGCCATGATCTGGTTCGACGCCGGAACCTGGGCAAGCCGACCGCCGGGATCGGGTAGCGATGCGCCGGACAGCGTCGCGTCGGCGATCACGGCCCGGCCCGGCGCGAGACCCGACAGCCAGCCCGAACTCTGGGACGTCACGAGCGTCAACCGCGATCCCGTGCCGCCGAGGGGCGTCGGAACCGGGTCGCCCTGGTGACGAACATCGGTGACCCGATAAGTGAACGCGCCTTGGCCCGTGGTCACCGAGATCTTCGTCCCGGGCTGCAGCTCGGGAATCCCGCTGAACGGTCCTCCGTACGCGACCGACCGTCCGAACAGCACGGACGTGCCGGGCTGGCCGGGCATCGCCGTGGTGCGCAGATGCCCGGGCCCGTCGCGCAGATCGCCCGCCGACGTCCCTTCGACGACAACCTCGTTGTGCAGGCCGGCACCCGCGATGCTGATCGTCGCGATCGGCGTGCCCTCGGCGATGACGCCGCCGATCGGAACCAGCCCCTGGGCGAGCTGATAGCGGAACGTCGCGTAAAGGCGATGCTGGGCACGGTCGTGCTGGATCGAGCTGAACACGAGCACGTACAGGACCGACCATCCGGCCAGCACGAAGACGCTGAGCCCGATGACCGAGACCATGTAGCGGCCCGGCGGCAGAGCCTCGCGAGTCAGCCGGCGGGTCTGATGCCGCTCGCTGCGGGTGCGGCTCGGCGCCGTCGCCGGCGCGTCCGGCGCCGCCGTGGCCGGCGGGACCAGCGTCGCGGTCACGGTCGGCCTCGGAAGCTACGCGCCTGGGCGGCCGCCGACGCGAGAGCGCCGAGCAGCGCAACCGCGATGAACACCGGAAGAGCGGCGCTGGCCAGGGAAGAACTCGCCGCGACCGTCTTGATGTGGGCAGCGGGCGCGGTCGTCTTGCCCGCCGGGGAACTGGCCGAAGCAGTCGGTGTCGGGGCCGCCGCTGACGGCGTCGTCGACGAGCGGGCCGTCGATCCGGACGTCGATCCCGAATTGCTGCCGGACGTGACAGTTTCCGGCGTCGTTGTCGTCGAGGTGGCGGAAGTCGGCGATGTCGCGCCGGGTATTCCGCCCGGCACCTGACCTGTTCTGCGCCAGCACGTCGGCGGCCGCAGCGTTGGTGTAATCGATCATCGCCGACAGCCCGTTCGCGCTGGTCAGCGGCAGGTAGCCGGGCGGCAGCTGGCCGTCGGCGAAGCCCTCGGTCTGCCCGTCCGATACGGCGAAGGTCAGCAGCTCAGACAGGTCGGTGGCGTCGTCGGACGACAGGCCGGTAGTCGGGACGTCGGCGTAGACGACCATGGTGCCCGGGTAGGCGGAGCTCACTGTCCGCAGCTTCGCATAGGGGGTCGCCCAGGTGCCGGTGGTCGAGTCGGGCGTAAACAAGTCGACCGCCGCCTTCAATGAGCCATCGTTCGCTTCGACGAAATTGCGCCCCGCCGCGCCCGTGAACTTGGCCGTGTAATCGGTGATGCTCGACGAGGTCTCGAGCGACGCGACGTTGAGGTTGAAGCGGGACGCTTCGCTCAACGACGTGATCCCAATGGTGAATCGCTGGCCGGGAACCTGCCGCCCGGGCGGCGACCCACTGCCCGATGTTGGTGCCGCCGGAGATCAGCGTGGTGCAACCGATCTTGCCGGGCGGCGCCGCGAACTGGACGTCGATCGTGGTCTGCGCAAGGGTCGGCGTCGGCGATGCCACTGCGGGCAGGAACGGCGTCGGGTCCTGTGTCTCACAAAGGTTGTCCGAGCCGAGGTCCGGGATGAAGCCGTCGAGGAGTGGCCAGTGGTTGACCGGCAGACTGATGCCCGCGTAGGCCGGAGTTGATCACCATTCCCCACGGGTCGGGCTTGCCGTCGAGCCATGCTCGGGCTTCGGGGTCGGCATTGATGTAGGCCGTGACGGCCTCGGTCACGTCGGACTGGCTGAGCAGGGCGATGAGCGATGCCGGGCCCGGATCGCCGCCCTCGAACGAGATCCCGGGGTTGAGTGCCTGGAACTCGGGATCCTGGGTGATATTCACCGGGTTGTTCTGCACCGGCGAACCTTTGACCTGCATCGCCACGACGGCGCCGTACGACTCGGTGAGCAGTTTGGCCAGCAACCGGGCATCCATGCGCAGATTCGTCACCGGATGCTGGTTCTCATCATCGATGTTGTAGCTCACTGCGAAGCCGGTCACGGCGACAGGAGCCTGGACGGTCGGCACGGTATAGGGCGTGTCCGGTGGATCGCTCGTGAACGCGCCCGAGATCGATCCGCTCTGAAGCGTCGAGCGGGCCAGCGGCTCGGACGTCTGCACGTGGGTGAACTTGAACAGGCTCGAGTCGCTGCAGAATTTCGGCGACCACTGGTTGGTCGCCTCGACCATCAGCTCCGACCCGTACACCGACGTGGCCGCGCCGGCGCTGTTCGAGTCGCACGCGTCCGAAACGGGCGCGAAGCTGAGCGGCACAGCTATCCGGTTGCGCCAGTTCGAAGCGCTCCACCACAGCGCGCCGCTCACGGCCTGCTTGCCGGACTGGCCGGTCGCGAACGAACCGGGCTGGTAGTTGCCAGTCGTCTCACATTGCGCGACCGCGTCGGCCGCCGCGTCGGAATCGGGGATGTTGCCGGCGCTCAGACCGGGCGAAACCCCGTACGGGTCGCAGCTGACGCCCATGATCGGGATGACCTCGAGCGTGCAGGGAACGGTGGCCGAACAACCCAGCGACGCGTCTTCAGCTTCGGTCCACAGGTCGAACTTGGCGGTGCCGGTGCCGTCCGTACCGGTCGCGGCGAAGGTCGTGTTCGGCGGGACGGCGCTGTTGCCGGTGTCGACCTGGAAGTCCTCGGGCGGCAGACCGCCGCAACCGTTGGAGCCGTACGGGTAGACCGTTCCGTCGGCGGCGACGAACGGCACCCAGCGCGAGTCGTCGATGCTCGGGCAGGTCGAGGGCGCGGGACTTGGGCTGCCGACCGCCGTGCCCCGCTGCGCGTCGGATGCGTATTCGTCGACCCGCCACGGCCCGAACGCGATATTCGAGTTCGCGATGAATCGCGACGCCGAGGCGTGGGTCCAGCACGTCGTCGGGTCGACCTTGTTGGCCCCCGTGCCGTCCTCGGTGCCGCGGCATTCGAGGATGGCCATCGGGTATTCGGCGGTGGGCGCGAGCGCCGAGTTCGGATCGACCTGGATACCGCCGGTCGGGTGGGCGCCCGTCCAGCTGACCTGCACGTCCTGTCGGCCGCGCAACGATGTCGTCTGGCTGACATTGACGGTCACGTTGCGGCTGTCAACGAGAGTCACTGAACCGTCGGCGTTCAGATACGTACGTGTGACGGTCTTCGTCGCGGCGAATGAGCCGTCCGCGTTGGCGTCGGACGACGCGGGAGCCCCCCCGAGGACGACCAGCGACAGCAGTGCCAGCACCGCGACGCCCGCGCCGAAGCGCCGCCAAGTTGTCACGGACGACCACGCAGGAAATGTCCGACCAGCACTGGCGCGACGAGGGCGGCGAGCAGCATCACGACGGCCAGCACGTACAGCATTGCGTCAAAGCCGGGATTGGCTGTGGTCTGGCTGACTTCCTGGGCCACCGGCTGCGCGTTCGAGCCGTCGCTGTTGCCGTTCGCGCCACCGGCGCTGACAGTTTGGCCGGTGAGGGGGTCGATGCTCGTCGACGCGCTGGCGGTCGCGGCCGCTGTGGCGGCGCCGGTCGGTGCCCCCGTCGCCGTCGACCCGGCCGACGCGCCCGTTGCCGCGGTACTCGCTCCAGGAACCGAGCCGTTCGCTGCCGGATTGGCATTGACCACCGTTGTCGACGTGCAAGGTCCCGCCCCCTCGTGGTCACACGCCGGCGGCTGGGGGGCGATCACGGCCAGCAGGTTCTTCGTCGGGTCGGACTTGTCGAACGTCGGATTGCTACAGCTCGTGATCGGCGTGCTCGACAGCTGCACCTTGCCAGTAGGGGTCTGCAGCTTCGCGATCTGGGTGAAGCCGGCCTCGACCAGGTTGATCGGCAATGGCGAGTAGCCGATCGGTCCCATCTCGGCCTGGCCCTGACAGATCGCGTAAGTCAGGAAATCGGCGATCGTCTGGCGTTGGGCGTCCGAGTTGGTCTTCTGCTCGCCGTTGGTCGAGTTCCCAGTCGGGATGATCGCGTATGAGTACGACGAGATCGCGTACGAGCGCGGATCGGGGTTGACGTAAACCTGGTCGAGGGTCTGGGTGAGATAGTCCTGCGACTTCGGGTCGTTGTTGATCTGTGCGGCAGTGAGCGCGACCGCGTCGTTGTACTGCGTCGGGGCGGTGTAGTAGCCCGCCTGGTTGAGCACCTTCGCGACCGGATAGCCCGCGGCCAGCGGGTATGAGTACTCGTCGAAGCCGATCGTGCCGTTGCCCGCCGCCGACGTGATGAAGTTGATGACGCCGTCCGAGCCGTTCTGAGCGACCTGCGAACCCTTGCGCGGGAAGTACTCGGTCGAGGTGTCCGAACCGTTGTTGTACGGACCCCAGATCCCCGCGTCCATCTTGGCGAGATAGGCGGTGAACTGAGCGGTCGAACCGGAGCCCTCGGAGTGCACGACCGGGGTGATCCGCAGGTTCGGCAGGTTGAGCTTGTTGTTGTTGTCCTTGGCGATCGCCGGATCGTTCCAGTTGGTGATCTGGTTGGTGAAGATCTTCGCGAGCGTCGGCCCCGACAGCCGCAGCGTCTTGATCTGAGCCGCCCCGTTGCCGATGTGGTACGGGAACGACGTGCCACCCGCCACGATCGGCAGGTAGGCGTAGGGACGGCCCTGGCTGGTGTCGTCCTGGCCGGTCTGCGGGTCGTGGCCGAGGTACGCGATGTCGGAGACGCCGAAGTCGGTGCTCTGGTTGGCGAAGTCCTTGCGGCCCTGGGCCGAACCCGTCGAGGTGAAGACGACCTGCAGGTCCTGCTTGTTCTTGACGTCCGCGACCCACTGGTTCACCGCGTTGGCGCTCCACGACGAACCCGATCCGGTGATTCCGGTGTGGCTGCCCGCTGCGCCGGCCGGCGGCATGCTGACAACGGACACGAGGCCGGCGACGAGAACGAACGCGGCGAGCCGCGGAAGGCGAGACATCACAAGATCCTTCGAGCGAGTGGGCAGAGACCGAACCGTCAGCGCATCGGGCGCTGGCGGGCGAGCAGGCGAGCGATGATGAACAGGACCAGAACCAACATCAGCAGCACACTGGCCGCGCCGAAGCCCCGCTCGATGAAACGGTCTTCACCGCTGCGGACGGCGAAATAGGTGAACAATGGCAGCGAGTTCATCGGATCGCTGAAGGGGTCGGCGTTGAAGAACGTCGACGCGCCCGAGGTCAGCAGCACGGGTGAGGTTTCGCCGACTCCGCGGGCGATGCCGAGGATGAGCGCGGTCGCGAGGCCCGGCCGCGCGGTCGGCAGCACAACCCGCCAAACGGTCTGCCACCGTGATGCGCCGAGCGCCTGGCTCGCCTCGCGCAGACCACTGGGAACCACGCGCAGCACGACGTCGGACGCCCGGGCGATGATCGGCAGCATCATCACGCTGATCGCCATCGCGGCCGCGAATCCGGTCTTCGGGAACCTGATGTCGACGATCAGCACGGTGTAGATGAACAGGCCGGCGATGATCGACGGCAGGGCAGTCATCGCCTCGACGACCGTTCGCACGATCTTCGACGACCGGCCGCCGACCTCGACCATGTAGACGGCCGTACCGACACCGAGCGGCAGCGTGATGGCGATCGCGATGCCGATCTCGATCAACGTGCCGACGATCGCGTGCAATACGCCGCCGCGGCTCAACGGATCCTGTGGCCCGACGCCGGACATGTCGTGGGTATAGAAGTTCAGATGCACCAGCGCCGGATAGCCGCGCCAGAAGGTGAAGACCACGGCGGACACGAGCGCGGCCCCGGTCAAGATCGCGCCGGCGTGAATGCTGCTCGCCACGAATCGGTCGATCACCACCGTTCGCGGGTTGTTCAGCGCGGTGATCGAGCAGTACATCACCAGGAAGATCAAGTACCAGCAGGACGAAGTAGCCGACCATGCCGCTGAACGGCAGGATGTACGTGTAGAAAAGCCAGGTCAGCGCGAACGAACTAGTCAGGCTGCCGTACAGACCGGCGTTGTCGTCGAACGTGCGGGCCTGGATCGGGCGCGGACGATCGCTCGCGTCCGCCGGGTCGCCCCCGGGGACGACGGTGCGCGGCGTGCTGAAGGGATCGACACCTTCGGACCGGACGTCGAGCTCGGGATCGACGCGGGCTTCGACCGTCGTCATCAGATATCCGTTCCGGCGCCGCTGCGACTGCGACTGACGACCGTGGCCGCGAGCGTATTGATGATCAGGGTGATGAGGAACAGCACGAAGCCCGCCGTGAGCAGCGCTGACAACTGGGCCGGCGACGAATCGCCGAACCGTCCGGCGATGAGCGACGACACCGAGTTCGTGCCGATCTCGAGCGGTCGGAACTTCACGTCGAAGGTCGGCGAGATGATCAGGACGACGGCGATCGTCTCGCCGAGCGCGCGGCCCATCGCCAACATCGTCCCGCCGATGATGCCGCCCCGACCGAACGGCAGGACGACCGAGCGGATCATGCCCCAGCGGGTCGAGCCGAGTGCGTACGCCGCCTCCCGCTCGCCGGCCGGCGCATGCGAGAACACCTCGCGCATCACGGCGCAGGCCATCGGGATCACCATCATCGAGACGGCCATGCCGGCGATGAATGCCGACCCGATGTAGTCACTCTGCTGCCAGATCGCGGCGTGGGTGTCGCTGTTGACATGGAAGAACGGCAACCAGCCGAGATAGGTGCTGCAGCCACCGCGCGACGTACGCGGCGTGCGGCTGGATCAGGAAGAACCCCCACAGGCCGTAGACGATGCTGGGCACGGCGGCCATCAGGTCGACCATCGAGATCAGGTACGGCTTGAGCTTCGGTGGCGCGTACTCGCTGATGTAGACCGCGCCGCAGAATGCGAGCGGAAACGCGAAGAACAGCGCGACGAGCGCGATGGTGAGCGTGCCGAGCAGGACCGCTGCGATGCCGACGACGTTGCGATCCGGATCCCACTGGCTCTGGGTGAAGAAAGAGAAGCCGTAGTCACGAAGCGTCGGGCACCGACTGGATCGCCAGGAAGACCCCGATCGAGCCGGTGATCACCAGCACCGACAGGCCGACGGCCCGCGAACCCTGCTTGAAGATCCGGTCGGCGATCGGCGGATTCTCGACGAGTCGCCGCGGCTCGTCTTGCTCGACTCCCGGGTCGACGCGGATGGACGTCGTCATGACAGAACCCACGCCGCAACCCCGGCGCTCCCCGTCATCCGCACCAGCCGATCCCAACCGAGTCCGGCGACCAAGGGACGGCCGCCAGCTGAACAGGGGACGAACCGACTGCGTGCACAACGATCGCCACGGCCCGCTTCACGCGTCCGCCCCACGCCCGAGTCGACCCCGGATCGGGCCGACCGCCAACGGGCGCTGCGAGGCCGACGCGCTCGTCCAGCGTCGGGCTCCGGCCAGCACGAGGGTGTCGGCGATCTGTCCGAGCGCGGCGTGCTCGACGAAGTGGCGGACCGCCTGGTCGCACCGGACCTGGCGGTCGTACCCGTGGGCACCGAGCACGACGACATCGGCCCCGGCGAGCAGCGCCCACTGCCATTGACTCGGGCCGCGCCGGCGCACCTGCGCTTGCAGGGCGTCGAGCTCGACAACCAGTTCCTTGATCGCGACCTGGCAGGCGCCGGCGTCCGGATAGGCGGCGACGCCCCGCCCGAGATCACGGTTGTTGGCCGACAGCAGGCGCCAGCGCACCTCGCCCTGCGGCGTCAGCGAGAACATCTGGAAGTGCGCGATCGCGGGGCCGGCGTTCGTCACGTCGTCTCATAGACGCGCAGGGCCGTCGGCCCGAGGTGCCGCAGCTGCGCCGACTCGTCCTCGACCGCCCCGACGGCCCGCAGGAACTGCCGGAGTGCGCGTCCACATTCAAGCCGGCGCGTGTAGGGGTACACGCAGACCGCGACGACCTCGTCGGACAACGACGCGGTCCATCGCCACTCACCGTTCGCCCCGTCGACCGCCACGGTGCCGACCAGGTCGTCGGCGGCGGTGCGGACCAGCCCGGCCGCCCGGGTGGCGGCGCGCAGGCTCGGGTAGGCGACCGGCGAGCGACCCATCGGCCGGTTGTTCGCCGCGACGAAGCGCCAGGCGACGCGCTCGGTCGAACCACTGGGCGCGCGCCAGTTCGAACGCGTCTCACCGTCCGAGATGTACAGAAACCGAGGTGCCCTTCGGTTTGCAGCTAGCGCCACCGGTTCCGTCCCCGTCCCGTCGTTCGGCAAGAACGGGCCGATACTCTCTGGGCTCGGGCGCACGGGCAGTTACGGCAAGGTGAACTACGCACGAGCGGCGGACGCCGAATTCATTGCACCTGCACAGGTGGGACAAGCGCCCCGGTTTGCCCGAACGGCGAGTCAGCAGGCGGTCACGCCGGGCGCCGAGGAGTGGGCGACCGAGAAGCGGAAGTACTCCACGAGCGGCACGGACACGACCAGATTGCCGGACGGCCGCGCGGCGGCTCCCGCGGCCGGACGAACGGCCCCGGTCAGCGAGAGCACATGCCGCCCGGACGTGAGGTCGATCGGAACGGTGAACGGGAACCGGATGGTGCCCTGCGCATCGGCGTCGACCGTCCCGACCGGGGTCGACCGACAGGCGATCCGCAGCTCGACCGGTGCGCCGGGCGCGAAGCCGCCGGCGAGGATCTCGACCGAGGCCGACGGGCGGATCGTCGGGTCGTTGCCGAGTTCGATGCCGTTGCGCGGGTGCGCGCCCGCGCTCACCGACAACAGCGGTCTGTCGAGCGCATCGACCTGGGCCTGGGCGACGGTCGCTCCCGCGGCGAGCACGGCCGCCAACCCGACCGTTGCGATGGCGGGGCGGATCCACTGCGAGCGCTTCACGATCGACTCATCGACCCGCGGTCGCCCGGCTTGATCGAATGGCGACGCGCCGTCGGATTGGACCACATCCGGATGCCCAACTATCGTTTGTTGGCGTGCCCGACAAAATCGATGTTCGCTCTGTTGCCTGCCCGACGTGCGGGTCGGCGGCGCAACTCGCCGAACGCCAGCAGTTCGCACACGCCGGGCAGCTCCTGCGCCGACGACCCATCGCGTTCTCGTGCACAGCCGGTTGCGACGTCGCCGATCGCGAGCTCGAACGACTGATGCTGGTCGCGCTGTAGCGCACAGGACAGATCAGCGCTGTAGCGCTCAGGACACTTCAGCGCCGTAGCGCTCAGGCCACATCAGCACGGGGCGTCACGCGGACGTCGATCACGACCCATTCCGACGCCGGGATGGCACGAGTGACGACGTACCACGTATCCGGACGGCGTCCACGGCCCAACGCCGCCTGCCAGCTCGCCAGGATGCCGTGCCGGGTGGACCAGCCCGACCAATCCTCGGCATCGTCCAGGTCGATGGTGAAGCGGATCGCGGTCTTGTCCACCGGGTTGCGCACCGGCTTCAGGTCCAGGCCGCTCAGCCGCAGGGCGTGCGAGTCGGGCTCGGCCATCGAGGTCAGCCACACGACATCGGGACCGGCGTGCCGCTGCCGGTGCGACAGATCGGATTCGCCCGGACGCAGCTGACGGTCGGCCACGATCAGGTCGAGACTCGGCAACGAGGTGTAGTGATAGAGCCGCACGTCGGGTCCCTGCTGTCGATTGCTGTCCGTCCGGGTCGAGTCTGGGCGCTCATGGTTGACACCGTGGTTGCCGTCGGGTGAACGTTCGCCGGGCGTGTCTGTAACAAGATCATCGGCTGGCCGAGGCCCGGACTTGAGCCGCGATGTCGTCGACCTTGGCCCGCACCGCCGGACGGCCCGCGACGACCTCGAGCAGCGGGCGCCGGCCGGTGGCGTAGGCCCACGCGTCGAAGATCAACGGGCGGGCTCCGATCGCGGCTTCGAGTCGATCGAGTTCTCGGGCCTCGAACTCGACGTGCTGCCGGTACCCGGCGACGGCGGCCCGGACGTGGCCCGGACCGGACTGCCCCGCCGACCAGACCAGGAAGGCGAACGACCAGAGCCGGGCCGCTACGCCGGCCCCCGCCCAGTCGACGATCACCAACGACCCCGACGGCGTCGCGATCGCGTTCGGGGGGACGAAATCAGGATGGCTGAACGCCTTCGGCAGATCGTCCAGGTCGTCGAGCCGGGCGATCTCGGCCCGCAGCTCCTCGAAGCCGATCCGCCAGCCGGACGGGAGGTGCCGGCGGGCGTCGACGAGTGCGGTCAGCGCGTCGATCTCGGCCCGCGGGCCGCCTTCGGCGACGAGGTGATGCCAGGCCCCGCCCACGCCCGGCGGTGGATCAGGCAGCGTGTGCAGCCGGCCGAGCAGGTCGCCGAGCTCGCGATAGACCGCCGTCGTACTAGCGGGTTTGCGACCGCCCACGAATTCGGTCACCACGACCGTTCGCCCCGCGAATTCCGACACCGCAGCCGCGACCCGCTCGGCCGGGTAGCCGCGGGCGTCGAGGTAGCGCAGCAGCGCGACATCCGCCTCGGCGAGGGCGAGCGGCCGGCGGCTTGGAAAGACCCGCGCGACCCACGGCGGCCCGTCGACGCTCTCGACCTTGAACACGCCGACGTCGAGCCGACGAACACGATCGACGGCGATGCCGTAGTGCTGTTCGACGTGGTGGGTCAGCGCCTCGATGTCGACCGACTGGAAGGTGCCCTCGAGGTATGCGCCGACCCGTGAGCGGGTGGCCGGCCGGCCCGGCTCCCACTCCGGAACGCCGACGAACAGGCCGGCCCGGGCGGCCCGTTCCGATAGTTCAGCCGAACGCCACCGGGCCCGGTCGAGCAGCGTGCCCATGTCGGCGCCGCCCAACGCGAGCGGCTCGCCGGCGGCGGCGGCCCGCGCCGCGAGGGCCGCCCGCCGATCGTCGGACGCGTCGGGGATACCGGCCGACAGGGCCAGGCGGGTGCCGGCCGTGGCCAACGAACGCAACCCGGCCAGCAGCTCGGCGACCGACGCCTCGTCGAGATAGACGACGACTCCCTCGCAGGTCAGCAGCGACGGGGCGTCCGGGTCGAAGCCGGAACCGACGAGGACGTCGGCCCCGTCGACCTCCGCCAGGTCAGCGGCCACGAACGTCACGCCGGTCGCGTCGAGGCCGAGCCGCTCGATCCGTCCGCGCTTGTCGGCCTGGGTGGCCGGATGATCGAGCTCGAACCACCGCACGTCCGGATGCGCGTAGCGCAGCGATCGCCCGTCGTAGCCGGCGCCGATCGCCGCGATCTGGGTCGTCCCACGCTCGATCGCATTCGTCACGACCCGATCGAAGAAGGCCGTACGAACGCGCAGGTAGGTCGCCATCCGGTCGTCGGCGATGAAGTCGAGGTCGGCTACGAGATCGCGCGCCAGCCGCTCATCCGCGCTCGCATCGCCGTAGCCGGTCGCGAGCCGGTCGAAGCCGAGCCGGTAGGCCGCGACGTGCCGAGCCGTGCGGGACGCCTGCCCGACGCGCATCGCTTCAGGTCCCGGCTGGATCAGCGGCTGGGCCGGCTGCCTCCGCGGCCGGGCCGAGTTCTTCGAACAGCGTCAGCTGCAGCCCGGCCGGGCCGTCGAGGCGCGAGTTCAGCGATCGCCAGGGCGTCTCGCGGGGTTCGGCGATGAGCGTGGCGCCGGACGCGACGAGCTCGGCCGTCTTCCCACGCGCGTCGTCGACCTCGAACGCGACCCGCACCGACGCGCTCGGGCGCCCGTCCGCCTCGATGCCGTCGATCATGTCGACCTGGACGTGATTCGCCAGTTCGAGCGTCGCCCGGCCGGCCTCGAGGATCGTCACCCGGGCGTCGCCGGCCCCGACGAAGGCGGCCTGCTCGGGCAGGCCCAGCGCGTCGCGGTAGAACGCCACCGCCGCGTCGAAGTCATCGACGCGAACGACGAGTCGCAGCTGCCGCACGGGTGGCGTCGCATCGTCCATACCGTCGACGGTAGGCCCAACCGGGTGACTACGGTGATGGCTACTGCGCCGTTCAGCGACACAGAACGACCGTTCTGCGATTCGGGCGATCCAGAGGAGTGACTCGTGGCAGTACGCAAAGCCCACCTGGTCGGGAGCCTCCCTGGCCCGACCCCCGCGGCCGCCATGACGACCGCCCTCGAGATCCTTGGGCCGTACCTGCGTACGTTGCCCGACGGCGAGACCGGCGACCGGCGCAACTGGATCATCCCGATCATCGAATCATTGCGCGAACACCCGGACCTCGAACTGCGTAAGCCCGGCGACTGGTCGGACTACGACAAGACTCCCGTGCTGAAGATCCGCAAGGGCCGCACGCTGTACGGCGCCAATCTCGACTTCGGTCACGTCACGGCCGTCCGCGAGAGTTTCCCCCAGTTCGAACGGGCCGAGCCGCGGCCGGACGACCCGATCTCGCTTTCCAGGAAGGCGTTCCGGGCGATTTCGACCTGGCCCTGTTCACTCTGGGCCCGGCCGCCGCGCTGCGTCATCGGCGCCCGTTCACCGAGGCGACCCTGAGCGAGATCCGCAACGTCACGGCGATCACCGGCCCGGGCACGCTCTTCCAGGTCGAGGTGCCGGTCGAGCTCGTCATGCTGGCCAAGGCGCCGGCTCCGGCGCGGCCGGCGCTGGCGCGCGTCCTCGCCCGGTCGATCATCGGGTTGGCGGCGGCCGCGCCGGCGGCACCCGTTTCGGCGTCCACCTGTGCCTCGGCGACATGAACAACCGCGCCTTCGGGACGATGACCGACGTCAGCCCGCTCGTGCTGCTGGCCAACGCCGTCACCCGCGGCTGGCCCGACGGTCGACGCCTCGACCTGCTGCACGCGCCGTTCGCGGCCGCCGACCAACCGGCCACCACCGATCCCGCGTTCTACGCACCGCTGCAGGACCTGAACCTGCCGGCCGGTGTCGAGTTCGCGGCCGGCTTCGCACACGAGTCCCAGCCGCTGACCGACCAACTCGCGATTCGCACGATCATCGACGACCAGCTCCATCGCGAGGTCATGATTTCGGCGGCCTGCGGGCTGGGCCGGCGGTCCGAGGCCGACGGCCGCGCGGTGCTCGAGCGCACCGCCGAACTCTGCGTCGCCTGAGCGGCCCGGGCGCGTCCGCGGTGGCCTGCGTCGACCCATAGACTCGGGCCCGGGTCGGAGGCACCGTGGGAGGGGCGATCATGACCAGTTCGGCTGAGCACTTCAACAACCCGCGCCGGTGACGGGCTGATGCGCGTCGCGTTGTTCGCGACCTGTCTCGTCGACGGGCTGTTCCCCGACGTCGGGCGGGCGACCGTCACCGTGCTCGAACGACTCGGCCACGACGTCGAGTTCCCCCGGCAACAGAGTTGCTGCGGCCAGATGCACGTGAACTCGGGCTACCCGCGCGAGGCGCTCGGCTTGATCCGCAATCACGTCGACACGTTCGAGCCCTACGACGCGATTGTCGCGCCGAGCGGATCGTGCACCGCCGCGATCCGCCACCAGCACGCCGACGTCGCCGAGCAGGCCGGCGATGCCGCGCTGGCCGAGCGCGCCCGCGGCGTCGCCGCGAAAACGTACGAGCTGTCGCAGTTCCTGGTCGACGTGCTCGAGGTCATCGACGTCGGCGCGTCTTACCCGCATCGAGTCACCTATCACCCGACCTGCCATTCGCTACGGCTGCTGCGGGTCGGCGATCGTCCGTACCGGTTGCTGCAAGCGGTTCGCGGGCTCGAGCTGGTCGACCTACCCGCGGCCGATTCGTGTTGCGGGTTCGGTGGGACGTTCGCGCTCAAGAACAGCGCGGTGTCCTCCGCCATGCTCAGCGACAAGATCGCCGCGATCGAGTCGACGGGCGCCAGCCGGTGCGCGGCGGGCGACGCCTCGTGCCTGATGCACATCGGCGGGGGGCTGGCCCGGCTGCAGAGCGGGACGCGGACGGTCCATCTGGCCGAGATCCTGGCGGCGACCTCATGACATTTCTCGGTATGCCCGGCGCCAGCGCGGCGAGCAAGCTGCACGGCGCGCGGTCGTTTCCGGACGCCGCCGAAGACGCGCTGGACGACCCCCAGCTGCGCCGCAACCTCGGCAACGCCACCGCGACGATCCGGGCCAAGCGGGCCGCCGTCGTCGCGGAGCTGCCCGACTGGCCCGAACTGCGCGCGGCCGGCGCCGCGATCAAGGACGACGTCCTCGCGCACCTCGACACCTACCTCGAGCAACTCGAGGCGGCGGTGACCGCGCACGGCGGGACGGTGCACTGGGCGCGCGACGCCGACGACGCCAACCGCATCGTCACCGACCTCGTGCGAGCCACCGGCGCGGACGAGGTCGTCAAGGTCAAGTCGATGGTCACGCAAGAGATCGACCTCAACGGAGCTCTCGAGCGGCAGGGCATCGGGGCGATCGAGACCGACCTCGCCGAGTTGATCGTCCAGCTCGGGCACGACGAACCGAGTCACATCCTGGTCCCGGCGATCCACCGCAATCGCACCGAGATCCGCGACATCTTCCGGGCCGAGATGGCGGGCGTCGACCCGCAGCTCAGCGACGAGCCGGCCGACCTCGCCGAGGCCGCCCGCACCTATCTGCGCCGCAAGTTCCTGACTGCGCGCGTCGCCATCAGCGGAGCCAACTTCGCGGTCGCCGACACCGGCACACTGTGCGTGGTCGAGTCCGAAGGCAACGGCCGGATGTGCCTCACCCTCCCGCGGACGCTGATCACGGTCATGGGCATCGAGAAGCTGGTGCCCACCTGGGCCGACCTAGAGGTGTTCCTGCAACTGCTCCCCCGATCGTCGACCGGTGAGCGGATGAATCCGTACACCTCGATGTGGACGGGAGCCACCGAAGGCCAGGACTTTCACCTGGTACTGCTGGACAATGGCCGCACCGCGACGCTGGCCGATCCGCACGGCCGGTCGGCCTTGCGGTGCATTCGCTGCTCGGCCTGCCTCAACGTCTGCCCGGTGTACGAGCGCACCGGCGGGCATGCGTACGGGTCGGTGTACCCGGGTCCGATCGGCGCCGTGCTGTCGCCGCAACTGACCGGCGTCAAAGAGAATCCGAGCCTGCCGTTCGCGTCGTCGCTGTGCGGGGCGTGCTTCGACGCGTGTCCGGTGGCAATCGACATCCCGACGATGCTCACCCACCTGCGGGCCCGCGTCGCCGACAGCAAGCCCCGCAGCCCCGAACGGGCCGCGCTGGCGACCGTCGCCTGGACGATGGGCCGCACGTCCCGGTGGACGTGGGCCCTGCGGGCGTTGCGTCTGGGCCGCCCCGTCGCTCGGTGGCGGCGGCTCACCCGTCACCTGCCGCCGCCGTTGTCCGGCTGGACGAAGTCGCGCGAACTCCCGGTGCCACCGCGCCAGAGCTTCCGCGATTGGTGGGACGGTCGGGATCGGGAGGACGCTCGATGAGCGCGCGCGATGACGTGCTCGGCCGGATCCGGACGGCGCTCGCCGATCATCCGGCGCCCGCACCGATTCCGCGTGACTATCGCCCCCCGTCCGGGCGGGCCGGACGCCCCGACGACATCGAGCAGTTCGTCGATCGGCTCGAGGACTATCGCGCGACCGTCCACCGGGCCGGCGCGGATCCCGCAATCAACATCGCCACGATCCTGAGCGGCCGCGGAATCGATCGGATCGTCGTACCGGACGGGTTCCCGGACTCGTGGCGGCCGGCCGTCGACATCGTCGGTGAGCCGGCCGACGTGGCCACGCTCGATGCGGTCGGCGCGGTGGTCACCACCTGCGCGGTCGCCGTCGCCGAGACCGGCACCATCGTCCTCGACGCCGGCCCGGGCATGGGTCCGCGCGCGCTGACCCTTGTGCCGGACTACCACCTGATCGTCGTGCGCAGCGAGCAGGTCCGCGCCATCGTCCCGGACGCGCTCACGATCCTCGATCCGACCCGTCCCCTCACCTGGATCAGTGGCCCGAGCGCCACGAGCGATATCGAACTGCGGCGTGTCGAAGGTGTGCACGGGCCGCGAACGCTCGACGTCCTGATCGTCTGAGCGGTTCGCGCGAACCGTCATACGTAGCCGGTGTCATAGCGTCGAATGACCAGCAAGATCGCCGACGACGTAACCTTGATCGATGCGGACGCCTCGGGTTGTCGGCGGGCCGCGGCACCGACTCTTCGCCGTCGCATCCGCCCTGCTCGTCGTGGTCGCCGCGGCCGACGCGTGCAGCAGTGCCCACCCATCGGCCGCGCAACGTCGATCGAGCGCGAGCCCGACCGTGAGCGTGAGCGCGCCGAAGCTGATCTGGTCGGACAACTTCGACGGGCCGGCCGGTGCGGCACCCGGCGCGGCCTGGTCGAACGTCTCCGGCGGTAACGGCTGGGGCAACGGCGAGCTCGAGTGCTACACGGACGCCCGCGGCAACAGTGAACTCGACGGCACCGGCGACCTGACGATCATCGCCCTGCACGACCCGGGCCATGTCTGTTCCGACGGCAAGCGCAACGACTACACGTCCGCGCGGTTGACGACGCAGGGCCGCCAGACGTTCACGTACGGGCGGATCGAGGTGCGGGCCAAGATGCCGACCGGATATGGCGTCTGGCCCGCGTTCTGGGCGCTCGGCGTCGACCATGAGACCACGGGCTGGCCCGGGTCGGGCGAGATCGACGTGACCGAGGTTCTCGGTCGCCAACCCCAGGTCACCCACGGGTCATTGCACGGCCCGGATTCGAGCGGCCAGCCCTACGACGTCACCGGTCAGTTCCAGGCCCCGACCGATCTCAGCGACGCATTCCACGTGTACTCGGTCGACTGGCTGCCGGACTCGGTCTCGTTCGCCATCGATGGCAAGACCTACTACTCCGTCAGCAAGTCGACGGTCAGCCGGAGCGGACGGTGGGTGTTCGACCACCCGTTCTACCTGTTGTTGAACGTCGCGGTGGGCGGCTCGTGGCCCGAAGCCCCGAACGCGACGACGACCTGGCCCCAGGTGATGACCGTCGACTACGTCCGGGTCTATTCGCAGTGAGAGAGCCCATCAGTCACGTCGACACAAAGGCGATCAGTCGACCTCGACATAAGCCATCGACGCGCTCCGCAGCCGCCAGCCGAACCGCACCGCTGACGAGATCCGCGATCGCATCCGGGAGTGCAACGACCGTTTCGCCAGCAGCACCAGGACGAAAGTCGTCATGATCGCGGCGTTGGCGCCGGCCCAGAACACCATCGCGAGGGACATGCGACCGGTCAGCTCACCGAGTACGAGGCAACCGACGCAGATCGCGGCGACGGTCGCGTGCGGAATCATCACCGTCATCGGTTCCGAACTGCGCTGATCGGAACCCTTCGGCGTGACCTTGAAGACGAGCCGGCGTTGCCGGGCGACGCCGACGGCCGCGAGCAGGTAGATCGGCCACACGACTGTCGACAGGTAGCGGCCGGCCAACAGCAGTCCGCGGTTGCGCGAGGACGGGTTGAACCGTTGCAACCACAGCACCATGACCTGCCGAATGATCACGAGGGGCGCACACCAGAGGATCGTCGCGACGACCGGCACGTTGGCCGGGCTCACTCCGCCTGCGAAATAGCCGATCAGCAGACTCATCCCGACCGCGGCGGCGATGCCGCTGAAGTAGTGCTGCTGGAGCGCGAGGTACAGCAGGCGCTGACGAAAGCGCATCGCTCGAGTGAGCGTGACCGAGTAGCGGCGCAGGATGTCCATGCAGCCGAAGGCCCATCGCATCTGCTGATTGAAGTAGGCCTGCCACGTCTCGGGTCCTTCACCGATCGCGAGCGGTTCGGGCACATAGTGGCTGCGCCAGCCGCGCGGCGTGCAATCGCATTCCGGTCAGCAGATCCTCGGTCAGATGACCCGCGTAGAGGCCGATCTCACCGAGTGCGGCGACGCGGACACGTGATTGGCACCGATCATGTTGGCCGAGCCTCGCCGAGCCCAGGCCGCGCATGATCGCCCCGTAGAACATGAACAGCTGCTGCGCGGCGCCGAGCGCCACGAACGACTTGCGCCCGTTCCCGTACACCTGCGGGGTGCAGACGAACCCGACGCGCTCGTCCTCGAAGTAGCCCAGCGTCCGGGTGAGGAAGTGACGGCTCGGGACGAAGTCCGAATCGATCTGCGCGACGAAGTCGTACTGGTGGCCGACCTCGTCGTACCACGCGTTGTGGTTGCCGCCCTTGGTCCGGGCCGTGAACGGCCCCGCGATCAGGTTGTACTTGCGGACGCCGCGCCGGCTGAAGTACTTGACGCCGATCGAGTGGCACAGCGCTTGCACCTGCTCATCGCCGCCCTCGTCCAGCACCCACGTGTCGTGCGGGTAGTCGGCGTTGCGCATCGCCGGCAGCGTTCGCCGCAGGATCTCCAGCGGTTCGCTGCCGGGAACGAAAGTCGTGATGAAGGCGACGCGGTGGCCCGGGGCCGGCGACGGCGGCGACGGCTGACGACGCATCCCCCACGCCGCGACCCACGAGAACCCGTCCATGAACAGCCGGTGCGCGAACACCGAACTGAGCAGCACGAACAACGCCGTGTCGATCATGTGCCAGCGCTGGTGGAAGTTGTGCGGCACGTGCTCGGGCTGGAACCACCAGCCGAGGAAGGCGGCAGTGCTCCCGAACGCGAGAATCACCAGGACGGTGTAGACGATTCGTTCTTTCCGGCTCACGGTGTGTTCGGTCCTCTCACTGACCGGACGCGGCGGCGGCGAGGATCGGTTCAACGATCGGCGCCAACGCCCGGCTGAAGGTATCGGTGATGTGGCTGGAGTCGCGGTAGACGAGGACGTTGCCGATCACGGTCGGACAGCGCTGCGCGGAACACATCCAGTCGAGCGGATCGATCATGGTGATACCGGCACTGCGCAGCGCGGCCGCGGTGTAATCACGCCGCTGCACGTACGGGGCCCCGAACGCCTGGCTGCGCAGGTACTCGCAACGCTGGATGTGCGTCGGGTTGGCCGCGAGACAGCTCGGTGTGTCCCCGTCGGGAACCGGGGTGTCGGAGATGAAGTCGAGCTTGGCGCCCGAACTGCGCAGGGCATTCATGGTGGCCAGCGTCTTCTGCGCCCAGAAGCTGTTGTCCATCTCGAGGCCGGCCAGTCGTGTCACTCTGGCTCACGACCACGAGCGCCGGATGCAGCTGGTCGATCCGCTGGATGGTGTCCTGGCGCCACTGCGTGCACTCGGTGTAGACCCGCTTGAGCGTCGGGTTCGTGAGCGTCACGTCCGCGGCCGGGCAGGCCGCCTTCGTCCACGAGATGAGCCGCCAGTGCGTGGCCTTGGCCGCCTGGTCGAAGGCCCCGTCCCATTGCTGGGCGTGCGAATCGCCGAACAGCACGATCGTCCGGCTCGCGGTCAGATCGCCGTAGGCGCATTCACCCTGCGATACCTGCAGATAGCCGAGGTGGCAGTTCGTCTCGGTCATCGGGACGTCGTCGGCGGCGGACTGCAGCGACGGGCGTGAGGTCGTTCGGCAACGCCGACTTGGTTGACGACGACTCGATCATCGCGGCCAGTTCCGGGACCGCGTTCGCGCTGTCGAGCTTGAGCGGGCTGGCCGTGAAGCGACCGGTCGTCGCCGTCGGCAGCGTGACGATCACCAGTGCGCACACGGCAATTCCCCACGCCGACACGAACACGGCCCGCCGCAGCCAGACGGCCACCCGCAGCGGATGGCTGGCCGGCGGACGCTCGAGCACCACGTAGCGTCACGACGGCCAGCGCAAAGGCGATCAGGCACATCTCGAGGCGCTCGACGAGGTCGAGCTCGAAGCCGAAGATGGACGGGGCCAGCACGAGCACGGGCCAGTGCCACAGGTACCAGCCGTACGAACAGCGGCCGATCGTCTGCATCGGCCGGAGCGCGAGCAGGCGACCGGCGCCGACCCGTTGATCGGCGACACCGGACGCGATGATGAGCGCGGTCGCCGCGACGGGAGTGATCGCCGCGGTACCCGGGTAGGGCGTCGGGTCGTCGAACATCGTCGCCGCTGCGATGAGAATAGCCAGTCCGGAAAGGGAGAAACTCCACCGGAACACCGTCGGAAGATTCGCGAACGAACGACCGCCCACCGCGACGAGCGCGCCGACGCCGAACTCCCACGCCCGGGTCTGCGGCATGAAGTACGCCACCGGCGCCGATTCGTGCGTCAGCCGGACCGAGGTCCACAGCGACAACGCGATCCCGCCGACGGCCAGGACGCTGAGGATGGGCCGGACCGTTCGCGGGTGGCGATGCGCGAACGCGACTGTCCCGATGATCACCAGGGCCGGCCAGAGCAGGTAGAACTGTTCCTCGACCGCGAGCGACCAGAAGTGCTGCAGGGGCGACAAAGGTCCGGACGCCTGCTGGTAGTCCACACCATTCGCCGCCAGGCGGATAGTTGATCGCGTAGACCGATGCGTAGATGCCGTCCCAGGCCGTCGACTTGACCTGCAGCAACGGTCCCCAGTACCGCGAAACAATGACGACGGTCGCGATCACGATCAGGGCGGACGGCAGCAGCCGCCGAGCGCGCCGCGCGTAGAAGCTCAACAGATTCACCCGTCCGGTTCGGGTCGATCTCGCGCTGGAGCTGACCGGTGATCAGGTAGCCGCTGATGACGAAGAAGACGTCGACTCCGACGTAGCCGCCGCTCAGCCCCGGCAGCTGCGCGTGGTAGAGCACCACCAACAGCACCGCGACCGCACGCAGGCCTTGGATGTCGGCGCGGAACTCGCGCGGCTCGCGGGCGGGTGGGCGGCCCGCTTCGGGCGAGGCGCGCTCGACAGGTCGCCGCCGATGTTCGGGCGGGCGTACTGGATGACCGCGGTCATGCCCGGCTCGCCTGCGTCACGGCGGCCTGGGCTGCTTCGGCGGCCTGGGCCACCTCGGCCTCCGTCAGCGCATCGAAGTCATCCGGGCGGGGGCCGAGTCGCACCGCGACCGGCAGCAGGGCCGCGAGTTGCCAGAGCCCCAGTGCCGCCGCCGGCCACAAGAGCCACGGCGACGCGTGATCGAGGACGACGTAGCGGGCCAGCCCCGTCCAGAGCAGCGTCTGCGAGACGATCAGCCAACCGCGGAACAGCCAGGCGATCCGCTTCGGCACCCAGCCGCGTTTGGGCCGGCTGAGCCCGACCGCACCGGTCGGCACCCAGGCCTGCACCTGATTGCGCATCGCGTCGAAGACGGCCAGCGCGTGGCAGAAACTGTTGACCATGCACACGCGGTAGATCGGTCGCCGCCAGCCGCGCGCGGTGAGCGGGAAGATGAACAGAGTCGAGATGAGCGCCGGAATCATCGGCAGGTAGCTGGCCGGATGGATCTCTCGGGGTAGATCCAAAGCATGATCAGCGTCGGCAGCACCGAGGTGATCGGGGTGACCGCCGATGCCATGTAATAGAGGAACGCCGCCCAGAAGCAGATGCGCTGCGCGAGCCTGAACGGCGCGTCGCGCGAAGAACGTGGCTGACCATGAGCAGCATCGAGCTGCGGCACCAGCGGTACTGCTGGTTGGTGAGCGCGCTCCAGGTGTCCGGGGCGAGGCCCTTCGCGAGCACGATCGGCACGTACCGGGTGCGGTAGTTGGCGACCCAGATCTTCACGCCCGAGTGCACATCCTCGCCGAGCGGAACCCGCGCGAACCCGCCGGCCGCGACTCGACGGCTGCCCGCTTATAGACCACGTTCGTGCCGGCGCAGATCGCCGCCTCGCAGGTGTCGCGCGCGGGCTGGATCCAGCGGAAGAACAGCTCCTGCAGGGATCCGGCGAACCGCGCGAACTAGTTGACCCGCTTGTCGACGTCGAAGTACTGCGCGGTCTGCACGATCGCCGGTCTGCGGCGTGCGCCATGTACGGGACGGTTTCCCACAGGAAGTCCGGGCGCGGCACGAAGTCGGCGTCGAACACCACCATGAAGTCGCCGTGGTGATGCTCGAAGGCGTTGATCAGGTTGCCGGCCTTCTTCAACTCGCCGCGGTTGGGCCGGCACGACGTAGTGGAGGCCGCACCGGTCGGCCAGCGCGCTTCGTGTCGGCGCTGTCCGCGTCATCGAGTACGTACACGTCGAGCGGCCGGGCCAGTCGAGCGCGGCTGACGTGGGCGAAGGTGTTGTCGAGCACGCGCGGGCTCTCACCGCACGACGGCAGGAACACGTCGACGCTCGGGAACTCGGTGCGCGCCGGCGCGCCACTCCTCGACCCAGACCACGTGATCTTCGAGGCTGACCCGTCGACGCCGGACGCGCAGCCACAGGTTCACGAACGCCGGCGGCACCATCACGATGAGGAAGATCAACCCCAGCGCGGTGTCCGGGGTGTGGATCATGACCGCGGACGAACGCGTAGATCAGGCAGATCTGCGCGATGAAGAGCCAGACGAACGGCCAGCGGCGCTGCAGTCCGAGGTAGCTGTACTTCTCGGCATCGCTCGGCGGGGCCGGCAGATGCAGCGGCCGGTGGCGGCGCGAATCGGGCGGCGGAATTCGCGATTCAGGACTGCTCGTCGGTCGGGTTTCGGGGGGTGCGACCAGTGTCATATGGGGGTTCTCATCTCGGATCTATTGATCGCAGGTACGCGATCTCGATGCCGAGGTTGAGCTTTGGCCGACCGGATTTCGTCCGGGTACGAATGGTATTACGAGACGGTTAAAAGAAAGGGAGCGTTAGGTGCTGTGCGGCTCGGCGTGGACGATAGTCACACACAGTGAGCTAGAGATCAAGCGGGCAAGACGCGAACCCAGTCGACCAGCATCGTGGCCGGACCGTTACTGAACGTGCTCGCGGCCGGGTTGCCCGGCCACCCGCCAACCGCCATATTCAGCAGTAGCTGGTGCGGCTTGCTGAACTCCCAGGCGTCGTTCGCCGGCAGGTCGGACTTGGAGATCGTCCGGAACGGCTGCCCGTCGAGCAGCCAGGTCACCGACGTCGGGGCCCACTGCACCGAGAAGACGTGCCACGCGTTCGCCAGGCCGCCGGCCGGCGAGGTGGTGCCGCCCAGGCCGTACGCGGACCAGGTCGACACGCCGTTGGGCCCGTGCACCGTGCCGTAGTCGGTCGGCATGGTGTTCAGCGCCTCCATGATGTCGATCTCGCCACACGTGGGCCAGTCGACGCTCGCCATGTCGGCACCGAGCGTCCAGAACGCCGGCCACAGCCCCTGGCCGGACGGCAGCTCGATCCGCGCCGAAATCGTCCCGTACAGAATGGACTGCTTCGAGATCAGCCGCGCGGACGTGTATGACTCCGTCACGCCGTTGTATCCGGTGTACGTCTCCTGGTACGCGCGGATCGCGAGATGCCCGTCGCCGTCCAGCGACGCGTTGCGGGTGCGAGCCGTGTAGTACTCGAGTTCGTTGTTACCCCAACCGCCGCCGCCGGTTTCCGGCGTCCAGATCGCCCCGTTCGGCGCGGTGCCGGCCGCCCCGCTGAACTCGTCGTCGAACGTGTAGGCCGGCGTTGCGCTGGGGGTGGGCGTCGCAGCCGCGGGAGCCGTCGTGGCAGCGGCGCGCACGGGCGTGATGGGCGCCGGCACTGACTTCGGCTTCGTCGACGTCGCGCTGGGCTTCGCCGTCGACTTCGGCTCGATGACGTGTCGGGACTGGATGACCCGGGTCTTGGCATGCGGGGTGGACCGGGCGTACGCGATCCCGGTCGTCGCCGAGGCGCACACGAGCACGCCCGTGAGCACGATGAGAAGGCGCCGACCAGTCGACGCGCTGCTGAGACGTTGCACTGCGCACTGCTTTCAGATTCTGCTGTCCCCGACCTAACAGAAACCATACACGAGTCGCCCGAATTAGTCGACTTACTGGGACTGGTCCAACTTCGCGGGTTACACAACGTCGATCACGGTGCGTGATACTTACACTCATTGCAGGGGAAATTACCCGCTTCGGAAACCGGCTATTGCCCACCAATTCGCGAAATGGCAATTCGCTGCCAGTTCAGCCGATGCCGTCAGACATCCCCCATCCCCCGTCGTCTTTGCACCCGAATTGTGGGCTAATTCGCGCCGAACCCGCCGTCGGAGCCCACAAGCCGGGTGCAAAGACGGCGAGCTCCCACGTGAGGTTTGACTTTGTCTACTTAGTCGGTAGGGTAACTGTCATGATGGTGTTGATCGCCCGGCGGCACGTGGACCTGCTCCGCGTCACCACCATGGCGTGTTCGTTCCTCGACTGAACACACCCGCTCATCGCGACCGGCCGAGTCGCCAACTTTCGAGGACACCACAATGACCACAACACTTGCTCCTGCCCTGTCCGTGACCGAACTCATGGACATCGTGCGCGATGTCGCCGCCCACGAACGCGCCTGGCGCCCGCACCTCGAGATCCCGGACGGCGCCGAACGGTGGTGGACCCGGTTGCGCGGCGACGATCAGGTCGACGTCTGGTTGCTGTCGTGGCTGCCCGGCCACAGCACCGATCTGCACGATCACGGCCCCTCGGCAGCGGCGTTCTCGGTCGTCCAAGGGCGGCTGTCCGAGGTTCGCGTCGACGCTCACGGCGCACCGACGATCCACTCACGCGAGCCGCACACCGTGGTCGGCCTGGGGCCGGGCGTCGTCCACGATGTGCACGGCGCCGGAATCGAGCCGGCGGTGAGCATTCACGCGTACTCCCCGCCGCTGCGGCGCATGAACTACTACGGAGCGGACGCCGACGGACGGTTGGCGATCGTCCGGTCGGTTGTCAGTGACGAGCCGGAAGAGGAGCTCGCGCGATGACGGCCGTACTGCGGCGCAGCATCGACGAGGTGCTCGCCACAGCACGCGCCCGCCTGGACCGGCTCGATCCCGGCGAAGCCCGGGACGCCCAACGGGCCGGCGCCCTGCTCATCGACATCCGCCCGCAGCTCAACCGGGAGTCCGAGGGCGAAGTGGACGGCGCGGTCGTCATCGAGCGAAACGTCCTCGAGTGGCGGCTGGACCCGGCAAGCGACGCTCGCCTGCCGATCGCGTCCTACGACCTGCGAGTCGTCGTGTTCTGCAACGAGGGCTACACATCGAGCCTCGCCGCGGCGGCCCTGCAGGATCTCGGCGTACACCGGGCGACCGATCTCATCGGCGGTTTCCGCGCCTGGCGCGCGGCCGGGCAGCCGATCCGGCACCACCCCGCCGAACCCGATAGGTGATCTTGCATCAAGATCACTCGAGATTGACGTGATCGCGCACGTCGCGCCGGGATAGGTGGCAGTTTCTGCACCGATTTCCCTCGCGCAACCGGATACCCGCACTCTACCCAGGCAGACATCACACGTCTCATGCCCTCGATATTTGCATGGTGCAAACCACGGAATATCCCTGAGTAGAAGTATCGGGTCCCTATGTCGGTCGTACGAACATCGCATCCGCACGAGGCCTCGGCGTTCATCGGTCGCGCCACCGAGCTGAACGAGGTGCGTCGGCTGATCCAGGACACGCGCCTGGTCACTGTTATCGGAGCGGGTGGCGTCGGCAAGACCCGGCTCGCGACTCGGGTAGTACGCGATCTGCCGGTCCCGATGACGGGGGGCGCCTGGTTCGTCGACGTGTCCACCGCGCTCGACGCGTCCATGTTCGCGGGCGCCATCGCCACAGCGACCCGCCTTCCGGCCGGCGAGCCCGCGGCACCCGCCCTGACTGAGCTGATCGGCGATCGGCCCGCGCTGCTCGTCCTCGACAACTGCGAACACCTGGTCACCGTCGCCGCCGAATTCTGCCGCGACCTGCTCTCCGCCTGCGCCCAGGTGCGCATCATCGTGACCAGTCGCACCCGACTCGGCCTGCCCGACGAACGGATCGTCACACTCGAGCCGATGCGCATGGTGGCGCCGGAATCTCGCTGGTGGCGCACCGCCGCCACGCCGGACGCCATCGAGCTCTTCGTGCGGCGGCACAGGACGCCCGGCCCCAGTTCGTCGCGGATGCCGCGACCTCGACGCTGATCGACGAGATCTGCCTGCGGCTGGACGGGCTGCCACTCGCGATCGAGTTGGCCGCCGCGCGACTGCGGGTGCTCTCCGTGCAGCAGTTGCACGATCGACTCGACGACGTGACGCTCACCCGCCGCACGGCCGACAGCGCCGACCGGCATCGCTCGCTGGACGCTTCGATCGAGTGGAGCTACGACCTCTGCACACCTGAGGAACAGCTGCTGTGGGCGCGGCTGAGCATCTTCGCCGACGGCTGGGAGATCGATGCCGCTGAAGCGATCGGCAGCGACGACGACATCGCCGCGCGCGACGTGCTCGACAGTCTGCAGGCTCTGGTCGAGAAGTCGATCGTCCTCCGGACCGAACGCGACGGAATCATCCGTTTCGAGTTGCTCGCGGCAACCCGTGAATTCGGGGAGCGACGGCTGCGCGAGCTCGGTGACTGGGACGGGCGGATGCGGTTGTGCACCGACTGGTACCAATCCCTGCTGCAGCGCGCGGACGCCGAGTGGATCGGTCCGCATCAGCGACACTGGCTCGATCGACTGCGCCGCGAGGCGGGCACCATCACCCAGCTGGTCGAGCACAATCTCGGCGGTGCCCTCGGCGGAGACGACACGATCGCCGAGTCGGCCGACCGCGCCCTCGGGCTGCTCGTGACCGCCTCGTGGAGCTGCTGGTACGTCCTCGGCCGTTCGGCGCAACAGCTCGAGCTGCTCAACCGCGCGATCGCCGTCGCGTCGAACGAAACGGCGTACTTGGCCCAGGCCCACGCGATCAGGGCGTTCTTGATCGGACGGTTGCCGAACGCGAACCGCGACACCGCCCGCAACGACATCACGCGCGGGCGTGCTCTCGCGGCCGCCGTCGGCGACGGACGGGCCATCCTGCTGGCCAGCCTCGCCGAGGGAACGCTGTACGACACGGCCGACGACCCCGAGCGCGCCCGTCACGCGTTCGACGCGGGCCTGGCCGCCGAGCGATCGATCGACGACCCGAACCTGCGGGCCGGCCTGTTACTCGCGGTGCTCGGCGCGACGCGGCGCGCCGCCGAGCCGTCCCGGACCGACAGCTATCGCGCCGAACTGGACGGGCTGTGCGAATCGTCGGGCGCGGTCATCGAACGGTGCCTGGCGGCCGTCATGCTCGGCCTGGCCGCGTGGCGACGCCACGACAACGTATCGGCCGAGGCCTACTTCACCGAGGCCCTCGAGATGAACGAACGGGCGGGCGACCCGATCGACCTGCCGGTGTGTGTCGACCTGCTGGCCTGCCTCGCCGCCGCCCATCACCGGGACCCACGCCGGGCCACCCAGTTGGCCGACGCGGCCGACGGTCTGTGGCGACGGGCCGGGATCGATCGAAGTGCCTCGTCGGTCGCGCATCGCTACCAGCCCGAGTTGCCAACCGGCGTACGCCCCCGCCGGGAAGACCATCGGCCTGCGTACGGTCGCGGTCCGAACCACGACCCGCACCGTGTGCCGTCGATCGTGCCGTCGATCCTGCCGTCGATCGGGCGCGCCAACCAGGCGATCGGACGTGGCGTCAAGTTCACGTTGTTGACCACTCGCGAACGCGAGATCGCGGGCCTCATCGCGCAGGGCCTGTCCAATCGTGAGATCGCGGCCGACCTGTTCATATCGGTGCGCACCGCCGAGGGGCACGCCGAACGCATCCGGGCCAAGCTCGGGGTACGGTCGCGCGCGATGATCGCGATCTGGATGCTGCAGTCCGACGAACAGGCGTCCTGACCGCAGCCCCGTCCGGCCGCGCGCCTGGAGCGGGCCGGCCGGGCGCACGGCCGTCAGGCCGGGCGCGCGTCCACATCGTCACCGTCATGCACGTCGACGGGATCGAGTCGGATATCGATCGGGACGTACCGCAGCCCGAATCCGTCGGCGTCGATCATCTGGCCGCCGAATTTCACGAGCCGGGTGACGAGTAGCCGATCGTTGATCTGCAGATCGGGAAGCCGGTAACTGAGGGTCGCCTCGAATCGCGCGATATGTTGGATTGAGCTGACGCGCACGGCGATATCGAGATTGCTGCTGCCTAATGTCGCGAAGACGGCAATAACGCCCGGCGCCTGGCTTATTTGGGTCGCGACCGCCTCGACTTTTTCGGCCCGGCAGGATCCCCAGAACGTGACCTGGATCGGCCACGGTGAGAGTGGCAGCGCCACCTCGCACACCAATTCGACCTGACGTCGGACGGCGATCTCGAGGCGCCGACGGGCCGTCGCCGGGCTGACGCCCAACTGCGTGGCCAGCTCCTCGACCGAGATGCGCGGTTTCGTGCTGAGCACCGAGATCACGTCCCAGTCGGTGGCTACCTCCGAGCGGCGGAGCTCCGCCGTGTCCGCGCCTGCGCTCAGCCGCGCCACGGTCACCGAGTCGAGGACGGACAGCCGCCACTGCGTGATATCCCGATGTGACGTGGTGACCGGCATCGTCCGGACCGCTTGGACACCAGGCAGTTTCGAGACCCGCTCCAGCACGTAGCGGGCCAGGTGGCGGTGATTCGCCGCCACCGTCACGATGCCGATGTCGAATGCGCCGGACTGGATCTGCAGCGTGCGCGCGTGCGGATCGCCAGCGAGAATCTCCGCGATCTCGACCGTGCGGCCGGGTTCGCATTGCAGTTCGATGATCGAGCTGATCACGGTCGGCTCGAATCGCGGAAAGCAGCTGATCCAGGCCGCGCCGACGTCGGCTAACCGTTGCCAGCGCCGCGCCGCCGTCGCCGGGTCGACTCCGACGCACGCTCCCACCAGGCGCCACGGAGCACGCGGTTGCACCTGCAGAGCGTTGATGATCTTGAGGTCGATCTCGTCGAGCGTGACGCTATCTCGCCGAGCCATGTCGAAAAGTTAGCAATTGCAGGGGCGAATTCCCTAGTGGGGGCGAAATGTTTCTGAAGTGCAATTCCGTGACGTCCGCGGTGGTATTCAATCTTATGAATTAAGGACGATAGGAGCTAGCGCGTAAATCGCACCATCGGGGTGAGATCGCAGCTCTTGAGGCAATTCACACCGCGCGCTACCGTCGATTCGTTTCCGGGGGGCAAGAGCCATGGAGGTCCGATGAAGTCGGCGGTAGTGATCGGCGGCGCGTCCGGGATCGGTGCGGCGTGCGCCCGGACGTTGCACGACCAGGGCTGGCTGGTCAGCGTCGGCGATATCGCCAACGGTGACGCGAGCCCCGCCGACGACGGCCCCGACGGGGTCGAGGCCATGAAGGCCGACGCGACGAAGCCGGACGAGCTGGCTCGCGTCATGCACGCCGCCAACGAGCGCGCGCCGCTGGGCGCCCTCGTCTACACCGCCGGCATCGAGCGGCCCGGCACCGTGGTGACTCTCGACGAGGCCACGTGGGACGCCACGCAGGCGATCAACCTGAAGGGGGCCTATCTGTCCGCGCAGGCCGCCGTTCCGGTACTGGCGGCGAACGGCGGCGGGGCGATCGTGATCATGTCGTCGATCCAGGGAATCGCGACCCAGCGGGGCGTGGCGGCTTACGCTGCCGCGAAGGCCGGCGCGATGGGGTTGGTCCGGGCGATGGCGCTCGATCACGCCGAGCAGGGCATCCGGGTGAACGCCGTCGCTCCCGGGACGATCGACACTCCGCTCGCGCGCCAGAACTCGGCGGCGATGGCACCCGACGACCCCGAACGCGGACTGCGGGACTGGGCCGACATGCATGCGCTCAAGCGGATCGGCCAACCGCACGAGGTCGCGAGCGTCGTCGCGTTCCTGCTGTCCGAGGGCGCGTCGTTCGTGACCGGCGCGACCTGGGTCGTCGACGGCGGCCTGCTCGCCGCGTACTTGAGCCGCGACGCCGCGACCGTCGGGCGTCAGTGGAGCTCGAGCGAATCGAGCACGCCCTGCAGGTAACCGATCGCGTGCGCCCGGCCCCGGCTGCAGTAGGCCGCCGGCGACGTGTCGCCCCACGTGTCCAGGTCGCCGACCATCGCCGGAACGTGATCGTCGATGAGAAAGCCCTCGAACCCGGCCGCGTGCAGACGCCGGATCACCCGGGCCGGGTTGACATTGCCCTCGCCCAGGAAACACTCGGTGAAACTGGGGACTGTGCCGCGGACGTCGCGGAAGTGGACGTAGCACAACTGTCGGTCCCAACCGGTCGATCACCTCGTTGACGGACGCCTCGCCGGCCATCTCCGAGACGGTGCCGATGCAGAAGTTCAACCCCCAGGACGGGACTGCCGTTCGCTCGGCGCAGCCCTCGGCCAACGCGGCCGGGGAGGTGAAGATGCGGGCGGCCCCGCCGAGGGGTTCGTCGACGGGCGGGTCGTCGGGATGCAGCGCCAGCCGGACCCCGGCCTCCTCGGCGACGGGCAGCACCGCGTCGAGGAAGTACTGGTAGTTGTCCCACATCTGCTCGGCCGTGATCGGCTCGACGATGGGCTCGTCCGGAGTGAGCTTGTAGGACGCGAGCGCGTTGCCGTCGCCGACACGGGCCAGGTCGAAGCCGCTGACCCGCGCGCCGCCGCGCCCCGTGCCGCCCATGTCGGTTCGCCAGACGTAGGTGGCCATGAAGTTGTAGCCGAGCAGATCGATGCCGACGCGCGCGACATTGCGAATCGTGCGCTGATAGTTCTCGAGCTGCTCATCGCGGCCCGGCGCACCGCGTTGGATCTTCCAGAAGTGGGCCGCCGGCACGTTCTCGAGGCCTTCGATCGCCAGGCCGTCGCGATCGCAGCGGTCGCGCAGGGCCTGCAACTCGGCGAGGCTCCAGTAGCCCTCGACGCCGGGCAGGGCGGACGGCGAATGCAGCTGCACACTGCGCAGGCCGAGCTGATGGGCGAACGTCGCGACGGTGTCGTCGTATTCGTCGATGTGCCCGAGCGACAGGCGGATTCCCACGCCTAGTCCGCGATGTCGGCTACGGCGACGACCTTCGTCGGGTGCAGCCGCAGGAGCAGCTCGCCGTCGACGGCATTACGGCGCCCGTATTGCTCGGCGAGGTCGTCACCCATGTACCGACGGGCGATCGCGATCGACAGCGGAAGCATCTCGTCGAGGTCACGCGAGATCGTGACGGTGCCCTCGATGATGGCGAATGAGAACGGCGGCCGCTCGTCGTCGACCGACAGCGCCACCCGGGGATCGCGCAGGATCGCCTTACCCTTGACGGTGTTCGCCCCGGTCATGAAGACGAGATCGTCACCGTCCAGGACGAACCAGATCGGCGCGACGTGCGGGCTGCCGTCGCCGCGTACGGTCGCCAGTTTGCCGGTGCGCGTGCCGGCGCTCAGAAATTGATTCAACTCGTCGCCGCTCATGGGGTGTGCCATGGTGTGGACTATGCCCTTTAGGCCGCTCGCACGCTCGCGGCGCCGCCCCTCTGGGCCGCTCGCACGCTCGCGGCGCCGCCCCTCTGGGCCGCTCGCACGCTCGCGGCGCCGCCCCTCTGGGCCGCTCGCACGCTCGCGGCGCCGCCCCCGGGTGGGTACTCGCAGGATCCCGGCATCTTGCCGTCCCAGTGAATGAGACACTAGTATCGGAGAATGGGACGGACTGCGGACGAGGACCAGGTCAGCGGGATCGGTGTCGTCGACAAGGTTGTCGCGATCCTCAACGCGGCCGCCGACGCGCCGTCGAGCCTCGCCGACCTGGTCGAGTCGACGGCGCTCCCCCGCGCGACGGCCCATCGGCTGGCGGTGGCGCTCGAGGTGCATCGCCTGCTCGCCCGCGACGTCGACGGCCGATTCATCCCAGGCCCGCGGCTGGGCGAGTTGTCGGCGGCCCTGCCCGACCCGCTCGTCCGCGCCGCCGGACCGGTGCTGGCCTGGGTCCGTGACGAGACCGGCGAGAGCGCGCAGCTCTACCGCTCCGAAGGATCGGAGCGGGTCTGCATCGCCGTCGCCGAGCGGGCGGCCGGACTGCGGACGACCGTTCCGATCGGCATGCATCTGCCGCTCACGGCGGGCTCCGGCGCGCAGGTTCTCGCGGCCTGGCGGGCCGACCCCGGCGTCGACGACCTGATCGCGCGCGCCGAGTTCACCGCTCGCAACCTGGCCGAGGTCCGTCGCCGCGGGTGGGCCCAGACCGTCGGCCAACGCGAGGCGGGCGTCGCGTCGGTGTCGGCGCCGGTGTTCGACGCCGACGGCGTGGTGGTGGCCGCACTGTCGATCTCGGGACCGATCGAGCGGCTGGGCTCGTCCCCCGGCCAGCGGTACGCGCCGCTACTCGTGCGCGGAGCCCGTCGCATCTCGGACGCGCTGATCGGCTGACGGGCGGCCCGTCCTCATCGTCGCGAGCTAGTCGTTGCGAGCGGTCTCGGGGCCGGTGACCCGTTTCAACAGCGGCAGGGTCGAGGCGATGACCCCGACCGACGCGAGCAACCCGGCCAGCACGACGAGGTAGTACTGCGCTCCCGGCGCGATGAGCGAGTAATGCAGTTGGGCCCGCAGGAACAGGTCGGCGGCCAGGAAGCCGGTGCCGACCGACACGAGCGCACTGATGAGAAGGGGAACGGCCGCCTCGAGTGCGACGACGCGACGCAGCATCGCCAGCGGGACACCGGTGAGTCGCAACAGGCTGAACGGCCGCTTGCGCTCGGCCAGACTGCCGGCGATGTTCACGGCCAGACTGCAGCCGGCGATCGGCAGACTCGTGAGGATGACGACGTTCGCGAGCTCGCGGTAGCCGTCGAGAAGGCGCGAATTGTTGGCGCGCAGCTCGGCGAGCGTTTGCGCCGCGAACCGCCCGGGGTACGCGACGTCGAGCTGGGTGCGCGCCGCTTCGACGGCGGCCGTCGATCCGCTCGTCCCGACGACGAGCGTGTCGATCGGCATCGCGGCGAGCTGGGTCGGCGACACATCGACGGCCGGCCAGGTCGTGCCCGACGAGGACGCGTCATTGATGAGGCCGCCCCCGTAGTCCGGCGCGATCGCGACAACCGTGGCCCCCGCCTGGCAGTGCCCGAAGGCCGGTACGGCCGCCAGCTCACTGCAGGCCACGACATCCTCGACGGCGTTGATCTGCGTCACCGTGCGCTTCCCGACGACGGCACGGGTCACGACCGGGACCGGGTTCGGGCTGCGCCGGATGAGCAGCAGCCCGTTGACGCCGGCGATCGAGGTGATGCGGTCGGTGGTTGCACTCGGGATCGACGTGATCGCCGACGATTCATCGGCATCCATGAAGCGGACGAGCGTCGCCCGCGCCGTGGTCGAATCGGCGGCTGACGGGCCGTCCCGGCCCCCGGCGACCGCGGTGATGATCGCGATGGCGCACGTCCCGACGAAGACGGCGAGGACGACTCCGCTGACAGCCCGGAACCCGGCCTGCGGGTTGTCGGCCAGTCGGCGCGCGGCGATGAGCGTGGCCGGTCGGTTCGCCCGCCGCGCGGTGAACCGAGACGCGACCATCGTCAGCCAGGGGCCCGCGATCACCAGACCGGTCATCGTCACCAGCACGCCGACGAGGAACGCGAGGGCCTCGAGCGCCGGCTTGGTGTGCGTACGCGCACTGATGTCGTGGACGTACGCGAAGTAGGCGAGCTCGGCGAGGCCCGCCACCAGCGGCAGCAAACGCCAGGCGCGCGGCGGCGCGGGCGTGACGCGGCGGATCACCCCGAGCGGCGAGATCGTGACCCGACGCAGCGCCAGTCGCGCCGCCACCGCCGCGGCCACCGGAATGCCGATCGCCACGACGAGCCCGTCGACCGCGGTCAGGACGAGGTCGCTGGTGAAGAACGGCTCGCCGGTGAACGGGATCGTGGCGACGGGCGCGCGGAACACGACGAACAATCCGAACCCGAGCGCGACCCCGATCACGGCGGCGACCGCGGACTCGACCGTCGAGATCACCGCTATCTGACCGGGAGTCGCACCGACCAGACGCATGGCGGCGAAGCGCTGTTCGCGCCGGGAGGCCGACAGCCGCGTCGCCCCGCCGATGAAGATGAGTACCGGAAACAGCAATGCGGCCGCTACCACGGACAGGATCAAGGTGATGCCGCTGCTGTCCGTCCCGACATCGACGCACGGCCCCGAGCAATTGTCGGGCGTCGTGGTGCTGATCCGGTCGACCAACTGCACGTCACTCTGGTGCGAGAGCGTGGCGGCGCTGTCGCCGATCACGATGAGGAGCGAGTCCGGCGCGGGCAGCCCGGCCGAGCCGATCGTCCCGACCAGGTGGCCTGGGAAGCGGTCGCCGAGTTCGGCGGCGGGAGTGCGCCGCAGCAAGGCGATCATCGCTGGTGAGGCGTAGTACTGATCCGGCGCGGGAAGCGTGGCGACGCCCGGCGGGATCGGCGCGCCCGATCCGACCGGCGCAAGATCCACTCGTCCGATCGTCTTGCCCTGGAAGTAGTCCGCTCGCAACAGCCACCACAGCGCGTCGGCCGGCGGCGCCGCCGTCGGGGCGATGGCCGCCGCGTTCGTGGCGGGGGACCCGGTCTCCAGCCACGCGTATCGCGCGTTCTGGTTGGTGACCCCGTTCAACGTCGCGAGCGTGGTCAGGAGCAACCCGGTTCCGATCGCCACCGCGATCGCGATCAGGGCGAGCCGGGTGATCGCTTCGCGCCCACCGGCGAACGTGAGCCGCAGGGCCAGCCGGATCACACGATCACCCGGTCGTCGAGCGAGGTCACCAGCCCGTCGCGCACGATCACCTCGCGGTCGGCGTACGCGGCGACGCGGGGTTCGTGAGTGACCAGGATGACCGTGGTGCCCGACTGCCGCACGACGGTCGAGAGCAGATCCATCATGTGCTCGCCGGTGAGCGAGTCGAGCGAGCCGGTCGGCTCGTCGGCGAACAGCACCTCTGGCTCGGCGACGAGTCCGCGGGCCAGCGCGACGCGTTGCGCCTGCCCGCCCGACAGCTCACCCGATCGTCGCTCGTGCAGATCGTCGAGCTCGAGACGCGCGAACCAGCTCGCGGCGCGGGCCAGCGCTTCGCTTCGGCGAGTGCCGCTCAGCAGCAACGGCAGGGCGATGTTCTCCTGGGCAGTGAGTTCGGGGACGAGCTGGCCGAACTGGAACACGAACCCGAACCGGTCGCGGCGCAGGGCGCTGCGCTCGGCCTCGCGCAGGGTGTCGAGCCGTCGGCCGTCGAACTCGACCTCGCCCGAATCGGGGACGAGGATGCCGGCCAGGCAGTGGAGCAACGTCGACTTGCCCGACCCGGACGGTCCCATCACGGCCAGGATCTCGCCCGCCGACACGGTCACGTTCGCGCCGCGCAGCGCCGGCGTCGGACCGAACGAGAGGTGGACGTCGCGGGCTTGGATCAAAGGCGGACGCCCGGCGTTCACGACCGGACGACCTTCGCCAGCGCGTCGAGGCGCGCGCTCGTCAGATCGATCCAACGAAGGTCGGCTTCGAGGTGGAACAAACCATGATCGGCCAACAACGCGTCGACGAAACCGCCGGTCCGCTTCAGTTCGGTGAGCTCGCGCATGCGTCGAAGGTGCGCCGCGCGCTGTGTGTCGAGATACACCTCGGCCGGCCGCCCGGTCATCAGCGCGAGCACGACCTTGGCGAACAGGACGGTCTGCAGGTGCGGCTCGGGTTCGACGGGTTCGGCAAGCCACGCCTGCACCTCGCTCACGCCCTGGTCGGTGATGACGTAGCGCTTGCGCTCGGGGCCGGCACCCGGCTCGGGGTCGCCCGCCGACACCTTCCCGTCGCGAGCCAATCGGCTCAACGTCGAGTAGACCTGCCCGAACGGCAGGGGCTTGCCGCGTCCGAAGAACGCGTCATAGTCGCGTTTGAGGTCGTAGCCATGGCGAGGCTCGTTCTCGAGTAACCCGAGCAGCGTGAGCGGAACCGTCATACCTCAAAGATATACACTCAGTATCTACATCAGGTCAATAGCGCGCAGCGGGCCGACTCGCCGTTAACGTAGGAGCCATGGATCTCACCCGCACGTCGAACCCGGGCGGCGGCGTGACCCTCACGATCGAGGGCGAGGTCGACTTCGCGGTCGCCGACGAGCTGGCGAAGGTCGGCCTCGAATGCCTCGCGGCGGCGCCGGGTGCACCATTGCGCATAGGCCTGTCCGCCGTCAGCTTCATGGATTCCTCGGGCGTGAACGCGCTGATCACACTGCGCCGCGCGGCACCCGACGCGGTGGTACTGATCGCTCCGTCCGCGCAAGTCACCCGGGTCCTGCAGCTGACCGCTCTCGACCAGTCGTTCGTCATCGAGGAAGCTCCGGTCCAGTAGTCGGTCGGTACGATCCCGCTGTGCCGGACCGGGTGGGTTTCGATCAGCTGACGAACCTCTTGTCGCTCACCGACGCATCGCTGTCGGGGCTGGACCTCGAGGAGCTGCTCACCGAGCTGCTCGACCGCCTCCGCACGATCATCGAGGCCGACACCGCGGCGGTTCTGCTGCGCGAACGCGGTTCGTCCGATCTGGTGGCCCGGGCCGCTCGCGGTCTCGAGGACGAGGTGCGCCAGGGCGTCACCGTACCGATCGGCATCGGCTTCGCCGGGCTCATCGCCGCGCGCAAGACGCCGGTGTACCTCGATCGGGTCGATGCCACCACCGTCGCGAACCCGATCCTCTGGGAGAAGGGCATCCGGGTCATGCTGGGTGTCCCGCTGATCAGCAACGACGACGTGATCGGCGTGCTGCATGTCGGCCGGCTGGACGATCGCGGGTTCACCAGCGAGGACGCCGCGCTCCTACAGGTCGCGGGCGACCGGGTGGCGGCGGCCGTGCAGGCTCGTCAGCTCTCGGTCGAGAGCGCCGCCGCCCGGCTGCTCGAACGCAGCCTGCAGCCGACCCGGCTGCCGGTCGTCCCCGGACTGCGAATGAGCGGCCGTTACGTCCCGGCCGAGAGCGGCGCGATCGGCGGCGACTGGTACGACGCGTTCGTCGTTCCGTCCGGCGACCTCTGGCTGGTCGCGGGCGACGTCGCCGGTCACGGCCTGAACGCGGCCGTCGTGATGGGCCGGGTGAAGAGTGCGCTGCGGTCGTACGCGCTCACCACCGCGGAGCCCGCGCGGGCGCTGGAACTCACTGACCGCAAAGTGCAGCACTTCGAGATCGGCACGATGGTGACCGTCATCTGCGCGGTCGCCGCGCCGCCGTACGACCGAATGTCGATCTGCTCGGCCGGCCATCTGCCCGCGATCCTCGCGGCGCCGGGTGCGGAGTCCCGATTCATCGAGGCACCGGCGGGCCCGCCGTTGGGCGCCGTGCGCGATGTGCGACGCGCGGCCGTCAGCGCCGAGTTGCCGGCCGGCGGCGTCCTGCTTCTCTACACGGACGGGTTGGCCGAACGCCGTGATCAGCCGATCGACGACGGACTCGAGCACCTTCGGATCGTGGCGACCGCCCAGCCCCCGGATCTCGTCTGCCGTGACGTCATGCACGAACTGGTCGGCAACACTCCGATGACAGATGACATCGCGTTGCTGGCCGTCCAACGGACACTCGGTTAGCCGGGGCCGGGGACGGCGCACACGTCGGCGAGCACCTGCCCGCCCGCGGGCAGAGCTCGTCCGTTCTAGCGCCACAGCGCCAGCTCGTCGGCACGAGATTCCCGGGCGAGCGCCGAGGGGACGTCGAAGGTCATGACGGCCCGGTCGTCCGGAGTCCACGACGCCCAGCCGGGATCGCCGTCGCGCCCGTACGCGACCCAGGCGCGGTGCATCTGTTGCGCCAGCTGTCGCGGCGCGGTCGGGCCGGCCATCGAGACGCGGTCGCCGATCGTGTCGAAGACGAAGCCCAGTTCGAGCGCGTGGCAGGCACCGAGATCGGCCACCGGGGTCCGCCAGCCGAACTCGTAGACATAGACCTTTCCGCCCGCGGCCTGCTGCGCGGCGGCCAACTGGATCGCCGGGATCCGGAACGCCGCGTCGGTGGCCATCGCGCACGCGAGGTCACCGGGCGACACCGCCGGGCGGTTGGCCGAATACGTTTCGACGGCGCCGAGCCGGCCATCCGAAGCGAGCCGCCAGAGCCGGTAGGGCCTCGGTGGTGATCGCACCGGCCACCCCGGTCGGCACCCAGAAGAGCCGGAACTCCTCCGCCGTGGTTCCGACGAGCAGGTCCATGCCGGCCGCGACCCCGCCGGCAATGCCGTTCAAGGGAATGTCGGGCACGATGTCACCGTCCACCACCGGGAACAGGCTCATGATGCCCAGGCCGCCCCGCAGCACCGTCGGGCCCCACCGCTGCGGGTCGGGATCGGCCTGGACCGCCAGCCCCACGGCCGCCTGCGCCGCGACGACCGCGTCGGGGTCGAGCGCGGCGAAGGCAGCGGCCGTCGCCGGCACGTCGAGCTCGGCCGCAATCGCGGCACTGACGCGGCGGGCGTCGTCGAGCTGACAGACGGCGGTCGCGCCGCCGCTCTGGACAACCGCGCGGCGGAACAAGCCGCGCGCAGCCGGCGCGGCCATGAGGGTCGCGATGCTCATGGCGCCCGCGGACTCGCCGAACACGGTGACGTTGTCGCGGTCGCCGCCGAACCCGGCTGCGTTGTCGCGAACCCATTCGAGAGCCGCGATCTGATCGCGGAGCCCGAGGTTCGTCGGCGCGCCGTCGAGAACGGCGAACCCCGGCGCGCCGAGTCGATAGTTGATCGCGAAGACCACGATTCCGTCGCGTGCGAACGCCGAGCCGTCGTAGACCGGGATCGAATTTGCCCCGCGCACGAAAGCACCCCCGTGGATCCACACCATGACCGGCCGGTTCCGGCCATCGACGGGGGCCCAGACATTGACGTTCAGGTAGTCGTCGCCGGGCGCGACGGAACTCGCAAGCACGGTGTCCATCGGGGCCGGATACGGCGACTGCGCCGCCGTCGGACCGGGTGTCGTCGCGGGCCGCTCGCCGGTCCAGGCGACAACGGGTTGCGGGGCGCGGTAGCGGTGCGCGCCGACGGCCGGCGCGGCGTACGGAATGCCGAGGAATGCGCTTACCCCGTCGTAGCTTCGGCCGCGGACGCGGCCCCCGGTCACGTGCACGACGGGATCCATGTGTCGATCTAACCAACCGCAGGTCGAAATCCGGACCGGGATGCGGGCGGGGATGATCTCCATATGACCGACGAGCCGGAGCCGAGCCGGCTGCGGCTTCCCCGCGGGCTGACCGACGACCTCTTCGTCCTGGGTCCGCGAGCCCAATCGATCCGTGCGTACCTACGTGAGAACGTCGACCGGCTGATCGGCTCGGATCCGGGCGGTCTGCAGTTGCGGACGACGATCCGCACGGTCGGCGGCATTGCGCTCGCGCTGGCCCTGACGGTCACCTTCGTCGAGGTGACCGGCGCCGGACAGCGCGCGGCCGGCTCCGCGCCGGCTGCAACCCTCGCCGGCATCAACCACGCGCTCTTGATCGTGTCAGTGTTGGTCGCCGGCATCATCGCCATGCTGATCGGCTTGTCGGTCACCGACGACACCGCGCGTGGGCAGCTGATCTCGACCGCGCTGCTGCCGGTGGCAATGATCATCGGGCTCGCGATCGGGTTGGTGCTGGGCGAATGGCACGTGCTGTCACTGATCTGGCTGGTCGCCGTCGAAGCGATCGCGATGTACCTGCGCCGCTTCGGCCCCCGGTGGGGAGCGGTCGGCGTGATCGCGTTCAACGGTTCTTTCATGGGCTCGTTCCTCCATGCTCAGCTACCCGTCTCGTACCTGGGCTGGCTGGCCGTCGACATCGTGATCGGGGTCATTGCCGCTCTCGTCATGCGCCTCGTCATCGTGCGTCCCGACAGTGTCGGCACGTTCCGGCGCATGCAGCGGTCATGGGACGCGCGAGCCCGGACGGTCCTTGCGCACACGATCGACGCGGTCGATGCCGACGACGCTCACCGCGACCGCGCCCGCGAACGGTTGCGACGACAGGTGAGTCGTCTGAACGAGGCGACGCTGATCATCGACGCCCAGTTGCCAGCCATCCATCCCGATACCGCGGCCGCCGAGGCCCACGCCCTCTTCGGAGCGGAACTGGCGCTGTCGAACTGCGCGCGTTTCGCTGCCGCGCTGAACACGGTCGCGGCCGACGCCGCGATCCGACGACTGGCCCGGGACGGGTTGGCCGCGCTGCTGCAGGCCGACCGGGCGAACGCCGAGCGGATCGCTCACGAGCTGCACCAGGCGACGGCCGCGACCGAACGGGCGACTGTCGTGTGTCATCGCCTGGGTACGTCGATCGCGGACTTCGCTGCGGTCGAGCACGCCATAGGACCCGATCCGATCGCCGGCGACGCTGCGACTCCGGTCTACACGTCGGTGGTCCAGCTCAACGCGGGGCTCCTCCCGGGATCGGCGCCGCTCGCCGCCGACGCGTCCAACATCCCTGGTCGTGGCGGCCGGCTTGACCGCGCGGCGCTTCCGCTGCACATTCGCTCGTCGATCCAGATCACGGTCGCGTCGACGATCGCGATCGTCCTCGGCAATCTCATCTCGCCGGCGCGTCTCTACTGGGCCGTGCTGGTCTGCTTCCTGGCGTTCCAGGCGACGAGCAACGCCGGCGAGCAGGTCCGCAAGGCGCTGTTCCGTCTCAGTGGCACGGCTATCGGGATCGTCGTCGGTGACCTGCTCGTCCACGTCACGCACGCCCAGATCGCGCTGTCGCTACTGGTCGTTCTCGTCGCGATGTTCCTGGGCGTCTACCTGATCCGGGTCAACTACACGTTCATGGTCATCGGGATCACGGTGATGGTGTCGCAGCTGTACGCCCAACTCGGCGAACTGAGCTTCCATCTTCTGCTGCTTCGTCTCGCCGAGACCGCGGTCGGCGTGCTGGCCGTCGCCATGACCGTGCTCGTGATCGTGCCGCTGCGGCCGCAGCGCGTCCTGACGGCCGCCGTTCTGCAGTGGTTCCGCTCGTTGCGTGCGCTGCTCGACGCGTCGTTGGATCGCCTGCTCGAGAAGCAGGACACCGCGACCTTGCTGACCAGCGTGCGGCAACAGGACGTCGCGTACGCCGCCCTCGAGGCCACCGCGGTGGCGCTGCGATCGGCGACGTTCGGGCGCAACTCCGCGCAGCTGGCCGAGATCCGAACGGTGAGCGCGGCCGCGCGCAACTACGCCCGTTCGCTGGCCGCCGAGGCCGAGGCGGCCGGGCCGATCAGCAGCCCGGCGCTCGAGACCGCCGCCGGCCGATTGCGCGCGTCCGCCGACAGCATCGACCGGCGAATCGAGACCGGAGAGCAGGAGACCTACGTCCGATCGGCGGCGCTCGTCGAGATCACGAGCCGCGCAGTGCCGACGGGCAACGCGGCCGCCCGTCTCGCGTTGCGAGATCTCGCCCTGTTCGACGGTGCCCTGGCTCGTCTCGCGAGGGCGCTCGGGATGCCCGTCGAGGACTTGGACGCCGACGAGCGGAGCCCGGTTTTCGTGGCGGATGATGCGGGTACGCAAGCGTCGACGAGGGAGTGACATGAACCAACCGCAGCAGCCGGGCCGGTCGACGTCCGCGGTGGTCTACGAGCGCACCGGCGGACCAGACGTGCTGCGGGTTGTCGAGAAGCCGCTGCGAGAGCCCGCACCCGGCGAGGTCCGGGTGCGGATCCACCGCTCGGGCGTGAACCCGACCGATTGGAAGGCCCGCAAGGGCGGCTCCGAATCGAGCGCCGTCGCTCCGCCGCAGGTGCCGAACCAGGACGGCTCAGGAGTAGTTGACGCGGTCGGCGAGGGCACGGACGCCGGCCTGGTCGGCCAGCGGGTGTGGATCTGGGAGGCCGCCTACAAGCGGGCCGAGGGCAGCGCGCAGCAGTACGCCCTGGTGCCGACCCGACAGGTCGTGGCCCTGCCCGACACCGCGTCCTTCGACCTGGGTGCCTCGCTCGGAGTTCCGTTCCTCACGGCCCACCGGTGTCTGACCGTCACTGAGGGCGGACCGACGCGTCTCGGGCCCGGCACGCTCGACGGGCGCACTGTGCTCGTCGCCGGCGGCGCCGGCGCCGTCAGCAACGCAGCCATCCAACTTGCCCGTTGGTCGGACGCGACCGTCATCGCCACCGTCAGCAGCCCCGCGAAGGCGCTGTTGGCCACGGCCGCGGGCGCCGATCACGTCATCGACTATCGACGACAGGACGTCGTGGCCGAGATCGGCAAGATCGTCCCCCACGGCGTCGACACGATCGTCGAGGTCTCGGCGGCTCAGAACGCAGTGATCGACGCGGCTGTCCTGGCCACGTCTGGATCAGTCGCGATCTACTCGAACAACGGCGGCGACGAACTGACCCTGCCCATCCGCGCGCTCATGGCCCCCAACGCCCGTTGGCAATTCGTACTGATCTACACCGAGCCGGCCCACGCCAAGGGCAACGCGATCGACGATGTCACCGCCGCGCTAATCGATGATGCGTTGCACGTCGGCGAGGCGGCGGGTCTGCCGCTGCATCACTTCCCACTCGACCGCACCGCTGAGGCGCACACTGCTGTGCAGAACTCGATCACCGGCAAAGTCCTCATCGACGTGACCGACCAGTAGTCCCTCCCGCGGTGCTTCGGGTGTGATCGCGTCCTGACCCCGGTCGCTCCTCCGACCGCCGGTCAATCCGGCGGGTTCACGTGTGGCCGATCCAGCGCGCGCAGCGGCGATGGTAAACACGCACGCGCGTTCGAATCTTTCGGGCGCTGACTCGATGGATCTGGTGTTCATTTCGCGATCCTCCGAACGAGGTCACGGAAGTGTTCGGTGTGGAGAAATCATCTGCTGGAGACGGGTGACCGTGACCGGCTGACCGTACCGCCAGCCGTCGCCCCGCTCGGTCAAGAGTTTCGCGCCCCCAACAGCTTCGCTCGGGTCAACGGCATTCCGCTTCGACCATCCCGTGTTGGGCGGACGGCCAGCACCTGGTTCACCCCGATGTCGTTCGCCTCGAAGGAAAGTGCGGACGCGGTCATGTACAGGCGCCAGACCCGCGCGCGGACCGGCGTGGCGGCAGCGACCGCGGCATCCCAGTTCCGCTCGAGGTTGGCGACCCAGGCTCGCAGCGTCAGGGCGTAGTGCTCGCGCAGCGACTCCAGGTCGCGAACCTCGAAACCGGCCGCCTCGAGCGTGGCGATCATGGTGGCGATCGGGACGAGCTCGCCGTCAGGAAAGACGTAGCGGTCGATGAACGACGACGATTCCGGCGCCTGCTGTGGGTCGTCCGGGCGCTGCGAGATCGCATGGTTGAGCAGCCGTCCCCCCGGCCGGAGCAGCGCGAACAGGTCCTGTGCGTAGACCGGCAGTTTGGCCGCGCCCACGTGCTCGGCCATGCCGATGCTCGAGATCGCGTCGAACGGACCGTCGCTGACCTCGCGGTAGTCCTGCACCCGGATCTCGACGAGATCGGCCACACCCTCGTCCGACATGCGCTTGCGGGCGTAGTCGGCCTGCGCGTTCGACAGGGTCACACCAACCACGCGAGCGCCGTACGTGCGCGCGGCGTGGAGTGCGAACGTGCCCCAGCCGCATCCGACGTCGAGTACGCGCATTCCCGGGGCCAGGGCGAGCTTGCGCGCGACCAGATCACACTTGGCGAACTGGGCGGCCGTCAGGTCGGCCGGTTCGGTGACCGCGGAGTCGGGCTGATCCCAGTACGCGCATGAATAGGTCATCGACTCGCCGAGCACCTGCCGGTAGAACTCGTTGCCGATGTCGTAGTGGTGGGCGATCGCCTGGGCGTCGCGGTGCCGGCTGTGCCGCCGGCCGCGCAGGCGAACCTCTTCACGCGGCGGGGCCGGCGGCGGCCCGATGATGCGCAACCGCAGGGTCGCCCGGGCCAGGCCGGCGACGGTGCGCAGGGTCGGCCGACGGCCGACGATGTCGTCCGGGCGGATCATTTCGAGTACGCGACCGAGCGCGTCGAACAGATCACCCTCGACTTCCAGATCACCCGTGACGTACGCGCGGGCCAGCCCGATCTCGTCCGGCGACCAGAGCAGCCGGCGTAACGCCCGCCGCCGCACGACCACCAGCGTCACCGACGCCTCTCGCGGACCGATGACGCTGCCGTCCCAGAACCGCACACGGAACGGCAGGTCGACATCGCCGAGCGCGCTGCCGAGAACGGGACCGAGCACGCCGGCTGCGGTGCGCGTGATGGATCCGGGGTCGTTCACGACATGCTCCTCACTCGATGTTGCGTTCCGGTCGCTCGCTGTACCGATACGGTCGCCGCCGGCACCTCTGCGTCACCTCTGCGTCACCAATTGTCCAAGTGCGAGCGGGGTCCGCGACAGGCGGCTCGAACGTCCGGTGCGTCACGAATTTTTCGCACCTAGGAAAGATCGAATTCAGGTAGGCTCGCGCCCCAATCGGGGCTCACCGAAGTACACCGCCGAGCCGGCCGCAGGTCGGTCCGCGCACGACACTGTCCGGCGAGGAGAACACGTGATCCGTCGTCAGCGGCGCACCGCGACGCTTCTCGGCCTGGCCGTGGCTGCATTCACCATCGCGTCCTGCACCGCGCCGAAGCCGAGCAGCTCCGTGGAGACGGCGTCGAGCAGCGCGCTCAGCGGACCCGCGGCGTGGCTGCTCGCGGCGTCGACCGATCTCGGCGCCAGCACGCGCGCCGACATCTCCATCGTGGTGACTCTGCGAGGCACGGCCGAGCCCACCCGTCTGCAGGCCTGGGCGACCGGGCATGGCCTGGTCGTGCAGTGGCAGGCCGGCGCCGGGTGGGCGGCGCTCTCGGGGCCGGCCGTATCGATGGGCCGGGCGCTCGGCGTCGCGATCGACAGCTACCGTTCCCGCACCGGACACGAGTTCTACGCGGCCCGGCGCCAGCCCCGCGTGCCCGATGCCGTGCGCGGCGACGTCACCGAGATCGGCCGTGTGCTCAACTACAGCCCGCAGAGCGAGGCGGCACTCACGGACGTGCCCCAGGGCGGACTGACGCCGAGCGAGCTGGTGAACGCCTACGACGCGAGCGATGTCTCGAGTGCCTCGGGTGGAACGACGGGCACGGTGGTCTTCTTCGAATGGGGTAACTACCAACGGTCAGACCTCGACGCGTTCGCCAGCGCCGACGGGCTTCCGACGTTCAGCCCGGCCCTGTTCGGCGGAACGCCGATGAACAAGGAAGGGGCCGACGAGACGGAACTCGACGTCGAGGTGGTGCACGCGATCGCACCCAACGCGAAGCTGGTGATCGCCGACGCCGAACCCACCCTCGATGATTCGGACGGCGCCAGCATCGGTCTCGCCATCGGCAAGCTGTTCACCCAGGTCGACCAGAAGTACCCCGGCGCCGTGTGGAGCCTGTCGATCGGTTGGGGTTGCGATCGCCTGTACACGTCCAGTGACCTGCAGCCCGCGGAAGCAGCGTTGGAGACGGCCGAGTCGCACGGCACCTCGGCGTTCGACGCCAGCGGCGACACGGCCGGTCTGGAGTGCAAGACGAAGGACTATTCGTCCCCACCCAACGCGTCGGACGTGGGTCTCGACGCGCTCAGCACGCTCCCGGGCATGACGAGCGTCGGGGGCACGCTGCTGTCGACGGACGCGCAGGGCAACTGGGCCGCCGAGGAAGCCTGGGATGACTCGACCCTGTCGCAGGGCGGGACGGGCGGCGTCGCGAAGCTGGAGGCGCGGCCGTCGTGGCAGGTGGCGCAGGGCGTCAGCAGCCTGCGCGGCGCCGGCCAGCGACTCGTACCTGACGTGTCGGCCGACGCCGACCCCGAGAGCGGCGTTGCCGTCGTGATGGACGGCAACCGCAGCCAGGGGGGCGGCACGTCCCAGGCCGCGCCGATCTGGGCGGGCTTCACCGTGCTCATGGACGACTACCTGCAGCAGCACGGCGGCCACGCGATCGGCGCGATCAACCCGTTGCTCTACCAGATCGCGCAGGGCGCGCATCTACCCGCCTTCCACGACATCACTCTGGGCGGCGACGCCGTCGACTATGCGGGGCCCGGTTACGACCTGGTCACCGGGCTCGGCTCCCCGATGATCGACAATCTCGTCCAGGACTTCTCACCTTGCAGCGGAACGGGTCATGACCGAGACGCCGTCGTACACCGGACTGTCCTGCCCCGTCTGTGCCGAGACCGTCCCGCCCGGGGTGTACTGCGGAGCATGCGGCAGCAACCTGCAACAGGCCGCAGACGGCTCGCGGCCCGGCTTCCGCCGGGACGTGTACGCACCCGCGCCCGGCGAGGCGGGTGCTACGACTGGCCGTTGTCAGCTCGCTGTTCCCGCAGCTGCCGAGTCGATCGCGCGCGCCGTTCCGGGTGGCCGTCGTAGTGGTCTTCGCCCTGTTGGTGGTGCTTGCGGCACTGCGCTGGCAGGCGCCACTCGTCGCGACCAGTGCAGTCGGTCTGCCGCTGCTGTTCGTGCTGTACATGAAGGAGGGCGACGTCTATCAAGGACTGCCGATCCTCACGCTGGCCGGTGCCGCGGTGCTGGGCGCGGCGTTCGGGTACGGCTGGGCGACGCTCACCGGCGACCACCTGTCGCGGGCGATCTCCATGGCGCAGCTGTCCGGCGGCACGACGCACACCACTCTCGTCTACGGAGTTCTGGTGCCGCTCGGGACCGCCGCGCTCACCGTCGCACCCGGGGTTCTCATGCGCCTGCTGGCCCGCCACGACAGCGCCGAGCCGATGGATGGCTATCTGAGCGGCGCGTTGGGCGCGATCGGTTTCGCGTGCGCGTCGACGTTCACGCTGCTGGCGCCGCAGCTTCGCAACGGAGTGTCGGCGAGCGGGCGGCCGCTGACGTCATTGATCGAAGAGGCGCTGCTGCAGGGCGTCGCGATACCCCTGACCGCCGTGGGCGTGGGCGGCGTGGTCGGCGCCGCGGTGTGGCTACGACGCCGCGAACGGAGTGCAGGCGGGCGGGCGCACAGCGGCCGGTGGCTCAGCTCGCCGGTGACGACGCTTGCGGCCACCGCGGTCGTGTACGTCGTATTGGGCTTGGTCGACGTGTGGCAGCCGTCCGACTGGCTGGTCGTGGCGCTGCACCTGATCGGTGCCGCGCTGACGTTGCTCGCGCTGCGCTTCGGGATGCATTCGGCGCTGCTGCACGAGAAGCACGTATTCCAGATCGGCCCACCGGCCGTGTGCGCACAGTGCGAGCAGATCGTGGCGCAGATGCCGTTCTGCGCGCTCTGCGGGGCCGCGACGCACGTCTCGTCTCGCCACTACCGACAAGTGCTGCAACTGCCGAACGCCGGGCTGTTACCGGCGGCATCGACGCCGCCCGAGGAGGCCCGATGAGCAACTCCTATCCACCCGGGCCGCCCGGCTCATGGGGGCCGCCGCCCGGCCCGGCCAACGGTCCGGCCTGGCAACCACCCGCTGGGCCGCCCTGGGGTGCCCAGCCCGCCCCGGCGGCCGGCCAGCGGCCGCCGTGGAACGCACCCGCTCCTGCGCCGTGGGGTGCGCCCGCGCCCGGCGGCCCACCCGCGCCATGGCCGGGCGCGCCGGGACCGGTTCCGGGTCCCCCACCTGGTGCGTGGGGTGGCAATCTCGGACCGTGGGGCGGCTACGGCCCGTCGCCGTTCGCTCCTCCGCCCGTCAAGCACACTCGTCACGGCAGGTTGCTCGCGCTGCTGGTCGTGGGACTTCTGGTCATCGGCGGTGGCGTTGCGGGGGCGAGCTTGCTGGCCAAGCCCACGCAGAAGACCTACACCTGCCCACCCGACTGCGGCACGCCGCCCACGGCCGCGCCCGTCTCCAGTAGCCCCGTGTACATCAGCAGCGACAAGTCGTTCTCGGTCCACTACGACGCGTCGGACAAGGCGATCACGTCGAAGACCAGCTCGGCCGGAGTGACCGAGACGCTGAACGTCGACGATGGCGGCACGGTGCGGCTGTTCGGTGAATCCGCGTCGGGACGCACGGCCCAGCAGGTCGCCAGCGACATCGTCAAGAAGAGCTTTCCGGACGCGCAGCTGGGCTACAAGGTTCCCAAGGCGATCGTCGGATTCCAGCCGGGCTACGGCGAGGTGGACAACATCTACCCACAGAGCAGTGGCGGGTCAGCCACCCGCCAGCGTCTGATCATCATGGTCGCGGTGAAGAACAACGAAGCGCTCGTCGGCGAGGCGCTCGGGCCGTACCACCCGGCCGCGCCGGGCGACGAGAATGACGACGGCCACCCGACCGGCGCATCGCTCGAGGTCGCCCAACTGCTCGATCCGCTGATCAACAGCTTCACCTGGAGCGGGGACCCGCCGCGCTGATCCCGGCGCTCATGGTCGAGCGGCGCGCTCGTGGCCGATCGGGCTGCCCTTCCGGCCCGTACTTGCGGTGACCGGTCGGTGCTCCTTCCGTATGCGCACCCGCCCATGGGTGCCGACTGGCGGAAGGAATCGCAATGCCTACCCAACGAATCGACACGACGGCCGAAGAGCTCGCCGCGGTCGGCGTGTGCATCCAGGAATCCGACAAGGTCGCCTAGTTCGGCGCGCCGGCCTGCGCACACCCGCCGCAGAACCAAGGGCCCGGCGCGTGCGTCCCGAACGGCGCGACGACGGCTCACAGGCTTTCGACCCTGTTCGGCGGTCGGGGCGACGATGACGATGGGCACCATGACTCAGCTTGGTGACGCCGCCTCGGAGACTCCTCGCGTCCCAGATCTCGCGGTGGTAGCCGAATCGCTGACCGTCGTCCGCGGCGCCACGACAGCCCTGGACGCCGTGGATCTGACGGTGGTGTCAGGTGTGATCACCGGGCTGCTCGGGCCCAGTGGGAGCGGAAAGACCACGCTCATGCGCGCGATCGTCGGCACGCAGGTCATGAGCTCGGGGCGGCTGACCGTACTCGGACGTCCGGCCGGCTCGGCGTCGCTCCGGCACGAGATCGGCTACGCCTCGCAGCAGGCGTCGGTGTACGACGATCTCACAATCAACCAGAACGTCGGGTACTTCGCCGCTGCGGTCGGCGCACCCGCGGGCGACATCGACCGAGTGATCGATGCCGTGGATCTTGGCGCGCACGCCGGCGCGGCTCACCGCACGCCTCTCGGGCGGCCAGCGATCACGAGTCAGCCTCGCCGTCGCGTTGCTCGGCAATCCCAGGCTGCTCGTTCTCGACGAACCCACCGTGGGCCTCGATCCGGTGCTGCGCGAGGACCTGTGGACGTTGTTCGCCTCAGCTGGCCGAGAGCGGCCTCACCCTGCTCGTGTCGAGCCACGTCATGGACGAAGCCGAACGGTGCGACCAGCTGCTGCTGTTGCGTGAGGGCGCGCTGCTCGTCCATGAGTCGCCGAGCGCACTCAGGGAACGAACTGGTGCCGCCACGATGGATGCCGCTTTCCTACGGCTTGTCGAAAATCGGGAGACGGGCTCGTGACGTGGCGCCGCACGTGGGCTACGGCCTGGCGCGTGCTCACCCAGCTTCGACACGACCCGCGCACCGTCGCACTCATGGTGCTGGTCCCGAGCGCACTCATGGTCATGCTGCGCTACGTCTTCAACTCCGCAACAGCTTTCAGTCATATCGCGCCCTCGCTGCTGGGGTTTTTCCCGTTCCTGCTGATGTTCGTCGTCACATCGATCACCACGTTGCGAGAACGCACCTCAGGCACCCTCGAGCGACTGCTCACCACTCCGATGGCGAAGCTGGATCTGCTCGCCGGCTACGCCGTGGCGTTCTCGGCCGTGGCGGTCGCCCAGGTCGCCGTCGCCGTCGCGGTCGCGTTCGGGCTCGGGCTCGTTCTCGCGGGCTTCGTGTGGGCACTCGTCGTGGTGGCGCTGCTGGATGCCCTGCTCGGAGTCGCGCTCGGGCTGTTTGCCAGCGCGTTCGCGCGTACGGAGTTCCAGGCCGTGCAGTTCATGCCCGTGGTCGTGCTGCCGCAGCTTCTGGTGTGCGGCCTGTTCCAACCCCGCGACCGGATGGCCGTCGCCCTACGGTGGTTTTCGGACGCGATGCCGCTGTCCTATGCGGTGGAAGCGCTGCAGCGGGTTGCCCAAGCGCGGACTGTCGACCTGACGTATGTGCGCGGCGCGCTGGTATTGCTGGGCAGTTCTATCGTCGCCCTCACGCTGGCCGCCGCCACGCTGCGACGACGCTCCGTTTAGCGCAATCCGGGTTCATGGTGTGCGATCCTCGCCGTAAGGATCATCTCTCACGCGGTGGTCGCGGTCCGGTGGCTGTTGGACTACGCGAACGGTGTCTGGGCGATCCGCTCGGCGAGCTTCTCGACCCGCCGGCCGGCGGTATCAGCACGCGCTGATTCCATCGCGTACAGGACACCGAACGCGAAACCGTGCTCGCCGCGCAGATACCGCAGCGACTTCAGCACGTCAGCACAGGCGCTCGCCTCGTGCTGCTCGTCCGACGCGTCATGCAGACGCTCGTATCGACGGGCTCCGGACGGCCGGTCGTGCCCGAGCCGCATTGTCGACAGTTCCGCCGCGTATCGCGCGGATCTCGTCGCTGCCGGGACGGTCGGTCCGGCGCCGGACGACTTTCGCACGTGCTCTGCCAATCCGGCTCCGGCCGAACGGATTCGAGAGGCGGCCATGGCCAGGGCGCCCGCCTCTTCCCCCGTGAGTGGCGATGCGTCGAGCAGACCCCGCCAGGAGTTGGAGCATCGCGGCGTAGTGGCGGACGGACCTTCGACCCTGGCCGACGTCCGTCGTTCTTATGGACGGCCATCTGATCACTCACAAAAGTCCACCCGGCGCGTCGCATGACCTGCTACCAGCGATTGCTCGTCGGTCGCGGGAGGTGTCGGGACGGCGCGCTGTGCAGCGCAAGGTCACCTCCGCAGATGAGTGTCGGGCACGCCAGCCCGTGCATGACGTGGGCGGTGATCGGACCGAGGCCGTCGACGCGGGGAGAATTGCCATGGCGTCCGAGTACCAACAGTTCCGCGCGTTCGGACGCGGCGCGCAACGCGTCATAGGGCGAGTCCTGTACCAGTTCGGCCAGGACGTGGACGTCAGGGTGCGACTCGTGGGCCTGATCGACCAGGTCGCCCAGGCGACCGCGGTCAGCATCGAAGGCCTCGTCGGACCGGTTCGTCGCGCGTAGCGCCACGAGCGGGACGCCCCGCGACCGGGCCTCGGCGAGACCGGCGTGGAAGGCGGCCTGGCCCGAGGCCGAGAACGACACTCCGACGACTACTGCTCCGCGCTGGGACTGGAAATCCGCCCAGCGCTCAGGGACGACCGCGACCGGGCACCGAGCATGCCCGGCCAGCCGAAACACCACCGACCCCAAAGCACCACCGACAACCCGCCCGAGCCCGTGTGTTCCGACCACGAGCAGTTCGGCGTCCTCGCTCAGCTCGGTGAGCGCTTCGGCCGGGGAATCTTCGCGAAGCAGGGTCGACATCTGAAGAACCCCACCGGAGTCGACCACAGTTGCAATCGCCTCCTGCAGGACGATCGTGTCGTAGTCACTCTCGCCCGGTGCTGATCGATCGTGAGCCGCCGTGACCGTCCCGGCGTGTACGACTACCAATTCCGCTCCGCGCCGACGGGCCTCGGCGCGCGCCCACAGAAGGGCGCTCTGGCCCGCGAGCGAGCCGTCCACTCCAACGAGAACCTTGTCGCTCACAACAGCCACCTCTCAATGTCGTTGCACTCAGCGAACTCGCACAGTTCGACCGGCACGAGGGCCGAACGTCCCCTTTGAAGCACGAGACCTTCGTCGCTGGTGGTGACCGTCCGGGGTCGAAGGTCTGAGGGCGGCGACTCGCCGTCGAGAGGGGACCCGTGCAACGGAAGAAGGCGGCCGGGCCGCTTCAGGCCGCAGTCGACGAAGCTCGAATATTGCTATTCCCAGGCCTGGCGAGGAGAACGAGCCAGATGCGACTGCCAGGCATCGGGTTCGACGGTACGGAACCGTCGGCCGCTGATCGAGTCGGCGACGATCCGGATGAATCGCGGCTTCGGGCCGGCCATGAGCGGATACAGCGGCAGGTTGTCCGTGTCGACGAGTTCGACGCTTGCGAACGGCTCGACGGCGCCGTGCGCGACGACACTCCAGGCTGTTCGCTCGTGGCGGTCGTATCCATCGGCTTCGAACGCGGCGGCGGCCCGCTCCTCGAGCCCCGACAGCTTGGTACCGCCTGCGCTACGGAACACGACCGTGCCGTGATCGACCACGAAGTTCACGGGAAAGATCTCGGGGCGCCCGTGCACGACGACCGCCAGCCGACCGACTTCGGATGATCTCAGCAGGGCCCAACACTCGTCCTGCGAGAGGACGGTGACCACCGGGTCGTCGCTCGTCATGCCGAAATCATCATCCGCTGCGCTCGCGCGGGACAGGGTCGGAGGTCCTGGCTGATTGGTCGATCGGGAGCGGCCGTTCGACCAGCGAAGTCAGTCCCGGCGAAGCTCGGCGCCGAACACCGCCGCCTGGGTGCGGCGTTCCATCCCGAGCTTCGCGAGCAGGCTCGACACGTAGTTCTTCACGGTCTTCTCGGCCAGGAACAGCCGCTCGCCGATCTGGCGGTTGGTCAGGCCCTCGGCGATCAGATCGAGCACCTCGCGCTCGCGCTCGGTCAGCGCCGCGAGCTTGTTGTCGGTCGGCGAGCCCTGCCGGATCCGGTTCATGACCTGCTCGATCAGGCTCGGGTCGATCAGCGATCGGCCCATCGCGACCTGCCGGATCGCGTCGATGATGCCGGCGGCGCGCACCTCCTTGAGCACGTAGCCGGACGCGCCGGCGAGCACGGCGGCGAGCACGGCGTCCTGGTCGTCGTAGGAGGTGAGGATCAGGCAGTAGGTGGCGGGCATCGCCGAGCGGATGTCGCGGCACACGTCGATGCCGCTGCCGTCGGGCAGCCGGGCGTCGAGGATGGCGACGTCGGGCCGCGACAGCCGGGATCCGGTTGCGGGCCTCCTCGGCGGTGCCGGCCTCGCCGACGATCTCGAAACCCGGCTGGCGGCTCGAGCAGGTCGGCGATGCCCCGCCGGACGACCTCGTGATCGTCGAGCAGGAAGATCCGGATCGGTGTGTCGTTCTCGGTCATGTGATAGGTGCCTTCCAGATCAGCTGGGTGCCGCCGGTCGGGCGGCTCGACGATGTCGAACGTGCCACTGCGCTGATCGCCCGGGCCCTGAGATTGCGATGCCGCTCGCTCGCGCGCCGATCGCGAATTCCGACGCCGTTGTCGGTCACGGTCGACGGACGACCTCGCCGGCCGCCGACATCGAGGTCGACACTGGCGCTCGTCGCCCGGGCGTGCTTGGCGACGTTGGTCAACGCCTCGCGGACGCAGGCCGCGACGTCGTCGGCCAGCGCGCCGTCGACAGCGACGTCGACCGGGCCCGGAGAATGCGACTCGCGGGGCGAAGCCGAGGCCCGCGGTCACGTCGCCGGCGATCGCGAGGATGCTGGCCGCAGGCCGCCCGGCACCGCCGCCGAGCGGGCCGCGCAGCTCGAAGATGCTGGTGCGGATCTGGCGGATCGTGCGGTCGATGTCGCCGACGCGTTCGTGCAGCTTCGGTCGCGGCGGACGTGTTCGCGCCCGACCGTCGCCGCGATGCCCTCCAGGCTCAGCCCGATCGCGAACAGCTGCTGGATGACGTGGTCGTGCAGGTCGCGCGCGATCCGGTCGCGGTCCTCGAGCAGCACCATGCGCTGCTGGTCCGCTCGCGCGGCCGCCAGTTCGAGCGCGACGCTGGCATGGTTGGCGAAGCCCGGCGGCCATCGTCAGGTCGGCCGCGTGAACGCGGGTCGCGCGACCCGCGCGGCGCGATCGTCAGCGCGCCGAGCACCTTGCCGGTGCCGACCAGCGGGATCACCATCACCGGGCCCGGCTCGAAGATCGCCTCGCATATGGGTGGACCGGTCCGTCGACTCGGCGGCCGATCGCAGCAGCACCGGCGCTCCGGTCGTCGATCGCCTCGCCCGCCAGCGTCGCCACAGCGGGAAGCGCTGCCCGACCAGTCCTGCGCGGACTCGCCCGACCGCGACCTCGATCATCACGCTCGCTGCCGTCGGCGGTGAGCAGAGCCACCGTGACCAGGTCGGCGTCGGCGATCTCGCTGGCCCGGCGGGCGATCATCTGCAGCGGGTCCTCGCCGGATTGAGCAGCAGCTGCGCGCTGATCTCGGCCGAGGCCGCCAGCCAGCGCTGCTGCAGCCGCGACTCGCTGTAGAGCCGGGCGTTGCTGATCGCGGTACCCGGCCGTGATCGCCAGCGCGCGGACGAGCTCCTCGTCCTCGGCGGTGAACTCGCCCGTCGGCTGTCGGTCAGGTAGAGGTTGCCGAACACCTCGCCGCGGACCCGGATCGGCACGCCGAGGAAGGAGTCCATCGGCGGGTGTCCGGCCGGAAAGCCGGACGAACGCTGATCGTCGCGCGATGCGGTCGAGCCGGATCGGCTGCGGATCGGTGATCAGCGCGCCGAGCAGTCCCTTGCCCTCGGGCAGGTGCCCGATCCGCGCGACGTGGTCGTCGTCCATGCCGACATGGATGAACTGCTCGAGCCCGCCGTCGGGCGCGATGACGCCGAGCGCGCCGTAGCGCGCGCCGGCGAGCTCGCACGCCGCCTCGACGATGTGGCGCAGCACCGCCTCGAGGCTGAGGTCGCCGGTGACCAGTCTCGATCGCGCGCAGCAGGCCCGCAGCCGACCCTGGGCGCGCTGCACGCCGCGGGCCCGCTCGACGAGCTGATCGATCAGCTCGTCGAGTTCGAGCTTCGGCCCGTCGGGAAAGCTGAGCGACGCGGCCCGCTCCGCGTCCATGGCCGCAGACTCTAGCCGCGCAGCGCTCAGGCCGCCGTCACCGAGCACGTCGACCAGCCGGCGACGCCGGGTCGCCGGCGTCGCCGGCGCCCGGCCGACGCGCAGCAGCACGTGCGGATACATCGCGCAGGCCGAGTTCGGCTCCGCAGCGCGGCGCGGGTCGCGGGCACCTCGATGACCTGGGTCAGCGGGCTGGCCGCGAACCCGTGCCGGGTGACCTCGAGCAGCATCCGCTCCAGCGCCTCGCCGGCCCGCAGCCACGCGGCCGGGTGTCGCCGTTGGTGCCGAGCAGGAGCAGGCACTGGCTGTGCGACGAGCTGTGTCTCGGCGGGCAGCCAGCCCGATGCCGCTGCGTGTCGAAGTCGCGGATCGGGACCTCGTCGTGCGCGCTGCCGTCGACGTGCGGGACGGCCGAGGTCGGCACGCCGTCCGGGCGGCCCGGATCGTTGGTGGTCCAGGCCCGGAGCTCGGCGCGATAGGCCGGATTGAGGTTCTGGATCGCGTCGGCCCGCTGGCTCAGCAGCGCGACCGCCAGCCGATGATCCTCGCTGCGCACCACGAACAGCTGGCTGTGCCTCGGCCTCGGCGGCCCGCTCGAGCGTGTCGATCGACCTCGGCCGGGACGTCGTCCTCGGCGAATGGCGCCGGTTGGTCTGACGCAGTTCGATCACGTTGTCCAGCGCGGCAATCGGTCCGGCCGTCGCCGTCCGATGGACGGCGGAGCCGATAGCCGCGCGAGCAGTTCGTGAGGTCGGGTCGGGTCCGGCAGCCGCTCGACGTCGACGTCGAACCCGGCGGCGGCGAGCGACGACCCGGGCGTTGAACAGCGCGCAGCCGCAGCTGATCATCAGCTGGCGCCCGGTCGGGTCGAGCACCCGCAACTGGCGGGTCACGATCGGCGCAGATGGTGAGATCGTCCGTGTCCGCAGCTGAAAGCGCCACGGCTGGGTGTTGTGCACCGAGGGCGCGAGGGTGGCGCGCACGGCCGCGCGCCGGAGGGCCGCGGTCGCCTGACGTAGGTCCAGAGAGGTCGTCATCTTGTGTTCCGTTCTCATGATGATGGGCTGCCGGAAATCACTTTGCGCGTAGCGCCCCGGTCGCTCCCAGGGCCGAACGTCCCGCCCCGGCCGGCGTCCGGCCCGCAAACGTGCGCGGGCCCGGACAGGCGCGGGGGACGCCTGTCCGGGCCGAACGCTGGATGGGCTAGCCCACCGTGGCCGGACGACGCGGGGCCGGAGCGGCGAAGATCTCTTCGACCGGTGCGACGCGGCGGCTGTGGACGAGTCCGAGCGCGGCCAGCACGAGCATCACGCCGGCGGCGATGAAGGCGACGATCGCCGCGATGCCCGCGATCGTGCCCACCGTGCCGAACGCGTAGGCGTTGAGCAGCAGCCCGCGCAGCGTCTCGCCCTTGAACATCGTGTCGACCGTCGCCGCGAGCTTGGTGTTCGTCGGGTCGGCCTGGGCCTGGGTGCTGAGCTGGGCGTAGGTCTTGCCGCCGCCGATGGTCTTCAGGTGATTGGCGATGAAGTGATCGGCGTACACCTCGGCCTGCGCGCCGGTGGTGAGCTGCTGGCCGGCGTACTGGTTCATGGCACTGAACTCCGGCGCGGCGATAGCCGGCGCTGCCCTTGGCCGGGAAGTAGATCTGCTGCGGCCGAAAGCTGGGTGCGCACCTCGTTGGTGACGAAGTTGTGCGCCCAGGTCAGCAGGCCCCCGGCGACGAGCAGGATGACGGCCAGGCTGCAGCCCGAGCCAACTGACGATCTTGTCGAGTGCTTTGCGTTGCATGGCGGTCTCCGATGTGTGGTGGACAGGTTCGGAAGGTTCCGACCTCGTGTCCAGGCAATCCTCTCGGTTGCATCGGCGCGCTCATCGGGCCGAAGGTCCCGGTCCGGGGCGATGATGGTCCTATATCACCTGGACATTCGGCGCGGTCGGGGAGCACGTGGCGCTGATCGTTCCGGAGTGGATCCGCAGAATCGAGTCGACCTGGTCGAGCCGCAGGTGCCGGTGCGTCGACATCAGGACGGTGCGACCGTGTGTCGCGTCGAGAAGATCGGCGAGCACCTCGGCCTCGGTCTCGGCGTCGAGGTGCGCGGTCGGCTCGTCCAGCACCAGGATCTGCGGGTCGGCGAGCAGAGCGCGCGCGAGCAACAGTCGTTGCCGTTGGCCGCCGGACAAGGTCGACGCCGTCGGCCCCCGCCGGCGTGGCCCACCGCGCGGGCAACGACATCGATGAACGCAGCCAATCCTGCCCGGGCCGCGACGGCGTCGAGGTCTGCGTCGCTCGCGTCGGGTCGCACGATGCGCAGGTTGTCGCGCAGGGATGCGTCGAACACATGGTCGCCCTGCAGCGAGCCGGCGACGAGGGGCGGCATGTCCGCGGCCCTGAGCATTGTGAGATCGGCGGTCCCGCTGTCGCCGATGATCCGAACGGTCCCCACATCGACGGCCAGCAACCGCAGGATCGCCGCCAGCACCGTCGACTTGCCGGATCCGCTGGCCCCGACAAGGGTGGTTCGGCTCCCGGATTCGATGCGCAGGTCGAGGTGATCCAGCAGTTCCGGGGCCGTGATCGACGGCCGCAGCCGAACGCCGTGCATCTCGACGCCGACGCCGTGGCTGGCAACGGTGGCCGGGATCATCGGGTCGACGAATGCCGGCGCGGCGTCCAGCACGGCCGCCACTCTGGCCAGCCCGGCCCGACACCGCGTCCAGGCGGCGAAGGCCGACGGTAGCGGCGCGACCGCCTCGAACGCCGCGAGCACGCAGATTGCGAGCACGCCCAGGTCGATGCCCGGCAACGATCCGCTGTGGACAGCCGCGGCGCCGGCCGCCAATACCGCCGGGAGCGCAACCGCAGCGAGCGCGGCTGTCAGTCCGGTGCCCGCGGCCGCAGCAGCGGCCAGCCGGCTGGACCGGCGTCGAATGTCCTTGTCCACCGAAGCGATGTGGTCGACGGCAGCCGACGCAGCCCCGTAGGCGATCAACTCTCCCAAGCCGTCGACCAAGCCCGCGGCCCGGCCGTCCCGGTACCCGGCCAAACGCACGACCTCGGCGCTGTGGCCGGCGGCGCGGCTGGTCGCCCACGGCAACAGCAGTGCGGCGATCACCAGCAGGGCCGAAAGGATCAGGCCGGCCAGGGGCACGAGCAGGGCACAGATCAGGCAGGCGCCGACAGCTGTGACGCTCGCGCCCACCATGGGCACGTATGCGCGGACCAGGCCGTCCTGCAGACCGTCCACATCGCCCACGAAGCGGCGCAGCAGATCGCCACGGCGGTAGGAATGCAGCACCGACGGACCCAGCGGACGAAGGGCGGCGAAAACCTGTGTGCGCAGCCCGGCGAGCAGCCGCAGTGCGCAGTCATGAGCGGACAGCCGCTCGAGATAGCGAAGGCCGGACCGGGCCAGGGCGAACAATCGAACCCCGACGACCGCGATCGCCAATGCCTGCACGTTCGGATGCTCAGCCGCGCGGCTGATCAACCAGATCGACGTGGCCGTCAGCGCCAATCCGGCCAGACCGGCCAGCGCCGATAGCCCGGCCGCCCCGGCCAGCCGAAGCTGCAGGTGCTCCTGACGCACGAGAGCACGCAGGCTGAAGCGCTTGTCCGACAAGGGCAAGGCCGATGCGAGTGGCGGCCGGGCCTTCACGGCGAGCGCGGACGGCGAGCTGACCGGATCGCACCACGGTCGGCCGTGGCCGCTGCCGAACGTTGGAAGTCACCCGACCGGCATCGAGGGTCACGCGGCGGTCGGCTCGGCCGATCAGGAGCTCGCTGTGGGTGGCGATGACGACGGTCGCCCGACCGGCGAGCGCCTCGATGACGGTCGCGACCACAGCCTCGGTCTCGGAGTCGAGGTCTTCAGCTCGGTTCATCAAGCAGCACCAGCGGCAGTCGCACCTCGTCGGTTCGCGGCCGCTACTCGGAGCACGACCCGGGCGAGCGCGATCCGTCGCCGCTGGCCCGCCGATACCGATCCGCCGTCCTCGCCGAGGACCGTGTTCAGAGCCGGCGTCCGGCATTCCCGACAGGCGGCCTCTACGGCGCGGTCGTCGGCGTTCGGGTCACCCAATCGAACCTCGTCGCCGACGGTAACCTGCGTCGGCATCGGACGCTGAGGAAGCCACGCAGTGTTGGCTCGCCACGCGTCCGCATCGAGCTCGGCGAGGTCGCGCAGCTCGCCGCCCACGCCGACCACGACCCGCCCGGCGACTCGGCACGACCAAGCCCAGCAGGGCGCGAGAACCGTCGACTTGCCGGCACCGCTTCGACCGACCAGCGCAACGATCTCTCCGGGCTGGACGGTGAAGAAGCACGTCGCCAGCGCGGCCCGATCCCGACCGGGGTAGCGCACGGTCACGCCGTCCAGTCGCGCCGACCCGGACGCCTGGATCTCGTGCGAGGCCAGCGACGCAGCGGACGCCGTCGGAGCGACGGTCGTCTCGGCAATGATGTCCAGCGCCGCGGACGCCGCGACGGTGCCTGCCTGGTTGGCGTGATACTGGCGCCGAGCGTTCGCGCAGGGGCGCGAACAGCTCCGGGGCCAGCAGCAGCACGACCAGCGCGGTGGTGAACGACAGGTCGAACCGGCGTCCAGCCGCAGCCCGACATCGACGGCGACCACCGCGACGGACAGCGCGGCGACGAGATCCAGCACGAGAGCGGAGAGGAACGCGACCTTCAGCGCCGACATCGTCTCGACGCCGGTAGCGGTCGGTCGCGTCTCGCAACGTGCGTTCCTGACGCGCGCCCTGACCGTAGATCGCGAGCGTGGTCAGGCCCCGGACGAGGTCGAGGAACTGCCCGGACATGCGCGCGAGCAACAGCGTACTGGCGTTGCACCCGCCGCTTCGTCGTCACGCCGACCAAGGCCATGAACAGCGGGACGAGCGGCAGCATCACCGCGAAGAGCAGGCCGCTCTGCCAGTCGGTCGAACGTGATCCAGGTGAACACGGCGATCGGGCGCGACCGTCGCCGCGACCAGGGCCGGCAGCGCGCGCGTGACGTAACCGTCCAAGGCGTCCAGGCGCCGGGACCGGTCGCGCTGACCAGGCGTCCTGGGGGCTGCCGTCGGGCCCATCCGGGCCGAGCGTCGACGATTGCGCGCAGCGTCGCGACGCGCAGCTGGGCCCGGACGTCGAGCGATGCGCGGGCCGACTGACCATTCCTGAGCAGCGGTCGGCGGCGGCCCGGACCAGCCCGAGGCGGCCAGCAGGCCGAGCCGAGCGAGCAATCCGGACGCCGACGGCTCGCGACGAACACATCGACGAGGATCGACGCGATCAGCACCGCCTGCGCGACGGTCGCCGTCACGGCGACGAGTCTGGACGAATCCGGTGATCGCCAGGTACCTGCGAAGCGCAGGGGCCGACCGCCAGCAAGCGGCCGTCCACGGGGCGGCTCACGAAACGCCGGACGGTTCGGACTCGGCCGGGTCCGGCGCGGGACCAGCCAGATCGGCCGCCTTCTGCCGCACTCGATCGACCGCCGAACCGCCGTAAGGATCCGCGCCCACGCTCGCGACGCCGACCCGCGCGCGAAACACCCAGTACGTCCAGGCCTGGTACGCGAGCACGATCGGCGTGAAGATCAACGCGACGATCGTCATGACGACCAGGGTGTAGTGACTCGAGCTCGCGTTGTGCACCGTGAGCGACAGCGCCGACTTGACGCGGTCCGGCAGCACATCGGGCCACAGGCACGCGAACGATCCAGATCGGGACCAGCAGACACACCGTCGACGTCGCGACGAACGCCCACCCGAAGCTCGAGCGCAGCAACGTCGCGACGCCCGCGAGGAAGATGCACGCAATGGCCGCGGCGAGTGCCCAGCTCACCCAGCCACCGCGGACCTGCGTGGTCCAGACCAGAAACGCGACCGCGGCAACCCCGGTGACCGGAGCGATGGCGCCGAGCGATGTCCGCGGCCGCGGACAGCGACCGGACCCTCGGTGCGGAACGCGAGGAACACGGCCCCGTGCAGCAGGAACAGCGTGAGCGTCACCACCCCGCCGAGCAGCGCATACGGCGAGAGCAGCGTCGAAGAATCCGCCGGTCATGTTGTGCCGGTGTCCATCTTGACACCGCGGACGAAGTCGGCGAACGCAACGCCGAGCAGCAGCGGCGGGCAGGAACGATCCGACGACGATCGCGATATCGCACCACCGACGGCCCACGGCCGTCTCGGCCTTGCCGCGGTATTCGATCCCGATACCGCGCAGGATCAGCCCGACCAGCAACAGCGCGAACGGCGAGGTAGAACCCGCTGAACACACTCGCGTACCACTCGGGGAAAGCGGCGAACGTGGCGCCGCCGGCGACGAGCAGCCAGACCTCGTTGCCGTCCCAGGTCGGGCCGATCGAGCGGAGCGCGACCCGTCGGTCGGTGTCGGTCTTGCCGACCAACGGCAGCAACATGCCCGACACCGAAGTCGAAACCCTCGAGGACGAGGAAGCCCGCCCACAGCACGGCGATGAGCCCGAACCAGAATCCCTGCAGCATGGCGTGCGCTCTCCCTCAGACCAGGCTCAGGACGGGTTCGTCGAAGGATCGTCATCGCCGTTGCCCGGCGGGATCGGGGTGTCCGGCCCGGCAATGGCGATCCGGCGGACGATGCGGAAGCAGATGACCCCGAGCACGCCGTAGAGGCCGGTGAACAGGATCGAGTGTCGTGAGCACGAACCCGTTGCTCACGTTCGGGCTGACCCCGTCCGACGTCTTGAGCAGGCCGTAGACGAGCCACGGCTGGCGGGCGGTCTCGGTGAACAGCCAGCCGGCGGTGTTGGCCAGCAACGGCAGAGCGACGGTCCAGGTCGCGATGCGCAGCAGCCGCGGGCTGAGTGCGAGCCTGCCGCGTCGCCATTGCGACCAGCACCGCCAGTCCGATCAGGCCGGCGAGGACGCCGAATCCGATCATGAGCCGGAAGAACCAGTAGGCCATCCATACGACCGGCACATAGCGAGCCGGCGCCGTACTTGGCCGACTTCAGCCGCCTGGATCTGGTTGATGCCTTGCACCGTCGCACCGGGTCGGTTCTTGGCCAGGATCGACAGCCCGTCCGGGATGGTGATGTCGATCTTGTTCTTGCCCTTGCTGACGTCGCCATAGGCGAAGAGGCTGAACGGGGCGTGGCTCTTGGTGTCCCAGAGCGCCTCGGCCGCGGCCATCTTCATCGGCTGCTGGTCGGTCATGATCTGGCCCTGGATGTGGCCGACGATCGACACGCCGACGACCGCGGGCAGGAGCACGGCGAGCGCGAGCCCGGCCACCTTGCGATGCGCGGGGTCGGCGCCCTCGCCGTCGTCGGCGCAGGTGCCACGCGCTGACCGACAGCAGGAGCGCGGCCGCCGTCATGAAGGCGGCCAGGACGGTGTGCGGGAAGGTGACGAGCTGCGTGGAGTTGAACAGCACCTTCCAGATCGAGGTCAGCTCGACGCGGTGCTTGGCCTGGTCGTAGACCAGACCGACCGGGTGCTGCATGAAGCTGTTCGCGGCCAGGATGAAGTAGGCGCTGATGGTCGTGCCCGGCCGCGGCGAGCCAGATGCAGGCCAGATGCAGGCGCGGGCTCAGAACGTCGCGGCCGAAGATCCAGAGGCCAAGGAACGTCGATTCGAGGAAGAACGCGATCAGGCCTTCCATGGCCAGCGGGGCACCGAAGATGTCGCCGACGAACCGGGAGTAGGCCGACCAGTTCATGCCGAACTGGAACTCCTGCACGATGCCGGTAACGATGCCGAGCGCGAAGATGACCAGCATGATGCGGCCCCAGAAGCGGGCCGAGCGGTCCCAGACCGCGCCGGCCGGAGTGCCGCGCTTGCGGTAGGCCAGCGTCTGCATCGTCGCCACGAGCGCGGTCAGCCCGATGGACAGCGGCACGATCAGGAAGTGGTAGACGGTGGTCGTGGCGAACTGCCATCGGGCAAGCGTTTCGGCGTTCACGCACACACCTCTCGGTGGTCTTGTCAGACGGGCGCCGCGCGCCAAATACAGCCTCGACGGGCAGCGCCCGCCCGTTTAGGGTCGTCCCACCCGATCGATGCAGGACCTAAGTCCCGGTCTCGATCGCGCCGCGCGGTCCGAAAATCGATCATGAACCGCCGGATGCAGGCCACATCCCTGTGCGACGCCGCGATGAGTCAGGGCGCCGACGGTAGGGACCTTCGACCCCGCGCGTGCGGCCCTACGACCCCCCGACGCGCCGGCCGGCCGTTCGTAGGGTTGCAAGCGACACGATCGGCAAGCCGGTCGGCACTCCGGATCAGTCGATCGTCCCGCCGCGCTTGGAGGCTTGCGAATGAACGTTGCGCCGCCGGACTACCCCGACAGTCAACGCGACCTGGACCTGCGATGGTGGGCGGCCGCGAACTATCTGACGGTCGCGCAGATCTACCTGCAGCGCAATCGCACTGCTGCGCGAGCCGCTTGCCGGTCGAGACATCAAGCCGCGCCTGCTCGGCCATTGGGGCACCAGCCCCGGGCTGTCGATGGTCTACACGTTGCTCAACCGGGTCATCCGGGCACCGGGACGCGGACATCATCTATGTGACCGGGTCCCGGCCACGGCGGTCCGGCCCTCGTCGCCAACGCGTACCTCGAGGCGACGTACTCCGAGATCTACCGCGCGATCTCGCCGGACGACGACGGGCTGACGCCTCGTGCGCCAGTTCTCGACGCCCGGCGGCATCCCCAGCCACGTCAGCGTCCAGACGCCCGGCAGCATCCACGAGGGCGGCGAGCTCGGCTACGCGCTCGCCCATGCCGGCGGTGCCGCGTTCGACCACCCGGACCTGATCGTCGCCTGCGTCGTCGGCGACGGCGAAGCCGAGACCGGTCCGCTGGCGGCCTCGTGGAAGATCCCGGCGTTCCTCAACGCGCGCCGCGACGGAGCGGTGCTGCCGATCCTGCATCTCAACGGCTACAAGATCTCCGGGCCGACGGTCCTCGGACGGGCCGACGACGCCGACGTCGTCGGGCTGCTCGCGTCTCAGGGCTGGGACCCGGTCGTCGTCTCCGGCGACGACCCGGCCACGGTGTTCGGCCGAGCTGTACGACGCGCTGTCTCGCGCGCACGACCGCATTCGCGAGATCCAGGCGACGCCCGCGAGCGGAAGCGCTCGACCGCGGCCCGCCGTGGCCGGCCATCATCCTGCGCACGCCCAAGGGTTGGACGGGCCCGGACGTCGTCGACGGCGTGCAGATCCAGGGAACGTTCCGCGCCCACCAGGTGCCGCTGACCGGCGTGCGCGAGAATCCGGAGCACCTGCGACGCCTGGAAGCCTGGCTGCAGTCCTACCACCCGCACGATCTGTTCGACGACGACGGTCGGCTCGCGCGCGAGATCGCCGAACTTGCGCCACTGGGCGACAAGCGGATGTCGGCATCCGCCGTACGCGAACGGTGGCCGCCTGCTCGCAGCCTCTACCTGCCGGCGCCTGGATCGGTACGCGCTCGACGTCGAGACCCCCGGCGTCCTAGCCACGAGAACACCGAACCACTCGGCGAGCTGCTTCGAGACGTCTACTCGCGCGACGATCCGACGCGCGGACGGCGGCGGCACCTTCCGGCTGTTCTGCCCGGACGAGACCGCGAGCAACCGGCTCGCAGGCGGTCTTCGAGGTCACCGATCGGTGCCTGCAGGCCGACGTGCTGGCCACCGACGACCACCTCTCACCCGACGGCCGGGTGATGGAGGTGCTCTCCGAACACCTCTGCGAGGGCTGGCTGGAGGGCTACCTGCTGTCCGGGCGGCACGGGCTGTTCGCGACGTACGAAGCGTTCGCGATGGTCTCGGCCTCGATGCTGATCCAGCACACCAAGTGGCTCCAGCACGCCGCCGATCTCCCCTGGCGCGCGCCGGTCGCCTCGCTCAACGTGCTGCTCACCTCGACCTGCTGGCGCAACGATCACAACGGGTTCTCCCACCAGGGGCCGGGCCTCATCGACACCGCGATTCCGCTTGCCCCCGGACGTGGTGCGGATCTGGCTGCCGCCGGACGCGAACACCACCCTGTCGATCGCCGAGCACTGCCTGCGCAGCCGTGACCACGTCAACCTCATCGTCGTCGACAAGCAGTAGCACCTGCAGTACCTCTCGATGGAGGACGCCGAAGCGCATTGCGCGGCCGGCGCGTCGGTCTGGCACTGGGCCGGCACCGAGACGACGCCACGCCGGGCAGCGCCGACGAGCCCGACATCGTGCTGGCCGCTGCCGGCGACGTCCCGACCCTGGAGATACTCGCGGCCGCGCAGCTGCTGCGCGACTACGTTCCCTACCTGCGGGTGCGGGTCGTCAACGTCGTCGATCTGATGGCGCTTGCTGCCGCACGACGATCATCCGCACGGGTTCAGCGACGACGAGTTCGACGAACTGTTCACCGACCGACACCGACGTGATCTTCGCCTTCCACGGCTACCCGCGGGCGATCCACGAGTTGCTGCACGGCCGGCTCGAACCCGGGCCGCTTCCACGTCAGCGGCTTCACCGAGCAGGGCACCACGACGACGCCGTTCGACATGGTCGTGCTCAACCGGATGAGCCGCTATCACCTCGTGCTCGAGGCGCTGCGCCGCTCGCGCCGGGCTCCGGAGCGCGGCGCCGAACTCGGCGCCGCACTGCGAGCAGATGCTCGAACGCCACCACGGCTACGTCCGCGAGCACTTCGAGGACATGCCCGAGGTGCAGGACGTGGATCTGGTCGTAGCGTGACGCCGGCGGCGTCCTCGGCGCTCAACCCGGGCTCGTCGTCGCTGAAGGCCGCGGTGCGCGCTCCGCAGCGTGCGTCCTGATGGTCACGATCGATCGGCTCGGCACCGAGCACGCGCTGACATCGTCGCGGTGCCCGACGGCCGCCGGACCGACGCCGTTCTCGGGCGATCTGGACGCCGTCGGCCGTATACGAGGTCACGTCGCAGCTGGAGGCACCGGCGTCGCGGTCGGCCACCGGGTCGTGCACGGCGGACCGAGCCACTGCGAGCCGACGATCGGTCGACGACGCGTTGCTCGACGATCTGCGACGCGGCGGTCCCGCTGGCGCCGCTGCACCTGCCGGGCGAAATCGAGCACGATCCGGCACGCGCGCAGCGAGCGTGGCCGCGATGCGACGCACGTCGCCTGCTTCGACACCGGCTTCCACCACGATCTGCCAGAGCGCGTCGACTGCGCCTGCCGGTCGCGCGAGTCGCCGCGCTGGGTGTCCGCCGCTACGGCTTCCACGGCCTGTCGCTCCAGTCGGTGCTGCACGCCCGCCCGGACCTCGGCTACGCCGTGATCGCCCATCTGGGCAGCGGCTGCAGCGTGACGGCCGTTCGAGGACGGCCGCCCGCGCCACACCACGATGTCGCTGACGCCGACGGGCGGGATGATCTCGGCCACCCGGTCCGGAGACCTCGATCCCGAGATCGTGCTGTACCTGATCGAGGAGCACGGCTACTCGGTCGACCAGCTGCGCGCCATGCTCGATCAGCGGTCGCGGGCTCGCCGGCATCGCCGAGGGCCGGCACGACATGCGCGACGACTCGAGGCGGCCACCGAGCCGCCGCGGCTGCCGCTGGCGCTGGACATGTTCGCAGCGCAGCGCGGCGATGGCGATCGCGGGCTGCGCGACGACACTGCGACGTTGGGACAAGCTGGTGTTCACCGGTGGGGTCGGCGAGAACTCCGCGGCGATGCGCGGCAAGATCGCCGCTCGGCTGCTTGCCCTCCGAGGTCTGGACCGAGACCACGTCACGTCGCCCGAAGCGCAATTGACCGCCGCGGGCCTGGAAATCAGCACGGTACCGGCCGACGAGGAAGCAACTATCGATCGCTTGACCCGCGCCCTTCTGTGGTCCAGCGACTCTTGACGGCGCGAGTGCGACGGGCGGCCCACGCCGGACCCGGGTTCGGCTCAGACCGAAGACGCGTGGGACCGTCGCGAACCGACGGTCCGCCCGGCCGCATCGACGACAACCACCGGCGTGCGCACGTTGTGCTGCAGCCACGCGCCGAGGTCGGAGCGGCTATCGCCCGGGCCACTTGCGCCGACGACGACGAGTCGAGCTCGCCGAGCGGCGGCCTGCATGATCGCGTACAGGTCGCCCGGCAGCCATTCCGCCGTCACCTCGACAGCCGGCTCACTACGGCGGGCAACTGCCGTCGCGATCGCCAGGATCCGTTTGTCCGACCGTTCCCACTCGGGCATGCGGGCCGCGTCCGCTCGGGTCATCGACGGCAGCCAGCACACATCGCGCCACACGCGCACGAGGTGGACCCCACAAGCGCGCGACGCGGCCTCACGCATCGCCAGCCGGATCGCGGCCTTGCCGGCCGCCGAGTCCGACACTCCGACGAGCACCGGATCAATACCTGTCATGTGAACCACCCGACTCGAATCGAAGGGACGACGCTGAGCGTGGGTCTTCGCTGCGCGAATCAATGCTCGCGCGGCCGCCGCCGAATCCGGCAGTGCCGAACGTCCCGGTTCCCAAAGGCGACGAACTCAGGACACCACGGAACCGGTACGTGAGCGCGTCGACCACGTCGACGACTCCGCTCACTGCTTCGACGTGCTCCATCAACTGGGCGACCAGAGCTTCGCGCTCCATCTCACCGGTCAGAGTCACGACGCCCTGATCGACAACTACGTCAACCGACAACGTGTCGACGACCATGCTGTCACGCATGAAAGCGACGATGTCCGACCGGATCTCGTCATCCGGGCGCAGGAACCCCCGCAGCAGGTCGCCACGAGTCACGATCCCGACCAGCGCGTCGAGTTGGTCGACGACGGGTAGATGATGGACTCGTGAGCGAGCCGCGATCCGGGCGGCCTGCGGGATCGGCGTCTCCGCGAGAACCGTGATCGCCGGTGAGGTCATTAACTCGCCCGCGGTGCAGCCGGCCCGCTTGATCTGCGATTCCGAGTGCGCCGAGAGTCGGTGCCCCCGCGGCGGCGCGCCGATGCCGCCACCGAAGTGGGCCAGCAGGTCAGATTCGGAAACGACGCCGAGTACGACGTGATCGTCGTCGACGACGGGGAGCGCGCTGACCCGATTGTGATCAAGCAGTTGAGCGATCTGCTTGAACGGCGTCGTCAAGCTCACCGAGACCACGCCGAGCGACATCACGTCGCCGACGGTGATGCGCGGGCCGGTAACAGCTTGGCCGACGACAGCGGTCGAAACGTCCGTTGCCGAGGTGGATCCGGTCGATGGTGAGGTCGTCATCGTCGGTAACAATCAATCGAACAATGCGGACGGCGCGTCACCATGCACGACGAGAACCGGGCACGTCGCATGCTCGGCGACGCTTGAGCTCACCGAGCCGAGCAGCAGCCCGGCAAATCCGCCATGCCCGCGGCTGCCCACGACGAGCATGAGAGCCCCGTCACTGCACTCGAGCAGACGCGCTGCGGCGCCCCCCTCGATCGCCCGAGTGATCATGCCCTTCGGCCGCTCGCCGCCGAACACCACGTCGACTGTCTCGTCGAGCAGCTTCTGCGTGTCAGCCTGGGGATTCCAGTCCGTGGGAACCGCCGACCAGCCGTACGCGACGGGGAATTCCCACGTCGAGATCGCCTCGAGTCGGGCACCGTACTGGTGGGCGAGGTGCCCGGCCCAGCGCAGCGCCTGCTTGGACTGGTCCGAGCCATCGACCCCGACCACGATCCGGGGGGTCGGGTTCGCAACGTCATTCATCAGATTCTTCCTTCGTTGTAGTGGAGATCCATCCGGTCGCGTCACGCAGTCCGCGCGCGAGAGGGTCAGAACGGGCGGCGGCCACCGACACCCGGATCCGCGCGTCGACGACGCTGATCCGATCGCCGTCGCAGACAAGCGGATTGAGGTCGAGCTCGGCGACCTCCGGCAGATCCTCGGCCAGCCACGACAGTGCTACGACGACCTTCGCCAGGCCGTCGTGCGATACGCCCGGGCGGCCCCGATAGCCCTTGAGAAGCGGGGCGCATCGGAGGGCATCCATCATGCGGTGCGCGGCGGCCGTCGAAGTCGGAGCCAGCGCGAAGCTTCGGTCGGCCAACACGTCGGCCGTGACACCTCCGGCACCCAGCATGACCACGGGGCCGAACTGCGCATCCTGAACGATGCCGGCGATCAACTCCAGTCCGGCACCCAGCATCGGCTGCAGCAGAACAGGCGCACCCGACACGAGAACGTCCAGGGCGGCGACGGCTTCGGCGACCGCGTCGTCGTCCTGCAGATTCAGCCGAACTCCGCCGACGTCCGACTTGTGAACCGTGCCGCCGGCCGTCTTGACCACAACCGGATAGCCGAGTTCCCGCGCCGCCGACACCGCGGCCTCCGTGCCCGTGACCACGCGTTGGGCGCAGACCTCGATTCCGTACGCCGCGAGTAGGTCCGCGACCTCGGCCGGCCCGAGCCAGCCGAGCCCGGCTGATCCAGCCGCCTCGACGATCCGCCGCGCGGCCGATCGATCGAGGTTGGCGGGACGCTGCGCTCGTTCGTCGCCTCGCGCCCGAAGCCGCGCGTACCGATACGCATGACCCATCGCTGCCGCGGCCGGCTCAGGAAAGTCGAAGATCGGCAGGTGCCGTCCGTCGCGCTCGACGACACGACTCTCATCACCGACCTGGACGCACACGATCGGCTTCACTGTCGAGTGGGCAATCGCAGAGATCGTCGACTGGATCTGGCCGGCGTCGCCGACCAGCAGCTCGGTGAATACCGTGAGAACGCTGTCGACCTCGTCGGCACCGAGCAGGATCTCGACGGTCCGCGCCGCGCCCGCAGCCGATACCGCGGCGCCGAGGTCTACGGGGTTCACCGACGACGCGGCGGACGGAACGGCCTCGCCGATAAGCGCGCGGGTGGAGCCCGACAACTCAACGACCGTCAGACCGGCCGCGGTGAGCGCGTCGGCAGCCAGGATTTCCGGTCCCCGGAGTTGCCGACCACTGCGACCCGCGGGCCACGCATCGCTGGCTGGCCGGTCATGACGGCGACCACATCGAGCAACTGCGGCATCCCGTCGACGCGCAGCACACCGGCCTCGTCGAACAATGCGTCAACCACCGTTTCGGAGGCAGCCGCGGCCGCGGTGTGCGACTGACCCGCGCGCTGTCCGGCGACGCTTCGGCCCGCCTTGATAGCGATGATCGGCTTACTGGCCGACACGGCCCGGGCGATCCGAGCGAACCGCCGCGGGTTGCCGAACGACTCGAGATAGAGCCCGATGACCTCCGTACGCGGATCCTGGTCCCACGCGAGCAGCAGGTCGTTGCTGCTGACGTCCGCCTTGTTGCCGACGGACACGAACTGCGAGACCCCGATACCACGGCGCTCGGCGGCCGCGATCACGGCGACGCCGAGCGCACCGGACTGCGATACGAGGCTGAACGAGCCCGGCGTGGTGACCGGTCGGGCGAACGTTGCCTGCAGGCGTACCGCCGGGTCGGTGTTCACCACGCCCAGACAGTTAGGCCCGACGAGGCGCATTCCGTACTTGCGAGCCGCGGTCAGCACAGCGGCCTGCCGCTCCTGACCATCGGCGCCGAGTTCGCTGAAGCCCGCAGTCACCAACACGATGGCGCGAGCGCCGCGTTCGCCACAATCGACGACGACGTCGTGGACGTGTGCCGCGGGAACCACCACGATCGCGAGGTCCGGTGCCACCGGCAGGTCACGGGCCGTTGGTACGCAGATCACTCCCAGGACGTTCTCGTGTCGCGGGTTGACGGCGTACAGCTCGCCGGTGAAGCCGCCCTGCAGGATGTTGCGCAATATCTCGTGACCGGCCGAATTCGGTCGCACCCCGGCTCCGATCACAGCGACCGACCGAGGTGCGAGGATCGCGCGCATGCTGGCGACCTCGGAGATCCGGTCGCGCCGGTGGACGGCGTCGCGCGCGGCATCGCCCGCGTCGATGTCCAGAATGAATGTGATCGTGTCGTACTCGTGAGTGCGACTGGCCGCGAAGCCCAGGGACGTGATCAGTTTGATCATCCCGTGGTTCTCGGCGAGCACCACGGCATCCAGTTTGCGCAGGCCATCGATACGCGCGAGGGCCGCCAGATGCTCGACGAGCAACGTTCCGATTCCCTCGTGATGGCGGGAGTCATCGACCAGCAGCCCGAGCTCGGCCGACGAGTCGTCGAGCCGGTCGTAGGCCGCGACTGCCACGATCGTCTCGCCGACCGTGGCCACGAGAGCGCGATGGTCAGGACTCGGCGGCTCCAGCAGGGCCGGTAGGTATACGTCGGCGGTGTGTCGCGAGCCGCTGAAGAATCGAAGATAGATCGACCGCAGCGACACCCGCTCGTCGAGCGCAACCAGCTCGTCGCGATCGCCCGGCACCACCGGACGGATGTGGATCAAGCCGCCGTCCGAACGCAGCGCGTCAATGCCGACTGGGTTCGCTTGGGTAGAGATCATCGACACGATTCACCAGTTCCCAGCGGCGTTCGTAAACCCGGATGCCCTCATGGGTTCCCCTCCGTACTGCCCGTACCGGGCGCCCCGGACAAGAACAGCCAACCGTGGTGGGCTGTCGGCGGTGAGAGGCGAAGGTCCCGAAGGTGCTGCGCCGAAGCCGCCCGGCTCAGACAGGACCAAAGTCCGCGGACAAGTCGAACGAGTCATGGTGAGCTGGCGACCATCAGTTCAGAGACGTTCGAATCGACGAGGAGTCCCGATGGACACAACGCGCGTGATAGTCGGCATCGACGGAAGCGCCGGCGCTGATCGAGCACTCGGCTGGGCCGCGGCGGAAGCTGATCGACGCGCCGCCGCGCTGCTTGTCGTCCACGGCAGTCGCTTCGTCAGGGACCTGCCCGCGTCGGACGCGGCCGTAGGCACGATCATCGTCGAGAAGAGCGCGTACGGTCACGAACTGCTGGCCGACGCGGCGCGCTACGTCGCCGCCGCGCACCCGGCACTTTCGGTGACCACGGAACTGCACGATGCCCGGGCCCGTGACCTGCTGGTCACACTCAGCTCGACCGGCGCGCTCACTGTCGTCGGGTCGCACGGTGAGAGTCACTTCGTGGGGGCGTTGCTCGGCTCGGTGAGCCAGTACGTCGTAGCGCACGCCGAGGGCCCGGTCGCGGTTGTCGGAGGATCGACGCCGATATCCAGCCACGCGGGACGCATCGTCGTCGGCGTGTCGGCGTCGGCGGGCGGTCGCGACGCGCTGCGGTTCGCATTCGCCGAGGCCGCCAGCCGTCACGCCGTTCTCGTTGCTGTGCGGGCCTATGGCGTGTGGGGCCGGACCGAGCATGCGCAGCTGTACGCGGTGCTTCCCGGCCTCTCGAGGCACGAAGCGGAGATCCTCGAAGGGTGCGTCGACGCGATGCGCGTCGAGTACCCGAACGTCGTCGTCGAGTCGCGGCTGGTCGACACTCCTGCGTCCGAGGCGCTCCCACAGGCCGGAGAAGGCGCCGACCTGCTGATCATCGGTGGTCATGAGGCCGATGCGCGCTGGCCCTCGCGGTTGGGGCCGATCGCATCGGCGCTGCTGCACCGCGCGCCCTGCCCGGTGCTGGTCGTCGGGCAGCCGGTTGGCCAGCCGGCCGCGCGCTGAGCTCGATCCCGGAGGTGGTCAGTCGCGCGGATCGAACGGATCCAGGCCGAACAGTGGATAGCTCGACAACCGCGTTGCCAATATCGAACGATCCAGCCAGGACTCGCCGCCCGGCTGCCAAACGTCATAGTCGGCTGAGCCCTGCTCGCCCATCCGGTCCGGAAGCGCGGTGACCACCCCGCGCGAGCGGACGTATCGGATCCACGCCCCAGGTAGCGCGGTCGACGGATTGAGTGGATGCCCGGACGCCTCGGCGATCAAGTTAGTCCACGTGCGCGGGACGCACCTGGTCACGCCGTAACCCCCGCCGCCCAGCGCGACCCAGCGTGACGATGCGCACTCGTGCGCGAGCCGATGCATCGCCCGGATCGCGGCTCGCTGCCCGTCGATGGTCAGCCGCAGCTCGGCGAGCGGATCCTCATGATGGGTATCACAGCCGCACTGCGACACCAGTACATCCGGCGCGAACGCGCGGACCACCGCCGGCACGACGGCCATGAACGCCCGCAACCATCCGGCGTCGTCGGTGCCGGGCGGCAGGGCGACATTCACCGCGGTTCCGTGGCCGGCTCCGTCGCCGACCTCCGTCGCCGCGCCGGTACCTGGGAACAGCGTGCGGGGATCCTGATGGAGGCTCACGGTCAGCACCCGCGGGTCGGTGTAGAAAGCAGCCTGCACACCGTCGCCGTGGTGCACGTCGATGTCGATGTACGCGACCCGCCGGGCGCCTTGGTCGAGGAGTCTGTTGATCGCCAGCACGACGTCGTTGAATACGCAGAATCCGGACGCCGCTCGACGCTGAGCATGATGCAGACCGCCGGCGATGTTTACCGAGTGCGCGACGGCGCCGCTCCAGACCTGGTCGGCCGCGACCTGTGACCCGCCGGCGATCAATGCCGACGCCTCGTACATGCCGGCGAAGGTCGGGTCGTCGTCCGTTCCCAGGCCGTAGCCACGGAACCCTGGATCGGTTCCAGCCGCAGCGACGGCGCGCAGGTAGTCGACGTCATGCACGGTGAGCAGGTCGTCCGAAGTCGCCGACACCGGGGGCACGAGCGCCACGTGATCGAGCACACCGAGCTCGCGGGCCAACGCCATCGTGAAGTCGAGGCGGATCGGGTTCATCGGGTGGTTGCCGAAGTTGTATGCGAGGTAGCCGCCGTCCCAGACAACGCTTGCTCGACACTCCATCAGTCGTGGTTGGACACGACCGCGACCGGGCAGGTCGCGTGGTGCAGCACACCCTGGCTGGTCGAGCCGAGCAGAGTGCCGACGAGCGCGTGGCGGCCGTGCCGACCCACGACGAGCATGTGCTGGCCGTGCGACTGCGCGACGAGGCCGGCGGTCGGGTGCTCGCGGATCACGCCGCCCCGTACGGCGACATCGGGATACTTCTCGCGCCACCCGGCCAGTGCCTCCGACACGAGCTCGTCGGCCTCGGGCGGTGCGGACGGCTCGGATCTCCACATCATGGTGGCCAGCCGATCGGGGTGCCAGCACAGGACGGCGCGGAGCGGCACCGCATGCCGGCTCGCGTGCTCGAAGCCGAAGGCGAGCAGGTGGGCGGGGTCGTCCCGGCCGTCGATGCCGACGACCACCGAAGGCAACTCCGCCGCCGAGCCGGCTGGACCGCGGACGACGACAACGGGACAGCTCGCCCGAGCGGCGGTCGCGGCGCTCACCGATCCCAACACCGAGGAGCCGAATCCGGCCAGCTGGCGACTGCCGAGCACGACCAGGACCGCCCGGGTCGATTCGTCCTCGAGCACCGTGACGGCGTGCCCCTCGGTCACGAACTCGTCGACGTGGACGTCCGGCGCAAGCTCGCGCACTCGGCCGACGGCGCGATCCATGATGTCGCGCGCCGCCCGCGCCACGCTCTGTGGACCGGTCAGCTCGAGCGCCGGGGCCCGCCCGAGCAGCGGCTCGTTGCCGTAGGCGATCGGCCATTGGTAGGCGTACACGAGACGAAGGGGCGACTTCGAACGCCGCGCCTCGTCGATGGCCCATTCGACGGCTAGCCCGTCCGATTCGGAGCCGCCGATGCCGACGACTATCGGGCGATGTGCAGCGGTCATGTCAATCTCCTTGTTCGCAGTTCGAATCTCGTGGCTTCATGCCACACGGACGGGCGGTGGCTGATCTCCGTGTACGACGAGCACTGGGCAGCTCGCGTGCTCGGCGACCGCTGCGCTGACCGAACCCAGCGTCAGCCCGGTGAAACCTCCCCGCCCACGACTGCCGACGACGACCATGAGCGCGTCTTTGCTGCATTCGATGAGCACGTGCGACGCGCTGCCTTCTCGCTCGAGCACGCGCAGGCCGGGCGCCGGGGAGTCCCCAAGGATGTCGCGGACCACACCTTTGAGGGCCGTCAACGTGTCGACCTTCGGGTCCCAACTGGCGAGGACGATCGGGATCTGCCAGGCCACGACGACATCGAGTTCGGCGCCCAGCCCCGCGGCGATCCGGGCGGCCCACCGCAGCGCCGCTTTCGACCCGTCCGACATGTCCACACCCGCGACGATGCGGGGCACGGCGTGTGGGTCGGCGATCATGACCGAACATCCGTCCGGGCGACATCGTTGCGATCACCGTTGTTCGACAGCCCCACCGGCGGCAGTGGTCTCTCCTCGGTGAGGTCGGACGGCAGACGTCGGCGCGCAGCCGTCGTCTTCGGGGCACGGCCGACCCGCAGCAGGACGTGCGGATGCATCGTCAGTGCGAGTTCGTCACGCAACATAGTTCGGGTCGACGCGATCTCGATCACCTGGGTGAGCGGACTCACCGCGAACCCTCGCTTCGTCGCTTCGAGGAGAACACGCTCGAGCGCCTCCCCTGACGTCAGCCAGGTCTTTGGGTTGTCGTCGTACGTTCCGAGTAAGAGAAGGCATTGGTTGATATCCGAATGGGTTTCGACCGGCAGCCACCCCATGCCCTGCGTGTCGAAGTCGCGCATCGGGATATCGTCGTGCGCCCCGCCATCGACGTGGGGAACGGCGAAGGCCGGAACCCCATCGCGACGGCGCGGGTCGGATGTCGTCCAGGCCCGCAGCTCGGCGCGGTAGGCCGGATTCGCGTTCTCTTCCCGGTCGGCCCGTTGGCTGAGACTGGCGGTGATCAGCCGGTGCTCGGCCGACAACACCTGAATCAACTCAGCGTCCTCAACGCTCGCGGCGGCGACCAGGGCATCGACGACCTCGGACGGCACCGGTTCATCAGCGAAGCGCCTGCGGTTCGTTCGACGCAACTCGATCTCTGCATCCAGGTCGGCGAGTGTCGAGTCGGGCACCTGCGTCTCTGTCACGTTCAGCCGCACGAGCAGGTCCGGGCGGGCCGGGTCCGGCCGGCGATCGACCGATACGCCGCAACCCGACGCCGCCAGCGATGCGCGGGCGTTCAGGGCGGCGCAGCCACAACTGATGATCAACTGGCGCCCCGTCGGATCGAGCACCTTCAACTGCCGCGACCAGTCGGCATAGATCTCGAGATAACCAGGACCGATCACGAAGCGCCACGGCTGCGTGTTGTGCACGGAGGGCGCCCAGTTCGCCTGGACCACCGCCTGCCGCAACCGAGCCGATACATCGTCCTCGGACAGCGTCATCGCAATTCACCCCTCTTGATATGCACCTGTCCTCCAGCTTCCGGTTGGCCGCCCGTGCACCACAGGGGCGAACGTCCCGTTCGCGGCGGCTCGACTTCGCCGGGCCATCCCGATCGGCGAAGGACCTACGACCCTGGCCGACGGCGGCCGCACGCCAGCAGGCTCATCGCGGGTGGCTGACCGCCCGAGGGGACAGGAGGAGTTGCGATGGTGACAGCGAGAGTGGGCGACACGATCAGTGTTGCCGGACGCGCTCACAACCCGACCGGACGGATAGTGGGCGTCTATTCGGCAGTCGGCGCTCCGCCCTACCTCGTGCGGTGGTGCGACGACCATCGCGAGACCCTCTTCGTACCCGGATCGCAGGACGAGGTCTGCCGGTCACCCGATGCGCCCTCGTCCGCCGCAGGCCTATAGCCCTGCGTCGATCTCTCCGGCAACCCTGGACAAGAGCCGCACGGCCGCGGCCTGGATGACGACCTGCTGGGCCTCGCGGTCCGAGGCACCACGCAACAACGACGGCAACTCGTAGCTGCCCAGCAACGTGAGCTGCGAACCGGTCCCGCCGCGCGGCTGCAGCTCGACATTGGCATCCAGCACCGGGATCGCGTCGGCACCGGCCCAGCGCCCGAACCATCGAAGCGGCACGACCGACGACTCGGCTCGCCGATACGCCGGCAGTGACAAAACCTCGATCTCGCGGTCGGCCAGCGCGGGCGGCGTCGACGTCGGCCTCAGAAACTCGGTGAACGCGGTGCGAGACGCCTCGCGCAACAGTCGCTCGAGGTCGTTCCGATCGTGCAGCCTAGTCCGCGCGAGAGTGAGCGGCGCCGCCAGCGGAACGGCGGCCAAGAAGAACATGCCCAAGGAAATCGCACTGAAGGCGGCGGCGGCAGTGCCCAAGGTCCCGACGGGCGCACGGTGTGCTCATTGTTCGCGAGTCGGGACCTTCATCCCTTCGCCTCGGGCCGCAACGCGGGTTCACTCGGTTGCGACGATCCGGCCGTCGGGCGAATCGGTGAGCCGTCTCAGGATCGGTGACTGGTTCGATCGTCGGGCATACCATGCACACAGCGGCGCCGCCACGGTCCGAAGTCACGTGGCTGCAGCGTGATCCCCTAGTACCTACCGACCTTCGTCCGGTGTCGGACCCGATCCCGGACACGAGACTGGGGACGTGATGAACACAAGCGCGACGCCCGCGCCTACCACCGGCGACGACATTCAGACGAGGGTCGTGGGACATACCGTCCAGGTGTCTCGCGCCGGCCAGCGGGTCGCCACCGCGAACGTGACCGTCGAGGGCGATGTGCTTCGGGTCGACTTCTCCATCGACCACGGGCATCTACCGGTCACCGTGCGACATGAGCTCGTCGAGGCTTTCTTTGGGATCGCCGACGACGCCGGGTGCGAGACCTTCGAGGCCGCGATCCCGATCGGTGATGGCGATCTGCTGCGCCATCTCGAGCGTCACTGCCAGAGCATGAAGGTGCACGCTGCCGGGGCTACCTGCCTGGTGACCGGAACGCCCCGACGACAGCCCTGAGCGGACCAGGCTCTCCGTCGGCTCGATGAACGGGCGGTTGACACTTCGAGCGAGGCGGTCGTCACTCGCCCGCCAGATCCCGGCGGCGGAACGCACATGTGCCGGCGCCGACCCCGACCAGGCCGACAACGACCATGATCGACCCGCTCGTCCAATTCGGGTTGACGGCCGGAGCGGCCGACATCTGATGGAGCAAGGACGTGTCGAGGAACCAGTGTGACGCGTTGATGATCCCGCCGATTATCTCGACCAGGAACGACCAGGCCAGCAGTCCGTACATGACCGCCGACGTCGCTCGGGGTCGCACCCCGAACGCGAGAATTCCCGCACCGAGCACGACGATCGCGGCGGGCACGGTGTTCAGTCCGGCGTTCATCAACGTTCCGATCCGCAGCCCTGAGCTCTGGCTGGCCGCGCCGAGCCACGCTGCGAGTCCGGCCAGGACACCGCCGGTGAGCACGCAGCCAACGGTGACGAGCACGCGCCCGCCCAGCCATCGGTTGCGCGACATCGGTCTGACGAGCAGGTGGTCGATCCGGCCGGCTTCCTCTTCACGTCGGACCGCAGCCACCTGGCTGCAAGCCATGAACGAGACGAGCAGTGCGACCACCAGAAAGGTGATGGCCAGGTATTGCGCCGCGCCCGATCCCCGAAATCCCAGACGCGCGAACTCGGAGCGGTCACCGGTATCGGCGGACAACTCGCCACCGACCGACTTGGCAACCAGGCCCATCATCAGCGCACCAACCGTGATCGAGACAGCCCAGCCCGCCATAACTGCCCGGGTCAACCGCCAGGTCAGCGCGGAGCTTCCGCTCAACAGCCGAGTGCGCGCCGCCGCGGCGGCGCGGTCGGGCACGATGCTGGCGGACAGGTCGCGGACTCCGGCCAGGTAGATCGCCAGCCAGCTCAACCCAACGACCAGGGCCACGATCCGGGGCGAGGGCCGTCGGGTTCGTCGTTGTCAACGGCCGCAGTTCCTCGACCCAGCCCAGCGGCGAGAGCCAGCGCAGCCAGCCGAAACCGGTTCCGGAGTCCGCGACCATCCGCAGCGCATAGGAGATGCCGAGCGCCGAGGCGGCATAGGCGGCGGCCTGACGGCGGGTCGGCGCGAGCTGGCTGGCGAGCGCACCGGCAGCGGCGAAGACCGCCGCACTCGCAACCAGCGCGATCGAGAAGAACGCGGCGCTCGTGACGCCGATCTGGACGTCGGAGTCACGACCGACGAGCACAGTGACGACCGCGGTGAATCCCCAGAGCACGACGAGTCCGATCGCGAGGCCGACGAGCGCCGTCGCCGTCGCCAGCCGGCGAGTCGTCCGGCCGGCCAGAAGCAACTCCCACCGACCGGCGTCCTCCTCGCCGCGCAGTAGGCGGGTTGCCGTCAGCAGGCCCCAAACGGCGCCGACGACACTCAGCACGCCCGTTGCCCGCCACGCCGTGAAGCCGGCGACCGTCGCGATCTGATGGGCCGGGCCGATCAATGCGTTGAAGCCCATGTTCTCGCCGAATGTCGCGGCCAGCTGCTGGCGGGCCAGCGCAGTCTTGTAAGTCGCCGCGTACCCGAGCGCCGACGACGCGACCTAGATCCCGAAGACCAAGCCCCAGACGGCCGCCGAACGGGTCGCCGTGCGGGCTGTCACCGAGGCGATCACGAGGCTCGGGCGACCAAAACCCGGCAGCGGGGCTGGCGCGTCAGCCGACATCGCTGGTCCCGCCTGCGCCCACGACTTCCGAGCCTCCGTAGTGCGACAGGAAGAGTTCCTCGAGGGAAGGCTCGCGGCTGAGCAACTCGTGGACGCCCGACGTGGCCAGCACCCTCAGCAACGGCTCCACCGTTCCGCGCACCTGGCAACGCAGCACCCGACCTTCGACGGCAATCCCGCTCACGCCGGGGACGCGCGACAGATCGGGCACGGACCCCTCGAAAGTCGCCTCGACCGTCAGGGACGTCAGGTGTCGCATCTGCGCCAGGGTGCCGATCTCGACGAGACGTCCGGCGCGGAGAATTGCCACGCGGTCGCAGAGCGCCTCGACCTCGCTGAGGATGTGCGACGAAAGGAAGACGGCCTGTCCGCGCTGCTTGGCCTCGTGCACGCAATGCCGAAAGGCCTGCTCCATCAGAGGATCCAGGCCGCTGGTCGGCTCGTCGAGCAGCAGCAGATCGGCGCGCGACATGAGCGCGGCGATCAGGATCAGCTTCTGCCGGTTGCCCTTCGAGTACGCCCGCACCTTCTTCGACGGGTCGAGCGCGAACCGTTCGACGAGCTCGTCCCGGTATACCGCATCCAGTCGACCCTGTACCCGCGCGAGCAGGTGCAGCGTCTCCTCGCCGGTCAGCGAGGGCCACAAGTTTGCCTCGCCCGCAACGTAGGCCAGGTGCCGATGCACCTCGACCGGCCTGCTTTGGCAGTCCAGTCCGAAGATTTCGGCCCGGCCGCTGGTTGGCCGAATCAGACCGAGCAGCGCCCTGATCGTCGTCGTCTTGCCCGCGCCGTTGGGCCCCAGATAGCCGAGCACCTCGCCCTTGGCGACCTCGAGGTTCAGGTTCGCGAGCGCGTCGATTGCGCCGTAGCGCTTGCCCAGTGAGATCGTCCGGATCGCCGGAACGTCCATGTCACATGTCCACTACGAACTCGGCACGACTGCGACCGGCAACGTCGCCGAATGCAGGACACCCTGGCTGACCGCGCCGAGCAGCGTGCCGACGACTGCGTGCTTGCTGCGTCGGCCGATGACCAAGAGGTGCTGTGCATGGGAAGCGGCCACCAGCCCGTTGACCGGATGATCGACACGAACGTCCGCCCGAAGGTCGACGTCGGGGTACCGCTCTCGCCAACCGGCCAGGGACTCCGACAGCCACACGCCGGCGCTCTCTTCGGCCGCCGGTTGTGGGCGCCAGGCCATCGTCGTCAGAGCGTCGGGATGCCAACACAACAGGGCAGTCAGGGGGATGAGGTGACGACTGGCGTAGTCGAAGGCGAACTCGAGGGCCGCGTGGCCCGGGTCGGCTGCGTCGACTCCGACGATCACCCGGGGCTGCGCCGCCGGATCGCCGGCTGGGCCGCGCACCACGACGACCGGGCACACGCTCGCGGCCGCGACGCCGGAGCCCACCGAGCCGAGCACGACCGCGCCGACTGCGTGCAGCTTTCGCGAGCCGACGACGACGGTCGAGGCGTGCTTCGATTCGTCCCCGAGCACGATCACAGGCGCACCCTGCACGGCCTCGCCGACAACCTCGATCGGACCCCGTTCGCCCACCATGTCGCACGCCCGGCTGACGGCTCTCGCGACGACCTGTTCGGCTACGGCCCGCAGGCGATGCACGTCGGATTCGGGAACCGGGGCGTAGCCGCGAGCCGGCAGATGGGTGGGCAGGTACCCCGCGTACGTGTCGAACGCACAGACGATGCGGAGCGGAAGGTGCCGCACCAACGCGTGCTCGACCGCCCAGGCTATGGCTGGCTCGGTTGCGCTGGTGTCGTCGTCGACGCCGACGACAACCGGCCGGCTCGCCTGTGCTCTATCCGACATCTCGTCCTCCAGGTCTTGTTCCACCAGTGCCACGCCGGACAGCGCATCGGTGCGACGGCCGGACGAGCGGATCGGGGCAGCCCGTAGAAGGGTCGCGTTCTCGGACCGCCCGCGACAGGGCCGAAGGTCCGTCGCCCGAGTGAGGCCATCCCGCCGTCACTGCAGGCGCGCCATCAACTCGGGCGCGCGGTCAACTCGGGCGCGCGGTCAACTCGGGCGCAGTCGCACCGACAGGCAGGTCACACAGCCGTCGAGCTTCTGGTATTCGCTGATGTCTACCGTCACCACGTCGTAACCGAGTTCGGTGAACAGCTCGACGCTGCGGGGACAATCGGCCGCGGTCAGTAAGGTCGACGCGTCGAGCAGCACTACGTGCGCACCCGACTCCTCGGGCACTGGGACGAAGCGATCGAACAGCAGGACGTCGTCGACGAGCGGCAGGTAGCCGATCACGGTGCCGTCCGGCAGCGCGGTGACCGCGGACTTGAGATGCAGGACCTTACTGACCGGCACGGCGATCACGTTCGCACCGAGCGGGCCCAGAATCGCCCGGAGCTGCGTGATCGCCGCCGCATTTGTCCGGTCCCCGCGGCCCACATAGACGGTGTTACCGACTTTGAGCACGTCCCCACCGTCCAGTGTGCCCGGCGGCCGGATCCGATTGATCGAGTAGCCGAGCTGCTCGATCGTGTTCTCGGCTCCGACCACCTCATCGCGACGCGACTGCGCGCCGGATCGAGCGATTACCGCGACGTTCTTGAAGACGACCATCGTGTCCTCGACGAAGACACTGTCCGGACAGTCGTCCGCCGGTGGGACCACGACGGTCGACCAACCGTTCGCCTCGAACACGGACACGTAGGCCTCCCACTGCGCAACCGCGCGTGGGTAGTCGATCGGCTCGCGCTCCCGATGGGTGACGATTCCGTCCTCGAGGCGCGGGCTCGGACGCCGGACGAGCGCTCGTCGCGGACTCACGACGCGGAACTCTCGCACTGCTGGGGCGTGGCTGCCCGCATCGCCATTGACATTCCGCTCGCCTGTCTCCGATCGCGGTCCGCGACGGAGTTCGCGGGCACCTCAGCGGATCGTGTCGCATCCGCGCCGCTCGCGGGAGGGGCAAAAGACCCGCTGCAATTGGTGGCCCGCGCGGCGTGTCCGGGACGGGTCGTTGGTCCCGTGGGCGCGAACGCAACGTCCATCGACGATGTCCCCCTGGTTTACGGGGCGACCGTGGCACACGCGCAGCGCCTCGCCGCGGCCGTAGCGAGCTAGTGGGGCAGCGGTCCGCCCATGGCCACGACGACGGTCCCGACCAGCCCGGCAGCGAGCAAGGTGGGAACGACCCCGCGCTTGAAGCCGACGAGAAGGATCGCGGAGCCGGCAAGGATCGCCCACTGCCACGGTTCATCGAGCGCTCGAGCGAGCGGGATCGCGGACCCCAGAATCGCGCCGATCGCGCCCGGTCCCGCTCCGTCCAGAAACGCGCGTGCTCGGACGTCCGCACGGAGCCGGTCGAACTGGCGAGCGCCGAGCAGGACGAACGCGAACGACGGACTGAATGCGACCAACGACGCCAGCAGACCGCCCGCGATGCCACCCGCGGCGTATCCGACGACGGCGACCGTCTGCACGACCGGGCCGGGCGTGATCTGTCCGAGCGCGACCGCATTGAGGAACTGCGGTCCGCTCATCCAGTGATAGTGATTGACGGCGTCGGACTGCATGAGCGGGATGATCACGAACCCGCCACCGTAGGACAACGCGCCGACCTTGAACCCAACCCAGGCGATCGACAGGGCAACACTGCCGCCGACGGTCCCACCGGCCAGGAGCGGAACTGCGACCGGTCGGCGGGCGTCTCCGGTCGGCCTGCGATCGGTGCGGACCATCACTTCCGCCAGGCCACACGCCAGCAGCACGAACACGACCCAGGCACCGATGACCGCGGCCGCCGTCACGGCCGCCACGAGATAGGCCGCCCAGCGCAGTTGGCTCGCGCGACCGGCGGCGCGAACTCTCGTCCAGCTTGCGGGCACGAGCCCGGCCGCCGCGTGGATCGCGACTGCCGGCACGGCCGCGCCGGCGCCCGCGCCGGCGGCGAGCACCCATCGTGGCGGCGAATCGAGGAACAGCGCGGCGAGGGCCAGGATCGCGATCAGGCCGGGGACGATGAACGCCACCCCACCGACGAGCGCACCGACGCGCCCGCGGACGCGCCACGCACAATAGATCGCGAGTTGGGTCGAAGCCGGGCCGGGCAGCAGATTGCAGGTCACGATCGCGTCCTCGAACTCGACCGGATCGATCCACTCCGTACGGTTGACGCACAGTTCGCGCAGCAGCTTGATGTGTGTCGGTGGGCCGCCGAAGCCGATGCAGCCGAGGCGCCCCCACTCCCCCAGGACCCGCAGCAGGCCGGGTCGCGGTGCCGAGCGGGTGGGCTCGGCGGGGGCGACGTCGCTCATCGGCCGTCGGGCGGGCGAACGCACCCCGCCACCGCTCCAGCTTGCCGATCGAACACGCGCATCAGGCTAGAGGTCGGCCGATCGGACCAGGCGGAGCGCGAGCGAGGGACAGGCAGCCACCGTCCGACGAGCCGCTACGACCAGATCGTCCGGCACCCGTGTCCGTCGGAAAACGGGGTAGCCCCATTCGTCCGGCCGGATGATTTCTGGAAGCAGTTCGGAACACAGTCGATGGCCATCACACCGCGTCCAGTCGATCAGGATCTCCATGTCTGCTCGCTCACCCGCTCGGCAGCGGGAGCTGGCCGAGCAGACGTCGCCCGCACCCGCGGCGACCGGAATGGCGCCTGACCTCGTCGGTCAGAACCGTGAGGGCCGAGCGAACGAAAGCGACCGTGCCGTCGGGATGCGCGCAGGCGCCCCGGCCGGACACAACCCGCATACGCCCCTCGATCGATCGGGCCCGGCTCGTGTCGCCGGCGACGAGTCGAACGACGTCGTCCGCGATCGCGGGAAGCCCGAAGCGACAGGGTCCGCATTGGCCAGCCGACTCGCGTGCCAGCCACGCCGTCACCTGCGCGAGTTCCGCTAGCGCGCACGAGTTCTGATCGATGACGAGCAGGACGCCGGCGCCGAACCTCGCTCCAACCGACGCGAGCCCCGCGAGGGACAGGGTCAGGCCGGCGCGCGGCGTGATCCAGCTGCCGTGGTAGCCGCCGACGACCAGGTACGCGGGCGCGGAAACGCCTGCGTCCGTCAGCACCCTGTCCAGGCCGATTCCGAGCGGTATCTCGACGACGCCGGGACGGCCTACGGCTCCCCCGATGGTCATGAGCGCGGTTCCCGGTTCGTGGCGCGTGCCGACCTCGGCGAATCCCGCTACTCCTAACCGAGCGAGCAGGGCGAGCTGGGCGAACGTCTCGGCATTCGAGATGAAGGTCGGCGCACCGCGCAATCCGCTGACCGTCGGCAGCGTCTTGCGGCCGGGTGGGATCGGTGTGCGACCAGACAGACCTTCGAGAACGGCGCGCGCCTCGCCCGCCACGAAGCCGCCCGACAGCCGTACCACCTTGACCCGACGGGCGTCCGACCGCTCGGCGATCGCGCCTTCGAGCGCAGCGACGGTCTGCCGCGAATGCACGGCCAGCTCGACGGTTGTCGTCTTCAGCGCCGCCGCAACGAGCAGGGCGCCGTCGAGCACGAGGTGGGGCAGACGGGTGGCCAGCAGCCGGTCTTTGGCGCTGGCCGGCTCGCTTTCGCTGACATTGACGACGACAGCCGGGCGTCGCGCGCCGCGGAGCGCGGCGAGCTTCGTGGCGACGGGGAAAGCGCCGCCACCGCGGCCGAGTAGTCGCACCGCGCTGGCGCGGTCGACGAGTTCGTCCAGGGACAGCCACGTGATCGGGCCGTGGAGGAACAGGTGATGGTCGTGAGTGACGACCGGGACGCGGTCGAGCCCGGACGTCAGGCGGGCAGTACCGATCGCGCGTACCGGGATCAGGCTCCCGCGAGAGAGAGCCGCAGCGGTCACCGCCCACCGCGATACTGCGCGACGACCGCTTCTTCGTCGAGCGCGACGATCCGGTAGAGCACCGCGCCGACGACAGCCACGACGCAGACGCAGTCGATCAGGACGACCCAGGTGAGTGCCCGGTCGGTGCCCGAGAGGATGCCGTGTACGAGTGCCGCCACCCACACGCCGTACGACATCCCGTGGATAGCCCGCCAGACGCGCGCGCCTCGGGCTGATGCCGCCATTCGACCGCGCGCCAGGCCGAGGGCAACCACCGCAACCAAGGCATACGCTGCGATCGATCCCAGCGCCACGCTGTTCGGGCGGTACGCGGCCGCGAATGGCACGAAGGCGCCCGCGACGCTGACGTGCGCCTTGGTATCGAGAACGATGGTCGTCACGTGCAAAACGATCAGGGCGAGCCCGACCAGCCCGGCTGTCCGATGGATGTACTGGACCACGACGCGGTTCGCGACCGATTTCATGGGCGCCGACGCGACGCAGCCGAGGACGATCGACGCGCTCAGCGCGATCAACGCCGTCAACCCGGCCCCGCGGGCCGTGTACCAAAGGGTGTTCACGAGGCCAGCCGCTGCGGCCACGGCGAGGTCGTGACGACCGCACCGTCCAGATCGATGAGTCGCGCGGCCAGCGCACGGCTCTCGAGCCATTCCGGCGCGGCCGCGCCGAGAACTATGGCCGCGGTGCTCGCCGTGTTCGCCGCGACGCAGGTGGCCGCGGCGACCGTCGCGGTTCGCCACGGGCCACGCGTTGGGCGCGCTGTGGCCGGATCGAGCAGGTGGTGCACGTCCACCCCGTTGTGCCGCCACCGGCGCAAAGTTGTCGTCGACGTGGCGAGACCGCCGTCATAGACGGTGACCCCCGCGCCCGGGCCCCCCTCGAACTCGGCGACACGTACGCCGAAGCCCGGTGCGCCCGGAGCGAGACGCACACTGACGTCGCCGCCGATCTCGACGAGGACGCTGGTGCCGCGCCGGCGATGGATATCGGTGGCGACCAGGTCGGCGGTCCGGGCCTTGGCGGTCGCGCCCAGATCGAGCGAGGCGCCCGCCGGCACGGTCAGCAGGCCGGCCGCGCGGTCGAGCACGACGTTGCGCCAACTCGCGAGTCGCGGAGTCGGCTGGCCGGCAGACGGCGCGCTCGTGTCGCGATCACGGATCAGCGCGATGTCGCGGTCGTACCCGAGCGCGGTCAGCACCCGTCCGAGGGTCGGGTCGACCGCCCCCGCGGTGGCTTGCGCGGCGGTGAGGGCCGTGTCGATCAGATCGACGAGCAGGGCCGGAATCGGCGTCGGGCGGCCCGCGCGCGAGTTCGCGATCGAGAGCGCCGAATCCGGCCGGAATCGATTGGCGGCCGCGTCGACCTCGGACATCCTCGCGCGGAGTATGTCGCAGGCGTCCTCGATTTCCCGTTCACCGCTCACGACCACCCTGACCGTGCAGCTCCAGGCCGACCACGATCGGGTCGTACTCACGAGCCATGGCTCCCGCCGACGGGCGCCTGATTCTGCTGACCTGGTCCGAGCACTCCCCCGCCATTGCCCGGAAAGCCCTGAGAACCGCCGCCGGACTGGTCGGTGCCGGAGGTGTTCTGCCCCGAATTGGAAACCGTCGCCGCAGACGAGATCTTCGCGACGATGACTCCACACACGGTGAGAACCGCGACGGCCGCTGCCGCCGACGCCGCGTAGGCGCGCGTGACGAGCGCTGACCCGTTCACCGAACGCGGACGCTGTCCGCTCATGTCGTCTCCTTTCGTGATGCTCAGACCAAGTCTTGCCGCCGATGATCTCCATCCCCGCTGTGAAGCGCCGCGCCGAAGACCCCACTGCCCGGCCCATCACCGAGGCGGTGCTCCATGGAATCGATCGTTGTGACCATGGGCCCAGGACGAATCGGCCGGGGTGAGCGCGAGCGCCAATCCGACGCCGACAACGAGGGCCACACCGACGAGGAGAAGCCGGGTCGCCTGCCCGCGCCGCCTGCGTCCGGCCTCCGACGGATCTCGGACCTCATGTGCGACGGAGACAGCCGTCTCGCGCAGATGCCCGAGAACATGGATGGAGGTCACCGAGACCCACACGATGAAGCTGGCCTGGTGCAGCGTGAGCAGCCAATCGCCGCTACGTCGGCTGACCGCGAGCAGCCCGATCCCGGTTCCGAGCACCGCCAGGCTGCTGAGAATGACGAGGGGGCCGAGCACCCGCAGGACGATGTTGGGCGGGCCGCGCCGTACGTATGGCTGCGATCCGCCGTAGTACTTCGCAAAGCGGTACAGCGTTGCCGCGATCTTGAGGAGCACGGGACCGACGAGCAGCACGCCGATGAACACGTGCAGCGTGAGGAGCTGATTGACCTGCGGGATCGTCCATCCTTCGACCGCCAACAGGATGAAGAGCACGGCACCCGTCAACGCAGTCAGCCGCGAGTTCGCCTCGACACCCGCGTCGCCCGTGCCGTTGTCGGTAATCGCCGTGTCCATATAGAAAGAATCGACCGCGCTGCTCGATTTCACATGCGAATCGGCAGCAGTCTGAGGACTCTCAGCGGAATCGCAGAGGCGACGTTCGACACCGCACGCGACCTGGCCGCAGAGCACTTCCAGAAGTTGATCAACAAGGTTCGGCGGTATGCGCGCACGCTTCAGGCTCGGGGCGCCGCTGCTCGCCGTGTTGGCGATCGGCGGCTGTTCGAAGGCGACGCACCTCGACCTGGGCGCCACCCCGAGCGCGCGCGGCTATGGGCAGGACGCGTTCGAATTGGCCAATCGAATCCAAGGTTGCTCGGGGACCACCCGCGTGACGATCGCCGCGCCATCGGCCAGCAGTGCCAGCGTTACGAGTACCTGCAGGCTGCGCGGGCATCGCGTCGTCGTCTACACCTGGCCAGACCCGCAGGGCGAGACCGCGGCCGAGCGCGCGCTGTCCGGTCAGGGAGCGTCGTACTACGCGGAGGGTGTCGGCTGGACCGTGATTCTTGGCGAGCCGACGACGCTCGACGTGCAGGAGCAGACCGCGACGGCGGTCGCGGTCAGTCTGCACGGTCGGGTCGTGCACGTCGCCTGAGTCAGCGGGGGGCCTCGCCGGACCCCGGGATGTCCGTGATCTCGCCGGCCGCCGTGACGAGAGTGGCGAGAATGCCGGGCTGGGCGCCCAGCCAACTGCGAGCTCGTTCGGCGCCCATCGCGACGGCGGCTGTTGCATAGACGTCCGCCGTTATGAGATCAGGCGCCGCGATAGTGACTGAGGCGACTTCGGCCGCAGGCTGACCGGAGTGCGGATCGAATATGTGCGCGCCGCGTTCGGCCAGACCCGACGTCGCAACGCCGATCGGGCCCGGCGCCGCGATCGTCCGGATGGTCGCGTCTCGCCGGAAGGGATCAACGATGCCGATACGCCATGAACGGCCGGGCGACGGTTGACCGACGCACATCACGTCTCCGCCGCCATTGACGCAGTGGTTCGCCGATCCGGCGGCGACGAGCATGTCTGACGCCGTCTGGATCGCCCAGCCCTTCACATACCCGGACGGATCGAGCCGGTGGCCGTCGGGGTAGGCGTCGAAGTACCCGCCCGTCATTTGACGAAAGTCCTCACAGGCGTCGAGAACGCGGCGCACCTCCGGAGCGGCGTCGTCGATCCGCAGTCGCCCGGACGCGATCAGGCTGACCTCGCTCATCGAGCGGTAGGTGGAGAACAGACCGTCCATGTCGTGCAGCCAGGCCAGGACCGAGATGAGGTCGACACGGGCAACGCCCGGTGCGGCGATGTGAAACGAGAACACCGTGCCCATGCAGGCTTCGACGTGCCGCTGGGCGCTGATCGGAACCACTCCCGTTACAGGTTGGGCGACGAGCATCTCAGGCCGCCCGGGCTTGATCCAGCGCCGACTGCAGTGACTGGCGGTAGCCGTCACTCGTGTAGCTCGCGCCGGACACGGTGTCGATGTTCGCTGACTGCGCGCTGAGGGTTTCCTGGAGCAGCTGCGGGGCAGCGTCGGAGTTGATCTGCTGGGATCGTCCGTCGTGCGATGTCAGCTGCACGAACGAGACGTTCGTGATCGTGCTGCCTTTGACCGTCACCTTGACCTGCACGACGCCGTACCTGGTGGTGATCGCCGAGCCGATGTACGACTTGCTCGCCACCGCGGCAGACGATGATGGGGCCGCCGAAGACGAGCCCGGCGCCGACGAAGCCGAAGAGGTTGCCGGAACGGGCGACGAGCCCGAGCCCCCGGTGGCGGTCGAGGCGGTCGAGCTGATCGCCGCGGACGGCAGGCTGCCCGTCGCGGTGGTCGTCTGTCCCTGCGTCTTGAAGGACAGCAGTGCGACCACACCGGCAACGGTGCCCGTGACGGCAAGAATGACGCGTTTCATGTCTTGGGACTTTCGATCGTCGGCCGAGGCCGTCAGAAGGTGAAGGATTCGAAGTGGATGCCCGCGCGGGGGACGCCGGCCTTGCGCAGGTCGCGGGCGACCTTTCCGATCAGCTCGTCCGGCCCGCACAGATACACCTCGTGTTCGGCGAGGTCGGGGATCAGCCGCACGAGCCGTCCGGGCGTGAGGTGTCCGGCGGCGTGGTGTCGTGAGCCGAGCAGGTAGTGGATCCTGGCCCCGCGTGCCGCGGCGATCGTCTCGATCTCCTCCCGCAGGACGAGGTCGTCGGCCGTACGGGCGCGGTAGAGCAGGGTAAGTCCGCCCGGTCGCGCCGAGACCGACTCCAGCAGCGCGCGGATCGGTGTGATGCCGATACCGACAGCTACCAGCAGCACCTTGCCGTGGCGACGTCCTCGAGCTGACCGTTGCGCGGCATCGCCGGTGAACGCCCCGTAGGGACCTTCGGCCAGGACACGGGTGCCCGGACGCAGGCGGGCGAGGGCAGCGCTGTGGCTGCCGGCCGTCTTCACGGTGATCCGCAGCTGGTTGCCGCGCGGCGGCGCCGAGAGCGAGTAGGGGTTCGCGGCCGGCCAGAGCTCGCGAGTCAGGAATCGCCAACGGAAGAACTGCCCGGACCGCGCGTCGAGCCGCGCGACGTCGCGGCCCGCGACGACGACCGACACGACGTCGCGACCGTGCGGCACGACTGCGACGACGCGCATGGAGTGTCGCATCAGATTGACCAGGGGGGTCGCCACCCGATACCAGAGAAGCAGCGCACCGACTGCGATGTACATCGAGGACCACAGCACCCGCACCCGAAGATCGGTGAAGTCGGCGCCGGTCGCGAAGACGTGCGCGAACGACAGCCCGATCGCCAGGTAGGTGTAAAGGTGCACCAGGTGCCAGGTCTCGTAGCGCAGTCGCTTGCGAGCCGCCCGCGCCGAGGTGATCCCGACGAGCAGGAACAGACCGAGGGCGGCCGTCGCCATGAGCACGTCCGGATAGCTGAGCACCAGGGTGGTCGACTCGGACACCACGTTCGAGTGAGCCGTTACCGCGTAGCCCCAAATGATCAGGAGGGTGTGCGCGACGGCGAGGCTGACGGTGTACCGACCACCCGCGGCGTGCCAGCGGGCGAGCCGGTCCGAGCCGACACCGCGTTCGACCGCCGGAATCCTGGCCATCAGGGCCAGTACGACGATGATCGCGTAGCCGGCGCCCAGACCGGTGATCCGGCCCGCGTTCGTGAGCCAGCTTCCCAGGCCGTCGACGAAAGTGGTGTCCTGCCACCACAGCCCCAGGACGGCCGCGCCGCCGACGGCTATTACGGTCAACGCGACGTTCGGGCTGACCCGCGTCCGGTTGCCCGGCGGCGTGGTCAGGGGAGCTCGGGGACGAGCCTGAGACGGCCATGCGGTCGTGGTCACAGCGAGAGCGCTTTCTGTTCGGATAGCACCAGCGTCGCGACACCAGTTCTGCAATCGCTCTCACGAGACTGTGCAACCGCCGTGCGTCAGCTCCCGTCAGCCTGCATCGCGGGCGGTTCGATGGTGGCCTCCTGCCCGGAAGCGTCCGGCCCGATGTCGTCATCGGCGTCCGTTCGTTCGATCGGCAGCAGCACCGTCACCGTCGTGCCCTCCGGCGTCGAGTCGAGGCTGATCGTGCCGTCGTGTGCGGCGATGATGGCCGCCACGATCGGCAGACCGAGGCCGCTGCTGCCGCGGCTGAGGCTGCGCGCCTGCTCACCGCGTACGAACCGATCGAAAGCGTGCGCCGTCAGCTCGGCACTCATGCCCGGGCCGTCGTCGGACACGATCACGGCCACCGCGGCCCGGCCGACGTCACCGTCGGCCTGCTCGTCGACTTCGGCGACTGTCACGGTGACCGCGGTGCCCACCGGGGTGTGGACCGCCGCGTTGGCCAACAGGTTGGCGATTGCTTGCGAAAGGGCGTGTTCGTCGCCGTCGGTCCACACCGAATGCGCCGGCAGCTTCAAGCGCCACACATGGTCCGGAGCGGTTGCCCGAACATCCTCGACGGCGTCAAGCGTCAACCGCGCGACATCGACATCGCTGTGCGCCAGCGGGCGCCCGGAGTCGAGCCGGGCCAGCAACAGCAGGTCCTCGACGAGGTGGCCCATCCGGCCGGCCTGCGCCGTGATGCGTTCGAGCGAATAGACGACGTCCGCAGGCAGGACCGACCCGGACCCGTCGGCGGTGGCTCCGGCCCGCTGGGCGAGCTCGGCGTGGCTGCGGACGACGGCCACCGGGGTGCGCAGCTCGTGGCTGGCGTCCGCGATGAACCGACGAAGCTGATCCTGGCTCGCCGCACGTGTCACGAGGGCCGACTCCACCTGCTCGAGCATCGAGTTGAACGCCACCGCGAGGGTGTCGACCTCGCGCCCATGAGATCCCACCGGAACCCGGTTCGGGAGCGACACACGTCCCGACTCGAGTGGCAGCGCCGACACATCGGCGGCAGTGGCAGAGATCCGCGCCAGTGGCCGCAGCATGAATCGGACGACGACAGTCGAGGTGAGAGCGACAACGAGCAAGGTTGCGCCGAACACGAGCGCTTCGATCAGGACGAGCTTGTCGATCGTCTCCTCCACCGGGCCGGCCGGGAGGCCAGTCACCTGCAAGTCGCCGTCCCGGCCGGCGGTGACGATGATCCGGTAGATGCCGACGTCCGGCAGGGCGATCGAGTGCGGCGTGCTGTCGGCCGTCAAGCTCGTCAGCCGGGCCATGGCGGCAGCCGGCACCTGGTCGGCGGTGTCATGGTCACCGACGATCGCGGCATCGGTCACCACGCCGTTCAGCAGGCGCGCGCCGAGGGTTCCGGCCGACTGGCCTTCAACGCTGCCGTACGGGACTCGGCCCGTTGTCGGCGTCATGATCGTCATGCTCCAGACCGACGGCGAATCGGTCACCGGCAGCCCGCAGTTGCACGTCGAGTCGATCGATCAGGACGTGGCGGACGACGAGCACCGTCACGAGCGCGGCGGCCGCGAAGCCCATGGTCAGGACGAGCGCGAGCAGCGCGACAAGCCGGCCGCGCAGAGTTCGGGGTCCGTGGAGTGGTCGCCGGCCGATCACCGATCCGGCTCATCCCTGCTATCAACGGCCGGCTTGAGGATGTAGCCGATCCCGCGCACGGTGTGGATCATCGGCGCCCGGCCGCGGTCGATCTTGCGGCGCAGGTAGGAGATGTACAGCTCGACCACGTGCGCGTCGCCTCCGAAGTCATAGCTCCAGACCCGGTCGAGGATCTGCGCCTTGGACAGCGCCCGCCGGGGTTGCGCATCAGGAAGCGCAGCAGCTCGAACTCGGTGCACGGTCAGCTCGACCGGCTCGCCGCCGCGCATGACCTCGCGCGCGTCCTCGTCCATCGACGAGATCACCGACGACCAGGCCGGCCTCGGCCGGGGCGGTCACAGCCCGGCCCGGCGCACGAGCCCGCGCAGCCGGGCCGAGCAGCTCCTCCATCGCGAACGGCTTCGTGACGTAGTCGTCGCCGCCCGCGGTGATCCCGGCGACCCGGTCCTCGACGACTGTCGCGCGCGGTCAGGAACAGCACGCACACCGCCGGATTCGCCTGTCGCAGATGCCGTAGCACCTCGAAGCCGGTCATGTCCGGCAGCATCACGTCCAGCACGACGACGTCCGGCGGCTGACGCCTCGCGGCGCGGATCGCCGCGTTTCCCGTGCCGGCCACCTCGTCGACCATCCCGCCAACTTCATCACCCGGCTCAGGACGTTCGCGAGGTCCTGCTCGTCCTCGACGACGAGTGCGTGCAGCGGGGCTGGTGCGGGCGGTACCCGGTCTCCCGTGGAATCAGGCGTTGTCCCGGTCGCGTACCCAGCGTTCGAGGAAGTCACCGACCAAGCATGCCGTGGGTCGATCCAGATTTGACCTCTGCGTTTCCTCTGCGCTGCGTCTCAGGCCCCGCCAGCATGCTCTTCGTTCCCGCGGCTGGGCGCCGCGAGGAAGCTGCTCGTCCGGCATGCTGGTCGCGTGCATGAGGTCAACGGCGTACGGGATTCCGGCGCGAACTTCGTGGTTCGCGATGTCGACGACGTCGATGAGCGGCGCCAGGCCAACCGCGCGCTGGCCTGGAGCGCGGTGGGGCTCACGCTCACCGGTGCGATCGAGTTGGTGATCGCCCTGGTGAGCGGGTCGGTCGCGCTGTTGTCGGATGCGCTGCACAACCTGTCGGACGTGTCGACCAGCATCGCGGTGTTCATCGGATTCCGCACGTCGCGGAAGACGGCGTCCGAGCGGTACCCGTACGGCTACGAGCGCGCCGAGGACCTCGCCGGTATCGGGATCGCCATCGTGATCTGGGCCAGCGCAGTCGTCGCGGCCACCGAGAGCATTCGCAAACTGGTGCACCACGGGAGCACCCACCATCTCGGGTGGGGCATCGCCGGCGCCGCGGTCGGGATCCTCGGCAACCAGATCGTCGCTCGCTACAAGCTCGTCATCGGCCGTCGGATCCATTCGGCAACAATGATCGCCGACGCCCGACACTCGTGGCTGGACGCGCTGTCGTCGGCGGGCGCGCTTCTCGGCTTGGTCGGGGTGCTGGCCGGCCTCCGCTGGGCCGACGCGGTCGCCGGAATCGCCGTTACGGGGTTCATCTGCCACGTGGGCTGGGAAGTGTCGTCAGATGTTGCGCATCGCCTCATGGACGGTGTCGATCCGGACGTCATTCACGCCGCCGAGTCAGCCGCGGGTAGCGTGGCCGGCGTCCAGCACGCGCACGCGCGGGCGCGCTGGACGGGTCGCACGCTGCGAATCGACGTCGAGGGATGGCTCGACGGCGCAACCACCGTGACCGCCGCCGATGAGATCGGACAACAGGTCGCCGCCGCCGTAGCCGTTCGGGTGCCCGAGATGCGCGCCTTCACCTGGGCGACCCGCAGCGTCTGACGTCCGACCTAGCGGATCGCGATCACGCCGTTGTTGTCGCCGAGGAGCATCAGACCGAGGCCGGCGCTGGGTGATGTGAAGATCGGCAACAGGGTGGCCCAGCGATAGCGCCGCGGTGCGCGCGAGGGTCGTCGTCGAGTAACCGGAGAGCGTGCCGCGAGCGTGATCCACCGACCAGACCGTTGCACCGACGACGAGCGGGGCGCTGTCGACGCCAGCCAGCCGTGCGATGGCTCGCCCGGCCCGCAGATCGACGACCTGGATCCCGCCGCCGCGGCACGCGACGAACATTCGGTCGGTGGCGGCGTCGAACGCCGGGCCGCCGTCGGGGTCGCTACCGCAGATTCCGCTGATGGAGGCGACGCGTGACAGGTCCGACTGTCTGAGCAGATAGCCGACGTCCGTCTTGCCGACCGAGAACACGGTCCCGTCGGGCAGCAGGACGGGATTACCCGTCGACAGGTCCTCATCGCCACCGGCGATCCGGTCCTTGAATGCGGCAAGCGGCTTGAGGGTCGGGCTCAGTTTCACGACACTCTCGGTGTACTGCTTCGGGTCCGGGCCACCCTCCGGCGGATCAGGATTCGCATTCCCGGTCGTGACGTAAAGGTCGCCGACCGAGTCGATCGCCGGCGCACCACCGGACTGCCAGATCGCGCCACCTTGTCCGTCCGCGGCGACCTCGAACGACGTCGTAGGTTTGGCGATCCGGTCTCGGCAACCGAGACGACCCAGCCGTGGTAGGTCCCGCAGTCGCCGTAGTTGCCGCCGTAAGCGACGTAGACCCGCCCGTTGGCAATCGTCAGACCGGCTCGCTGCAACAAGTGCAGAGCCTGCTCGCCGTGCGGCAGCGGCGGGTCGACGTCATCGGAAGCACCACCGTCGCGCCGTCGGCGATCCGCAACCCGAACAGCTGATGGTGCACCTTCCCGCCGCCGTCGTTGATTTCGGCGACGACGTACAGCATGCCGGTCGACGTGTCGATCACGGGAGTACTCGTCACTCCCAGCGGGTCGATGTTTCCGCAGCCCGCCACGGCCGCCACCCGGGTCAGCGGCGTACCCAGCGACACCGACCAGACGATCGCGCCGGACGCGGGATTCAGCGCGGCCACTCGATTCTGTTCGGTCGCGGCGAATACTCGTCCATCGGCGACGAGCGGCTGCCCGCGGACTGGTCCGCCCAGGTCGACCTTCCACGCCACCGTCGGCGGGCTCAGTACCGGACCTGACCCGATCGCCGATGTCCGCGCCGGATCGCCGTGGTAGCTCGTCCAGCTCTCGGGTCCAGGACCGGGCAGAGAGGTCACGACGCTGGGTGAATCGGGCGCGGAGAATGGGGACGACGGCTGCCCGGTAGTCGACGATGTGGCGCTCGGGATCCGGGTCGGTGCCGACGAGTGATGCGAGGAAGAACACCCACCGACCAGAACTGTCGCGACCAGCAAACCCGTCAGGACACGCGCGTCGACCATGAGCCCACGATAGGGCGGTTCGACGAAGATCTACGCTCAGTGATGTGAGTGCGGTTCGGGACTCTCGGGTCGAGGATTACATCGTCCGCCTGCCGCCGTGGCAACAGGACATCTGCCAGCGGATTCGCGCGCTCGCCCACGCCGCGGACGACGACGTCGAGGAAACGATCAAGCGGTCGGTGCAGCCCTACTTCGTGTGTGACGGCAATGTGTGCGCGCTGCTCGCAGCGAAGAACCACGTCAACGTGTTCATCTATGACCCGACCGTCCCCGACCCGCGCGGCGTCATAAACCAAGGACATGACAACGCGACGGCCAGAGCAGTTCAGATACGCGCGGGCGACAAAATCGACGACGAGGCGATGATCGCCCTCTTCCGCGCGGTCATCGCCAACAATCGAGCGGGTGGCTGGCGCCGGCTCACCAGGTGACCTGGCCCGACCGCGTCGTCACTCCTCGGCGGCCGTCGGAAGCTTGTCGCCGATGAGGTCCATGACCGACGAATCCGTGAGCGTGGTGACGTCGCCGAGATCGCGGTGCTCCGCAACATCCCGTAGGAGTCGGCGCATGATCTTTCCCGAGCGGGTTTTGGGCAGCTCGGGCACGATCATGATCTGTCGGGGTTTGGCGATGGCACCGATCTCGCTGGCGACGTGATCGCGCAGGGCTCGAACGGTATCGGGCCCTTCCTCCGACTCCACCGCGCAGGATGACGAAGGCCACGATGCCCTGACCCGTGGTCGGATCGGTGGCTCCGACGACGGCGGCCTCGGCGACCCCGGGGTGTGAGACCAGCGCCGACTCGACCTCCGTGGTCGAGATGCGGTGGCCCGACACGTTCATGACGTCGTCGACGCGGCCGAGCAGCCACAGATCGCCGTCGTCGTCCTTCTTGGCCCCGTCGCCGGCGAAATAGAAGCCCGCATCGGCTGAACCGGGACCAGTAGGTTTCCTTGAACCGCTCGGGATCGCCCCAGATCCCGCGGGTCATCGACGGCCAGGGCTCGGTGAGCACCAGCAGCCCCCCGCCCCCGTTCGGCACGGACTGACCGTGCTCGTCCACCACGTCGGCGCTCGACTCCCGGCAACGCCCGGGTCGCCGAACCCGGCTTGGTCGCGGACACGCCTGGCAACGGGCTGATCATGATCGCGCCGGTCTCGGTCTGCCACCACGTGTCGACGACCGGACAGCGGTCGCCGCCGATGTGTTCGCGATACCACATCCACGCCTCGGGGTTGATCGGTTCGCCGACCGACCCGAGCAACCGCAGCGAGCTCAGATCGTGGGCGGCCGGGATACTCCTCGCCCCATTTCATGAACGTGCGGATCGTCGTAGGCGCGGTGTAGAGGATCGAGATCTTGTACTTCTCGATCATCTGCCACCACCGGTGCTGGTCCGGCGAGTTGGGCACCCCCTCGTAGAGGAACGACGTCGTCCGGTTGGCCAGCGGCCCGTAGACGATGTACGAGTGGCCGGTGATCCACCCGATGTCGGCGCCGCACCAGTACAGGTCCGCGTCCGGCTTGAGGTCGAACACCTCCCAATGCGTGAACGCCGCCTGGGTCAGGTAGCCGCCCGACGTGTGCAGGATCCCCTTCGGCTTCCCGGTCGATCCCGACGTGTACATGACGAAGAGCGGGTGCTCGGCGTCGAAGGCCTCCGGCGTGTGCTGCGGTCGACGGCCTGATCGACGACGTCGTGCCACCAGACGTCCCGGCCGTCCGTCCACTCGACGTCCTGGCCGGTGCGCCGCACGACCAGCACCGAGCGCACGTCCGGACACTTCTGCAAGGCCTCGTCGACGGCCGGCTTCAACGCCGACGGCTCGCCGCGCCGGTAGCCGCCGTCGGCGGTGATGACGACTCGCGCATCGCAGTCGAGGATCCGGTCCGAGAGCGCCGTCGCCGAGAAGCCGCCGAACACCACGGTGTGCAGCGCCCCGAGTCGCGCGCAGGCCAGCATCGCGACGACCGTCTCGGGGATCATCGGCATGTAGATCGCCACCCGATCACCGGTCTTCACCCCGAGTTCGGTCAGCGCATTGGCCGCCTGGCTGACGAGGTCCTTGAGTTCGGCGTAGGTGATCACGCGGGTGTCGCCCGGCTCACCCTCCCAGTGGTAGCGCGACCTGATCGCCATGACCGGCCTCGACGTGGCGGTCGACGCAGTTGTACGCGACGTTCAGCTGGCCGCCGACGAACCACTTCGCGAACGGCGCGTCGGACCAGTCGAGCGTCTCGGTCCACGGCTGCGCCCACGTGAGCCGCTGCGGCCTGCTCCGCCCAGAACGCCAACCGGTCGTCCCCGGCTCGCTCGTACGCCTCGGCCTGGACGTTGGCCTGCGCGGCGAACTCGGTCGGGCGGCGGGAAGCGTCGATCCTCGTGCGAGAGGTTCGAGAGCGTTTCGGTCATGGTCGGACGGTGCCTAGCGCGGCATAACCGGGAAGCACGACCCGCTTGAAGGTCGAGTTGGCCACGCCCGCGAACGAGGCGTACCAGGCGGCGAGTGCTGTCAGCAGACCGAGCCAGCCGCCGATGTGGATCCAGCACGTCGCTGTTCTTCGTCGAAGGCGGCCGGTGACTCGGACAGCCAACCGATCGCCAGCGCCACAAAAGCCAGGGTCAGCAGGACGAAGACGCGCCAGTACCGCGCCCGACACTCGCGTCGCGGCGATCGTCATGTACGCGGTGAAGATCGCCCACACGAGCAGGTAGACGCCGACGGCGTGCAGGGTGTCGGTCGGTTTGGCGGTCGCCGGCAGGTGATTGAGCAGGTACCAGAACGACATCCAGAACGCGCCGTAGGAGGTGAACGCGACGGCTCCGAAGGTGTTGCCCTTGGCGAACTCCCACATGCCGGCCAGCAACTGCGCCAGGCCGCCGTAGAACAACGCCAGCCCGAGGACGACGGTCTGCACCGACGTGCCGAGCATGTTGGTGTTGACCACCGACAGGAAGAACGTCGTGCCGGCGAAGCCGGCCAGGCCGAGCGGTCCCGGGTCGGCGAGTCCGGCCCCGAAACCGAGCCGAGGCCGAGTGGGGCGGACGTCTTGGGTGGTAGCCACAGCACGCTCCTTTGCGCTCGCCGGACCTCCCCGCGAGGCCCGACGCGGCGTGGGTCGCCGATGCAGGCACAGTTCCAGCCACGCCCGTGGCAGCGCACCACGCCACTGCCGGACGCTGCGCCCGATGGCGCGGAGCTCAGCGCCGGATGGGCCGCCCATCGCTGCGATGAGCGGTCGGTTCAGCCCGCCGAACGGTCGAGCGTCGCGCAGCTCGCCGGCCAGCGACTCGGGCGCGTGCAGGCGCACCATGACGCGACCGACGTCGGGCGGAACCCGGTGGCGGGTCGGCGAGCGAGACGACGACCATGACCGCGAACGTGAGGGGCACCGCCCAGGCCGCCGGCTGTTCGAGCAGCGCCCCGGTCCAGCCATCCGCCACCCCGGCGATCGAGGGTGACGAGCACGGCCGCGGTCGCCAGCACGCCGCCGACGATGAGCCCGGCGAGCGCGCCGGGTGCGGTCAGCCGCGGCCACCACACGCCGAGCACGAGCAGCGGGCAGAACGTCGCGGCGGCGATGGCGAACGCCAGCCCGACGACGGCGGCGAGGCCGAGGTGCTCGCTGGGCAGGCTCAGCAGATACGGCACGACGATGGCCGCGACGGCGCCCAGCCGGAACGAGCGGATGCGGGCCGTCCGGCCCCGCCACCCCGGCCCGCGGCCGACCAGCCCGCGCGTGCGTGGCAGCACGTCCTGCGAGAGCACGCCGGCCACCGACACCGTCAGCCCCGACGCCGTCGACAGGAACGCGGCGAACGCGCCGGCCGTGACGAGCGCCGAGAGCAGCACGCCCGGCGGTCACCCGGGAGCATCCGTTCGGGCAGCAGCGAGCACGGTCGCGTCGGTGTTGCCGGTGAGCAGCAGGTCGGGCTCGGTAGCGGCGGCCGAAGGCGCCGAGCAGGGTGGGCAGCAGGTAGAACGACGACAGCAGGACGATGACGACCAGCGTCGTCCGGCGGGCGTCCCGACCGTCGGGGTTCGTGTAGAAGCGGACGAGGACGTGCGGCAGGCCCATCGTGCCGAGGCAGATGCGCCAGGATCAGCGACAGGCTCGCGTAGAGCGGGTGGGCCTTGCCCGAGCCGAGCGGGCGCAGCCAGTCGGCGGTTCGGCCGGTCCGGCAGCGACGTGACCACGGGGACGGCGTCGCCGCGGGCCAGCGGCACCACCGTGCCCGGCCGAGAGGCGATGATCACCCGACGCTGAGCTGGACCGGGCCGGCGACACCTGCCCGTCGACCCGCCCGATGACGACGAGCGACTCTGCGGCCGGGACGCGCACCGTCTCGGCCGAGCCGATGGTGACCGTGGTGCGCTGCGGCGGCGGTCGGCCTGGCCGAGCCGACCCCGTCGCCGCGGTGCTGCCACACGACCAGCAGCACGAGCGCGGGGACGAGCAGGGCCACGAACTTCAGCCAGAACTGCAGCGCCTGCGCGAACGTGATCGAGCGCATGCCGCCGACGGCGACCGCGGTGACGCACCACGGCGCAGACGACCAGGCCGCCGAGCCAGGTCGGCGCGCCCGGTCTGCGTGCGCCAGGGTCAGCGCCGGCGCCCTGCAGCTGCGGCACGAGGTAGAGCCAGCCGATCAGGACGACGAGCAGCCGGCCGCGGCCGCGCGGACGGCGGACGACCGCAGCCGGATCTCGCGCGAAGTCGGGCAGCGTGTACGCGCCCGATCGGCGCAGCGGCGCGGCGACGAGCGCGAGCAGGACCAGGTAGCCGGCGGTGTAGCAGACCGGGTACCAGAGCATGTCGAACGCCGTAGGCGAGCACGAGCCCGGCGATGCCGAGGAACGACGCGGCCGACAGGTACTCCCCGCCGATCGCGGCCGCGTTCCAGCGCGGCGTCACCGCGCGGGCCGCGACGTAGAAGTCGCCGGTCGGTGCGGGCCCGGCGCAGCCCGAGCGCGCCGGCGGCCATCGTGGCGACGGCAACGACGGCCACCGCCGTGACGGCCCGACGTCGTTCACCGTCGATCCGTCCGCGCCGGCGCGGTGGTTCACCGCCGCCGGACCAGTTCGGTGAACGCGCGCTCGTTGCGTTCGGCCTGCGCACCGCGTGCCGGCCAGCCCGATCAGCACCGGGTAGACGAGAACGCCCAGCACGCAGCCACGGCACCGGCAGGCCCGAACAGCCGCACACGACCCGAACCGCGGCGACGAACGCCGCCGAGCAGCGCGATGCCGCCGAGCAACGCGGCACGCCGGCGCAGACCAGCCGGCCAGCCGGCGCTGGCTGCGCAGCAGCGAGCCCATGTAGATCTCGCCGATGTCGGTCTGCTCGTCGATCTCGTGCGCCGCCGGCCGGTGCGGCGCCGCGGCGTGCGGCATCGGTGCGCGGGTGGGTGATCCGCACGCGCGCTCGCTCGATGGCGGTCGACCGGCAGGTCGAGCTCGCGTCGGCCTCGGGGCGGTGGTCACGAGTCACGGTCGGACGAGCCGGTCGCGCAAAGCCCGCGGTGCCGCCGGCTCACCGGCGAGCTCGCTGCGCCGACGCCGACGGTGTAGCGGCCGTCGACCAGGCGCACCTCGTCGACGTGGGCGAGCGCAGACCAGCGTGCTGCGGTGGATGCGCACGAAGCCGGCCTCGGCCCAGCGCTCCTCGAGCCCGGCAGCGGGCGTACGGACGAGGTGGCTGCTCGCTCGGCGGTGTGCAGGCGCGCGTAGTCGCCCTGCGCCTCGACGTAGCGCACCTGCGAGCGGCGCACGAACCGGGTGACGCCGGCCAGCTCGACCGCGATCGTCTCGTCGTCGCTCGCGGGTCTCTCGCCGATCCGGCCGACACGACGCGGCGCACCGCCTCGGCCAGCCGGTCGGCGCGCACCGGCTTCATCACGTAGTCGACCGCCTGCAGCTCGAAGGCGTCGACGGCATGGTCGTCGTAGGCGGTGACGAACACGATCTGCGGGACGATCGGCGAAGCGGCTCGAGCACCCGGGCCAGCTCGACGCCGTCCAGGCCGGGCATCTTGATGTCGCAGAAGACGACGTCGACCGGCTCGTCGCCGAGCAGCCGTAACGCCGTGCGCAGCGCTGGCCGCGCAGCGCACCACCCGACGCGTTCGTCCTCAGCCAGCAGGAAGGCCAGCTCCTCGCGAGCCGGCGCCTCGTCGTCGACGACCAGCGCCGCCAGCGGCGACCGCGTTCCGCGCCCGTGCCGGCATCCGCCGACGTGCCACAGCGCGCAAGCTACTACCGCGCGGCACCGCGCGTCCGCGGTTAGTCACGATCTTCGCGGACGGAGCGTCGGCTCGGCGTGCACGCCCGGCGCGAACTTCGGCACGCGGAACGTGACCTTCGTCCCGGCTCCGGGCGCGGTCTCGACGACCAGCCCGTAGCTGTCGCCGTACACCTGCCGCAGCCGGGCGTCGACGTTGCCCAGCCCGACCGAGCTCGCCCTGGCCCCGGCGTTCTCCAGCGCGCCCGCGGATCACCTCGGGATCGGCGCCGGCGCCGTCGTCCTCGACGATGACCAGCGCGTCCGGGCCGTCGTCGGTGCGCCGCGATCGACACGTGCACCGGATCGACGTGCCCCTCCAGGCCGTGCCGCACCGCGTTCTCGACGAGCGGCTGGACGACGAGGAACGGCACGGCGATCGGCAGCACCTCGGGCGCGACGCGCAGCGAGATGCGCAGCCGGTCGCCGAAGCGGGCCTGCTCGAGCACGAGGTAGCGCTCGGTGTTGCGCAGCTCGTCGGCCAGCGTCGCGAACTCGCCGCCTCGGCGCAGCGCGTAGCGGGTGAAGTCGGCGAACTCGAGCAGCAGCTCGCGCGCCCGCTCGGGATCGGTCCGGGTGAACGACGCCACCGCCGTGAGCGAGTTGTAGATGAAGTGCGGGCTGATCTGCGCGCGCAGCGCCCGCAGCTCGGCCTCGATCAGCCGGGTGCGCTGCGCGTCGGCGCTGGCCAGCTCGACCTGGCCCGACACCCAGCGCGCGACCTCCTCGACGGCGCGGACGAGCATCGCCGACGAGCCGCGGCCGTAGGCGACGAGCGCGCCGACCACGGTGTCGCCGTCGAGCAGCGGACTCGCGACCGCGAAGCGGACCGGGCAGTCCGGCGACGTCGCACGGCACTGCGCGCGCCGCGCAGCACCTGCGGTGCGACCGCTGTCCGAGCGCGACCGCGGCGTGCTCGACCGCCTGCTGCGGCGTGGTGGTGCGCGTCGCCGTCGCGTCGGCGAGCACGCGGGACCGGTCGGTGAGCGCGACGGCGGCGGTGCCGAGCAGCGTCCGCAGGTGCCGCACCGCGCGCTTCGGCGCCCGGCTCGCTCAGCCCGGCCCGCAGGCTCGGGGCGGCCAGGCTCGCGGTGTGCAGCGTGTCGAAGGTGGCGCGGTCGGCCGAGGTGCCGAGTTCTCGACGGTGCCAGATGGCGTAGCCGATCAACGCGGCCACCACCAGGCCTCCGACGACCAAGATCAACGCACTCATGCCTAGGCGAGCGTACGACGCCCGGACGGGACTGGTGTTTGATTTCTGGGACGGCAGTGTCGGATTCGCCGGTCGCCGGTCGTGGTGTACGTGCAGGGCCAACGTCCAGACGAGAGGGAGCAGCCCATGCCCGAGTACCTCATTTACTTCAACCAGCAGTGGGTGGGCGATCACACCGAGGAGTGGTTCCGCGGCCGCGGTCCGCTCGCCCGAGCAGTCGTCGCCGAGATGCAGAACGCCGGCGTGTACGTCTTCGCGGGCGGGTTGGAGGAGGAGGACGGACCCGTCTACAGTGCCGACGCCACCAGCGGCGCGGTGGTCATCACCGACGGGCCGTACGTCGAAACCAAGGAATTCCTCGGTGGAGTCACCGTCGTGGACGTGGCAGATGACGAGGCCGCCCAGATGTGGGCGGGCCGGGTCGCCGAGGCGTGCGGTTGGCCGCAGGAGGTACGGCGCTTCAAGCCGCGACCTCCGACCTAGGACGACGAGGCCGGATGCTTGGTGGCGCTACTGAAGACGACATCGTTGTGCAGCCGGGTGACACCGCGCCGCCGGAGCTCGGCGAGCACGTCGCGCCGTAACTCCGTCCGACCGGATTCGTCGAGCGCATCAACGGTCGCCCGGTATCCCGATCCGAGCGCGATGTCCCAGAAATCATCGGCCCGATCGAGCTCGTGATACGCCTCGAGGGTTGCCTCCACTGTTGCCGTCGGCGACACCGCCCCGAACGAGCAGATCGGTCAGGGCAGCCGGTGTGGTGATCTCGTCCCACGGATTGAACGACCTGAACAGGTCCGGCTCAAGTCGGGCGACAGCCGACCAGAAGATGTCGGACGCCGGCTCACACCACCGCGGTCCCCACGTCGTGATCGCCAGCGTGCCGCCCGGGCGAACCAGCCGCCACATCTCGGCAACGAAGTCCGCCATGTCCGCGGCGAAGAACACGCCGAACACGCAGACGACGGCATCGAAAGATTCGCTGTCGAAGCCGGTTGCGGTCGCGTCCTGCTGCTCGAACACCACGTTGCCGACGCCCAGCCCGGATGCCCGGGTTCGGGCCAGCGCGAGCAGCGGCTCGGCGAGGTCCAGGCCGAGCACGCGACCCGTCGGTCCGACCTTCAGCGCCGCCGGAATCGCCGACGCCCCCGCACCGCAGCAGACATCGAGCACGCGGTCGCCGGGCGAGAGCGGCACGCGAGCGATCGTCGCGTCGCCCCAGCGATTCCAGAAGTCGAGCGCCGGACGAACGTAGTGATCAGCCGCCGAGGCGTACGTCAGCTCGGCGCGGGCCGCATGCTCGCGCTGACGTTGTTCGTCCTTGGCGTCGCTCATCACCGTCACCTACCCGGATCATCTTCTCGCATCGGGTGGGAGACTGGACGGGACGCGCGCGAAAGGACACAAGTGCAGGATCCAGCCGCTCTGTTCACGATCGAAGCGCGGGCGGACGAGCCGGCCGAGTCCGTCTCGTCGGCGCCCGGACGACTGGTCATGGTCGAAGCGCTCGACGGGTTCGTCGATGCCGGCAGCGGTCGCCGGCTGGCCCGCGAGCACCTGCTCAACGCGCTGGACTCGCGGCTGCTGGTGAGCTTCGACGTCGATCAGCTCTTCGACTACCGTGCACGCCGGCCGGAAATGACGTTCACCACCGATCACTGGGACGGATACACGCCGCCGCAGCTGGCGATCCACCTTGTCCACGACCTCAACCACGTCCCGTTCCTGCTGTTGCACGGCCCCGAGCCCGACATCCAATGGGAACGATTCATTGCCGCGGTCGGGCTGCTGGTCGCCGAGTTCGACGTACGGCTCGTGGTCGGGCTGAACGCGATACCCATGGGTGTACCGCACACCCGACCGTCGACCGTCATCGCGCACGGACTACCCACGGCGCTCGTCGCCGACTACCCGAAGTGGCTGCCGACGGTCCGGGTGCCGGCCAGCATCGGCAGCCTGCTCGAGTACCGCCTCGGTACGGCCGGTACGCCGGCGTGCGGCTTCGCGGTGGCGGTGCCGTACTACCTGACCAACCTCGACTACCCGGAAGCCGCGCACACGCTGCTGACGTCGGTCGCCCGCATCGGCGATCTGTCGCTGCCGACCGAGGCGCTGGCCCGCGCCGCCGAAGAGATCCGGGGCGACCTCGACCGTCAGATCGCCGACAACGACGAGGTTGCGTCCGTCGTGCAGCGCCTCGAGCAGCAATACGACGACGACGCGACCAGCCGGGCCGGCGGCCTGATCACCGAAGGCGATCGGCTACCCACCGCCGATGAGCTCGGTGCCGAGTTCGAGCGCTACCTGTCCAACCGACCCGACGCCGATCCGCCCAGCTGAGCGCGGCGCAGCTACTTCTCGGTGAGCCGTCGCCGCTTGCGAGTCATCGCGGTGTGCGTCTCGTCCGCGGTCAGAGCCCGCTGGCCCAACGGTGTGAACGTCTCCCGGTCGGTTTTGATCCCGTCCAGGAAGATCGCAAGGTAGCGACGGTAGAGGTTCGGCGAGATGTCGCGCGACGTCTCACCGATCGATGACAACGCCTGTTGGATGAAGACCAGGTCGGTGTGGTCCAGATCGGATCGCACGAGGCCCGTCCGACCAGCTCTTGCGCCGATGCACGCGCCGACGCCGGCGGAACGCCGGGCCGATCGAAGCGTGCCCGGTTTCCACAGCTGTTCGCCGCGGCGATGTACCGAGCCCCGCGCAGGTGCGCTACTCCACGCGCCCTCCCGGCCGAATCGCCCTGGCGCTCCGCCACCCCTGAGCGAGCGACCCGCGCAGCAGCGCCTGCCAACTGCTGAAACTGCGCTCAGGTCGGGTTGTTCGCCTGGCCCTCGGGAGTCGCGTCCGGCTCGGCCGGACCGGATCCGGGGGCGGCCGGCTTCTGGGCATCCCCGAATTCGTTCATCTTGCCCTTGATCGACTCGGTCGTGCGCTCGGCCTTCTCCTTGAGCGACTCGGCCATCGGCTTCGCCTTGTCACGCAAGTCGCTGGCCATCGGCTTCGCCTTGTCACGCAATTCCTCGGCCTTGGCCTTGAACCGATCCAAAGCGCCCATGCCCGTCCGCCCCTCATCTCAACAACTCTGAACCGCCATCCTCCTCGAACTGGCCGACTCGTCAACCTGGCCACCGAGTGGTCGGCGGTGCCGTCACGACGGGGACGGCGTCGCACCCGTCGTGAGCGGAGCACTCGGCCGGGCGCGCGGAAGCGCGATGCGGACCGCGGTCATCGATCCGTTCGACGGCGTACCGCTGATCGCAACGGTCTCGCCGACGGCGAACTGGGCCTGCGTGGCCGGGGCCGCCTTGGTGCCGAACTTCGTCGAGTTGGTGATCAGCACAGTGAGCTGCGCGCCACTCGCAGCCCGCACCGTCCACGTCGACCCGGCTTCCGCGATGATGGTCGCGCGCATCGCCCGGGTCGCGCGGGCCGGAGCCGACGACGACGACGTCGCGACCCCGGAGGGCGCCGCGGCTGAGCCGGCCGCGTCGACGGCGCTTGTGGACCCGCTGGTTGCTAACGCCACGACCCCAACGGACACCACCGCGACCACTGCCGCGGCGGCCACGATCAGCCCGATGCGGTTGCGTCGCAGGAGTGGCGAGCGCGGCGGTGAGGAAGGTTGGGGCGGTTGAGGTGGGGCCGGCGGCGTCCACATCGATGGCATCGGATCGGGGAAATTCTCGCCGGGCTCAGTTGGATCAGTCATGCCCCGAGCATCACCGCGCGACGCAAGCGGCACGCTTGCACAACGTCAACATCAGGTTCGGGCTCGAACGCCGCATCCGGCCCGCGCGAGGTTGAGCGCCGCCGTCGACGGGTAGATCACCGGCATGACGATTCCCACGCCCGCTGAACCGACGCCCACGACGCCCGTGCCGGGACCTCCCTCCCCGCCGCCTGACCCGATCGTTCCTGACCAGCCGCCGCCGACCCCGTTCGACCCGCAGCCGAATACCGACTAGGACGGCCGAACCGGCACGGACCGCGTCCGAACGGTGACTCGGAAAAACCACCCTTTAGGGCGTAGTTACATCCTTTACGGGGAGATCGTTTCCAGGTAAAGTTGATCTAGATCGAATCGGCTGGCGCGGGATCACGGGGGTGTCCCGCGCAGGCCGTCGACGCAGCGCAGCGCCCCACCTCTACGAGGCTGGGGCGCTGCTGTCGTTCGACGGTCGCTGGTTTGGACGGCGCCCGGGCGCAAACCCCCACGACTTGCGCCCAGGCCGCCAGGACACAACGACTCGCCGGGCTGTTACCCACAGCGATCCGGATTCAAACCGGGGGCCGGATGACGCCGGAAGATCCTCGGCGGACGGCCATCGCCGCCGTATGACAGGCTCGCGGGGTGATCGTTCATCTCGTCGACGGCACGTACGAGATCTTCCGGCAGTACTACGCGCCTCGACCGGGCCATCTCGACCCCGACGGCCAAGAGGTCGGTGCGACTCGCGGCGTGGTGCAGTCCGTCTTCACGATGCTGCAGGACGGCGCCACCCACCTCGGCGTCGCGACCGATCACGTCATCGAATCGTTCCGCAACGACCTGTGGCCGACGTACAAGTCGAGCGCGGGAATGGACCCGCTACTGCTGGGTCAGTTCGACTGGCTGGAGGACGCGCTGCGGGCGCTCGGTGTGACCGTGTGGCCGATGGTCGAGGTGGAAGCCGACGACGGGCTCGCCAGCGCGGCCGCCGTTGCGGCGGCCGACCCGCGGGTCGAGCAGGTGATCATCTGCACCCCCGACAAGGACCTCGGTCAATGCGTGGGCGGCAAGGTCATCCAGCTGGACCGCCGTCAGAACAAGTACATCGATCCCGACGGCGTGATCGAGAAGTTCGGTGTCGGCGCCGATTCCATCGCCGACTGGCTGGCCCTGGTCGGCGACAGCGCGGATGGCTTTCCGGGCCTGCCCGGGTTCGGTGCGAAGTCGGCGGCGACCCTTCTCGCACGGTACGGCCATCTCGAGAACATCCCGGCCGCTGCTGACGACTGGGATGTCGCGGTCCGCGGTGCGCCCAAGCTGGCCGCCACGCTCGTCGCTCAGCGCGCCGACGCCGACCTGTTCAAACTGATCGCCACCGTCCGTACGGACGCCGACGTCGGCACCGTCGACGACTGGGCGTGGACCGGACCCACCGCCAATTCCCTGACTGGTGCGAGAGATTCGGCCTTCCGGGCCTGGCTGACGACGCGCTCGCACTGGCGGCCGACCGAGGACTCTGACCGAGGTGCGAGGGGTCCGCAGAGCAGCAACGCCCCGCCGCACCTCGTGGCGGAAATGGGGCGGGGCCCTGCGTGCCGAACCCGCAGTGTCGTGCGGGACTGACAGCCTCACCATCGGTGGCGCACCCCGCCAACTGAGTGGCCCGAAATAGTTTCACCCCGAGGGGTGGGTCGGCCGACGGCGCATCGACCTGTCGATGCGCGTAGCCACGGATTCAGCCGAGCAGGTGGTGTGCGAGCCAGCCGGCGACGCCGCTGTCGTCGTTGCCGGCGATGATCTCGTCGGCGATTGCGTGGAGTTCTGGGACGGCGTTGGCGACGGCGCAGCTGTGATCGGCGATCGCGAACATGGGGACATCGTTGAGGTTGTCACCGAACACGACGAGATTCCCGCCGCCGAGATCTTTATGCAATCGAGAGACCGCGGCGCCTTTGGTGGCGTCGTGGGCGTAGATCTCCAGCCAGGTCTGATCGGGCCGATACCCGTCGGGCCCGAGTGTCGCGAAGCAGCAGCCTTCGAGGTCAGGCATCAGGGCGTCTCTGATCGCGACGATGTCAGGCCGGTCGCCGATGAGAGTCGCGTAGAAGACGCCGCCCGAGGGCAGCATTGACCAGTCGGGGACGGGAAGAAGTCGCGGGTTTCCGGCGCGGTCGGCGACGAAGGTCCGCGTGAACGCGGTCGTGTGGTTCTCCCGCCAGCAGACCCGGTCGCGTTCGTGCACGATTGCGTACAACAACGGTTCGACGCTCGCGTGCTCGACGGTGACCCGGCAGATCGACTCGACAACGCGGTCGGCTATCGGCCGGACGTCGATGCGGGCGCCATCAGTCGGGTCGAACGTCACCGCTCCGCTGTACGTGATCACCGGCAAGGTGAGGTGCAGCCGGCCGGTGACCCGCATCGTCGAACTGAACGAGCGCGCCGTGGCACAGGTGAAGTGATAGCCCGCCGCGAGGACCCGGTTGACCACATCAATGGTCTGCTCGCTGAGCTGCGCATCGCTGCCCAGCAGGGTGAAGTCGAGATCGCTGACGTACAGCGTCGGGGCACTCGCGCTCCCCCGGCGTTGCACACGATGATGCTGCCAGACGCGGCACGCCCTTGCCCATCGAAGGTGTCGGTGCCAAGGTCGGAAGTGGACCGGTCTAGGCGCGCCTCGTCTGTTCAGGAGGACAGCTGATGAACACGAACCCGACCAACCATGGCATTGGGACTGACCTGCGCTATCGCGAACGCAGTCGCATCAGCCGGTCCATGCCTGTGGTCGTCGGCTCCCTCATCGCGGCCGCCGGACTGGCATTCGGGTCGTTGACCACCGCCAATGCCCTGAGCAGCGACTCCGCGGGCCATCACCCCGGCCCACCTTCATCGATCGTTCAGCAGGCCGCCCGCGTCGCGGCCGAGGACGCCGCCACCCCCGTCGACGGCAACGCCGAGATGAACGTCAATGTTCTCGAAGACCAGATCGAGCACTACTACGGTTCGGCCAGCGCCACCTATCCGACGGTCGGAACAGTCACCATTCCCTCCCCGACCAGCAACTACGCCCAGCAGATGAAACGGATCGTGTCTGACGCTGAGGCCTATCTGGCTGCGACCGTGCATAGCTACCACGGCTCGAGTCGGCCCGCGGTCGTCTTCGACATCGACGACACCCTGCTGAACACCTACGACTACACACTGGCCGAGCAGTTCGGCTACACGTCGGCCTCGAACGAGATATGGATCGACAACGCCGCGTTCCCGGCCGTCTTCTACATGCCGCAACTGGTCGCCTTCGCTGCCGACCACGGCTTCGCCGTCTTCTTCATCACCGGCAGGCCTCAGTCCCAGACCGCCGCGACGATCCTCGACCTCACCACCGCCGGCTACGCCGCGCCGCAGACGGGACACCTGTTCCTCAAACCGTCCAGCCCGCCCGCCTACCTGCACTGCGCCGATGCGCCAAGCTGCACCACGATCGAGTACAAGTCCGGCACTCGCAAGTACATCAGCAGCCTGGGCTACACAATCGCCGCCGACTTCGGCGATCAGTACAGCGACCTACTCGGCGGCGACGCCGGACACCAGGTCAAGATCCCCAACCCGATGTACTACATCCCCTGAAACAGGTAGGGCCCGATCGATCTGCTCGGGACCGCGACGGTGGGCGCCATCGACTAGTAGGCGTGGCGTCCACGGCTGCGGGTCGGAAGCTGCACCCGGTGCGGCTCCCACGTTTCGTCAATGCCGGCGCAGCGCGTGCAGATCCGGAAGTCGTGGGTCCGGCTGTCGTGATACTGCCGAGCGACCCACGCATGGCCGAGGACCGAGCAGATGAACTGCTCGGTCCAGGACCGCGTACTCGCCATACGTTCAGGTGTACCCCGCGACACGGCGATCGGCGGTCCGCCACGGACTTGGTGATCCTTTCGTAATCTCCGGTCGCATTCAGGTCGCCGTTGCCGCCGAGGGAGTCTCCCGCTCAGACCGGCCGGCCCGAGCAGCTGACGTCGACCCGGAAGATGAGATCGTCGGCCGCGTCGGTTACCCAGAACGCGCCGTGGCTCTGCGCGACCTGCAGGGCACCGGTCGCGTTGGGCAGTGTCCAGGTCTGGTCGATCGTGCCGTCGCGGTTGAGCCGGGCGAGTTGCCCGGTGGTGTCGAGGACGGTGTAGAGGTGGTCGTCCGAGCCGAGGGTGATCCCGACGGGGCCGCCGACGATCGGGATCTCGCGCAGGACCCCGTTGGTGCCCAGCCGGGCGATCATGCTTGTGCGTAGTTCGGTGAACCAGATCGCATGGTCGGGTCCGAGGACGATGCGATTCGGGAACGCCCCCGTGGCGAGGTCCCATTCGCGGAATGTGCCGTTGGGGGCGAGGCGTCCAACCTTGTCGACAGCTCGTTCGGTGAAGTACAGATCGCCATCGGCGCCACGGACGAGCCCGAGGGGGAACCCGTCCGTGGTCGGCACTTGATGAAGGATGGTCGCGCCGGTGCGGATGTCCAGCCGTCCGATCACGTCGTTGGCCTGATCGGTGAACCAGACGTAGGGGCCCGGGCCGAGGACGATCCCTTGCGGTACGGCGGTGCCGTCGGGGCCGCTCGGCAGCTGGTACTCGCGGACGTGGCCGCGGCGGTTCAGCGTGCCGAGCCGGCCGGTACCCCGGTCGGCGAACCAGATCGTGCCGTCGCGAGCCGCGGTCAACCAGCCGACGTCCGCGGCTTCAGGATCGGGAACGGCGAACTCGGCGATCGTGCCGTGCGAGTCGATTCGGTCGATCGTCGCCCCGTGCGCGAAGTACGTTCCCCCCGGCCCCGATGTGACGCCGAAGGGACCGTCGGCCCCGGCCGGCGGGGAGATCGCGGTGACGGCCGAGCGGGGTACCGCGGTGACAGTGGGGTGGGGCGCCGCGGCGCCGGCCGTCGCCGGGCTGGCGAAGGCAAGCGTGGCGACAGCGAGAGCGGCGACCCCGCATCCGGCGGCGCGGTCGATGACGTGGTTGCCGAACATGGCTCCTCCTGCGGTGGGATTGAGTGAACGGGGACGCGTGCGCTCGCCGTTCGGTATCGAGCGGACATCCGCGCTCACTGCGGTAAGACGCAGACTTGGATCGATCCGCTGCATCGGCGTCTCTGCAGCGGATCGGGCCGATTCCGCGTTGTATGGGGTGTGAGTTCAGGGGGCTTCGTGGACGACATCCCGATCGGTGTCGAGCTGGTCGAGTCGTTGACGCTGGCCGAGTTCGCTCAGCGGCACGCCGTCGAGTTGACCCGCTTCGCCTATCTGGTCGCGGGCGATCGTGGCCGGGCCGAGGACATCGTGCAGGACGTGCTGCTCGCAATGCATCGACGGTTCGGCGCCGTGCTCACTGTCGATCAACCACTGATGTACGCGCGGCGCGCTGTCATCAACGCGCAGATCAGTTGGCGGCGCCGGCACCGGCTGCGCGAGCAGCTCACCGATCAGATTCCCGATCATCTGGCGGCCCAGTCCGGGACGCCTGAACCGGACGACCAGGTCTGGCGGGCGATCGTCGGCCTGCCCGGCCGGCAACGCACGGTCATGGTGCTGCGGTACTACCTCGGTTACAGCGACCATGACACCGCCGCGTTACTCGGCTGCCGGGAGAGTTCGGTTCGCAGTCTGGCCACCCGAGCGTTCGCCGCGCTACGACCGGTCTTGCGCCCCTCGCCGACCACGGAAGGGGTTCGCGCATGACGTCGCCCTCAGATCTACAAGACATCGAGCGTGAGGTTCGCGACGTCCTGCAACGTCGGGCCGCGCAGATAGATCATGTACCGAACTACCGCGTGCGCCCGATCGGAGTTCGCGAACGGCTGACCGCCGGACTCGCCACCTACCAACGCCGTCCGGGCCTGCTCGCGACCGGTCTTGTCATAGCCGGCATCGCGCTCCTGCTCGTCGCCGCTGCGACGTTCGGCCGGATCGGACGTGACCGCGCCGCACCGGCCGGACCGGCGACCCACTCCCGAGCTCAGCGCCGCGACCTGCGCGATGCCGGCGTCGAGCGCTTTCGTTGCCCAGCTCGACCGCGCGGCCGTCCGGAATTCTGATGGGTCCGATCCAACCGTGCTCAGCGGTGCCGCCGACGGAACACTGCTGCTCGGCTGGTCCGATCCGTCGGGAGCAACCACGAGCGTCGCGCTGCTCGGGCCGTCGGGAAGCCAGCAGATCATCTGGACGGCTTCGCCCAGTGCGCACGCACACGTCGTCGCCGACCGAGATTCAGCCGTAAATGACGGATGGGCCATGTTCGAAACCGTGCCGGACACCGGCGCGGCGGGAACGGCGATCGTGTTCGACCGCACCCGTGACACGCTGCTAGAGCTCGCTCCCAGCCCGGGCTACGACATCGCCGCCCCACCGGTCGAGCTCAACGACGACGCGGCCGTCCTCGAGCACGCCATCGCTTCGCCGACCGAGACGGTGATCGCTGAGTACGACGTCTATGACGGCACGCGCACCGCATTCGCCACCACGCCCGCGGCCGGTGCCGCCCAACTACTCAGCGTCGGCGGCAACCTGGCTCTGGTAAACCGGTCACCGTCCGGGCAGGCCTCACTCGCGTTCGTCGACGCCGCGTTCGAACCGCCGGCGCTCGCGGCGGCGGCGCGCGGCGGCACGGATTTCACCACCGACCGCACGACCCTCCACTGGCTCACCATGACCAGCGGCGGGGAAACACTGTGGTCATGGACGCCCGGCGATCCCGCACCCCGCGCTCTGCGCGTTCACTGGAAAGCCGGCAACCCGTCGATCGTCGGCCCCTACCTCAGCTCGACGGTTGGAAGCACCACGCCCCAATTGCTGCTGAATTCGCGCGACGGTCGGCTGCTCCGAATGCCCTCCGGCACCGTCCTGTCGCGCGTCGATGGCAACCTCGCCACCTTCCTCACCACCACGAACACCCAGGCTTCGTTAGCCCGCCTACCCGCAAACTCGATTCCCGACGCCCGGTGCTGAGAGCGTCTGCCTGGCGGGCAACCTCCGCCTGACCGCTCACGCCCTGAGCAGCTTTCAGTCATCCGAGTCGGCGCGGCCGACGACATCATCACGGGACAGGCCCGTTCGCTACGGCGATACCCGCGCAGAGCGTGACCGTGCGCCGCCGGGTCGGCCACTGGCGGTGCCGTCGACCGAGAGTGGCAGTGGACGCCGACGGCCTACTCTTCCCATCATGCCCACCTACTACGACTGTTGTAGTGAATTGCCTGAGAGCGAGGCGTGATGCCGCGATGGGCACCGGCCCGGATGGTGACGATCGGCGGCCCGGCACTACTCGCGGCTGGTGCCACGCTCATCACCCTCGGCAGGCATCCGTTCGCATGGAGCGAGGCGGTATCCGTCCAAGCCGGTCAACGGCCCTTCCCTCGGCTCTTTGCCCTGCTCGCGCACACCGATTCTCCGCTCGGTCTCTACTACTGCGTACTGCACGCCTGGCTCTCGATCCTGCGGGTCTTCGGTGCGTACCCCACGGAGGCGTGGGTCCGGCTCCCGAGCGCCGCCGCGACGATCGCCAGCGCGGCCCTCGTGGCGGCAGTGGCCCGCCGATGGTTCGGCGACCGGATCGCGCTGTTCGCCGGCTGCTTGTTCTCCCTCAACCCGCTCGTCACGTTCAGCGGGCAGGACGCGCGGCCGTATGCGCTGGTCACCTGCTCCGTCGTCGCAAGCGTCTGGATGCTGCTGCGCGTCCTCGAGCGCCCGTCCACGGCGAGGGTCAGCATCTACGTTCTTTTGGTCGTGACGAGCCTTTATCTTCAACTGTTCGCGGTCTGGGCGTTGCTTCCGCAGTTGCTTCTCGTCCGACCCGTGTTCGCTCGCCGTCGAATGCTGTGGTGCGGCTCGGCCGTGTTCGTGGTGGCCGCGGTCGCTCCGCTCGTACTGATCGCCAGCCGGCAAACGTCCGAGATCGGCTGGATTCCGTCGCCGACACCAGGCCAGATCGCAGGCGTCGTCGCCCACCTGCTCGGCGGCTGGTGGTTCGTCGCGGCGGCGGTTGGCGTCGTCAGCGTGTCGGTCGGCTTCGGCGGGCGCTGGGGACGGCCCGAGCCTCCGCTGGTGTTCATTCTCACGTGGTTGGCCCTGCCCCCGGTGATGCTGGTGTTGGTGAACTTCGTCAGCCGCGACCTCGTGGCGCGGTACGGAATCGTCGCCGACCCGGCTCTGGCCATCGCGGTGGCCGTGGCCATGGACCGGATTCGCCTGCGAATGCTGGCCTTTCTCGCGATCGGCGCCGTGGCATCCGTGGCCTCGATATCCCAGCAAATACAGCCGTACGTCTACGAGGACTATCGTGCCGCGGCCGACTTCATCGGCGACCACGCCCATCCGGGCGCGGCGCTGGTGTTCCTCCCGATCTCGGCTCGGGCCGGCTTCGATGAGTACGGCCAGTACGAGCCCGATCTGCGCGGCGTCGTCGACGCCGTCGTGGCACCGGCCGGACAACCGGTCGGCACCGACGAGATCGGCGGCGTAGACCGGGTCGATCCGGCCACGATGGCGTCGCTGTCGAGGCGTCCGCAGATTTTCGTCATCGGCGACTCGCTCACGCAGGCCCGTGACGAGCTGCACGACACCGACAGCGGCGATCAGCTTGCGGCGCTCGCCCACCTGCGGGTGATCGCCACCGTGCGATACGGCGACCTCACCGTCACCGAGCTCGAGTCGCGATGAATGCGGCTTCGCCGGCGGACCTTTGGCAAGGTCTCAGCGACGAGGCTCTACTATCTGGAACGTAGTTGTCGCCTTCGCGCGCTACGGCTTCTGATCCGTCGAACCTTGGGGTTTGCGTGCGTCCTGTGCTTCCGCCCGTCCGCACTTCGCAGTACGGCCGCACGACCGCCGGCTCGTCGCTAGCTGTCAAGGTGCCGGCCATCGGAGGACTGTTCTGGGTGGCGAAGATCCTGACGACCGGAACCGGTGAGGCGGCGTCGGACTACCTCGCGAAGATCAACCTGGTCGTCGCCGGACTCGTCGGCGTCGTCGGGTTCGGCGTGGCGATGTGGTTCCAGCTGCGTGCCCGTCGCTACGTCGCGGGCATCTACTGGTTTGCGGTCGCGATGGTCGCGCTGTTCGGCACGATGGCCGCCGATGGACTGCACATCGCCCTCAGATTGCCCTACGCCGTAACGACGATCGGCTACGCGGTTGCCCTCGCCCTGATCCTCTGGGCCTGGTGGCGCAGCGAGGGCACGCTCTCGATCCACAGCATCACGACCCGCCGACGTGAGTGCTTCTACTGGCTCACCGTCCTCGCGACATTCGCGCTCGGAACGGCCGCCGGCGACCTGACCGCTGTGTCGATGCATCTCGGGTACCTGGCGTCCGGGCTGTTCTTCGCCGCCGTGTTCGCGATACCGGCCGTCGGCTGGCGCCTCGGCCTGAATCCGGTGTTCGCATTCTGGAGTGCGTACGTCATCACGCGTCCACTGGGCGCGTCGTTCGCCGATTGGATCGGAAAGCCGTCGACCCGCGCCGGCGGACTGGGCGCCGGCGATGGAACGGTGACCATCATCGGCACCGCACTCATCGTCGCGATCGTCTCGTACTTCGCGGTGACGGGCCGCGACCTGCCGCCCGAGACGGACGACGCCGAAGCTGAGGCCGGCCTGGACGTCCGTTAGCCCGATCGGCGCTGCGCTGCGAGAATGTAACAACGCATCGAACGCCGAAGGGACCCGCCGACTCATGAATGCCAGGCCCAACCGCGCTCGAGGAGGCCTCGAGCAGGACGTGCTGGCCGTCCTCGCCGCGACCCGCTCACCGCAGACCGCCCAGGAGGTACTCGGCGAGCTCGACGACGGTCTTGCGTACACGACCGTGATGACCACGTTGTCCCGGCTGCACGCGAAGGGAGCGCTCGAGCGCGTCGCCCGCGGCCGGGCCTATGCGTATACGTTGCCGGGGACGCTGGAAGCCGCTGGCGATTCGGTCGCGGCTCGTCGCATGGTGCGACTGCTCGATACCGGCAGCGACCGAGCCGGCGTCCTGGCCCGCTTCGTCGCCGACCTGTCGCCGAAGGACGAGAAGATGCTCGAGCGGCTGCTGCGGAACAAGGACCGATGATGGTCGCGATCCTGATTGCGCCCGTGATCATCTCGCTCGCGCTGGGGTTGTTCGGCCAGCGACTCGGGCGGGCTCTTCCCCCGGCGGTCGCGGTCACCTTCCTGACCGCGGCGGCACTCGTGACCGCGCTCAGCACGTTCTTCGTCCTGGTCGTGCTCGGCGGTCTGGTCACCGTCGCCCAGCTCGGTCCACTCGCCGATGCGATCGGTGTGTCCGGCCGGGCACTCGACGCCACCGATCCGGTTCCGACCTCGATCGCCGTCATTGCCGGCACCCTGGTCGTCATGATCGTTGTGCGAGCGGCCCGACAGATCGCCCGATCGATTCGTGACCTTCGCGCGGCGAGCCGTCTCTGCGAGGCGCTGGGCCCGCACGTCGACGGACTCGTCGTCACCGACGACGCGCAGCCGGACGCCTTCGCGATCAGCGGATTACGGACGGGCCGCGTGGTGGTCTCACGAGCCATGCTGCGCGCGCTGAGGCCCGCCGAACGCCGCGTGTTGCTGGCCCACGAGGCGGCGCATCTCGATCGCCACCACCACGTCTACGTCCAGATCACCGACCTGGCCGCAGCGATCAATCCCCTTTTGCGGCCGGTTCGACGCGAAGTCCGCGTCGGCGTCGAACGGTGGGCCGACGAGATCGCGGCAACCCGCTCCGGCAATCGAGAGATTGTCGCTCGCGCTCTTGCTCGTGCCGGTCTCGCTCGGCACCGGTTCAGCCGCACCGCCCCGCCGACCACGGCACTGGCCGGCACCGAGGTCGATCTCGGGCGACGGGTCGACGCGTTGCTCGGCGATCGTCCTCGTCGGCGCCCGATCCTCGCTGCGCTGGTCGCAACCGTCATGCTCGGCCTCGTGCTGTCCAGCGCGGCCGCGGCGGAGAACGCCGGCGACCGGCTGCACTACGCGGACACGATCTTCGACCGGCGCTGACCGAGGACTACTCGTCTTGTAGTAGTCAAACGCCGCTCCCGCTACCGTGGTGTGGGTGCTGCAAGTAGGGATCCTGGCAATCTGCCTGCTCGCCGCCTTCGCATACGCGAGTGCGGCATTTCTGCGGCACGCCAGTGCGCGGCAGATCGCACCGTTCGATCTGCGGGCGACGTCGGTCGTCGCGATGCTGCGCGCGATGCTCGCGAATGCCCTGTGGCGTCGGGCAATGCTGTGCGACGCGGCCGGGCTGGCCCTGCAGATAGCCGCGCTGCATCTCTGGCCGCTGGCGGCCGTCCAGCCGTTGTTGGTGACGACCCTGCTCTTTGCGATGGTGCTGCGCCATCGTCAACGGCGCCTCACGGGCGCGGAACTGCGGTGGTTGTTGCTGCTCTGCAGCGCGCTCAGCGCGGTGCTACTCATGGTCGACGCCGGCAGGCGCTCGGCGGAAACGTCTGTCGATCGCGGTCCAGCCGCGATCGCGGCCGCGGTGGGCCTGACGACCGCCGCGGTCTGCGTGGAGCTCGGCCGCCGCCAGCGCCTCGGCGGTCGACGCGCCGCACTGCTCGGCGTGGCGGTCGGCGCAATCCACGCCGGCACCGCGGCCCTGCTCAAGTCGGTCGGAACCAACCACGGACTGCGCTCGATCGTCATCGGCTGGCCCCTTTACGCGGCCCTCGCGCTCGGCCTCACCGGCCTGGTGCTGAACCAGTTCGCGTTCCAGGCCGGCCCCCTCACCGCGAGCCTGCCCGCCATCTCGACCGTCGACCCGCTCGTCAGCATCGCGATCGGCGTGGTCGTCTACGACGAGGCGATTGCCGGCGGTTTCGCAGCGAGCATCGTGTTCGCCCTCCTGCTGATTACGTTGTCCGCGGCAATCATCGGGCTGACCCGCCAGCCGGATGTGGGCGCCGATGCGATCGGCGATCCATCGCCGGCGCCTACTGGTGGTTGACGGTGGTTCCGGCGGGCGTATCGCGGCGGGAGATCCCGAGTTAGGTGACGAACACGATTATCAGCAACATCATGACACCCGTCACGACGCCCGTCCCCCGGCCCAAACCGCCCCGGCTCCTCGGCACCGCCATCCAGTCAGCAGTCGACGCAACGTAGGGCACTTCGGGCCCGTTGTGGATTCTGTCAGCGAGCATCGTGCCGAACACGCTGACCATGACCACCGCCAGCCAGCCCACCGAGGCGACGTACCGCCGAACCCTGAACTGCACCACGAGCGCCGCCACCAGCGCGAGGCCGGCGACCGGCATGGCGACCGCAGTACCCCGTCGATTGCCTAGATAGTCCGAGGCGGCTTCGCCCATCCCGGTAGTGAGGACCTTCGTGATCCAGAAGTAGAGGGGGCGTTGCGCTACATGTCGCGGATGGCCATGCGCGCACTCCTCCGTAGGCCCGCTAGCCAGAATGAACGTTGCGTGCCCCGCGGCATCCCGGACGACGCGGCTTGTCCCCCGATCCGCGAGAGCAGACAGCAGATCAGGCCGGACGCCGGCGGATCAGCCAGAACGTGATTGTGAGCAGGATGAGCGCGAGTGCGGTCAGCCAGCTGAATTCGATCCATTGGAACGTCCAGAAGCGACTATCCGGTTGGTAGCTGGTCACTTGGAGGTAGCCGTGTTGCAGCAGATATTGGACGGGATCACCGCCGTTCGTCGGCCCGACCTTGACGCTGTTGCCGCCCCCCACCACCTGCCCATTGATCGCGCCGAGAGCTGCGTTCAATTGCGCATCGCTGACCCGGACGCCGTTCTTCGTCCACCATTGACCGAGCTCAAAATCGGAGCTGGGCAGTTGCAAGCTGGTGGTGGTGAGCGGTGAGCGGTAGTTGGGCCGCAGCACCTGCGCGGTGAGGAGCGCCATTCCGAACCACACGGCGAACGCACTGACCAGGGCGGGGACGACTCGTCGCCACAACAGGCCGCCGAGAGCGCCGAGCGCGAAGCCGATGACGGCCCAACCTGACGCGGCCGCGCCGATGGTGGGGAAGATCGTGTTGTGCAGGCGCGGTGTGATGCCACTCTGGAACAACGGCTGGTCGCACCAGCTGATCACTGCACCGAATGCCGCCATGATCACCCCAACGCCGACAGCACCAGGGACGAGCAACGCGACCGTCCAGCGCATCCGGCCGACTCCCTGCGTCCACGCGTACCGGAACGTGCCGGACTCCATCTCGCGCGCCAGCACGCCGGCGCCGGCGAAGGCCCCGACCAGTCCGGGCATCAACAGCAGCACGACACCGATCAGGCCGGACGTGCCGTACGTGCCGTGGAAGTTCTCGTACTTGAATCGGCACGCTGCGGAATCGACTGGCCGGCAGTTGACCGCGGACGTGTAGGCCGACCGCATCCGCTCAGCATTGATGACGAGATATCCGGCGAGGACAGTCAGAACGGCGAGGGTGGCGGCGAGGGTGGTGCGGTAGCGCCGCCACACGACCCAGCCCAAGCGCGTCCACGGCACCGGGCTCGGTGAGAGTCGCGCAACAGCGGCGAGGGTCGTCATCGGATCGCCCCGGCCAGGACTTCGCGCGGCGGCGCGAGTGCCTCGCGCAGATACGCGAGCGCCAGTTCCTCGACGCCGACTGGTCGAGACTCGCAGCCGGGCGGTAACACCGGCTCTGGCGACGCAAGCCGGACCAGTCGATGGGTCTGGGTCCCGATCGAGCTCGAGTCGATGACTTCGCCGGCGATGGCGTCGAGTTGGCGCCCGTCAGGAGCGGTCACCAACCGATGCGCGGCGAGCAGATTCTCGACCGTGTCGTGGACGCGGAGTCGTCCGTTCGAGATCAGCACGAGATAGTCGGTGACTCGTTCCACCTCGGCGAGCAGGTGGGACGACAAGAGCACGGACACACCGTCGTCGGCCATCGCGGTCAGCACGGTCGCCATGAAGTCGTGGCGAGCCAGTGGATCTAGAGGAGCCGTCGGCTCGTCGAGGACGAGCAGCCGTGGATGTCGGGCCAGCGCTAGCGTCAGGGCCAGCTGCGCTCGCTGGCCACCCGAGAGTTTGCCGGTCTTCTGGTTGACGCCGATTCCGAGGTCGGACAATCGGCGCCGCGCGAAATGCCGAGTCGAAGTGCCGGTTGAGGTTGTCGGTCAGGTGCAGCATGTCCGCGACCGAGAGGCCGCGGTACAGCGGCATGTCCTGCGCGACGAAGGCGATTCCGTCCAGCGCAGCGATCGATCCCGCACGAACCCCACCCAGGACATTGACCTGGCCCGTCGTCGGCGCCGTTAACCCGACGACCAGGTTGAGCAGGGTGCTCTTGCCAGCGCCGTTCGGTCCGACGAGCGCGATCAAGTGCCCCTCGGGGATAGCTACGGTGCAGTCCCGCAACGCCCAGGTGCTGCCATACCGCCGGCCCAGTCCTGATGTCTCGATGACGTTCACGCGACGTCACCTGCGCGTCGTCGCTTGCCCGGCTTCGCGCCGCGGGTCTCATCGCGGCGCTCAGAGAAATCCCGCAGCGTGCTCGTCACAAGCGCGACGACACCCGGCTCGTCCAGCCCGGCCGCATCGGCCTGCTCGAGCCAAACCAGCAGCGAGCGACGAAGACCCGTCAGCTCGGGGAGATTCGCCTGCGCCAGCGAGCCGTCGATGAAGGTGCCCTGGCCGGGGCGGCCCGACGTCAGCCCCTTCGCCTCCAGCTCCTTGTACGCCTTCAGGACCGTGTTGGGATTGATCGCCAGCGACGCAACGACCTCCCGCACCTTGGGGAGCTGATCACCACGATTCAGGTAGCCCAGCCTCATTGCGTGCTCGACCTGTTGTACGAGCTGTAGATACGTCGGCACACCCGGACGCCGGGTCGAGCCGGAACGTGATCGGCGACACGACGTCCGCGCTCGACGAGTTTAACGTTTTATCTACTGTCATAGATAAACCTTAGACCCTGCCGACCCGTGCGGCAATGCTTTCCGCCATGGCCGACCGGTTCCGGTCGGGCCGCCCTGTCTCGTGAATCGTGAGCGGCAAACGGTGGGGGCGTGAGGCGCTCCCCCGACCCCACCGTCGCGGCTTTGACGCCGTCGTATCTGTCGGGCGGTTACCGTCCCTTGATACCCGGGAGTACTCGGGTTCCCTCGACCCTCACGGCCCGGAGTGCGGCCGGGTTGAGACCCAGTACCGAGAGGATGGTCGGGGCGACCTGAGTGGTCTCGACGGGGTGCGAGTTGACCTGGGCCTTGATGCCGGGGCCGTTGACGATCATCAGAACGTGGGTGTCGTCGGTGTTCATGCCGCCGTGCTCGGCGAGTTTGGTCGGTCCGGAGTAGACGACGCCCACCTGGACCTTGCCGAACACGTCCGGGTAGTGGCCGTTGTTGACGCTGACACCGAAGAAGTTCGCCGCGTCGGCTCCGGCCCAGATCTGGGCGAGGCCGGAGTGTTGGACGGTCACCGGGTTGTCGTTGACGTCGTAACCCTGTGCGGTGTGGGTCCAGAGGTAGTTCTTGACGAAGTCGTCGGCGACCTGGGAGTTGTCCGACAGGTAGGACTGCCACACGTCGTCATCGGTGCCGGCCACGATCAGCTTGGTGTTGCTCGGGTGGGCACTGGCCCAGGCCGCGTTGATCGCGTCGATGATCGGGCCGTCCGAGACGGTGACCAGCTGGTTCGGGTTCTGCGGCGACTGGCCGTGCTTGGCCGTGACGATGATCGTCGTCGAGTTGGCCAGACCCTCGCGGTGGATGGCGGCGACCAGGCGACCGAGCTGGGCGTTCACGTAGTCGAGGGCACTCGAGACGACCGGCCCCGGGACGACGTGTCCGTTGACCAGCTGGTAGCCGCCTTGCCTGCGGCGCGCTGGTGGTGTACTTCCCGTTCTTGTCCGGTCCGATCAGCGTCGTCGGGTCCGAGATGATCTTCTGGGCGACCGACACGGTTTGGAAGTTGAGCCCGAAGATGGCCGGGGTGCCGACCTTCGTTTTGCCGGAGTGGTCGCGTCCGTCGATCTCGTTGAGCACGGCCTGGACCTTGTATCCGTCGTACTGCTTGGTGGCGGCGTCGATGTGCGCCCAGTCGTCGTCCTGCGGGTAGGGCACGCCGTTGGGCTCGACCGCCTGGGAGTCGATCTCCGGCGAGAACAGGTCGTCGATGCTCTGCCCGTTCGAGCCGGGGCCGTTGAACGACGCGTAGACCTCGTGCTTGTCCGACCAGGCCGTGCGCAGGCCGGCGTTGTGGATGACCTGGAAGATCGTGTTGTCGCCGAGGTAGTCCCACGGGGTGATCGGCTGGCAGGTCTTCGGGTCGACCGGGAACGTCGCCGGATTCAGCGACGTCTTCGGGTTGAACTTCAGATTCATGATCGCGGCGGGGTTCTTGTCGACCCCGCCGGCATAGATCGAGCCGTTCTCGTCGAACGACGGGAAGGTGCCGTTGGACGGGTCGATCAGATCGGACACGCTGGCCAGTGCATCGTCGGGTGAGTCGTAGATGACGTCGCCGCCCGTGGCGGGCTGGCCCGGGGTGCAGGCGGCGCCGGGCTCGTCGACCTTGTGGCTGTACTCCACGTCGTAGTAGACGCCCGTCGACTTGGGATTGCCGCCGGTCATCAGAGCTGTGCCGCCCGGGTCGGAGTCCGACGGGTTCGACGTCGAGGCATTGGTGTACTCGCTGCCGCCTCGCGTCAGGTCAGCCAACGTGGAGTGGGGGTACTTGGCGACATACCAGGCGAGGTCGCTCTGATGCATGCCATCAACCGAGATCAGCAGAACATGCTTACTTCCGCGGCCGTACGCCGCGGCCGTCGATGCATTCGCCGACACCATGGGAAGCGCACACAGCAGCGCAGCGGATGTCGCCGCCAAGCGGAGCAGCGTCGAGCGGGACGATCGAGACATGGCTCTCCAGGGGGTCGGTCGGGCGTGGAGTTCTACATGGTCCGTAGTAGGTCTATTCGCCAGGTCGAACTCCCAGGCAAAAACTGGGTGACCGGCCGGCGACGGTTGGGTTACAGCTCGCCGATGGCGCGACAGCCCCGGCTGGACGGTCGAATCAGGCCGCGCCCGCGGATGAGCTGGCGATCGACCACGGCTACGGCCTGTAGGCTGGGGATCACTGAGGCTTCTTCGCACATCGGCGATCGAGTTGGTGTCGCCCTCGGAGATTCACTACCCCGGGTGCAGGCCGCCCGCGGAGAGACTCCATGATCTCAATCCCGTCCCTCTGTACCGCACTACGGTCGTTGGCCCGGAGCTCGTTCTGCTGGTCGGCGTGATCTCGTTCGTCTGGTCACCTGGCAACATTCTTCCTTCGGGCACCGGTGGCTCCGAGAACTACACCGTCGGCCAAGTGCGCGAGCTCAACCGGCGAGGCGTCGAGGCGCAGGTTGTCACTGTCGGACTTGGAGCGGCGGATGGCCGCGACGAGTTCACCGACGTTCGCTTCTTGTCGGTGACCTCGGCTGTCCGACGTCAGCGAGTTGGCCGGCACGGTCGTCTTCGTCAACGACATCGCCCGGGTACCGACGCTCAACCGCGCGTTCCAGATCCTGCACAACCCGCCACCGTTGCGCGAGAAATGGCGGGCTCTCGCGATCGACAGTGTCCGCGGACGGGTGCTGATTGCCACTAGTCGGTACGCCGCGCGGCTGTGGTCGGACTTCCTCGACGTCGCGGTCGCGGACGTGCACGTGGTCTACCCGTTCGCCGAGCCGCCGTTCGCTGCGCAAAAACGTCACGAGCGGCCGACCGGTCGGACGCGAATCCTCTACGCCGGACGCCTCAGTCCGGAAAAGGGCATCTACACGCTGCTCGCGATGCTGCACATCGACCTGATCGCAGACGACCCGACGGTCAGCGTCACCGTGACCTCGGCAGGATCGGACAAACCGCAAGGGCGGGTGATTGAGCAGCTTGTGCACGCACACCCGGACATCGACGTCGTCCCCGCCCGCCGAACGCCGAGCGCGATGGCGGCCCTGATGGCCGAACACGATGTCGTCGTGATGCCCTCGAACGGCCAGTACTGGCACGAAACATTCGGCATCGTGTCCATCGAGGCGCAACATGCCGGATGCCGGGTGGTGGCCTCCAACGACGGCGGCCTTCCCGAAACCGACTGCGGCGCCGTGACTCTCGTCGACGCCGACAACGCCGAAGCTCTGGCCTGGGGCGTCCGAACGGCGATCGCCGAAGGCCCCCTGTCGGTCGAGGAACGCCGAATCGCCGGAAGTCGCTTCACCGTCGCGCACTCGGTCGACGGTCTCCTAGACGTCCTGAGCCGCTACGGCCACCGACCCCCGCCCGACCTGGAAACCGAACTCGAAACGCTCATCGGACTGCCTGTCCAGACCCATCGCCCGGTCGCCATCGCGACTCACCCGACCGCGGCCTGAGAGACCGGCCACATCCGCGGCCGGCGACGGCCGGGGATTCCCGGCCTGTTCAGCTCGGATCCGCGGGCCGGCGGTTTGCGCGGCCTCGATCCACGAAGAACCCTCGCAGCATTCGCGCACCAGATCACGGTTGAGCGACGGCCAATCCAGAAGTGCTTGCGAGCTGTCTCAGGCGATGAAGCGGTGGATGGCCTCGTTGGCGTGGTCCTGAAAGGACGGGTTGGCCAGATCGGGGAAGATGTCCGCTTGGTTGACCAAGGGACCCTTCAGCTTGTTGGCCGCGCTGGCGTAGAACACGCCGCTGGACAGGGTCGGGTCGGTGACACCGTCGACCAGTCGCTTCGCTCCCTTGTCGAGTTTGTGGGAGATCCCTAGGGCGGGCAGGACGTACTTGGCCGCTATACGCAGCGGTAGCGCAAGGCCGTTGGAGGCTTGGGTGCCGGTGGTGGCGCCGGGGCTCACGGTGATGAAGCGGCGGTCGGGGTACTGGCGGGCCAGGTAGGCCATCCACAGGGCGCCGATGTACTTGGCCTGCCCGAAGGCGAGGTTGAAGTCAGGCTTTCCGCTGGCGAAGTAGCTGCCGTCGATGACGGTGGCGAGTTCATCGGCTGAGGTTGAGACAAAGGACGGCCGCTCCATCCGCATCTTCGGAACTCCCACGGCTGCTTCACTTCCGGCGAGGACCGCAACCTCGCCGAGCCGGCCCTCGGCCAGGAGCCCTTCGAGGAGGACGACGTGGCCGAGGACGTTCGTCGCGAACACGGTGGTGACCCCGTCAGCGGTCAACTCCATCGTCTGCGGGCCAATGACACCAGCGTTCATGACCAGCGCGTCGACGGATCCGTCGATGGCCGCCAGGCCGGCTGCGGACCGAACCCAGATCGGCGACATCCATGACAACGACGTCGAAAATGCGCCGGCCGGTCGCGGCTTCGAGCTCGGCCTTTGCCGTTGTGCCCCGACCTCGGTTCCGGCACGCCAGGTAGATCCGCGCGATCTCCGGACGTAACGCCAGTTGCCGGGCCACCTCCTTGCCGATCCCGGCGTTGGCGCCAGTGATCAGCACCGTCTTTCCTGGGAGTGTGCTCATCGGATTGCCTTCATCTTCTGTGGGCGTCGAGGAAGGCCGTCGAGCAAGCGGAACGGGCTCCATTGCGACATCGCGGCCATTGATCACTGCTGTACTCGCGCAGTTGCACCACTGATGGCCGTCTCGCGGTCGGGAAACCGCACGATGCTCCGACGTGGCGAGCCATCGCCGTGAGGACTTCCCAGCTAGGGCGGCGTCGAGCCTGACCTCCATGCACCTCGGCGGTCCTGCTGACATTAGCCGATTGTCACGATAGCGCTCCGGTCTGGACCGTGAGTCTCGGAATGACGAGCGCCGTGCAGAGTCCCAGTCGTTGGTGGACCTTGCTCTGGTCTTACTCTTAGCCTTGGCGGCGTATGCTCACGATAAAGTCGACTGACCGTGATCGCATACGATGCGCTCATATGAAAGCTCCGGTGGTAGTTGTCGTTGCCTGTCCCCCTGGAAAATGGGTTGTGCAACTCACTCTCACACGTCGAACTGGGCTGTCAAACTCAGAATTGCTAGGATGGGCGGCATGGTCAACGACACCAGCGAGCGGCCGAAGCTCACCGCCAAGGGAGCACGCACCCGGGCACGAATAGTGGAGAAGGCCGCCGCCCTGATCCACGAACACGGGGTCGCAGCGACCACCTTGGAAGACGTCAAGGTGGCGGCGGACGTCAGCGGCTCGCAGATGTACCACTACTTCCCCGACAAGGACGACCTCGTACAGGCGGTCATCGACTACCACGCCGACGGCATCGTCAGCCGCAACCGGCAGGCCCTCGGCAGCGCGGACGGAGTCGAGGCTTGGCAGAAGATGGTGATCACCGCCGCGAAGCGCACCCAGGCAAGGGGCGGCTGCGCACTTGGCTCGCTCGTTGGTCAACTCGCCGAGAGCGACCCCGAGGCCCGAGCGCTCATCGCGTCCGGGTTCGATCAGTGGGCAGCCGCCATCAGCGACGGACTGCGATCCCTTCATGCCGAGGGGAAACTCCCGTCCGACATCGACCCGGACGACCTCGCCATCACTCTGCTCGCCACGCTCGAAGGAGGGCTTCTACTCGCCCAGGCGCAACGGAGTACTCGCCCGATCGAGACCGCGGTCAACACCATCCTCGCGCTCATCATCGCCAGATGAGCCCCCGCTGGATTCATCCACAGCCATCGTCGAAGTTGGTCCACGGCGCGCGCCGGTAATCGCCGGCGCGCAGATCGGACGTCAGTAGTCGACGTTCGAGCGTGACCGCAAGAGGGTCTCTACGTGTATTCGTGACGGTTGCCGGCCCGGTGGAGGTTCACATCGGAGCTCGGCAGCAGCCTGAGTCGCCGCAAGGCACCACGACGGTCACGCTGAACGGACCTCGAACCGAGTCAACCGAGGCACGCGGCACCGCTCAGCGGGCGCCGGCCGCAGACTGTTCCGAAGCGGCCCGCAGGATCCAGTTGTGAAACTCGACGGCGAAGTGCTGAAGGTGATGGTCGATGGCGTCGGGGCCGCAGGTGGTCGGAAGGGTCACGGTCAGATCAACGGTGAACCCGTCTGGCACATCGTGGAACGTGTTCGCGATCGAGCCGAAGACGGTGTCGTCCTCGAGCACCATGTGCGAGTGTCGGCCGCGCGTCGCACCGTCAGCGGGCGCGCTGGTGGCGGCCACGTCATAGGGGCGCATGAAGAAGGAGCACACATGATCGGCGAGGGTCTCCACGATGTTGACCCGACCGCCGCCGGCATAGATCGAGTAGTGCTCGGGGTGCCCGGCGATGAGGACGTCTTCGCGGCTGAACGCTTGGCCGAGCCAGCCGGTGAACTGTCCGGCGGTGATGCCATGAGCGCGAAGCGTCGTGGTCCCGGCGATCTCCCGGCCGGCGGAACGCTCGATGTTGTCGCGCATGTACGCAGTGCCGGCTGCGACCTCGTCCTCCAGCAGCTGGAGCAGCCGCTCGCGCCCGAGGTTGGTCTTCAGCAACGCCAGCGCTCGGTGCGCCGCGGCCAGCTCGAACTTCTCGATGTTGGTATCGCTGGTCTCGTCCACTAACCGGACCCACTGCTCGGCAGCGGAGGTCGTGTTCGTGTCGTCTGTGATCGTCATGGCGTCATCTCTCGGGACGGGCGGTTGAAAGTGCACGGCAGCGGGCCTCAGTATCCAAGCCGATCGATCGCTCGGCTCGGACCGCGGCCATCCTGCCAGGTGGGCATGGGCCCGGTCAGCTCGACGGCTTGATGGGCAGTTGCAGATAGGAGGCGTGGGATCCGCCAGTGTGGATGACGTGCTGCCCAGTGTTCTGAGCCGCGTAGTCGCGGATCGCGGGCATGTGAGGGCCGATGAAGTTCTGACCGCTGATCACCAGCCGGAGCTGCTCGCCCGGGTAGAACACAAGGCCGACCGGAAAGAGGTCGATCTCGATGTCGACGATCTCGCCCGGCGACAGCTTCTCTACCCGGTCGAAGGAGTGCGCGGGAACGGTGTCGGTCGAGAGTTTCTCGTCCAGGTGACGGGCTGACACTCGCAGTCGACCGTTCGAGCCTGAATACCTCAGCACAGTGGCCCCCCGCTCGGTGAGGTCGAGCAGCATCGCGCTGTGATTGAGCGCCGTGAACTGCTGCAGATGGCTGCCCTGCTTATCAAGTTTCTGAACGAGGACGAACAGCTCCATGTCGTCGGCGTCCTTGGCCTCGACCCAGAGATGCGCCTTGGGGTACCCGACGAGTTCGGTCTGCTCGGGAAAGCGAATGGTGAACGAGACCAGGTTCGGGTTGGAGGCCGGGTCGTACGTCACGGGCAGCTCGGCGGACGGCGCGTCGACTCCCAGAGATCGGGTCCGCCCGTCCAGGTAGTACCTGGTGTTGACGACCTCGGACGGAGGGAACTCGTCGGCGGGTAGGTCGATCCGGTCGCCGCCCTCCAGGTCGAGCACCGAATAGCGCACGCGCGGTGTCTGGGCCCAGTCGTTGTCGATCCCTTTGAGGTAGTGGTCGAAGAACTTCAGCTGTTCTTCGACGTGCTCGTCCTGGTAGTAGTCGGGCCATTCCTGCGAGTTGTGGATGCGCAGCCACTTCTGTTCTGATGCGATCCGACGCCAGCCGCGGAAGGTGCCCATGACGTGCAAGGTGTTCGAATAGCTCGCGACCACGTAGGCCGGGATAGTGATCTCTTCGAATCGAGGGATCTTGTCCTCCCACAGGTCGTTCATCAGTGGGTTCTGGTCGAGTTCGGCGATGATCGCTTCCCGCTGGTTCTTGCCGGCGTAGCTGAGCAGCTGCAGCCGCTCGCCGAATCCGCTGTCCGGTATGCCGCCGCGCATGACGAGGTCCCGATAGATATCGCTGAATCCCTCCCACGGATTGATGGCCGCCAGATGCGGCGGCCGCTCGGCAGCGGTGAACCATTGCGCGACCGTCAGGTACGAGGTTCCGGTCATTGCTACCTTGCCGCTCGACCACTCCTGGACAGCCAGCCATTCGATGAGGTCGTAGCAGTCCTCGGCTTCTTGGCGGCCGAACATGACGCTGTCGCCTTCGGATTCGGCGACGCCGCGGGGGTCTGGGTTGCAGACCGCGTAGCCCTGGGCGCACCAATAAGCCGGGTCGGGGCCTTCGAACTTGTTGAGACCCGACACGGTCGCGTTGGGCAGGCCGACGGCACCGAAGATGCCGAGGATCCCGGGGGTCGTGCTCTGGCTCTTGCCGTACGGGCTCCACGCAACCAGCGCCGGGACCTTGTCGGTGCCGACCGGGCGGAATACGTCGACGTAGATGGTGACGCCGTCGCGCAAGGTCACGGCGACGTCCTTCTCGAACACGATCTCGACCGGCAACGGTTTGAATACGGGCATGACCTGGTAGCCGACCGGCAGCGTCTGTGTGCCGGGCTCGAATTTGCTCAGGACGCCGTTGGTTCCCGGCTCGTAGCGCGACGGCTCGAACAGGGCCTTTTCGTGGATCATGTCGGTTCCTCTTCCCGGTCGGCCGCGGTCTGCCCCGTGGCTGACTGCGATGGTCCAGTCCCGTTCGACGGGACGATGGTGTTGCTGTCGCGGCTTCCGGCCATTCGACGGCCGGCCGTCGCTGCAACAGCTTTCGCGCGGTCGACCCACTGATGAACCAGCTCGGTTGCCATGCCCGGGGGCAGTCCGGTCAACCGGATCGCCATCGGTGGGTGACTCGATTCGGTGGGGATCGACACGACGATCGACGCGAGGTCGTAGGCGTGCCCGGGGAGCAGGTCCGGGCAGAAGAGATCGGCCAGCTCGGACGTCACGAGCCGAACGGTCCGCTCGTGCCGGGGCAGACGGTCGCCCAGTTCGAACTCGGTCAGCGCCGCTCGGTGCCGCTCGAGCAGGCCCGGTTCGGAGGCGAGGATCGAGTAACCCCAGTCGCGTACCCGCTCGAGCCGGGCTCGATACACGTCGCGCAGGGCCGGATCATCGGGTGCGCGTTGTAGCCACGCCTCTATCTCGGCCGGCGTCGATTCGATCATGAAGCTGGCCCCCAGCGGAGGGACGATCGGTTGCCGGTGGCCGAGGGGGAACGGCTCGTCGACCAACCCGGCGTTCGCGGCCAGCACCTGGACGGCGTCGTCGCGAATCTTCACCAGGACCCCGCAATTGACATCGAGATCAATGCTGAGCTGTTCGATCTCGCCGCGGATCGTCTCGGCGAGCTGGGCGGCCTGGATCAGCTCTGGATCGGGCGCGGCGACGAAGGACGCTGTCGAGAAGCGTCCGTAGCCGCCCTGGAAGAACAGAAGCGGCAGCGTCGAGCGGGCGACCGCGAGTTCGTGTACCCGGCCGAGGACGATGTAGTGGTCCCCGGCTTCCTGGATCTGTTCGAACGTGCACTCGATCCACGAGACCGCGTCGTCCAGGATGGGCGAGCCGAGCGGACCCGGGCTCCAGCGCACGCCGTCGAACTTCGCCGCGCCGCCGGTCGCGAGCTGGCGGCACAGTTGCTCCTGATCGGCGGCCAGGACGTTGACGCAGAAGGCGGACGCGGAGCGGAGGTATTCGAAACTTCCCGAGTTGCGGGCGGGGAAGAAGGCAATCAGCGGCGGGTCCAGCGAGACGGACGAGAACGTGCCAACGACCATTCCAGCCGGTTGGCCGTCGGCGGCCACAGCCGTCACGACCGCGACACCGGTCGGATAGTGGCCGAGTGTTTCGCGGAAGAGGGCCGGATCGATGAACTTGCTCATGAGCGCCTCCATCACGAGTTGGTCGATCCGTCGGCGATGGCCGCGACGCGGTGTTGGGCGGCGGGCGGCGTTCGAGGCAGGCGCCGTAAGGTCAGTCGACGACCGAGCCCGGCGGTTCGAGCGGTCGGCGTGCGCCGCCACGCGGCAAGCCCGACAGCGACCAGCAGCGCCGTTCCGTTGAACAGGTCGGGTATCCAGACGGGCAGACCGGCCAGCTGCAGTCCCTTGACGCCGACGGCCAGCGTGTACGCGGCGACGACGGTGCCCCAGATGTTGAAACGACCACCGCGGAACTGGGTCGAACCCAGGAAGACCGCGGCGATCACGGGAAGCAGGTACCCGGGACCCACCGTCGGGTCACCGGTCGACAGCTGGGACGTCAGCAGCAGACCCGACAAGCCGGCGATGGCCCCGGACGTGATGAGTGCGGACAGTATGACGCGAGAGGTCCGGACTCCGGCAAGGGCCGCCGCCTGCGGGTTTCCACCGGCGGCATAGACCCGCCGGCCGGCCGGAGTGCGCTCGAGCACGTACCAGAGCACGATCCCTACCGCGAGCATGATGTAGACCGGATAGCTGAGGCCGAACAACTGGTTCGTTCCCAGCTTTGCGTAACCCTTGGGCAGGTTGACGATTTGCTGGCTGTTCGAGATCCAGTCGGTGATCGCGGCGAGTAGGGAGCTGACGGCCAGGGTCGCGATGAAGGACGGGATCTTGGCCTTCGTGATCATCAGCCACGAGAAGATCCCGACGCCCGCCCCGGCCAGTACCGACAAGCACACGGCCAGCGGGATCGGGACGTTACCAATGAGCAGGCGGGCGACGAGGATCGCTCCCAGCCCGACCTCGGCGCCGATGGCCAGGTCGATTACTCCGGCGGCGATCGGGACGACGAGACCGATGGCCACGAGGCAGGTGATGGCCTGATCCGACAACAACGATCGCCAGGTACCGGTTGTAAGGAACGTGTCGGGGACCCAAAGCGAGAACACCACGATCATGACCGCGAGCAGGTACAGCGCCGAAATGTTGCGGAAGGCGAGCACGCGCAGGACGCGGGTCGTCCTCGATACCTCGACGACGGTGTCGGTGGACGAATGGTCGTTCAGCGTCACGACAGGAGCGGCAGTGGTGACGCGCGTTATCAGCTGATTGCGGCGCGCTCGCTTGCGCGCCCAGGCGGCCGTGGTGTTGTTGCGTGCCAGACGAATGATTGCGTCGCGGCGGCTCATCGGCGGACGTCGCCAGGCGGCCAGGCCGACCGCGACCAGCAGTGCCGCACCGTTGAACAGATCGGGAATCCAGACGGGCAGGCCGGCCAGCTGCAGGCCCTTGACGCCCACGGCCAGGGTGTAGGCCGCGACGACGGTGCCCCAGACGTTAAAGCGACCACCCCGGAACTGGGTAGAACCCAGGAAGACCGCGGCGATCACCGGGAGCAGGTAACCGGGTCCCACCGTCGGGTCACCCGTGGACAGCTGGGATGTCAGCAGTAATCCGGCCAGGGCGGCCACCATCCCGGAGGTGACCAGCGCGAACAGGATGACGCGGGAGACCCGCACTCCGGCCAGCGCGGCAGCCTCGCTGTTGCCGCCCATGGCGCCGGCGCTGCCGCCGGTCGCATAGACGCGGCGACCGACCGGGGTCCGCTCCAGCACGTACCAGAGCAGCAATGCGACGACGACCATCACGTAGACGGGGTAGGTGATGCCGAACAGCTGGCCGGTACCGAACTTCGCGAAGCCCTTCGGCAGGTTGACGATCTGCTGGCTGCTCGAAACCCAGTCGGTGAGCGCTGCCAGCAACGAGCTGACGGCCAGGGTAGCGATGAAGGACGGGATGCGGACCTTGGTGATCATCAGCCAGGAGAAGACGCCAACTCCCCCGCCGGCCAGGACGGACAGCACGATCGCGACCGGCATCGGCACTGCGCCGATCAGCAGCCGGGCGACCAGGATGGCTCCGAGCCCGACCTCGGCACCGATGGCGAGATCGATCACACCGGCCGCGATCGGCACGACCAGCCCGACCGCCACCAGGCAGGTGATGGCCTGATCGGACAGCAGCGACCGCCACGTGCCGGTCGTCAAGAATGTGTCCGGAACCCAGAAGGCGAAAACGATGACCATCACGGCCAGCAGGTAGAGCGCCGAGATGTTGCGAAAGGCCAAGAACTTCACTAGCCGGGACGAACGCGGTGCCCGAACCTCGCGGACCGTCGGCGCATTGTCAACCGTCGTGCCTGGCTGAACGGCCATCTTCACTGTCACGATCTGCTCCGGTCAGCTCGGGCCGACGTCAACGACGGCCGGCTGCAGGTCCAACTCGTCGCGGACCAGCCGTTCTTCGGTCAAGAACTCGCGCGTGACCTCACTGACGACCTTGCCGTCCTTGAGGACCAGCACGCGATCGCACAGCGACACCAGTTCCTTGGTGTCGGAGGAGCAGACCAGCACGCCGGTTCCGCCGTGACGCGCTGCCAGGATGAGCTCGTAAATCGCCGCTTTGGCACCGACGTCGACACCCTGGGTGGGTTCGTCCAGCAGCAGTACACGAGGGCGCACCCGCAGCCACTTGGCCAGGACGATCTTCTGCTGGTTGCCGCCACTGAACAGCTTCAACGGCTGCTCCGGGTTCGGCGGCCGCAGTCCGACCGTTTGCATCCACGACCGGGTCTCGATTCGTTCGGCCCGTCCGTCTAGGCGCCCGAACCGCCGGCGGAGGGGACGCATCAGCGGCAGGGTCAGGTTCTCCCGGACATTCATGTCCATCACGGCGCCGCCGCGGCGGCGGTCGGCGGGCACGTAGGCCATGCCGCACTCGATTGCTGCGACGGTGTCGTCGGCGGGCAGTTCGTCGCCGTCGACCTCGACCCGGCCGGCCGACCGGTGAGCGGCTCCGAACAGCAACGGACCGACTTGCTCGCGGCCGGAGCCGAGGATACCGCCGACGCCGACGATCTCGCCCGCGCGCAGCGTCAGCGAGAAGTCAGTGAGACCCGCGCCGCTCACCTTGGTGACGGTCAACACCGGCGCTCCGCTCTCGGTGCGGTCGGCGCCGGACGTGTCGGCGACCTCGCGGCCGGCGATCAGGGTGACCATCGTGTCGTGGTCGAGGCGGCTGGTGGGTTCCTCGGCCACGACCCGGCCGTCCCGCAGGACGACCACTCGGTCGGCCAGCGCGAGGACCTCGTCGAGGCGGTGGGAGATGAAGACGACCCCGGCGCCGGACGACGCGATCCGCCGGACCGCCTCGAACAGGATCTGCACCTCGTCGCCGTGCAACGCGGTCGTGGGTTCGTCGAGGATCAACACGTTGTCAGAACGAGCCCAGCCGTCCATCGCCCGCGCTATGGCCACGATGGCTCGCTGGGCCGGTGACAGTCGCCCGACGGGGATCGTCACGTCGATCGCCGCGCCGAATCGGGAAATGAGTTCGACCGCGTGACGGCGTTCGGCGGCCCCGCGGACGGGGGCAAGCCCCCGTCCGCGGGTCGGCCTACCAAGTCCCAGGTTCTCGACCGTGTTCAGGATGTCGGCCAGACCGAGGTCCTGGTGGATGAAGTGCAGTTCGTTGCGGGCCGAGGACCCGTTGACGAGGTTGCCCTCGGCGTCGCGGATCTCGACGACTGCGCCGGGGTCGGCCTGGTACACGCCGGCCAGGATCTTGACCAGCGTGGACTTGCCCGAGCCGTTGTGCCCGAGCACGGCCACGACCTCCCCGGCGTGGACCGCGAGCGAGACCGCGTCCAGGGCCTTCAGTCCGGGGAATGTCTTGGACATTCCCCGGATCTGAAGCAGGGGCGCTGATGCGCCCGGGGCTACGACACCAGCCATAACTTCGCGTACCGGCTCATGTAGTCGGAGAACCCTGACCAGCCGTGGGTCGGGTCGAAGGTGATGTCCTTCGCCTCCAGGAACTGCTCGGGAATGTCGCCGTCGGTCTCGCTCTGGGTCGGTTGGCCGCCCTCGAGCAGGCGAGCTGCCGCGTCGACTGCGGTCCAGACCGAGATCGGGAAGTCGATGGCGAGCCCAGCGGTGATCCCGCCGTCCTTGATGTCCTGCAGGTTCCCGGCCGTCGGCGCGAAGCCCACGGTCGTCATCGTCAGCCCGGCCGCTTTCAGGGCCGCCGGCAGACCGGCCGCCGCCTCGAGGCCGACGAACGCCGCGACGTTGGTGTCCGGGTGCGACTGCAGATCGGTCACGATGGTGCGGGACGAGGTCGTTCCGATGGTGGAGAGATCGATCGGCACCGCGCGGACCTTGCACGCCGAGCAGTTCGCCTTCATCTCGGCTTCGAAGGAACTCTCCATCGGCGGCGAGACGTCGAGCCCGGGGAGCGTGTACAGCACCACGTTGGCCTTGTCGCCCTTGTTGGCGATGACCCAGTCGGCCAGGAGCTTTCCGTTGCGCTGGCTCAGGTTCGCGCCCAGGTAGTTGAACGTGATGCCGTACTGCGAGACGTCCTTCGTGACCTGGATCGAGACGACTTTGACGCCGGCGTCGGACAACGCCTTCAGCCCGGGTCCGAAGAGCGCCGGGTCACTGCCACCCATCAGGACTGCGTCCGGCTTGAGCGAAAGCGCGCTCGATGCCGCCGCCTGCGCCGTCTGCGCAGTGGAGCCCGAGTTGATTACCGTGATCGACCCCCCGATGGCCTTGACGGCCTGCTGGACGAACACGCCGATGCCGGCGCAGACCGGCGTTCCGCACTGCAGGAAGACGAACTTCTTGCCCGCCGGCAGCTTCGAGGGCAGCGGGTCGGTCACCGGAAACGTCGTCGGGGCCGTCGTGTACGCAGTGAGCGCCGCGGTTGCCGCCGCTGTGTTCGCTCCCGACGCCGAACTCGACGAGGATGAGCCGGTCGCTGAGCTCGACGATCCGCTCTTGCTCGCCGAGGAACTGCAGGCCGCGACCGACACGAGCGCCACCAGCGCGGCGCCGGCCGCGACGAATCCGCGCGCGCGGCGGTGATTCTCGTGTTTTCCGCGGGCGGTGTTTCGCTGCCCCTGATCGTCGAAGTGAGCGAGCATCTTGGACTCTCCCGGTATGTGAGAAGGACGGATGTGCTGCTGCGAACAGGCCTGCCGCCGGACTGCAACCGCGATGCTCGCGGGCTCCGGGCTCTGACCTCGAAACAAATGAGCCGAACCAATAGGCCCTACCCTGCATCGCGTCGACTGCGCTGTCAAGGATTTCGTGGGCTGGCCCGCAGCTGATGTTTCAGATCGTGACGTCGAGCGTAACGATTAGGTCTAATTGTGCGCGCGAGCGCCGACAGATCGGGAGCTGACGCGTACCTTCCGACCGCGCGACCAGTAGGTCCAGCGACTACAGGTCGGGCGCGTCAGTGCGGGTGGCGGTGCGCTTCGGCAGCGTGCTCGGCGCCGTGGACGTCGCCGGCGATGATCGCGGCGACCAACTCGCTGTGAACCCTGAGTCGCTCGCTCATGTAGGCGGCGTCGCGAGGCTGTGGCGTCACCAACGACATCTGGTTCACGAATTCGTACAGCCCGATGTACGTGGCGCGTAGCACCGCGTTCGGCGAGATGGCGGCAATCCGGGTGTGCAGATCCCAGTTCAGCGAGACGAACTGCGAGACGTCGTCGAGGCTCTTCTCCATCGCCTTGATCAGCGCCTTCAGTTCGCGCCCGTCCTTGGCGGTACGGTGCTGCGCGGCATGCACGGCTACAAGTGACTCGAGCTGCTCGCGGACTTCGATGGCACCCGAGACCGCCATCGGCTCGCCGTGAACGGTGAGTAGCGTGCGTCCGAGTTTGACCACCGGGTCGGTCGCGGCGACAAAGAGGCCGCCGCCCGGTCCGGGACGGACAACGATCCGACGACGTTCCTGCAGCAGTCGGATCGCCTCGTTGACGGTGGCCTTGGCGACACCGGTCTCCGTGCGCAGGTCGGCCCGGGTGCCGATGTGATCACCCGGTCGCAGGCTGCGTTCCTCGATTGCGCCCTCGACATAGACGACAACGTCCTCCGCGCGGGTCCGCTGGGCAGGTAACGCCATGAATGAAGCCTAACGGATACCCCTGTTGCGTGTCCGAGTCCGACGCGCGATGCGACGCCCGCCAGCGATTGGTCCCGGCCTGGTCCTTGACGGACGGCTTTCCGCCTCTCATGATGGGTCAGACCTAATGGTTAGGTTTATTTCATGCCTGGCCCTGCGGCGGCGCGCCACAACCCCTCGGCGGCGCCCCTCACGTGAGTCTCTACGGCGAAGCCGGAAGGTGTTGCGATGAAACTACTCGGGTACCGCACAGCGACGAGCGGTGGCATCGGCCGGCTCGACAGCGAGACGAAGTTGATCCCGCTCGGGAGCGCGGACGAGTTCTGGACCGATCCGTCGCAGTCGATCCTCGCGTCTTCGGACACGGTCCTCGACATCGCCGAGCTGGTCCTCGTCCCACCCGTGCCACCGACCGCGCGTGTCCTCTGCGTCGGGCTCAACTATCCGGAGCACGTGGCCGAAGGGACGTTCAAGCGCCCTACCCACCCGGCCGTTTTCGGTCGATGGACCCGGTCGCTGACGGTGTCGGGCACGCCCGCGCCGATCCCGGCCGGCGAGCAGGGTCTGGATTGGGAAGGCGAACTCGTCGCGGTCATCGGACGAGAGACCAAGGGAGTGTCGGCGAGAGACGGACTAGACGCCGTCTTCGGCTACGCGGTGTTCAACGACCTCACCGCGCGAGACACACAGCATCGCACGACGCAGTGGACGGTCGGCAAGAATGCCGATCAGAGCGGCCCGATGAGTGAGATCGTCACGGCCGACGAGGTCGGCGACCCGGCGACCGGCTTGCGAATCCTCACGCGCGTGAACGGCGAGATCGTGCAAGACGGAACCACTGCCGACATGATCTTCAGCGTTGGTGAGATCGTCTCCTACCTCAGTCAGACGATGACGCTCTACCCCGGCGATCTGATCGTGACCGGCACGCCGAACGGCGTCGGGTACGCCCGGCGCCCCCCGCGGTTCCTGCACGCCGGGGACGAGGTGACCGTCGAGATCGCCGGTGTCGGATCGGTCCGCACCCCGATCATCGCGGCCCCGGCGGCTGCGTCATGAGCGCCCGGTTACATCGATTCGACGACGCCATCCCGTTCCACCCCGAAGGACACAGCGGCGTCTCCCCCGTCCGGCTGACCGGCACCAGCACCGACGAATCGATCAGCGTCGTGCTGTCGACCTACGAACCGGGAGCGCACGCCGAGTTGTCACCGGTCGCCGTCGACACGGTCTACACGAGCTACAGCGGCCGGTTGACGATCACCATCGACAACGAGCCGATCGAGCTCGCGCACCTCGACTCGCTGTTCCTGCCCGCCGGCTGCGTCCGGGCCGTCGACAACCTGACGGCGGAGACCCGCGAGCATGTTCGTGATCCGCCCGAACTCATGACCGCGACGTTCGCGCCGCTGACCGGCGTGCGGGTCATCGACCTCAGCCGAGCACTGGCCGGACCGCACGCGGCCATGCTGCTCGGCGACCTCGGTGCCCGGGTCATCAAGGTCGAGGCGCCGGGCACCGGCGACGACACCCGGGCGTGGGGGCCGCCGTTCGTGCAGCCCGATGCCGGGCCGGCGAGTCGACGTACTTCCTGAGCTGCAACCGCAACAAGGAGTCGATCAGCCTCGACCTGAAGTCCGAGTCGGACGCGGGCCGATTCTCGGCGAGCTCATCCGCCGCGCCGACGTCTTGATCGAGAACTTCCGGCCCGGCGTGCTCGACCGGCTCGGCTTCACGGTCGGCCGGCTCGCCGAGCTGAACCCCGCTCTCGTCGACGCTCTCGATCAGCGGCTTCGGCCACGACGGGCCCGAATCCGGCCGGCCCGGCTACGACCAGATCGCCCAGGGCGAGGCCGGGCTGATGTCGCTCACCGGCGCCGGATCCCGACGCACCCGCAGCGAGTCGGCGTCCCGATCGGCGACCTGACCGCCGGAATCTACGGCGCATACGGCGTGCTGGCCGCGCTGCGCGAACGTGACCGCACCGGCTGCGGGCAGGTCGTGCGCACCTCGCTGCTCGCCGCGCTGGTCGGCGTCCATGCCTTCCAGGGCACGCGCCTGGACCGTCGCCGGCGAAGTCGGGCGTGCGCAGGGCAACCGAGCACCCCTCCATCGCGCCGTACGGGGCGTTCCGGTGCGCCGACGGCCTCGTCCAGCTTGCCTGCGGCAACGAGACGATGTGGCGGCGGCTGTGCGCCGAGCTTCGGCCTTGACGCCGACGACTCCCGCTATTCGTCCAATCCGAAGCGTCTCGAGAACGTCGAGGCGGCTGACCGACGAACTCGAGCGGCGCTTCGCCGCTCTCGACCGCGACACTGTGCTCGCGCAGCTCACTGATGCCGGTATCCCCGCCGGCCGTATCCGTTCAATCGACGAGGTCTACGAGTGGGAGCAGACCCGCTCGCAGCGACTCACCATCGACGTCAAGCACGAAACGTTGGGGCCCGTCGCGCTGCCCGGAATGGCCGTCCGGACGTTCGAGATGTCGCCCGCGGGTGAGCTCCGCGAGAGCACACGACTCGACCACAGCGCGCCGCCTGCGCTCGACGCCGATGGCCCGGCGATTCGGGGCTGGCTGCAATGAATACGAGTCGCCCGCTCATCACATTCGATCTGTTCAGCGCCTTGATTGATTCCCGCCGAGGTGGTGGCGCGTTTCTTCGCTCGCTCGCCGCTGAGCGAGATTGGCCGGTCGACGGTGAAGACATCTACAACGACTGGGACGTGCGCAACAAGCAAGCACAAGCGCACGTACGTCGGTGGGTTCCATTCGCCCGAGTGGCCCGTGGTGCGTTGAAAGATACGTACCAGCACTTCGCGCTGCGTGGCGATGCCTCCAGCGACTGCGCCCGGCTGCTGGCCTCGGTCGCCGACTGGCCGTTGTGGCCCGACGTCGAATCCGCCCTGACGGCGCTTGAAGCGCGATACCGCATCGGGATCCTGTCCAACGTCGACGACGACATCCTTGCGACCACCAAGGTCTCGGCCTTCATCGATTCCGCCAGCACTTTGACCTCCCAACGGTTGCGCTCGTACAAGCCCGGCAAGCGCATCTACGAACTCGCCCATGACCAGTTCGGCGTTCGGCTGCACATCGCCGCATCCGCCCGCGACGTCCGCGGCGCGGGCGAGGCGAGCCTTCCCGTCGTCCGTATCGCGCGACCCGGGCACGACCTCGACCGGCAGGGCCCGGCGCCCACGTACACCGTGGGCGATCTCCGCGACCTCGACCGCGTTGCCCTCATGGAGCTCGGCGTATGACGCTCCAGTCACCGATGTCCCCCTCAGGAAAGTCACGGAGGTACCGGCGATGAGTTACACGACGCAGATCGGAGTTGCAGCCGCGATCGTCGATTCGCCCGGCGCCGAACCGCGGCTGGGCTCGGTCGTGTTGCCGGCGCGGACGTCGCGCACCACTCTCGTGCGGGTGATCGCCGCGCCGCTGAACCCGCTGGACCTGGTGATCGCCTCCGGGACGTTCCACTCGGCCCGCCATGAAGCGCCCTACGTCCCGGGCAGCGAGTGCGTCGGCACGGTGCTCGAATCCGACCGCTACGCGCCCGGCTCGCTGGTCTACGCCGAGTGCCACGCGTCGCCGTCGAACCCCGGTTCATTCGCCGCGCAGGTGCTCGTCGCCGACGAGGACCTGCTGCCGCTGCCCGACGGCCTCGACCCGGTGCTGGCCGCGGCCGTCGGCAACTCCGGCACGGCGGCCTTCATGCCGCTGGTCGAGGACGGCCGGCTGCGCCCCGGCGAGACCGTGCTGGTGCTGGGCGCCACCGGCGCCGTCGGGCAGCTCGCGATCCAGGTCGCGCAGCCGCCACGGCGCGGCCCGGGTGATCGGCGTCGCCCGCGACGGCGCGGCGCTGGAGCGGCTACGCTCGCTCGGCGCGGATGCCGTGGTCGAGCTGCGGGCCGACGAGGACAGCGAGGAGCTGGCGGCCCGGCTGCTGGCGGCGGCCGGGCCGGTCGACGTCGTTCTCGACGGTCTGTACGGGGCGGCCGCTGGAGGCGGCGCTGCGGGTCTGCGCCCAGCGGGCGCGGGTGGTCAACATCGGCAACCCGGCCGGCGCCATCGCGCAGATACCGGCCGGGCTGCTGCGCGGCAAGCAGCTCACGCTGTCCGGGCTTCGCCGGCCTGCACACACCGCTGCGCGACAAGCGGGCCGCCCTGACCTGGCTGTGGACCGCCTTGGCCGGCGGCGAGCTGCAGCTCGAGGTCCGCACCTTCTCACTTCGACGAAATCCCCGACGGCGTGGCGGGCGCAGGCGTCCTCGCCGCACGCCAAGTGCGTCGTCCGTGTTCGGCAGCGAGCCGACATGACGCGTCACCGGACGCTGCGCTCCCGCTGTCGACTGCGTCGTCGTCGGCGGCGGCCCGGTCGGCCTGCTGACCGCCGTCTTCCTCGGCCAGGCCGGCCTGCAGGTGTCGGTCGTGGAGCGCCAGCCGCAGCGGTATCCGTTGCCGCGGGCCTGCACCATCGACCACGAGGCGCTGCGCATTCTGCAGGCCGCCGGGTTCATGGCCGACCACGCCGACCTGTTCGAGCCGTCGCAGGGTGAACGGGGCGGGTACGAGTTCCGCAACGGCGCGGGCGAGCTCCTGCAGGCCATCGACTGGAACCGGGCCGCCGAGTCGGGGTGGGCGAACACCAACGGCTTCTACCAGCCCGACCTCGAGGCGGCCCTCGAGGACGCTGGCGGTCGCGACGCCGGGCGTGCACGGTCCACCGCGGCTGGACCTTCCAGGCCCTGACCCAGGACCCGAGGGAGTGCCGTTCAGGTGGCGCCCACCGAGCGGCCGGCCGACGGCGACGCAGATCCGGGCGCGCTGGCTCATCGGCGCCGACGGGGCCAACAGCGCGGTCCGCACCCACCTCGGCATCGACGTCGGGGATTCCGGGTTCGAGGCCGACTGGCTGGTGGTGGACTACCAGCCGCTGGCCGAGGAGAAGTGGACCGCCTTCGTCACCCAGTACTGCGACCCGGCCCAGCCGGCCACCGCGGTCAACAGCGGCCCGGGACGGCGGCGGTTCGAGTTCATGCGCCGGGCGGACATGACCGTCGAGGAGCTGGGCCAGGACAGCACCGCCTGGCGGCTGATGGCGCCCTGGGGCGTGACCCCGGAGACCGCCCGGCTGGAACGGCACGCCGTCTACACGTTCCGGGGACGGTGGGCGACAGACCTGGCGCGCGGGCAACGTCTTCCTCGCCGGCGATGCCGCCCACCTCATGCCGCCGTTCCTCGGGCAGGGGCTGTGCGCCGGGACTGCGCGACGCCCGGGCGCTGACCTGGCGGCTGGGCCTGGTGCACCGCGGGCTGGCCACGCCGGCCGTCCTCGACACGTACGGGCCGGAACGCATCGGGCACGTCCGGGAGATCATCGACGAGGCAGTGGCCGCCGGCCGGGTCATCTGCGAACTCGACGCCGACCGCGCGGCCGCCCGGGACGCCGAGATGAAGCAGCGGGCGCGCGATCCGACGCCGCCACCCGGGAGCCTCCGCATCCCCGGCTGGGCGAGCCGTCACTGACGATCGCGGGCCGCGGCGCCGCCGACGGGCGGCTGGCGCCGCAGGGCCGGGTCCGGGTCGCCGGCCGGGTGGGCCTGTTCGACGACATCGTCGGCGGCGGCTGGCAGCTGATCAGCCGCGTCGGGGATCCTGCCGAGCTGCTGGGCGACGGACGACGTGGCCTGGTTCCGGCAGATCGGCGGCGTGATCGCCGACGTGTCGGGCGCGGGCGCGGTCCAGGATCTCGACGGCGGCTACGAGCGCTGGTTCGCCGACGCACGGGTGCGAGGCGTTCCTGGCCCGGCCGGACTTCTACGTCTTCGCGGCCGGCGAGCACGCCGACATCCGCGAGCTTCGTCTCGCGCCTGCGCCAGGCGCTCGAGCCGACCTCGCCGGAGGAGGGGACCAGGACGATCATGACGACGACGCAGCATCCGCACACGCGGTGACGAGCTTCCGGAGGCGCACCGGCCGCGGCCGGGCGGCTCGTTCGACGCGACGGTGCTCACGTTCGCGGCGATGGGGTTCTTCGACAGCCTGACCGGCGATCAGCGCGCGCGGGTGCTGCTGCCGCACGCCGACCCGCAGCCGGACGCACTGGAACTTCCTGCCCGAGTCCGGCCGGCACGGTCTCGCGCTCGGCGAGCTCGACCGCCACCAGGAGGTGCTCGGCGCACCGGCTGATCGCCGAGTCGATGTCGATCCCGGCCTACGCCCGCGTGATGCAGGTGATGGCCAACGAGCACGTCCTCCGCGAGCTCAACCTGCCGGTATTCGGTCACGTCGCCGCCACCTTCCGCGACGCCCGCGGCTACTTCCTCACCTTCTTCGGTCAGCCGCAGCCCGACACCACCTGGGGCTGGCGGCTGGTCGGCCACCACCTGTCGATCAACGTCACCGTCGTCGACGGCGACCTGGTCAGCGCCACCCCGTTCCTGCTCGGAGCCGAACCCGCGCGCTTCGGCCCGTTCCGGATCCTCGGCGAGGAAGAGGACGCCGCCTTCGTCCTGCTGGACAGCCTCACCGCCGCCCAGCAGCAGCAGGCGATCATCCACACCAAGCCGCCGGCGGACTTCGTCACCCGCACGGTCGCGACCAGTCGGCGAGGTCGAGTACCCCGCCTACCACGGCGTCGGACGCCGCGACGCGATGATCACCGACGAGGACCGCACCGCACTGGCCTACTTCCGCGCCCATCCCCGAGGGATCCGCGCCGGCGACCTCTCCACCACCCAGCGCGGCCATTTCGACGACTTGCTCGCCCGGTTCGTCGAACGCGCCCGTCCGGGCCTGGTCGGCTTCGAGATGGACCGCATCGACGCCGCCGGCGGCGTCGAGGAGCTGCACTTCGCCTGGGCCGGCGGCACCTCGATCGACCAGCCGCACTACTTCCGTATCCAGGGACCGGCCACCCTCATCGAGTTCGACAACGCCGAGGACAACGCCAACCACGTGCACAGCGTGTGGCGCGATCCGACCAACGACTTCGGCGCCGACCTGCTGATCCAGCACCTGCTCGAAGAACCCCACGGCCCGGAGGTCGCGATATGACGGTGCTGGTCACCGCGGCGAACGGCAATCAGGGCAAGCTGCTGGTTCCTCGGCTCGTGGCCGCGCACGTCGATGTTCGCGCCTGCGTTCGCTCGGAGGAGTCTGCGCGAGCCTTGACGGACGCGGGCGTTTCGGACGTCATCGTCGGCGATATCGCCGATGCTGACCTGCTCGCTCGCGCCTTGAGCGGCATCGAGAAGGTCTACTACATCGGTCCGGCGCTGCATCCGCGGGAACGGGAGATGGGTTTCGCGGTGATCGACGCCGCTCGGGCCGCTGGCGTGCGGCATTTCGTATTCAGTTCGGTGCTCCATGCGATCACGACCGACCTGATTCAGCACGAGATCAAGCGGGACCTCGAGGAACACCTGCTGTCATCGGGCCTCGAGTTCACGATCCTCCAGCCGGCCAACTACATGTTGCGTCACCGGCTCAAGCCCGCGTTCGAGATGGGCGTCTTCCGACTGTCCTGGTCACTCGAGCGCTATCAGTCCATGGTCGATCTGGCCGACGTGACCGAGGTGGCCATGCACGTCCTCACCGATACCGGGTCGCACGGCGGAGCGACCTACGAGCTCGTCGCGCCGGGGCGTTACACAGCGTACGACCTGGCCCGGGTCATCTCCGAGGTCATTGGCCGCGAGGTCGCGGCCGAGGAGATCGACACGGATGTCTTCCTCCGAGCCGCGCTCGGCACGGATGACCTGAGTCTGTTCCCCTATCAAACTCGAGTGATCCGCGCGATCGGATCGCGCTATAGCAGTCACGATTTCATCGGCAACCCCAATGTGCTCCGGTGGCTGCTCGGGCGCGAACCGACGACGTTCGAACAATTCGTTCGGCGCGAATACCACGATTTCCAGCGACAAGTACGGGCCGCCAGATGAGGCCCGGCGAGGCCAAGGTCGCAGTGGTCACCGGGGGCGCCCGGGGCATCGGGCGAGCGATTGCGGTGAGTCTGGCGAAGCGCGGCTACGACGTCGCGATCGCCGACCTCGTCGAGGCGACCGAGACTGCCGACGCGGTCCGCGCCGTGGGCGTTCGCGCACTCGCCATTGAATGCGACGTGTCGGTGCCAACCGATGTGACGCGGACGGTCGCCGCGGTGGACGCCGAGCTCGGCCGGTGCGACGTCCTGGTCAACAACGCGGCCATCTACCCGCAGGTGTCGTTCAACGACCTCGACCTCGATATGTGGCAGCGGGTCCTCGCGGTGAACGTGACCTCGGCCTTCCTGTTCTGCAAGGCAGTCGTTCCGGGTATGACCGAGCGCGGATTCGGCCGCATCGTCAATCTGACGTCGAACACGGTCGGTCTGCCTGTTGAATCGATGACGCACTACATCACCAGCAAGGCCGCGATCATCGGTTTCACGCAGGCGCTGGCTGCTGATGTCGGCCGGTCCGGCATCACGGTCAACTGTGTCGCGCCCGGCGCGACTGCGACCGAAGGGATGCTGGCCGGTCACGAAAGTCCGGCCGCCAGGGAGCAGCGGATGCAGTTGTTCAATGGAATGTTGCAGCGTCAGGCAATCAAACGGCTCGCCGACCCGACAGACGTCGCGAATGCGGTGGCGTGGTTCGCCTCTGACGAAGCCGCCTTCGCGTCGGCCCAGGTCCTCGTCGTCGACGGCGGACTTGCGCGAATGTAGCGTCAGCCGATCCATGCCCCACTAAGCGTGAGCACGTCGCCGTAGCAGTACGACGCTTCATCGCTGGCCAGCCAAAGCACGGCGGCGGCCACCTCGGCAGGCTCCCCAGGGCGGCCGATGCCGATCCGCTGACTGGCCCGATCGCGCGCCCCCGGCACACGGTGCAGAGGCGGTGTGTCGATGATGCCGGGCGCCACGCAGTTCACCCTGATGCCGGCCCCGGCGACCTCGAAGCCGACCGATCGGGTGAAGCCGATGAGCGCCGCCTTCACCGCGCCGAGCTCGGGCGCGACCGGGTAGGGAATCGTCCCGGCGATCGATGCGACGTTCACGATCGCCCCGGTCCGGCGAGATTCCATGTGGCGCAGCGCCGCGCGTGTGCAGTTGAATGTGCCGAACATGTGCACCGCGACGATCGCCTGAAACTCGGCGTCGGTCAGGTTGACGGTGATGCTCATCGACCCGGCGGGCTCGCCGGCCGCACGACGGGCCAGGACGGCGCCGACTCGTTCCACCTGACCGGGTTTCGGCCGGGTCAGGAAGCCCGCGTTGTTCACGAGCACATCGATCCGGCCATGGTCGTCGACGATTCGGTCGACCACCCGCGACGCGGCGCCCGAGTCAGTGACGTCCAACGTGATCGCCCGCGCCGTCGCGCCGATGTCGTGTCGAAGCTCGGACGCGACCGCCTCCGCGGCGTCACCGCGGATATCCGCGAGATAGACAACGGCGCCCTCGGCGGCGAACCGTCGCGCGATCGAGGCCCCGATGCCCGAGCCAGCTCCAGTGATGAGGCAGACCCTGTCGTCCATAGCGGCCATGACCGCGCCTTTCGGTCAGAGATAGTCGATCGGCCAGCCCTGGCTTATCGCTCGAAGTTCGGCGTCATCGATCGCGGACTGTCGGGCTCGTCGGTGCCGGACGGCCACGCCTCGAGCACTCATCTTCGCCACGAGGTCATCCGCGACCGGCAGATGCAGATTGCAGAAGGGCGCGCCGAAAGCGATGACGGTGGCCAGGCAGCCGGAGGTGAGCCGGTTCCATGGCGCGGCCCACACGTCGACCGACCTCGACCCGCCCGGTTCGGCAGCGGCTGCCCAAGTGGTTACCGCCTCGACGAGCTCGAGCGCGCGGGCGGGATCGAACGCGTCGCCGCGATGAATGACGGTGAAGATCTCGGGTACGCCGCTCGGCGGCGAAGACGTCAGCCAGGCCGTGGCCGGGCGCGGCACGGTCGATCGCGAGATAGCTTCGCGCGGCCGCGACGGGTCAAGGCTCATCGGTCAGGTGGTCTTCTGGTTCGGAACGGGCGCGAAGCGGTCGAGCGTCGTGATGCCGGCGAACTGATGAGGCTGCCGACCTGCCATCAGACGGCCGTAGTTCTCCGACAGGGCCTCGAGGTTGAGCGCGCCGTGCAACGTGATCACTCGCGCGTCGCGCCAAGACCGTTGAATCGGCTCGAAGTCCATGATCGCCGTCGAACCCGAGTTCCGTTGGAGAAGCTCGATAGCCTCAGCACACCATTTCGCCGCGTAGGCGGTCTCGACGAGTACTCGGGCGCTGAACAACTGGAGGCGCTCCGGATCGGCGGGAGTTCCCGCGGCGGCCAGCGCACCGAGTTCGTCGGTCTCGTCGGCATTCGCGCGAGCCATCAACGTTGCGGACCGGATCTTGGAATGGACCTCAGCGAGCATCAAGTGCGTCAGCGGAGCGTCCAGTTGGTTCGTGTAGGTGGTTCCGCGGATCGGTCGGCCGTCGGAGCGCTCGACGAAGCGCTTCAGGGCCCCCTGCGCGATCCCGATCGACATTCCCGCCATGAGGCTGAAGGCCCAGCCGAGCGACGGGGCCCGCCACAGCGAGCCCTTGAGGCCGTTGTCGATCCGAGCGCCGGTGATATCGCGAAAATCGACGCCCCGATAGTCCGGGACGAAGAGGTCGTCGCCCGCGAGCTTGATCGAGACGCTGCCGGTGGCCCGCATCCCCGCGACCTTCCAGTCATCGAGAAAGCGGAGCTCGTTGAGCGGAACCTGCAAGCCGACCAGGAAGGGGCCATCGCCCTCGTCGGCGATGCACCCGAGGTTCGTATAGGGAGCCCAGAGCGCATCGCTTCCGAAGGTCCATGGTCCCCCGGAGACGATCCAACCACCGTCGACCCGCTTCGCGCGGCCACGCGAAGACGGGAAGTGGCTCGAACCAGCAACCCTCGGTCCGACCCAGCTGGGGCCGTAGACCTCCTCGACGACGCGGGCACCCGAGCCGGCCGGAATCCAGTTCGTCGACGCACCTACCCAGACGGTCCAGCCGGCCGAGCCATCCCATTCGGAAACCTCGGTCACGACGTCCAGCTGTTGGCGCACGGTCAACTCGTCGCCGCCGAACTCGGCCGGACTGCCGATGTTGAAGGCGCCGGTCGCATCGAGATCAGCGATCGTCTCGTCGGAGTGGCGACCAGCGCGCTCCGCCTCGAGCGCCCGCTCCCGCAAGGTTGGCCCGAGCGCGCGGACGTTGTCGAGGATCGTGTTGAGGCGCTCGGACGTATCCAGCATGGCCACGGTCAATTCAACATCTCCCGTTCGGTTCCGTCGAGTCGGCGGATCTGATTTACAACGATGTTCCAGCTACAGCAAATAGACCGAACCATTAGGCCTTACTGTGCCTGCTAGCTTGCGGCGTGTCAAGGAGATCTCCCTCCTTCATATCTCTCACCACGGCAGCGGCGGGTGATCTTCCCCGAGCCGAATTTCGGCCCGTTGGGTCCAAGCAGATCCTTGACACTCTGATCGGGGCCTTGCAGGATAGAACCTATTGGTTCAGCCTAATTGCTCCCTGACGTCCCTCCCCAGCCGGGGAGCAAGCAGGTCATCGAGATGCCCAAGAGATGGAGAACGCCGCGTGAGCGAGTACGAGGACAAAGCAGAGATCATCGAGATCTTGAATCTGTACGCGTTCGCCTTGGACTCCCATAGATGGGAGCTGTTCGAGCGAGTCTTCACCGAGGACATCCGGACCGAGCTCGGGCCGGCCAGCGCCGCGTGGACGTCCCGCGCGCAGCTCATCGAGGCCTTCGACCTCTTCCACAAGACGCTTGACGGTCATGCGCACACGATGATGGGTCACCTCGTGCATGTCGACGGCGACAAGGCGTACTCCTTCACCTACGGCGACTGGCTGCTCATCAGGTATGCGGCCGAGGGTGGACCCACCTGGACAGGGACGGGTTGGTACGACGACGAACTCGTCCGAACTGAGCAGGGCTGGCGGATCAAGCACCGTATCGCCCGCCAGGTCGGCTACAGCGGCAACCCCAATGTTCCGCAGCCGGTAGGCGACCAGACCCCCGACCAGACCGGGCACGTGCTGTCCGACGAGGTCGGCGAGATCAGATACTTCCAAGCGATCAGCTCGAAGTAGACGACGAGTTTGGCCGTCGCCGAGATCGGGCCGCCCCCGCCCTTCGACTCCGAGTGCGCCGCCGCGCTCTCGGCTCTCCCCGCGTGGATCTCACAGTCGGTGACCGCCGACTCGATCGGTCTGCGCCGAGCCGGCGAACGCAACGCACCGTTGGTCAGCGATGAGGCCCTCAGCCGTGACGGTCGGTTCGCCGTCGAAGAGCGGATGGTGCCGGGGCCTGACGGGGCGCCGGACGTCTCCCTGCTGATCTGCCTGCCTACATCGGCGACAGCACCGACCGCAGCCGTCTATCACGTGCATGGCGGCGGCATGATCGGTGGTAACAAGCGACTCACCGTCTCGGAGGTACTCGACTGGGCGCAGGATCTCGGGCTGGCCGTGGTGTCCATCGACTACCGACTGGCCCCGGAGCATCCCTACCCAGCGCCGGTCGAAGATTGCTACGCCGGCTTGCAATGGATCGCGGCGAACTGTGACGAGCTGAATGTCGACGCCGCGCGCACCGTCATCGCCGGAGTCAGCGCCGGCGGAGGTCTCGCCGCGGCGGTAGCTCTGCTGGCCCGCGACCGCGGTGGGCCGGCGTTGGCCGGCCAGTTACTGTCATCGCCGATGCTCGACGATCGCAATGACTCGGTCTCCGCCCGTCAGCTCGCCGGCCACGGAGTCTGGGACCGCGCGAGCAACGAGACCGGCTGGACCGCTCTGCTCGGCGATGCCAGAGGGGGCCCGGACGTGTCGCTCTACGCCGCGCCCGCGCGAGCGACTGATCTGTCGGGCCTACCGCCCACCTTCATCGACGTCGGCTCGGCTGAAACCTTCCGCGACGAATGCGTCGCGTTCGCGAGCGGCCTGTGGCGATCCGGCGGCATCGCGGAACTGCATGTCTGGCCAGGTGGATTCCACGGCTATTCGGGCCTGGCACCGCGCGCTCGGATCTCCCAGGAAACCGTCGCGATGCGCCTTCGTTGGCTGCGGCGCTTGCTCGGTCAGCCTCCGCAGATGTCCTAGGTCAACGACGAGCCGCCGGTTACGCACCCCACTGGCGACCTGGCCGGACGTCGAACGGGCGAGCAGCTGTGAGTGTTGATCGAGGCCAGTCCAGGGCCCCACGGCCGCACTAGATGCGTCGATCTGCTCGGTCGCGGCGACCTGTCAATCTCCTGTCGAGCGCGCGCAGAGGAGTTCCTCTTGGGCTTCATGGACGCGGCGGCACTCAACCGAATCCAGCCGATGAGCAGCGGCATCAGGATCATCGGTAGACGCGTATCGGCTGTGCACACACAGTAGGAAGGCGAGCGCATGGGTGGCAGTGAACGTCTCACCCACGAAGTCGCCGAACGATCCGCCGGTGACCAGAAGGACCGCGCCCACCCGGAAGATCGCAACGCCAGCAAGGAGCAGCCAGTTACCGACGCGGCCCGAATAGGGCGCCAGCAGTTCCCCGGTCAGATGTATTCGCGGCACCGGGGGCGCCCGTCGATCAGGCCGGCGCTGCGTCTGCGGGGATGGGCGAGGAAGGTGCGCGCGCGGTTGGCGTCAGCGGTCGGCTCGACCGCGCAGATTCGCGGCTGGGCGCGGCGGTCGACGGGTTGGAACAGTGTGACGGCGGCTATGTGCGACCCTGGTTCTGGATCAGGTCGGCGGCGCGTTCGGCAATCATGATTGTGGGAGCGTTGGTGTTGCCGCGCACGATTGTCGGCATGACGGAGGCGTCGACGACTCGCAACCCGTCCACTGCGATGACGCGCAGCTCGGCGTCGACGACGGCACCGATCGCACAGCTCGACGTGGGGTGGTAGAGCGTCATCCCGACGCGGCGCGCGAAATCGAGCAGGTCATCGTCGGAGTCAGAGGCCGGCACTTCGAACGGGCCGGCGATGACGCTTGCGAGAGACGGTTGAGCGGCGAGGTCGAGCGCGATACGCAACCCGGCGACGATCGTGGCGCGGTCCTCGGTGGTGGCGAGATAGTTGTGTTGGATGCGCGGTGCGGCGGCGGGGTTCGCCGTGCGTAGCGTGACCGTCCCGCGGCTGGTTGGCGTCAGCGTGCACGGACCGAAGGCCAGCGCCGGCGCGGTGGGGATGCCGAGGTTTTCCTGATGGGACATCACCGGCGCCATGTGGATCTGTGTGTCCGGGGCTGACAGCGAGGGCCGGGTGGTGAAGAAGCCGCCGGCTTCGGCAAGGTTCGACGTCAGCGGCCCCCGGGCCTGGGTCTCGAGCAGCTCCAGGTTGGCCGGCGTGAGCGCGGTCTCGAGTGTCTCGACGTCGGTCAGGTAGTTGACGAGCACGAGCAGATGGTCCTGCAGTCCTTGGCCGACCGGCAGGTCGGCGCGGACCTCCACCCCCAGTGCTACCAGCGCATCGGCCGGCCCGATACCCGACAGCATGAGAAGCTTCGGGGTCTCGTACGCACCCGCCGAAAGGATGACCTCGCGCTGGGCCCGAACCGCCTGCACCTGCCCGGCGCGGCTGATGTCGACGCCGACCGCCCGCCCGTTCTCGATGATGACCCGGTGAGCCAGCGCGTCCGACACGACCGTGAGGTTCGATCGACCCAGCGCGGGCTGAAGGAACGCGACCGACGTGCTGCATCGCAGGCCGTTGCGTTGCGTGAGTTGGAAGAAGCCGACCCCGTCCTGGGTCGCTCCGTTGAAATCGGGATTGTGTGTGTAGCCGGCCTCGACACCCGCCGCGACGAACGCGCTCGACAGCCGATGCAGCGAACGCCCGTCGCTGATCGTCAGTGGACCGCCGACGGCGTGATGCGAATCTTCGCCACGCTCGTTGTCCTCGCTGCGGAGGAAATACGGCAGGACCTCGCCATAGCTCCACCCGGTGGCGCCGTTCGCGGCCCACGCGTCATAGTCCGCGGGATTCCCCCGGGCGTAGATCATCGCGTTGATAGAGCTAGACCCGCCGAGCACCTTCCCGCGCGGCAGGAAGATTCGACGGCCATTGAGCCCCGGCTCCGGCTCCGAGTCGAGATCCCAGTCGTACGGGCCCTTGAACAGCTCGCTCCAGGCGATCGGCAGATGGATCTCCTCGGCGGTGTCAGGGCCTCCGGCCTCGATGAGCGCAACAGAGACGGACGGGTCCTCGGTCAACCGGGCCGCCAGCACACAGCCCGCCGACCCCGCACCGACGATCACGTAGTCGTAGCCGTCCATGCCGTGATTCAGCCCCCTCCCGGACGCAGCGAGCGCGGTCAGATCACGGGCGCCGGGCGGCCGACAACCATCGACGCGAGCAGATCCGGGCTGAAGGCGTGTGCGTTCTGCGGGTCCAGCTGCACACCGAGACCGTCAAGCACACGGGTGAAGAAGCAGCGGGCGGCGACCGCGTACACCACGGACGTGATCTCGGAATCAGTGAGTCCGACGGCACGAACCGTGTCCACGTCCGCCTGCTCGATGGAGGCGGCATCCTCAGCCACCTTCGTCGCAAACTGATAGATCACGCGGTCGACCGGTTCGAGGGAGCTACCGTCCGGGCTCTCGGCGATCAATCGCACCGTCGCCTCGTCCGCGCACTCGTCTCGTAAAAACATCGAATGGGCCACCGTGCACGCTGTCGAACGCATCGCCCGGGCCGCCGCAATCGTGGCCAACTCAAAACGGCGCCGATCCATACCGGATCGGATGGCGGCGCTCAGCGCCCCCCACGCCGCCGCCACGTCGGGGCGGGACCCGAAAGCGTAGGCGTAATCCGGCAGGAACCCCCAGCTCTCACGCTGTGCGGCGTAGTACGCGGCCGAGGGCCCGGCAGCCTCGTCCTCGGCGAGCACATCGATAAACATTCCGCCATCATGATCTCCCGCACCCACGGCCACCAGAGCCCCGTTCGAATTCGACACCTTCGCGCACCGAAGGATGCCCGGCCACCCACCTCGGACACTCGCCATGCCTCGTTCCGCGCTCCTGGGCCGCCGCCGTACCTGTCTTCGGGGGCGCACAGATCAGAACGGAGGTCCGGGGATGGACGTTGCCGGATCGTCGACGGGTCATCGACATCGGGGTACTCCACATAGCTGTGGGCGCCGAGTTCCCGGGCCGCCGGAACGTCTGGGCATCGGCCCAGAATGAAGATGACCTCGCCGGACCGGCGGAACCGCCACTTGCCAGGCTCGACATCATCCGGCTCGCACGGTGCTTGGTATCGCGAGTGCCGGGGTCGACGGACGGCCGAGACTCACCTCCCTTCGTATCCGTGGTCGTGAGGTTCACCCCAAAGGATGGGGTCTGGTTGCTCAGCTCGTGCGGTTTCGGACCGATTGGTCGGCAGACCGAGCCATTCCGGCCGGCGCGGACTCGTGGAACGGATCGTGTGGTGGCTGACTCCGGTCCTGTGGACGGTGATCGGTGGCGTGCACGGCCGGTCGCGGCTGCGATGCTGCGCGGGGCGATCATCGGGGTCCCGTTGGTTATGGGGTATCTGGCGAGCGTCGGCGCGGCGGGGTTGCTGTCGGCCCGGATAGACCAGTCTCGTTGGTGGTTGGTGTTGGCCGCGGGCGCGAGCATCGTTGTCTGCGTAGGTGTGGAGCGTTTGACGCGTCGGCTGCTGCCGTTGGCCGCGTTGTTGAAGCTGAGCATGTTGTTTCCTGATCGCGCGCCGAGCCGGTTCAAAGTCGCGCGACAGTCGGTGTCGACCCGGTCGCTGAAGGACAAGGTCGCCCGGGCGCGGACGGATTCGGCCGCGGCCGCGGCGGAGGCGGTGCTGACGTTGATAACCGCGCTGACAGCGCACGACCGGCGGACCCGGGGTCACAGTGAACGAGTCCGGGTGTTCGCCGATCTGCTCGGCGAACAGCTGCATCTTCCCCGCGAGGCCCGTGACCGGCTGCGCTGGGCAGCGCTGCTGCACGACATCGGCAAATTGCAGGTAGCGCCCGAGATTCTGAACAAGCCCGCGAAGTTGAAACCCACCGAGTGGGACGTCATCGCACAGCATCCCGTTGCCGGTGAACAACTGCTCGGACCGTTGGTCGGCTGGCTCGGCGAATGGGGCGCAGCCGTACGCCAGCACCACGAAAGATTCGACGGCACCGGCTATCCCGACGGGCTCGCCGGATCCGAGATCGGGCGGGCCGCCCGCATCATCGCAGTCGTCGACTCCTTCGAAGTCATGACCGCGCACCGCGCCTACAAGAAGCCGATGGCCACCGTCGCACGCCCGAGCGGAACTGACACGGTGCGCCGGGACCCAGTTCGACCCGGCCTACGTGCGGGCATTTCTCGCGATCTCGCTGCCGCGGCTGCTGTGGGCCATGGGCCCCGGTTCCCTGTTGATGAACCTGCCGCTGCTGCGTTACCTCTCCCAAGCCGGCAGCACCGGCCTCGCCGGCGCCCAAGCCACCGTCCTCGCAGCCTCCGCCGCCACCGTCATCGGCGGAACGACATCCATCGCGTCAGCCAACCAAATACCACCCACACCCACATCGAGCACCGCCGTCACCACCCACGCACCACCCCCACCCAGCCCGGCACACCACAAGACCGTGAAACCACCCCACCCAGGCCCGCCAACGAACACCAGTGCGGTCACGAAAGGGCCGCCTGCCCCAGCCGGTCGGATCGGGCCGGCGCCGGCGCCAGCGCCGCCGCCGGGACCACGACCACCTGCGCCACCCCCCGCTATCCCGCGAAACACGCCGCCGGCCGCGGCTCACCCGACGATCACCCCGCGAAAGGCACCGCCCGCCAAGTTGGTCCCCAAGCTGCAAAAGAAGCCGGCCAAGCCGGGAAAGGTCAAGAAAGCGAAGTAGGAAAGGGCGTTCGTAGCTGCTCTTCCAACCATTCACCCGCCTCGGTCACCGCACAGGTCACCGTGGCTCTGGTCCAGCCGGCTGACTCTCGTCGCGTCGATCACCGGCTTCACAGTGCCACCGTCAGCTCGGTCGCCACCCCGGACTGCGGTCAGGCCACCGTGGATTGGACCACAATCGTCATGTCGGCTAGCCGTACGAAACCCGCCCGAGCTAGTACCGGGCTCGACATCGTCGAAGCCTGGACCGCCAGCGGTCCAGCATTCATCTGTCGGGCCACCGACCATCTGGCGTGCACCAGCGCGCGGTACAAGCCGCGGCCGCGCGCCCATGGCAATGTCGCGCCGCCGGACATCACGGCTACCCCGTGCTCGGTGAGCAGCAGCCCCGCCGCGCTGACCGGTTCGCCCGCGAGGTAGGCGAGAAAGTTCCGCCGCCGCCCCGCATAGCTCGCATAGTCGCCCCAGGCAACGTCATTTGTGCTGGTCAGCTCAGCTAGTTGTTCGGGGGTCGGATCGGCCCCTGCCTCAGCGGCGATCCCGATTCGGCGGTAGGTCAACAGCTGCTCAGGGGAGGCGACCGGCCGAACTTCGACCTCGTCCATCCGAGGCGGTTCGTGATCAAGCATCATCGCCGCGCAATCGCCGAGGACGCGCGCCCCGAGCGACGTCAGCGCGGCGACAGTGCCGTCAGGTGTCGATCGCGGGCCAATGAACCACACGAAATCGTCCCGGCCGCGAGTCGCGAAGTAGTCGGCTGCGGATCGACTCACGTCGGCCAGAGTGCCAATTGTTGCCCGTAGCGCCGACACATTCGCGAATGCCTGGATGCGGCCGGGTTGGAAGTTGAAGCACGCCTCCGCCGACCAGTGCCTCGAACCGCTGGGCGGCAGTGGAATGTACGCCATCAAGTCCTCGACCAACTCCGCGATGTCCATTCGGTGATTACACCAAACGCGACACCCAGCCGGCGCCAGAACGTCGCCCGCATCCTTACCAAGCTCGACCTTCGAGATCGAGTCCAGGTCGTCGTCCTCGCCTACGAATGCGGCATCGTCACCCCGGTCGCCCCGACTGACGAATCTGTCCATCGTCGATGTCGGCGGTGGGGGTACCGTGGTGAGCTGTGTCCGTGAGAACCAGCGGCGTTCGGCAGCAAAGCATCTGGGCGAGCGTGGTGAGCGAGGACGCCCCAACGCTGCGGAGTTGGCTGCTCGCGCTCGGGTTCCTGGAGGACCTTCTGATCCCAGGAGAGCGCGACGGTCTGATCCACCACAGCCAGTTCGACTGGCCCGAGGGCGGCCGGATCCTCCTGTCAAGCACCGGTGAGCGCCCGACCCCATGCCTCCCAGGCACGACTTCGTTGCACGTGGTGACCGCCGACCCGGACGCGGTGATGGCCCGCGCCCGAGCGCTAGGCGCACACGTCGTGCACGAGCTCGCCGACCAGACCGACTATCCGTCTCGCGATTTCACTGTGGTCGACCCCGATGGCAACCACTGGACGTTCGCGACCTTCGCCGGCTAGGTGTGACGGAGGCCCACCGCTCGGATACAGCGAATCGAATCCGGACACGCGTCTGGGGTGTCCGGCTCGCGATGATCCCCTTGACGATCGGGTCCGCCAAGTTGCGTGCCGCCGAACACTGTCGGGTTGGGTGTCCGGATTCGGATCCGCCCGCCGCGGGTTAGACGTCGCGTCGGGTGACGAGGAGCGTGGCTGCGGCGAGGGCTACGGCCGCGTAGAGGGTGAGGACGGCGAACCCGATCCACGGCGGCAGCGCGTTGCGGGTGGGGATGACGGTGATGATTTGGCTGCCAGCGTTGGCGGGCATGTAGTTGATGACGTGGTTGCGCCAGTTTGTGGGCAGGAGGTCGACGAGGGCGGTCGTCGCGAACAGGATGCCGAAGAAGGCTGATAGGGCTCCGGCGGTGTGGCGGATGAGGGCGCCGAGGCCGAAGCCGAGTAGGCCGACGGCGGTGAGGTAGAGGCCGCCGCCGGCGGTGGCGCGCAGGGCGTCGGGTTGGCTCAGGGACGCGCCCGCGTGAGCGGGCAGCAGTAGGCGCTGGCCGATCCCGAACGCGGCGAAGCTGAGGGCTTCGCCGGCGCCGAGGGTGCAGCTCGCGAAGACGATCCCCTTGGCCGCCAAGACCGCGCGGCGTTGCGGCACGGCGGTCATAGTGGCGCGGATCATCCCAGTGCCGTATTCGGAGCTGATGACGAGCACGCCCAGAGTCCCGACGGCGATCTGGGCCACGTATAGGCCGCTGAGACTGGTCAGCGTCGCGTCGAACCCATCGAGGCTGTCTTTGCCGATGAGTAGCTGGTTCGCTTGCTGGTGGCTGATCAGCGCGCCGACGGCGATCGCTGCCAGCGCAGCGACCAAGGCCGTCCAGTACGTCGATCGGACGGACCTCAACTTCGTCCATTCCGACAGCAGCACGTTCCCGAACCCGAGCGTGGTCGGCGTGGCCGCGGCGCCGTGAGTCATCTCGGGCGATCCATTTCTGGACGAAAGTCCACGCTATCGCGAGTCAGCTCCATGAATGCCTCTTCCAAGGATGCTTGCGTCGGCACGAGCTCGTGGACGGCGATACGGTGCGCGGCTGCGAGGTCTCCGATGGCCTGCGCCCCGAGCCCGGTGACGACCATCGAGTGGTCGGCCGCGTCCAGAGTCACGTGAGCGTCTCGTTGTTCCAGCAGCTCAGCGAGTTGAGTCAACGAGGGCGACCGGACCAAGACGGAGCGGCGAGAGTGCTGTTCGATGACGTCCGTGATCGAGGCATCTGCGATCAGTCGCCCCCGGCCGACCACGATCAGGTGATCGGCGGTCAACGCCATCTCACTCATCAGATGGCTCGACACGAACACAGTCCGCCCTTCCGCGGCCCGCTCCCGCAGAAACGTTCGAATCCACAGGATGCCTTCCGGGTCCAAGCCATTCACCGGCTCGTCGCACAACAGAATCGGCGGATCGCCGAGCAGCGCGGCCGCGAGGCCCAGGCGCTGCCTCATGCCGAGCGAGAATCCGCCCGCTCGGCGATGGGCGACCATTTCCAGACCAACCAGCTCCAAAACCGCGATCACCCGTCGACGGTCGATGCCGTTGCTCTGCGCTAAACACAGAAGATGGTTGAATGCGCTGCGACCACCATGGATCGCATGCGCCTCCAACACAGCGCCAACTTCGTGCAGCGGCCTACGTATCTCCGCGTACCGTCGCCCGTTGACGATGACGCAACCGCTCGACGGCTGATCCAACCCCAAAATCATTCGCATCGTCGTGGACTTCCCCGCGCCATTCGGACCCAGGAAGCCCGTCACCCGACCAGGCAAAACATCGAAGGTCAACCCGTCAACCGCCCGAGCCGCGCCATATGACTTACACAAATCCCGAGCCTGAATCATTGCGCGAACCCCTGCCCTAGCCACGAGCGAACAGGCGCTATTCTCGACCCCCCAGTCTCGAAGCACATCAGTGATAACCCCGAGAAACCCCAGGACACGCAGGCCAGCCTGGCGACCTCGGTCATCCCAGCCCTATGAACTGCGGCACGAACAATCGCCCCGATGACGGGCTCCCAACCACCGCCAAAACTCCCAGCCAAACCCCCGACGAAAGTCGCTCCAACGAAGGCCGCTGCGCCCGAGACGGCCGCTTCGTCGGAGTGATCCAGGGCCAGCATCGGGCCCGTGAGTCCGGAGCGGGCCGCCGGTTCGTGACCGTTGCCAACGACCATCCAGGGTCGCGTCCGGCCAACTATTTCGCCGGGTCATTCACAGCGTCAACTTCCGTTATCGGCCCTCCTTAGACAGATCGCGCAGGTCGCCCGCAGCCTCGGGAACTCCGCCCGGACCGAGTCGGTGGTTGATGTCCCGGCCGGTCGTTGACCACGGGACGCTGTTCGGCTCGTTTGGCTAGGGGAGATTCATCCGGGCCGAATCCGCGGTCAGGGCAGCACAGTGAGTCGGGAGTTCCCGGCTGATGCCCAGTACGTGTTCTGGGCTCGCGGCTAGTCGGCGAAGGGCCTGTTTCGGCACTCGATGACGGCAGCAGCGGTGGTTCCACGCGGCGGACGGGCCGGTGACGCGGAGCCGGCCCGACTCCGCGCAGCGCATGCCCTCGCAGCGCTAGTGCTGCCAGGTGGCGGTGATCGGCGTGGCCTGGGCGGCGGCGCCCAGCTGCGGCAGCCCTTCGGAGTCGTCGATGAGCCGTAGGAGTGTGTAGGGGTTGCTCGGGGTGTCGACCGTACCGGGAATGAGGTCGGCGCCGGCGAAGATCGTCGGGATGTGGTTCACGGGGGTGTTGTCGTCCTCGTCGAATGTGACGATCAGCAGGCTGTCGTGGTCCAACGCCCACCGACTGTAGGCGGCGAAATGGGTCGCGACCCACGTGTCGGCCGTAGCGAGCGGACCGGTGTGCATGTCGTGATTCACGTTCGGGACGACGAACGCGACCGTCGGTAGGCTCGCGTAGTTCGACGGGAAGGCCGCCAGCGGTTGGCTTTCGCGTGATGTCAGGCCGGCGAAGTTCGTCCATGGCGCGTGACTGCGCAGGTACGACCCGGAGCTGCAGCCCGCGAAGCCGGTCGTGGGCAGTCCTTCGGCAAAGCCGGTGAACGTGAGCCCATGGGCGACCAGTTGATGGGCGAGATTGTCGGCCGCGAACCGGTGTGGACACGAGTCGTCTGTCACGTGCTGCGTCGAACCGGAGAACATCGCGAGATAGTTCGGCTGGCTCGGGTGCGTGAGCGCGTGCATGTCCGTCAGCCGGACACCCTGCTGGCTCAGGGAGTCCAAGAACGGTGTCTGAGCCGACGCGGTCACTTGGTCGTACCCGCGGTTCTCGAGGAACACGACGACAATATGACGGTAACGAGGCACCTGTGACGGGCCAACCCCTGGGTCGCTGGTCGGGCTATTCGCAGCCGCGATCACCGGGCCGGATGCGGTGTCCCACGGTGAGGAGACGACCAGCGACGGCGCGACGGCGCGAGACACGTGCGCCGACGGGTGCGCGGCGGCTGTACACCCGGCGAGCACCGCCGTCACGCCCCACAGCACCAGGATGAACCGCCGCACCCAATCCTCCGCCCGCACGTCGACGACCCGCCGACCGTACAAGCCGAACCTCTCAACCGACACGCTGAGGCTTAGCTGGACCACGCGTGCGCCGACGCCCGCGGCCGTGACTGACAGATACGAGAGCCGGCCAGCATGCCCGAGGCGTGCGGGCCTTGGAACTCTGGTACGGATGCGGCGCGTGCGGAACTGCCGAATCGAGGATGGCCCTAGTCCTTGAGCAGGATCGTGGCGGCTTCGCGGATCGCGTAGTAGACGATGACCAGGCCGGCGGCGGGGTCGGCCCACCACAACCCCGCCGCGGCATTGAGCACGAGGCCTAACAAAACGGCACACGCCAGAATGCCGTCAATCAGCGTTACGCGTCCCTCGGTGATCAGCACCGTGCTACCCAACCGAAGTCCGGTCGAGCGCTTGCCTGCCGCCAACGCGAACATCACCGCCGCGGTCACAGCTGTCCAGACAATGCCGAGCACGCTGTGCCGGGAGTGATAGCCGTGAACGAGCACAAGAACGGACTGCGCCACGAGGTAGATCGCGAGCAGGACGAATGCGCAGGCGATGAGCCGCAGGGCACGCTGTTGCCGCCGTCCGTCGTTGCCCGCCAGCTCCCAAAGGACGACGACACTGGCGCCTACCTCTATCAGAGAGTCCAATCCGAACCCAGCCAGAGCGACCGATCGCGCTTCGACCGCGCCGATAACGAGCACCACGATCCCAATGACATTCCAGGTGAGCGTTGCGCCTTCGAGCAGCCGACCGCGGCGAATCAAACCGGCGGATTCGGTCCGCATGTCCACCAGGGCAGTCTCGCACCTCAACGCCCGTCATGCCGCGAGTCGGCTCGCGGGCCGACGCCCGCCGGCCGACAACGACGTCGCCGCGACCGTACGCCGTCAGATCCACGGCACGCGCCGACGGATAAACGTGGAGGTGGAGGATCCGATGTAAGACTGCGTAGGTCCGCTTCACCGGTCCGTCGCGTGTGTACCCGTCCGGTGTGTTGATCTGCCTCACGCCCGTGCGATCGCGGCCGTGGAAAGGCGGACGCTACAGGGTGCGAAGCGCATCGGCCGGGGCGAGCCGGGCGGCGCGCGCGGCTGGATAGACCCCGGCAAGAACGCCGACGATGAGGGCGGCGGCGAATCCGGCTGCTGGCGCCTGCAGGGGGATCGCGACGGTGTCACCGCCAAGGTCAGCAGCGACGAGCGTGGCGAGGCAGCCGAGGCCGACGCCAGCAAGGCCGCCGAGAATCGCAAGTGCGACGGATTCGAGGATGAATTGGACGGCGATGTGGCGGGCGCGGGCGCCGAGCGCCCGGCGCAGCCCGATTTCTCCCCGACGTTCGAGGACGGAGATGACCATGATGTTGGCGACGCCGACTCCGCCGACCAGCAGCGCGACGGCACCGAGGCCGAGGAATAGGCCGACGAAGGTGGTCTTGGCGGCGATGCGGGCGATCAGGATATCGGAGGGTCGGCGGACTTCGACTGCCTCGGGTGCGGCCGGCGATGCGGTAAATGGAAGAACCGCGGCGACGGCGGCGACTTGGTCAGGCTCTACGCGCAGGTAGATGCGGGTGGCAAGCCCGTCAGTCAGGCCGAGTTGGCTGTCGGCGACCGGGAAACTAACCAGCGCGGCGTCATCGATTTCTGGGGCCACGTCGACTGCCGCCAGGATTCCGATCACAGCGAAATATTGACCGTCGATGTAAATCTGGGTGGTCGCGGTGAGGGTATCGATGCCGAGGTTCTGCGCGGCGCTGTAGCCGAGCACGACCTCGGGGTAGCGATCGGCCAGCGGGCCGAGAAACGCGCCGTGCAGCAATCGGGCCGAAAGGGTGTTGACCAAGCTGGCTTGGGCGGCGAGCACCGAGATCCCGCCGGTGTCGATCGCGGGAACGGCGGCGCTGCGCCTTGCGGTGATGCCGGGGATGTTGCCGACCTCGGTGACCCTGCTGTACCGGCGGGATAACGGCGATCATCGCTTCGGCGGTGGCCGGGAGCGGGGTGGGGTTGCCGGTAAAGGTTTGCCCGGCGGCGACCGTCAGCAGGTTGCCTTCGGCGCCGAGCTGATTGAGCAGGGCAGCTTTGGAGGATGCGGCGATGCCGAGCACCGCGACCAGAGCCGCGACCGCGATGGCGATTCCGAGAACGGACAGTGCGGACCGTACCCGGCGGGCCCGCAGTCCGAGGCCGCCGAGGGCCAGCGCGTCAACCGCCAGTACGCGTGAGCGATTGGGTCGCGGCGTCGGGCGTCTGCTCGCGGGGGTCATCGTGGTGCGCTGTCGTGGACGATGTGTCCGTCGCGCAGATGGATCTGCCGGCTCATCGCCGCGGCGACGGCCGCGTCGTGGGTGATGACCAGCACGGTGGTGACGGCGTCGGCGAGTCCGGCGATGAGGGTGATGATGTCGGCGCCGGTGGCGGTGTCGAGGTTGCCGGTGGGTTCGTCGGCCAGCACGAGGGCTGGGTGTCCGGCGATCGCGCGGGCGATGGCGGCGCGTTGGCGTTCACCGCCGGAGAGCTGGCTGGGCCGGTGGGTCAGCCGATGGCTGAGCCCGACTTTGTCGAGCGCGGCGGCGGCGGCGGCGCGGCGTTGGCGCGCGGGCAGTCCGCGGTAGAGCAGGCCGGTGGCGACGTTGTCGAGCACGCTGAGGTGTTCGAGCAGGAAGAACTGCTGGAACACGAACCCGACCTGCCACGCCCGCAGGCCGGCGAGCTGCCTGTCGCTCATGGTGGAGGTGTCGATGCCGGCGATGTGAACGCTGCCGCGGCTGGGCCGTTCCAGGGTGCCGAGCAGGTTGAGCAGGGTCGACTTACCGGAGCCCGAGGGCCCGGTGATCGCGACGGTCTCGCCCTGCTCGACCTGCAGGTTGATGCCGCTGAGCGCGGTGACGGCGGTCGGAGGCGGATAGGACTTCGCCACGCCGCGCAGCTCGAGGGCGACCGTCATTGCGAGGGGACCTCGACCTTGTCGCCGACCTGCAGCCCGGCGCGGTTACCTGCACGAGGGTGGTCGCGAATAGACCCGGGCGTGACCGGCAACCAGGTTCCGACCCGTTGCGCCGTCGACCCAGACGCCGTAACCGCCGCCGGCGAGCGCGACCAGCGCGGTGATGGGAACCGCGAGCACGCCGGTGACGGTGCGGTCGGTGATGTTGACCGTGACCGGTGCCTGGTCGAGGTTGGCCGCGGCGGCCGGATCGCTGAGCGAACCACGGCCGGGACGCGGCTTGGCTCGGGCCCGGACGGGCCGTTCGACGAGCCGCCTGATCCTGCCGGTCGTTCTGGGTTTGGGCTGGCGATGGCGGAGATCGAGTCGATCTTGACCCGGGGTGACGAGTTCCGGAGGGCAGCGTCACGGTGACCGCGTCGCCGGCGTGGACGAGGTAGGTCTGGGCGGCGGGTACCGGCACGGTGATCGTCGGGGTCGTCGAACTCGCATGCCAAGACGGGCTGGCCCGGGCCGAGCAGATCACCCACCGCGGCTGCGGTGGACAGGATCTGGATCGGGCCTGGCTCATACACAACCCGGCCAAGGTCGAGTTGGCCGGTGACGGGTTGGCCGGTGGCCTGCTGCCAGCGCCTGATGGCGAGATTCGTGGCCCAGGTGAAGCTGATGTCGACGCTCAGATTGGCGGCGTTGGCGTAGCCGAGGGCGGTGAGGTTCTGTTCGAGTTCGAGCACGTCGGCGCCGGGGGTGACGCCGTCGGCCAGCGGGCGCCAGGACGGGCGGGCGCCGTAGAAGAGGAACACCGGTGTCCCGTCGAGTTCATAGACCGGTTGTCCTCGGCTGATGAGCTGGCCGGGCTGCGGCAGGGCGGTGACGGTTCCCGGCGGCGCCCTGCGCCGACACCGTGTAGGTATCCGGCGTAGCCGAGCGTGCCCGACAGTTGGCGTGGTGGTCGACAGGTCCGTGCGGACCACGGTCGCGGTGGCAACCGGAACCGACCTCGGCCCTGCGTCGGCGTTCGAGTGCCGCCGCGACCACCACACGGAACCGCCGACCGCCGCCGCAACCACGATCGCGCAGGCCGCGACAGCGAGTATGCCTCGCCTAGTCATGAGCGAAGGCGGCCATCTCGGACGCAGTTGTCTCGCGCGGGGTCCTGGTAGCTACAGATGCCGTGGGCGCGGATGCGCTGCGCGGACGTGTGCAGCTGCGCGACCCGAGTGGCAGTCCACCCACCGTTGGGGCGCCGGCGCTGGGGCCCGACGCGTCCACGGTCGCCACGTTGACGAGATGCAAGGAACCGCAGACGGCCAGCGGCACCACCGCGAGAATGGCCCCGCCCGCGAGAGAGCTGACGCATCTAGTCATGCGCGAGGCTGGTCAGTGTCGACGCGGTGATCTCCGCATCGTTGAGGGCCTGGCAGGCGGTCAGGGCCCGCTGGAAGGTCGGATCCTGCTTGCCGCCGGCGCCGTTGTTGGGCATCTCGTCGGCGGTGATGCCGAAGCCGTGCCCGGGGGTGAACGGTGTCGAGCTGGTCGGGTCGCGGTAGTTCGGCAAGCCGTTGGCGCGCAGGCATTGCGCCAACTTGACCCCGGCCTGGACCAGCTGCGGCGGGGCGGGCGCCTCGTCGTCGGGTCGGAATCCGGCCGTGGCCATCAGCGATGCCGCAGGCCTGGTTGAGCGCGGCCAACGCGCGGTCCGGTCTCGGCTCCGCTGGCCGACGTGCCGGCGAGGTCCTGGATGCTGCGCGCGTCGGTGTAGACCTGCCCGTCCGCGGTCAGCACCGGATCCTGATAGCTGGGCACGCCATGGGTGCGGATGCACTGCGCGGCCGCGTGCAACTGCTGCGACCCGGCTGGTGCTGTACCCGCCGTGGCTGGGCTGGCCGTGGCGCCGGAGGCGTGCAGGCTCGGCACCGCCGACGAGCCGTGACGAGGAACTGCACCCCGCTAACCGCGAGAGCCGCAGCAATCGCCGCGGCGACGGCGAGACGAACGCTGATCTTCATCAGCAGACCTCCATCGGTGCAGGTGGTCCGCGGCGGCGGCAGACGCTCCGCGCGCCGCGGCGAGCACAGGTCTACGCGGGCGGCGATGACAGCAGCAGAACAAGGCTTGTTAGACGGATGTCATCCCCGAGGGCGCAGGATGAGCGGATGCGAGTACTGGTCGTGGAAGACCACGCCGCGCTGGCCGCCCGGATCGCGGAAGGCCTGCGCGACGCCGGAATGGCCGTCGACGTCGTCCATGACGGAGCCGCCGCGCTGGAGCGGGCCGCGGAAGTGGACTACGACGTGATCGTGCTCGACCGCGACCTGCCCAAGGTGCACGGTGACCGAGTCTGCCGGCAGCTAGCCAGCTCGGCCTCGCGGAGCCGGATCCTGATGCTCACCGCCGCCGCCGACGTCGACGACCGGGTCGAAGGACTGGAACTCGGCGCCGATGACTACCTCGGCAAACCGTTCGCGTTCCACGAACTCATCGCCCGCCTCCGCGCTCTGGCCCGGCGCGAACCCGCCGCGCCGGCCCAGGTCCGCCACGGCGACCTGCTCGTCGACCGAGCCAGGCACCGCGCCACCCGCGCCGGCCAACTGCTGTCGCTGACCCGCAAGGAGTTCGGCGTGCTGGAACGGCTCGCCGCCGCTGACGGCGCCACCGTCAGCGCCGAAGAGCTACTCGAACACGTCTGGGACGCCCACGCCGACCCGTTCAGCAACACCGTCGCCGTCACCGTCGCCCGGCTCCGCCGCAAGCTCGGCGACCCGCCGCTGATCGACACCATCGTCGGCGTCGGCTACCGGCTATGAACCTGCACCTGCGAACTCACCTGCGCGCGGGCCCGGCTCACGCTGCTCTACACCGCCCTGGTCGCGGCCAGCGGCGGCGTCCTCGTCACCGTCACCTACTTCCTCGTGGCCCACAACCTGAACAGCGCCCAAAGCGGCACCGCCAAGACCGTGCCGTCAGCAAGCGCCATGCAGAAATGCCTCGCAAACGGGCAACTCAAAAACCCCAGCGATCTGAATCTGAAATCCGAGTGCCTGGCGTTCTTCAATCAAGGCGCCGCCGCCGGCGCCCAAGCGCAACGCGACACCACCCTCACCCACCTGCTCGGCTACTCCCTCGGCGCCCTCGCCGCCGTCACCATCCTGGCCGCGCTGGCCGGCTGGATCCTGGCCGGGCGGATCCTGCGCCCGATCCACCAACTCACCGCCGCCGCGCGCGCGGCCAGCGAGCACACCCTGTCGCAGCGGCTGGCGCTGCGCGGGCCGCGCGATGAACTCCGCGAACTCGCCGACACCTTCGACGACATGCTCGCCCGCCTCGACACCGCCTTCGCCAGCCAACAACGCTTCATCGCCAACGCCAGCCACGAACTACGCACCCCACTCACCGTCATGCGCACCACCGTCGACGTCGTCCTCGCCAAACCAGCGCCCACCATCGAGGAACTCACCGCGATGGGCGCCGACATCCGGCAAGCCGTCGAACACGCCGAGCAGCTCATCGGCGCGCTGCTGACGCTGGCGCGAAACGACCGCGGCCCGCACTTCAGCGAGCCCGTCGATCTGGCCACCCTCGCCGAGGACGCCCTCGACGCCAGCGACATCACTGGACTACACCTCAACGCCGACCCTCGACACGCGCACCCCTCAACGGCGACCCGATCCTGCTCGAACGACTCATCGCCAACCTGCGTCGACAACGCCGTCCGCTACAACACCCCCGACGGCACCATCACGCTCACCACCGCCGCGACCGACCACGAGGCGACCGTCCGCATCACCAATACCGGCCCCGCCGATCCCGCCCGACCAGGTCGACAGCCTCTTCCAACCCTTCACCCGCCTCAACGACCGCACCGACCACCACGGATTCGGCCTCGGCCTTGCCCTCGTCGCCTCCATCACCACCGCCCACCACGGCACCATCAACGCCACCGCCAACCCCGACGGCGGCCTCGACATCACCGTGAACCTGCCCGCCCGCGTCGGTCTCGGTAATCCGATCACGGACGACAGGTCGGCCGCCGCCGTAGGGGTTCGGTGCCCGAGATACGCGCCTCCACCTGGGCCACCCGCAGCATATGACGTCGGACCTAGCGGTTCGCAAGCACGCGTCGTTGTCGCCGTAGGTTGTCAGCTGTCCGAGTCTTCCGGCGGGCGGTCGGCGTCGTGGATGACGTCAAAGACTTGATAGAGCTCAGTGAGCTGGAGCAAGCGACGCGCGGACTTGGACGGTTCGCGCAAGATCAGGTGGCTGGTGGCGGTCGTGGCGTTACGGATCTCGACGAGAGCACCGATGGCCATCGAGTCCACAAAGGTGACTGCGTCAAGCATGATCGTGAGTTCGGTGCAGTCCACCGACCTCAGCAGCTCGAGTCCGGCTTTGCGTAGGGCGGGTGCGGTATCGATGTCGATGTCGCCGGAGACAGTCAGCTCGACGCGACCATCTTCGCTGACCCCTGTCGTCAGCTCCACTGATCTTCCTTTCTCCCTACCCGCAAAGGGTCAGCTCGTCTCAACGTGCTTCGTGCACTTCATGCAGCCGGATAGTTCACTCGTTGCAGGCCAGCGCGCTGCTGGTCCCGTCGCGCGCGATCGGCAATATAGCCCAGACCTGTTTGGATCCAACTCGTGACGTCACCCCCCATTCATTCGACACAGCTTCGACGATGGCCAATCCGCGCCCATTGGTTGCGGTCGGCCCAGCGGTCCGTGGGGTGGGCCAGCCGGCGGCGTCGTCCAGCACAGTTACGACCAACTGGCTCCGGTGCAGATCGACCTCCAGGCGGATGCGGGATGCGGACGCCTGAATCGCATTGGCGATCAACTCGCTGACGATCAGCGCTGCGTCGTCCAGAAGGCTCGCCCTTGACCCGATCGAGAGGAGTGGCCCGGCATCATCCCAAAGGAGATCGCGAGCCGCGCGCGACGCCGTCACGGCGTTGCCTAGCTCGATGCCGACTTGCCAACACATCCGGGGCGGGCCTCCTACCGTCCTCGTAGCCGATTCGGGAAGTTGCGGACTGCTACTACCCGATCCGTCGCCCCCCTATTCACTTCATGACAGAACGGAGACGAGCGGGCCGCGGACACGATCCGGTCGACTCCCCCGGTGGTGTCGGCGGAGCGGCTTTGAGCCCCGGACCGCGAACACGGTAACGCGTTCACCCGCCGACCCGGAATCCGGTCGCGAGCATCCATTCGACCAGGTCGACGAGGTTCAGGGCGATCGCGCGCTGCTCGGCAGTGGCCGAGTTTCGAGACCAGACGGGAGCCGCCGTCGTAGTCGCGGAGGCGGGCGCGAGCCTGGATCTGCCCGTCCGGACGCGCTGGGAACAGGACTCTTTCGCAGGCCCCGACCGGCGTCGAAGGCCGGCCCACGCGGTCGCGTCCTTCGTTCACTTTCGATGAATGAAGGATGCATGATCGTCGGTCAGCTCGCTAGAGTGCCGATGTTTGCTCCCCCATCTGGACTCGAACCAGAAACCCTTCGATTAACAGTCGAATGCTCTGCCAATTGAGCTATGGGGGACCGAACCGCGCTGCCTGGGCAGCCGCTAGAGGATATCGCATCACACCGGACGGGCGCGCCGGGTTAAGGTGGCCAGACCACCCCAACGAGGAGTTGTCCATGAAGCTGTCGTTCGTGATCGGTGCCGCGGCGGGCTATGTCCTCGGGGCCCGGGCCGGTCGAGAGCGGTACGAGTCGATCGTCCGGCTCGCCCGTAAGGTCGGGGGCAGCCAGACGGTCCAGTCGACCGCCGGTGTCTTCCAGGCTCAGGTGGACGGCCTGGCCGGCAAGGCGCGGCAGGTCATCAGCGGAAAGCTCACCAACGCGCATCCCCCAAAGACCGTCGGCGTGAACGGCGTCCGCCACTAACCAGGCAGCCGCCGAGCGGACCTGACGGTTGGGGCCAGACCAAGCAGCGGTCAGGCCCGCCGAAGCGCTTCGTCCCGCAGTCGGCGCGATTCGAGCAGGTCGGTCAACTCGGCCCGCAGCTCCGGTGAATCACGTGTTCCGGGTTCCAGTCGCGCGCACCAGGTGACACCGTCGCGTCCGGGCACCCGCCGGCCGACTACGCGCACCATCGCGGCCCCACCGTCGAGCGACAGCAGATGTGACTCGGTCACGCTCGCCTCGACCCGGGTGCGGATGGCGGGCGGCAGGTCACGGGGTTCGTCGACCTCGACCGTCACCGGCGCGCGATCGACCAACAGCAGCTCGTCGACGAGGTCGGCCTCGATCACGGTCACGGCGCCGTCGCGCCAGATCGCCTTGTCGATCAGGTGCCAGCCGATGCGACGCGGACCGTCGGCGAACGGCCACCAGAGACCGAACCGGGTGGCCACCAGCGCTCCCCCGTCAACGGTCGGCGCCCACGATACGACCCGCTCGTCGCGGTCGAGTCGGCTCACGATGTCGGCCGGCGGCCGGTCACGGCGACGCAGCATCACTCGCCGCCGATCGCCCGCTCGCGCAGCACGCGCCGGTGGCTCTCGAGGGCGATCAGCTCGCCGAACAGGCGGGCGTGCTCCTCGGGCTGCTCGAGCGGGTTGATGCGCTGCACCCGTGCCTTGAGCGTCGCGACCTGACGTGACGCGATGATCTCTTGCATGCGGGCGAGCATCGCGTCGGCGTAGCGCTCCTGTGACTGCACGCCCGACCGCAACGGCTCAACGGCCAGCGCGTGGACGATCGAGCGTTCGGCTTCGTCCAGTTGCGCCTCGACGTTCTCGGTCCAGGCCGGTCCCCCGGCGGCGGTCGACGTCCCGCCGGCCGCCGCGATCGCCTTGTGCAGCCGCTGATGGTCGGCAACCAGGAACGCGTCGAACGGCAAGGCGTCGAACTGCGGACCGGCCACACCCGGCAGCTGCAGCGCGACCTTGAGCACCTCGCGCTCGTCGGCGGCGACCCGATCGTCGACCGGTGCGCGCTGGGCCGGCGCCACCTCGGCCGCCCGCTTGTCGCCGCGCTGGAACGCCATCGTGCGGCGGCCGATCTCGTCCGGGCCGGTGTCGCCCGCGTACGAGGCGACCCGCTGCGCATAGCGCATCATCGCCGAACGGTCGCGCAGCCGGGCCAGCAACGGGATCGACTCGTTGATGAACGCCGCCTGGCGTGAGATCTGCAGTTGATCGTTCTGCCCCGGCGTCGGACCGAGGCCGAGCCGATCGGCCATGGATTCCAGGACGAAGTCGAGCAACGGACGGCGGCGGGCCACGAGATCGCGCACGGCTTCGTCGCCGGACTTCTGCCGCAGGTCGCAGGGATCGAGGCCGTTCGGTTCGACCGCGACGTAGGTCTGGCCGAGGAACTTGTCGTCGTTCGTGAACGCCCGCTCGGCCGCGCGTTTGCCGGCCGAGTCACCGTCGAACGTGAAGATCACCTCGGACGGGGTGACGCCGTCGTCCATCAGCAGCCGGCGGATCACGCCGACGTGCTCGGTGCCGAATGCCGTGCCGCAGGTCGCGATCGCGGTCGTCACGCCGGCGAGGTGACAGGCCATCACGTCGGTGTAGCCCTCGACGATCACCGCGCGATGCTGACGGGCGATCTCTTTGCGGGCCTGGTCGACGCCGTACAGCAACTGGCTCTTCTTGTAGATCGGGGTCTCAGGCGTGTTCAGGTACTTCGCTTCGTTCCGATCGTCGTCGAACAGCCGCCGGGCGCCGAAGCCGACCGCGTCGCCACCGGTGTCGCGGATCGGCCACAGCAATCGACGGTGGAACCGGTCGATGATCGAGCCCCGCTGCGACTCGCGGGCCAGCCCGGCCAACGTCAGCTCGGCCGGCGTGAAGCGCCGTCCGAGCAGGTGCTTCGTGAGGGAATCCCAGCCGTCCGGTGCGAACCCGCAGCCGAACTGGGTGGCGGCGGCGTCGTCGAACCCGCGCCCGGCGAGGAACTCGCGGGCGACGCGCGCCTCGGGCGTGCGCAGCTGCTCGGCATAGAACTCCTGGGCGGCCACATGCGCGGCGACCAGCCGGGCCCGCTGCCCTTGCGGACGCGACGGCGCTGCCCCGCCCTCGACGTACCGCAGCTGAATGCCCGCGCGCGCGGCCAGCCGTTCGACCGCGTCGCTGAAGTCGAGATGCTCGATGCGCTCGACGAAGCGGATGACGTCCCCGCCCGCCGCGCAGCCGAAGCAATGGAACAGACCACGCGAAGGGGATACTGAGAGGGACGGCGACTTCTCGTCGTGGAACGGGCAGATGCCCTTCAGGTTGCCGCCGCCGGCGTTGCGGAGCTGGACGTGTTCACCGATCACGTCGGCGATCGGGGCCTTCTCGCGAACCAGTGCGATGTCTTCGTCGCGGATCCGGCCAGGCACGCCCCGAGTCTAGGCCGCGCATCCGACGCCCACCGCCCCAACGGCCCGACGCCGATACGGATGCGACGCCATGACGACGCATCGGTATCAGCGTCGCGGGCGCGGGCGTCCGACCTACTGACCGAGGACGAGGCGGCCGTGCCAGCCGCGGGCCGCCGAGTCGGTCAGCTGCGCGACCTGGTCGATCACCACGCGCAGCTGGGCCGCCTCGGCACCCCCGCACGAGTGCCACGAATCGGCGCGCATGGGTTCGAGTGTCCCGGGCGCGCCGGCGAGCACGACCTCGACGAGTTCGGTGAGCAGGCGGCGCTGGCGGGCCAGCAGCTCGGATGCGCCGGGTCGCCGCATGACATAGTGCGCCGCCACCGCCTTCAACAGCGCGCATTCCGCGGCCGTCGATTCCGGGATCACCAGCGACGCGCCGTAGCGCGACAGCGGGCCGTCGCCGTAGACGGCTCGCGTCGCCGCGATCGCCGCCCCCGCGAACCGTCCGGTCAGCTCGCTGGTCGCCCGCTTCGCCGCCGCCTGCGCCGAATAGGACCGGTCGTGGCCGGCCAGATCGCGCAGGGTCGGCAGCTCGAGCAGTCCGTCGAGCACCGGCCGCAACCGCGCGACCGACCACGACGAGTACAGCGACGCCGCGACCGCGCACAGCTCGTCACGAACGTCTTCGTCGAGCAGGACGAGCCGCACGTGCCCGCTGTGCACGCCGTCCTCGACGTCGTGGACGGAGTAGGCGACGTCGTCGGCCCAGTCCATCGCCTGCGCCTCCAGGCAGCGGACCTCGACCGGCGCGCCGGCGCGCACCCAGTCGAAGGCGTCGAGATCGTCGGCGTAGACGCCGAACTTGCGCGTTCCGGGGCGGGCCGGCCACGGGTACTTGCACACCGCGTCGAGCACGCCGCGCGTCAGGTTCAGGCCGGCCGCGCCGCCCGCCGGCGACTCGGCCTTCGGCTCGAGGCGGGTAAGGATCCGCAGTGTCTGCGCGTTGCCCTCGAAGCCGCCGATATCACGCGCGACCTCGTTCAGCGCGTCCTCTCCGTTGTGGCCGAACGGCGGATGGCCCAGGTCGTGCGCCAGCCCGGCGGCGTCGACGACGTCCGGATCGCAGCCCAGCGCCGTCCCGAGCTCGCGTCCGATCTGGGCGACCTCGAGCGAGTGGGTCAGCCGCGTACGCGGGAAGTCGTCCTCACCGGGGACGACGACCTGTGTCTTGTCGGCCAGCCGGCGGAACGCGTACGAGTGCAGCACCCGGGCCCGGTCACGGGCGAATTCGTCACGGTGCCGGGAAACCGAGTCGGCGCGTTTCGGGGGCTCGTCGAAACGCCGCTCCCGGGCTTCGGGGTCGTATCCGGGCACGGCGTCAGACCTGCTCGTCGACCCACTCGGAGAAGCGGATCAGCGTGTCGACCCAGACGCCGACGGTGTGCTTGAGCTGCTCGCGGGTCACGCCCGCCTCGAAGTCGAAACACTGCTCGGCGCAGATGCCGACCATGCCGTCGTCGGGCAGCACCGTGTAGGCCTTCGGGAACAGCTTGGTGCGGTTCCAGTCGTCGAGCATCAGCGCGACGCTGGGCCGCATCTCGACCGAGAAGCGCCGGTTGAGGTAGAGCCGCGCCTGCAACACCTCGTGCTTCTCGCCGTAGTAGAAGAAGAAGATGCTGCACTTCTCCCACCGGACGGTGAGGTCGCCGTCGTCGTCGATCGCGTGCTTGAGGCCGTACTCGTCGAGCAACTGTTGGACGACGGGCGTGCTCGGCATGATCAACGTGCCGTTGCTGCGACCCGCCGGGATCCGGGCCATGTCGACGCGGGACCGGCGGCGGAACACCCGTCGAGCCTACCCGCCGACCTACTTGTCGGCGACCGAGCGGCCGGCCTCGAGGCGGGCGATCGGCACCCGGAACGGCGAGCACGACACGTAGTCGAGCCCGACCTCGTTGAAGAAGTGGACGGACTCCGGATCGCCGCCGTGCTCGCCGCACACACCCAACTTCAGGCCCGGACGGCGTGCGCGGCCCCGCTCCGCGGCGATGCGGACGAGCTCGCCGACGCCCTCGACATCGAGGGACTCGAACGGCGAGATGCCGAAGATGCCCTTCTCGAGATAGGCCGAGAAGAACGCCGCTTCGACGTCGTCGCGCGAGAAGCCCCACGTCATCTGGGTGAGGTCGTTCGTGCCGAACGAGAAGAACTCGGCGACGTCGGCGATCTGGGCCGCGGTGAGGGCGGCGCGCGGCAACTCGATCATCGTGCCGACCAGGAACTCGAGGTGGACGCCGGTCTCGGCGCGCACCTCGCGGGCGACCTGGATGATGTCCTGCTTGACGGTCTCGAACTCCTGGACGTTCGCGACCAACGGCACCATGATCTCGACGCGCGGTACACCGCCGGCCTTGATCCGCTCGGCCGCCGCCTCGAGGATCGCGCGGGACTGCATCGCGAACAGGCCGGGGATCACGACGCCGAGGCGCACGCCCCGAAGGCCCATCATCGGGTTCTGCTCGTGCAGTTTGTGGACGGCCTGCAACAGCCGCAGATCGCCCTCGCGGGCCTCGCCCCGGGCCTCGGCGACGGCGACCCGCACCGAGAGCTCGGTGATGTCGGGAAGGAACTCGTGCAGAGGCGGGTCGAGCAGCCGGATCGTCACCGGCAGGCCGTCCATGGCCTGCAGGATCTCGACGAAGTCGGCGCGCTGCAACGGCAGCAGCTCCCGCAGCTCCTCGTCGCGCTCGTCGTCGGTGTCGGCCAGGATGAGCGCCTCGACCAGCTTGCGCCGCTCGCCGAGGAACATGTGCTCGGTACGGCACAAACCGATGCCCTGGGCCCCGAAGCGGCGGGCCCGCTCGGAGTCTTCGGCATTGTCGGCGTTGGTGCGCACGGCCATCCGCCGCGTGCCGTCGGCGTGCTTCATGATGCGGTCGACGGCCTTCACCAGGTCGTCCGCATCCTCGAGGGCGAGCTCGCCCTCGAAGTACTGGACGACCGGGGAGGCGACGACCGGTACCTCGCCCAGGAAGATCTCGCCGGACGTCCCGTCGATCGAGATGACGTCGCCCTCGTGGACGACGATGCCGGCGGCCGTCGTGAACCGACGGTTCTTCGTCTCGACCTGCAGCGACTCGGCGCCGCACACGCAGGTCTTGCCCATACCGCGCGCGACGACGGCCGCGTGGCTGGTCTTGCCGCCGCGCGAGGTCAGGATGCCGGCGGCGGCGATCATGCCGTTGAGGTCGTCGGGGTTCGTCTCGCGGCGGACGAGGATCACGGACTCGCCCGAGCGCGACCACTTCACCGCGGTGTAGGAGTCGAAGACGACCTTGCCGACGGCCGCACCGGGCGACGCGTTCATGCCCTGCGCGATCTTCTGGGTGGCCGCCGAGTCGTCGAAGCGCGGGAACATCAGATGCCCGAGTTGCGCGCCGGTGACCCGTTGCAGCGCCTCGTCCATGTCGATCAGGCCCTGGTCGACGAGCTGCACGGCGATGCGGAACGCGGCCGCGGCGGTGCGCTTGCCGACGCGCGTCTGCAGCATCCACAGCTTGCCGCGCTCGATCGTGAACTCGATGTCGCAGAGGTCGCGGTAGTGCTCCTCGAGCGTCTGCATGATCTTCAGCAGCTGGTCGTAGGACTTCTTGTCGATGCCCTCGAGATCGGCGAGGGGCACCGTGTTGCGGATGCCGGCGACGACGTCCTCGCCCTGCGCGTTCTGCAGGTAGTCGCCGTAGATGCCCTGCGCACCGGACGCCGGGTCGCGCGTGAAGGCGACGCCGGTGCCGGAGGTCATGTCGAGGTTGCCGAACACCATCGAGCAGATGTTCACGGCCGTCCCGAGGTCGGTCGGGATGCGCTCCTGGCGGCGGTAGATGACGGCCCGGTCGGTGTTCCACGACTCGAAAACGGCGAGCACGGCGAGGTCCATCTGCTCGCGCGGGTCCTGCGGGAACTCGCGACCGGCCTGCTTGATGACGACGTCCTTGAACGTCTCGACGAGCTTGCGCAGGTCGTCGGCGTCGAGGTCGAGGTCGTTGGTGGTGTCCTTGTCGTGCTTGGCGGCTTCGAGCGCCTCTTCGAAGTGGTGGCCCTCGATACCCAGCACGGTCTTGCCGAACATCTGGATCAGTCGGCGGTAGCTGTCGAACGCGAACCGCTCGTTGCCCGACTGGGCGGCCAGCCCGCGGACGGACTGGTCGTTCAACCCGATGTTGAGGACGGTCTCCATCATGCCGGGCATCGAGAACTTCGCGCCCGACCGGACGGACACCAGCAGCGGGTCGTCGGACTGCCCGAGCCGCTTGCCCATCGCCTTCTCGAGCGCGACCAGGTGCTCGGAGACCTCGACGCCCAGCTCCTCCGGCTGCCGCCCCGACCGCAGGTAGGCCTGGCAGGCCTCGGTCGTGATCGTGAAGCCCGGCGGCACGGGCAGGCCGATGTTCGTCATCTCGGCGAGGTTGGCACCCTTGCCGCCGAGCAGGTCCTTGAGTTCCTTGTTGCCCTCGGCAAAGTCGTACACGAACTTCGTCATACGGGGTCCCCCCACGTGTCGGGTGCGGCCGTTGCTGGTCACGTCCTAGCGCATGGTCGCACAATTCGGCGGGTTCGTGCTGGGGCGGGAATCACTATTCGAATATGTCACGCAGGAATTAGACGATTCCTGGTAGCGGATTCAGAGAACACCGGCCCGGCGAGCCAGTTCCTGGGCGGATCCCTTGGCCGCATCGGCCAAATCTCGTACGTCGGCCGTCCGCAATTCGTTGTTCTCGACAACAATAGCGCCGCCGACAGCGAGCAATTCCACGGGAGCCGGCGGCCCGAATACGAGCGCACAGATTGGATCAGCGATATCGGCGTGCCCGAGCCCGTCCAGGCGCCACAACGCGACGTCGCCGAGCTTGCCGACCTCGAGCGATCCGAGCTCGGTCTGCCGGCCCAGATTGCGGGCGCCGCCGATCGTTCCCATCGCCAGTGACTGCCGGGCCGTCAGCGCTTGCGGGCCGAGCCGGAACCGGGCGGCCAGCAGGGCGACGCGCAGCTCCTCGGCGAGACCGCCGTGCTCGTTGGACGCCACCCCGTCGACTCCCAGCCCGACCGGCGCGCCGGCCGCGAGCAGCTCGGGGATGCGGGCGATGCCCGAACCGAGGCGGGCGTTCGAGCTCGGGCAGTGGGCCGTGCCGGTGCCGGTCGCCGCGAACTTGGCGATGTCGGAATCACTGAGGTGGACGCAGTGCGCCAACCACACGTCGTCGCCGAGCCAGCCGAGCGACTCGACGTAGTCGACCGGCCGCGCGCCGAAGGCGGCGAGGCAGAACTCCTCCTCGTCCTGCGTCTCGGCCAGGTGGGTGTGCAGTCGCACCCCGAGCTCGCGGGCCAGGACGGCCGAGTCGCGCATCAGCTCCCCCGTGACCGAGAACGGCGAGCAGGGTGCGAGCGCGATCCGCACCATCGAATCGAAGCCGGGGTCGTGGTGCGCGGCGACGGCCGCCGCGCTGGCGGCCAGGATCACGTCCGGGTCCTCGACGCAGTTGTCGGGCGGCAGCCCGCCTTTCGAGCGGCCCAGGTTCATCGAGCCGCGCGTCGGATGGAAGCGCAGTCCGATCCGGCCGGCCGCCTCGATCTCGGCGGCCAGCAGGTCCCCGCCGTCGTGCGGGAACACGTAGTGGTGATCCATCGACGTCGTGCAGCCCGACAGCGCGAGCGCGGCCAGTCCGGCGCTCGCCGCGTGGTATTCGAGCGCGGCGTCGAGGTGCCCCCAGATCGGATAGAGCGTCGTCAGCCACTCGAACAGCGTGCCGTTCTGCGCGTAGCCGCGAGTGATCCACTGGTAGAGGTGGTGGTGGGTGTTCACGAGCCCCGGAGTGGCCAGGCAACCCGTCCCATCGACGACCCGCGCGCCTTCGACAATCGGCGCGGGTCCGGCCCCGACCGCCGCGATCCGACCGTCGGTGATGACGACGTGACCGCTCGCGTACTCGTTGCCGGCGGCGTCGACCGTCGCGACGGCGCACCCTTCGACGACGAGGGTCGCCATCAGCAGAAGCCCGGAACCGAGTCCCATGCGCGGCCGGCGTCGGGCGCGTCGTCGCGGACGACGGTGCCCTCGATCAGCCCGTACGGGCGGTCGTCCGCGTGATAGACCTGGTTGTCGTTGTCGAGCCCGAACGGCGACAGGTCGAGCAGGAAGTGATGCTTGTTCGGCATCGACATCTTGATCTCGGCGACCTCGGGATGCGCCTCGAGCACCTGCTCGCCCATGTAGTACAGCGTCTGCTGCAGGGCCAGGCTGTGCTTCGTGGCGAACGACTCGATCAAGATCCGCTTGATGTCCTCGAAGGACGAGTCCCAGTCGACGTCCGTGCCGACGTAGCGCCACCGGGCCGTGCAGGCCGTGGCGAGGATCCGGTCGGTGGTCGGCTGCAGGCTGGTGTAGCGGTCGACGGGGTAGCCGGTGAACTCCGAGCCGGTCGATTTCAGCACGACCAGGTCGTTGAGCCCCGACACGACCCAGGTCTGATCGCCCTCGAATGTGACGACCGTTGTGCGGTTGGCTCCGCCGGCCCGGACGAACGCGTGATCGTGCTCGACCCCGTCGACCACGATGCGGTCCCAGGCGTACTCCTCGACCGTGATCTTGGCGCCGGTCACCGCGTCGGACGTCCCCATGAAGTGGTCGCCCAGCTTCAACGCGAACGCCTCGATGGCGCCGACGCCGTACGCCTGCGCGAAGGAATTCACCGTGTTCTTCTGGGTGTCCGTCGCCAGGACGTTCGCGTTGTCGCCGACGGTGTGGGCGCTCTCGAAGTGCCCCCGCAGCGCCGACGACACGTTGATGTCCTTGATCTCGTGCCGCGCGGTGTCACGAGTCACGCGGACCAGCCGGACCTCAGCCTTGCCGTACTGGTTGGGTCCGAGCTTGATCGACATGGCTAGCTCCCGCGGTAGGTGGAATAGGCGAACGGACTCAAGAGCAGCGGTACGTGGTGATGGGCCGCCGGGTCGCTCACGTGGAACGTGATGCTGACCAAGGGATAGAAGGTCGGTGTGCCGCTCGCCGCGAAGTACGAACCCGTGTCGAAGGTGAGGCGATGAACTCCCGCCACGAGGACGCCGAACTCCCGGACCCGCCCGTCCGCGTCGGTGGTCGCCGCGTTCGTCTCGGCCCAGCCGTCGGGCCCGAGGAAGTCGAGCCGAACGAGGACGCCAACCGCCGGCGCGCCACTGACGGCATCGAGCACATGAGTGGACAGGCTCACGCATTCACCGGATTCAAGAGTTTCCCCAGTCGCAGCCGAGTGATCTTCGCCAGCTCGGCCAGGACGATACCGTGCTCGGTCACCGGATCGTTGTCGAGCCGGGTCCGGCAGATCGCCAGCATCTCGTCGGCGCTCTTGCCGGTCGCGAAGACGAGGTAGACGTGTCCGAACTTGCGCTCGTACTGGGCGTTCGCCTCGCGCAGCTGGGCCAGCACGTCGGCATCCGCGGACGACACCGCCGACTGCTCCTGGCGCGACCAGGCCGCCTCGGGCCCGCTCACCCGCTCGCCGATGCGCGGGTGCGCCGCCAGCGCCTCGGCGAGGCCGACCTCACCAAGGTTGGCCACCGCGTCGTCCGACGTCAGCAGCAACGCCTCGATGTCGCCGTACGGGCGGCCATCGACCATCCAGTTCGCGTACGACGTCGCGGCGCAACAGGCCAACAATTCGGCTCGCAACGCGTCGACGTCCGTGCGGTCGTTGAAGGCGCGCAGCAGCGGTGGGTCGTCCCACGAAACGGTCACGCGTTGACCCTGTCACCCGCGGCCCGGGCTCCCGAAACAGCCCGGTTACGATCAGGAAAATTTCGACAAGTGGAAATCGCCTTTAGTTGCATGGGCAATCCTGTCCTTGGCACCACTATCGATCACGCCGTCGCCGGGACCCGCAGGGCCTGTTGCAGCCCGATCGGACAGTCCGTCACGTCGGCGAACGGGCGGGCCGCCAGCAGCGATTCGCTCGTCGGCCCGTCAAACCCCAGCCTGGCCAGGACGACGCGCAGCTGACCGTCCGGAATCGTGTTCACGAAACGCAACGCCAGTGCCGCGCGGCCGGCCGCCGTCGGCGAACCGAGCAACCGCATCCGCGCCATGCCGCCGTCCGGGAAGATGTCCAGGCGAACGCGGCTCACCGGCTCGTCGGTGGCGACGACGAACCGATGACGGCAATCGGGCTGCAACGCTCGCTTCGAGAGCAGTTCGACACCGTCCGGGGCGGTGACCGAAGCCCAGCCCGGCGAGTTGCCGACGAAGTGACTCGTGTCGAGTTCGCAGATGTCGATCGTTGCGGCGGCGGCCAGCTCGACGTCGACCCAGTCGTTGCCGTCGTCGCGCCGTCGGGCCGTCTCCCAGCCCTCGCCCATCACCCGGGCCGTTCCCGGCATGATGAGGTTGCCCGGCGAGGCATAGAACACGTTGCTCGCGCCGGTGACCGCTCCCCCGTTGTCGAGCGCGGCCAGGTCGAACACACCGGGCAACACGCGCGGATCCGGGACGATCTCGCCGCGCACCCGCAGCCGCGCGATCCCGCCGTCGGGGTACATCGTCAGGCGGACGTGCGTGTAACGGTGATCGTCGATCACCTCGAAGTCGTTCAGCGCGTTGCCGTTGACCTTCGACCGGGGCACCAGCGGCACCCAGGACACGTGCTGCAGTGCCTCGGGATCGAGGTACCCGTCGACCCCGCACGCGTCGATCGAGATCTCGGGCGGGAAGTTGCCGGTGAAGAACGCGGTGTCGACGATGACGCTGCGCAGAATCCCGCCGGCGCCGAGCCGGATGATCGCCGAGTCCTGGCCGGGTCCGCGACGGCGACGCGTCTCCCAGCCGTCCATCACCTGACCCTTGTGCCCGAACGTGTGGGCGGCGAAGGTCGGCGGCGTGGCGTTGATCAGGTTCTCGCGCTCGGCGAACAGCTCGTCGTTGGCCCACACGACGCTTCCGCCGAGCGCGCGCGACGCGATGTCGGGCAGGAAACTGTAGGACGTCTCGCTCACGCCACACCTCGGATCAGCAGCCGGCCGGACGACTGATCGGTCGTCCGGACCCCGCGCGACCAGGTCGACCGAACGACGCCGGTGAGCCGCTGGCCCGCGTAGGGCGTCACCGGATTGCGGTGCCGCAGCCGGGCCGGATCGACCACGAACTCCTCCTCCGGCGCGAAGACGCAGAAGTCGGCGTCATATCCCACGGCGAGTTTCCCCTTACGCAGCAAGCCCGCTCGCGCGGCCGGCGCCTGCGACATCCACCGCACGACATCGACGAGCGGGACTCCCCGCCGCCGGGCCTCCGTCCACACCGCGGGCAGTCCGACCTGCAGCGAGGCGATGCCACCCCAGGCCGCGGCGAAGTCACCCTGCTCGAGCAGCTTGAGTTCCGGGGTACACGGCGAATGATCGGTCACGACATAGTCGATCACACCGTCGCGCAGGGCCTGCCACAACCGGTCGCGATTGGCGAGATCGCGGATCGGTGGCATGCACTTGTACTGCGTGGCGCCGTCGGGGATCTCGTCCGCGGCGAAGCACAGGTAGTGCGGGCAGGTCTCGACGGTGAGATCCACACCGTCGGCCCGCGCGGCCGCGATGACGGGCAGGCTCTCGGCGCTCGACAGGTGCAGGACGTGGACCCGGCAGCCCGTCCGACGCGCGAGATCGATGAGCCCGGCGATCGCCGCCGTCTCGGCAGCCGGCGGACGCGACTCGACGAACGACGCGTACGAGCGCCCATGCGCCGGAGTGGCGGTCTCGATGACGTGTTCGTCCTCGGCGTGGACGATCAACAGACCGTCGAACTCGGCTATGTTGCGCATCGCCGCCTCGAGCAGCACCGGGTCGTGCAGGGGCGGGAACTCGGCGACGCCGCTGGGGAGCAGGAAGCATTTGAAGCCGAAGACGCCGGCCTCGTGCAGCGGCCGCAGGTGGACGCCGTTGCCGGGGATCGCCCCGCCCCAGAACCCGACGTCGATCACGCAGCGCTCGGCCGCGACGGCCCGCTTGATCTCGAGCGCTTCGACATCACAGGTCGCGGGGATGCTGTTGAGCGGCATGTCGATCAACGTGGTGACCCCGCCCGCGGCGGCGGCCGCGGTGGCCGTGGTGAAGCCTTCCCACTCGGTCCGACCGGGGTCGTTGATGTGGACGTGGGTGTCGACGAGCCCGGGCAGCAGCACCTCGTCGTCCGCCAGCTCGAGAACCGATCCGGCCTCGATGACCAGGTCGTGCGGCTCGATTGCGACGATGCGTTCGCGGGAGATCACGACGCTCGCGGCGATCTCGCCGTCCGGGGTCACCACCCGCCGCCCCCGAACCACCAGGTCAGCGGCGCGCTCGCTCATGACATCACCGATTCTGCGTGGGCGGCCAGCCAGTCGCGCGCGATGCGCGCGCCGACCGTCTCGAGCAACGGCCCGGCCTCGGTGAGGCAGCGTCCGACGTCCGGTTCGACATCGGTGAGCGCGTACGCGTGGGCGATCCCGGCCGCCGCGAGCTGGTCGTCGTCGAGCAGCGATCGCCCGGCGACGGCGACCACCTCGACGCCCCGGTGTCGCGCCGCGGCCGCCACGCCGGCCGGCGCCTTGCCCGACAAGGTCTGCTCGTCGAGCGAACCCTCGCCGGTGATGACGAGATCCGTGCCGGCCAGAGCCGCGTCGAAGCCGACCAGGTCGAGCAGGAGCCCGATCCCCGATCGCAACTGCGCCCCGAGTAGGGCGACCGCCGCGAAGCCGACCCCGCCGGCCGCACCCGCGCCGGGAGTGGCCGATCGGTCGACGCCGGTCGCGGCCGAGACGACGGATGCCCAGTGCCGCAAGGCGGAATCCAGCCGCTCGACGTCCGCCGGCCCGGCGCCCTTCTGCGGCCCGTAGACCGCCGCGGCACCGTCGGGTCCGAACAGCGGATTCGAGACGTCGCAGGCGACGACGATGTCGGCGTTCGTCGCGAGCCGATCGTGCCGGTCCACGGATGCGACATCGACGAGGGCCGCGCCGCCCCGGGCAACGGGGCGACCGGCCGCGTCGGATACCCGCACGCCGAGCGCCTGCACCATTCCGGCGCCGCCGTCGGTGCTGGCGCTGCCACCGATGCCGACGATCACCCGGTGGGCGCCGTCGTCGAGCGCGGCGGCGAGCATCTGACCAAGTCCGAAGCTCGAGGCGCCGAGCGCATCGAGCTTCCCGCCGGGCAGCCGGACGAGCCCGCATGCGTCAGCCAGTTCGACGACCGCGATTCCATCGCGACGGGCGTAGGTGGCTACGACCGGCTCGCCGGTCGGCCCGTCGACGGTGCGCGTAACCGGCTCGAATCCCGCGGTCACGGCGGCGGCCACCGTTCCGTCGCCGCCGTCCGCGACCGGGACGACGACGATCTCGGCATCGCCGACCACCGACCGCAGGCCGGCCGAGACGTGCGCCGCGACCTCGGCGGCCGACAGCGAGCCCTTGAACTTGTCGGCCGCGACGACGATCCGCATCAGGCGTCCCTCGTCGTCGAATCGGCCGAGCGGTTCATCCGACCTTCCGTCGGTAGAGCGCGTCGAGGGCCGCCGCGTCCACGCCCGAGCGGGTCTGCACGTCGTCCGGGTCGAGTGCGCCGCACTGCAGACCGCGCACGAGCACCGCCGCCAGCGCCTGCGCCGTCGCCGGTTCGTCGAGGGTGCCCGTCTCCGTGCGCCCGAGGTAGGCGCGCAGCCGGTCGCAGGCGCTCGGCGCGCTGAGGCGGTAGAACGCGTACGTCGCGCCGAAGCGGGTGACGAGCTGAGCCGGGTGCAGGTCCCACCCTTGGTAGTACGCGCGCTCGAGGGAGCGGCGGACCAGCCGGGCGTGCAGCCGCAGGCCCGCAAGGACGTCATCGTGATCACCGATCGGGACCACGTTCGTCGACCCGTCGCTGAGGCGCACACCCGTGCCGGCCACCGCGAGCTGCATGATCGCCTTCGCGTGATCGGCGACGGGATGTTCGAGGCTCTGGTACTGCGCCGCCACGCCGCAGGCCGCACTGTAGTCGTAGGTGCCGTAGTGCAGCGCGGTCAAACGTCCCGCGCCCGCGTGCGTGATGCGCGCGACGGTCGCCGAACCGTCCGGAGCGAGGATGGCCTGCGGCGTCTCGATCTGGACCTCGAAGCGCAGCGTCCCGGGCGCCAAGCCGTAGCCGGCTTCGAGCCGCGCGCAGACGTCGGCGAAGGCCCGCACCTGATCGACGTGGGTGACCTTGGGCAGCGTCACCGCGAAGCCGGGCGGCAACCCGGCCCGGCTCGTGAGCCGACCGAGAAACAGATCGAGGGTCCGGATGCCTCGGCGCCGGGTGGCCGGCTCCAGGCTCTTGAACCGGATGCCGACGAACGGCGGGGCGGTACCCGCCGCGAGCAGATCGGCCAGCGCGCCGGCCGCCGCCACGGCCACCGCGTCCTCGTCCGCGTCGGGGTGCGCGCCGTACCCGTCCTCGAAGTCGATGCGCAGATCCTCGATCGGCTCGGTGCGCAGTTTCGCCTCGACCCGCGGGCGAACCTCGGCCGCGACCGTTGCGCCGACTTCGAGGACCGCCGCGAACTCGTCGTCGGTCAGGTCATCGAGCGTCGCGAGCGCCTGCGCGCCCCAGCCCCGCACGAGCTCGGAGTCGAAGCGATCGGCCGGGACGTACGCGGTGTGGACGGGCTGCCGGGTGCCGTCGTCGCCGGGGTACGCGATCGCCGCCTCCGCGTCGGCGGCGGCCAGCTGGTCGTCCAGGTCGGAGTACGCCCCGTCGCTGAGTACGGCCATCACCGGACCCGAGCCGGGCGGTCGGTCGTCAGGTCGCGCGCCGAGCCGAGCACCGAACGACATCTCCTCTGCTGCGACGGACCGGAGACTGCCCGGCGATCCGCGCACCGGACCGGGCCTGGAAATTCTGACATGCGAATAATAGATTCTGTACTACGAAAGAAGGCGACCGGCGGACGACAGGACAGGTGCGCGACGTGGCAGGTGTGAAGGCCTCGGCCAGCCCCGACCGGGCCGCCGGTGGGGTCCAGTCCATCGAGCGGGCCTTCGACCTGCTCGAGCTGCTCGCCGATGCGGGCGGCACCCTGGGGTTGTCGGAGCTCGCGACCGCCTCGGGACTGCCCTTGCCCACGATCCACCGGTTGATGCGGACGTTGGTGAACCGCGGGTACGTCCGCCAAGAGGCGTCGCGTCGCTACACGCTCGGCTCGCGGCTGATCCGTCTCGGCGAGAGCTCGAGCCGGCTCTTGGGCGGGTGGCTGCGGCCGTCCCTCATCGAATTGGTCAAGCTCACCGGCGAGACGGCCAACCTGGCGCTGCTCGACGGCGACGAGGTCGTCTACATCGCGCAGGCGCCGAGCCCGCACCAGATGCGGATGTTCACCGAACCCGGCCGGCGCGTACGTCCGCACTGCACGGCCGTCGGCAAGGTGCTGCTGGCCCAGCTCGCGCCGTCGGAGGCCCGCGGGATCGTGGAGCGCACCGGCATGCCCGGCATCACGCCGACGACGATCACCGACCCCGACCAGTTGCTCGCGCACCTGGACATCATCCGCCGCCAGGGCTACGCGACCGACGAGGGCGAGCAGGAGATCGGTGTTCGCTGCTACGCCGTCGCCATCCCGGGTGCCCCGGCTCGGCTGGCGGTGTCGGCGTCCGGGCCGCAACCGCGGATGACCGACGAGGCGGCCACGCGCATCGTTCCGGCCCTGACCAAGATCGCTCGCGAGATCGCCGACACCATCGCCGCCGAGGGCCTCTGAATCAGTCGTTGCTGCGACCGGCCGGTTCGGGATCCGGAGTCACCGCCCCGGCATCCAGCGCGGGACGTGAGCACGACGCCGTCAGGCGGTCAGGCTGAGCGGGCCGCCGCGAGACCCAGTGGTTGAAGACCAGGTTGAGGACGAACACCACGATGACGGTGGACGTGATCGCCGAGCCGAAGATCGTCTGGAAGTTCTCCGGGAAGTGGCGGTAGAAGTCCGGCGCGATGACCGGGAGCATCCCGACCGACAACGACACCGCCACGATGAGCAGGTTGTTGTGATAGGTATCGAAGTCGACCTTGTGCAACGTGCGGATGCCGACGGCAGTGACCATAGCGAACATCACCGTGCCGGCCGCGCCGATGACCGGTGCGGGCAGGTCGGCGATGATGGCGCCCATCTTCGGGATCACCCCGAGAATCACCAGGAAAACACCGGTGGTTGCGACGACCCAGCGGCTGCGCACCTTGGTGATGGCGACCAGCCCGACGTTCTCGGCGTAGGCGGTGTCCGGGAACGAGTTCATGAAGCCGGCCAGCAGCGCCGACAGGCCATCGGTCGCGAGGCCGCGGGCCAGGTCGTTCGGCGTCAGCTCGCGATCGACCATTTCGGCCACGGCCAGCATGTCAGCGGTCGACTCGGTGTAGGTGACGAGGACGACGATGCACATCGAGATGATCGCCGACGCCACGAATTTCGGATGGCCGAAATGGAACGGCTTGCTGATCCCGATCCAGTGGGCGCTGCCCACGTCCGTTGCGGCCTTCGCGCCACTGAAGTGGACGAGATCCATGAACGCGGCCACGACCACGCCGGCGATGATGCCGAGCAGCACAGCGATCTGACCGATGAAACCCTTGAAGAATCGGGAGATCAGGACGATGAACAGGATCACCGCGCCCGCGAGCACGATGTGCGAGACCTTGCCGTAGTCGGTCGGCGTGACCGAGACAACGCCACCCTTTCCGGTGACGATCGTCGTGTGGGTCAGTGGAGCGGTGACCGTCATGCCCGACCCGTCACCGGCGAAGGGCAGGTTGGTCGTCGACTTCCCGGTGATGAGGCTGGCGTCGGCGCCGATCAGCGAAAGCCCGATGATCGTGATCACCGTGCCGGTGACCAGCGGCGGGAAGAACCGCACCATCAGCGAGAACGGCTTCGCGATGATCAGACCGAAGACGCCCGACACCAATAGCGCGCCGTACACGGCCGGCAGGCCCAGATGCGCGTTGCCGCCGATGATGAGCATCGGGTTGAGAACGGTGAACGTCGCGCCCGCGATGACCGGCATCCGGACGCCGATGATCTTCCCGATGCCGACCGACTGCAGGATCGTCGCGATGCCCGACACCAGCAGGTCGGCATTGACGAGGATCGCGACGTCGTTGCCGCTGAGGCCGAGCGCGCCGCCGACGATCAGCGGCACCGCCACCGCGCCTGCGTACATGATGAACAGGTGCTGCAGGCCGAGGATGATCAGGCGCTGCGGCGGCAATACCTCGTCGACCGGGTGGACCTTGCGCTTGCTGTCCGCGCCGGGCGACCCGGCTCTGGTCATGCTCGCCGTCATGTGCACGCTCCCGCTGGTGTGGCGTCCCGGCCGGCCCGGGTGGGGTGCAGAAACAGATACGCCCCGATTGTTTCCATCCCGCTACAACGCCGGTGCGGGCGAGAATCAGCAATGAATTGACCGAAATTGCGTTCCAGCGACGCTATCGATCAAGATCGAACGTTCCGCAGAGACGAACGGTGTAAGCAGCCGGGCTCAGCCGCCGCTGAACGCCAGCTCGGCGTCGGCCGGCACCGTTCGCGCGTCGCGATCGTCGAGCCAGCCGGCCGGCAACACCAGGGGGCGGGCGCCGACCGTCCGGCCCCGCGGCTGACCGACGACGCTCTCGGGGAAGGCCTGATCAGAATCGAGCTGGCCGAGCAGTGCGTCCAACTCGGTGAACCGCGAGACCGACGCCAGCGCCGATCGCAGCTCGCTGCCCACCGAGAATCCCTTGAGATACCAGGCGACATGCTTGCGGAAGTCGGCCAGCCCGTGCGGCTCGTCGATCCAGTCCGCGAGCAGTTCCGCATGCCGACGCATGATCGCGGCGACCTGGCCCAGGCGCGGACGCAGTCGTTCGGGGCGACCGGCAAACGCCGCCGCAAGGTCGGCGAACAGCCACGGCCGGCCGAGGCACCCGCGGCCGATGACGACGCCGGCGCAGCCCGTCTCGGCCATCATGCGCAGCGCGTCGTCGGCCTCCCAGATGTCACCGTTGCCGAGCACCGGGATGTCGAGGAGCTCGACCAGGTCGGCGATCGCGGCCCAGTCGGCCTCGCCGCCGTAGTACTGGACCGCGGTCCGCCCGTGCAGCGCGACGTACGCCACTCCGGCGTCCTGCGCGCGCAGGGCCGCCTCGCGGTAGGTCAGGTGATCATCGTCGAGACCCAGGCGCATCTTGACCGTCACCGGCACCGCGCCGGCCGCCGCTCGCACCGCGCCGGTGACGATGTCGTCGAACAGGCCGATGCGCCAGGGCAGGGCCGCGCCGCCGCCGCGGCGGGTCACCTTCGGCACGGGACAGCCGAAGTTCAGGTCGATGTGATCGGCCAGATCATCCTCGACGATCAGCCGGACGGCCGCCGCCACCACCGCCGGATCGACGCCGTACAGCTGGATGCTGCGGGGCGTCTCGTCAGCGCCGAACCCGATCAGCCGCATCGTCTTGGCATTGCGTTCGACCAGCGCCCGCGAGGTGATCATCTCGCTGACGTACAGCCCCGCCGGCGCGTACTCGCGACACAGCGAGCGGAACGCGACGTTGGTGATGCCGGCCATCGGCGCGAGCACGACCGGCAGGTCGGCCCGCACGGAGTCCGACAGAACGAGCGGAGCGGCCATGACGAGTCAGGCGCCGACCAGGCGCGCCGCGAGGTAGCCTTCGACCTGGTCGAGCGACGACGCGCTCCTGCTGCATCGAGTCGCGCTCGCGGACGGTCACCGCGCGGTCGTCGAGCGACTCGAAGTCGACGGTGATGCAGAACGGTGTGCCGATCTCGTCCTGGCGGCGGTAGCGACGACCGATGGCCTGGGCGTCGTCGAACTCGACGTTCCAGTTGCGCCGCAACGCGGCGGCCAGATCGCGCGCGATCGGCGACAGGTCGGCGTTACGCGACAACGGCAGCACGGCGGCCTTGACCGGCGCCAGCCGCGGGTCGAAGCGCAGCACCGTGCGCTTCTCGAGCACGCCCTTCGCGTTGGGCGCCTCGTCCTCGACATACGCATCGAGCAGGAAGGCCAGCAGCGCGCGGGTCAGGCCCGCCGCCGGTTCGATCACATACGGCGTCCAGCGTTCGTTCTTCTCCTGGTCGAAGTACGACAGGTCGGTGCCGGAGTGCTTCGTGTGCGTCGACAGGTCGAAGTCGGTGCGGTTGGCGATGCCTTCGAGCTCGGAGAACTCCGAGCCGCCGAAGCCGAATCGGTACTCGATGTCGACCGTGCGCTTCGAGTAGTGCGACAGCTTCTCTTGGGCGTGCTCGTAGAAGCGCAGGTTGTCGGCGTTGACGCCCAGCCCGATGTACCAGTTCCAGCGCTCCTGCAACCAGTACTCGAACCACGTCTCGTCCGAACCGGGCTCGACGAAGAACTCCATCTCCATCTGCTCGAACTCGCGGGTGCGGAAGATGAAGTTGCCGGGCGTGATCTCGTTGCGGAAGCTCTTGCCGACCTGGGCGATGCCGAACGGCGGCTTGCGGCGCGAGCTGGTCATCACATTCAGGAAGTTGAGGAAGATGCCCTGCGCCGTCTCGGGGCGCAGGTAGTGCAGCGCCTCCTCACTGTCGACCGGGCCGAGGTAGGTCTTGAGCAGCCCCGAGAACTGCTTCGGTTCGGTCCACGAACCGCGCGTGCCGCAGTGCGGGCAGGTGATCTCGGCCAGGCCCCCCACGGGGGCCCGACCCTTGCGGGCCTCGAAGTCCTCTTCGAGATGGTCGGCGCGGTAGCGGTGGTGGCAGTTCAGGCACTCGATGAGCGGGTCGCTGAACGTCGCGACGTGACCGGACGCCTCCCAGGCCTTGGTGGCCAGGATGACGGCCGAGTCGAGACCGACGATGTCGTCGCGGCTGGTGACCATCGTCCGCCACCACTGGCGGCGGATGTTGTCCTTCAGCTCGACGCCCAGGGGGCCGTAGTCCCAGGCCGAACGGGTGCCGCCGTAGATCTCGCTGGACGGGTAGACGAAGCCGCGTCGCTTGCTCAGGCTGACGACAGCGTCGTTCCGGGCGGCGAAGCCGTTACGGTCGGCGGGCACGGGGTCTCCATCGGGGCGTCGGTACGGACCTCCAGCGTATCGGCCGCCCGCGCCCGACTTCGCCGTCGTTCGAGCCACCCGAACGAGTTGTGCACGATGATCGCCAGCGCCCAGCCGACCAGGATGTCGAAGAAATAGTGCTCGGCCGAGTAGACGAGCGCGAAGGCCATGGTCAGCGCGTAGATCGCCATGACCACCCGCCAGTACCAGCGCGAGCGCTTCCACATGAACAGCACGAACAGCAACGTGATCCCGCCGTGCAGTGACGGCACGGCGGCCACGAGGTCGACGACGCCCTGGCCCTTGTCGAGCAGCGACTTCGCCACGGTGAGGTGTAGCTCCTCGAAGCCGCGGCCGGAGATCCGCTGCACGTAGCCGCCCGCGCCGTGGTAATCGGGCACGAACCGGCCGAGCAGGCTGTTGGGCACCTTGGCCGGATCGGCCCCGAGACAGGACGGGTGCGACGGATGCGACGCGACCTCGGTCGCCGTGCACTGCGACGCGGCCCACGGCGGCGCGGCCGGGAACAGGATGAAGCCGGTCAGGCCGCAGAAGCTCATGACGACGAACCGGCCGGCCCAGCGATGGAACTCGCGGCGCGAGCGGAACCACAGGATGCCGGCCACCACATACGGCAGCAGGAAGAACGATGTGTACGTCGCGCTCGCGATGACGTCCCACCAGTGCGGCTGGACGTCCTTGAGGTGCTGCTGCAACCAGACCGTCGGCTCGTGCCCGAAGAACAGGAACTTGTCGACGGCGATCTGCGGCGTCCAGAGCGTGCGCCCTTCGAAGTTCTCGGACGCACCGCGCATGTAGTCGTATACGAGCAGCACGGCCGCGAACGGGATCCAGTCGACGATGACGCTGAAGACCGAGCGACGCCCGATGCTCGACGCGATCAGCAGCGTCGAGATCCAGAGCATCAGGCCTTCGCGGTCGAACGGGAAGCCGTCGCGCAGGTAGAACGCGACGAAGACCTCGATCCAGATCGACACCGCCACGATGCGGGTCCAGAACAGCAGCTCGGAGCTCGGGCGCCAGCGCAGCGCTCGACGCAGGCGTCGCGCCCAGATCTGCCGGCCCGTCGGCGGGACGTCGTCCGGCTCGGGAGCGTCCCGGAGTTCGTCGTCGACCTCGGTCGTCGTCACCCGCGACTCCCGGTGGTCGCGTCCTGATCGCGGTCGCTCGCACGGACGATGGGCTGCTCGTCGTCCGCGCGCAGCTCGATCAGCTCCTCGAAGGCCGACGGGTCGTCGATCGACTCGCCGAGCAGCGGCGCGGCGTGCAGCTTGACCTCGTAACCGCCCAGCGCCCGCCGGTAGGAACCGACATCGCGCCATCGGTGACGATGACCCAGCGGGTCGGCTCGTCGGTCGAGCGGCCGGCCCGTCCGCGCAGGTAGCCCGGTCGCGCGGCGAGCACGCGCAGCGCCGTCTCGGCCCGCTGCACGAAGCCGGCCTCATCGGTCACGTCGAACCGCAGGATCGACATCATGCGGGGGCCTCGACCGGGCCGGCGGCGCCGAAGCGGCGGTCGCGACGGGCATAGGCGAGGCAGGCCTGCCACAGGTTGCGGCGGTCGAAGTCGGGCCAGAGGGTCTCGACGAACAGGAACTCCGCGTACGCCGACTGCCACAGCAAGAAGTTGGATGTCCGCTGCTCGCCGGACACCCGGATGAACAGGTCCACGTCCGGCAGGTCCGGGTGGTAGAGGTAGGCGTTGATCGTCCGCTCGTCGATCTTCGCCGGGTTCAGCCGCCCGGCGGCCGCGTCGCGGGCGATGGCGCGGGTCGCGTCGACGAGCTCGGCCCGTCCGCCGTAGTTGACGCAGAACTGCAGGGTCAGCCGATCGTTTCCCGCGGTGAACCGCTCGGCGTCCTCCAGTTGATCGATGACCGAACGCCACAAGCGGGGCCGCCGGCCGGCCCAGCGGATCCGGACGCCGAGTGCCGCCAGCTCGTCACGGCGGCGGCGGATCACGTCCTTGTTGAAGCCCATCAGGAAGCGAACCTCCTCGGGCGACCGGCGCCAGTTCTCGGTTGAGAAGGCGTACGCCGAGACGGTCGTCACGCCGATCTCGATCGCACCGTGCAGGACGTCCATCAGGCTGGCCTCGCCGGCGCGGTGGCCGTCGGTGCGTGGCCGGCCGCGCTCATGGGCCCAGCGCCCATTGCCGTCCATCACGATCGCGACGTGCTTCGGGACGAATGCTTGCGGGATGTCCGGTGGGATCGCGCCGCTCGGGTGCGGCGGCGGCGCAGGCCACGTGACGCCTTTGCGTCCCGGCGTCACCATCGAACTCATCCGGTACACCGTAGTGCGTCAGCGGTAGTGCGCGCGGCCATCGATCAGGTGTGCATCACGTGAGAATGGGATGAACGAGCCGCGAAATCGTGCGATTTCAGGCGCGATCGACCAGTGGCAATGCGCGCAATCCACGCTCCAGATGCCATTGCAGATGGGCCGCGATCAACCCGCTCGCCTCGCGCCGCGGACCGGGTTCGCTACCGTCGGCAGTCGGCCAATCACCGTTGAGCAGCGAGACCATCAGCTCGACCGTCGCCCGCTGCGGCCGGGCCGACCCCGGGGGGCGGCAGTCGTCGCACACCACGCCGCCGGCCGGGACGTTGAAGGCGACATGCGGACCGGGCCCGACCGCACTTCGCGCAGCCCTCGAGGGCCGGCTCCCAACCCGAGGCGGACATCGCCCGGATCAGGAACGCATCGAGGATGAGCGCCGGGTCGTGCTCGCGGTCGACCAGCGCCTTGAGCGCGCCGACGACCAGCAGGTAGACGCGCAGCGACGGCTCGCCCTCCTCGGTGAGCCGCTCGGCCGTCTCGCAGATCGACCGAGACGACCGTCCACCGGCCGTAGTCGGACGCGAGCTGCGCGCCGTACGCGCCGAGCGACTCGGTCTGGGTCACCAGGTCGAGGCCCCGGTTGCCGGCGATCGGCTCGTCGGGGTTGTGCCGGCTGTGGAACTGGACGTCGATGTGACTGCCCGGTTCCAGGCGGGCTCCGAAGCGGGACGTCGTGCGCCGCACACCCTTGCCGACGGCGCGCACCCGCCCGTGGCGACGGGTCAGCAGCGTGACGATCCGGTCGGCCTCGCCCAGTTTGTGGACGCGCAGCACCACGGCGTCATCACGGTAGAGCGGCACGTCGTCCATGGTGGCATCCGGCACCGACAGCGGCGCTCCCCCGCGCCGACGGCCGCCGCGACAACCGGGCCGACGCTGATATCCATCCGACGCCATCACAACCCATAGATATCAGCGATCCAGCCGCACGCGTCCCCGCCGGCCACTAGCCCCAGTAGGCCTCGTCCAGTTTGGCTTCGATCGAGCGGACGTAGCGGCGGGTGCAACTGGCGCAGAACCAGCGGGTGTACGGGCCGTCCATTCCTTCGACGATGTCGCCGCACCACCCGAGCGGCGGGTCGCCCTCGACGGCTGGATCGGGGCGGCGCTTGCACATCGCGCACTCGATGACCTCAGGCGGCGCGACGGCGGACCCGTCCGCGGAGTCACCCGGTTCACTCACAGATGACATGACAGCGCGGTCGCCGGAAATAGTCCAGCGACCGCGCTGATCGTGCGGCGGGCAGTTTCAGCTCGAGACGTCCTCGACGGCCTGCTCGTGCCGGACGGAGGCCCGATGGGCCAGCCGTTCGACGCGCTGCCAACGCCGGGCGGCTACGACATGTCGCAGCTGCCGCTCCTGCGCGGCCTCTTGTTCGGAGGGCGCGCGTTGTGGCAATCGCTCGCGGGCGAGCGCTTCGTGCATGGTGAACATGGTGAAACTCCTGATCGTGTGGGCCGCTGGGGCGGGATGTCATAGCCGTTAGGCCGGATGTCATAGCCGCTAGGCAAGTTGTCATAGCCGTTAGGCCGGATGTCATAGCCGTTGGGCCGGATGGTGTCGTGAACCGTTAAGCCGCGACCTCGCGGTCGGACTTGCGCGGACGTCCACGCGGACGTTTGCGCGCGACGATGGCGCCCCGCTCGAAGATCTCGCCGCCCCAGACGCCCCAAGGCTCCCGGCGATCGATCGCGCCGGCGAGGCAGGCGAGCCGGGCCGGGCAGGCGTCGCAGAACGCCTTGGCCCGCTCCAGCTCGGTGGGCGTTTCGGCGAACCACAGCTCAGCATCCTCGACCTGGCAGGGCAGGTCGCGGGGGCTGCGCCGCGAGATCGGGTCGAGCACCTCGTAGTTGGGCACCGCGATGAGCTCGGGTGCGTCGACAAAGGTCGTCATCGGGTCACCTCCTCGGGATCGTTGTTCGGTAGTGGTGTCGGGTCGGGATCGGTGGACGTTGTAGGGCGGAAAAGCGTGTGGGGCCGGAAAAGCAATGAGGCCGCGATTCCCTTTCGGGAACCGCGGCCTCGAGTGGTGCCGGCGCTGATGGTGATCAGCGTGGTACTCCTCGAGGCGGGGATCCCAGCTTGGTGCTGGTGGCCGGAACATCGTGATCGCGGGTGATCTGCGGGGCGGCGGTGTAGGCGTCGGTTCCGTTGCCGAGAACCTGGACATACATGTGCTGCGACGCCGAGACGGCGGCGAACCGCGACGCCGGGGCGGCGAAGCGCGTCGACGTCGACATGCCGTTACGGCCGACCTCGGGCAGCGCGATCTGCCATTCGCTGCGCGGACGCGAGGCGGCCATGATGTTTGTGTTGATGTTCATCAGGCCACCTCCTTTCATTCCGGCGCGGGCCATCGTTCGCGCGATCAGTTGTAGTTGCAGGTTATCGGAGGCTACGACAAGGCCGCAATTGAATTAACCAAATCGTCTTCTGACCGCCACCGACACCCCGGCGACGGGTGACCGAACCGCCCGCTCATACGACGCTGACCAGGTCCAGCGCCGCCGGATCGGCGCCCGCGACGACGGCCAGGACGGGCCCGGCGTACCGGTCGAGTTTGGTGGCGCCGATCCCGGAGATGCGCGACAACGCCTGTCGCGACCCGGGTTTGGCATCGGCGATCGCCACCAGCGTGAGGTCGGAGAAGACGACGTAGGCCGGCACGCTCTGCGCCTCGGCCTGCCGCTTGCGCCAGACGCGCAGCCGGCCGAACAGCTCGGCATCCGCCGCCTCGGCCTTGGCCGCCTTAGCCGTCTTGGTCTTCGGGTGGGCGACGAAATCCGGGACCGGGCGCAGGCCGTCCAGGAACCGGGACGGGCGCCGCGACGCGACGTTGTCCTGGACTGCGTGCCAGAGCCCACGACAGGGCCAGATGCTCGCGGGCGCGAGTGATGCCGACGTAGAGCAGCCGGCGCTCCTCGGCGATCTGTGCGTCGGTCGTCGAGCGCTGCAGCGGCATCGTGGTGTCGGTGAGTCCGACGAGGAAGACCGCGTCCCACTCGAGGCCCTTGGCGGAGTGCAAAGACGCGAGGGTCACGCCCTGCACGGTGGGCGCGTGCTGCGCGCCGGCTCGCTCGTCGAGCTCGGCGACGAACTCGGTCAGGCTCGCCTCGGGCGCGGTTGCGGTGAGGTCGTCGGCGAGATTGACCAGCGCGGCGAGGGACTCCCACCGTTCGCGGGCGGCCCCACCCGCGGGCGGGTTGTCGGCGTGCCAGCCGGTACTCGTGAGGACGCTGCGCACCGCGTCCGACAGCGACCCCTCGTCGCCGCCCGATCGCGCGGCGCCCCGCAACAGCAGGCGGGCCTCGCGGATCTCGGTCCGGTCGAAGAACCGCTCGCCCCCCCGCAGGACGTACGCGACGCCGGCCGCCGACAGCGCCTGCTCGTACACCTCGGACTGCGCGTTCACCCGGAACAACACCGCGATCTCGGCCGGGGCAATGCCGGCGGCGATCAGTTCGACGCAGCGCGCCGCGGCGGCCGCGGCCTCGGCCGGCTCGTCGTCGTACTCGGCGAAGGTGGCGGCCGGGCCGGGTGCGCGCTGACCGATCAGCTCGAGCCGCTCGGCCGTGCCCCCGACGAGGCGGTTGGCGAGGTCGACCACCTGGGGCGTCGAGCGGTAGTCGCGGCGCAACCGGACGACGACCGCCTCGGGAAACCGGCGCCGGAACCCGAGCAGGTGCTCCGGAGTGGCGCCGGCGAAGCTGTAGATGGTCTGGTTGGCGTCGCCGACCACGCACAGGTCGTCGCGCCCGCCGAGCCACGCGTCCAACAGCCGCTGCTGCACGGGGGAGACGTCCTGGTACTCGTCGACGACGAAGTGCCGGTAGCGCGAGCGAACCTCTTCGGCGACGTCGGCGTACTGCTCGATAGCGCCCGCCATGATCAGCAACAGGTCGGCGAAGTCGACCTGGCCCGAACGGCGCTTGGCCTGCTCGTACTCGGCGTACAACTCGGCGATGCTCGCGGCGTCGCGCGGCAGGTCGCGGCCGGCGTCGGCGGCGCGCTGCGGGTAGTCGTCGGGTGTGGCCAACACCGATTTGGCCCAGTCGATCTCGGACGCGAGGTCGCGCAACTCGGTGCGGTCGACCCGCATGCGCAGCCGGGCGGCCGCGTTGCCGACGGTCTTGAGCGGGCTGTCGAGGATCTCGGGCATCGCCCCGCCCAGGACGCGCGGCGCGAAGTAGTTCAGTTGCCGCAGGGCGGCGGCGTGGAACGTCCGAGCCTGCACGCCGTGTGCGCCGAGGGCCCGCAGCCGCGTCCGCAATTCACCGGCGGCCCGGGCGGTGAACGTGACGGCCAGCAGTTGCGACGGCGGGATCGCCCCGCTGCGCACCCCGAACGCGATGCGATGCGTGATCGCGCGGGTCTTGCCGGTGCCGGCGCCGGCCAGGATGCACACCGGCCCACGGATCGCCTCAGCGGCCGCGCGCTGCTCGGGGTCGAGGCCATCGAGCACCGCGGCCGGGTCGCGTTCGTCCACGCTGGCGATACTGCCAGGAGGGTCCGACGGAATGTGCGGCCCGTCGGCGACGTTCCGCCCAGGACGTAATTCGCGACCGAAGGGGCGACTTTCCGATGGTGACGATGTACACGACCACGTGGTGCGGCTACTGCCGGCGGTTGAAGGACGGCCTCGACCGCGCCGGTATCCCCTACGCCGAGGTCGACATCGAGCAGGAGGACGGCGCCGCTGACATCGTCATGCAGGTCAACGGCGGCAACCAGACGGTCCCGACCCTCGTGTTCGCGGACGGCTCGGCTCTGACCAATCCGTCCGTGGCCGACGTCCGCGCGAAGCTCGCCGCCTGAGCGGTAATCCCGGCGTGCGACCCGTCCGGGCCGTCGATCCCGCCGACCTCGGTGACGCGGTCGCCCGCGACCTCGATGCATTCGGCCCCGGTCGGCTGCGCGTGGCTGTCGACGGACCGGCGGCCACCGACCCGCACGCGCTGGCCGACGAGATCGCCGCGCGCCTGCACGCGTTGGGCCGCCCGGCCGATCCGTGTCCGGGTCGAGACCTTCTGGCGCGACGCGTCGCTCCGCCTCGAATACGGCCACACCGACGTCGAATCCTTCCGCCACGGCTGGGTCGACGTCGCGGCGCTCCGGCGCGAGTTGCTCGAGCCGCTCGGCCCGGGTGGCACCGGCGTTTACGTCGCCGCGTTGCGCGACCCGGCCACCAACCGGGCAACTCGCCAACCCCGCCAGCTCGCCGCGAAGAACGCCGTCCTGCTGCTGAGTGGTGAACTGCTGCTCGATCAGGGCCTGGTCTTCGACCGGACGATCCATCTCTCGATGTCGCCGAGCGCCCGCCGCCGGCACACGCCGCCCGAGCAGGGCTGGACGCTCGAAGCGCACGACGAGTACGACGCCGAATGCCATCCGGACGACCGGGCCGACATCATCGTGCGGCTCAACGACCCGCGGCACCCGGCGATCGGGATCCGGCCGCCGCGTGACGAGCGCGGAGTTGCGCCGCACTGACGCAGCTCGGATCAGCTCGCTTCGACGGCGGCCTTGATCCGAAGCGCGAAGGCGTCGACGTCTTTGGCCGCGGCCTTGCGGGCGAAGCCGACCAGCACCTTTCCGAAGCCGTGCCCCTCGAAGGAGTTGAACACGGTCACCCGCGTCTGCCCACTCGCCCACGGCTTCGAGGTCGTACCCGCCTTCGGGGACAGTTACCAGGTTCTTCGACCGCTCGGCCCAGCGGATCGTCGTCGGGGCGTCGAAACCGGTCAGCTCGAAGCGGCGACTGGTCTTCATACCCGCGTCCTTCACCGTGCTCACGAAGATCGTCCCAAGGCCGGGCGGCCCGTCCGGCTCACGGCGGATCTCGGCGACGCGCGGGCTGAACTTCGGATCGTTCGTACCCGCCGCCAGGAAGGCGAAGACCTCGTCGATCGGACGATCGATGATCGCCGAACCACTGAACTGACCAGGCATGGGCCGCCTCCTCGGTGAGGGCGTCAGCATAGGCCGCGCCCGTCCGTGCGGCAGCGTCAGCCGGGCAGGTCGTCGGCGAGCCAGCGATCGATCAGGTACCGCGAGATCGACAGCTTGGGCGAGATCGACTGCAGCACCGACTCCGGGTCGGCCGAACCTCCGACCGACGTCGCCGTCGGCGAATCGGGGGCGTCGCTCCACGAGGCGGCGCGCCGGACCTCGTCGCGGGTGAACCAGGCCGCTTCCGCCATCTCGTCGAGGTCGGCCTGCAGCGGCGCGCTCGAATCAGCCCGGGCCGCGAAGCCCAGCATCAGCGACGCGGGGAACGGCCACGGCTGGCTGGCCACGTACGTCACGTCGTGCACGCGCACCGAGACCTCTTCGAAGACCTCGCGCGCGACGGCCGCCTCGAGCGATTCACCCGGCTCGACGAAGCCGGCGAGCGTCGAGAAACGTCCGGCGCCCCACGTCGCGCCGCGCCCGAGCAGGCAGCGGCCGGCGCCGTCATGGACGAGCATGATCACGGCCGGGTCGGTACGCGGAAAGTGCTGGCTGTTGTCGACCGGGCAGCGCCGCGTCCAGCCCCCGTCGCTCGGAACGGTCTCGGCGCCGCATTGCGGGCAGCGCCGGTGCCGACGGTGCCATTGGACGAGGGCGACCGCGGTCACCAGCAGGTCGAGCTCGAATTCCGCACCGGTCGGACCGAGATCGCGCAGGCCCAGCCAGTCGCCGGGATCGTCGGCGACCACCGCGAAGTACGGCGTGCCGTCGCGCTCCCCGAGGAACAACCGATCCGCGTCGGGTGGCGCGTCCGCGGACGGGACCAGATCGACGTGCCCGTCGCCACTGACGAAGTGAGCGGGCGTCGTCGACCGAGCGCTGACCAGCAACACCTGGGCCCGCGACCACGCGTCGGCGAGCCACTGCTCGTCGGACCGATGATGGCCGGCCCGGTCGAACAGCGACTCGGCCAGGCGCGGCGGACCGGCCGGGCTCACCCGCCGACCGCGGCGATGGCGGCGATCGGGTCGGTGATGCGCTCGGCGTCGCCGACGACGACCCCGACGAGTCTGGTCGGCGCGAAGAATTGCGCCGCGGCCGCGCTGACCTCGTCGACGGTGACCTTCGCGAGCCGGACGGGGTGTTCGGCCAACCAGCGCGGATCGAGGCCGTTGCCGACCAGGCCCGACAGGGTCGACGCGAGACCCGACTGGGTGGCGGTCGACAGCGCCAACGTCCCGATCGCGTACTGGCGAACGGCCTCGACCTCGGCGGCCGTCACCGGCAGCAACGCGAGCTTGCCGAGCTCGTAGAACGTCTCGAGGATCGCCGGCGCACTCACCTCGGTCGCCACATCCGCGTCGAGGACGAGCGACGAGCCGAGCGTGTTGTGTTCGAGGCGGCTGTGCGGCCCGTACGTGTAGCCCTTGTCCTCGCGAATGTTCTCGGTCCACCGCGACGAGAAGTAACCACCGAAGATCGTGTTCGCGAGCTGCAGGGCCGGGTATCCATCGGCGTCGCGGCGCAACGAGGTTCCCCCGAAGCGCAGGGAAGACTGGACGGCTCCGGCCCGGTGGATGATCTGCAGCGGACCCGGCTCGATGGCGGGCAGCTTGGCCACGCGCGGCTTCGGGGTTGCGCCGGTCCAGCCGGTCAGCGCCTTGGCAACCTGATCGATCGCGCGCGCCGGCGAGATGTCTCCGACCACGACGAGCACCGCACCGGACGGCCGGACGAGATCGGCGTGCAGCTTGCGCAGTTCGGCGCCGGTGGTCGAACGCACGTCGGCCGGCTGAGGAAGGTCCAGGGCGTACGGGTGGTCGCCGAACATCCGATGGGCCAGCGCCTCGCCGGCGATGGTCCCCGACCGTGACCGGGCGATGGTGAGCTTCTCGATCAGACGGTCGCGTTCGCCGTTGACCTCGTCGGTCGCGTAGGTCGCGGCCGTGAGCACCTCACCGAGAATCCCCAGCCAGGCTGGCAGATTCGTCGACAACACATTGCCGCTGAAGAGCAGCCGATCGGCGTCGACCCCGGTGGCCAGATCGGCGCCCAGGCCCTGGATGGCCGCGGCCAGGCCCGAGCGGTCATGCATCGACGTCCCGGTGAGGACGGCGTCCGACAGCAGCGTCGCGCGGGCGGAATGGCCGGCCCGACCGGACAGGAACGGGATCCGCAATCGGATCTCGGCGAGCGGCACGCCCGGCTTGCGGACGGCCAGCACCCGCAGCCCGTTGTCGAGGGTGACGTCGGAGGTCGTGAGCGCTCGCGCGCGGCGGGGGGCGGTGAGCGCCGGAACCGGCTTGATCGTCGTCATTTCTGCGCCCCTCCGGCGATCAGCTCGACGACGGCTCGTCGATCCGGCTGCAGCTCGGCCGCGGCGGCGCGAACGTCGTCGTCGGTCAGGGCCGCGAGGCGGGCGGGAACTTCGGACACCAGCTCGGCCCGTCCGAAGACGAGCTCGAACTTCGCGAAAGCCAGCGTGCGCGACAGCACCGAATCGAGTTCCTTCAACAGCACACTGGTCAATCGGCGTGCGGACCCGATCGAGCTCGCCCTCGCCGAAGCCGACCGTCGCGATCAGGGCGAGCTCCTCGTCGACGGCCGCGAGGATCGCCGGCAGCGAGCCCGCGTCCGCATAGTGCGCCGTGATCGTAAAGGCGGTGGGGTCGCGCTCGTCGAACGGATCACCGAACTCGCCGACGTACGCGGAGATGTCGGTGACCAGGTGATCGCGTTGGACGAGCCGTTGGTTCAGGCGTGACGAATCGCCGTCGCTGAGCACCTCGGCCAGCAGCAGGTTGGCCAGGTGCTCGTCGAGCCGACCGACCGGATCGGGAATCCGGTAGCCGATCGCGACCGCCGGGATCGGCGCGTGCGCGTCGGTGGTCGTTGCGTGGCGCATCGACGACAGCTGCGGTTCGCCGAAGTCGGGCCGCTTGGGCGCCCGGCGCTTCGGGATCGGCCCGAAGTGCTTGTCGATGAAGCCCTTCGTCTCGTCGACGTCGAGATCGCCGCCGACGACCAGCACAGCGTTGGCCGGCGCGTAGTACTTCTTGAAGAAGTCCGCGGCATCGGCGACGGTGGCCGACTCGAGGTCGACGAAGCCGCCGTACCCGTTGTGCGAATTGGCGAAAGTGTCGAAGAGCACCGGCGGCAGCTCGAGCCAGGGGAAGCCACCGTACGGCCGGTTCAGCACATTGACGCGGATCTCTTCCTTGACCACCGCGATCTGGTTGGCCAGGTTCTCCTCGGTCAACCGCGGCGACAGCATGCGGTCGGCCTCGAGGAACAGCCCCCGCTCGAGGGCGTTGGACGGCAGCACCTCGAAGTAGTTCGTGTAGTCGAAGTGGGTGCTGCCGTTGAACACGCCGCCGGACGACTGCACGTAGCGGAAGTGCTCGAGCTTCTCGAGGTTCGCCGAACCCTGGAACATCAGGTGCTCGAACAGGTGGGCAAAGCCCGTCCGACCCTCAGGCTCGGAGCGGATGCCGACGTCGTAGAGCACCGCGATGCCGACGACGGCGGCCGAACGGTCGGGCGCGAGCAGCACCCGCAGCCCATTGTTCAATGTGTAGCGGACGAGTTCGAACGAGGGCGCGGAGACGGACGCACGACGGGGCACGGATCCACCCTAACGGCCACCGTCATGGGCCGGTGATCGCCGGGTCGTCAACCCAGCTGGGCGCGACCGAGCTCGGCGAAGCCCTGCCACAGCAGCGCCGCGATCTCGGCGCCGCGATAGAGCATCGACAAGTTGACCTTCTCGTTCGGCGCGTGGATCTGGTCGTCGGGCAGGCCCACGCCCAGGAACACCATCGGCGCGCCCAACGCCTTCTGCAGATCGGCTTCCGGTCCGCTGCCACCCTCGCGCGTCGGCAGGACGGGCAACCCGTCGAACGCCGCACTGATCGCGGCGACCAGGGCGTCGTACGCCGGCGTGCCGAGCGGCACGAGGCAGGGCGCGACTCCGTCGCCCTCCCAGGCGATCGTCGCGTCGATGCCGTCCGGGCAGTGCGCCGCGACGAACCGCTCGACCGCCGCCCGGATCTTGGCCGGATCCTGCTTCGCAACGAGGCGGAACGACAGCTTCACGTGCGCGTCGCTCGGGACGATCGTCTTGCCGCCCTCGCCCATGTAGCCGCCCCAGATGCCGTTGACCTCAGCCGTCGGCCGCGCGCCCAGCCGTTCGAGCGTCGTGTAGCCCTTCTCGCCGGACAGCGCCCGCGACTTGGCGACGGTGAGGAATTCGGCGTCGTCGTTCGGGACGCGCGCGAACAGCTCGCGCTCGTCCGGTTCGAGATCGAGGACGTCGTCGTAGAACCCCTCGACCTGGACGCGCCCGTCCTCGTCGTGCAGGGCGCCGGCGAGCCGCGCGATCGCGGTGGCCGGGTTGGGCACCGCGCCTCCGAAGACGCCGGAGTGCAGGTCGAGGTCGGGACCGTGGAAGTCGACGGTCGCGACGACCAGCCCGCGCATGCCGGTGACCGTGCTCGGGACGTCGGGCGCGAGCATGCCGGTGTCGGTGATCACCGTGACATCGCAGTCGAGGCGATCGCGATGCTCGGTGAGCAGGGCCGGGAAGTTCGGCGACCCGGACTCCTCTTCGCCCTCGATCAGCAGTTTGAGGTTGACGGCCGGCGCGGTGCGTCCCGTGGCGGCCAGGTGCGCGCGCACACCGAGCAGATGGAACAGCAACTGCCCTTTGTCGTCGGACGATCCGCGCGCCCGCAGGATGTCACCGTCGATCGTCGGGACGAACGGTTCGGTCTGCCAGAGCTCGATCGGGTCGACGGGCTGGACGTCGTGGTGGCCGTAGACGAGGACGGTCGGCGCGTCGGCATCACCGCTCGGCCACTCGGCGAACACCGCCGGCAGTCCCCCGGCCGGCCAGATCTCGACGGTCGGGAAGCCGGCCGCCCGGCAGGCGTTCGCGAACCACTCGGCGCTGCGGCGGACGTCGTCGTGACGCTCGGGTTGGGCGCTGACGCCCGGGATGCGCAGCCACTCGTCGAGGTCGCGCAGCAGGCTGTCGCGGTGATCGTTCACGTAGTCGCGTACCGAGGTCATGCGCCGACCGTATCGCTGGGCGTCAACCACCCGACGTTGCACCCAGGTTGTGGGCGGATACGCGCGAATCCCGCCCCGATCACCCACAACCTGGGTGCAAAGTCGAGCTCGACTGACGGCCGCACGGAGCGGGTTGGGCAGTTGGGCGCGCAGGAGGTTCGCAGCGGCGCCGGGTACCCCTTGGGTTCGGTGCGCGGCGGGAGGGCCCGGCCCGACCGCGCGGGGTGGTCGGCCTAGTTGGACGGGGACGTGCCGCGGACGAGCTGACGCAGGCCGTCGGCGTCGAGCAGGTCGCTGGGCGCCACCGTGTCGCCCGTCCTGACGTAGTGGAAGGCCGCCCGGATCCGGGGCAGCTGATCGTCGGACAGGCCCTTCAGGCGTAGCCAGGCGAGGCGGTACGCGGCGAGCTGAACCGCACTCGCCACGGCGTCCATTCCCTGCGGCCGGGCTCCGGTCTTCCAGTCGACGACGGTCCATCCATCGGCGTCCCCGAACACGGCATCCATGCGACCGCGGACGATCACACCGTCGACGTCCATCTCGAACGGGACCTCGACCTCGACGGGCGTGCGCGCGGCCCACTCGCTGCGTTCGAACGCATCGCGCAGGGCGATCACGTCCGCGTCGTCGGCGGTCTCGTCGGCCGCCCCGGGCAGCTCGTCGATGTCGAGCAGGGTCTGCGCAGCCCAGCGTTGTTCGAGCCAGAGATGGAAGGCCGTCCCGCGTCGGGCCAGCGGCGCCGGGCGCGCGGGCAACGGTCTGCGCAGGCGACGGGCCAGCTCGCCAGGATCGCGGCGCAAGGTGACGAGTTGAGAGACCGACAGCTGCGCCGGCAGCTCGACGTCGACGGCGTCGCCGTTGGCCAGGGCCGCCCGTTCGGCGAGGAGCAGGTCGACGTCACGCCGCCAGAAATCCCGACGCTCGTCGACGTCCCCGAACAGGCCGGGCAACAGATCGCCGTCGCCCGGGTCGCGCGCCCCCCGGCCCCGAGCCGCGCGGCGATCGCTCCCGACCGGTCCGCGCAGGTCGCGCGGCGCCGCCGCGGAGCTGCCCTGCGCCGTCTCGAGCGCGGCCCGGACCAGGGCCGCTCCCGCCTCGACGTCCGGGCGAGCCGCACCGAGCGGATCGATCGGCCATTCCAGCGAACGAGGCGCGGCGTCGAGAGGATTCGCGGCATCGTCGGGCGGGTCGTCGACCCAGGTGTCGACCACGCCGACCGCGGCCAACTCGTCGAGGAACACCGAAGCCGAACGCGGTCGCCGACCGGTGTCCCACACGTAGCCCGACACGTACAGCTCGGCGCGCGCCCGGGTCACCGCGACGTACGCGAGACGACGCTCCTCGGCCTGGTGCCGCTCCGCGACCTCGCCGGGCGTGCTGCCGAAGCCGGTCGCGGACCTCGCGTCGGGTCGTGGCGTCATCCATCGAGAAGCGCGGCAGGTCGGCCGCGTCGCCGCGCAGCCCGGCCGGCAACTCCTCGCGCGACCGGGTCCAGTCGTTGGATTTGCTGGGCGCCGGGAACACGTCGCGCACGAGCCCGGGCAGGCGCGACGACGTCCCATTCGAGACCCTTGGCACCGTGGACCGTGAGGATCTGCACGCGTTCGCGCTCGACCGAGATCTCACCGAGTTCGAGGCCGTTGTCCTCCTGTTCGGCCGCGTCGATGAAGGCCAGGAACGCGGTGAGAGACGCCTCGTCCGACTCGGCCGCGAACCGGGCGGCCTCGTCGAGCAATCGGTCGAGCTGCACCCGCCCGCCGCGCTCGGGTCGGGCGGCGGCCTCGACGTCGACGCCGATCATCCGCTCGACGTCGGCGACCAGGTCGGGCAGCGGGGCGGTCAGCCGCCGCCGCAACACCCGCAGCTCGCCGGCCAGCGCCAGCAGCCGCTGATAGCCCGTCGGCGAGTAGTCGTCGGTCTCGCCGAGGTCGTCGAGCGCCTCGACCAGGTTGACCTCGTCGGCGCTGTCGAACGCCGGCACGGGCGCCCCGCCCGCAACCGATCCGTCGCCGTTCTCACCGCCCATGGCGAACCGGCGCGTGAGCACGCGGGCCCGGCCGTAGAGAGCGGCCAGGTCACGGACGCCGATGCGCCAGCGCGCACCGGTCAGCAGCCGCATCAACGACGTCGCCGGCCGGTGATCGGCCAGCACGCGCAGCGTCGCGATCAGGTCCACGACCTCGGGCGACATCAGTAGCCCCCCGAGACCGACCACGTCGACGGGAAGTCCGGCCGCGACCAGCGCCTCGGCGATCACCGGGATCTGCGATCGGCGCCGGACGAGGACGGCTGCTGTGCGGTCGCCGGCCGGGAGCTCCGGCCAGACCCGGGCCAGTTGGGCGGCGATCCAGTCGGCTTCGTCGAGGTGGCTCTCGAGTCGGGCCGCCATCACCTGGCCCGCCGCCGCACCCGGCCGCGGGCGGAGCTCGACGGTGCCGGCCTGCAGCTGCCGCAGTGGGGTGCTGATCACGTTGGCGGCGGCGAGGATCAGCTCGTCGTTGCGCCAGCTCGTCGCCAGTGGATAGAGCGTCGCCGGCGAGCCGTCGGCCTGAGGGAAGGCCGTCGCGAACCGCCCGATGTTTCCGGCGCTGGCGCCGCGCCAACCGTAGATCGACTGGAATGGATCGCCGACGGCCGTGACCGCGTGCCCGTCGCCGAACAGCGCCCGAAGCGTTTCGATCTGGGCGTGGCCGGTGTCCTGGTATTCGTCGAGCAACACGGCCCGGAACCGGTCGCGTTCGATCGTGACGACAACCTCGTTCAGGGCCAGCCGGGCCGCCAGCGCCATTTGATCCCCGAAGTCGACGGTGCCGCGCTTGGCCGTCTCGAAATCGCGGACGACCGCCATGAGCTCGCGGCGATGCCGTAGCGATCGCACGAGTTTGTCGGTCGGTTCGGGTTCCAATGACCGCAGGCCGGGCCCGAGCGGGAGCGGATCCCAGACGGACAGCAACCGATCGCAGAACGCCTCGACCGCAGCGGGCGTCGTGAGGTGATCGGCAAGCTTGTCGGCCAGTTGCAGGACGTAGCGCGGGACCGACGACAGCGCCCCGATGTCGGCGGGCAGCGCGCCGGTGAACTGCCGCACCACCGTGTCGGCCAGCTGCCAGCGGGCGGCCTGGCTGAGCACCCGCGGGTTCGGTTCGGCGCCGATGCGCAGCGCGTGCTCGGCCAGCACCCGGCCGGCGTACGCCGCGTAGGTGAGCACTGCGGGTTCGCCGGCCAGCAACTCGGCCAGGCCGCCCCGGTCGTCGGGATTGCGGGTCTCGACGACCCGCCGCCATTGCGCGAGCCGGCGACGGATCCGGGTCGCGAGTTGGTCGGCGGCCTTGCGCGTGAACGTCAATCCGAGGACGGCACCCGGCTCGACGAGCCGGTTCGCGACCAGCCAGACGACGCGCGCCGACATCGTTTCGGTCTTGCCCGATCCGGCACCGGCGATGACGACGACCGGGCCGAGCGGAGCCTCGATGACCGCGGCCTGCTCGGCGGTCGGCGGGTTGAGCCCGAGAAGGGCGGCCAGCTCGGCCGCGGAGATCGACTCAGCCATCGGTCACCTGCCCACCGGTACCCGACAGCGGACAGCTGCTCGCGACGGCGCAGTGCGAGCAGTAACTGTTGACCAGGGCCGTGAACTGCGAACCCCGCAGCCGAGCGGCGACGACCGAGATCTGCTCCTCGATCCACTGGGGCTCCTCGGACTCCCCGATCGGCGGTTGCTTCTGCTCGACCTCCTTGGCTGTCGTCCCGACCTGCACGAGCCGGGCTCCGCCCGCGGTGGCGACGCCGGCCTGCTCGAAACCGCCGTGCTCGACGGCGAGTTGGTAGGCGCCGAGCTGCGGGTGCGTGGCGAGCTCGTCGGCGGGGACCTTGCTGCGCCCGGTCTTGAGGTCGACCACGACGACCCGGCCGGCGTGATCGCGCTCGAGCCGATCGACCCGGCCCCGCAGCTGGGCGTCGCCGGCGACCACCGAGAAATCCAGTTCGACGCCGACCAGGTCGAGTTCGGCGCGCGTGGCGGCCAGCCAATCGCGCAGCCGGACGAGCATCTCCCGCGCCCGAACGCGCTCGTTGGCCGCGAACCATCGCGCCCCGAAGTCGACCGAGTCCCAGCGTTCGTCGAGCAATCTCTCGAATTCGTCGAGGGTGGCATCGGGCGGGGCCAGGGCCGCGATCTCGTGCAGCAAGGTGCCCAGTGACGCCGAGACCTGATCGCGATCCGACCCGCCGAGATCGGTCAGGACGGACTGCAGCTCGCAGCGGATGAACGCCTGGATGCGCGACGGGCTGACCGGTACGGGTCGATCGGGATCGGCGAGCGGGGCGTCGTCGGACACCGGCGCCAAGCCCCACCAGTAGTCCGGGTGGGCACCGGGAACGCCCGCGGCCGCCAACCGGGCCAGCTCGGTGGCCGCCGCCGCACGGGCGCCGTCGGACTGGCGAGCGCTCGTGATCACAGACCGCAGCTCGGCGACCAGCCCGGTGAGGTCGGCGCCGCGCGGTGGAGCCTGCACCGGACGGTCGCCCTCGATCGGGTCGATCTCGTCCAGGAACCGGGACGGCTGCTCGTCGTCGCCGGCGACGGCCGTGACGAGCAGCCGGCGCCGAGCGCGCGTGACCGCCACGTAGAAGAGCCGGCGTTCTTCGCTGAGTTGGGCCGCGACCGACGGCAGACCCGACGCGTCGCGGCCGGCGAGATCGTCGACCAGCACCTCGGAGCCGAGCAGTGATCCGCGCGGGCGCAGGTCGGGCCAGCGGCCCTCCTGGACGCCGGCCACGCACACGAGGTCCCACTCGAGGCCCTTGCTGGCGTGCGCGGTGAGAATCTGCACCGCTTCGGGCGCGCCGGCGCGGGCGCCCCGGGCCTCGCCGGGCACCTGTTGCGCCGCGAGGTGCTCGAGGAACTCGCGGGGCGCGGCGCTCGGCAGCCGATCGGCATAGCGGGCCGCCGCCGCGAACAGCTCGATGACGGCGTCGAGATCGCGATCGGCGCCCGCGCCCGCGACTCCCCCGGCTCGGCTCGTCCGCTCCCAGACCTCGGCCAGACCGGTCGCCGACCAGATCGCCCACAGCGCGTCTTCGGCCCCGCCGCCGGACGCGAGCGCCGCCCGTCCGGCCGCCAGCGCGCCGGCCGCCCGCTGGACCGGACGACCGACCCGGCGCGGCACCGTCGTCAGGGCGTCCAGCGATCCCACGACATCGCTCAACGGCCGTTCGGACGGCGGAACTCCGGCCGCGGAGGACAGCCGCCGCAGCTCGCGCCGCAGCCGCCGGATCGTCATCGGGTCGGTCCGGCCGATCGGACCGAGCAGCAACTGCTCGGCGACGTCCTCACTCAGCTCGCCGGGGTCGACGACGCAGCGCAGGGCGGTCACGAGGTGCGCGACGGCCGGCTGGTCCGGCAACGGCAGATCGTCGCCGCGCACCGAAACCGGGACGCCGGCGCTGATGAACGCGCGGCGCAAGACCGGCAGGGTCACGGCGGTCGAACGGACGAGCACCGCCATCCGCGACCAGCGCAGGTCGTCCTCGAGATGCGCACGGCGCAGGACCGTGGCGATGAACGACGCCTCTTCGGTGGCCGAGCGCACCACCCGGACCTCGACCGAACCGGGCCCGACTCCGGGCAGCGGTTCGAGTTGTCGGTGCTGGACAGGCCCGGGCAGGCGCAGCGCCGCGCGGCGGCTCGTCGCGAGCAGGGTCGCACCGGCCCGCCGGGACGTCGTCAGCGCGACCGTCTCGACCGACGCGCCCGTCCCGACCCGCACAGCCGGCGCGGCGAAGCGATCGACGGCCTCGCGCATGGCCGCCGCGTCCGTGCCGCGGAAACCGTAGATCGCCTGGTCGGGATCGCCGACGACGACCAGCTCGTCGGCTCCGTCGGCGATCAGCTGGAGCAGCTCGACCTGGGCCGGATCGGTGTCCTGGTATTCGTCGACGAAGATCCGTCGACGGCGTTCGCGCTCGGCGCGCAGCAACGCCGGATCGGCCCGGAAGGCGGCGATCGCCTGCTGGATGAGCTCGGCCGGGTCGAACGCGCCGGGCCGGCCGAGGGCCAGCACCCCGTGATACTCGACCAGGAACTGGCCGGCCGCGATCCAGTCGGCACGGCGACGGGCCCGGCCCAGCTCGCTGAGCTGCTGACCGGACAGCCCCCGTTCGACGGCCCGCAGCAGCAGATCGCGCAGCTCGCCGGCGAAGCCGCGCGTGCGCAGGGCCGGACGCAGGTCGCTCGGCCAGCGGTCGACGCCCTGATCGAGATCGCCGGCGATCAGATCGCGGATCAGCACGTCCTGTTCGGGACCGGACAGCAGCCGGGGCGCGGCCAGGCCATCGGTGACCGCGGCCATCCGCAGGACGCCGAAGGCGTAGGAGTGCAGGGTGCGCGCGACGGGTTCGCGCACCGTGCGTCCGAGCCGGGCCGTGACCCGATCGCGCAGCTCGTTCGCCGCCCGCCGGCCGAATGTCAGCATCAGCAGGTGCTCGATCCGCGTGCCCCGCTCGACCCGCGCAGCCACGGCTTCGACGAGGGTGGTGGTCTTGCCGGTGCCCGGCCCGGCCAGCACGACGAGCACGCCCGCGTCGTGATCGGCGATCACCTGCTGGGCAGCGTCGAGGACGGGCCGTTCGCGCGCGGCCCGGCGCGGACGGACCAGCCGGTACGCCCCGTCGGTCACGGCACCATCCCAGCACGGACCGACGACAATTTCTGGATCAGCGACCGTCCCATCGATATGTCGCCAGCGCGACGCGCCCGTTCTCGACGCGGACCCCTTCGGCGAGCAGCAGCTGCCGCTGCTCGTCGGCGATGTGCTCGGCCATCGTCCCGTTCGCACGAAGGACGCGGTACCACGGCACCGTCCCGCCGTCGATCGCCAGGACGCGCCCGACGGCTCGCGGCGCCCGCGAACCGACGTACTCGGCCACGTCGCCGTACGTCATGACCTTGCCGGGCGGGATCGACTCGACGCAGGCGAGGATCCGCGCGGCCAGGTCGTCGTCGGGCACCCGCGTCGAACCGTCGAAACGCGAACTCAGTACGACGGCAGGCTGGGATCGACCTGGTTGACCCAGCCGATGACCCCACCCTGCACGTGCACCGCGTCCTTGAAGCCGGCCGCCTTGACCGCAGCGAGCGTCTCGGCCGAGCGCACGCCGGTCTTGCAGTACATGACGATCTGGCGGTCCTGGGGCAGCGACGCCAGCGCGTCACCGCGCAGGATCTCGTCCTTGGGGATCAGCGTCGCGCCCGGGATGCTGACGATTTCCCACTCGGCGGGCTCGCGCACGTCGACGAGGTAGATCGGCTTCTCGGCGTCGATGAGGTCCTTGAGCTCGAGCGGGGTGATCGTCGAACCGACCGCGGCCAGCTGGGCGGCCTCGCTGACGACGCCGCAGAACGCCTCGTAGTCGATGAGCTCGGTGACCGTCGGGTGGTCGCTGCAGACCGCGCAGTTCGGGTCCTTGCGAACCTTGATCTTGCGGTACTCCATCTCGAGCGCGTCGTAGACCATCAACGAGCCGACGAGCGGTTCGCCGATGCCGGTTAGCAGCTTGATCGCCTCGTTGACCTGGATCGAGCCGATCGACGCGCACAGCACGCCGAGCACGCCACCTTCGGCGCACGACGGGACCATGCCCGGGGGCGGCGGCTCGGGGTAGAGGCACCGGTAGCACGGGCCGTGGTCGGCCCAGAACACCGAAGCCTGGCCGTCGAAGCGATAGATCGACCCCCACACGTAGGGCTTGTGCAGCAGCACGGCCGCGTCGTTCACCAGGTAACGCGTGGCGAAGTTGTCGGTGCCGTCGACGATCAGGTCGTACTGCGCGAACAGCTCCAGCACGTTGGACGAGTCGAGCCGTACCTCGTGGATGTTCACCGTGACATACGGGTTGATCTCGAGGACCGAGTCACGCGCCGATTCGGCCTTCGACCGGCCGATGTCGCTCTGGCCGTGGATGATCTGACGCTGCAGGTTGGATTCGTCGACCACGTCGAACTCGACGATGCCGAGCGTTCCGACGCCCGCGGCCGCGAGGTACATGAGCGCCGGCGAGCCGAGGCCACCGGCTCCGATGCAGAGCACCTTGGCGTTCTTGAGTCGCTTCTGCCCGGCCATCGCGACGTCCGGGATGATGAGGTGCCGGCTGTAGCGCCGGACCTCGTCGATGGTGAGCGACTCGGCCGGCTCGACGAGTGGCGGCAGTGACACGGTGAGAACCCCTTCGACGAATGCGACGACGGCCGCGCAACGCGGGGACCGTTCGTCAGGTGCCAACCAGCAACCAGGGCCGTGGCATTCCCGGCGCCGATCGCGTGGCGACCATTCTCCTACAGCCGCTAAAAAGCGACCGACCGGCCGCGGACCCAGCTCGGGGGGGTGGCTGGTCCGCGGCCGGTCAGCCGCTTGACGTCACGGTACTGTAGGCACGAAGGCCGGTGAATACGTCAGTCGACGCACCGCTCAGGCAGGTGTATAAGGCGTTCTGCGGCTTTTGCTGGGCATCGGGGGTTGCCAAGCTGCGACGGTGTTCACATGAACCCGACGCATGGTCGAGAAATCCCCCGCTCGATCCAGGACGGGGGCACATGACCGATTCGCACGACGTATTGATCGACATCAGTACTTCTCTCATGGCCTTGGCCGGGGCGACGGTCAGTTCCGACGAATTGGCCCGCGAGGTCCTCGCTCAGTTGCGGCTGGCCCTGCCGTACGACGGGGCGAGCCTGCAGTCCTTCGATCCGTCCACCGGCGAGCACTCCGTCCTGGCCGCGGCCGGCGAAGTAGCGGGCATCGACGGCTACCTCGCCGGACACGAGGTCTTCGTCAGCTCGTTGGACGAGGGCTGGCCGGCCCTGACCGAACACGACGGCGGACTCAGCGCGGGCCTCTACACCGCGGACGGTCGGTATGCCGGCGTCCTGCACCTCTGGCTGAGCCAGCCGCACCTCGCCGTCGACCTGATCACCCGGCTGGCCCCGCTGCTGGGCGGCCTGGTCGACGTCATGCGGCTGCCCAGTCAGCTCGCGGCGGATTCGCCGACGGACATGTCAGCGGCGGTCGTACGGCCGGACGCGAGCGTCATGTCGTTGCCGCAACGCCCGACCAGTCCCCTGCTCGAGGACGGCGCCGCGCTCCCGCGCGCCATCGCCGATGCCCATCAGCGCGAGGAGCTGCCCGACCGGTTCCGGTGGCGCGACGACGACGGCGGCTGGCACGCGATCGTGGCCAGGCACACCGGCAACGGGGTCATGGTCACGCTTGACTCCGGCGAACTGCCGTTCGGGCTGACCGCGCGGGAGGTCGAGGTCCTGACGCTCGTCGTCGGCGGGTTCTCGAACCCGCAGATCGCCGAACTGCTCGACGTCACCGGCAAGACGGTCGCCAAGCACGTCGAGCACGTGCTCGCGAAGCTCGGCGTTCAGTCGCGCGCCGCGGCCGCCGCCCAGGCCGTCCGTTTCGGCCTGATCGAGCTCGCGACGCTGGCCCCGAGCGACGGCGGCACCGCCATCACTCGTTCTGGAGATTGAATTCGTTGTTGATCGGCGTGTCCGCCGACTCGGCTCCCGGCGCATCGGTGGCGCCCGTCGGATAGGGCCACGGGTTGGCCATGCAGAGTTGGCCGGTGGTCGACTTCAGGCCGATGGTCTGCTGCATCATCGCCGGGGCGAGACCGTCGGCCAGGCACTGGTGCGCGTGCTCGTGTCCGAGCGCGTGACCGGTCTCGTGATTGATCATGTATTCGCGGTAGGTCGCGAGGTCACCGATGTACGCCGCGTCGCCGCGCACCCAGCGCGAGTTGTTCAGTACGACACGATCGACCTTGCTGCCGTTCTGGCCCTTCGGCGCGTAACAGCTCGTCTCTATCGGGATGTCGTAGCCGCACAGCTTCCGCACGGTCATCGACGAGGTCAGCGTGATGTGGAAGTCGACGCTGCCGGAATCCACCCGTTGCAGCGCGACGTTCTTGCCGGCCGTCCAGCTCTCGGGATCTGACAGCACCTGCTCGACCGTCGAAGCGAATGCGGTGAGGTCGATGCCGGTGATGCCGCCCTCGACCTCGATCGTGTAGCGGTACAGCGTGCCGGTGCCGACGACCGGGCCGGTCCCCGGAATGACGCTGTAGTTGCCGTTACCGGCCTGCGTGTACGGATCGCCGGCTGGCAACGCGTCGGAGGCGAGCGCCGAGTTCAGCGAGCCGGCCGCGGGGTCGTCGGACTTCAGTTGCTGGGTTCCGACCGCCGTCGGCGGCGCGCTCGTGCCGGAGCGCGACTGTGATGACGACGACACGACCGCCGCCCCGGCCGAGGTCGCCTTCGGCGAGGCGCCGTGCGTGCTCGTCGTGACGGCCACGACCGTCACGACGACGAGCAGCGGCAACGCGTACGCCCGCCAGCCGTAACGCTGGATGAACCCGTTTCGACGCGCCGGACGCGGTCGCGGTGAGTCGGGGGGCCGCACCTCGAGCCGACCGGTGCCAGGCGAACCGGAAGGAGCGGACATCAGATCAATGTCTCACAGACTGGGTTGCGATCCGCTGCACCGAACCCGCTCGTCGCGAATCCTCCAGCAGGCCCAGGACGGCGCGGGCAGTCGTCACCGGATCCTCCATCTGCGCGACGTGCCCGATGTGCGGTAGCAGCAGCAGGCGACTGTCGGGGATCGCGCGGGCCACTCGCGGAGCAAGCCGGCTGCTGACCAGGCGGTCCTCGGTTCCCCAGACGACGAGCGTCGGAGCGGTGATCTTCGCCAGTCGCGCCCAGGTGCTGCGGGCGCCCAGATAGCTGCCGACGATGCTGCGCAGCGAGTGCGCCATCGCCGTCCCCGTCCAGCGGAGACCGGCCCGGGCCTGCAGTTCCTCGACGGCCTCCTCGAAACGAGCCGCCGGGACGATGGACGGATCGGCGAAGCACAGCTCGAGCACGACCCGTACGCGGGCCTTGGCCGGCAGCGTCTCGAGGCGTCGCTGCAGCAGCGGGCCGACGCCCGGGACGATCAGGGCCAGCATCCGCGGGTCGGCCCCGCCCCGGCGCGGGCGCAGGTCGGACACGGCCGGCGAGATCAACGTCAGGGTGCGGACGAGATCCGGGCGCCGGGCCGCGACCATGATCGAGATCGCCCCGCCCATCGAGTTGCCGAACAGGTGCACCGGGCCACGTTGCTCCAGGTAGTCGATCACGACTTGGGCGTGCGCGGTCAGCGAGTAGCTGGGGGCGGGTCCGCTGCGCCCGAAGCCGGGCAGGTCGAGCGCCTCGCCCGCCACGAACGGCGACAGCAGATCGGCCAGATCGGTCCAGTTCGTCGAGGCGCCGCCGAGGCCGTGGACGTAGAGGGCCGGCTCGGCGTCATCCGATCGGGCCGGAGTGGTGCGCACGAAGATGTCGCGGTCGCCGACCTTGACCCGCCGTCCGGGCCAGGACGGAATCGTCTGGTCGAGATCACGCAGCGGGGTCGTCGACAGCACGGCTTCGCGGACCGGCGCAGCCGCCGCGGCCGTCGCGCGGGACCGGCGCCGCTGAGGTTCCATCCCTGAGAGGTTACGCGGGCTGCCTCAGGCCGACTTGCGTTTCGCGGCTGCGGACTTGGTGGCCGCGGCTTTGGTGGCCGTCTTCTTCGCCGGCGCCTTGACCGCCTTGGCCGGTGCAGCCTTCTTCGCCGGCGCCTTGGTGGCGTTGGCCGCCTTCGCCGGCGCGGCCTTTTTCGCGGGCGCCTTCTCGGCGCTCGCCTTCGCGGGAGCGGCATCGGCGCCGCCGCGGGCCCGTTTGGCCGCATCGACCGAGGCGCGCAGCGCCGCCATGAGATCGACGACCTGTCCGCCGCCGCCCGACGTCGTGGGCTCGGCTTCGATCACCTCGCGCCCTTCCGTCTTGGCGTCGATGACCTCCTGCAGCGCCGCGCGGTATTCGTCGGTGTACTCGTTCGGGTCGAAGTCGCCGGCCATGCTGGCGACGAGCGATTCGGCCATCGCGCGTTCCTGCGGGCGCAGTTCGATGTCGGTGTCGAGGAACCCGAACGCCGCTTCCCGCACCTCGTCCGGCCAGATCATCGTCTCGAGGACGATGACGCCTTCGCGCACCCGCAGCACTGCGAGCTGCTCGCGGTTGCGGATCGCGACCTTGACCAGCCCGGCCATGCCGCTGGACTCGAGGGCCTCGCGCAGCAGGACGTACGGCTTGACCGCCGGCTGTTCGGGCTCGAGGTAGTAGCTCTTCGCGAAGTAGATCGGATCGACCTGCTCGAACGGCACGAACTGCAGGACGTCGACGACCCGGGTCGTCGGCAACGGCAGATCGGCGAAGTCGTCGTCGGTGAGCACCACGATCTCGCCGCTCGGCAACGAGTAGCCCTTCGCGATGTCGGCGTACGCGACTTCCTCGCCGTCGGCCTCGGCGACCCGCTTGTAGCGGATCCGGGATCCGTCGCTGCGGCGTACCTGATGGAAGCTGACGTCCCGCTCCTCAGTGGCGGCAAACATCTTCACACCGATGCTCACCAGCCCGAAGGACACGGTGCCCTTCCAAATCGACCTCATCATTGCCCCGTTTCGCCAAGGCCTGTTTGGCCCATCATGGCGCAAGATGGTGCGGGTGGGGTCAGAACGCGTGACAGTCGAGGTCGAGGGACGGCAGCTGACGCTGTCCAATCTCGGCAAAGTGCTCTATCCGGAACACGGATTCACCAAGGGCGAGGTGATCGACTACTACACGCGCATCGCGCCCGTCCTGCTTCCGCACCTGGCCGATCGGCCGCTGACGGTGAAGCGCTACCCGAACGGGGTGGACGGCGCGTTCTTCTTCGAGAAGAACGCCGCGCGGGGTACACCGAGCTGGGTCCGGACGGTGTCCCTGCCCGTCCCGGGCTCCACCATGGATCGCGAGCGCATCGATTACGTGGTCGTCGAGGAACTCGCGACGCTCGTCTGGCTGGCCAACCTCGCCGCGCTCGAGCTGCACGTCCCTCAATGGCGCGTCCGCGGCGAGGCTGACGAGACCGAGGTCGACACGATCGTGTTCGACCTCGACCCCGGCAAACCGGCCGGAATCGGCGAGTGCGCGGCCGTCGCGGCACTGTTGCGCGAGATCCTGGTCGCCGACGGACTTCACCCGGTCGTCAAGACATCCGGTTCGAAGGGGATGCAGGTCAGCGCGGGAGTCCGCGTCGGCGCCCCGGACGAGACGTCCAGCTACGCGCATCGGGCCGCCGAGGCCCTCGAACGGGAACGTCCGGAACTCGTCGTCTCGCGGATGACGAAGTCGCTTCGGACCGGGAAGGTGTTCGTCGACTGGAGCCAGAACAACACGGCCAAGACAACGGTCGCGCCGTATTCACTGCGCGCGCGACCGAGACCGACGGTGTCGACGCCGCTCTCGTGGGACGAACTCACCGGCGGGTCGGTCGGCCCGTTCACTGCCCCCGAGGTCCTCGATCGCGTCGAGGCACACGGCGACCTGTTCGCGGCGGCGCTGCGCAAGAAGTACCGGACCACGTTGCCCGCTGCCGAGCCGGTCGCACCGGCCCGGAAGTCGCGTACTCGCCAGTAGGATCGGTGCAACCGCGACCGGCGGCCGGCCTAGGGAGCAGCTGATGCCAGAGACCGCCCAGGCGGCGCGTGGCAGCCGGTTGCCCCGATCGGCCCGGCGCAAGCAGCTGCTGGCGGCGGCCGCCCAGGTGTTCGTCGCGCAGGGCTACCACGCGGCCGCGATGGACGACATCGCCGAACGCGCCGGGGTCTCGAAACCCGTGCTGTACCAGCACTTCCCGGGCAAGCTCGAGCTCTACCTGGCCCTGCTCGACACCCAGGCCGAGGCGTTGTCGACCGCTGTCAGCCAGGCGCTCTCGCGCACGGACGACAACCGCATCCGCGTCCACGGCGTGCTGTCGGCGTACTTCGACTTCATGGACGGCGGCTCGGGCGACGACGACGGCGCCTTCCGGTTGATCTTCGAAACCGATCTCGGCAACGACCCGGCCGTCCGAGAGCGGGTCGCCAAGGTCGCCGATACGACGATGCGCGCGGTCGCGGACACGATCGCCGCCGACACCGGCCTCGACCGGGCCCGCGCCGAACTGCTGTCGGTGGCGCTCAGCGGCGCCGGCCAGGTGGCGGCGCGCTGGTGGCTCGACGGCGCCCGGCCGGTTCCCAAGGACGAGGCGATCGCGCTCATCGAGGCGCTGCTGTGGCGCGGCATCTCGAGCTTCCCGATGCACGGGGCGGATCCCGCCAGCTGATCCGTCCGCCCCGACGTTCGCGGACAGCGCACGCCACGGTGCGGTCCGGCGCGCGTCCGCTCGACTAGCGTGAACGCAGCACAACCCAAGCAACCGAGACACAGGAGGACCCGTGGAGGTCAAGATCGGCGTGCTGCACACGCCGCGCGAGATCGTCGTCGACAGCTCGCAGACCCCTGCCGAGGTCGAGGAACTCGTCGCCGACCGCGCTCAAGAGCGTCGACGGGGCGCTGTCGCTGACCGACGAGCGGGGCCGCAAGGTCATCGTCCCGGCCAACTTGATCGCCTACATCGAGATCGCCCAGGCCGACCCGCGCCGGGTCGGGTTCGTCAGCCGGCTGAGGTCCGCTGACGGGCGGATCAGCCCGTCGGTCGAACAAGCGCGTCAGTCCGACAGACCCAGCGTCGCCATCCGTTCGGCATGCCCGTCGGTGATCGCGGGTGATCAGTGCGCCGACGCCGACGAGATCGCCGCGTGCCCCGCAGCAACAGCGTCGCCAGCGAGTCGCGCTCGGCCAGGACGTGCTGCGTCTGGCTCAGCGCCTCGCCGACCAGCCGCCGACCCCAGAGCGCCAACCGGCCGGCGACCGCCGGCGTCTCGGCGATCGCGGCCCGCACCTCGCGGACGGCAAAGGCGGACCTGCCCGAGTCGGCCAGCGCCGTCAGGATCAGTTCGCGGGTGGACGGATCGACGAACTCGGCCACCTCGCGGTAGAAGTCGGCGGCCAGTCCGTCCCCGACGTACGCCTTGACCAGGCCCTCCAACCAGGTCGACGGCTCGGTCATCGCGTGGAATCGATCGAGGGCCGCGACGAACGGTGACATCGCTGTGCCCGGATCGGCGCCAAGGCCGGCGATGCGCGTCGCCAGCAGGCGGTAGTGCCCGATCTCGACAGCGGCCATCCCGGCCAGTGCCACCCGCCCGTCGAGCGTCGGCGCCAATCGCGCGTCCGATGCCAGCCGGTCGAACGCCGACAGCTCGCCGTAGGCCAGCGCGCCGAGCAGGTCGATCAGAGCGGCCGGATCGACGTCCGGACCGGTCGTCGCGGACGACGACGCCGCGTCTGCGGACGAATCCTCGGGCGGTTCGGAGGGCACTGCGGCAGGGTAACGCCCCCAGGCGGGCTAAGCTGGCCTTCGTAGTACGTATCTCCGCGTTGGCCCCTTCGCCGATTCGGCGCCTCCTTTGGTTGACGGCACCGGCATCCGGCAGTACCTCCGGGCGGTCGGCGCATCGACCGCGAGGAAGCCTGTGACCGAAGCCGATCTGTCCGATCCCGCCGCGCCCGGCGCCGTAGACACCGAGCCCAGCTCGACCCAGCCGCGCCTGACGCCGCTGACGCGCCCCCGATCGACCCGCTGACCGCGCGCGCCCCGGTCCGTTCGGACAGCCCGGCCTTCTCGCGACTTCGCGATCGACCCGTCGATCGTCGCGGCCCTGGCCGACGTGGGCATCACCCACACGTTCGCGATCCAGGAACTCACCCTGCCGATCGCGCTGGCCGGCGGCGATCTCATCGGCCAGGCCCGCACCGGTACCGGCAAGACCCTCGGCTTCGGCGTGCCGCTGCTGAACCGGCTCGACCCGGACCGGGGCGCGGAACCGCGCCCCAGGCCCTCGTGGTCGCGCCGACCCGCGAGTTGGCGGTGCAGGTCGCGGGCGACCTCGCCGCCGCCGGTAAGCGGCTGGGCGCGCGCGTGCTGGCCATCTACGGCGGCCGCGCGTACGAGCCCCAGGTCGAGGCGCTGCGCAAGGGCGTCGACGTCGTCGTCGGCACGCCCGGACGGCTGCTCGACCTCGCGCAGCAGGGCAAGCTCGTCCTCGGCACCGTCCAGACATTGGTGTTGGACGAGGCCGACGAGATGCTCGACCTCGGCTTCCTGCCCGACATCGAGAAGTTGCTGGCGATGTTGCCGGCCCAGCGCCAGACCATGTTGTTCTCGGCGACGATGCCGGGACCGATCGTGTCGCTGGCCCGGCAGTTCCTCAACCAGCCGATGCAGATCCGCGCCGAGCAGGGCGACGAGCTGCCCGGAACCGAGCACGTCGATCAGTACGCCTACCGCGCGCACAACCTCGACAAGCCCGAGCTGTTGTCGCGGGTCCTGCAGGCCCGGGGCCGCGGACTGACGATGATCTTCACCCGGACGAAGCGCACCGCCGCGAAGGTCGCCGATGATCTGCTCGATCGAGGCTTCGCCGCGGCCGCGGTGCACGGCGACCTCGGCCAGGGCGCCCGCGAGCAGGCCCTGCGGGCCTTCCGCTCCGGCAAGGTCGACGTCCTCGTGGCGACCGACGTGGCCGCCCGCGGGCTCGATGTCGACGACGTCACGCACGTCATCAATTACCAGGCCCCCGAGGACGAGAAGATCTACGTCCACCGAATCGGACGGACGGCGCGCGCCGGCAAATCCGGCACAGCGATCACGCTGGTCGACTGGGACGACGTCCCGCGCTGGAAGCTGATCTGCGACGCCCTCGAGCTGCCCTTCCACGAGCCGCCCGAGACGTACTCGACGTCGCCGCACATCTACCTCGAGCTCGACATCCCGCAGAACGTCCGCGGCACGCTGCCCCGCGCGGAGCGCACTCGAGCCGGACTCGACGCCGAAGAGATCGAGAAGCTCGGCGGACGTGACGAGCGCTCCCGCCGCGAACCCGCGCCCCGCCGGTCGTCCGGTCGCGACGCCCCGACGAGCGAGCGGGCCGCTGATCGTCCGGCGCGCGCCCCCCGGGCCCGTACCCGGACTCGCGGCGGACAACCCGTCGACGGCTCGACCGACGCCGGCGCAGCGGCGAGCGACCGGGCCGCGGGTGCGGTTGCCGACGACGCCGCCGGGCCGAGGCGGCCCCGACGTCGACGGCGCAAGGCGGGGCCGACCGCCTCGTCCGAGTAGGGCTGGCACGATGGTCCGGTGAGCGTCGACGAGTTGCCCACTCCCGGAGCGCCCGCGGCCACATCGCCGGCCCCCGACGCGCTGGCGAGCTACACGGCGCGGATGCATCGGCTGCGACGCACCTATCTGGCCGTCGTCGCTGTGATCATCATCGTCGTCGGGGTCTTCGTCGCCGTCGTCATGAACCGCGGTGAGATCTCGCACGCCTCGCTGCATTCGGCCACCGCGGCCCTGCCCTCGATCGCCCCGGCCGACCCGGCCGCGACCCCCAAGCTGGTCTGGAAGACGACCGACAAGATCGCCATCGGCTCCCCCACGTACGGCGGGACGGTGATCACGTATGGCGCGCACACCGTATCCGCGCGCAACGCGCTGACCGGCGCCATCGTCTGGACGTACACCCGCACCGACATGACCGTCTGCCAGGTCGTACAGGAGACCGGCAACACCGTCGCCTTCTTCGACCACAACGGCAACTGCGACGAGGTCGATGCGTTCACGACCGGCACCGGCGTCCGAACCTGGTACCGCACGCTCGACTCGGACACGCGCGCGATCAACGGCCGGCCGACGTTCTCGGTCGACCAGTACTCGATCGTCCTGTCTACGCCGGCGCTGGTGCAGTCGATCACCCCGAGCAACGGGGGCGACCACTGGTACTTCGTCGAGCCGTCCGGCTGCACGACCAAGGGAACCGCCGTGGTCGGCTCGCAAGGCGTGCTCATCGCGCAACAATGCGGAGACGGGAACCACCTGTTGCTGCGCGACGTCTACGCCGGCGAGGACACCAAGCCGGACCCGATCAAGTGGCGCTTGAAGGACGTCGACGCGGTTCCCGTCGCCGCCGGCGACGTGATCTGTGCGTTCGACCGGGCGACCGGATCGTTGGTCGCCTATCGCCTCGCCGACGGGGTCGTCCTCGGCGACATCGCGCTGTCGGGTGGCCCGGATCGCGATCCCACGGCGATCGCTACCAGTACCAGCACAACCGACCTCTACCTGACCGTCGACGGCACCGGCTACGACATCAGCCCGGTCACGCGCACGCAGCTGTGGTCGACGCCGACCACCGGCCCGATGGAGTTCACTACCGGTCGCATCTACACCACGACCGCAGCGGGCGTCGCGCAGCTCGACCTGAGCAGCGGGGCCGCGGCGCAGACGTACGCGCTCCCCACGCCGGCGAGCGGCGGGGTCGTCTACCCGATCGGCTCGGCGTTGATCGTCGGTGGCGACTCGACCGCTGTCTACCGCTGAGGAACCCGTCTACCGCTGAGGCCGCCCGGCGCGGGTCGCTACTGTCGACAAGGTGCCCGACGATTACGGCTACTTCGGCCCCGACAGCGTCAGCTGGCTCGTGCATCGTGAGCCGACCTCGCTCGTTGGCGGCCTGCGCGCCCTGATGCTGCAGGCGGTCTATCCACCCGCGATGCGCCTGCTGGCCGACCGATCGAACCTTCGCGACGAGCCGTGGAGCCGGCTGGAACGCACGGCGCGCTACGTCGCCGACATCACGTTCGGGGATCGCGCCGGCGCCGACGCCGCGGCCGCCCGGGTTCGCCAGATCCACGCCCGGCTCGGCATCGACGACCCGGCAATGCTGCTCTGGGTGCACTGCTGCGAGGTCGACTCCTTCCTCGTCGCGACCCGCGCGGCCGGTGTGCCGCTCTCGGCCGCGCAGCGGGACGCGTACGTCCAGGAGCAGATACGGGCGGCCGTTCTGGTCGGCCTTGACGCGGACGACGTTCCCGCCCGGACGTCCGAGCTGGCCGACTACTTCCGCGCCATGCGTCCGCAGCTGGCCGTGACCACCCAGGCCCGCCGGGCGGCACGGCTCGTGCTGGCGCCGCCGCTGCCGGTCGCGCCCCGCTATGCGCTGCCGGCCCGGATGGGCTGGACGACGGTCGGCGCCCTCGCCGTCGGGCTGCTGCCCGGGTGGACGCGGCGGATGTACCGGCTGCCGCCGTTGCCCGGGGCGGCCCTGGCCACCTCCACCGGCTTGCGCTCCGTCCGGCTGGCCGTGGCGGCGCTGCCGCCGCACCTGCGCGAAGGGCCGGCCTACCGCGCGGCCAAGCAACGGCTGGCGATCGCGGGCTGACTGTCGTCGCCGGGGCGCGCTTATGCCTCGGGTTCGGCCAGCCCGGACCAGGATTCGCGTGCCGCCGACGCCGCCGAACCTTCCGGACAGTGCCGCCGGAAATCGCACCACGAGCAACCGGACCCCGGCGCCGGGGGAACACCTCATCGGCCGTCGCGCCCGACGCGAGCGTGTCGGTGGCGGCGACGATGTCGTCGGCGCTCGCCTCGGCGCGCGCGATGTGGCGCTGCAGCGACGCGTCGGTGTGGTCGTACGCTGCCACCGTGCCGGACGGGAGATGGTGCAACTCGACGCGATGGCAGGGTCGCCGAAGCGTCCGGCTGGCACCGATCGCGTAGACCGCCAGGGCCTGCGAGCCGCGCGCGTCATCGGCCGTCGGCACGCTGCGGCCGGTCTTGTAGTCGACGATCACCAGCTCGCCGCCGCGGTCGTCGATGCGATCGACGCGTCCGGAAACCGCCAGCCGGCGAGTGGTGGTCGCGACCGTGCGCTCGACCCCGACGGGATCGTCACTCGGATCGACAGCGCCCAGATACTGCTCGACCCAGTGGCCGGCCCGGGTCTGCCAGAGGGCGGCCTGGTCGTCATCGCGAAAACCGTCGGTCTGCCAGTGCCGCTCGACCAGCACCGCACCGTTGCGCGGAGTTCGGTGGCCGATTGCGAGTTGCCACCACCGATGCAGAGCGAGGTGGACGACCGCGCCGAGCGTGTTGTGGGCCCACGGCGCGCCCCGCGCCGGCGTCGGGCGGTCGAGATAGGTCATCCGGTAGCGGCGCGGGCAGTCGAAGGTCGCCAGCCGGGACGGGGTGCACGTGAACAGTCGGGTCGGCATGGCGTCCAGGACGAGCTGCTCGGGCCCGGCCCCGGCGACGACATCAGGTGTCGCTGTCCCGACAGGGACACCGACCGCGCCTTCCGGCCGGAACGGGGCTACCAACCGCCACCCCCGCCGCCGGAGTCGCCGCCACCCCAGTCGCCACCACCGCCACCGCCGGAGTCGCCGCCCCACCCGCCGGAGTCGCCGCCGCCCCAGCTGCCGCCGGTACTCCAGTCGCCGGAGTTGCCCCCGCCCCAATCATTGGAACCACCGTTGGCGCCGCCGTTGTTCGCGTCCTGGCCGGCGTCGTACCCGCTCTGGTAGCCGCTGTCGTAGCCGTTCCCGTAGCCGCCGCCACCCCAGCCGCCGCCGAATCCACCGGTCAGCACGCTGCCGATCAGCAGCGTCTCCCAGAACGGGCTGCCGTACCAGCCGCCGGGCACACCCATGCCACCGCCGTAGTAGTACGGCGCCCCGGGCGTGTACGCGGGGTAGCCCTGGAAGGTCTGGCCCTGCACGGTGACCTGCTGGGCCTCGGTCAGTTGCTCGCCGCGTCCGTCGTCGATCGGGGGCAGCTCCGGACCGGGATCGAGGCCGAGCGCGCCGCGCGCGGTGCGCGCCGCATACAGCCCCTCGAGCACGGTGCGCCGGGCGGCCGCGATCTGCTCGACCGACGTCGCACTCGCCAACTGCGAGCCGGCGGACGTGAATCGCTCGGATGCATCGGTGAGTGCCTGCCTGGCCACTGCGACGTCCTTCGGGTCGAGACCGGGCGCCTGCGGGTCGAGGCTGTTGACCTCGCCGGCCAACCGGTCGTAGTACGGGTCGACCTTCGCACGGGCGGCTGACAATTCCCGGGCCCGCCGCCGGCGGCGGGACACGGCGAAGGCGCCGACTCCACCCGCACCGAGCACGCCGATGCCCAGCACCCACGGCCACGCGCTCGAGCCGGACTTGGCCGTCGCGTTCGAGACCACCGGGCTCGCCCCGGTCGACGCGCTGCCATTCGTGCAGGCGCTGCTGGTCGCGAGCGGAACCGACGTCAGATCCTTCGCGAACTGTTCGATCGTCGCCGTGAGGTCGCCGTTCTGGTTCAACTGACCGCGGTGGTCGGCGACGGCCTGCTTCAGCTCGTCGTTCACGAGCGGCGAGCAGTACTGGTTCGACTTCGCCTGGTAGGTCGTCCCGGAGAAGACCGCGAGGGTCACCGAGCCGCTGAGGGCATTCTGCAGCCGCGGACCCGCGTCGGCGAGGCTCAGGCTGGCCGGCAGCACGACGACCTTCACGTTCGTGCCGAGCGCCGCCTTCACCGCCGAGGGGTCGCCGACCCGGCCCTGAGCGTCGTCGGCGACGTACAGCGAGGACGACCGCAGGGCCGAGATCGCATCGTCGACCTCGTCGGCCGACGCGAGCGGGGCGGTGAACACCGCGATGCCGAGCACCGCGGCGAGCGCGAGAAGTGAGCGCCGAAGGATCCGGGGGGTCGAGCGGGCTGCAGAAGGAGTCACGAAGATAGGACGATCGGGGCCAACGGCGTGTTCCGTCGGGCCAGCAGAGCCTCATACTCGTCGGGCCGGGTCGTCTCGGCGCCGAGCGCGATCGCCTTGTTGGTGCCGTGATAGTCGGAGGAGCCGGTCACCGCGAGACCGAGGTCGCGGGCCATGGCCCGGAGGTGGTCGCGATCGGCCGGGTCGTGGTCGGGATGGTCGACCTCGAGGGCGTCGAGCCCGGCCGTGGCCATCGCGACGATGACGTCGTCCGGCACGACACGACCGCGGCGGCGCGCCAGCGGATGCGCGAAAACGGTCACGCCGCCGGCCGCGGCGACGAGGCGGATCGCGGTGAAGACGTCCAGATCCTGTTTGCGTACGTAGTACCTGCCCCGGGACGACAGCAACTGCGTGAACGCGGTGTCGACGTCGGGAACGAGCCCGGCCTCGACGAGCGCGCGGCCGATGTGCGGGCGCCCGACCGATCCCCCGGCCGCCAGTTCGCTGACGCGGTCCCACGTGATCGGGATGCCGTCCGCGATCATGTTCTCGACGATCGCCCGTCCTCGACCGATGCGGTTCTCGCGCAACCGGGCCCGTTCGGCCCGCAGTTCCGCATCCTCGGGCGAGTACAGGTAGCCGAGCAGGTGCAGCCCGATCCGCCGCTCGTCCGGACCGAACCACGCGCACGAGAACTCGGTGCCGCGGACCAGCGTCAGGCCGGGCGGCAGTGACTCGGCGGCCGGTGCCCAGCCCCCGGTCGTGTCGTGGTCGGTGAGCGCGATCACGTCGAGGCCCGCGGCGGCGGCCTTGGCCATCACCTCGGACGGCGTGTCCGTTCCGTCGGACGCGGTCGAATGGGTGTGCAGATCGATCCTCACCGCAGCGACCCTACGGGGGACGGTCGCGACCGGGCCGACGCAGTCAGCGGGGTCGGATGTGCGGCACCGGTGTCGGTGGCCCGCTCGGCGGGACGGTCTTCGGGATCCGCGTCGGCCTCGGTGCCGAACAGCAGTGCCGACACCTGGTGATAGCGACGGTTGGGTTCGCTGAGGAAGTCCACCCGGCTCAGGGCCTGGTGCTGGCCGGCCGATTCGATGACGAAGGCGCCGTAGCCGAGCATCCGGCCCGCGATGCTCTGCTCATACGTCAGATCGGTGACCTTGATCAGTGGCATGATCGCGACTCGCCGCGTGAGCAATCCGCTGACGAGCAGTACCCGCTTGTTCGTGACGACGAATCGCTCGACGTACCAGTCACCGACCAGCCACGCGAACCAGCCGGCGCTGAAGAAGATGAAGAAGATCGCCACGAGCTTGATGAGTTCGACGCCGTGCAACAGGGCGAGCACGATCAGGGCGCCGACCCAGAACCCCAGCAACGTCGCGCCGTCCTTCGCCAGCGCCGCCCAGTGGCGACGCACGGCGAAGATCGTCTGCTCGGTCCGCAGCAGGTATTGGTCGATCGAGTCGGGCACGACGAATCAGGTGGGGTTCGACTTCGAACCGCTCAGCCGGTCGAAGAAGTTGCCGACTCCGTGCGCGATCGTGACGGTGGCGTGCCAGGCGCCGTGACACATCGCGACGGCGCTGTCGGTGAACACGATGGCGTAGAAGAAGAGGAACGCCACCAACACCCAGGTGAAGAACTTCTTCACGTCGCGTACGTCCTTAGGTCAGGTCACAAGTCTCAACCAGTACTTGATACCGCACCGAAGGCGGCCGGTCGATCCGCCGCGCCGACGCCGATCGATCCGCTCAGCGCCCGGCCGGGGTCGGCCGGCCCGGCTGAACACCGCCGCGCGCGTCCACGTACTGCTGGGTCGGCACCATCACCTTGCGGCGGAAGATGCACACCACGGTCCCGTCCTGGTTGTACCCGATCGTCTCGACGTACACGACGCCGCGATCCGGTTTGGACGCCGAGGGCGTCTTGTCGAGAACGGTCGTCTCGCCGTAGATCGTGTCGCCGTGGAACGTCGGGGCGATGTGACGTAGCGACTCGACCTCGAGGTTCGCGATCGCCATTCCGCTCACGTCGGGTACCGACATCCCGAGTAGCAGCGAATAGATGTAGTTGCCGACGACGACGTTGCGGCCGAAGTCCGTCGTCGACTGTGCGAAATTCGCGTCCAGGTGCAACGGGTGATGGTTCATCGTGAGCAGGCAGAACAGGTGGTCGTCGTACTCGGTGACCGTCTTGCCCGGCCAGTGCTTGTAGACCGCGCCGATCTCGAACTGCTCGAAGTACCGTCCGAACTGCATGGATCCTCCAGTCGTCGTCGCCAGGGTGTGATCCTGCCGCGTCGGGCGCGTCCGCGGACCGGAATGTGGGCCGATGCGCAGGCGGCCCGGTCGCTCGGTTCGCCCGGAACGGCCCGCGCCGGGCGTCATCGCCGAATCGTTCTACGCTTCCTGATGTGGACCGTCGAGCTTTCATGCGTCGTGGCGGGCTGGTCGCCGCCGGCGCCTTCGCCGGGGGCGCCGCCGTCGGGATCGGTACAGCCGCCGGCGCTGAGACCTACCGCATCGACGAGGACGTCTCGCGCTCCGGGCACGCGGTCGGCGCAGACCGGCCGGCGAACCTCTCGACCACGACGATCGTCTACCGGGTCCAGACACCCGCACCGGTCGTGGCCCTCACGTTCGACGACGGCCCGTCGACGCGCTACACGGCGCGCATCCTCGACATCCTCGATGCCAAACGGGCGCCCGCGACGTTCTTCGAGATCGGGCACCACATCGCGGCCCATCCCGATCTGAGCCGGCGGGTAGCTGCAACCCACGACATCGGCAACCACACGTGGTCGCATCCGAACATGTCGCTCGCGAGCGCGGAGACGGCTCGGGAGGAGCTGTCACACGGCGCGTCCGAGATCCTGCGCGTGGCCGGCCGAGCGCCGCGCGTGTTTCGGCCGCCCTTCGGCTACTTCTCGGGGGCAACCGCGATGATCGCGGCCGGGTACGGGTACCCGATCGTGCTCTGGACCGACAAGTTCAACGTCGGCGACTCGATGGCGTCGAACCTGTCCCGACTGGGTGATTCGACGGCGAGTGGCGACATCATCCTCGGCCACGACGGCGGCACGCTCGACAACGACGTGGTCGTCGCGACGCTTCCCGCATTGATCGACCGGCTGCGCCAACGCGGATTCGAGTTCGTGACCGTTGCCGATCTTCTCGGCTCCCCGCCACCGACCGGCGCGGGAACGTTCGTCACGACATGACCCGGCTACGTGAACGCGACGAGGCAGTCGGTCGACGCGAGCTCGGAACGGGCGCGCGCGCAGCTCGACTGATCGGCGTCGGCGCCGTGCTGGTCGCGCTGCTGGCGGGCAGCTTCTTCGGCAGCGATGACGACTTCCCGCTCGGCCCGTTCCACATGTACTCGAGCCGGGGCGACCCCAACGCGGTGGCGCGGGAACTCCGGGTCCAGGTCGTCACGGCTTCGGGTCGAACGATCGACGTCACGAACGAGTCCGGCGCTCCGCGCCGGGCCGAACTCGAAGGCCGAATCGGCGAGCTGCAGCACGACACCGCGGAACTCGAACGAATCGCTCCGCTGTACACGGCTCACATCTCCGAACCGGTTCGGCAGTTCCGGCTGGTGTGGGAGAACCACCCCCTGCACAACGGGCGGACCGCCGCGCCCTACTACACCGTCATCGTGTCGATCGCGGTGTGAGATGACGACGTCCTCGTGGTTCTCGCCCGCGCCCCGTGGTCGCGTGGCCGTGCTGCGCGTGCTGGTCTACCTCTATATTCCCGTCGATGTCCTCCTGACCGGATCATGGGTGCGAGCGCACGCCGCACTCGGTTCGACGCTCTACCAACCATTGTTCGCGGCTCGGTTGCTCCACCTGCCGACTCCGACGTCGACCTCGGTCACGACGCTTGAAGTGCTGCTCGTCGCCGCCGCGCTGATCGCGATACCCGGGCGCGCGCCGAGAGCCACCGGCAGCGTCGTGGCCGCCCTGTACTTCGCCTGGATGCTGATCGCGATGTCGTTCGGCAAGGTCGATCACGATCGCTTCGCCTACCTGATCGCGCTGGTTGTCCTCCCCACGGTCGGCGTTGCCCGAGCGCGGGACCGGACACCTGATGAGCGGGCCGGCTGGGCGCTGCGGTGCATCCAGGTCGCGGTCGCCCTCACCTACTTCCTCTCAGCGGTGGCCAAGGTGCGGTTCGGCGGGTGGAACTGGCCGACCGGTGCCACTCTGGAGCTGGCGCTGATCCGTCGGCACACCGTCTTCTCGACCTGGCTGATCGACAAGACGTATCTGCTGGTGCCGATGCAGTTCGCCATGATCGCCGCGGAGTTCGCCTCGATACTGGTGCTGCTGGCACGTTCGGATCGTGCCAAAACCGTCGTTGCCTTCGGGATGTGGTCGTTCCATCTCATGGTCTATGTCGGAGTTTCCATCGTGTTCCTTCCGCACTGTGTGGCCGTCGCTTCGTTCGTCCCGCTGGAGCGCGCCTGGGATCGGGTCAGCGGACGGACGCGTCGCGCGCCGGCCGCGATCGGTGACGATGCGCGACCACCGACTCCTCAGAACGCGACCGGTGCCCGCTCGATATCGAGTAGGTCGACCGCCTGATCGGTCCAGAGCTCCCGCAGCGCGATCGAGCCGTGAACGCGACTCCAGGCCAGCTCGTCCTTGGTCGCGGGGAGCAGTTGCAACAATTCGACCGGCCCCGACGGCGTCTCGACCGACGGGCGGGCCGACCAGCTCACAACCACTGCTCCCACACACCGCGAGCGGCCGCTCCACGACTCGCCGAGATCGACCGTCATGCCCGGTCGGTAGACGGCTGACTCGACGGTCGGCGCGGCGGCGAGCACCGCGAGCCGCCGCCACACATCGTCGGGCCGCCCGCGCAACTGCACCAGCAGTTCCGCTCGCGGCGCTTCCTGGCCCGTGCCGTCGGATCCGAGCGCCGTCATGGGCGCCCTCGACATGCCGAGCGATACGTACGACGTGATGCCGTCGGCGCCGTCGAAACGCTGGACCCGGATCTCCTCGACGCCGACAAACGTCATCGACGCGGACGCGGGTCGGGACTCGAAGTAGTCGCCGAGGGCGGACTCGACGATGGGCAGGTGGTCGCCGGCTCCGGATCGCGCCGGCCCGGCGCCGGGCAGGAACTCGGGTCCAGCGGTCACGACCTGAGGCTAGCCGGGCCGCCCTACCGGAACGACGCCGCGATCTGCTGCTCAGCCTCCGCGTACGTCTGCCCGGCGCGACCGAGAAGCTGACCGATCCCGTCGAGCGCGTCCGACAGGCCACGGGCATGCTGATCGAACTGTTCGTAGAGCGTCGCGAATTGCGCGGCGGCGGCGCCGGACCAGTCCGAACCGAAGAGCGGATTCAGCTGACTGGTGAGCGATTGGTGTGACCCCCGCACGTCGGCGGATGTCCGGGTGACGTTCGAGCTCATCGACTGCAGCTGATCCGGGGTAACCCTGAGCATTCCCATGTCATGCCTTTCGTTTGAAGGTCCGCACGGACCCTTGTTGATCGTCCGGACGGATCCTGTGTCCACGATCCGGGCGACCGCCGGAGTGGCGACTGCGAGGACGCTAATTCGGATCGAGGCCGGGCGGTGGGGCGTTCGATCGCCTGTGGACAAGTTCATCGATCTCGTCGCTGTATCCACAGGCGGCTCCGCAGGCCACCGTGGCGCGGGTTCCGAATCCACGCTGGCGACATGGAGGTCACACTCACGGTCCACGACGTCGACGGCACCCGCCGCGACGTCGTAGTGTCCGGCCCGTCGGGCAGCACGCTGGCGCAGGTCTGCGCGCCCCTCTCGCGCGTTCGACCGGTCGACACCTGGTGGTCGAAGTCGCGCGCGCTTCCCCTGACCGCGGTTATCGGCGGCCCAGGGCTGCGCAGCGGCGACGAGGTCAGTGCCACGGGCCCGAGCAACCCGGCCGGCCGCTCCGGGCTCGCCCTCGAGATCGTCTGCGGTCGATGGGCGGGTCGCTCCTTCCCGCTTCTCGCAGGCACCAACTCGGTGGGTCGAAGTATCGACTGCGCTGTCGTGCTTCCCGACCCGCGGGTGTCCCGCGAACACCTGCGACTCGCCGTCGGCCCGGACGGCGTTCGCGTGTACGACTCGGTGTCGACGAACGGCACCCTGGTCGACGGCTCGCCGATCCCCGCGGTCGGCACGCCGCTCGATGGCGGTGAGGTCATCCGCATCGGCGACACGACCGTGAGTCTGGCGAAGGGACACCACCCGCCCGCGGCGCTGCGGCCCGCGATCGACGGGCGCCGCCAGGTGAATCGACCCCCTCGACTCGACGGCGATGCGACGGCGGACGTGATCGTCTATCCGGAGCGTCTCGGGAACCATCGGCCGCTGCGAACGTCGCTCCTTGCCGCCGTCGTTCCGGCGCTCGCCGGGGGTGGATTCGCGATCGCGAGCGGCAACCTCGCGTTTCTCGCCTTCGCGGCCCTCGGGCCGCTCGCACTGCTCATCACCGTGGCCGTCGAGCGGCGCACCACGCAGCGCCTGCTGCGCCGCGGTGACCGCGACTACCGCGCCGATCTCGAGCTCGCCGATGCGGTCCTCGGGGCGGCGCTCACCGGCGAGAGGGCCCGACGACGTGCCGCCCACCCTGATCCGGCTGCGGTCGTTCGAACCGCGACGGCTCCGGACTCGCGGCTGTGGGAGCGGCGTCCCGGTGACAGTGACTTCCTCGACGTGCGGGTTGGCTCGGGTGATCTGCCGTCGTACGTGACGGTCCGGCGCGACGATCGCGAAACAGCAGCCGGGGTGGTGCGCGCGGTGCCGCTGGCGGTCGGGTTGGCCGGCGGTGCGCTGGGCCTGGCGGCGGCCCGACCGGTCGCCACTGAGCTGGCGAGTTGGGCGGTACTCCAACTCGCCGTTCAACACTCTCCGAACGACGTCGGGATCGAGCTCCTGCTATCGGATTCGACGATCGACTCATGGCGTTGGACGCGGTGGTTGCCGCATCTTCGTCAGCCGCCGCCGACGGACGCCGAGTCACGCCTGGAGGCCGTGCGGCACCTGTGCGCGCTCGTCGAGCGGCGCCTCGCTCAGCAGCATCGGTCGTCCGTCGGCGGGTGGGAGGGCCGATGGCTCGTCGTGGTGATCGACCGTTGCGCGAACCTCACCGAGTTACCCGGGTTGGCGGCCGCGCTCGCCGGCGGGTCGGCGGTCGGAGTCACGGCGATCTGCGTCGACGACGACCGTCGCCGTCTCCTCGCATCCTGTGCGGCGGTGGTCGAAACCGTCGGCGGGAGCGGTCCGATCGCCCGGGTCGACGGCGTTGATCTCGGTCACGTCGAGGACGTACTTGTGGATCTGGTCGAACCGCAGACGATCGAGGACGCTGCCCGAGCGCTGGCCTCGCTCGTCGACTCGGCGAGCGAATCCGGCGACGTGATCCCCCGATCCTGCGGCCTGGTGTCGACGCTCGGACTGGTCGAGCCGGGGCTCGATGATCTGCAGGCGCTGTGGGCGGCCGGACCGGTCACGACGGTTGCTCTCGGGTCCAGTGCGCACGGGCGGTACGAGCTCGACTTGGCCGCGGACGGTCCGCACGCGCTCATCGCCGGTACGACCGGTTCCGGCAAGTCCGAGCTGCTTCGATCCCTGGTCGTGGGCCTGGCCTGCCGCAATTCGCCGGCGGCACTGGCGTTCGTGCTCATCGACTACAAGGGGGGCGCCGCATTCGCCGAGTGCAGTCGCCTTCCGCACACCGCCGGCCTCGTGACCGATCTCGACGCCGGCCTCACCGAGCGGGCCTTGACCTCGCTCGACGCCGAGCTCCGTCGTCGCGAGACGATCCTCTCGGCGGCCGGGCAACCCGACTTCGACGCCTACCTGTCGATGACGGAAAGCCATGAGCGGAAGTTCGGTCGGCTCGTGCTCGTCGTCGACGAGTTCGCCGCGCTGGTCGACGAGTTCCCCGACTTCATCGATGGCCTGGTGGGTGTCGCCCAACGCGGTCGCTCCCTCGGAATTCATCTCGTCCTCGCCACTCAGCGACCCGCTGGCGTGGTCTCCCCGGAGATCAAGGCGAACACCACGATTCGCGTGGCCCTGCGCGTCACCGACCCGACGGAATCGGTTGACGTCATCGGAACGAAGAACGCCGCGGAAATCGACGGATCCGATCCCGGTCGCGCGTTCGTGCGCATCGGCGCCGGGCTCACCGAGGTCCAAACAGCGTACGGAGGACGTCGACGCGCGGGACGCCCGGAGGCCGCCGTGATCGAGGTCGACGGGTGGGCTCGCCCGACGTCGATGCCGGATGATCCGACGTCGGTCACCGAGCTGGAGTCCCTCTGCGACCAGCTGCGAACCGTTGCCCAACGTACGGCGGTCGAGCCTCCGTGGTGCCCCTGGCTGCCACCGCTGCCCGATCGAATTCGCCTCGACGAGCTCGTTGCCGCCGAACCGTCCGGGGCGGCCGAGCTGGGCATCGGTCTGGTCGACCTTCCCGCGCAACAGCGGCAAACCCGTTTCACGCTCGACCTGTCGCACGCGGATCCACTGCTGATCGCCGGCTCGTCCGGAAGCGGCCGAACGAACGCATTGCTGGCGATCGCGGCCGCCGCGGTGCGGAGTCGACCACCGGGTCGGCTGCACGTGCACGCGATCGACGCCGCGGGCGGCGGCCTGCGACCGCTCGCCGAGCTAGAGCACGTGGGTACCTGGCTCAACGCCGACGAGCCGGCGCTTCTGGATCGATTCATGGCACGGCTCGCGGCCGAAATCCGCCGCCGGCAGGAACGCGCGCACGCCGACGGCTCCGAACGCAGCCGACCGCCTGCGATTCTCGTCTTGCTCGACGGCTGGGAAGGATGCGCAGGGGCCTTCGACGCGCTCTCCGCCCTGCCCGACCAGCTCGCCCTGGTGCTGCGCGAAGGATCCGGCGTCGGCATCGCGGTTGTCATCGCCGGCGACCGGGCCGTCCTGACGTCTCGGCTCACGACGACGATTCGGGATCGACTGATCCTTCGACTCGCCGATCGAGGCGACTACTCCCTGGCCGGCGTCAGCCCCCGGAACGTTCCGGCGACGGTTCCGCCCGGCCGCGCCATCCGGGCCGTGGACGGCACCTTCGTCCAGCTGGCTATCGCTCCCACACCGCTCAACGACCCGATACCGCTGACCGCGTCAGCGCGGCCACAGACGGCTGACCCGCGGTCGGCGGCCACCGATCCGCCGGATGAGTCCGAGCGAATCATCGTGCGACCACTGCCGACCTCGATCCGCTTCGACGACGTGCGTCGGGATTTGCCGTCCGCACGATCGGACCGACGACCGGCATCCTCGCCCGATCGCGACGACCCGTCGATGTTGACGGGGCCGATCGTGCTCGGGGTGGGTGGAGATTCAGCCGGCACCGTACGGGTATCCCTCGCGGCGGACACGCGACTGCTCGTCGCCGGCCCGAGCCGATCGGGTCGAACGACGGCCCTGGAACTCATCGCGCTACAGCTGATCGAGTTCGGTGCGCCCGTCGCCATCGCCGCTCGGGCCAGCTCCCGACTGGCCGGACTGCGCGATCGACCGGGCGTCGTCTGCCTCGACCCGCACACGACGCGGATCCCCGAGGCCACCGTTCTCCTCGTCGACGACTGCGAGACTTTCGTCGACACCGAACTCGGCGACGGCCTCGCCCGGGTCGCCCGCTCGGCCGGCTCGGCCGGGCCGGCCGTCGTCGGATCGGTCCGTTCCGACGATCCGGTGGCGGCGTATCGCGGCCTCGCCGGCGAACTGCGCCGCGCTCGGACGGGGTTGCTGCTCCAGCCGTCAGTGGGCGGCGGCGAGCTGTTCGGACTTCGACGATCGCCGCGGTCCTCGTCCACGATCCCGGGACGGGGTCTGTTCATCGGCCCGAACTCGTCGGGCATCGACGACGACGTCATCTCATTACAGGTGGCCCAACCATGATCGTTGCGCGGACCGCGCTCGGTCGGGACTCACGCCATGTGCGGATAGCCATGCGTCGTCGGGGGAACGAACGTCTCCTTGATCGAACGCGGCGACATCCACCGGGCCAGATTCCAGGCCGAACCGGCTTTGTCGTTCGTGCCGGAGGCCCGGGCCCCACCGAACGGCTGCTGGCCGACGACCGCCCCCGTCGGCTTGTCGTTGACGTAGAAGTTCCCGGCCGCGAAGCGCAGCGTCCGCGCCGCCGACTCGATGACGGCGCGATCGGTGGCGAACACGGCACCCGTGAGCGCGTAGGGCGACACCGCCTCCAACTGCGCGAGCTCGGCGTCCCAGTCGCGGTCGTCGAAGACGTGGACTGCCAGGATCGGGCCGAAGTACTCGCGCGTGAAGACGTCGTCGGTCGGGTCGTCGCACTCGACGACCGTCGGGCGCACGAAGTAGCCGACGGAGTCGTCCGCCGTTCCGCCGGCCAGCGTCCGGATCCCGTCCGTCGATCGGAAGCGATCGAGGACGCTCGACAGGCGGTCGAAGGCGCGCCGATCGATCACCGCGCCGCCGAAGTTGGCCAGGTCGGTCACCGGCCCGTACGTCAGCGATTCGGCCGTGGCGGCCAGGGCATCGCGCACGCCCCCCTCCCACAGCGACCGCGGAAGGTAGGCCCGCGACGCTGCCGAGCACTTCTGACCCTGGTACTCGAAGGCGCCCCGAACCAACGCGGTAACGAGCGGGGCCGGATCGGCCGACGGATGCGCGACGACGAAGTCCTTGCCGCCGGTTTCTCCGACCAGGCGCGGATAGCTTCGATACGAGCCGATCGCGTTTCCGACCGACCGCCACAGGTGCTGGAACGTCGGGGTCGAGCCGGTGAAGTGGATGCCGGCCAGCGCGGGATGCGTAACGGCGACCTCGCTGATCGCGGCGCCGTCACCGGTGACCAGGTTGATCACGCCGGGCGGCAGGCCGGCCGCTTCGAGCAAGCGCATCGTGAAGTGGGCGGCGACCTGCTGGGTAGGCGACGGCTTCCACACGACGACGTTGCCCATCAATGCCGGAGCGGTCGGCAAGTTGCCGGCGATCGCCGTGAAATTGAACGGCGTGATCGCGAGGACGAATCCTTCGAGCGGTCGGTAGTCGGACCGGTTCCAGACACCCGACTCGCTCAGCGGTTGCTGTTCGAGCAACTGGCGGGCGAAGTGCACGTTGAACCGCAGGAAGTCGATCAGCTCACAGGCCGAATCGATCTCGGCCTGCTGGACCGTCTTCGACTGTCCGAGCATCGTGGCGGCGTTGAGCCGATCGCGCCAGGTCGTCGCCAGCAGGTGCGCCGCGCGGAGGAACACGGCGGCCCGCTCGTCGAACGGCAACTCCCGCCAGCCCGGCGCGGCCGACAGCGCGGCGTCGATCGCCGCCTGGACATCGGCCGCGCTCGCCTGCCGCGTCGTCCCCAGGATCGAACCGTGATCATGCGGCTGGACCACGACGATGGGGTCGCCCGCCGCCATCCGCTGCGCCCCGCCGACGGTCATCGTCAGCTCGATGTCGCGGCCGGACAGGTCCGCCACCGCGGCGGTCAGCGAGTCACGTTCGGCCGAACCCGGGGCGTACGCGCGGATCGGTTCGTTCGCCGGCACCGGCGGATGAGTGATCGCGTCCATGGCGAGAGACTCCTTCGTGATCGGGCCGGGCCGACCAGCATCCCGCGACGCTGCGGCACGAACCCTTCCGACCCACGGGCGATCAAACCGACGACTGAAGAACCGCCCAAGAATGCCTGGAAACGACCCTAGTCGACCGCGAGGACGGCTTCGATCTCCTGCGAGGCGAACCACGCCAGGTCGTAACCCTCGGCATCATCGACTCGTTCCTGGGCAATCGGATCACCCAGGTCGGCGGCCAGCACCGCTGCGGCGGCCGCCGCGATCGTGTCGCCGGCATCGGCCAGATCGGCGTGGATCGCCGCGACATCCGCCAGCGTGACGACGGTCGCGACCCGGATCACGCCGCGATCGAGGTCGTCGCGGACTTCAACGGCGTCGTCGGGGACGTCCGCGACGACCACGATCCGTCGCCGCTGGGCGAGCGGATCCCCGTCGATCAACCGCAGGGACGCCCGGGCCGCCTCCACCAGCGCCGCGAATTCGAGTTCTTCCTCGTCGTCGTCGACGAACCACGCCCGCAGCGCCGGCGTCACCGCGAATCCGGTCGTCGGAGGTGACCCCAACGTCCCGTCCTGTCCGAGCCCGACCAGGACGGTCGTCGTGGCCGGCAGGTACACCCTCACGAGACACCGCCGGTTCCGGTCGCCTTCGGCGGCGTCTGCTCGCCGTCGACGGGTGCCACCGCGAGCTGGGCGCGGATCTGGGCGCGAGTGGCGACGACCGCGGCATCGAGCACGTCGGTCCGACGAGTCGGATTCATCATGTTGATGCCGATCACGGCCAGCTCGGCCTCGCCGGGGCACACGAGCACGACCCGCGAACCCGCGTCCGCCAGGCGCGCGACATCCCGCCGGATCGTGCGCGTGATGGACGCCCGCATCTCGCGCTCCGCCCGTGCGACCGGCGACCACGGCCGGGGCAGCGGACCCGTCGAGGCCATGGGCGCGACGACGTACACCTCGTCGTAGCCCTCACCGACCAGCAGGTCGACCGACGCGTTCGACATCGTCCCGCCGTCGACGTAGCTGCGATCACCGATCTCGACCGGCGCGTACCAGGCCGGGATCGCGCACGATGCGACGACGGCATCGGCCAGCGCCGCGCTGCGTTCGCGTCCGAACGTGACCCGCCGCCCTTCGCGGATATCGGTCGCGACGACCCACGGACGCGGATGATCCGGCCAGCGATGGCCGATCCCCTGGTCGCGCGCGATCTGGGCGACCATGTCGTGGATCGGTCGCAGGTCCCCCCGTCCGGCGGGCAGCATGCCCCGACAGGACGACGATCGGACGGGCGCGGCGCGGATGGCGCACGGCGTCCAATGCGAGTCGCGGGGCAGCCGGACGCCAGCTCGGGCGACGCGGCAGCGCGCCACCGGCGGCCCGCTCGTAGTCCCAGGCGATGGACGGGTCGTCGTCCCTCGGCGTGCCCTGGTGGTGCCGGCGAATCTCGTCCACCGACAGTCCGCACCCGAGCAGCGCCGCGAGTACCGAGCCCGCCGACGTGCCCATCACCAAGTCGAAGGACCCGATGTCGACGGCCGCCTCGTCCTCGATCGCGGTGAGGGCGCCGACCATCCAGGCGAAGCCGAGCACGCCGCCACCACCGCAGACCAGTGCTCTACGTACGGGGCGGGGACGGGATGCGGGCACTCGACCAGCCTGCCGTCAGCGCTCAGTGGGTTCGCGATGCGACACGCCGGCACCGCGACGGGTCGCGGGGCGCAGCCGGGTGACGCCCGGTTCGGCCGCTTCCCGCGTACGCGCCGATGCGCGAACCGAACGGGCCACCCCCGCGGTGGCGGTGCTGACCCGGGCCGCGCGTGGCCGTCCGGCAACGCTCGCGGCGCTCGCGGTCACGAGTTCCTGCAACGACTCCTCGATCAGGGCGGCCAGCACGTCGACGTCAGGCATGGCATCGCGATCGGCGTTGAGGCCGAAGTAGACCCCACCGTCGTAGGACGTCAGCCCGATCGCGAGGGCCTGACCCGCAGCCAGCGGCACGATCGGGTACATCTCGAGCATGCGGGCGCCGGCCGCGTAGAGGGGCTGCTGCGGCCCCGGAACGTTCGTCACGACGACGTTGTACAAGCGGCGGGTCAGACCCCCGGCGACCCGCGCACCCATGGCGTGCAGGGTCGGCGGGGCGAACCCACTCAGCGCGACCAAGGCGTCGGCGCCGACCGATTGGCCGGATTCCTTGTGCGCCCGGGTCGCGAAGCCGATCTGCGACAGCCGAACCATCGCGCTCGGCTCGCCCACCGGCAGATCGACGAGCAGCGCCGACACCCGGTTGCCGAGCTGACCCGCCTCGTCGGACGACCGCACGCTCACCGGCACCATCGCCCGCACCGTCGTCGTCGGGTGGACCGGCTCGCCGCGGAACAGCAGCCAGCCGCGCAGCGCCCCCGCGACGGTCGCCAGGACGACGTCGTTGACCGTCGCGGCGTTGGTGCGGTGGACCAGCCGGTAGTCCGACAACGAAGTCCGCGCGACGGCGAAGCGGCGCTGCTCACCGATCCGCGCGTTCAATGGCGACGCCGGCGGTGGACGCACGGCCGTGCGCGCGGCCGAGACCAGGCCACCGACGGCGGCGGTCAAGCCCCGGACCGTCGCCCGCACATCACTGAGGCCGAGCCGGGCGGTGTCGACGATCGCGCCCGGACGGGTGGCCAGGTCGGCGAGCGGCGCCGATCACGAGGTCGGCGGCCGACGGCTGCGGGTCGTGGCATCCACAGCTGCTCGGGATCGGCGCGCGGTTCTGGCGTCGTGTCGAGGATGACCTGGGCGATGTCGACGGCGCTCACCCCGTCGACCATCGCGTGATGGGTCTTCGTCGCGATCGCGATGCGCCCGCCGCTGAGGCCCTCGATCAGGTACATCTCCCACAGCGGCCGATGCCGGTCAAGCGGGCGCGATTGGATGCGCGCACAGAACTCCCGCAGCTGCTCGTCGCTGCCTGGCCGCGGCAGTCCCGAGCGCCGCACGTGGTACGTGACGTCGAAGTCCGGGTCGTCGACCCAGACCGGATTGGCCAGGTGGGCCGGCACCCAGGCGATCTTCTGGCGGTACCGCGGGACGAGCGCGATGCGCTGCTCGATGAGCGCGACGAGCCGCTCGTAGTCGAGTCCACCCGGCGGTGGCTCGAAGATCGCGAGACCGCCCACATGCATCGGCGTCGTCCGACCCTCGAGGTACAGGAAGGACACGTCCAGCGCCGAGAGACGGTCGGTCATTCGGCTCCTGTCCCCGGCGCGGTGGTCAACCAGTCCGATTCTGCCCGTACGGGGCCCGATCCGCCCACCCGGACGCCCTCAGGGCCGGGCCCGTCGGCCCGCGGACGTCGACGGAACACCGGCCAAGGCGGCCGCGAGCTCGGCGACGGCAACGCCGAAGCGGGCTGGTCCGACGGGCCTCGGCCAGCGTCTTGCCGACCACGACGGCGGCATCCAGTGCCTCGGGGTCGAAGGGCAGCAGCGCCGCGGGCGTTCGTCCCGCGAAGCGCTCGAGCGCCGCCGTGAGTTCCCGAGCCGGGTCACCGGGCACCGACGTCCCACGGACCTTGTTCAGCACGACCCAGGTCGGCGCCTCGATCTCGGCGTCCCGCAGCTCCCCGAGGGCCCGGACCAACCGCTGCAGGCCCAGCGGATCAGCGGCCCCGACGACGATGATGAGATCCGCCGCGTCGAGGATGCTCAGCGTCGCGCCGTTGCGTCGCGGCGCCGATGTGTCGAAGCTGAGCTCCTCGTCGGTCTCGATGCAGAAGCCGCAGTCGACCACGACGAAGTCGGCCAGCCCACGCGCGACGGTCAGGACCGATTCGAGCGCCGCCGGTCTGAGTTCGGGCCACCGTTCGGCGCGCGGGATTCCCGTCAGCACCCGCAAGGTCGGCGACAGCTGCCAGCACAGGGCCGCCAGGGCAGCGCCGTCGATCCGGGTCGTTCCGGCCTGACGACAGGCCGCGGCCAGCCCCGGTGATTCGTCGAGCAGACCCAACGTCGACGCGACGACGCCGCCGTACACGTCGGCGTCGACGACGAGGGTCGCCGCGCCGATGCGCGCCAGTTCGTCGGCGAGGTTGACCGCGACGGTCGTGCGACCGGGCGCGCCGGTCGGTCCCCACACGGCGATGATCGCCCCTCGCCGGCCCGGAGGGTCGGTGACCGCCTCGGCCACCGGCGGGATGATCGTAGATGTGGCCCCGGCCGGGTCGCCGAACGCGCGATGCGCCCGGGCACCCTGCTCGGCAACACTCGCCACGGCCGTCATGACGACCGAGGCGATCACCTCGACGTCAGCGTCGGACGGGACGAGCGTCTCGATCCCCATTGCGCTCAGCTGCTGTTCGGCGGCCGCGTCGCCGCGCGGGACGACGCCCACAGGGACCACGCCGGCGGCGATGAGGCGGTCGACACAATCGGCGTCGAGCCGGCGCAGATCGGCGGCGATGAGAGCGGCGCGAGCTTGGCCACTGGCCGCGACCGCCACTAGTTCGACAACGTCGACACAACGCCGCACCACCGCGACGCCGTGATCGCCCTGCTCGAGCCCGAGAACGAGATCGGCCTCCCACGCGGCTCCGCCCGCGGCGATCAGGATGGCGAGTTTCACGAGCCCGGCGCCGCGCATGCGGTCAGATCCGGCAGCGACGCGGCGGCGGTTCCCGTCCCAGAGAGGATGCCGGCCCGCAGCACCGCACCGTCGAGGGCTTGGGCCTCGACGACGCGCTGCGCGTCATCGGCGGGCACCCGCACGGTGACGTCATTGCCCTCGCCGCCCGCGAACGAACTACCCGTCGACTGCACGTCCTGGACGACGACGTCGGCCAGGACCACCGCGGACGGACAGTCCTTCGTCGAGACCCAGAGCGTGATCCGGTCGCCGACGTGGATCTTCGGGGCGTTGTCGTCGCTCAACGGGATCGTCACCGTCGTTCGAGAAGGAGTCGCACCGAGCGCGGACCGCGGCAGCAGCTCGCCGGACGCGACTTCGCGCGTGAGCGTCTGACCGAACACCGCGGAGCCGCTGGGGAAGTAGGCCGACTCGACATCAGCCAGTCGCACGTCGACGGCGTGCAGATCGCTCGCGACGAGCACCTCTCCGGCGGACAGGTGATGCGAGGCGGCCCAGATCCGCTCGGTGTGCGATGCCGAGGCGAACAGCCGCGCTCCGACAAGCAAGGACCCGACGACGATGATGATCCCGGCAATCAGTCGTAGATCCATCCAGCTCGGCGCTTTCAGGCGTCGGGGCGGCGGAGAAGACATTACGGCCACGCACAACATAGTGCAGGAAGCGGGCGACGAAGACGAATCGCCCTCGACGGCCTTGTGGATAAGCGAGGCCGGACCGCGCGCCTCGGTGACACACTGGGTGATCGCGGCCCCGACAGGACCACACATCAAGCGCGAAGGAACGACGCACCGATGGCCACCGAACGCTTCCTGACCCTCGCCGACGTCGCCGAGGTGCTGAACATCAGCGCATCGCAGACGTACGCATTGGTCCGCAACGGCGAACTCGTAGCCATCAAGATCGGCGGTCGCGGTCAGTGGCGGGTCGAGCGCACCAAGCTCGAGAGCTACATCCAGCAGATGTACGACCAGACCCGAACGTTCGTCGCCGAGCATCCCTACGTCGCGTCGGCTGAGGGCGCGCCCGACCTCGACTGACCTTCGGCGGCGAGTCAGCCGGTCGCGCCGCGCCGCACCGCAACCAGCGCCGCGATCGGAATGACGAGCACGTCGCGCACATCGGTGTGGCGGCGCGGCTCGCCCTCGGCGTGCACGGCGAGGTCGACGAAGTCGAGGCCGACCCGGTCGAGCGTGCCCGACCGCACGAGCCCGTCGCTTAGGTAGACGCGGACCGCCGATCGATCCCGGGCCACCGCACGCAACACGTGCGCCAGCCCGAGCCGGGATTCGACCACCGACCGCGTGGTCGCGGCCGCCGCCAGCCGGGACAACCCGGCAACGCTCGTGACCGGCGCCAAGCGCACCAGCATCTCGCCCGCCGGCGCCTCGTCGAACAGGATCCAGTCGCGGCCGACCCGGGCGACGCGCCCGCTCGCGGCCACACCACCGGTCGCAGTGACACGCAGAACGCCGCCGACCGACGCCCGCAACCGATCGACGATCTCCAGCCGCGACGTCTCGACCCGAGTGCGATCGCCGATCTCGGCCGACCGTTCGGACCGCTCGAGCGCCGAGAGCTGCGCCTCGAGATCGGCAAACAACCCATCCCAGCGCATCGCTCCACCTTTCTCGCTGATCGGCCTAACACCGCATCGTTGCACGACTTGACGTGAGGCTATCTGAGCTCGTATGAATGTAAACGTAAGCAAACGAAGGATAAAATATGAGAATGAACGCGAGGTTGACGGCGCTCACGGCGCTCGATCTGGTCTTCGTCGCGACGCAGCGGCCGGACTGGCGAGCGCTGGTCCGCCTCGGGAAGGCGCCGCACGCCTGGGTGGCCGCTCAGGGCGGCAACAGCGCGGTGGTGCTCGTCGGCGGCGTCGTGCTGTGGCTGGTGGCCGCGTGGCTCGGCGTCGGGCTGTCGATGGCGGTCGTCACGACGGTTCCCGGAGCCGGCGGACGGCTGGCGCGTCGCTTCACGGCGGCGCTCCTGCCGCGGGTCGTTCGGCAGCTGCTCGCGGCCGGCTGCGGGCTGGTCGTCCTCACCGCGCCGATGGCGGCCGGCGCGGGCACCGCCGGACCTTCGGGCGCGTCAGTCGCCCCGTCGGCTACCTACTCGGCGCCGGTCTGGCCGACCGATTCGGCGACGCCGACTCCCGCTGCGACGTCCACAGCCGGTCCGGTCGGAGCCCCGGTGTGGCCGACCGATCCGGCCGGCTCAGCCACCGCGAGACCACCGACGGCCGCGACCTCCCCACCCACGCCATCCCCACCCACGACCTCGCCACCCACGATCGCACGACATCCGCACCGACGACATCCGCACCGACGACATCCGCACCGACGGCGACAGCTGGCCCGAGCGACCCCGCTACCGTGGTGGTGCGGCCGGGCGACTCGCTGTGGTTGATCGCCGCGCGCCGGCTCGGATCCGGCGCGACGCCGCGCGAGATCGCGGCGGAGTGGCCGCGCTGGTGGGCGGCCAACCGCGACCGGATCGGCGCCGACGCGGGACTGCTCAAACCCGGTGAACAGCTCCAGCCCCCCGCACCCGCGTCGACAGGAGCCTCCTCATGACCGCCGCCGCCACCGAACCGGTTCAGCGCCCGCTCACCGTCCGGCCGGCACCGCGTCGCGAACCGCCGTTCGACGACGAGCTGCCGGTGCCGGCGCTGCGGGCCGTCGGCCCACACGACCAACCGCTGCCGTTCGAGCACTGGAACAGCGCATCGGAGCGTCACCTCGTGTGGGCGGCCCCGCAGCCGACCGGGCGGGGCGACCTGCCGGAGCCCGCCGCCTGGGCCCGCCGGTTGCTCGTCGCGGTGTTCGAGGCCCGGGCCGGCCGCCGGCCGGTGCAGCAGCTGTCGGCCCAGCTGAGCGTCGCGGTCCTGAACGGGTTGAGCGGCGAGGCCGAGCGGCGCCGCGGCAAGACCGGGCCGCCGGTGGCGATCCGGTCCGTCCACACCGACGAGCCGGCCGACGGGGTCGCCGAGATCGCGGCGGTCATCCAGGTGGGCAACCGCTACCGGGCGGTGGCGGCTCGGCTAGAAGGCCTGGACGGTCGGTGGCGCTGTGTTCGGCTGCAGATTGGCTGACAGCTGCCGGGTCGGTCAGCGCTTGCGACGGCGCTGATTGGACGTCGACCCGCCCCGGTTACCGCGGCTGCCGCGGTTCGGGTTCGGTCGCGGCGCGGCCTTGCGAGGCGCCGCGGTCGCGTCGTCGCCGGCCGCGCCGACGCGGACCTCCGGCGTGTCCGAATCGAGGGACGGCGAGCTGTAGACGAGCGGCTTCGTCGACGGGGTACGGCCGAGCCCCTTCGCCGTGATCTGCGGGTGCGTCCCGTTCTTGGCGGGCGGCACATCGTCATCGTCATCGTCGCGGCTCGAGGCTCTCCACATCCGGCGCGATCTCGTCCGCGTCGTCGGGACCCCCTGCGAAATCGTCGCTGTCATCGGCGACCTCATCGCCGGCCCCGATAGCCGGCGCGGCCGCGTCCGCCGTGACCGACTCACCCTCGACCTCGACCTCGAGGCTGAACAGGAAGCCGACCGACTCCTCCTGGATCGCGTCCATCATCGCGTTGAACATGTCGAAACCCTCGCGCTGGTACTCGACCAGGGGGTCACGCTGGGCCATCGCGCGCAGCCCGATGCCCTCACGCAGGTAGTCCATCTCGTACAGGTGCTCGCGCCACTTGCGGTCGATGACCGACAGCAGCACGCGGCGCTCGAGTTCGCGCAGCACTTCCTCGCCGAGGTCTTCCTCGCGCATGTCGTAGGCCGAGTCGGCGTCCGCGACGATCTCCTCGATCAGGAAGTCGCGGGTCAGGTCGGCCTTCTCGCCACCGGCCTGCTCGATCGCTTCCTCGATCGACAGCGAGATCGGGTACAGCGTGCGCAGCGCCGTCCAGAGCTGTTCGAGATTCCATTCCTCGGCGTACCCGCTCGAGGTCGCGCCCTCGACGTACCCTTGCACGACCGACCGGATCATCGGACGGATCTGGTCGGACAGGTCGAGACCGTCGAGGATCTGGCGGCGCTCGTTGTAGATCACGGTGCGCTGCTTGTTGAGGACGTCGTCGTACTTCAGCACGTCCTTGCGAATCTCGAAGTTCTGCGCCTCCATCTGCGACTGCGCCGACTGGATCGACTTCGACACCATCTTGTGCTCGATCGGCACGTCCTCGGGCAGCCGCAGCATGTTCATCATGGCCGCGACCCGCTCGCCGCTGAAGCGGACCATCAGGTCGTCGCCGAGCGACAGGTAGAAGCGCGACTCGCCGGGGTCGCCCTGGCGACCGGAGCGGCCGCGCAGCTGGTTGTCGATGCGGCGTGACTCGTGCCGCTCGGTGCCGAGCACGTACAGACCGCCGAGTTCGACGACCTCGTCGTGCTCCTTCTCGGCATCGGCCTGGGCCTGGTCGAGGGCGTCCGCCCAGGCCCCTTCGTATTCTTCCGGCGTCTCGTCCGGGGTCAGCCCGCGTTCCTGCAGGGCCCGGTCGGCGGCGAATTCGACGTTGCCACCCAGGACGATGTCGGTGCCGCGACCGGCCATGTTCGTGGCGACCGTGACCGCGCCCTTGCGACCGGCGTTCGCGACGATCGCGGCTTCCCGCGCATGCTGCTTGGCGTTGAGGACCTCGTGCGGAATACCGCGGCGCAGCAACAGCGACGCCAGCCGCTCGGACTGCGCGACGCTCGCCGTGCCCACCAGCACGGGTTGGCCGGCCTCGTGCCGCTCGGAGATGTCGTCGACGACCGCGGCGAATTTCGCGTCCTCGGTCTTGTAGATGAAGTCGGTCTCGTCCTCGCGGATCATCGGCTTGTTCGTGGGGATCGGGACGACGCCGAGCTTGTAGATCTGGTGCAACTCGGCGGCCTCGGTCTGCGCCGTACCCGTCATGCCCGACAGCTTCTTGTAGAGCCGGAAGTAGTTCTGCAGGGTGATCGTCGCCAGCGTTTGGTTCTCCTGCTGGATCCGGACGCCTTCCTTGGCCTCGATGGCCTGGTGCATGCCTTCGTTGTAGCGGCGGCCGTGCAGCACACGGCCGGTGAACTCGTCGACGATCAGCACCTCGCCGTCGGTGACGATGTAGTCGCGGTCGCGCTTGAACAGCTCCTTGGCCTTGAGCGAGTTGTTCAGATACCCGACCAGCGGGGTGTTGGCCGCCTCGTAGAGGTTGTCGATGCCGAGCTGGTCCTCGACGAACGCGACACCCTCTTCGGTGACGGCGACGGTGCGCTTGCCCTCTTCGACCTCGTAGTGGACGTCCTTCTTCAGCCGCGGCGACAGGCGGGCGAACTCGAGGTACCAGCGCTGGTTCTCTTCGGCCGGGCCACTGATGATGAGCGGGGTGCGCGCCTCGTCGATGAGGATGGAGTCGACCTCGTCGACGATCGCGAAATTGTGTCCGCGCTGGACGAGATCCTCGAGCGACCACGCCATGTTGTCGCGCAGGTAGTCGAAGCCGAACTCGTTGTTCGTGCCGTAGGTGATGTCGGAGGCGTACGAGACGCGCCGGACGGCCGGCGTGAGGTCGGAGAGGATCTTGCCCACCGAGAGCCCGAGGAACCGGTGGACCCGGCCCATCCAGTCGGCGTCGCGACGGGCGAGGTAGTCGTTGACGGTGACCACGTGAACGCCGTCGCCGCTGAGCGCGTTGAGGTAGGCCGGCAGCGTCGAGACGAGGGTCTTGCCTTCACCGGTCTTCATCTCAGCGATGTTGCCGAGGTGCAGCGCGGCGCCACCCATGAGCTGCACCTTGTAGTGGAACTGGCCGAGCGTGCGTCGCGCCGCCTCGCGGACGACGGCGAAGGCCTCCGGCAGCAGGTCGTCGAGCGTCTCACCGTCCGCGAACCGGGCCCGGAAGGTGTCGGTGCACTCCCGCAGCTCCGCGTCGGTCAGGTCGACGTAGTCGCCTTCGAGGGTTTCGATGTGATCGGCAATGGACGAGAGCCGGCGAACCATCTTGCCTTCACCGGCGCGCAGGAGTTTGGCGAGAACCACGGCCGCCATGGTACGGGTTTCGGCGCGGTCATCACGGATCGGTCACGAATGTTCGCCGGCCCGACCCTGCGCCGCTCCCGGGACATGCGCCGAAATCGGTTCCGAGCGGTCTGCGATCGTCTTGGCATGGGCGGACGACATGGGTAAGTGGAACGGCATCGAACTGGACGAGCTGGCGCTGACGGGCGACGGCCTGCAGCTGCGGCCGTGGCGGCCGGATGACGCCGGAGCGGTGTTCACGGCCGCGCAGGACCCGGCCATGCACGAGTTCCTTCCCCTCCCGACTCCCTACCGGCGCGACGACGCGGCCACGTTCGTCGCCGACGACCAGGGCCGCGGTGCCGGGTCAGGCCTCGGGTGCGCGATCACCGACTCGACGACGGGCGAGCTACTCGGATCGGCGTCGCTGCGACTGCCGAGATCCAGCGATCACTGCGCCGAGATCGGCTACTGGGTCGCACCGACCGCTCGGGGCCGAGGCGTGGCCGGGCGGGCGACGCGACTGCTCGCCGAATGGGGACTGCGCAACGGCCTGCCGCGCGTCCAACTGTTCTGCGCCGTCACGAACCTGGCCTCCGCCCGCACCGCGATGGCCGCGGGGTTCCGGTTCGAAGGAGTGAGCCGGAAGCTGGTCAGCCCGCACCGGGGTTATGTGGACGGCGCCGTCTTCGCCCGGATCGCGTCCGACCACGGCGATCCGATCGCGCCCTGGCTGCCCCCGCTGCCCGCCACGGGACTGATCGACGACGAACTGCAGCTGCGGACCATGCGCCCCGATGACGCCGACGCGGTGTTCGAGGAGTTCAACGATCCGATCACCATCGGGTGGAGCTTCACCGGCGAACCGCCCGAGCGGGTCGCCATCGAATCCATGGCGGCGCTGGCCGGACTGCAATGGCTGATCGGGCCGTGGGCGCGGTTCGTGATCGTCGAGCGCGCGACCGACACGGTGGCCGGCTCACTGGTCCTGCGCCAGGCCGGCCCGGATCGCATCGGGGGAATCGGCTACGGCGTGCGGGCCGGCTTCCGCGGGCGGCGCTATACGACACGGGCCTTGCGGCTGCTGATCCCGTGGGCCTTCGGGCCGGCCGGCTTCGCGCGCCTCGAGCTCGGTGCGAAGAGCGCGAACATCGCGTCGCAACGAGCCGCGGCCGCAGCGGGTTTCGAGCCCGACGGCGTCCGGGCCGCGCGGCTGCGCAACCCGGACGGCACGTTCAGCGACGAGGTTCGCTTCGCGCTGGTCAGTCCCGCGATCGTCCGCACCTAGTCCGAACGATCGCGGTGTCGTAGCGGTCAGTCATCACGTCGCGAGCCGGTGTAGTTCACGGCGCAAGGCAGGTCGCCGGCCGGATAGGTCGCCGGCCGGGTAGGTCGCCAGCTCGGCAGGTCAGTCGGTCAGCCGGATCAGGCCGTAGTCGTAGGCGTGCCGTCGATATACGACGCTCGGCAGGCCGGAGTCGATGTCGGCGAACAGGAAGAAGTCGTGCCCGACGAGCTCCATCTCGAAGAGGGCCTGATCGACGGTCATCGGCTTCGCGGTGTGCTCCTTTTCGCGCACGATCAGCCCCGGGCCGTCCTGCTCGTCAGGCTCGGCCTCGTCGACGGCCGCCTCCACGGCCACCGCCACCGCGGTCGCCGACGCGAGGGACGTCGGGGTTCGGCGCCCATGATGGATCCGTCGACGGTCGGCCGCGGTGCGCAGTCGACGCTCGAGCTTGTCGACCACCATGTCGAGGGCTTGGTAGAAGTCCGACGCGCACGCCTCGGCCCGAACCACCGGTCCGCGGGTGCGGCAGGTGATCTCGATGTGCTGGCAGCTGCCGTTCTGCCGACGGTTCTTCTCGTGGTGCAGCTCTACGTCGGTTCGGCTGATCTTGTGGTCGTATCGCTCGACCCTGGCGAGTTTCTCGGTGACATGTTGCCGGAAGTGTTCTGGAACCTCGACGTTCCTGCCCCGTACGACGACCTCGATTTGTCGCTCGCCAGTGTCCATGCACCCTCCACGGTGCTCATGGCGTGGGCGCGTCTCCGGCGTCATTGAACCGGTCGACCGTCTCGGGCGGGCTCACGCCTACTCCTCAGGTCGATCTCACGGTAGACCCGCTCGCGGTCGCGTGCCAGTGCGAAGCGACAAATCCTTGGGCGATTCACCGCCGATACCCAGCTCGGTCCCGCGCCGCCGTCCACCCGCCTGTCCGGTCCCGCGAGCGGTCATCGCCGCGGACCTACGGTCCACCGACGGCGCGTGTCGACGGGCGGTCGCCGCGAGCACGATCGCCCCGACGACGGCCCAGCCTCCGTCCGACAGTGCCCGTTCGGCTTCGCGCAAGGTCGCTCCGGTGGTCACGATGTCGTCGACGAGGATCACCCGCATCGACCCACGGGGCCGCTCGACACAGGCCAGGCTGCCCGTGATGTTCCGGGCCCGCTCGGCGGCGCTCAGCGCGGCCGAATCGGCAATCCGGCGGGCGACGCGCAGCCCGTCGATGACTTCGACCGACCGGCCCGCGGCCGCGCGATGGGCCAGGCGCAGCACGTGCTGTCCACCCCGCACGCGCGCCGCCGAGCGCGCCGACGGGATGGGAACGACCGCGAGCGAACGACGCCGCGCCCCGGGCCGCGACACCCCGGCACCGAGCTCGGCGAGCAACCCGGCGAGCAATTGGCCCAGCGGAGCGGCCAGGTCACGGCGACCGCGCTCCTTGTATTCGAGGATCGCCGTCCGCAGCGCGCCGTCGTACGGGCCGGCCGCGAGCACCGGAACGGGCAGGCCCGGAACCGGCTGCGGTGGACCGGTCGGTGCGCACGCCGAGCACCACCGAGTTCCGGGCCGCCCGCACTCGACGCACGCGTGCGGGAACACGAGCTCGATCAGCGCATCCATCCCCATGGGCCCGAGTCTGGCCGGGGCGTCGGCCTCCGGATCGGCCCGCGGGCCAATTGTGGACGGGCCCGCGACTTGTGGAGGAGCGAGCCAGGAATGTCGGTACCACCCGCTACGGGATCCGCCAGCCGGGCGAGCCGCGGCGATCTGAACTACTCGACGTAAGTCGGGGCTGTCCCGGCGACGATGCTGCCGCCCGCGGACGGCGGCGCCCAGCTGCCGGAGCCGCGTTCGGTCCAGATCGAACCGTTCACCGACACGAACGACAGGGCGTTCGGCGCCGCGGCCAGTGCGTCCGGCACCGCCGGAAGGCCGGTCGTCGGCCGCACCCGCAGCAACGATCCGTCGCTCTGCACCGACCAGTAGCCCGGCAGTGACGGGCTGCTCACCTGGGCGCCGATGAGATAGAGGGTGGTGGTGTCGTTCCACGCGACGTCGACGGCATCGATCTCGGGCGGCGTCACCGGCTCGGCGTTGTCGATCGCGACGGACGTGTCGCTGCGGGCCACCGTCCCGACCCATACCTGCGAAACCGCGCTTCCGGCCGGCTCGACGACGAGCGCGACGCGCACGCCGTCCGGGCTGAACGCGATCGAGCGGACCGATCCCGTGACCGGCTGACCCGAACGCTCGGTGAGCGGAACCGGGTTCGGGACGCTCGCCGCGGACGTCGACACGCGCCACAACGCGCCGTTGTCGGCGATCCACACCTCATCGAGCCCGGGCGCCCATGACGGCCGTGACATCGCGCCGGCCGCCAACGACGATGTGACGAGAACGTCCGTGGTGGTGCCGAGCAGCAGATGTTGGGCCGCGCCCTTGCCGCTCACCGCCGCGACCAGCGGCGACTGCTGCTCCCTCGACGCCAGCGCCACGGACGCCAACGCGTACGCGTTGGTACCGATCGGGCCCGGCTGCGCATTGCCGTTGCCGTTCACCAGGCCGCCCTCGTGCACGTAGTAGAGCGGCGGTTGGGTCGCCGGCGGGAGGTAGCTGGTGAAGTCGACCGACGAGAACGGCGACGAGATCTGCGGAATGGCAACTGCCCGACCGGCATCGGACAGCCGCACGGAGACGAATGTGTTGTCGAGGACGAACGTATTGGCCAGCTGCGCCGCCAGGCGACGCTTCGTCGCGTCGTCCAGCAGATTCGCGCCCGGCAGATTCACGGCGACCGCGTTGTCGGTGCATGTGACGGACGCATGGGAGGTATCAGCCGGCAGGTCCGACGCGACCAGCGATTGCAGTTCGGCCCGCGGCGGATCGCCCAACTGCTCGAGCAACCACGAACACAGCGGCTGGTCGCTGAGCGCCGAGTAGCGCAGATCGGGGACGAGCAGCTTCTGGGACTGGTCGAAGAAGTAGACCAGTCGCGGCTTGAAGTTGTTCTCGAACCCGGCGAGATCGAGCAGGACCCCGTTGCCGAGCTGGGCGATCCGCCACTGACCATCGACCTTCTGCATGCCGAACGTGAAGACCTTGGGCGCGCTGTCGGTCTGGAAGAACGGCGTGTACACCCCGTTCTTGTCGAGGCTTCCGATCTCGGTACCCGACACCTGGACGTTGTTCTGGCCGTCGGGCAGACCGACCTGCAGCGAGTTGACGATCGTGGCTGTCGTGTCGGTCCACTTGCTGCGCGCGTCCTGGGTCAGGAAGCCGCGCGCCTGGTTGTGATGGGCGTCGGGACCTCCGTTGGCGGCCAGGAAATCGGCGACGATCGAACGAGCGTCGGCGCCCTGGACCGGCGTGATGGTGGCATTCGCCGCCGGCGCGACCCCACCGCCGACCGCCCGCACGACGTCCGGACTCGACGAGCTGGGAACCCCCGAACACGCGGCCAGGAGCACCGTGAGGAACGCGAGCAACGTCCCGCCGAACCGCCGGCGACCCGGGCTCACGACTCGACCTGCTCGGGTTCGAGGGCGAGCGGCGAGGACTCGAAGGGTTGCCCGATCTGCAGCGGGAGGGTCAACCGGAACTGCGCCCCGCGACCGCGCTCACCCCACGCCTGTAGCCAGCCCCCGTGCAGGCGGGCGTCCTCGAGCGCGATCGCGAGGCCCAGGCCGGTGCCGCCGGTAAGGCGGCTGCGGGACGCGTCGCCACGCCAGAAGCGGTTGAACACCAGCCCGGCCTCGCCGGGGCGCAGCCCCACACCGCGGTCGCGCACCGTCACGGCGACCGACTCGTCGGACGCGGCGACCGTCACAACGACCGGCAGCCCGTCGCCGTGGTCGAGGGCATTGTTCAACAAATTACGAAGGATTCTCTCGATGCGACGCGGGTCGGCCTCGACCAGCACCGTGTCGTCGGGCTGTTCGATCACGAGATCACTACCGTGGCGCATGGCCAGCACCCGGCTCGAATCGACGGCGCCGGCGACCACCACACGCAGGTCGACGGTCTCGGTCTCGAGGCGCGCGACGCCGGCGTCGTAGCGGCTGATTTCAAGCAGGTCGGCCAGCAGCGACTCGAACCGGTCGAGCTCGGTCCGCAGCAACTCGACCGACCGGGCCAGTTCGGGCGCGAAGTCGCCGCGCTCCGAATGCAGGAGTTCGGTGGCCATCCGGATCGTCGTCAGCGGCGTACGCAACTCGTGCGAGACGTCGCTGGTGAAACGTCGCTGCAGGCGGGACAACTCCTCGAGCCGACGGAACTGTCTTTGCAGGCTGGCCGCCATGTCGTTGAACGAGCGGCCCAGACGCGCGATGTCGTCATATCCGGAAACCTTGATCCGCCGGGCCAGGTCGCCGGCCGCCAACCGTTCGGCGGTCTGGGCGGCGACCCGGACAGGCCGCACGACCTGGCGGGTGACGATGAGCGCGATCAAGGCGACGAGCAGGACCAGGCTCAACCCGGCGACGAGGACCGTTCGCTGGACGATCGCGATCGTGTTCTTCTCGGCGGTCAGCGGGAACAGGTAGTAGAGCTCGAACACGCCAGGACGGACTGACACCGGCTCGCCGACGATGAGGCCGTTGACCGTGCCGGCGCTGCCGTCCGGCTTCGGGATCATCGCGTACTGCACGGCCAGATCGCCGTGTTGCACGGCCCGGCGGAGGGCAGCGGACACGGTCAGCGGGGCGGGCAGCAGCGGGGATACGAACTTGTTGGTGGTGCCCACTTCGATCGTGTACAGCGCCGCGGTGTTGCCGCTCGTACCGAGTTGATTGGTGATGGTGCCGATCGCCGAGGTGATTCCACTGATGTCGCCGGGTTCGACGCTCGCGAGCTGCTGCTTGGCGAAGTCGAGCCCGAGCGACGCCTGCGCGATGGACGAGCTGCGTTTCGCCCGCAACACGCCCGCGCCGATCTCGTTGACCAGAAAGACCCCGATGATCAGGACGACCACGCCCGTGACCAAAACGGTCGTCGTCGCAACGCGCAACTGCAGCGAGTTGCGCCACGACCGCAGCGCCGCCGTCCAGCCGGCACTGATGCGGCCGACCGCGAAACGCAGCCCCCGTCGGCCGAGCACGACGAAACGAGCCGTCGGCCCGTCGTCACCGGGGCTCGGTGCCACGACCTCGCTCACGCCATCAACCTAGTTACAGCGGGCCGGCCTTGTAGCCCACGCCGCGAACGGTCAGCACGACCTCGGGGCGCTCCGGATCCCGCTCGACCTTCGAGCGCAGCCGCTGGACGTGGACGTTCACCAACCGGGTGTCGGCCGCGTGCCGATAGCCCCACACCTGCTCGAGCAGCACCTCACGGGTGAACACCTGACGGGGCTTGCGAGCGAGCGCGACCAGCAGGTCGAACTCCAGCGGGGTCAAGGCGATCTGGGCGCCGTCGCGGCGGACCTGGTGCGCCGGCACGTCGATCGAGACCGGCGATTCGGGCGGCCCGATCGTCAACGCCTCGGCCACGACGTCTTCGTGGTGACGCAGCCGGGCCCGCATCCGGGCGACGAGTTCCTTCGGCTTGAACGGCTTGACCACGTAGTCGTCGGCGCCCGACTCGAGCCCGAGGACGACATCGACGGTGTCGCTCTTCGCGGTCAGCATGATGATCGGGGTACCGCTCTCGGCCCGGATCAGGCGGCACACATCGATCCCTGACAGGCCCGGCAGCATCAGATCGAGCAGGACGACATCCGGCTTCGTGTCACGGAACGCCGGCAACGCCCGGCTGCCGTCCGGCACGAAGAACGGCTCGAAACCGTCGGTCCGGAGCACGATGCCGAGCATCTCGGCCAGGGCAGAATCGTCATCGACGACGAGAACGCGCGGCTTCATGCAGACATCGTGACATTCCTTGACGAGGAATGTGTGCGGCTGGGCCGTACGGCGACCGGCACACGACCCCGGACATGGCTCCGGACATGGCTCGGGACTCGGTCCGGACTCGGCTGTGCGTACACGCGTCCGGGGCGAACGGTGACAGGATGCGCAAAGGCCCGATCGACGTCCGAGGAGTGTGGAGATGGCTCAGCCGCCCGGTCCGGGCTCGATGCCCGGTAGGCCGGGCGGTCACGACGACATACCGCCCGATATCCACGGGTACGGGCCACCGCCGGGATACGGGCCACCGCCGGGATACGGGCCACCGCCGGGATACGGGCCACCGCCGGGATACGGGCCACCGCCGTGGTTCGGCGTGCCGCAGGCACCGAAGCCGGGCTGTGTCCCGCTGCGACCGCTCGGCCTCGGCGACATCCTGGACGGCGCGTTCAGCGTGGTACGCCGCAATCCCCGCACGACGCTGGGCCTGTCGGCCGTCGTGTCCGTCGTCCAGGTCGTGATCACCGCCGCGTTCCAGGTCGTGCTGTACCGGCAGCTCGAGCAGGTCAGGGAATCGTCCACGATCTCGTCCGGAACGATCATCGGTGAGTTGACGTCGATCTTCTCGGTCTTCATCGTCGGCGCACTGCTCGGCGCGATTCTGACCGGCATGCTCACGGTCGTCGTCACGCAGGATGTGCTCGGCATTCGCGTGCCGCTCGCGGCGGCCTGGGCACGCGTGCGTGGGAGGATCTGGCCCCTCGTCGGTCTCTCGGTTCTGATCACGCTCGTCGAGGTGGTCGGCCTGGCATTCTGCGTCGTCCCTGGCGTGTGGCTGTGGGGCATCTGGGCGCTCGCGATTCCGGCGTTCATGGTCGAGGACCTGAAGGTGCGCGGCGCACTGCGCCGCTCACGCGAACTGGTCGCCGGCTCGTTCTGGCGGGTCTGGGGAATTCGCGCGCTCGGCGTACTGCTCGTGTCGTTCGTCAGCAGCCTGGCGGTGATCCCCTTCGAACTGGTCGGAGGCGCGGTGAGCGGTGGCGGCCTGGGCATCTTCACCGGCGACGTATCGGGCGTGCCGATCGTGTTCGTGGCCATCACGTCGGTCGGCTCGATCATCGCCGGCACGTTCACCGCGCCGCTGCGCGCCGCCATCGATGCGTTGCTGTACGTCGACATGCGCATGCGCAAGGAGGGCCTCGACCTGGTCCTACAGCGCAGCGCGGCCGGACCGGCCCGGTGACGGCCGCGTGATCGTGATCGCCGGGCCGATCACCGGACCGGCCGCCCGCCAAGCCGCCGAGAACGAACTACGCAGGGCGAAATATCACCAGGACGATCCCGGGCTGCTGCAACGGCTGGTCGACTGGATCGGTCGACGTATCGATTCGCTCGGCGATTTCTCGCCGAGCGGCACCGCCACGCTGCTCGTCGTGCTACTGCTCGGCGGGCTGATCGTCTTCGCGGTCGCGCGCGCCGGACGGCCGCAGCGGGTGATCAGCGGCGCCGGCGAACCCGGTCTCGGGCCCGAGATCAACGTGGACCACGCGGCCCGGGCGCGCGCGCTCACGGCCGACGCGCACTTCGCCGCGGCGCTGCGCGAGTGGTTGCGCGACACCACTCGAACCGTCGAACGCCGGGGTGTGCTGGATCCGCAGCCGGGCCGCACGGCCGCCGAGCTGGCGCGCGGGGCCGGCGCCGCGATGCCTTCGGCCGCCGATGCCCTGACGGCAGCCGCCCGGGCGTTCGACGAGATCTGGTTCGGCGAGCGCGCCGCCGAAGCCGCGGATGCCGAGCTCGGCCGGATGGCGGCCACCGACGTGCGCACCGCGTCGATCGTCCGGCGCGACTCATCCGTATCCGGCTATGCGGTGCCCCGATGACGATCGCGGCCCCGCTTGCGCGCTCGATCGGTCGGCGGGCCCGGCTGTGGCTCGCGCTCGCGGCGCTCGTCGCCGTCGGCGCGGTCATCGTCACCGCGCTGAGCCGACCGGCCGGCCAACCGTTGGACCCGAACTCGGCGGCGCCATCCGGCAGCGCCGCACTCGCGCGCCTGCTCACTGATCGGGGTGTCGTCGTGCACCGATCGACCTCGGTGGCCGCGGCCGCCGCCGCTGCCGCGGAGGACGAAGTCCTGATCGCCTTCCCGGGCGCCCTCAGCGTCGACGAGCTACGGCAGCTCGTCGCTTCCGGGCATCGCATCGTCGCCATCGCGCCGGACGCCGACGCGCTCGCGGCCTTGCCGGCCGGCATCGTGATCGATTCGATGAACCACGGGCTCGTCGAAGAGCCCCGGTGTGGGTGGGCCGACGGGTCGGCCACCGGACCGGTCGAGTTCCCCGACGACACGATCAACTACCGCGCCGAAGACCCCTGCTACGGCGGGGCGGCCATCGTCGAACCGAAGATCGCCGTGCTCGGCTCCGCAGGATTGCTGCAGAACGATCACCTGGCCGACCAGGGCGTGGCGGCCCTCGACATCAATGCGATCTCGAACGACGGTGAGGTCACGACCGTCGACTGGCTCACCACCGGATCGTCGGACGCGGGCCCCGCGGTGGCGTCGGTGTGGGACCTGTTCCCCCCGTTCGCCCAGCGGGCGTTCTGGTGGTTGCTGTTCGTGCTGGTGCTCACGGTTCTGTGGCGGGGGCGGCGCCTCGGCCCGGTCGTCCGCGAACCGCTGCCCGTCGTCGTTCGCGCGGCCGAGGTCGTCGAAGGGCACGGCCGGCTGTACCGCCGCGCCCATGCGCGGGATCGCACCGCCGCGGCGCTGCGGTCGGCGACGGCGGTCCGCCTCGTCACGCGGCTCGGGCTGCCCAGAGGCAGCAGCGCCGACACGATCGCACCCGTCCTCGCGCCGTTGAGCGGACGGCCGGCCGTCGAGATCCGCGCGTGGCTCGGTGGGCCGCCGCCCGACTCCGACGCCGACCTGCTCGTACTGGCGCGGGCGTTGTCGGCGCTGGAACGGTCGATCGCCGTAAGGTCACCAACGAGCCGTCCCGGCCCTGAACGAAGTGGATGAACGCGTGAGCCAACCCCCTCTTTCGCGCGACGTTCTCGGCACGATCCGCGCCGAGGTCGGCAAAGCAGTCGTCGGGCAGGACGCGGCCGTCACCGGTGTGCTGATCGGGTTGCTGTGTCGGGGCCACGTCCTGATCGAAGGCGTGCCGGGCGTCGCGAAGACGCTGCTCGTCCGCGCGCTCGCGACCGCCCTCGAGCTGCGGACGTCCCGAATCCAGTTCACCGCGGACCTGATGCCGGCTGATATCACGGGCTCGCTGATCTACGACGCGACGAGCGCGCAGTTCTCGTTCCGCGAGGGGCCGGTGTTCACGAACCTGCTCTTGGCGGACGAGATCAACCGGACGCCACCGAAGACGCAGTCGGCGCTGCTGGAATCGATGGAGGAGCGGCAGGTGTCCGTCGATGGCACGCCGCGTCCATTGCCCGACCCGTTCTGCGTCATTGCGACGCAGAACCCCGTGGAATACGAGGGAACGTATCCGTTGCCGGAGGCGCAACTCGACCGGTTCCTGCTCAAGGTGACGATGCCGTTGCCCGACGCCGAGACCGAGTTCCGGGTGCTCTCGGCGCATGCGGCCGGCTTCGACCCACGCGATCTCGCCGCCGCGGGTCTACGTGCGGTCGCCGGGGCCGCCGACCTCGCCGAGGCGTCGGTCGCGGTGCGCGCCGTGCATGTCGCGCCCGAGATCCTGCGCTACGTCGTCGAGCTGGCCCGGGCGACTCGCGCGTCGAACGCGACGGCACTGGGTGCGTCACCGCGCGGCGCCACCGCGTTGGTGTCGACGGCGCGAGCGTGGGCATGGCTGTCGGGGCGGGACTTCGTGACGCCGGACGACGTTCAGGCGCTGACCCGTCCGAGCTTCCGGCATCGCCTGCAGTTACGGCCCGAGGCCGAGCTCGAAGGCGCAACCGTCGAAGCGGTCCTCGATTCGATCCTCGCCGTCGTCCCGGTTCCGCGGTGAGTCGATGGCCCTGAGCGGTCGACTGGTCCTGCTCGCCCTGGCCGGACTGCTGTTGACGGGTGTCTCACGGATCGCCCTCGTGGTGTATGCGGGAGTGCTGCTCGTCGGAGTGCTCGCTGATCTCTTCCTGGCCGCCCGGATCCGCGACCTGCGCTTTCATCGGGACGCGATTGGCTCGGTCCGACAAGGGGAATCGACGCAGAGCGGGTTGCGGATCTTCAACGCCGGACGGCGGACGTTGCGAGCCCGGATCCGGGACGCGTGGGTGCCGTCGGCCGGCGCGGCACCGCGCGAACAGGAGGTGGATGTACCGCGCGGCGAGCAGCGGCGACTCATCACGACGCTGACTCCGACCCGACGCGGCGATCGACCGGCGGAATGCGTCGTCGTTCGCTCGTACGGGCCGTTGCGGCTGGCCGCCCGCCAGCGGCGGCTGCCAGTCGGGGCGATCGTCCGGGTGTTGCCGGCGTTCCCGTCGCGACGGCTGCTGCCCGAGAAATTCGCGCGACTGCGTCAGATCGACGGCGCGGTTCTCCTGCGGCACAAGGGCGAAGGCAGCGAGTTCGACTCACTACGCGAGTACGTCATGGGCGACGATGTGCGCGCGATCGACTGGCGGGCGACGGCCCGAGCCCGCAACGTGGTCGTCCGGACCTGGCGACCGGAACGGGATCGTCACATCGTCCTCGCGCTCGACACCGGCCGGGCCGCGGCCGCTCGCGTCGGGGACGCCCCGCGCCTGGACGCCGCGCTCGATGCCTGCCTCTTGCTCGCCGCGGTGGCCGCTCGGGCCGGTGACCGCATCGCGCTGGTCGCGGCTGACGTCGCCGTCCGGGGGCGGCTCGGGCTGACCAGTGGCGGGGACGTGTTGCCGAAGCTCGTGACGGCGCTCGCCCAACTCGACGCGGTGCTCGTCGAGACCGACCCACTACTGCTGGCCGGCGAAGTGTTGCGCGCGGCCGGGACCCGCTCGTTGATCGTCTTGTTCACGACGCTCGACGCGACGGCATCCGAGGACGGACTGCTCCCCGCCGTCCGCACCCTCGTCGGACGCCATCGCCTCGTCGTGGCCGCGGTCGGCGACCCGCGAGTGGACGAGCTCGCCGCCGACCGGGACGACTCGGCCGCGATCTACTCCGCCGGCGCCGCCGAACTCGATCGTCTGGCGCGGCTCGTCAACACCGACCGGCTCGGCCGGCTCGGCGCCCACGTGGTCGACGCTCCGCCGGCGACCTTCGCGTCGCGGGTGGCGGACGCCTACCTTGACCTCAAGGCGGCCGGACGACTGTGACCGCCGCGCGACCAGAGGGGGTGGTCATGGGTACGGATTTCGCGGCGCGCATGCGTAGCCGCCGCGTCGTCACCGACGGCGGGCTGGAGACGGACCTCCTCTTCCATCACGGCCTCGATCTGCCGAGTTTCGCAGCGTTTCCGCTCGTCGAGACCGTATCGGGGCGAGCCGCCCTCACGCGCTACTACGACGGCTACGCCGACATCGCGTCCCGCGCCGGCGCGAGTCTGATGCTCGAAGCACCGACCTGGCGAGCGAATCCGGACTGGGGCCGACAGCTCGGTTACGGCGCCACCGACCTCGCCCGGGTGAACGCCGAGTCGATCGCCTTCCTGGCCGAGTTACGGCAGGCGTACGGCGGCGACGTGTTCGTCGGCGGGACGATCGGCCCGCGCGTCGACGGCTTCGGCCCGGACGTCTCACCCGACATCGAGGCGTCGCGCGCGTACCACGCGGCGCAGATCGAGACGTTCGCCGCGTCCGGCGCCGATATGGTCGGGGCGCTGACACTCACGCATCCGGAGGAGGCGATCGGGATCGTCCAGGCCGCTCGGAGCGTGGGGTTACCCGTCTCGATCGGCTTCACTGTCGAGACCGACGGCCGGCTGGCGAACGGCAGCCCGCTCCGAGACGCGATTCACGCCGTCGACGCAGCCGCCCCGCCGGACTACTTCGTGATCAATTGCGCGCACCCGAGTCACATCGCGCCCGCTCTCGCGGTCGGCGGCAACTGGCTCGCCCGGATCCAGGGACTCCGATGCAACAGCTCGACCCGTAGTCATCTCGAGTTGGACGAGGCGAGCGAACTCGACGAGGGCGACATCGACGAACTGGTGATCGGACTTGCGCAGCTCCGGCCGGCTCTACCGGCGGTCACCATCGTCGGCGGTTGCTGCGGCACCGACGCCCGCCACGTCGCCGCGTTCTGGGGCGTCTGAGCTTCCGGTTCGGGCTGACACAGCGTCAGGCGGTCGGAAGGACGGCTTCGCGTTCGTCCACGGCCAGGTCGCCGTCCGCGCCCGCCTGAACTCCGCGCCGGCCGAGGACGACCACGTAGGTGAGGAAGGCCGCTTCGGCAACCGCACCGATCCCGATGCGGGCGAACGTCGGCAGGCCCGACGGCGTCACGAATGCCTCGATGAGTCCGGACACCAGCAGCACTCCGACGAGGCCGGCGCTCACGACCGCGGCCACCCGGCCGGCTGCGGCCAGCGACTGGGCCCGCGGTTGGGCGCCCGGGGCCACCCAGGCCCAGCCCGTGCGCAAACCAACCCCGCCGGCCACAAAAACGGCCGTCAGTTCGAGCATGCCGTGCGGCAGGATCAGCCCCCAGAACAGGCCACCCTTCCCGGCGCCGAGCATCACCCCGCCGACGAGTCCGAGGTTCACGACGTTCTGCCACATGACGTAGAGCGTCCCGATGACGGTCACGCCGAGGAACAAAGCGAGGGCCGCGACCAACGCGTTGTTCGTCCACACCTGAGCGGCGAACGAGCGGGCCGGATGCGCGCTGTAGTAACCCTTGAACTCCTGATCGACCAGATCGCGGACGGCCTTCGAACCGATCACGCGGGTGACGTTCTGCGGATGAACCCGCAGGTACAGCATCATCGCCAGCGCCACGGCGATGCTGGCGGCCGAGACACCGACCCACCACCGCCACGTCCGGTACACGGCCACCGGGAAGTCGACGGCGACGCCGTGCGTGAATGCCGCCCAACCCGAACGTCGCCCGCCCCCGACGACCGCCGCGCGGGCCCGCGCAATCGACCGCGACAACCGGGCGGCCGTCACCGGATCGGGGGTTCGCGATTGGACAAGGGCGAGCTGCCCCGCCGCCCGGCGATACAGGACCACGAGCTCGTCGGCTTCGTCCGCGCTCAGCCGCCGACGGCGCGAGAGCACATCGAGGCGATGCCACTCCCCCGCATGGCGCGCTACGAAGAAATCGAGGTCCACGGTGCTCGGGAGTCTATCGGCGCCGGTATAGGACACTCGTCCGGTGAGCGCGATTGTTTCCGGCGAGGGTGTCGCACTCGACCTGTCGCACGCCGGGCTCGGGTCGCGGTCGGTCGGGGCGGCGATCGACCTGGCCATCCAGTTCGCGGGCCTGTTCGTATTCCTGATCATCGACGGCCTGATCGGCGGTGGCGACCCGGCCATCACGGCCGCGCTCGTCATCATCGAGCTCGTCCTCGTCCTCGCCGGTTATCCGACCGTCATGGAGTGGCTCAATCAGGGCCGCACCGTCGGCAAGGCGGCGATGGGACTGCGCGTCGTGCGCGACGACGGCGGCCCGATCGGATTCCGGCAAGCGCTCGTCCGTGGCCTGGCCGGGCTGATTCTCGAGAAGCCCGGGTTGATCTTTCCGATCGGAACCGCCGCGGGGATGATCACCATGGTTGCCAGCGACCAGAGCAAGCGCGTCGGCGACATGATGGCCGGCACCTTCGTACTGAACGAACGGATCGCCAGCAACACCGCGCCGGTTCCGTTCTACGTGCCGCCGCATCTGCAGCCGTGGGCGATGTCGCTCGACCTGTCGCGACTCGGCGACCAACTGGCCTTGCAGATAAGGCAATTCGTGGTGCGCGCCGCCGACATGTCACCGGCAGCGCAGGCGTCCCTGGGCGCGTCGTACTGCGAACAGCTGCTCGCAGTCGTGACGCCGTGGCCACCGCCGGGCACTCCGCAGGCGGCGGTGCTGGTGACGGTTCTCGCCGAGCGGCGCCGGCGCGCCGAGTTGGCGGCAATCGCCGGACCGGCCTGGCATCGGCAACCGTCGGCGCCAAGCTTCCCGACCAACCAGAACGGGCCGCCCACAGGGGGCGGCCCGTCCGGTCCGTTCACGCTGCCGAGCTGACTCAGTAGCGGTACAACTCCGGCTTGTACGGGCCGGCGACATCGACACCGATGTACTCGGCCTGCGACTTGGTCAGGGTGGTGAGCTTCGCGCCGACGGCGTCGAGGTGCAGCCGGGCCACCTTCTCGTCGAGGTGCTTGGGCAGGACGTGAACGCCCGGCTGGCCCTCGCTGTACAGGTGCGCGTTCTTGTAGAGATCGATCTGCGCGATCGTCTGGTTCGAGAACGACGCCGACATCACGAAGCTCGGGTGACCGGTGGCGTTGCCGAGGTTCAGCAAGCGGCCTTCGGACAACACGATGATCGAGTGCGCGGGACGGTCGGCCGAGGCCGGGAACACCCACTCGTGCACCTGCGGCTTGACCTCGTTCTTCACGATGCCGGCCACCTTGCCCAGGCCGGCCATGTCGATCTCGTTGTCGAAGTGGCCGATGTTGCCGACGATCGCCTGGTGCTTCATCCGGCCCATGTGCTCGGCCATGATGATGTCCTTGTTGCCGGTCGTGGTGACGAAGATGTCCACCTGCTCGACGACGTCGTCGAGGGTGACGACCTGGACGCCGTCCATCGCCGCCTGCAGCGCGCAGATCGGGTCGATCTCGGTGACCATCACGCGCGCACCCTGGCCGCGCAGCGACTCGACGCAACCCTTGCCGACGTCGCCGTAGCCGCAGACCAGCGCGACCTTGCCGCCGATCATGACGTCGGTGCCGCGGTTGATGCCGTCGATCAGCGAGTGGCGGCAGCCGTACTTGTTGTCGAACTTCGACTTGGTGACCGAGTCGTTGACGTTGATGGCCGGGAACAGCAGGGTGCCGGCGTTCGCGAACTCGTACAGGCGGTGCACGCCGGTCGTGGTCTCTTCGGTGACGCCCTGGATTCCGGCCGCCATCGCGGTGTACTTGCCGGGGTGCTCCGCGACCGAGCGGCGCAGCACGTCGAGGATCACGCCGTACTCCTCGGCGTCGTTCTCATCCGCCTGCGGGACGGCGCCGGCCGCCTCGAACTCGACGCCCATGTGGATGAGCAGCGTCGCGTCACCGCCGTCATCGACGATCGAGTCCGGGCCGCTGCCGTCCGGCCAGGTGAGCATCATCTCGGTGCACCACCAGTACTCCTCGAGCGTCTCGCCCTTCCAGGCGTAGACCGGGACGCCCTGCGGGTTCGTCCGGCGTGCCGTTCGGGCCGACGACGATCGCGGCCGCGGCGTGGTCCTGGGTCGAGAAGATGTTGCAGCTGACCCAGCGGACGTCGGCACCGAGCGCGGCGAGCGTCTCGATCAGGACGGCGGTCTGCACGGTCATGTGCAGCGAGCCGGCGACCTTCTTGCCGGCCAGCGGCTGGCTGGCGCCGAACTCACGGCGCAGCGCCATCAGGCCCGGCATCTCGTGCTCGGCGAGCTGGATCTCTTTGCGGCCGAACGCGGCCAGCGACAGGTCGGCGACCTTGAAGTCGCTGACGCTGCCGGCCTTGTCGGCGGTCAGGGTGATGCTCACGTGCTCTCCTTGAGTCTCGGTGCGGATTGTCCGTGCCGGTCGGTGACCTGTCGGTCGGCCAGTCGTCGGTAGAGCGAGGCTTCGGGCGGGGCGGTGCCGCGATGGATCGGGCCGAACCATTCGTCGACGCGCGCGGGCCAGGCCCGCATCGGTGCGCATCCGCAACTCGAACGCGACGTCGGTGATGCCGATGCCGTGAGTCGTCGATCAGGTCGCGCAGGTGCTGGAGCCGCTCGACCTGGCGGGGCCCGTAGAGCCGGTGGCCACCCGGCGTGCGCAGGCTCGGCACCAGGCCCGCCTGTTCGAGGTAGCGAAGCATCCGCTGCGACCAGCCGGTGGCCTCGGCGGCCTGCTGGATCGTCAGGTTTCGGGTCGTGGTTGCCATCGCTGCAGCAAACTTAGCACAACCGTGTCAGACTTTCGCACGAACGGCTGCGAGTGCTGTCCGCGGCGGGCCGGCGGCCTCACAGCCCGGTGCTGGCGACAGCGACCCGACCGACGCCGGTCAAGGCGACGTCGGCGACGTCGGCGCGCGACGAAGGCCGCGTGCCCGGGCCGAAGCTGCTGCGTCCCGCCACCAGCGCGGATCTCGGTCTCACCCGCGATGCCGAGGACGATCGCGGGACCGCCGGGGTGCCGCACCTCGGCGCCGTCCAGCTCGACGACCGAGAGGGCGAAGTCGGCGACCGGCGGACGGAACGACAGCACAGGCGGCCCGTCGAGGTCGTGGCGGCCGTCCGTCGGCGCGAAGCGCGGCTCGGACAGCGGGGCGAAATCGGTGATGCGCAGCAGCTCCGGCACGTCGACGTGCTTAGGCGTCAGGCCGCAGCGCAGCACGTTGTCGCTGGCTCGCCATGATCTCGACGCCCACCCCGCGCAGGTAGGCGTGGACGTTGCCGGCGGCCAGGAAGATCGCTTCGCCCGGTGCGAGCCGGACGGTGTTCAGCAGCAGCGCGACGACCGCGCCCACATCGCCGGGGAAATCGCCCGCGGCCATGAGCGTCGCGCGGGCCGCGGCCGCGAACTCCGGCTCGTCGAGCCGTTCAGCGGCGGTGCAAGCGCCGACGACGGCATCGACCAGCGGCAGCGGATCGGGCGCCGTGAGCAAGGCGCTGAACGCCGCCCGCAGCCCGTCCGCCCCGGCCAACAGAGCGCGGTACGGACGGAGCTCGGCAAGGTCGAGCGCATCGAACAGGCGCAGCGTCTCGGCCACCGGGCGGAATCCGCACAGCGCATCGAACTCGGTCAGCGCGTAGATCAACTCGGGTTTGTGGTTGGGGTCGCGATAGTTGCGGTCCGCCGCGTCGAGGGCGATCCCGCGCGCCTGCTCGTCGGCGAATCCGGCCCGGGCCTGTGCGAGTGTCGGATGCACCTGCAGCGACAGGGCGTGGTCGGCGGCGAGCACTTTGAGCAAGAAGGGCAACTGGTCGCCGAAGCGGTCGCGCACCGTCGAGCCGAGCAACCGCTGCGGGTCGGCCGCGATGGCCGTGTCGAGAGTGACTCCGAGGACGGGCACCGAGCACGGGTCGTCCGGATGCGCGCCCAGCCAGAGCTCCGCCGCCGGTTCACTTGTCGGCGGAATGCCGAGCAGCTCCGGAATCGCGGTCCGCGATCCCCAGGCGTACGGCCGGATCACCCCGTCGAGCGCGAGCAGGCTCTCGGTCACGCTCCGCCCGCCGTCCGGTCGAGGTCGGGCTCGAGGTAGATCACCCGGGCCTGCGGGACGGCTGCCCGCACCCGCTCCTCGGCCGCGTCGATCGCGCGGGCGACGTCCGCCACGGTCGCCGCCGCCGGCATCGCGAGCTTGGCGCCGACCAGCAGTTCGTCCGGGCCGAGGTGCATCGTCCGCAGGTGGATGACCCGGTCGACGCCCGGCCCGACCAGGTTCGACTCGATGGCGGCGACGGCGGCCGGCGCGGCGGACTCACCGAGCAGCAGGCTCTTCGTCTCGACGACGAGCACGCAGGCCACCGCGATCAACAGGACACCGATCGCGGTCGTCCCGATGCCGTCCCACCGACCGTTCCCGGTGGCGGCGGACAGCCCGACGCCCGCGAAGGCGAAGACCAGGCCGCTCAGCGCTGCGACGTCCTCGAGCAACACGACCGGCAGGTCGGGCACCTTCGCATGGCGGATGAAGCCGACCCACGTGTCGTCGCCCTTCAGCGCGCTCGACTCGTGGATGGCCGTCCGCAACGAGAACCCTTCGAGGACGACCGCAACCGCCAGGACGGTCAGCGCGACCGCGGGCGAGTCCAGGTGGTGCGGGTGCCGGATCTTCTCGACGCCCTCGTACAGCGCGAACAGCCCACCGGCCGAGAACAACATGAGCGCGACCAGGAAGCCGTACACGTAACGATCGCGACCGAAACCGAACGGGTGATCCGGCGTCGCCTGACGTTTCGAGCGCTTCGCGCCGACGAGCAACAGCACCTGATTGCCCGAGTCGACGAGCGAGTGGACGCCCTCGGCGAGCATCGAGGTCGACCGGGTGATGGCGAACGCGATGAACTTGATGACCGCGATGCCGAGGTTGGCGCCGAGGGCCGCGAGCACCGCCCGCGAACTTCCATGGTCGCTCATCCCAACTCGCCCGGACGGGGCGCGGACGGGTCGATGCCGGATGCGAGCGCCAGATAGGCCGACGTGAAGGATCCGAACGCTGTAGCCGCGGCGAGGCGCACCATCCCCGGCGCCACCGGCACGTCGACGCGCGAATCGTGGCCACCGGACGCGCGCGCGATGTCGCGCAGTCCCTCCAGCGCCCGCCGCGACTGGAGCTCGTCGAGCCGGACGTCGGCGACGCTGCGATCGCCGAGCACGGGGTCGAGTGGATCGCCGTCGTCGCCGATCGTCACCAGACGCGGCGCGCTCTCGACCTCGACGTCGCGGTCGCGGAAGAAGTCGTCGTCGCTGGGCGAGCCGGTGGTGCTCAGCAGCGCCGCGCCCTCGGCGGCGTCGTCCGGCATGGCCAACCAGACGGCCGAGGAACCCGCGAACAGCCGCAGGTCCTCGGCGAACACCCGGGCGGCGACGCTCGCCAGCGTGCCGGCGCCGGCGATCACCGGACGACTGGACGCCAGGTCGGCGGCGAGGGCCTTGGCCGGGTTGGTGAAGGCGTCCCCGGACGGACGGCAGGTCTCGGCGACCTCGTCGAGCGCGTCGGCCATCTCGGCGAACATCCCCAGCGGCATCGCGGCGATGTCGAGTGCGTGCGCGGCGAGCAGCAACGGCGTGAGCACACCCCAGCGAGCGGCCCGGCGGTTGGTGTCGCGGTCGAGGTGCGCGACCGGTCCGCGGCCGGCCGCCACGGCGACCGGCGAGCCGAGCGGCGCGACCGTCGCGCACCGCAGTCCCCGCCGGTTGGCCTGGTCGACGATGCCGGCGACTCGCGGGTGCGCACCGTCGAGTGCGCCGGCGAGCAATGCATCGGCGGGCCCGGCCCAGCGGGGTAGTTCGGCGCGTCCCCATTCCTGGACGGGCGCAGCCGGCGCGACGATGCGCGCGAGCACCCGCAGCGCGCTCTTGGCCGGCTGGTCACCCACGATCAGCACCGCGCGCGGAGCGGTGCCGTCGGCCAGACGTTCGGCGCCGAATTCGTCAGCGAGCTGGACAGCATGCCGGACCTGCGCGCCGGCGCGGGCGAGCGACCAGAGCAGCCGTCCGGCGTCGCGTCGTTCGAGCTCGTCCCGATCGTCGAGAACGGCCTCGTCGAAGGTCATGCGCTTGCGGACGCCGCGGGCGGATCGCCGGCGGCCCGGCCGATGCCGTTCGGGCCCGGGGTCGCGTCGTCGATCAGCATCACCGGCAGTCCGTCGTCGACGGGATAGCTCGTGCCGCAGTAGGTGCAGACGAGACGATCACCGTCGACCCGAAGCGGCGCGTGGTCGTCGCTCGGGCAGGCCAGCACCTCGAGCAACAGTGGATCGATCGTCATCTCGGTCCTCCGCCCGGTCTCGTTGGCTCAGTTTCGCAGAGCCTTCGCAGGTTGCGCAGCGCCCGGCCGCATGTGCGGCGGCGCCGATGGGTCAGGCGCGCAGGATCGCCAGTGCCTCGTCACGAATAGCCGCCATGGTGACGGCGTCCGGCGCCTCGACGTTCAGCCGCAGCAACGGCTCGGTGTTCGAGGCGCGCACGTTCAGCCAGCTGCCGCCGTTCAGGTCGAGCGTCAGCCCGTCGAGCTCGTCCGTCGCGACGACCCGACCGGCGAAGGCCGCGTGCAGTGCGGCCACCCGGCCAGCCGGATCGCCGACGGTCGAGTTGATCTCACCCGACTCGCAGTACCGGACGTAGCGGGCCACGAGTTCCGACAGTGGCGCGGTCTGCCCACCGAGCGCCGCCAGCACGTGCATCGCCGCCAGCATGCCCGTGTCGGCCCGCCAGAATTCCCGGAAGTAGTAGTGCGCCGAGTGCTCACCACCGAAGATCGCGTCGGTCTCGGCCATCTGCGCCTTGATGTAGGAATGGCCGACCCGGGTGCGGATGGCGCGCCCGCCGCGTTCGACGACCAGTTCGGGCACGGCCCGCGAGGTGATCAGGTTGTAAATGATCGCCGCGCCCGGCGCCCGGCCCAGTTCGCGGTCGGCGACGAGGGCGGTGATCGCACTCGGCGACACTGCTGCACCGTCCGCGTCGACCACGAAGCACCGATCGGCGTCGCCGTCGAACGCGAGCCCGATGTCGGCCCCGACCTCGACCACCTTCGCCTGTAGGTCGACGAGGTTGGCCGGATCCAGCGGGTTGGCTTCGTGATTGGGGAACGTCCCGTCCAGCTCGAAGTACAGCGGGACGATGTCGAGCGGCAGGGCGGTGAGCGCCGCGGCGCCGAGCACGGCCGGAACGGTGTAGCCGGCCATCCCGTTGCCCGCGTCGACAACGACCTTGAGCGGACGGATGAGCGTGAGGTCGACCAGCGAGCGAAGGTAGCCGGCGTACGCGCCGAGCAGGTCCACCGATTCGACCTTCGCCGGCGCGCCGGCGCCGGGGCCCCACTCGGCCAGGTAACGCTGGGCCCGATCGCGGATCTCCGGCAACCCCGTGTCGGATCCGACCGGGACGGCCCCGGCCCGGCACAGCTTGATGCCGTTGTACTTCGCCGGGTTGTGGCTGGCGGTGAACATCGCGCCAGGCAGGTTGAGGGATCCGGACGCGAAGTAGAGCAGGTCGGTCGAGGCGAGGCCGGCGTCGAGCACGCTCGCACCGCGCGCGACGGCGCCTTCGGCGAAGGCGTGCGACAGGCCCGGACCGGTGTCGCGCATGTCGCGGGCGATCACGATGCGGTCGGAGTCGATGGTGTCGACGAAGGCCGCGCCCAGTGCCCGGGCGACGGACTCGTCCCACTCCGAGGGCACCACACCTCGGATGTCGTAGGCCTTGACGATCGTCGAGAGTTCCACGGCGACACTCTAAGGGGCGTCGGCTCGCGAAGCCGAACCGTAGAGGGCGAGTCCGTCAGGAACGCGGCGGGACGACGCGCAGATGACCCCGGCGGCCCGTTGTCCCGGTAGCGGCCTCGTCGGCGACCGCGCTGGGCTCGATCCGCGCCGCCTCACGCACCGCGTCGGCGAGCGCTTCGAGGTCATCGGCCATCGGGATCGGCGACGGGAACTCCCCCGCGTGGCGCATGACCTCCCACCCCCGCGGAACGGAGAAGCGGACGGCGTGGTCCTCGCACAGGTCGTACGAGTGCGGCTCGGCGAAGCTGGCCAACGGCCCGACGACCGCCAGCGAGTCGGAGTAGACGTACGTGAGCGTCGCGACCGCCGGCCGGGCGCAGCCCGATCGCGTGCAGCCCCGAATATGCCTCACGGCCGCGACGATAGTCGCGAAGGCGCTCGGGCGGCGGTAACCGGCCGTCCGTGTCGTGCCGGAACAGGTCAGACCGCACCGGGTCAGTGCGCGACGATCCCGTCGCCGCGCTCGGAGACCGCCACACAGAATGCCGGTCCGGAACAGGACACCGAGTCCAGTCGAACCGGGATACCACCGCGAACATCGGCGATCGGCACGGCCTTGCTCCAAGTCGTACCCTCCAAGCTGAGGGCATTACCCGCTCGAATCGACGGCGACGCACAGCGTGCTCGTCGGGCACGACACCGACGTCAACGGCGCGTACGTCACAGCTTCCGGAGCGCTCCAGGTCGTGCCGTCGAAGTTCAGCGCCGCACCTGAATAGTCGACCGCGATGCAACGAGTGCTCGCCGAACAGCTGACCGAGGCGAACCCGGCACTATCGACGAGATCCGGCGTCGTCCACGTCCCGTTGGTATACGTCTCGACTGTCCGCCGGAGTCCGTCGCCAGACAGAACGTCGTCGAAGGGCACGAAATCGCGCTGAACCCGCCCTGATCCACGTTGTTCGTCGAAGTCGTCCACGTCCCGTTGTCGTAGATCGTGACGAAGCCCGATCCCTCGCCGACGACGCAGAACGTCGGGGAGGCGCAGGAGAGCGCCTCGGCGTCGTAGCCGTCGATCGGCGTCGACCAGGCCGTACCGCTGTATAGGACGCAGCTTCTCGTCGAAGGTCGACGCGAGGCAGAAACTCGCGCCTGCGCACGACACCTGGTCGAGTTGGGTCGGCGACGCGATGGTTGGAGCGGCCCATCCGCTTGCCGTGTGCACGATCGCCCGACCTGCGGTGTCGACCGCCACGCAGAAGGTCGGCGTGCCACAGGACACACCATCGGCGCTCCGCCGGCGATCTCGGCCTGCGTCGCAGTCGACCACGAGAGCCCGTTGAAGACCGCGGCACCCGATCCGGCGCCGACCGCCACGCAGAATGTCGTCGCGGCGCACGACACGCCCTGCAAAGGTTGCGACCCGATGCTGACGGGCGAGGTCCAACTGGCGCCGTCGAAGCGCAGCGCGTTGCCTGCGAAGTCGACTGCTTGGCAGAAGGTGGCTGAGACGCAGGACAACTCAGTGACGATGTTGGGATCAGAGCCGTCGGCTTTTGTCCACCGACGGCCGTCGTAGGTGTAGAACGCAAAGCCGCTGGACTGGCCGACACTCGCTTCGCAAAACGTCGTGGAGGCGCACGATACGTGAACGTCGCCCGAGCCGTCCTGGCTAGCCGGGATGGTCGATGCGGTCCACCTCGACCCGTCGAACATCCCAAGTCGGCCGTAGTCGTCGGCCGCAACGCAGAAGTGCGGCGTGGCGCACGACAGTGAGTTCGTGCCGCCGGCACTTGTCCCGTTGCTCCAAGATATCCCGCCGTCAGTCGATGTGAAGGCCCATCCGTGAAGATCGATGGCGATGCAGAACGTCGCCGTCGGGCAGGCGACCGAGCTGATCGACCAGCCAACCTGGGAGCCCGTCCACTTGTACCGGGGTGCTCCATTGCGCGCCGTCGAAGTACTGGAGCTCACCGCGACCGTCACCGGCCACGCAGTGGCTGGCGGACACGCACACGATGGCCTGGGAGCGGTCCGAGTTCGGTTCGGTGGGTGGGCTCCAGGTCGAGCCGTCGTAGCTAATGAGGTTTCCGTCGCCATCAAGCGCGGAACAGAAGTCGACCGTCGGGCAGGAGACCTGCGCCAGCCCAGTGCCGTTGGCGTCGGTGTCGAACTGGACGGGCTGCGACCACGAAACCGACGGGCCGACGAGCGCGTAGCCGGCGACGTCCGCGATCAGCTGAACCGATCCCGGCGATCCGTTGAAGAAGTCGACCGAGCCGTCGATGCCCACGGGCGCGACCACGAGGTTTGGCACCGTCTGGCCGGGCAGGAAGTTCAGGTTCGACGCCACCGGTCGGGTCGCTCCACTGCCCCAGACGGTCACATGAACCCGCACCAGCTGGCTGGGTCACGGTCACGTTCAGTACCACCGACGAGACGCCGGACGTCGGAACGCCGCCCTGACCGTCGACCGTCAGCCGTAGCGACTGACCGGCCCCGACGACCGACCCGCCCAGGCCCGACCGTGTGTCGAGCAACCGCGCCGGCGTCACCGACTGGATCGCTCCGGGCGCCGACGCTGCACCGGACAGGTAGTACCCCGCGACATCCGCGACCACCTGAACCGACGCAGAGGAGCCGGTCGAAGAAGTCCACCTCGCCATCGGCCCCGACCGGCGCCAGTACCAGATTCGGCACCGTCTGGCCGGGCAGGAAGTTCAGATTGGACGCCGTCGGTCGGGTCGTTCCGTCGCCCCATACGGTGAGGTAGCCCGGCGCGCCCGACTGGGTGACCGTGACGTTCAGCATCACCGCGGATACGCCGGACACGGGCACACCGCCCTGCCCGTCCACCACCAGTCGTAGCGACTGGCCGGGCCCTACGGCCGACCCGCCCACGCCGGACCGGGTGTCCAACAGTCGGGCCGGGGAAACTGATGTGAACGCGCCCGGCATCGACGCCAGGCCGGCCCGGAAGTACCCCGACACATCCGCGATCAACTGCACCGACCCGGTGATCCGTTGAAGAAGTCGACCGAGCCGTCCGGGCCTACCGGGCGCCAGCGACGAGATTCGGCACCGTCTGGCCGGGCAGGAAGTTGAGGTTCGAGGCCAGGGGGCGCGTCGCCCCGTCCGCCCACACCGTGACGTAGCCCGCACCAGCTGGCTGGGTCACGGTCACGTTCAGCACCACCGGCGAGATGCCGGACGTGGAACGCGGCCCTGACCGTCGACTGCCAATCGCAGTGACTGACCGGCTCCGATCACCGTTCCGCCCAGACCTGACCGAGTGTCGAGCAACCGAACCGGCGCAACCGACGTGAACGCGCCATCGGCTCCGGTCGGGACGGCACTCGAGGCGGGTTCGGAACCCTCGGCGACACGACAAGCCCGGTAGCCAAGAGCAGTGCGGCGGCCGTCCCGCGTCCGAGCCACATGAGTCTCTTCGTGATCATCGCGACGGATCGTACGGCCAGCTGGACATATAGTCACGAAATTCGCCGAGCGCGCGTGGGGTGCTGTGTCGTGTAACGCAATAGGCTGGGCGGCGTGAGCGATCCGTCCCGTCCGATCTCGCCGCGCCGAGGCGCGCGTCGACGTGACCGGCACGGCCGCGGATTGCGCAGCGACCTGGCGCCGCGGGGGGTTCCGCTGGCCCGGACGCGCAGTGAAGCGTTCGACGATCTGATCCTCGATGCGGTCGAGGACCTCGAACGGAACTGGGCGTCGGAGCTGGCCGGCCTGGAGTTCGCGGTCGAAGAGGTGCCGCCGCTCGACACGTCGAGCCCGGCTGACTACGACAACGACGCGATCGTCGACCGGGGGGTGCCGTTGGCGCGGCTGCTGCGGCAGGGCATCGCGGGCATCGACCGCCCGACGATCGTGCTCTACCGGCGCCCGCTCGAAGCGCGCGCACTCGACAAGGAGAATCGCGCGGATCTCATCTATTCGATCGTCGCCGAGTTGGTCGCCGAGGCACTCGGCAAGGACATCGACGAGATCGATCCGCCGCGCGCGTAACGCTTCGCTGGTTGCCGCGTGGGTTCATGCGGCGTGTGGCTGCTGGCTGGTCGGTCAGACGGCCCGGCGACGCAGGCGACGCCGCTCGCGCTCGGAGAGCCCGCCCCAGATGCCGAACCGCTCGTCGTGCTCGAGTGCGTACTCGAGGCATTCGCCCCGCACCTCGCAGCCGACGCAGATCTTCTTCGCCTCGCGGGTCGAGCCACCCTTCTCGGGGAAGAACGCCTCCGGATCGGTCTGCGAGCACAGCGCGCGCTCGTGCCAGCCACCGTCCTCGGGAAGCCCGAAGATCGAGGTCAGGTCGGCCTCGGCGAGGCTCTCGATCGGATTGGTCATGGCGCCCTCCAGGGGCTGCGGGCGACGCGAAGAGTTACGCGCGGGGGCGGGGTCGAAAGACATCATGGGAATTACACCCGTGTCGTTCCCAGTTCGTCAAGCCGGGATCTGCTATTCCCGCGCGAAAGTGTCAAATTTCGGTGTGTTTTGGCCGCTCAGAGCCGGATCAGGGGTCATGGCGGCCCGACCGTGATACCGAATGCGCGTCATGACGTCGCCTGCGTATCACCGTCGCCTGTCGTCGTGTCACCGTCGTCGTCGCTCAGCGTCGGCGTCGCATCTCGGCGGCCGGGCGTCAGACCGCTTGCACGACCTTGCCGTACAGGGTCGTCCGTTGCCGGGCCGGCCGTCCGAGTCGGGTGGCGAGCGCTTCGAGTTCGAGGGCGGTGCGGCGCGAGCCGTGTGAGGAGCCGGCCATCCGGCTGATCGTCTCCTCCATCAGCGTCCCGCCCAGATCGTTCGCACCGCTGGTCAGCATCGTCGCCGTGCCCTCGTCGCCGAGCTTCACCCAGCTGGTCTGGATGTTCGGGATGCGGCCGTGCAACAGGATCCGGGCCAGCGCGTGGACCGCTCGCGTGTCGCGCGCCGACGGACCGGGGCGGGCGATGCCGGCGAGGTAGATCGGCGACTGGGTATGGATGAACGGCAGCGGCACGAACTCGGTGAACCCGCCGGTCTCGTCCTGCAACCGTCCGATCAACTGGATGTGGCGCACCCAGTGATCAGGACGGTCGACGTGCCCGAACATCATCGTGGCGGTCGAGGGAATGCCGAGCCGGTGTGCGGTCGTGACGACCTCGATCCAGGCACTCGTCGGCAGCTTGCCCTTGGTGAGCACCCAGCGCACGTCGTCGTCGAGGATCTCGGCCGCGGTGCCCGGGATCGAGTCGAGCCCGGCGGCGCGCGCCTCGGTCAACCACTCAGAGATCGACAGGTCCGCCCGGGCGGCGCCGTTGACGACCTCCATCGGGCTGAACGCGTGCAGATGGATCGACGGCACCGCGTTCTTCACCGCGCGCGCCAGGTCGAAGTACGCGGTCTTGGGTAGCGCCGGGTCGATGCCGCCCTGCATGCAGATCTCGGTCGCGCCTTCGGCGGCCGCCTCGCGCACGCGCTGCTCGATCTCGGGCAACGACAGGGTGTACGCGTCGGCGTCCGTCGCCCGCTGGGCGAACGCGCAGAACCGGCAGCCGGTGTAACAGACGTTGGTGAAGTTGATATTGCGGTTCACGACGTAGGTGATCTCGTCGCCGACGGTGTCGCGCCGCATCGCGTCGGCGAGGTCGGCCACCGCGTCGAGCGCGGCCCCGTCGGCCGTCATCAACGCCAGAGCCTCGGACTCGGTGAGGTTCAGCGAATCGACTTCGGCCTTGCGCAGCGCGGCCTTGACCTCGCTGTCGATCACCGGACCGTTCGCGTGCACGCGCTCGGCGACGAGCTGCCAGTCGCCGTACACCTCGTCGAAGTCCGAGCGACGGTCGTCCGTCCGGCCCTCGGTGTCGACGGCGCGGAACAGGTCGGTGCGACCGCTCGACGTCCAGGCCGCGTCGGGTTCCTGCCAGGCGATGCCCTGCGCAACCGCTGATTCGTCGGCCAACCCGTCGCTCGCTGCGAGGGCCCGCACGTGCGGGACGATGCGCGGATCGAGCCAGGGCGTCTCGTCGATCACGTAGCGCGGGTGCGCGGTGAGCCGCTCCCGCAAGGTGAAACGCCGTTCGGCGGTCGCTTCGCGCAACGCCTCGATCTGCGGCCACGGCCGCTCCGGGTTGACGTGGTCGGGCGTCAACGGCGACACCCCGCCCCAGTCGTCGACGCCTGCGTCGAGCAGTCGGCCGCATTCGTCCAGGTCGACGAGATTGGGTGGCGCCTGCACGCGCATCGACGGCCCGAGCACGATCCGCGCGGTGGCAATCGAAGCGACGTACTCGTCGAGCTCCAGATCAGGCGTCAATCGCATGGCGGTATCGGGTTTGGCCCGGAAATTCTGGATGATCACCTCTTGGATCGCGCCGTACTCGCGGGCACTTCGGCGGATCGCGAACATCGACTCGGCCCGCTCGAGCCGCGTCTCGCCGATACCGACGAGGATGCCCGTCGTGAAGGGGATCGACAGGCGGCCGGCGTCGTCGAGAACGCGCAGCCGGACGGTCGGGTCCTTGTCGGGACTGCCGAAATGCGCGCCGGACGGATCCTCGAACAGGCGCCGGGAAGTCGTCTCGAGCATCATGCCCATGCTCGGCGCGACCGGCTTCAACCGTTGCAGCTCGGTCCAGCTCATGACGCCCGGGTTGAGGTGCGGCAGCAGCCCGGTCTCTTCGAGCACCGCGATCGCGGCGGCCCGGACGTAGTCGAGCGTCGAGTCGTACCCCCGCTCATCCAGCCAGGTCTGGGCCTGCGGCCAGCGATCCTCAGGACGATCGCCGAGGGTGAACAACGCCTCCTTGCAGCCCAGCGCCGCGCCCTGGCGGGCGATGTCGAGCACCTCGTCGATGTCGAGGTACGCGGCCGGCAGTCGGTGCGGGACGGTGACGAAGGTGCAGTAGTGGCAGCGGTCGCGGCACAACCGGGTGAGGGGGATGAACACCTTGCGCGAATAGGTGATCGTGCCCGGCCGGCCGGCGTTGGCGAGACCCGCGTCCCGGGTGCGGCCGGCGATCGCCGTCAGTTCATCGAGCTGGGCGCCGCGCGCGCCGATCAGCACGGCCGCTTCGTCGGCGTTCAGCATCGCCCCGTCGCGCGCCCGGCGCAGAGCCCGTCGCAGGGCATCGGCCGACGGCGCCGTCTCCGTGATCACCCGCTGAGCCTATGACGGGCCGCCGACTTGCCTGCGCGGCAGAGAGACGCGTCACTCAGGCGCGCAGCGCCGCGTCACTCGAGCGCGCGCCCTCAGGCGGCAGCGCGTGTCACTCAGGCGCGCAGCGCCGTGTCACTCAGGCGCGCAGCGCCGCGTCACTCAGGGCGGCCAGGACGGTACGGACGATCGGCCGCGATTGACCGCTCGATCGCACCACCGCTGAGATCGTGCGGGTCAGCCGCGGCTCACGCAGCGCCCGGATCGTCACATCCGCGGCGTCGGCGGCGATCGCGCGGCGCGGCAGGACGGCGATCCCGTGCCCGGCGGCCACGGACCGGACGAGCAGCAGCATGTCGTCGGTCTCCCATCGCACGCGCGGCTCGAAGCCGGCAGCCCGACAGGCCGACCGCACGGCCAGCCCGCACGCGGCGTCGTCGGGAGGCATCACCCAGTCGAGATCGGCCAGATCGGTGATCGCCATCGGCCCGGCCCGTCCACCCGGCCCAGTCACCACGACCAGGGGTTCACGGACCAGCTCGATGGACTCGATGTTGTCCGGTCTCGCCAGCGGCACGTAGTCGTACTCGTCGATCACTCCGACGTCGGCGTCGCCGGCGGCGAGCAGGGCCATCGTGCGCAGCGGTTCGGCCGCCCGCACCCGCAGGTCGATTCTCGGGTAGCTCGTCCGCAGCGCGGTGGCGGCCGTCGACACGACGGTCGCCGCGGCGCTCGCCACGGCCGCGACACGGATCGGCCCGGCGATGTCGTTGCCGAAGCGGTCGAGATCGGCGCGCGCCTCCGCGAGCAGGTCGAGTACGGACCGCGCGTGATCGGCGAGCAGGTGTCCGGCGCCGGTGAGCGCGACCCCGCGCGGTGAGCGGTCGAGCAACGGCGTGCCGGCCTCCCGTTCGAGCAGGGCCAGTTGCTGGGACACCGCCGACGGCGTCAGGCCCAGCGCCCGAGCGGCGCCGGCGATGGTTCCGCGCACCTCGACCTCACGGAGCAACCGCAGCCGCCCGACGTCCAGGGTCTCGGTCATCCGCGCCTCTCGTGACCATTAGCTCCACTTACGATAAGCTGCACATTAGCGTAACTCGCGCTACCGATACGATCCGCCGCTCAGGAGCCTTCCGTCATGTCCCTACCGACGAATGACCAGTTGCAATCGCAGGTTCTCGCCACGCTCGCCCGCCTGGGCGTCACGACGCTGCCCGAAGGCGGCGACCTCGAAGCCCGCTCGCCAATCACCGGCGGCGTGCTCGCGACGCTGCGCGCGCACTCGTCCGACGAGGTTGCCGCGACGATCGGTTCGGCCCACGAGGCCTACCTGCAGTGGCGCACCGTCCCGGCGCCGGTCCGCGGGCAGCTGGTGCGCGAACTCGGCGAGCTACTGCGTGAGCACAAGGCCGATCTCGGCGAGCTCGTGTCCGTCGAGGCCGGCAAGATCCGCTCCGAGGGCCTCGGCGAAGTCCAGGAAATGATCGACATCTGCGACCTCGCGGTCGGTCTGTCCCGCCAGCTGCACGGGCTGACGATCGCCTCCGAACGTCCGGGGCACCGCATGATGGAGCAGTGGCACCCGCTCGGGGTCGTCGGCATCATCAGCGCGTTCAACTTCCCCGTCGCGGTCTGGTCCTGGAACGCCGCCCTCGCGCTCGTCTGCGGCGACGCCGTCGTGTGGAAGCCGTCCGAGAAGACGCTGCTCACCGCGCTCGCCTGCCAGGCCCTGGTCGCCGAGGCAGCCCGCCGGGTGGGGGCGCCGGCCGGGATCTCGTCCGTGCTGCTCGGGCGGGCCGCGGTCGGTGAGGCGCTCGTCGCCGACCATCGCGTCGCGCTGCTCAGCGCGACCGGCTCGACCCGCATGGGCCGCGCCGTCGCCCCACGGGTCGCGGAGCGGTTCGGTCGCCTGCTGCTCGAACTGGGCGGCAACAACGCCGCGATCGTGGCGCCGTCCGCCGATCTCGATCTCGACCGTGCGCGGCATCGTGTTCTCGGCGGCCGGGACGGCCGGGCAGCGCTGCACGTCGTTGCGCCGGGTCATCGCGCACCGGTCCATCGCCGACGAGCTGGTGACCCGGCTGGCGTCCGCGTACGGCACGCTGCCCGTCGGATCGCCGCTGGACGAGGGCACGCTCGTCGGCCCGCTTGTCGACGGGGCCGCGTACGACGGCTTCGCGCACGCGCTCGAGAACGCCCAGAAGGACGGCGGCGACCTCGTCGTCGGCGGTAGCCGCGTGTTGGCCGACGACACCGCCGACGCCTACTACGTGCAGCCCGCCATCGTCCGCATGCCGGCCCAGACCGACATCGTCGAGGCCGAGACGTTCGCGCCGCATTCTGTACGTCCTGACGTACGACACCTTCGACGAGGCCCTCGCACTGCACAACGACGTGCCGCAGGGGCTGTCGTCGTCGATCTTCACGCTGAACGTGCGCGAGGCCGAGCGGTTCACGGCGCCGGACGGCTCGGACTGCGGTATCGCCAACGTCAACATCGGTCCGTCCGGCGCCGAGATCGGCGGCGCGTTCGGCGGCGAGAAGGAGACCGGCGGCGGCCGCGAGTCGGGCTCGGACGCCTGGAAGGCCTACATGCGCCGCGCCACCAACACGGTCAACTACTCGACCGAACTGCCCCTCGCGCAGGGCGTCCACTTCGGCTGACCCAGCCCCGACTTTGCACCCACGTTGTGGGAGGCGTGGCCGGGACGGGGCGCCGGAGCCCACATCCTGGGTGCGAAGCCGGGCCGAAAAACGCGTGACCCCGGACTCGACGGAGTCGGGGTCACGCGCGCGGGGTGATCTCGAAAGTAAGCGACTTCCGAATCAGTGCTTGAAGGCGTCCTTGACCTTCTCGCCGGCGTTCTTCAGGTCCGACTTCGACTGATCGGCCTTGCCTTCGGCCTCGGTCTCGTGGTCGCCCGTGGCGTGTCCGAATGCTTCCTTGACCTTGCCTTCGGCGTTCTCGGCGGCATTCTTCATCTTGTCAACAGCGCTCATGAGAGCGCCCCCTTTCCGTCTTCGTTCACGGTGTGACATCCGATTGCGATGCCGACAAGGGGTTCTTACCCAGTGATCGGGATTTCTATCGCGCGATCAGGCGAGTCGGGTGATCTCGACCGTCACGTCGAGATGCGACGCCCCGGACGGGCCGGCGACCAGGCCGCGGATCGGCGGGACATCGCCGTAGTCGCGACCGCGGCCGACCAGCACGTGTCGTTCGGCGATCGGCACATCGTTCGTCGGGTCGTGCCCGCTCCACGCCCCGAGCCACCACTCGACCCACGCGTGGCTCTCGCCGACGGCGGTCTCGCCGATCTCGGGATCGCGCGTCGGATGCAGGTAACCCGACGCGTAGCGCGCCGGCAGCCCGAAGTAGCGCAGCACGCCGACGACGATGTGCGCGTAGTCCTGGCAGACGCCCGCGTGCTCGTTCCAGGAATCGGCGGCGGTCGTGTGGACGCCGGTCGAGCCCGGCATGTAGGTCATCCGGTCGTGGACGAGCGCGCAGATCGCCAAGGCCGCCTCGTGCGGACTCAACGTCTCGACGAATCCGACCGTCTGGCTGATCAGGTGTTCGGCGGGCTCGGTGTAGTGCGTCTGGGTGAGGTACTCGCCGAACCGCTCGATCGTGGCCTCCGACCGCAACGTGTCCCAGCCGATCGCGAGGTCGGGCGTGGGCATCCGCGACGCGTCGATCTCGACCAGGCTCGAGGCGTCGACAAGCAGCTCGCGATGCGGACGGTGGGCCTCGAAGATTCGCACCCGGGTGCCCCAGTAGTCGCGGTATGAATGCGACCAGGTCGACTCGTCGACGCGCAGCACCGAGTCGAGGGTCTGCTGCCAGGCCGTGTTCAACGGGCGTGAGCCGGGCCTCGTTGTACGAGGCGCCGATGTCGTGGTCGTAGGTGTAGTGCGAGAGATGATGCACGCGCAGTCGCGCGTCACGGGACCTCCGCCGGATCGCAGGGCGGCCATCGACCACGCGGTCACGGCTCCCCGCGGGAAGTACCGACGGGTCACGGCATCGCTGGCCACCGAGCAGGCGCTCTGCACGCGTTCCATCACCTCGTAGAGATCGTCGAACAGCTCGCGCGGTCGGCGCGAACTCGAGCTCGGAGCGGATCATGCCGAGCACGCGGTGCGCCTCGCCGCCGCGCGACTGGCGATCCGCCGTGCGAAGCCGAGCGGTCGAGGTCGTCCAGGCAGCGCTCGGCGGTGCACGAGCGCGCTGATCAACGAGCGCGGGAACAGCGAGTCGAGCAGCAGGAACTCGATCGCCCGGCGGTCCTCGACCGCGCCGCGGGCGCTGCGCAGGAACGCCTGGTAGGCGCCGCAACTCTGCAGCAACGTCACCCAGGACGGTCCGACATCGCCGGACAGCGCTCGAGCGGCAACCAGGCGGGCGGTCATGTCGGCGCGTTCGATGCTGCGTCCGAGCCGCAGGAAGTGCCACGCATCGTCGCGGGAGATCGTCGCGTCGGCCACGCCGTTGAACGCCGCCGCCCGCTCGCGGACCCAGGTGAAGAAGGCGAGTGCGGACGGGCCCGTCGACCGAGCTGCGGTCGACTCGTGCCACGTGACGTTGATGTTCTCCCACAGCTCGGTCGAGATGATCTCGCGCGAGCGCCGGGCGTTCTCGCGCGCGGCGCCGATCGCCCCGATGACCGACGCGGGCTCGTCGGCAGTCCCAGGCCAGCAGCTCCAGCACGTCGTGCGTGACACCGGCCCTTCGACCTCGCGGCCCATCGCCGACAGCAACGAGCGCAGACGACGTTCTCGGGCGCCCACGGGTCTTCGAGCAGCAGGGTCAGGTGGACGTCGAGGATGCGGCTGGTGTCTTCGGCCCGCTCGACGTAGCGCCCGATCCAGTAAAGGGATTCGGCGATGCCGGCTCAGCATTCGTCCACCGCCTGTTGCTGTTGCTGTTGCTGTTGTTCGTGGTGCGGAGCCGAGTCGTCGGATGTCGGATCGGGCACGCGGCAGCGCCGCCGGTCGCGGTGCCGACGAGGCGACCACGACGTCGCGGCGGGCCCGTTCACCGGCGAGCACCCAGGTGTCCTTCGAGCCACCACCCTGGCTGGAGTTGACGACCAGCGACCCTTCGACCAGCGCGACGCGGGTGAGTCCGCCCGGCAACACCCAGACGTCGTTGCCGTCGTTGACCGCGAACGGGCGCAGGTCGACGTGACGCGGCGCGAGCCGATCGCCGACGAAGGTCGGCACGGTCGACAGCTGCACGACCGGCTGCGCGATCCATCCGCGCGGGTCGGCGAGCAGCTGCAGGCGCAGCGCGTCGAGCTCCGGCCGGGTGGCCTGCGGGCCGATGACCAGGCCCTTGCCGCCCGCGCCGTCGACCGGTTTCACGACCAGCTCGTCGAGCCGGTCGAGCACCTCTTCGAGGGCCCCGGGCTCCTCCAGCCGCCAGGTGTCGACGTTGGGCAGCACCGGCTCCTCGCCGAGGTAGTACCGCACGAGATCGGGCAGGTAGGTGTAGATCAGCTTGTCGTCGGCCACGCCGTTGCCGACCGCGTTGGCGATGGTCACGTTGCCGGCCCGGGCGGCCGTCAGCAGCCCCGGGCAACCGAGGGTCGAGTCGGCCCGGAACTGCACCGGATCGAGGTAGTCGTCGTCGACCCGGCGGTAGATGACGTCGACGCGCCGCTCGCCGGCGGTGTCGCGCATCCGGACGATGCCACCGCTGCAGATCAGGTCGCGTCCCTCGACGAGCTCGACGCCCATCGCCCGGGCCAGCCAGGCGTGCTCGAAGTAGGCGCTGTTGAAGACGCCCGGCGTGAGGACGACGACGCACGGATCGGCCGAGCCCTGCGGGGCCGCCTTGCGCAGCGCGGCGAGCAGCCGTTGCGGATAGTGCGACACCGGACGCAGTCGCAACTGGCCGAGAGTGCCGGCCCACTGCTGGCGCATGGCGCTGCGGTTGGCCAGGACGTAGCTGACTCCCGACGGCACCCGGACGTTGTCCTCGAGGACGCGGAACGCACCCTGCTCGTCGCGGATCAGGTCGATGCCGGCGATGTGGACGCGTACCCCGTTGGCCGGCTCGATGCCGTACGCCTGCGCGGTAGAAGTGCTTCGAGGACGTGATGACCTTGCCGGGCACCACACCGTCGCTGACGACCTTGCGCGATCCGTACACGTCGGCGAGGAACGCCTCGAGTACCTTGACGCGCTGCCGCACGCCCGTCTCGATCATCTGCCAACTCGACGTCGTCGATGATCCGCGGCACGATGTCGAGCGGGAAGGGCCGCTCGTCGCCGCCGACATCGAACGTGACGCCTTGGTCGAGGTAGCCGCGGGCGACGGTGTCGACGCTCGGCCGCAGCTCGCTGACGCCGAAGCGCTGCATCGACTCGGGCGAGGTCGCGAAACGGCGAGCGGATCGATCCGTCGGCGGCGACCATCTCGTCCCACGCCGCGCCCATGCGGTAGTCGTCGAACAAGTCGGCCATCCTCGCGATCGTATGGCGGGTCTGTGACGGCAGTATGTCGCGTCGCCCGGCGCCCCGACCGGCCGGGCCTAGATTCCGGCCCGCGCGCGCGCGGCCAGCTCGATGCGGTCGTCGGGCTGGACGGCCGCGACGCGGAAATAGCCGGCCGACGCCGGCCCGTAGAACTCTCCCGGCGAGACCACGACGCCGACCCGCTCGGCCAGGTCGCGGGCGGCCGCCCAGGCGTCGCCCTCCGGGGCCGGCAACCACAGGTAGAACGCGCCGTCCGGCAGTCGCGACGTGGTAGCCGAGGGCCGCCAGCACCTCGGCCAGACGGTCGAGCCGTCGGCGGTAGCGCTCGCGCTGGATCTCGACGTGTTCGTCGTCGTCGAGCGCGATGGCGCGCGGCCGCCTGGACCGGGCCGGGCGGCATCAGCCCGGCGTGCTTGCGCACCTCCCGCAGGTAGTGCGACGAGCTCGGCGTCGCCGCAGTAGAAGCCGATGCGGGCGCCGGCGAAGTTGTCGCGCTTGGACAGCGAGTGCACGGCGAGCACGGCCTGCCGTGCCCTCGCGCAGGATCGTCGTCGGCGGCGCCGTCCAGCTGAACTCGGCGTAGCACTCGTCCGAGAGGACCGGCACGCCCCGCGCGCGACCCCACGCCGCGGCGGCCGGCAGATCGCCCAGCTCGCCGGTCGGGTTGCTCGGCGAGTTCACCCAGATGGCCAGCGCGCGGTCGGCGTCGGCATCGCTGATGTCGGACAGCTCGTGATACGGCACGCCCCGGCACCCGGCGAGCGTCGCGCCCATCTCGTAGGTCGGGTAGCTGATCGCCGGGTACAGGATCGTGTCGCGGGACGGGTCGCGCAGCTTGAGGTACTGCGGGACGGACGCGACGAACTCCTTCGTGCCGACGCACGCCGCCAGCTCGGTGTCGGCGTCGACGGTCGCACCGAGGCGGCGCTCGATCCAGCGCGGCCGCGGCCGCGCGAAGGGCCTTCGTCCCGATCGAGGGCGGGTAGCCCCGGGCCGTCTGCTGTCGGCCAGCGCGGCGACCACGGCATCGGGCGGCGGGTCGCACGGCGTGCCGATCGACAGATCGACGGCGCCGCCCTCGTGCTTGGCCGCGAGCGCGATCACGTCGTCGAGCCGGTCGTACGGATAGGGCGGCGGCACGAACCCGGTCACGGCGTCCCTTCCTCGGTGGGGTCAGCGACGGTGCGGTCGGCGACAGGCGGCAGGTGATCGGCGAGCAGCTCGGCGAGGTGCCGACCCCGCGTCGCGGCCAATTGGTCGAGCTGGGTGCGGCAGGAGAATCCGTCGGCGAGCACGATCGAGTCTGCGCCCGCCGCGCGCACGGCTGGCAACAGGGCGGTCTCGGCGACCGCGACGGAGACGTCATAGTGGCCGCGCTCGACGCCGAAGTTGCCGGCCAGCCCGCAGCAGCCACCGACGGACGTGATGTCGGCGCCGGCCGCCGCGAGCAACCGCGCATCGGCGCTGCCAGCCCATCACCGCGTGATGATGGCAATGCGGCTGGGCGACCGCGGTGACTCCGGTCGAGATCGGGCGCCGTCCAACCGGGCGTCGCCGCCAACAGTTCCGCGAGCGTCTTCACGGTCGCTTTGACCTGGACGGCCCGACGGTCGTCGGGCAGCAGCTCGGTGACGTCCGACCGGAACACCGCGGTGCACGACGGTTCGAGCCCGACGATCGCAATCCCTTGCTGCAGCGCGGGATCGAGCGCATCGAGACTCTTGCGCAGCTGCTTGCGGGCCCCGTCGAGTTGGCCGGTCGAGATCCACGTCAGCCCGCAGCAGACCGGACGGTCGGGGATCGTCACCCGGTAGCCGGCCGCCTCGAGTACGGTCACCGCCGACCGTCCGACCTCGGGGCTGAAGTGCTCGGTGAACGTGTCGACGAACAGGAGCACCGGGCGGCCCGCGTCGGACGGTACCGGCCGGGCGGCGAACCAGGCCCGGAACGTCTCGGTCGCGAAGCTGGGCAGCGGCCGGCGCGCGTCGATTCCGCCGAGCCGCTTGCTCAGCGCGGCGACGGGACGACGGGCGAGCAGCGCATTCGTCAGTCGCGGCGCGTGCGCGGCGAGCTCGGGCCCAGCGCGGCAGCCAGCCGAGCGCGTAGTGCGACATCGGCCGAAGTCGTCGCCGGTAGCGCTGGTAGAGCGCCTCGGCCTTGTACGTCGCCATGTCGACGCCCGCCGGGCAGTCGCTCGAACAACCCTTGCAGGACAGGCAGAGGTCGAGCGACTCGGCCAGCTCGTCCGACCCGAAGCCCTTGACGAGCGAGCCGTTGGCGAGCTCCTGCAGCACCCGGGCCCGTCCACGCGTCGAGTCCTTCTCGTCGCGGGTGGCGAGGAAGGACGGGCACATCACGCCACCTGTCGCGGTGGTGTCGGCGCGGCACTTGCCGACTCCGACGCACCGATGGACCGCTGTGGCGAGGTCGCCGCCGTCGTGCGGATACGCGAAGCCGAGCCCGTTCCGTAGCGGGCGACGCGGCCGGCACGCGCAGGTCAGCGTCGAGGGGCGCCGGGCGCGACGATCACGCCCGGGTTGAGCAGGTCGGCCGGGTCGAAGATGCGCTTCACCGCGGCGAATGTCTCGATGGCGGCGGGTGAGTACATGTACGGGCAGCAGCTCGCCGCGGGCCCGGCCGTCGCCGTGCTCGCCCGACATCGAACCGCCGTAGCCGGCCGACCAGCTCGGCCGCGCTCGGTGACGAACTCGCGGTAGACCGCCGGGCGTCGGCGAGAACGGGAAGTCGATGCGCGCGTGCACGCAGCCGTCGCCGAAGTGGCCGTACACCAGCGCGTCGAGGTGGTGCTCGACCAGCAGCGCCTGGAACTCGCGCAGGTAGGCGCCGAGCAGGTTCGCGGCGGGACGGCGGCGTCCTCCCAGCCGGGCCAGGCCGGTGCGTTGCCGGGCGTGCGGCCGCCGAGCCCGGCGCCGTCCTCGCGGATGCGCCACAGCGCGGCGGCTGCCGCGCCCGGTGACGACGACCGAGTCGAGGCAGCCGGCGTCGGTGATCAACTTGGCGGCGTTCGCCCGGGCCTCGGCCTCGTCGGCGCCGGTCGTCTCGACGAACAGCCAGCCATCGCCGCGCGGCAGCGTCCGGCACCGACGGCCGCGCCGCGCCGGTCGCGAACGACCTGGACCAGCCGAGCGTCCATGCCCTCGATCGCCACCGGCCGGTGCGGCAGCAGGGCCGGCACCGCGTCGGCGGCGGCCGGCATGTCGGCGTAGCCGAGCACGGCCAGCGCGACCGCGGCGCGGCGTCGGCGACCAGGCGGACGGTGGCCTGCAGCGTCACCGCCAGCGTGCCCTCGGTGCCGACCAGGAACCGGGCCAGGTTGCCGCCGTTCTCGGGCAGCAACTGCTCGAGCGAGTAGCCCGAAACCTGACGGCCGAAGCGCCCGAACTCGGTGCGGATCATGCGCCAGCCGGCCGCGCACCAGCGCGTCGAGCGTCGGCCAGCAGCGGCCGGACCGGCGATCGGTCGAGCGCGCCGGCGGTGAAGCGCGTCGCCGTCGGCGGTCAGCACGTCGAGCGCGACGCACGTTGTCGGAGCTGCGGCCGTAGCCCAGCGCCCGCGAGCCGCAGGCGTTGTTGCCGAGCGCAGCCGCCGATCGTCGCCCGCGAATGCGTCGACGGGTCGGGCCCGAACCGCAGCCCGTGCGGGCGGCCCGCGGCGGTGATCGCGTCGAGGATCGCGCCCGGTTCGACGATCGCGCGTCCGAGCCTCGGGGTCGACCGAGATCACCCGGTTGAGGTGGCGCGAGAAGTCCAGCACGACGCCCGGTCCGACGGCGTTGCCGGCGATGGACGTCCCGGCGCCGCGGGTCGGTCGAGCGGCGACGGCCAGGTCGCGGCAGACCGCGAGCGCGGCCACGACCTCGTCGACATGACGAGGGAAGACCACGACCTGCGGGACGACCCGGTAGTTCGAGGCGTCCGACGAGTACTCCGCCCGTCGGCGGGGCGCGTCGTCGACCGTGCCGATGCCGGCCGCGCGCAGCGCGTGCGTCACGTCGCCGACGGCCGTAGTCACCCGCTCATTCTGCGGTACCGGCCGACGCCATATCCGGCCCGGCCGATGTGACCCGTCCCGGGCGGGCGCTACGAGCTGAAGTACGGCGGCGGCGCGACACCGTCGAGGGCGAGGGCGACCGCGGCCCGGGCGGCGACCGGACCGACCAGGTTGCCGGTGCCGTTGTAGCCGCCGCACGCGACCAGCCCCGGCTCGACCGAGGTCACCAGCGGCCGCCCGTCCGGGGTGAAGCCCACCGAGGCGGCCCACCGATGGGTGACCGAGATCGGGGCGCCGGCCATGCGGGCCGCGACCTGCTCGATGTAGGCCTGGACGGGCGCGGTCGGGCGGTCGTCCGCTGTCCACTCGTCGTCGACGAACAGGTCGCGCCCGCCACCGCAGAAGATCCGACCGTCCACGTCCTGCTGGGCGTAGTCGTAACCCCAGCGACCGTAGACCGGGCCGGGCAGCCGTCCGGGCGGGACGGGCTGGGTGCACAGCATCTGCAGCCGGGCGGTCCGGACCCGGCCGGCCAGCTCCGGCAGCAGCAGCTCGAGACGTCCGTCGACCGCCACGATCACGGCCCCGGACGACACCGAGCCCGCGTCGGTCGATCACCCGGCGCGCCGACGACGTGCGCACCGGACTGTTTTCGTGGAGCGTGGCCCGGGTCGACAACCGGTCGGCCAGCACGATCGAGCGCGCGGCGGGGTTCATCGCCGCGTCGTCCGGCAGGAACAAGCCGGCTCCGAGGGGGCCTTCGTACGGTTCGACGGCGATGCCACACGCGCGCAGCGCCGCTGCGTGAGCGGCGCAGTCGGCCAGCTCCCGGCGGCGGTCGTAGTCCTCGTCCAGGCTGCGGCCCGACCCCGGCAGGCCGGCGAGCCGGATCGACCCGACCCGACGCACGATCGCGGGGCCGACGAGCTCGGTCAGCCGGTCCAGTTCAGCGAGCGTCTGCCGGTAGAGCGCGACCGCGACGTCGACGCCGAGCACCTCGACGGCCCGGTGCAGGTAGGCGGCGGCCCCGCCGAGCAGGAACCCGCCGTTGCGGCCGGCCGCGCCCGCCGCGACCCGGCCCGCGTCGAGCCCGACGACGGACAGGCCGCGATCGACCAGCGCCTCGACGGCCGCCAGCCCGGACGCGCCGAGCCCGAGCACACACACGTCGGCCGTGACGTCAGCGTCCAGTGCCGGCCGACCCGGCCACGACGCCACGACCGCGGCGGCATCCCAACCGACGGTCATCTCAGCCCGGCAGGGCCAGCTGACCCTTGCCGAGCACGACGATCCCGCCCTCGGACACGTGGTAGTTGCGCTTGTCGGCCTCGAGGTCGACACCGATGTGGGCGCCGTCCGGGATCACGACGTTCTTGTCGAGGATCGCGCGGCGCACGACCGCACCACGTCCGATCTGAACGCCTTCCATGACGACCGACCCCTCGACGTACGCGCCGGCGTGGATGCGGCAGTTCGCCGCGATCACACTCTGCCGCACGGCCGCCCCCGCGATGATCGAGCCGGAGCAGACGACGGATTCCTGCGCGATACCGCCCTCGATGAACTTCGCCGGAGGCATCTGCGGCTGGTTGGTGTAGATCGGCCACTGCTGGTTGTAGAGGTTGAAGATCGGGTGGACGGCGACGAGATCCATCTGCGCGTCGTGGTATGCGTCGATGGTCCCGACGTCGCGCCAGTAGCCGCGGTCGCGGTCCTCGGCACCCGGGACCTCGTTGTCGGCGAAGTCGTATACCCAGGCGGCATCGCGCTTCACCATCATCGGCATGATGTCGCCGCCCATGTCGTGCACGGAGCCCTCGTCGACCTCGTCCTCCTTGAGGGCCTCGATGAGCGCCTCGGTGGTGAAGACGTAGTTGCCCATGGACGCGAACGTCTCGTCGGGGTTGTCGGGCAGTCCCGGCGGGTCGGCCGGCTTCTCGAGGAAACCGAGCACCTTGCCGTTCGCGTCCGCGTCGATGACGCCGAACGCGGTCGCCTCGTGGCGCGGTACCCGGATGCCGGCCACCGTGACTCCGGCACCCGTCTCGATGTGTCGCCGCACCATCTGGGACGGATCCATCCGGTACACGTGGTCGGCGCCGAACACCACGATGTACTCGGGGCGATCGTCGTAGATCAGGTTGAACGACTGGAGGATCGCATCGGCGCTTCCGGTGTACCAGCGCGGGCCGAGCCGCTGCTGCGCCGGCACCGGCGTGACGTAGTTGCCGAGGACGTTCGACATCCGCCAGGTCTGGGTGATGTGCCGGTCGAGCGAGTGCGACTTGTACTGGGTCAGCACGCAGATGCGCAGGTAGCCGGCGTTCACCAGGTTCGACAGGACGAAATCGACCAGGCGGTACGTGCCACCGAACGGCACGGCCGGTTTGGCTCGGTCGGCAGTGAGCGGCCACAGGCGCTTTCCCTCGCCACCAGCTAGCACCATGCCGAGCACACGCGGTTCCCTGGCCATGTGGCACACGATAGCGACCTGTGGCGTTTCGTCCAGTAAGCCGCCGAGGCTAGTCTCGTCGCCATGCGAGTCGCCGTACTGACCAGGGAATATCCGCCCGACGTCTACGGTGGCGCGGGCGTTCACGTCGAATTCCTCGTTCGTGAACTCCGCCGGCTGATCGACGTCGACGTCCACTGCTGGGGCAGCCCGCGCGACGAACCCGACGTGTACGCATACGCCACGCCCCCTGGTCTGGCGAACGCGAACCCGGCCCTGCAGACACTGGGCATCGACCTCGAGATGGCCGCCGCGATCGGTGCGGTCGACCTCGTGCACTCGCACACGTGGTACGCGAATGTCGGCGGCCTGCTGGGCGGCCAGCTCAACAACATCCCGCACGTGGTCAGCGCCCACTCGCTCGAGCCGGCCCGTCCGTGGAAGGCCGAGCAGCTCAAGGGTGGCTATCGCATCTCGTCGTGGGCCGAGCGGCAGGCGTTCGAGATCGGCCGACGCGGTGATCGCCGTGAGCGCGGGTATGCGCGACGACATCCTGGCCGCGTACCCGGCGATCGAACCGGCGCGCGTCCACGTCGTGCACAACGGCATCGACACGCAGCTCTACGCCCCGGTCGGCGAGTCGGACGTGCTGGCCCGCTACGGCGTCGACCCCACTCGTCCGTCCGCACTCTTCGTCGGACGGATCACGCGGCAGAAGGGCGTGGCGCACCTACTGGCCGCCGCGGCGTCGTTCGATCCGGACGTCCAGCTGATCCTCTGCGCCGGATCGCCGGACACCCCCGAGATCGGCGCCGAGATCGAGGCGGCCGTCGCCCGTCTGGCCGAATCGCGCACCGGTGTGATCTGGCTGCGCGAGATGCTCCCGCGCCCGGACGTGGTGGCCCTGCTCGGCGCCGCCACGGTGTTCGTCTGCCCGTCGATATACGAACCGCTCGGGATCGTGAATCTCGAGGCGATGGCCTGCGAGACGCCGGTCGTGGCCAGTGACGTCGGCGGCATCCCCGAGGTCGTCGACACGGAGCGGACCGGCCTGCTCGTCCACTACTCCGCGGACGACGACGGCGACGTTCGAGGCCGGCCTCGCCGACGCGGTGAACGCCATCGTCCGCGATCCGCAGCGGGCCCGCGTCATGGGTGTCGCCGGGCGGGCGCGGGCGGTCGAGGAGTTCGGATGGGACGCCATCGCCCGCCGAACGATCGACCTGTACCGCTCGCTGATCTGACCTCCGCCGTTACGCCCGCGCGGGCCGTCGCTCAACCGTCCGAACGGCTCGACGCTCGACTTTGCACCCAGGTTGTGGCCTGATTCGCCCGCAGAGCGGTCCCGCCGCCCACATCCTGGGTGCAAGGTCGAGCGCGGACGACGGTCACGTCCGGTCGGCGATCGACTCGACCCAGCCGGCCAGGAGGCGGGCTCCGAACCCGGTCGCGCCCTTGCCGATGATCCCGTCGTCGACCGTGGACCGGGCCGGCCCGGCGATGTCGAGGTGCGCCCAGGCGACGGAGCCGACGAAATGGCGCAGGAAGAGGGCGGCGGTCAGGCCACCCGGATTGCCCGGCGAGTTGTGCGCGTCGGCGATCTCGGACGCCAGCTGGCTCTCGTAGGCGGTCTCGATCGGCAGCCGCCACAGCGGTTCGCCGGCGGCCGCGCCGGCCTCGATCAGCGTGCGGGCCAACGCGTCGGACGTCGCGAACAGCCCCCCGATGCGCAGCCCCAGCGCGACCTTCATCGCGCCCGTGAGCGTCGCGATGTCGATCATCGCGACCGGGTCGAGCGTCGCAACCGCGTAGGCCAGCGCGTCGGCGAGCACCATGCGCCCCTCGGCGTCGGTGTTCGTCATCTCGGTCGTCCGGCCGCCGTAGTGCGTGATCACGTCGCCGGGCCGCATCGCCGATCCCGAGAACGAGTTCTCAGCGATCGGGACGAGCGCCGTCACCCGCGCCTCGATACGGCTCTCGGCCAGCACGCCCAGGGCCGCGAGCACCGCCGCGCCGCCGGACATGTCGGTCTGCATCGTCCGCATGCTGTCGCCCGGCTTCAGGTTCAACCCACCGGTGTCGAACGTGATCCCCTTGCCGATCAGGACGATGTGTCGCGCGGCGCTGCGTCCCACCCACCGCGCTTCGACGAAGCGCGGGGCGGGTGCTCGAGCCGGCGCCGACGGCCAGGACGCCGCCGAAGCCCTGCTCCTCGAGCCACCGTTCGTCGTGAACGTCGACGTCGACGCCGAGCGGAGTCAGCCGATCCGTCGCCTGCTGCGCGAGCCAGGCGGGTGTCTTGATCGACGCGGGCATGTTGGCGAGGTCGCGGGCCCAGGTCGTGGCGTCGGCCACGGCAGACCCCGGCGCCCAGACCGTCCGCGGTCATCGGTGAGGACGTCGAATTCGCGGTCCGGCACTGCGTCGCGCGGTCACTCGGAACCGGTAGGCACCGAGGACCAGACCCTCGACCAGCGGCTGGACGGGCGCGCTCGGAATCGCCACGTACACCGCGTCGGGTCGGGTCGACGTCGCTCGCGCGACCTGCGCGCCCGCTCGCCGCACGTCATCGGACGCGCCGTCGCCGATGTCGACCACGAGCACGTGCGCCGGGCCGGACGAACGACCCGGCAGCGGCAGCTCGAGCACCTCGCCGGGCTTGATCCGCGCCGCGAACTGCGTGATCGGCGTTCGCAGGTCGGCGGGTACGACCGACTCGGGGACGCCCGCGAACCCGACTCCGGTGTCGCTCGCAGCGAGGGCGACCACCTCGGGCCGGTCCGCGCGATCGGCCGATCGGACGACGGTCACGGACGGCATCATCGCGCACCGGCCTCGCCGTCAGCTATGCGGGTGCGGGCGACGAGGACCCGCCGGCGAGAGCGCGGCCGGCGGCACAAGACTCGGCCCCGTCCACCAGTGGTGAACGGGGCCGGATCACGAACGGTGGGCTAGCCGACGACCGACTTCAGAGCGTCGCCGAGCGCGGTTGCCTCATCGGGTGTCATTTCGACGACCAATCGGCCTCCGCCCTCGAGGGGTACGCGCATCACGATGCCGCGTCCCTCTTTGGTGACCTCGAGCGGACCATCGCCCGTCCGCGGCTTCATCGCCGCCATGCGTGCCTCCTCGGTGAGCGCTCGCGCGCCTGGTAACACGATCCCGGCAGCCTTCGCCGGCAGTTTGCTGTCCCCATTGTCCAGCATCCGGCCGGCGGACCAAAGTCCAGGGTCGCGGTAACGTGCGGAGCGTGACCGATGCGCTGCTGCTGGACCGCTCCGAAGGCGTCGCGACGCTGACTCTGAACCGGCCCGAATCGATGAATTCGTTGTCCGTCGAGCTCAAACTCGCCCTGCTCGACGCGATCGCCGAGATCAGCTCCGACGTGGCGGTGCGGGCGGTCGTCCTGACCGGTACCGGCCGCGGCTTCTGCGTCGGGCAGGACCTGCGAGAGCACGTCGCGATGCTCGAGGCGGGCGATCCGACGCCGCTGTCGACGGTGACCGACCATTACAACCCGATCATCCTGGGCCTGACCACCATGCCCAAACCGGTCATTGCGGCCGTCAACGGCGTCGCGGCGGGCGCGGGAGTCGGGCTCGCACTGGCCTGCGATTTCCGTTTTGCCGCCAAGAGCGCCAGCTTCCTGCTGGCGTTCGCCAACGTCGGGCTGACGCTCGACTCGGGCGTCTCGTGGTTGCTGCCGCGGCTGATCGGCTCTGGACGGGCGACCGCGATGGCGCTGCTCGCGGAACCGATCGGGGCCGAGGCCGCGCTCGAGATGGGGATGATCAATGCCGCGCTCGAGAACGACCACGTGCTGCCCGCCGCGCACGAGCTGGCCGCCCGCCTGGCCGCCGGCCCGACCACCGCGTACGCGGCGATCAAGCAGTCGCTCAGCTACGCGGCGGCCTCGACCCTGGCCGAGGCGCTCGCCAAGGAAGGCGAATTGCAGGACGATCGCCGGTGCTACCGACGACCACCGCAACGCGACCGCCGCCTTCGTCGCCAAGCAGAAGCCCGTCTACACCGGCCACTGAGGTGCTCCGCCGGCAACCGCCGGTGGACGTCGAGGTGCCCGCGGCGTCCGCGAGTCGGGCGCATGATCGAGCGCTCACCCCGGCGGGGCGCACCGTCCTCGGTGGTCTGACGTTCCCGGCGGACGAGGACGAGGGCGGCCACGTCGCCGCAGCTCCCGGTGGTCGTCAGCAAGGTCGGTCTCTCGACGCCTGGTGGACTCTTACCGCTTGCGGGCTTAGCGGGCTTGGCGCGCCAGCAGGTGGCGACGTGGTCGTCGACCATGCCGGTCGCCTGCATCAGCGCGTAGGCCGTCGTCGGCCCGACGAACTTGAAGCCGCGCTTCTTCAGGTCTTTGGCCATCGCGACCGACTCCGGCGATGTCGCGACCAGGTCGGCGAGCGTCTTCGGACGCGGGCGCGGCTGCGTCGGTGCGTACGACCACAGCAGTGCGTCGAGGCCCTCGGGTACCGCGTCCAGGATTCGACGGGCGTTGCCGATCGTCGCCTCGATCTTCGACCGGTTGCGGACGATGGCGGCGTCGGCGAGCAGCCGCTCGACATCACTCTCGTCGTAGCCGGCCACGGTCGGGATGTCGAAGCTCGCGAACGCCGACCGGAAGCCCTCCCGCTTGCGCAGGATGATCAACCACGACAGCCCCGACTGGAACGCCTCGAGGCTCATTCGCTCGAACAGCTCGCGATCGCCGTGCAGCGGCCGTCCCCACTCGTCGTCGTGATAGGCCAGGTACTCCGGGGCGGACGTCGCCCAGCTGCACCGGATGAGGGCGTCAGGCATCCGGCGGCGCAGCGGACGACGGTGTCGTCCGTGTCAGCGGACGACGGTGTGCGATGCAGCGGACGACGGTGTCGTCCCGACGTCGGACGCCGACGGCGGGTACCAGGTCGACGACTCGGGACCAGCACCGGCCGGATCGGCCAGCCGCAGGCGTAGCTCGGCGATCTCGGCGTCGCGCAGACGCAGTTCTTCGGTGAGCCGGTCGAGGAGCAGGTCGGTCTCGGCGAAGCGGTATCCCCGCAACCCGACCGGCAGCCGAACGCTGACCACGTCTTCGGCGACGAGCGGTCGCTCGGCCAGCACCCACGGGCGGATGTCGGGCGCGGGCGGCGCCACCTGCTCGCCGCTGGGCAGCACGAGCATGGCCAACCCGTACAGGCCGACGACGGCAACCACCGCCAGCAGGCCGTAGAGCAGGAGCGTCATCACAGTGCGATCGTGGCATGCCAGGCACCACCGGTGCCAACGGCGCACCCGATGACCTCGCTGCGAACGGCCTGTGTCACCGTGACGTCGTGATCCCGATCGCGGCCGCGCGTGTGCTGCGGCTCGGGCCCCGGGAGTTCGCGCCCGGGCAGTTCGCGGTGATGGCGATCGTCAACCGCACCCCCGACTCGTTCTATGACGGCGGGCGCGAACGTACGAGCTGTCGGCGGGCGCTCGATGCGGTCGACCGCGCGATCGACGAGGGCGCCGACATCGTCGACATCGGCGGAGTCAGGGCCGGGTACGGCCCGGTCGTCGACGATGCCGAGGAGCTGCGAGCGGGTCTTGCCGGTCGTTCGTCGAGCGCGCGCGAGCCGGCATCCCCGACGTGGTCATCAGCGTCGACACCTGGCGGGCGACGGTCGCCGAGCGGGTCGTCGCGGAGGGCGCCGACTTGATCAACGACACCTGGGGCGGCGTCGATCCGGCGCCTCGCCGAGGTCGCGGCGACGTCCGGCGCCGGGCTGGTCTGCACCCACACCGGCGGCCTCGGCCCGCGGACCGAGCCGCACCGGGTCGCGTACGACGACGTCGTGGCCGACGTCATCGGCACCGTGACCGCCGCTCGCCGAACGTGCGGTCGCGGCCGGGGTCCGCGCCGACGGGATCGTCATCGACCCGGCGCATGACTTCGGCAAGAACACCCGCCACTCGCTGCTGCTGACCCGCAGCCTCGACGAGCTGGTCGCCACAGGCTGGCCGGTGCTGGTTGCCTTGTCCCGCAAGGACTTCATCGGCGAGACGCTCGACCTGCCGGCCGAGCGAGCGACTCGAGGGCACGCTGGCCGCGACCGCGATCTCGGCCTGGCACGGGGCCCGCGTGTTCCGCGCGCACGACGTTCGGGCGACCCGCCGGGTGCTCGACATGGTCGCGTCGGTCAAGGGCGACCGGCCGCCCGCGGTGGCCCGCCGCGGCCTCGTCTGACGCTCTTCCATCGAGTCGGGTTGCGACGGCTCACCGCCACGACCCGGCTCGATGCCGGCTAGCTCAGTGCCGGTGGCCCAATGAGTTCGGCCCGATTGCAGAGGCCTGGTGGGATTTGATCATGGTTGGTTCAGAAGTCGAGTACCTCGAACGCCGCGGCGACGGTGGTCACCCGGCGCAACCCGGTCAATGCGGCGTCGCGGACGAAGCCCTGATCGCGCAGCGAGTCCAGGAAGTCCCACAGCGGACGGTAGAACTCGCCGTCGTCGAGCACCACGACGGGCTTGGTGTGCATTCCGAGCGAGGCGGCCGTCCAGACTTCGAACAGCTCCTCGAGCGTGCCGATGCCGCCAGGAAGCGCGATGAAAGCGTCGGAACGTTCGTCCATCAGCGCCTTTCGCTCACGCATGGTCTCGACGACGATCAGCTCGTCCGCCTCGGTGTCGGCGACCTCGTAGCTCATGAGATGGCGCGGGATGACGCCGACCGTGTGGGCGCCGCCGGCGCGGGCGGCCCGTGCGACCGCCCCCATCATCGAGACACGCCCGCCGCCGGACACGAGAGAATGTCCTTGCGCGGCAAGGTGCTCGCCGACTTCGGTGGCGAGGTCTACGTGACGCGGCTCGATCGTTGTCGACGACGAGCAGTAGACGCAGATCGCGGCCACTACTCGGCGTCGAGCGACAGCTGCCGGATCGCCCGCTCCTCGGCCCGGATCTGACTCGACCGCTCGGACTCGGCCGCGATGATCATGTCGACGATCTCGTCGACGTCGTCCGACACGGTGATGAGGTCGAGGTCGGCCTCGCTGACCTTGCCGTCCGGCAGCACGGTGTCGCGGATCCAGGCCAGCAGCCCGCTCCAGTACTTCGAGTCGTAGAGGATCACCGGGAATCGAGTGACCTTGCGCGTCTGCACGAGGGTCAGCGACTCGAACAGCTCGTCGAGCGTGCCGAAACCGCCCGGCATGATCACGAACGCCTGGGCGTACTTGACGAACATGGTCTTGCGGGCGAAGAAGTAACGGAAGTTGATCCCGATGTCGACCCAGTCGTTGAGCTGCTGCTCGAACGGCAACTCGATACCGAGGCCGACCGAGATTCCGCCGGCCTCCGACGCGCCGCGGTTGACGGCCTCCATCGCCCCGGGGCCGCCGCCGGTGATCACGGCCAGCCCCGCCTTCGCCAGCGCGGCACCGAGCGCAACGCCGGCCGCGTACTCGGGATGATCGTGCGAGGTCCGGGCCGAACCGAAGACCGAGACCGCTGACGGCAGTTCGGCGAGCAGCCCGAACCCCTCGACGAACTCGCTCTGAATGCGCAGTACCCGCCACGGGTCGGTGTGCACCCAGTCCGACGAGCCACGCGAATCGAGCAGCCGCTGATCGGTGGTGGTGCCCGGCCGGATCTGGCCGCGGCGCAGGATTATGGGGCCGCGTTGGCGCTCGTGCGGGCGTTCGGAGTCAGAGGCGCTGGTCGTCACGCAGAGACGGTAGCGCCGGTCTCGAGGAAGCGGACGAGCGCGGCCTCCACCCGTCCGATCGCGGCCAGCTCGACCGACTCCTCGCGCTGGTGGGCCAGGTTCGGGTCCCCGGGCCCGAGGTTCACGGCCGGGATCCCGAGCTCGCCGAACCGCGCCACGTCCGTCCAGCCGAGCTTCGCCAGCGGCCGGCCGCCGACGGCGGCAACGACGCTCTGGGCCAGCGGCTGGTCGAGGCCCGGACGGGCGGATCCGGCGAAGTCGGTCACCTCGATGTCGAAGCCGGCGAAGACCTCGGCGACGTGGGCCCGGGCGTTCGCCTCGTCGCGGTCGGGCGCGAACCGCAAGTTGACCGTGACCGCGCACTCGTCGGGGATGACGTTGCCGGCGACTCCCCCGGTGATTGCCACGGCGTTGAGTCCCTCGTGGTAGGTCAGCCCGTCGACGTCGACCTCGCGGGCCTCGTAGTCGGCCAGCCGCTGCAGGATCGGCGCGGCGGCGTGGATCGCGTTCACGCCGAGCCACGAACGGGCTGCGTGCGCGCGACGGCCGGTCGTGCGGACCACCGCCCGCAGCGTGCCCTGGCAACCCCCTTCGACGACGCCGTTCGTCGGCTCGAGAACGATGGCCAGGTCGGCGGCGAGGGCGTGCGGTCGCTCGCGGGCGATACGCCCCAGGCCGTTGCGCGCCGCCTCGATCTCCTCGCAGTCGTAGAAGATCCAGGTCAGGTCGCAGCGCGGGGTCAGCGCGCCGGTGCCGACCAGGTGGGCAATGCGCAGCGCGACCGCATCACCGGATTTCATGTCGGACGTCCCGCAGCCGTACAAACGCCCGTCGACGACCCTGGACGGCACGTTGTCGGCGATCGGGACGGTGTCGAGATGGCCGGCCAGAATCGTCCGCTCGGGCCGTCCGAACTCGGTGCGGGCCAGGACGACGTTGCCGTCGCGCTCGACCGTCAGCTTCGCGTACCCGCGCAGCGCTGATTCGACTGCGGTCGTCAGCTCGTCCTCGTCGCCCGACACGGACGCGACGTCGACGAGCGCCGCGGTCAGGGCGGCGGCGTCCACCGACAGGTCGAGGCGACTCATGCCTACAGCTTCGCATCCGGCCCGCTTTGGCGGCGCTGCAGCGCATTTTGGATCGCGCCGCCAAAAGGGACGCGCGACCAGCGATTTGGGGCGACCGTTCAGCGGCTGGTAACCTGGCGAGGTTGTGCGCCGGTCGGTCCGGCGGCGACCGTTCCAGCCGGAACGTCCCAGCGAAAAGAACATTGAGGCTTTCTTCGTGGCGAACATCAAGTCCCAGATCAAGCGGATCGGCACCAACGAGGCGGCGCGCCTTCGCAACAAGAGCGTCAAGTCTTCGTTGAAGACGGCCGTCCGCCGGTTCCGTACCGCCGCTGACACCGGCGACCGCGAGGCGGCTCTGGCCGCGCTGCAGACAGCCTCCCGCGAGCTCGACAAGGCCGCCAGCAAGGGTGTCATCCACGCTAACCAGGCCGCCAACAAGAAGTCGGCGATGGCGATCCGCGTCAACTCGCTCTGACGTCACCCGCTCGGCCCAGGCCGGCCCGTCCCTCGGACGAGCCGGCCTTTGCTTTGCCCGACGGCGCATCGTTGCGAGGATGGTGCGCCGGCCCGCGACCTATTCGCGGCGCGCGTGCGCGGCGCTCAGCGCAGCGCGCGAGCGGCGCCGAGCTGCCCGATCGCCCGCTCGAGGGCGTAGTCCGGATCGACGGCGACGCCCTTGACGTCGGCGTTGAGCAGCGCGACGCACCCCATCGCCCGCCGCAGTCCTCGGCTCGGTCCAGCCGCGGGCCTGCGACTGGGCCCGGCGAACCTTCCAAGGCGCCATCCCCAGCTTCGGTGCGAGGTCGTTCGGGTTGCCTCGACCGGCGCCGCTGACCTTCGCCACCGATCGCACGCCGTCGGCCAGGGCGTCGGCGATGACGACCTGCGGCACGCCGACCGCCAGCGCCCAGCGCAGCGCCTGCAGCGCGCCCGGCACGTCGCCGGTGACCGCGAGGTCGGCGACCGTGAAACCGCTGACCTCGGCGCGGCCCTCGTGGTAGGCGGCCACCAGCGCCGCGTCGACCCGACCGTCGGAATCGGCGACGAGCTGGGCCGCTACCGCTGCCAGTTCGCGCAGGTCGCTGCCGACCGCATCGACGAGCGCCGCGGCCGCGTCAGCACTGATCGTCCCGCGCGCGCGCCGGACCTCGTTGCGGACGAACTCCAGCCGTTCGTCGGGACGGGTCAACTTCGCGCAGCTGATCTGCGGGGCCGACGCGCGCCGAGCCAGCTCCAGAATCGCCTTGCCTTTCGCGCCGCCGGCGTGACCGAGCACGACGGTGAGCTCGTCCGGCGGGGTCGCGAGCAGCGACGTGAGGACCTCGATCAGCCGCGACCTTGAGGTCCTGCGCGGCCCGGATCACGACGACGCGGCGACGCCCCGAACAACGACGGGCTCAGCAGCTCGTAAAGCTCCGAGCCCTCGACCGCGGAGCCCACCCGCTCGGTGACCTCCGTGCCGCTGTCGGCGAAGCGCGCGGCCGCGATCACCCGCTCGATGCCCCGGCTGACGAGTAGCTCTTCGTCACCGAGCAGCAGGACGATCGAGCCCAGCAGGGCAACGTCGTCGGCCGCGGTGCTCGTCGCGTCGATGGCCATCAGGTCATCGTGGCACGACCGGCTGACGTCGCCCCGGGCGGTCCGCGCCCGAGCCGCCACCGTGCTGGCGTGTGTCCCGCGGCTGACGGTGGTGATTCCGGACCCGGTCCGCACGACCGCGACGTCACCGTCCCGATCGGTCCGCAGCACTGGAACGGCCAGCCGGGCCAGCTCGGTGAGCAGCAGCGGAGACGGCAGCCCGTAGTCGTTGTTCAACCCGACCGAGATGATCCCGACCTTCGCGCCGACCGCTCGCAAGAAGTCCGGATCGGAGTATGCGCTGCCGTGGTGGGGAACCTTGAGCACGTCGGCGGACAGGTCGACGCCCGAATCGACGAGCGCCTGTTGCGCCTCGACCTCGGCGTCGCCGGGCAGCATGATCCGCTCGCCGGACACCGTCGCGCGAATGATCACCGACGAGTTGTTGGGGTCGGAGCGCGTGCCGTGGAAGGCGGCGATCGGCGCCAGGAAGTCGAGCCGGACCGCTCCGACCTGCAGGGTCTGCCCGATCGGCGCGGCCCCGATCGTGAGCCCGCGCGCCGCCAACGCGGCGTGGACGAGCGCGAACCCGGCCGCCGGCTGCGGCAGCGGTCCCGTAACGACGGCGCCGACCGTCCGGCCGTGCAGCACTCCGGAGATCCCCCCGACGTGGTCGAGGTGGTAGTGACTGAGGACGAGCAACGGGACGTCCGTAACCCCGAGATCGTCCAGGCACCGGTCGACGGCGACCGGATCGGGACCGCTGTCGATCACGACGGCAGAGTGCGAGGCAGCGGCGAGCACCACCGCATCGCCCTGGCCGACATCGCACGCGACGAAGAACCAGGCCGCCGGCGGCCAGCCGGCCACCACAGACCGGACCGGGATCTGGATGACGACGAACACGACCACCATCGCGGCCAGCACCCGGCGAGCCCCGGCGGTCCGCGCGACGCGCACGACCACGACGACGACGGCGAGCAGTGCGAATCCCCCGACCAGGCCGTCCGGCCACGGCACCGTCGCGCCGTGCAGGGAGCCGAAATAGTCGGCGACGACGATCAGCCACCGACCCGGCCAACTCGCGACCCACACGAGCGCCGTACCGGCCGGCAACGAGATCGGCGCGATCACCGCGGCGGCGAATCCGACGACGGTGGTGACCGCGACGACCGGCTCGGCCAGGACGTTGGCCGGGATCGCGACCAGGCTGACGCGGCCCGAGATCGCGGCGATGACCGGGGCCGTGACGAGGTGAGCCGCGGCCGCCACCGCGATCGGCTCGGCGAGACCGGCAGGAATGTGCTTGCTGCGCAAGGCATCCGCCCACCCGGGGGCGATCAGCAACAACCCCGCGGTCGCGAGGACCGACATCGTGAAGCCAGCGTCGACACTGAGTCCGGGCTGCCACACGAGCAGGCCGAGGACGGTCGCGGCGAGTGCGGGCAGGGTGGCCCGTTCGCGTCCGGTGGCCAGACCGCCCAGCGCCACCGCGGCCATGAGAGCCGCACGCAGCACGCTCGGCGACGGCCGCGCGACGACAACGAACAGCACCAGGACGACCCCGCACACGACCGCGCACGTCCGCGGACCCACTCGCGCGCGCCGCAGGATGAGCAGCACCGCGCCGACGACGATCGCGCAGTTGGTGCCGCTGACCGCAACCAGATGGGTGAGTCCGGCGATGCGGAAGTGCTCGGCCAGCACCGGATCGAGTCCGGAGGTGTCACCGTCGACCAGCCCCGGCAGCAGCCCCGCGACATCGGCCGGCAGCGGGCGCGCGGCGGCCCGCAGGGAGGTTCGGACCGCCCCGGCCGCCCGCTGCCACCACGGCGGCGCTCCCTCGCGGACCGGGTCGCTCTGCACGAGCAGCACGGCGTCGATCAGTTCGCCCGGCAACGGAGGCTGCAACTGGGCGTCGATCACGACCCGCTGGCCGGGCAGGATGTCGGTCCACAGCGCCGCCGGTCCGAGGACGAGCACGTCGCCGCCCAGGCTTTCGTGCCGGCCGCCGACGGAGGCGCCGGTCAGCGTCGCGTCGACCGCGGCGCGCGGCGCACCGGCCACGCCCTTCGGAGCAAGCAGCCGCGGATCGCCGTCGATGGTGAGATCGGCGGTGATCGCCGCGCGGTCGTCGGCGAGCCGACTCAGCGGGGACGCCGATCGATGGGCGAGCCGGGCGGCAAGCGGGCCGAGCACGAGCACGGCGCAGAACGCGGCCGCCGCGACGACCGACATCGCGCGGGCGAAGCGCCCACTGAGCAGCAGGGCGGCTCCGCCGAGCGCCGCCAGCCCGAGGGTGGCGAGGAGGACCGTATCCGGCGCCGCCGACAGCAACACGGCGGTCGCGATCCACGCCGTGGCCGCCCCGAGCGCCAGCCGGACGTCGAGAGGACGGTCGGCGGCGCTCATACCGTCACGAGACTCTTGATCGCCGCGAATTTCGACGGGCCGATGCCTGACACTTCGCGCAGCTGGTCGATCGAGGTGAACTGTCCGTGGGCGCTGCGCCAGTCGACGATGTGCTGGGCGAGCACCGGCCCGACGCCCGGCAGGCCGTCGAGCTGTTCGACGCCGGCGGTGTTCAGATCGACAGGGGACGACGCGCTGACCGACGCGGTGCCGCCGGTGCCGGGCGCGGGCTCAGCGGCGGCCGGCGCTCCCGGAACCCCGATCGCGATCTGCTGGCCGTCGGACACGCGGGCGGCCAGGTTGACCGACGTGAGGTCGACGCCGGGGAGCGCGCCGCCGGCCGCGGCCAGCGCATCGGCCACTCGCGCGCTCGACGGCAGCTGGTAGATGCCCGGCGACTTCACCCGCCCGACGACGTCGACCACGATCAACGCGGGCGTTCGTGATGAGCCCGGTGCGCTGGCCGTCACCGATCCGCTGCCGGTGCCGGTACCGGACGACGCCGCCGCCGACTCGGTCGTAATCGATGCGGATGACAACACGTGTGGCGCGACCGCCGCCGCGCGCGGCCGGTCGAAGAACACCCAGGCCCCGGCGACGACTGCCACGACCAACGCCGCCGCGCCGACCGCGAGCGCGCCGCGGCGGCCGGGATCGAAGCGGGTCCGTGCGGCCCACCGCGCACTCCGACCTCCGACCAGGCGGACCACCCGCGAGCGCACCGCGCGGCCGCGCCCCGCCGATGGCTCGTCGAGATCGAAATCGTCGTCAAAATCGTCGCCGTCCGTCGCCGCGTCGGCGCCGCGCCGGTCGCCGGCGTGCCTACCACCCGCACGCACCGCGTCGTCGAAATCCAGGGCCGGCACCCATCCCTCCGTTCTCGTGGGCTCGTCTCAGCTCGACCAGCTCGTCCAGCTCGACCAGCTCGGCCAGTGCGACCCGCTCGCGCGCGAGACGCTCGCCGGCAACGGCGTCCAGCCCGAGGCCGGACGTCGGCCACGGCGCCGCCGCCAACACGGCGCGAGTTCGTCGAGCCACCCGCGCTCGTCGACCGAGAACGAGCCTTCGACCACTCGGCACACCCCGACGCTAGGCAGCGGACCGAGCGTCCGGAGGGTTCCGCACCAACTTGTGGACGACGAAAGGCCCTGTGGACGAGCCGGATCGTTCGCGGGCAATGGGAGACTCGCAGGCGTGGCCGGGCCCCGCGAACTCACTGCCTGGGCGTTCGACTGCGATCGGCGACCGGCCGCGGTCGCGGCCACGACGTCGGTGGTCCTGGCGGTTGCCTACCTCATCGCGCCGCTCATGGGCGGAGACCTGTCGGCGCAGCTGGCCCGATCCGACTTTGCCGGCGCCCACGCGTCCGCGCTGATCGACTTCCGCTGGTTCGGCGGAACCCTCCCCTACGGCTACTCGCTGTGGGTGCCGATCGTCATGAGCTGGATCGGCGTGCGGCTGACCGGCGCGATCGCCGCGGTCGTCGCCAGCGTCCTGGCCGCCCAGCTGTTCGCGCGCGCCGGTGCCCGCCGGCCGGTGGTCGGTGGTGTGGCCGCCGCGGTCTGCCAGGCGAGCAACCTCATCGAAGGACGGGTCGCCTTCGCCGCCGGGATGATGTTCGGCCTCGCCGCCCTGTTCACCTTCACGACTGACGATCACCCGCGACGACGGCGCGTCGTCGCCGCGGCCGCGGCGATCCTCGCCGGTGCCGCGAGTCCCGTCGCCGCGTTGCTGCTGTGGCTCTGTGGTGGCGTCGCACTGCTCCGCCGGCGTTATGTCGACGGGGCCGTGATCATCATCGCGAGCGCCCTGCCCGTCGCGGTCATCTCGGGCGCGTTCGGCGACGGTGGTTCTCAGGTCTTCAACCCGACGGACGCGATCCGGGCCGGCCTCGTCTCGATCTTCTGCGTGGCCGTGATCCCTCGGCAGCACAAGGCGATTCGCCTCGGAGCGGCGCTCGGAGTCCTCTTGGTCGTTGCCGCGTACGTGCTCCCGACACCGGTCGGCGGCAACGCGATCCGCCTCTCGTTGCTGTTCGCCGTACCGGTTGTCGCGGCATTCGTCGACTGGCGCTGGTGGCGCGCCGCGATCGCGGTCGCTCTCGCCGTCGTGCTGCAGACGCCGGTCACGCTCGGCACGCTGACCGGGGCCGGCGCCCCCGCTACGCGCGCCGCCTACTTCGCGCCCCTACTCGACGAGATCCATTCGCGCGGCGACTTCACCGGGCGGGTCGAGATCCCGGAGCTGACCGGTCATTGGGAGGCCGTCTACGCCGCACGATCCGTACCGCTCGCCCGCGGCTGGCTGCGGCAGGTCGACACCGAACTCAACAGCGCCGCGTTCTACGACCAGGCCCCGACCGCGGCGACCTACCGCGCGTTCCTCGATCGCAACGCGGTGCAGTACGTCGCCGTCGCCGACGCGCGACCGACGTTCTACGGGCGACGTGAGATCACGCTCGTCCACGACAATCTGCCGTATCTGCAAGCGGTTTGGTCCAATCCGCATTGGACGTTGTACGCCGTCCGAGCGCCGACGCCGATCGTCGCAACCCCCGGGACGCTCGTCGACTACGGCCCGGCGACTGTGACGATCTCGGCGCCCGCCAACGCGAACGTCCTCGTCCGCGTCCGGTGGTTCCGGTATCTCGATCTCGCGAACGCGGCCGGCGCGTGCATCCGGCGCGACGGTGACGATGTCGTCGTCCACACCATGAAAGCCGGCCGCTACGTCCTGACGTCATCTCTGACGCCGGCGCACGACTGCTAGCGACGCACGACCGCCGTCGCGATCATGCCGGGACCGAGATGCGCGCCGATCACTGCGCCGACCTCGGACGTGTGCAGCTCCCGCAACTCCGGCAACTGCTCGCGCAGGCGCGACGCGAGGTCGGCCGCCCGGTCCGGTGCATCCAGATGATGCACAGCGACGTCGACCGGCCCGGGCCCGGCCGCGTCGATGGTCAATTGCAACAGGCGGGCCAGGGCCTTCGACGACGTCCGGACCTTCTCGAGCGGCAGCACCCGGCCCTCTCGAACGTGCAGCAAAGGCTTTACCGACAAGGACGTTCCGAGCAGCGCCGCTGCCGCGCCGATGCGGCCACCTCGGCGTAGGTATTCGAGCGTGTCGACGTAGAAGAGCGTGCGCGTGCGATCGACGGTGGACGCGGCCGCGTCCTGCACCGCGGCCGGATCGGCGCCGTCGCGGGCCGCTCGAGACGCCGCCACCACCGCGAAGCCGAGCGCCATTCCGGCTGACCGTGAATCGACGACCCGTACGGTGCCGTAGCCGAAGTCCTGCGCCGCGAGGCAGGCCGAATCCCAGGTGCCGGACAGCGCCGCCGAGACGTGTACCGACACGACGTGGGTCGCTCCCCCTTCGAGCGCGGCTCGGTAGGCGTTGGCGAAATCGGTGGGTGCGGGTCGCGACGTCGTGACGAACACCTTGTCGCGCAAAGCCTTCGTCACGTCAGCGGACGAGACCTCGATCCCCTCGCTGCCGGTCCGCGTCCCGACGGTGACCTGCAAGGGGACGACCGTGATCCCGAGTTCGTCGGCGATGCCGGGCGGCAGGTAGGACGTCGAATCGGTGACGACGGCGACGGTGCCCACGGCCTGAACACTAGCGTGCGGAGTGCGCGGCCCGAGCGCTCGAGAACAACGGAACCCCCGGGCAAACTCGGCGCGGCTACAGCACGAAGTTGACCAGGCGACCGGGAACGACGACAACCCGCTTGGGATCCTTGCCGTCGAGCAGCGCGGCCACCCGGCCGTCGCCGCGCGCGGCGGACTCGAGCGTGCCGGCGTCGGCATCGGCGGCGACGTTGATGACCGCCCGCACCTTGCCGTTGACCTGCACCGGGACCTCGACGGTGTCGTCGATCAGCAGCGCAGGGTCGGCCACCGGGAAGTCGGTCCAGGCCAGCGAGTCCTCGTGTCCGAGGCGCGACCACAGTTCCTCGGCGACGTGCGGAGCCAACGGCGCCAACATCAGGACGAGCGCCTCAGCCACCATCCGGGGCGCGCCGCCCTGCGGGTACTCCTGGGTCACCGCGTTGTTCAGCTCCGTGATGCGCGCGATCGACGTGTTGAACCGAAGCGACTCGTACCCGTCGCGCACGGCCACGATCGTCTTGTGCAGCAGGCGATTCAGCCCGTCCGGGACATCGGATTCCGACACGTGCACCGCCCCGGTCTGCTCGTCCAGTACGACCCGCCAGATCCGCTGGATCAGCCGGTACGGACCGACGATGGCCTTGGCATCCCACGGACGGGACTGCTCGAGCGGCCCGCTGAACATCTCGAACAGCCGGAACGTGTCCGCCCCGAACTCGGCGATGAAGTCGTCCGGCGTGATGACGTTCTTCAGGCTCTTGCCGATCTTGCCGAACTCCTGGCTGACCAGCTCGCCCTGGAAGTAGAACGAGCCGTCGCGCTCCTCGACCTCGGCCGCCTCGACGTAGAAGCCGTCGGAATTCGTGTACGCCGGCAGCTGCAACATGCCCTGATTGATCAGCTTGTGGAACGGCTCCGAGCTGCTCAGATAGCCCAGGTCGAACAGCACCTTGTGCCAGAAACGTGCGTACAGCAGGTGCAGCACGGCGTGCTCGACGCCACCCACGTACAGCCCGACCCCACCCAGCGGACGGTCGGCCGACGGCCCCATCCAGTAGCGCTCGTTGTGCGGGTCGACCAGCTCGTCCGAGTCATCCGGGTCGATGTAGCGCAGCTCGTACCAGCACGAGCCGGCCCAGTTCGGCATGGTGTTCGTCTCGCGGCGGTACTGCTTCGGGCCGTCGCCCAGATCGAGCGTGACGTTCACCCAGTCGGCCAGCCGGCCCAGCGGCGGCTCGGGGGTCGACGACTGGTCGTCGGCTGCGAACGCCTTGGGCGTGAAGTCGTCGGTCTCGGGCAGCTCGACCGGCAGCATCGAGTTGGGGACAGCGATGGGCAGCCCCGTCTCGTCGTACACGATCGGGAACGGCTCGCCCCAGTAGCGTTGGCGGGAGAACAGCCAGTCGCGCAAGCGATACGTCACCGCGCCGCGCCCGGCGCCGACTCCCTCGAGCCATTCGATCACCGTCGACTTGGCGGTCGCGATATCGAGGCCGTTGAGGTCCAAGCCGTACGCGTTCGCCGAGTTGACCGCCGGTCCCTCGCCCGTGAACGCCTCGCCGTCGAAGCCCTCCGGCGGCGCGACGGTGCGGATCACCGGCAGCCCGAAGACGGACGCGAACTCCCAGTCGCGCTCATCCTGTCCGGGAACCGCCATGATCGCGCCGGTGCCGTAACCCATCAGCACGTAGTCGGCGACGAAGACCGGGATCGACGCTCCATTGACCGGATTGACCGCGAAGACGCCGGCGAAGACCCCGGTCTTCTGCTTCGACTCGGCCTGCCGGTCGATCTCGGACTTGGCGGCCGCCTCGGCCCGGTAGGCCGCGATCGCCTCGGCGGGCGCCGCGTGACCGCCCGTCCAGGACGCAGCGGTGCCCTCGGGCCACGCGGAAGGCATCAACACGTCGACCAGCGGATGTTCGGGCGCCAGGACCATGTACGTCGCGCCGAACAGTGTGTCGGGGCGGGTGGTGAAGACCTGGATCTTCTCGTCCCCGCACGCGAAGTCGACGTGCGCTCCGGTCGAGCGGCCGATCCAGTTGCGCTGCATAGCGCGAACTTTCTCGGGCCAGTCGATGTAGTCCAGATCGCGGACCAGTCGGTCGGCGTACGCGGTGATGCGCATCATCCACTGCGCCAACGGCTTGCGGAACACCGGGAAATTGCCGCGCTCACTGCGTCCGTCCGCGGTGACCTCTTCGTTGGCCAGCACCGTGCCGAGACCGGGCGCCCAGTTGACCATCGATTCGGCGCGATAGGCGAGCCGGTGATTGTCGACGACCTGCCGGCGCTCGATCGGCGACAGCTCCGACCACGGGCGGTCGAACGGGTTGGCGCCGTCGTTCGGCGTCCGCGTGCCGGCATCCAGTTCAGCGATCAGGTCGTCGATCGGGCGGGCCTTGTCGACCAGCGCGTCGTACCAGGAGTTGAAGATCTTCAGGAAGATCCACTGGGTCCAGCGGTAGTACTCCGGGTCGGTCGTGGCAATCGACCGGCGGTCGTCGTGGCCCAGACCCAGCCGCCGCAACTGCTCGCGGAACACCTTCATGTTCGCGTCGGTCGTCGTGCGCGGGTGCTGCCCGGTCTGCAGCGCGTACTGCTCGGCCGGCAGGCCGAACGCGTCGAACCCCATCGCGTGCAGGACGTTCGCCCCGCTCATGCGCAGGTACCGCGCGTAGACGTCGGTGCCGATGTAGCCGAGCGGGTGACCGACGTGCAGACCCGCGCCGGACGGGTACGGGAACATGTCCAGGACATAGGCCTGCGGCCGGATGGCCACCCGGTCGAAACCCTCGCCCAGGTCACCGCTCGGGTTCGGCGCGTGGAAGGTGCCCTCGCGCTGCCAGCGGTCCTGCCAGGACGTCTCGATCTGGTCGGCGAGCGCCGCGGTGTAGCGATGCGGCGGTGTCTCGTCGTTGGCCGGCGGACGCTCGGCGGTCATCGGTTCCCCTCGAATCAGATTCGGTCGATCAAGTCGGCTCGGACATGCGAAGAGCCCCTGCGAGATCGCAGAGGCTCAGCCGCGCTGGCGTGAAATCGCGGTCAGCGCGGCCCGATAAGGAGCAGACGTCCGGTTGGCATCGCTTCGATCGTACCCCGCCACCTGCGTGCGGATCCGGCGAATCCCGCCGCCCGGCCGGCGAAAGTGGTGCTCGCCCCGGGTCCGCTGTCCGTCGCCACCGGACCCGGGGGCACCTGTCAGACATCCTATGGGCAGATGGTTGAGCAGACAAGGATCTCGGCGCGAACCACCGGATGCGTCGCACCATCACGCCTCGGCGTCCGGCGCGTCGTCGTCCTCGGCGGCGGTGACCGCGAACGGGATCACCGGGCCGGGCGCGCCGACGTTGTGGGCCCGCAGCCGCCAGAACCGCCCGGAATGATCGCGTGGCTCGTGACGCAGCTCGGCCCAGTGGCAATTGGCGAGCGGGCCGAGGATGTGCTGTTCCTGGCCCAGTCCGAGCAATGCCGAACAGAGCGCCATCGCGGTCGCGCTGTGCGTGACAAGGACCGCGATCTCGACGTCGGCGAGCTCCTCGAAGCAGCTCGAGCGCCCGGGCCGCGACCTGCTCGCGCGTCTCCCCGCCGCGCCGGCTCACGTCGCGCCCGGCGATCCAGTCGGCGAACTCGTCGGGGTAGCGCGCCTCGACCTCGTCGCGGGTCAGCCCCTCCCAGTGACCCAGCGAGCGCTCCCGCAGCCGCGGCTCGGGCACCACTGCCACGCCGGCCAGCTCACCGAGCGGCGCGGCGGTCTGCAGCGCCCGCTGCAGGTCGGAGCGAGATGATCGACCGCCGGGCGCAACGCGGCGATGAGCGCCGGCGACCTCGTACGGCCTGGGCCCGTCCGACGTCATCGAGCGGCGGATCGGCCTGGCCTTGGAAGCGGCGCTCGGCATTCCAGGCGGTCCGGCCGTGCCGCAGGACGACGCACCGGCGGCCGCGGTCATCAGCGTCGAGGGCCCCGGCGGCCCGCGCCGCTCGGGCGGCCGGCTGCCCGGGCGTCGAACTCGATCAGCGGGCAGTCCTTCCACAGCCGCTCGAGGGCGTAGAACACGCGCTCCTCGGCGTGCTGGACGTGCACGACGACGTCGGCGTAGTCGAGCAGGACCCACCGGCCGTCGCGGCGACCCTCGCGACGCAACGGCTTGACGCCGACGGCGCGCAGCTGCTCCTCGACGGCGTCGACGATGGCCTCGACCTGCCGCTCGTTGCTGCCGGTGGCGATGACGAAGACGTCGGTGATCGCGAGTCGTTCGCTCACGTCGATGAGCACGATGTCGGTGGCGAGCTTGTCGGACGCGGCGTAGGCCGCCACGCAGCGCGAGGTCACGCGCGTCGGTTGCGGTCACGGAGCTCACGCCCGCGGGTTTTCGGTCACGAGGCGACAGCTTACGGGCTCAGTAGAGCCGATGCTTGGCGATGTACTGCACGACGCCGTCCGGCACGAGGTACCAGACGGGCTGCCCGGCCCGCACCCGCTCGCGGACGCGCTCGAGGAGATCGCCATGGCCGGCACGTCCACCAGAGTCGCCGTCGCCGGCGGCAGGTGGGCGTCGGACAGCACGTAGCCCGGCCGGGTGACTCCGACGAAGTGGGCGCAGTTCGAGGGCCTCCTCGGCGTCCTTCCAGGACAGGATCTGGCTCAGCGCGTCGGCGCCGGTGATGAAGTACAGCTCCGCGCCGGGACGCATCGCCGCGATGTCGCTGATCGTGTCGACGGTGTACGTCGGTCCGCCTCGGTCGATGTCGACCCGGCTGACCCAGAACCGCGGGTTGGACGCGGTGGCGATGACGGCCATCAGATAGCGGTGCTCGGCCGGGCTGACCTGCGCGATCGGTCTTCTGCCACGGCTCGCCGGTCGGGACGAAGACGACCTCGTCCAGGTCGAACTGGGACGCGACCTCGCTGGCCGCCACCAGGTGACCGTGGTGGATCGGGTCGAACGTCCCGCCCATGATGCCGACCCTCGCGGGAGCGCTCGTCACCGAATCTGGCCGTCGCCGGTCACGACCCACTTCGACGACGTGAGCTCGGCGAGCCCCATCGGACCGCGGGCGTGCAGCTTCTGCGTCGAGATGCCGATCTCGGCCCCGAAGCCGAACTCGCCGCCGTCGGTGAACCGGGTCGACGCGTTCACCATGACCGCCGCGCTGTCGACCCGGGCGACGAAGCGGCGGGCGGTGTCGAGATTGCGGGTGACGATCGCCTCGGTGTGACCCGACGACCAGCGCCGGATGTGCGCGATCGCCTCGTCGACATCGGCGACGACCCGCGCCGCGATGTCGAGCGAGAGATATTCGGCGGCCCAGTCGTCGTCGTCCGCAACGATGACCGCGGCGTCGGCGGTGCGGAACGCGTCGTCGCCGTGAACGGTCACGCCGGCGGCGCGCAGGGCGCGAACGACGCGCGGCACGAACTCGTCGGCGACCGCTCGATGGACCAGAACGGTCTCGGCCGAATTGCACACGCTCGGGCGCGACACCTTGGAATTCACGACGATCCGCTCGGCCATGTCGAGATCGGCATCGGCGTCGACGTAGACGTGCACGACCCCGATGCCCGTCTCGATCACGGGCACGGTCGCGTTCTCGACGACGTAGTTGATCAAGCCGGCGCCCCCGCGCGGTATCACCAGGTCGACCAACCCGCGCGCTCGCAGGAGATAGCCGACGCTGGCCCGGTCGGTGCCGGGCACGAGCTGGATGCCGTCGCGCGGCAAGCCGGCCTTCTCGGCGGCCGAAGCCAGCACATCGACGAGGGCGACGTTGGATTCGAACGCACTCGCCGAGCCGCGCAACAGCGCCGCGTTACCACTCTTGACGGCCAGGCCCGCGGCGTCGACGGTGACGTTCGGGCGGGCCTCGTAGATCATCGCCAATACGCCGAACGGCACGCGAATCTGCCGTATTTCCAGGCCATTCGGCTGCAGGTAACCGCGCAGCACCTCGCCAACCGGATCCGGCAGCGCGGCGACGTCGCGCAGTCCTTCGGCCATCGCGGCCACCCGCCCGGCGTCCAGCGCGAGCCGGTCGATCAGCCCGTCCGACAGCCCGGCGGCCCGCCCGGCCTCGACGTCCTTCGCGTTGGCCTCGAGGACGGACCCGGTCGAATCGTCGAGCGCGTCGGCCATCGCCCGCAGGGCCGAATCCTTGGCGGCCCGGCCCAGCGGCGCGAGGTCGGCGGCGGCCTCCCGTGCCCGGGCGGCGGCCGCGCGCACGTCCGCCTCGGACGCGGTCTGCTCGATCATGACGTGAAGGGTATTTCAGCGCCGGCCGAACCGGCGAGCGCCGGTCTGCGGAAAGTGCGACTTCACGGCCGGACGCGTGACGAAGTAGAGCAGCGCCGCCAGCACCAGCGTCTGCAGGACCTGCTCGACGCGCATCCAGGCCGGATAGGGCGTCGCCCACAGGATGGCCAGGCCGGCAATCCCGACGATGCTGAGGATGACGACCCGCCGGTAGGCCCAGCGCCGGCCGCGGATGAGCGCCCGCACCATGAACGCGTAGACGACGCTGATGACGATGTTGCCGACGGCCCGACCCCAGATGCCCGCCGAATACGAGTCGCGCAGGATGCGCCGCTGATCGGGATCCGTGATGTGCCGATGATCGAGCTGATAAGCGATCAGGCTGTTCTTGTTGGCGAATACCGCGATCGTCACGGCGATCGACAGGGTGAGGTTGATCAGCAGCAGCACGATCACCGGTCGCAGCGCGGCCGGGGGCGGCGGCGTCCCGACGGTGGCGGTCTCCGGTGGCGGCGGGGCGGACGGATACGGCGAATAGGTCACGACGTCATTGAACCCTCTCGGGCGAGGCGGACCTCACAGCAGCACGAGATCGTCGCGGTGGACGACCTCGCGACGGAACTCGGCCGGCAGATCGCGCGTCTTGCGACCGAGCAACGCGGGTAGGTCGACCGAGTCGTACGCGACGAGGCCGCGCGCGACGACCTGACCGTCGGGACCGGCCAACTCGACCGGATCGCCGGAGTCGAAGTCACCCTCGACGGTGGTGATTCCGGCCGGTAGCAAGGACATACGGCGATCGACGACCGCGGCGACGGCGCCGGCGTCGAGGACGAGGCGCCCCCGCGGAGCGGTCGCGTGGCGCATCCAGAACAGGCGCGAGGCACTGCGATCGCCGACCGGCCAGAACAACGTCCCGCCCTCGCCACGCAGCGCGGGCGCAACCTCGGCGGCGGCGGCCAGGATCACCGGGATGCCTTCGCTCATCGCGATGGTCGCGGCATCGATCTTCGTGGTCATGCCGCCGGTGCCGACTCCGGCGCCGACCCCGCCGACGCGCACGGACCGCAGTTCGGCGACCTCCCGAATCTCATCGATCAGCGTCGCGCCGGCGCTGCCGGGCTTGCCGGTGTAAAGCCCGTCGATGTCCGAGAGCAGCACGAGCGCGTCGGCACTGACCAGGTGGGCGACGAGCGCCGCCAGCCGGTCGTTGTCGCCGAAGCGGATCTCGTGCGTGGCCACGGTGTCGTTCTCGTTGACGATCGGGATGACGCCCAGCGCCAGCAACCGTTCGAGCGTGCGCTGCGCATTGCGGTAGTGACCGCGCCGATGCAGGTCGTCGGCCGTCAGCAGCACCTGCCCCACGCGCAGGCCGTAGCGGGCGAACGAGGTCGCGTACCGCTCGGCGAGCAGCAACTGCCCGACGCTCGCCGCGGCCTGCTGGGTGGCCAGATCGCGCGGCCGACCGTTGAGCCCGAGGGGGCCGATGCCGGCGGCGATGGCTCCGGACGACACGAGAACGACCTGTGCCCCGGATGCGTGCCGGGCGGCCAGCGCGTCGACCAGCCCGTCGATGCGGGACGGATCGATCCGGCCGCGAGCGGTCAACGACGACGACCCGACCTTGACCACCGTGCGCCGGGCGATGCCAATGGCGGTGCGACTCATGCGCGACATCGATTCGCTCGCTGACGCTCGCTCATGCACGCCCTCGCTTCGCTCCGGGCGCGCACGAGACTCTGAAAGCACTGCGACATCGATTCGCTCGCTGACGCTCGCTCATGAGGCTAGATCGTGCTGGCGCGGACGACGGGTTGTCCAGCGAATACGACCGTCACGACTCGTCCTCGTCGGCCGAGTCGCCGTCCACCGAGTCGCCGTCCACCAAGTAGTCGTCCATCGTGTCGACCACGTCTTCGCCGTCGAGCTCGTCGTCGAAGTCCTCGTCGCCGCGCCGGCGTCGGGCCTTCTTGGCCGCCAGCCGCTCGGCCGGGCTGAGCCGGGTCGAAGTGAACAACCGCTCGTCCTCACCACGGCGGGTCGGCAGGTAGGCGGAGTCGTCGTCGTCGATGCCGCCGGTGGGCTCGAAGTCGAACGTCACGTCACCGATCGTCACGGCATCACCGCGTTCGGCGCCCATCTTGGCCAGCTCGTCCTCCACCCCGAGGCGGGCCAGCCGGTCGGCGAGGTAACCGACGGCCTCGTCGTTGTCGAACGCGGTCTGCCGGATCCAGCGTTCGGGCTTCGCGCCGTGCACGACGTATCCGTCGGCGGTCGCCTCGATCGTGAAGCCGGCGTCGTCGACCGCCTTGGGTCGCAGCACGATGCGCGTCGGGGACGGCTCGGGCCGGGCGTCCCGGTCGGCGGTGACCTCGCCGGCGAGCGCGTACGACAGCTCGCGCAGGCCGGCATGGCTGACAGCCGAGATCTCGAAAACGCGCAGGCCGCGGGCCTCGAGCTCGGGACGGACGAGCGCGGCCAGCTCGGCGCCCTCGGGGACGTCCACCTTGTTCAGGGCGACCAGGCGCGGACGTTGCAGCAGATCGCCGAGCGTCGACTCGTACTGGTCGAGCTCGGACTCGATGGCGTCGAGATCGCTGATCGGGTCGCGGCCGGGTTCGAGGGTCGCGCAATCGAGGACGTGCAGCAGGACCGCGCACCGCTCGATATGACGCAGGAAGTCGAGGCCGAGCCCCTTGCCCTGCGCGGCGCCCGGGATCAGGCCCGGCACGTCCGCGATCGTGTACGTCACCTCGCCGGCCGCGACCACGCCGAGGTTCGGCACGAGCGTCGTGAACGGGTAGTCGGCGATCTTGGGACGGGCGGCGGACAAGGCGGCGATGAGCGATGACTTACCGGCGGAGGGGAAGCCGACCAGCCCGACGTCGGCGACGCTCTTCAGTTCGAGGACGACGTCGAGCACCTCGCCGGGCTCGCCGAGCAGCGCGAAGCCGGGCGCCTTGCGGCGGGTGGAGGCCAGCGCGGAGTTGCCGAGCCCGCCGCGCCCGCCCTGGGCGATGACGTGCCGGGTGCCGATGCCGGTCAGGTCGACCAGGACGGTGCCGTCGTCGGTGTGGACGACGGTGCCCTCGGGCACGCGCAGCACGATGTCGCCGCCGTCGGCCCCGTTGCGGTGGCTACCGGCGCCCTGCTTGCCGTTACCGGCCCGCTGGTGCGGATGGTGGTGGAAGTCCAGCAGCGTGTGGACGTTCTGGTCGACGACGAGGACGACATCGCCGCCCCGTCCACCGTTACCGCCGTCCGGGCCGCCGAGCGGCTTGAACTTCTCGCGATGGATCGACGCGACCCCGTGGCCGCCGTTGCCGCCGGCGAGGTGCAGCACGACGCGATCGACGAACGAGCTCATCGAACGGACACCTCGACTCCGGGCTGGAAATGACAGGAGCGGGACCGGATCAACCGGGCCCGCTCCTGGAAAGCGTGTGGACGGCGCGTGAGTTCGGGTCAGACCTCGGCGAGGACGGGCGCCACGATCGACACCGTCTTGCGGCCGCGGGAGACCCCGAACAGAACCTGGCCCTCGATGAGCGCGAACAGCGTGTCGTCGCTGCCTCGTCCGACACCGGCACCCGGGTGGAACTTCGTGCCGCGCTGGCGGATCAGGATCTCGCCGGCGTTGACGCGCTGCCCGCCGAAACGCTTGACGCCGAGGCGCTGGGCGTTGGAGTCGCGACCGTTGCGGGAGCTGGATGCACCCTTCTTGTGGGCCATGTCTACTTCTTCTTTCCGGTCGAGCCGGCCGCGGCGATGTCGGTGACCTTGACCTGCGTCAGCTTCTGACGGTGGCCCATGCGCTTGTGGTAGCCGGTCTTGTTCTTGTACTTGTGGATCGAGATCTTCGGGCCCTTGGTCTGCGGCGAGGATCTCGGCGGTGACGGAGACGTCGGCCAGCTTGGCGGCCTCGTGGGTCACGGTGTCGCCGTCGACCAGCAGGATCGCCGGGAGGGCGACCTCGAATCGCCGATCGCCGCGTCGAGCTTCTCGATCTCGACGCACATCGCCCACGGCGACCTTGTACTGCTTGCCGCCGGTCTTGACGATGGCATACATGACGGGTTCACTCCTCGACTGCTGAAGTCCGGCGTCGAAGCGAATGCGCCCGCGCACAAGACCGGCCCACCGGAAAATGGGCCGTTGTAGAGGTTACGGCACGCCCGGCGCGAGTGCCAAAACGCGAGCGGCCCGCAACCCTCCCTCACTTTCGGCGGCGCCACCTCACAGGCGCAGCTGCGCCGCCGAAAGTGACGTTTTAGTCGACGGCGGCCGCGACCGGTGGGCCGGCGGGACGGCTGGCCGCGCGACGACGACGCCGGGGCGCCGCGGTCCGGACGGGCGCCGAATCGGACGGCTCAGCGTCGTCCTGGGCGGCGCCGGACGGATCGGTGTCCGAGGCGGCGCCGGACGGATCGGTCGATTCGTGAACGATCGGGATCGCCGGTGTCCCGGCAGCATCGCCCGATCCCTCGGCCGGGTCGATGACACCGTCCTCGTCGTGGTGCGCGGCGCGGTGCACGAGCGCCATCGCCGAGGCGGCCTCACGGCGGCGGGCCTCAGCCTCGGCGTCGGTCTCCTGCTCCTCGACCTTCGGACGGCGCGCCCCACGCTTGCGCGGCGCACGACCCTCGTCCGAGGGCTCGTCCGAACGGTGCTCGCGCAGCTCGATCGGCTCGCTGTGGACGATCACGCCCCGGCCCCGGCAGACCTCGCAGGTCTCGCTGAACGCCTCGAGCAGGCCCTCGCCGACCCGCTTGCGGGTCATCTGGACGAGCCCGAGCGACGTGACCTCGGCCACCTGGTGCTTGGTGCGGTCGCGCCCGAGGCACTCGGTCAGCCGCCGCAGGACCAGGTCGCGGTTGCTCTCCAGCACCATGTCGATGAAGTCGATGACCACGATGCCGCCGACGTCGCGCAGCCGCAGCTGGCGGACGATCTCTTCGGCCGCCTCGATGTTGTTGCGGGTGACCGTCTGCTCGAGGTTGCCGCCCGAGCCGACGAACTTGCCGGTGTTGACGTCGATGACGGTCATCGCCTCGGTGCGGTCGATGACCAGTGAGCCGCCGGAGGGCAGCCACACCTTGCGATCGAGCGCCTTGGCCAGGCCCTCGTCGACCCGCAGTTCGTGGAACAGGTCGGCGTTGCCGGTGTGCTTGGCGGCCCGCTCGGCGAGTTCCGGCGCGACATCGGCGAGGTAGCCCGAGATCGTCTGCCAGGCGTCGTCGCCCTGCGACGACCAGCTGCTTGAAGTCCTCGTTGAAGACGTCACGGACGACCCGGATCGCGAGATCGGGCTCGCCGTGCACCAGGGTCGGGCGCCGACTTCTTCTGCTCGGCCTTGGCGCTGATCGAGTCCCACTCGGCCTTGAGCCGCTCGACGTCGTGGGTGAGCTCCTCTTCGGACGCGCCTTCGGCGGCGGTCCGGATGATCACGCCGGCGTCCTCGGGAACGATCTTCTTCAGGATCGACTTCAGCCGCTGCCGCTCGGTGTCGGGCAACTTGCGGCTGATGCCGGTCATGCCCCCACCGGGGACGTAGACGAGGAACCGGCCGGGCAGCGACACCTGGCTGGTCAGCCGGGCGCCCTTGTGGCCGATCGGGTCCTTGGTGACCTGGACGAGGATCGTGTCGCCGGGGTTGAGCGCGTTCTCGATCGCTGCGGGACTTGCCTTCGAGACCGGCGGCGTCCCAGTTGACCTCGCCGGCGTACAGCACGCCGTTGCGGCCCTTGCCGATGTCGACGAACGCCGCCTCCATGCTCGGCAGCACGTTCTGGACGCGGCCGAGGTAGACGTTGCCGACGTAGCACGTCGCGCTGGCCCGGGTGACGTAGTGCTCGACGAGCACGCCGTCCTCGAGCACCGCGATCTGGGTGCGGTCGCCGAGCTGGCGGACGGCCATAACGCGGTCGACCGACTCACGGCGGGCCAGGAACTCGGCCTCGGACAGGATCGCCGGACGGCGACGACCGGACTCGCGGCCCTCGCGGCGGCGCTGGCGTTTGGCCTCGAGGCGGGTGGATCCGCGCACGCCCCGGACACCGTCATCGGACGCGCTGGTCGCCCGCGTTGTTCGACTCGCGGCGGCGATCGCGCACGTGTACGACGGTGTTCGGCGGGTCCTCGGCCTCGCCCGCTGCCGTCGTCGGAGTCAGCCCGACGGCGACGGCGACGGCGACGGCGCGACGTGCCGCCTTCGGCCGCGGTCAGATCGTCGACGGCTTCGGTGCCGTCGGCTTCGGCCGTCATCCTCGGCGTCGTCGTCGACAGCGTCGGTGCCGTCGGCCTCGCCATCGGTGCCGGCTGCGCCCGAACCGACGCGGCCGCGGCCGCGGCGACCCCGACGACGTCGACGGCGCGCGCCGTTGGCCTCGTCGATGGCGGCTTCGCGGATCTCGTCGGCCTCGGCCGCGATCTCTTCGGCGAGCTCTTCGACGACCTCGAGGTCATCGGTCTCGACGGGCGGCGGGGCGACGACCTTCTGGCCGCGACGTGAGCGGGGCGATGCCGGCGCGGGCTCGACCTCAGCGGCGGCGGCCGGCGCGACGAACAGAACGGCCGGCGCGGCGAGCGAGGGGGCGGTCGCGAGGGCTGGCGCGGCGTCGTCAGCCGGTGCGGTCTTCTTCGCCGAGCGACGGCGGGCGGTCGGCGCATCGGTGGCAGTGGCGGTGGGCGTCGGCGTCGCGCCGAGGGCGGTCGACGCGGTCCACGGCGGAGGCATCGGCGGCGGCGGCGGCCTTGCGAGTGGTCTTGCGGGCGGTGCGGGGCGCCCGCGCCGAGTCAGCAGCCGGGGCGGACGTCGCCGGCGAATCTGTCGCGGCCGACTCGGTGGACGGGACGTCGATGGGCAGGACGTCGGCCGCCGGAGCGGCTGCCTTGGCGGTGGCCTTGCGGCTGCGCGTGGCCCTCTTCGCGGGCGACGCGGCCGCGGCAGCGGGCGGCGTGTCAGCGGCCGGTGTCAGCGACCGCGGGAGCGCTCGCGGCCTTCTTCGCGGCGGTCGTCTTGGCCGGCGCGCGTCGACGGGCCGGGGCGGCGGTCGCGCCGCTCTCGCCGGATGATTCGTCGGTCGGTGCGGGTGGTTGTGGGGGATTCGTCGTCGAGCATGGGCTCGGTTCACTCCGTTCGGCCCTTGGGCGCAGACCGCGTGTCCGCAATCCGCGACCGCACAAGGGCGGTTGCGGCGGGTCCGCGTTTCTGGGCGGCCCGCAAAGTCTGGGGCATCGCGATCGGTAGCTCCGATTGCGATGTCGTGCTGGTGCCGACGGTCTGGCGACCGGCTAAGCCGACGAACTCGACCGTGCTCCCCGATCGGGGGCGAGCGGATCGCTCACACCGCCGATCTCCGTCGAGCAGCCCCTGCGCCAATCGCACGGCTTTGGCCGGTGCGCTGAGGGCGAGGCCGCGACGGCTGCCAGGGCGGCGAGAACGTCGTCGGGTCGTATCGCGGGCGTGGCCTGCCGAACGACCATCTCCAGTATCGCACGTTCGGGCGTCGGCAGCTGCCGGCGACCGTCCCGGACACCGTCATGGAGAGCACCGCACCGCGGGCGTCGATCTCGCGCCGCCCGTCCTTGGTCAGGCGCGTGACGAGCACCTGCGTCGCGGGCCAGAAACGCGTCGACGGCGTCGCCGAGCCTCGCTCGACCGACACCCCGGGCAGCTCGACCCGCCAATCGCGAGGCCTGGATCCGTTCGGCCAGCGAACCGGGTCCCGCGTCGACCGCCTCGACCAGGTCGAGGCCGTCCGGCAGGGCCGCGTCCAGCAGCGGCCCGCAGCTCGTCGACGTCGACCCGGCGGGTCAGCGCCGATCTCGAGGTATTCGGCTTCGCTGGCCACGCCGGTCGGCGCGGCGCCGAGGTAGGAGATCTTCGGATGCGGGCTGAAGCCGGCCGAGTAAGCCATCGGGACGTCGGCCCGGCGCAGCGCCCGCTCGAACGCCCGCGCGAAGTCGCGATGCGAGACTGAACCGCAGCCGGCCGCGCTTGGCGTAGCGCAGCCGGACCCGTTGGACGGCCGGCGCCGGCGGCGGCCCTTCGGGAACGCGACGGGCCATCGTCAGTACTCAGGGGCCGCAGCGGGCGGCGCTCAGGCGCTCACGGGCAGCTCGGACGGACCGGTCGGCAGCAGCGTGCGACCGGTCGGGCCGATCTGGATGTCGGTGCCCATCGTCGAGCAGACCCCGCAGTCGAAGCAGGGCGTCCACCGGCAGTCGTCCTGCTCGAACTCGCCGAGCGCGTCCTGCCAGTCGTCCCAGAGCCACTGCTTGTCCAGGCCGGAGTCGAGGTGATCCCAGGGCAGCACCTCGTCGGCGTCGCGCTCGCGGGTCGTGTACCAGTCAGTCGACGCCGATGCCGGCGCGTCTCGGCGCCGCGCTCATCCAGCGCGCGAACGAGAAGTGCTCACTCCAGCCGTCGAACCGGCCGCCGTCGCGCCAGACCTGCTCGATGACCGCGCCGACGCGGCGGTCGCCGCGCGAGAGCAGTCCTTCGACCAGCGACGGCTCGCCGTCGTGATAGCGCATGCCGATGTTGCGGCCGAGCGAGCGATCGGCGTTGATCGCGTCGCGCAGCTTCTTCAGCCGCGCGGTCGACCGTCTCGGGATCGGCCTGGGCCGCCCACTGGAACGGCGTGTGCGGCTTGGGCACGAACCCGCCGATCGAGACGGTGCAGCGGATGTCGCGGCTGCCGGTCGCCGCGCGGCCGGCGCGGATGACGTCGTGCGCCATCTCGGCGATCTCGAGGACGTCCTCGTCGGTCTCGGTCGGCAGGCCGCACATGAAATAGAGCTTCACCTGCCGCCAGCCCTGGGTGTAGGCGGTCGTGACGGTGCGGATCAGGTCGTCCTTGCTGACCATCTTGTTGATGACCCGACGCAGCCGCTCACTGCCGCCCTCGGGCGCGAACGTCAGGCCCGGATCGGCGGCCGTTGCGCGAGAACTCGTTGGCCAGGTCGATGTTGAACGCATCGACCCGGGTCGAGGGCAGCGACAGCGACACCTTCTCGTCCTCGTACCGATCGGCGAGCTGCTTGGCGATCTGGCCGATCTCGGAGTGGTCGGCCGACGACAGCGACAGCAGTCCGACCTCTTCGAAACCCGTCGCGCGCAGGCCCGCCTCGACCATCTCGCCGATGCCGGTGATGATGCGTTCGCGCACCGGACGGGTGATCATCCCGGCCTGGCAGAAGCGGCAACCGCGCGTGCAGCCGCGGAAGATCTCGACGCTCATCCGCTCGTGCACGGACTCGGCGAGCGGGACGAGCGGAGTCTTCGGGTACGGCCACTCATCGAGATCCATGACGGTGTGCTTGGTGATCCGCTCCGGAACGCCCGGACGGTTCGGCGTGATCGCCTCGATCCGTCCGTCGGCGCAGGTAGCTGACGTCGTAGAAGCGCGGGACGTAGACGCCGCCCGTCGCGGCCAGCCGCAGCAGCAGGTCGTCGCGGGTGGTCGGATTCGCCTTCCAGTCACGGACGATGTCGGTGATCGCGCCGACCACCTGCTCGCCGTCGCCGAGCACCGCCGCATCGACGAAGTCGGCGATCGGCTCGGGATTGAACGCGGCGTGCCCGCCGGCGACGACGATCGGGTGCGACTCGTCGCGGTCGGCGGCGTGCAACGGGATGCCGGCGAGGTCCAGCGCGGTGAGCATGTTGGTGTAGCCGAGTTCGGTCGAGAAGCTCAGGCCCGAGCAGGTCGAACGCGCCGACCGGGCGATGGCTGTCGACGGTGAACTGGCTGATGTCGTTGCGTCCGCATCAGCGCTTCGAGGTCGGGCCACACGGCGTACGTGCGCTCGGCCAGCGCGTCCGGTCGCTCGTTGATGACCTCGTACAGGATCTGGACGCCCTGGTTGGGCAGGCCGACCTCGTAGGCGTCCGGGTACATCAGCGCCCAGCGGACGGCGGCGGCGTCCCAGTCCTTCAGCGCGCGAATTCAGCTCGCCGCCGACATACTGGATCGGCTTGGAGACCTTGGGCAGCAGCGGCTCCAGCCGTTCGAACAGCGAGTCGACGGTGCCGGTGGTTCTCACGAGCCCCAACTCTACGGGCCGATCGACGCGGACGGCCGCAGTCAGCGGGCGCGGTCGGCTGCACCGCGCTGGACGGCGAGCAGCAGACCGATGGCCAGGCACTGCGCGAACATCGACGATCCGCCGTAGGAGACGAACGGCAGCGGCAGGCCGGTGACCGGCGTCAGGCCCGAGGTTCATGCCGATGTTCTGGAACGCCTGGAAGGCGAACCAGCAGACGATGCCGCAGCGCGATCAGCCGGCCGATGTGGTCGGCGGCCGCGCGCGATCCGCAACCCGCGCCAGCACAGCAGCCCGAACAGGGCGATGATCAGCCCGCTGCCGACGAAGCCGAACTCCTCGCCGGCGACGCTGAAGACGAAGTCGGTCTGCTGCTCCGGGCACGAACGCGCCGTTGGTCTGCGGCCCGTGGAACAGCCCGGTGCCCGAACAGCTGCCCGTTGGCGATGGCGATGTGCGCCTGGTTGACGTTGTAGGCCGCGCCCTGCGGGTCGGCGTCCGGGTGCGTGAACGATCGGAAGCGATCGAGCTGGTACTCGGCGAGGACGCCGACCTTGACGGCGAGGACGATGCCCAGCGACCCCGACGACGATCAGCCCGATCGTCCAGCGGGCCGGAACGCCCGCGGCGATCAGCACGCCGAACCCGGCCGCGCACAGCACGATCGCCGAGCCGAGGTCGGGTTGCAGCATGATCAGCCCGAGCGGGCACGCGATCAGCGCGATCGCGATGAGGATGTCGGGCGTGGTCGGGCGCTCCGCGTCCGGCCGTCCGCGGCCCGGGCGCCGAACATCACCGCACATGCCGACGATCAGCCCGAGCTTCATGAACTCGGCCGGCTGCAGCTCGAATCCGCCGCCGATGCGCGATCCACGCATGCGCGCCGTTGATCGTCGATCCCGATGGCGAAGACGGCGAGCAGGCCGATGATGCTGAGGACGTAGACGATCGGCCCGAGCAGGCGCAGCATCCGGGTGTCGAGCCGGGACGCGGCGACCACGAGCAGCCAGCGCCGATCGCCAGGTTCAGCAGGTGCCGGTATAGATAGGCCTGCGGATTGCCGCCGCCGCAGCCGGTTCGGGTCGCCGACCACACCAGCACGGCGCCGAGCAGCGCGAGCGTCAGCGCGAGTGCCCACCAGCACCCAGTCGGTGTGCGGCGGCCGACGCTTGTGCGGAGTCAGCGGGGCGAGTCCGACGTCAGCGGCGCGCATGGGCCGACGTCAGCGATGCGGCCGATGCGCAGCAGGGTCATCGCGTCTGGCCGGTTCGTGCGGGCGGCGTCGGGGGCGAGCCGGCGGGGGCCGCCCGGCCGCGGGTGGGTCGCGGGCGCGCCGGGACTCGGTCGAGCACCTGCACCGACGGGCCGATCTTCGGCAGGGTGGTGATCGGCGACGACGACGGCAGCAGCGGCCGTCTGGCCGACGCCGAACAGGCCGTTGTAGACCTCGCGCACCATCGGCGCGGCGGCGCTGGCGCCGGTGCCGGCCTGCTCGATCATGCCGACCACGACGAACTTGGCGGTCGGGTTACCGGCCGCGGTCGTGCCGATCGGACCCCACGACGCCAGCCAGGAGGTGTCCTGCTTGCCGAAGACCTCGGCGGTTCCGGTCTTGCCACCGATCGAGGTCTTGTAGGGCGAGCCGTCGAAGGCCAGCGCGCCGGACACGCGTGATGTCCTGGTGAAATGCAGGGAGTTCGCGATGTAGTTCAGCGACGATCTGAGCGACCGGCACCTTGTTCTTGACCGTCGGGTTGATCGTCTTGACGACCTTGCCGGCCGGGTTCACCTCGGCCCAGCCGATGGTCGGGTTCCAGACCGTGCCGCCGTTGAGCATGCGCCGAGTAGGCCACCGCCAGCTGCAGCGGCGACACGGTCGTCTCGCCCTGGCCGATCGCCATGTCGGCGTTGTCGCCGGCCCGGTAGCGCCAGCCGTCCGTGCAGTTCTCCTTGGCCAGTTCGGTCAGGTAGGCCCGCTGCGCGGGGTCGGTCTCGTTCGGGAAGCCCGCTGGCGCGTCGGCGCAATACTGGGCCTTGTTGGCGTGCCACCGGGCCAGCCGGGTCTCGCGGTCGGCGTAGCTGCCGGTGGCCTGCTCGTCCGCGGGCAGGTCGACCCCGGCCGGGCTGCCGATGCCGAAGGCCGAGGCCATCTGCTGCAGATACTCGTTCGGCTTGCTGACCGGCGTCGACGAGCGTCTGGTCGGCCTAGTATTCGTTCGCCGCCGGCGCGTAGAAGAACGTGTCGCACGAGACCTGCAAAGCCTGCTGGAGCGTCAGCGGATAGCCGAAGGACTCCGAGTCGTAGTTGGTCTTGACCCGCCCGTCGACGGTCAGCGACCCCGGGCACGGGTACTTGCCGGTCAGCGAGATCTCGCCGTTGATGACGTCGCGAGAGCACTGATGAGCTTGAACGTCGAGCCCGGGCGCGTACTGCGCCGTCGATGGCCCGGCCGACCAACGGATCGATCGGCCGATCGGGCGCCGTCAGCTTCGCATAGTCGGCGATCGAGATGCCGCCGATGAAGACTCGGGGTCGTAGGTCGGATAGCTCGCGGCGGCGATGATCCGCCCGGTGTTGGGATCCATCACGACGACCGCTCCGGAGGTCGCCGGCTTGCCCTTGGCCCGCGCGGCCGCGATCTGGTCGGACAGCGCCTTCTCGGCCAGCGCCTGCACGTCGGCGTCGATGCTGGTGACGAGCGTATCCCCTGGTTTGGGCGGGGTCACCGCGACCGTGTCCCGACCGCGTAACCGCGCGGATCGAGCTCGACGGTCTGCGTGCCGTCCGTCCCGCGCAGGATCGAGTCGTACTGCTGCTCCAGCCCGCTGCGGCCGATCGAGTCGGCGTCGAGCAGCGTCGGTCGCGTCTTCTCGTCGTCGGCGCTCACGGCGCCGGTGTAGCCGAGCAGCTGCGCGGCGAGCGAGCCGCCCGGGTAGTTGCGGCACGGTCTGGTCGTCGACGGCGACGCCCGGGATAGTGCTCGCGGTGCTCGCTGATGGTCAGCACGATCGCCGGTCGCCGCATTGGTGTCGACCGGCACCGGCTGGTACGGCTCGCCCGTCCAGCACGGATCGGGGACGTGCGAGCCGCACGGGGTGATCGCGGTGGCTGAGGTCGGACTCGGTCGTGTCCGAGCAACGCGGCCAGCCGGGCCAGGACCGCCGCGCCCTTATCGGACTGGGCTTGCAGCGTCTCCCAGTCGACCGTGACGACGTGCGTCGAGGTGTTGTCGACGAGCGGCTTGCCCTGGTCGTCGAGGATCTCGCCGCGCGCCGCCGGCAGCACGATCGTGCCCGGGTGCAGCTCGCCGGCCGTCTGCTGCAAGGCGGTCTTGTCGAGCAGTTGAACGTAGTAGAGCCGCCCGCCCAGCGTGACGATCAGAGACGCGACGACGACCCCGATGAGCCAGACCCGCCGCCGGGCCAGGTCACCCACGCCGGGCCACCGCCCGCAGTCGTAACGCCGGGCTGCGCAGCATCGACCGGACGATCGGCACCACGGCCCAGGCGATGATCATGTCGATGAGGACGGTGGGTCCGCTCGAGCGGAACGTGTCGAGGGCCGTCGTCCCGTACGGACCGAGAACAGCGAGCAGCAGGGCGGCGGCCAGGGTGAAGGCACCCGGCGAGCGCGCCGGCCAACGCGGCCAACGCACGGTTCGTCCGCACGCCGTCGCCGACCAGTCCGCAGACCAACCCCAGCCCGAGCCAGCACAGCGCCAGGACCCCGGCCGGATGCTCGGAGGCCAGATCGGCGAGCAGGCCGGCCGAGAAGCCGAGTGCGATCCCGGTCGACGGTCCCGACACGATCGCCACGCTCGCGACCAGGATTGCCGGCAGGCTGACCGGTGTCGTCGTGGCGAGCGGCGCGACGAACGCGCCCTGCACGACGAGCGCGGTGAGCGTGAGGGCGATGCCGGCCGCGGCCCGACGCAGCGTCATCAGTGCCCCGCCGCCTGCGCGCTGGGGGTCGACGAAGCACCGGTCGCGCCGCTCGAACCCGCCGCGCCCGATCCGGCCGCCCTCGATCCCGTCGCGCTCGATACCGTCGGGCCGTTGGACACTGTCGCGCCGGGTGCGGTGATCGCGGCGCGCGGAGCGTTCTGGGGGGTCGAGGCGATGATCACTCCGACGAGGTCGATCGCCGTCGGCGACACCGTCGGCCGGACCGTGGCGGTCGTGGTTCCGTCCGACGAGACCCGGACCGAGGTGATCGTGCCGACCTGCAGGCCGGCCGCAAACGTCGACTGGCCGGCCGGGCCGGTCGTCACCATGTCGCCGACCCGCAGGTCGGTCGTCGGGTCGAGCGGGCTGAGCGTGAAGCCGTCCGTGCCGGCGCCGGTCGCGATCGCGAGCTCGCCGGTGCGGGTGTCGCGGACGCCGACGCCGGACCCCGGATCCGCGGCCAGCAGGATCACCGAGGTCGACGCATCGACGTGCAGCACCCGCCCGACCAACCCGGCCCCGTCCGTGACGGTCTGGTCGACCGCCAGTCCACTGGACGCGCCGACATCGACCGTCGCCGTCCAGTCGAAGCCCTGGGCGGGGCCGAACGCGATGACGCGGGCCGGCGCGATCGTGAACCCGTCGCTCGTCGCGGCCAGCCGCAGTTTCGCGAGCTGCGCATCCGTGTCGGCGTCGGCGCTGCTCGCGGCGAGCTGCTGCTGCAGCTGGATGTTCTGTCGGCGCAGCTTGTCGATCGTCGCCTGATTGCTCGACACGTTCGGCAGGCCCTGCACGAAGCGGCGGGCCGGACCCAGCACGGAGTCGGTGCCTCGGTAGAGGCCGCCGAGCAGTCCGCGGGCGCCGCTGTGCGCGTTGCGCAGGTCGCCACCGGCGATGTCGAGCGTCGCGAAGCACACCGCGACGAGTGCGAGCACGACGGCGGCCAGGCGTTGCCGGGAGTTCAGGCGCGACGTCGCACGGCCGCCGGACCTCGGCATCAGACCGGGCACGAGGTCACCGACGAGGGCCGTCGACGACGACCTTCTGCAGTTGTTCGAAGTGCTCGACGACCGTGCCGGTGCCGAGCACGACCGAATCGAGGGGACGGTCGGCCACCAGCACCGGAATCCCGATCTCGTGGTTGAGCCGGGCGGCCAGACCGCGCAGCAGCGCCCCGCCGCCGGTCAGGACGATTCCGCGGGTGACCAGGTCGCCGGCCAGTTCGGGTGGGCAGCGGTCGAGAGTGGTGCGGATCGCGGCGACGATGCGCGTGATCGGACCGTCGAGCGCCTTGCGCAGCTCGTCGCCGGTGACCGCGACGTTCCGGGGCAGGCCGCTGCCGACGTCCCGTCCGCGGATCTCGGCCCGCTGCGGACCGGCGACGGGGAAGGCCGAGCCGAGGCTGATCTTCAGCTCCTCGGCGGTCCGGTCGCCGATGAGCAGCGAGAAGCGCTCGCGGACGTGTTCGATGATCGCCGCGTCGATCGCGTCGCCGGCGACCCGCAGGCTCGTCGACGCGACGATGCCACCGAGGGCCAGGACGGCCACCTCGGTCGTCCCGCCACCGATGTCGACGATCATCGAGCCGGACGGCTGGTTGATCGGCAAGCCGGCACCGATCGCCGCGGCCATCGGCTCGGAGATGATGTGCACGCGTCGCGCGCCGGCCGCGTACACCGACTCGCTGACCGCGCGCTGCTCGACGCTCGTGATGCCGGACGGGACGCACACGATAACTCGCGGCCCGGTGAACACGTTGCGCCGTCGCATGGCCTTGCGGACGAAGTAGCGCAGCATCTCCGCCGTGGTGTCGTAGTCGGCGATCACGCCGTCCTGCAAAGGTCGAACCGCCTTGATGTGACCGGGTGTGCGGCCGATCATGCGCTTCGCGTCGAGGCCGACCGCGACCACGGAGTCGGTGGTGGTGTCGATCGCGACGACGCTCGGCTCGTTCAAGCAGGATGCCGCGACCCCGCGCATAGACAAGGGTGTTCGCCGTCCCGAGGTCGACTGCGAGGTCGCCACCGAGCACTCCGCTACGCGCGGAGAGCAGCGAAAGCGATGTGAACGCCACGACCCAAAACGTCCTAACCCACGAAGAACAGCAGACTTAGCGCCGATCGTAGGCGGGCAAACGAGTCCGAACCGGTTGCGACTCGCGGGTCAGGAGGGACGGTTGTGAAGTATTCACACGGTGCGGCCGGACCGTCTCTATTCAGCGGGGAACCAGAGCCCGATCTCGCGCGCGGCCGACTCCGGCGAGTCACTGCCGTGGACGATGTTCTGCACGACCTTGAGTCCCCAGTCGCGGCCGAGATCGCCCCGGATCGTGCCGGGCGCGGCCGCCGTCGGCTCGGTCGCGCCGGCCAGCGAGCGGAAACCTTCGATGACGCGGTGGCCCTCGGCGACGATGGCGACGACCGGGCCGGAGGACATGAAGTCCTTCAGAGGCTGGTAGAACGGCTTGCCCTCGTGCTCGGCGTAGTGCGCCGACAGCAGCTCGTCGGACGGCACCCGCAGGTCCAGCGCGACGATCCGGTAGCCCTTGGCTTCGACGCGTCGGATTACCTCACCGGCCAGCCCGCGCGCGACGCCGTCGGGCTTGACCAGGATCAGGGTGCGTTCGAGCGTCGTGTCAGTCACGCGCGCAGCCTACGAGATGAGCATCCGCGCGCCGCCGGGTGTCCCGACGAGCTGATGACGCAGATTCAGCAGGTACGCCCAGACACCGACGAGCAAAACCATCGCGACGAGCGCGGCCGGCAACCAGATCGCGGTGGCGAGGAAGGCCACCTGCAAGCCGGACCCAACCCCGATCCCCCACGGCCGGCGCAGCAGGAACCCGCCCACCACCATGATCACGGCCAGCACGATCAGGATCACCGTCTTCGTGGTGCCGAGCCCCCCGGACGTCTGAGCCAGCGCACGCGGCATCAACAACACGACGAGCGCCTCGAGGCACAGGACCGCCGCCAGCGCCCCCCGCGTGGCCCGATTGGCCCGTCGGCTGCGCGCCTCGATCTGCTCGGGTGTGGGCGGCGCGTACACGTCGCCCGTCGGCCCGTCGGCCGGAGCGGGTCGGTCGATGGCCCGTCGGCGGGGTCGGTCGGTGGCCCGTCCGCGGGTCCGATCGGTCGGGTCACCGCGCGCCCAGCAGGACGCGCGCCTCGCCGGCGGTGACCACCGATCCGGTGACGAGCACGCCGGCGCCGGCCAGCACGTCGTCGTCGCTCTGCTCGGCGAGCTGCACGGCGGTCTCGAGGGCATCGTCCAGGCGCGGCTCGACCGTCACCCGATCGGGGCCGAAGACCTCGACGGCCATCGCCGGCGAGGTCGTCGACCGGCAACGCGCGGCTCGACGAGTTCTGCGTCACGACCAGTCTCGTCGACGACCGGCTCGAGCAGCTCGAGCATCCCCCGCGCGTCCTTGTCGGCTAGCACGGCGACGACGCCGATCAGCCGCCGGAAGTCGAACGCCTCGCCGATCGCCTCGACGGTGGCGGTCATGCCCGTGCGGGTTGTGCGCCGCATCGACGCAGGACCGTCGGGGCGGTGCGAATCGTCTCGAGCCGACCGGGCGAGCGGACGGCGGCGAACGCGGCGCGGACGATGTCGATGTCGAGCGGCCCGCTCGGCGCGCCGGCGCCGAAGAACGCCTCGACCGCGGCGAGGGCGCAGGCCGCGTTCTGCGCCTGGTGGGCGCCGTGCAGCGGCAGGAAGATCTCGTCGTACACGCCCGCCGAGCCCTGCAGCGTGAGCAGCTGGCCGCCGACCGCGACCTGGCGGTCGAGCACGCCGAACTCCAGACCCTCGCGGGCGACGCTGGCGTCGACGTCGACCCCCGGCGCAACAGCTGCTCGGCCGCCTCGACGGGCTGGGCGGCGAGGATCGCGGTCGGCGCCGGGCTTGATGATGCCGGCCTTCTCGGTGGCGATCTCGGCGACGGCGTCGCCGAGGAACTCGATGTGGTCGAGCCCGATCGGCGTCACGACGGCGACCTCGCGCGTCGATCACGTTGGTCGCGTCCCACGCGCCGCCGAGCCCGACCTCGACCACCGCGACGTCGACCGGGGCGTCGGCGAAGATCGCGTAGGCCAGCGCGGTCATCACCTCGAAGAACGACAGCTTGATGTCGAACTGTCCGTCGACGAGCTCGAGGTAGGGCGCGAGCTCGCGCGTAGCCCTCGACGAACGTGCGGGCGCTGACCGGCTCGCCGTCGATCACGATCCGCTCGGTGATCTGGACAGGTGCGGGCTGGTGAAGCGGCCGGTGCGCAGCCCGAAGCCGCGCAGCAGCTCGTCGATCATGCGCGCGGTGCGTCGTCTTGCCGTTGGTCCCGGTGAGGTGGATCGACCGGTAGGCCCGCTGCGGCTCGCCGAGCAGGTCGAGCAGGGCGGCGATGCGCTCGCGCGTCGGGCTGATGCGCCCCTCGCCCCAGCGACCGGTGACTCGGCCTCGACCTGGCGCAGCAGGGCCGCGTACTTCTCCGCCTCGGTTGCCACGACGCGCCAGTCTACGGCGACGCCGCGCGACGCGTCGGTCACCGTGGCGGCAGGGCGGCCAGCGCGGCCTCGATGCGGGCGATGCTCGGCCTGCGGCCGCGGCCAGCGCGGTCCCGCACCTTCGCCGACCACGGCGTCCGGCGCCTTGCCGGTGAACTCCTCGTTGCCGAGCTTGGCGGCGTTGGCGTCGCGCTCCTTCTCGGCCGCGGCCAGCTCCTTGGCCAGCCGGGCCCGCTCGGCGGCGACGTCGATCGTCGCCGGACAGGTCGAGCTCGACGCGACGCCGCCGGCGGTCGTCAGCGAGGCGGTCGCGGCGAATCGTCGCTCGGGCTCGTCGAGGCGCAGCAGCGTGCGGACGGCCGGCTCTGCGCCGCGCGTCGGCGCCGGACAGCCGGGCCGGCACGCTGGCGGACGGCTTGACGCCCTGGTCGGAGCGGAACCGGCGCACCTCGGTGACGACGGCCTGCACCGCCAGCGATCTCGGCCTCGGCGGCCGGGATCGATCGCGCGCCGGGTCGGCGGTCGGCCAGTCGGCGATCGACCACCGACTCGCCGCCGGTCAGCGACGTCCACAGCGCCTCGGTCACGAACGGCACGAACGGATGCAGCAGGCGCAGCAGCACGTCGAGCACCTCGCCGAGCACGCGCCGGGTCGTCGGCACCCGTCGGCCGGCCGAGCGAGATCTTGGCCAGCTCGACGTACCAGTCGCAGACCTCGTCCCACGCGAAGTGGTAGAGAACGTCAGCGATCTTGGCGAACTCGAACCGCTCGTACAGCGTCGTCGACCTCGGCGATCACCTGCTGCAATCGGGAGATGATCCACGCATCGGCGCCGGTGAGCGTCGACGGCAGCCGGCCCGTCGACCGTCGCGCCGTTGATCAGCGCGAATCGGGTCGCGTTCCACACCTTGTTGCAGAAGTTGCGGGCGCCGACGACCCATTCCTCGTTGATCGCCTGGTCGGCGCCGGGATTTGCGCCCTTGCAGCAAGGACATTCGCACCGCGTCGGCGCCATAGGCATCCATCCACAGCGAGCGGGTCGATGACGTTGCCGCGCGACTTCGACATCTTCTTGCCGGAGCTGTCGCGCACCAGTCCGTGCAGCAGGACCGTGCGGAACGGCTGGCTCGCCGTCCATCGCGTAGAGGCCGAACAGCATCATCCGCACGACCCAGAAGAACAGGATGTCGTAGCCGGTGACGAGCACCGTCGTCGGGTAGTAGGCGCGCAGATCGTCGGTGTCGTCGGGCCAGCCGAACGTCGAGAACGGCCAGAGCGCCGACGAGAACCAGGTATCGAGAACGTCCTCGTCCTGCGTCCAGCCGGCCGGCGGCTCCTCGTCCGGGCCGAGGCAGCCGACTCGTCGCCGTCCGGCGAGTACCAGACCGGGATGCGGTGGCCCCACCACAGCTGCCGGCTGATGCACCAGTCGCGCAGGCCGTCCACCCACGCGAAGTAGCGCGGCGCGAGCGACGCCGGCTCGATCGTCACCCGTCCGTCGCGCACCGCGTCACCGGCGGCCCGGGCGAGCGTCTCGACGCGCACCCACCACTGCAGCGACAGCCGCGGCTCGATCACCGTGTCGCAACGCGAGCAGTGCCCGACCGAGTGCGGGTACGGCCGCTTCTCGGCGACGATCCGGCCCTCTTCGCGCAGCGCGGCGACCACGGCGAGGCGGGCGTCGAAGCGGTCGAGTCCCTCGAACGGCCCGGGCACGGTGATGCGCGCCCGCTCGTCGATGATCGTCAGGATCGGCAGGTCGTGGCGCTGGCCGATCTCGAAGTCGTTCGGGTCGTGCGCGGGCGTCACCTTCACCGCGCCGGTACCGAAGGCCGGGTCGACGTGCTCGTCGGCGATGATCGGGATGCGGCGGTCGGTGAGCGGCAGCGGCACCGTCGTGCCGATCAGGTGCCGGTAACGCTCGTCGTCGGGGTGGACGGCCACCGCGGTGTCGCCGAGCATCGTCTCGGCGCGCGTCGTCGCCACGACGATCGAGTCGTCACCCGTCGCCGTAGCGGATCGACACCAGCTCGCCGGGCTCGTCGGCGTGGTCGACCTCGATGTCGCTGAGCGCGGTGAGGTCGCGCGGGCACCAGTTGATGATCCGCTCGGCGCGGTAGATCAGCCCGTCGTCGTAGAGGCGTTTGAAGATCGTCTGGACGGCGCGCGACAGCCCGTCGTCGAGCGTGAACCGTTCGCGCGTCCAGTCGACGCCGTCGCCGAGACGCCGCATCTGGCCGAGGATCTGGCCGCCGTACTCGTCCTTCCAGGCCCAGGCCTTCTCGATGAACTGCTCGCGTGTGTAGTCGAAGCGGCCCTTGCCCTCGGTCTCGGCGAGGTGCGCCTCGACGAGGTTCTGGACGGCGATGCTGGCGTGGTCCATGCCGGGCAGCCACACCGTGTCGAAGCCGCGCATGCGGGCCCGCCGGGTGAGGGCGTCCATCATCGACTGCTCGAGCGCGTGCCCGAGATGCAGGCTGCCGGTGACGTTCGGCGGCGGGATGACCAGCGAGAACGGCGGCTTGCCCGACTTGGGGTCGGCGACGAAGTAGCCCCGCTCGATCCACCGCTCGTAGAGCGGGCCCTCTACCTCTGCCGGCGCGTACTGGCTCGGCAGGTCAGGGCGCGCGGCGGGTGGATTGGTCACGCGGGCAGTCTACGGAAGGGCGTCGGGACGAGCAGGTGGTTTGTCGTTCGGGAACGCGAAGAAGGCGACGCGGTTGCGGCGCGCACCTTCGGGGCGTTCCCCGAGCAGGCGACGGCCGCGGTATTCGTCGAGCGCATCGTGCACGATCTTGGTCAGGGCGTGGGCCTCGTCCGTGGTCAGCCAGACGGACGTGTTCATCAGGACGCCGCTCTCGCGCCAGGCGGCGTCTTCGTGATCTCCGAGCGCGACCCAGGTGCCAACCTCGGCACTGAGCCGGTCGGTGACAGCCAGCGCGAGCATCGATTCGGCCAACGACCCCGCCGTCGAGCTCGGCGTCTCGATGCGCCACGAGCTGCCGGCCGCCCGCCAGGGTCGCTCGCGCCCATCGGCGGCCGTGTCGACCCGCTCGATCAAGCCCCATTTCGCGACGGCGCGCAGGTGATAACTCATGGCACTGGCGCTCATCCCGACCAGCTCGCCGCACTCGGTCGCCGTCAGCTCGCGGCCGGCGAACAGCTCGTCGAGGACGGCGATGCGCGCCGGGTGCGCGAGCGCCTTGATCGCGCGCGGATCACTGATGACGACCGGCGGGCGGGGCGGGGGGCGGCGGCTCACGCCTCGATACTAGCTTGACGACGAGAATGTGAAGGGTTATTTTCGCAATATGTCTTTCACATCTTCGTCGACCCGCCGCGATCTGTGGATCGCCGTCGTGGGTCGGGCCGTCTCGTTGCTGGGTGACGAAGCGGCGGTCTTCGCCCTTACCTTGCGCCTGAATGCCCACGGCAGCGCGCCCTGGGCGATCGCCGGGCTGCTCGTCGCCGGGCTGGCTCCGCTCGTCGTACTGGCCCCGGTGGCCGGCCGGCTCGTCGACGGTCACGACAGTCGGACGTTGCTCGTCGTCGCCGGCGTCGCACAGGCCGCGGCCTGCTTCGTCCTGGTCAATGTCACGTCGATCGCGCCGACTCTCGTTCTCGTTGCAGTGCTCGGGTGCGGTCAAGCCGTCGTCGGCGCGACCTGGCAGGCGCTGCTTCCCGCGATCGTCGGCGACGAGGCGTTGCCGCGCGCGTTGGGGCTGTCGCAGGCGGCCGGCCAGGTCTCGATCATCGCGGCACCCGCTCTCGCCGGAGTCCTGACCGGGCGGTACGGCGCGCGTGTCCCACTACTGATCGACGCCTGCTCGTTCGTGGCGATGGTGCTCGCGGCGCTCGTCGTGCACACCCGGCGCCTGCCCAGCCGATCGGAGCCGGCCGACCGCGACAACCGGGGCGGGTTCGCGATCCTGCGCGCCGATCCGGTGCTGTTGCCGATGACCGTGCTGCTGGCCATGTTCATCGTGCTCGGCGCGACCGTGAACGTCGTCGAGGTGTTCCTGGTGCGCGACACATTGCACGGCTCCAGCACGTGGTTCGGCACGATTGCGGCGCTCTGGGGAGTCGGCCTGGTCGTCGGTTCGTTGCTGGCGGGGCGGCTGCGCGGACCAGCCCGGCTGACCAGCACCTTGTTGGCGGCCGCGATCGTCCTGTCGATCGCGGTCGGGTCCTACTCGATCGCCCCGGCGGTGGGCTGGCTGGCTCCGGCGTCGGTGATCGGCGGTTTCGCCAACGGTGTGCTCAACCTCTGCTCGGGCGCGCTGATCATGCAGCGAACACCAACCGAGGTCCGCGGCCGCATCAGCGCCACGCTCAGCGGCGTGACGTCGGCGGCTCTGATCGGCTCGTACGCACTCGGCGGCGCGCTGGCGGCCGTCCTCACTCCCCGCGAGATCTTCCTGGCCGCCGGGTGCTTGGGACTCCTGGCCCCGGTGGTGCTCGGTCGGGGTCTGCTGCGATCACTGTCCGAGTCGGACGGGACAGCTGCGATCGGCGCCGCGCGTCCAGATCCGACAGGCTGAGCGCCGGGCCACCTCCAACGGGTCGGTCGGCGTCCTCCATGCCCTCGACGCCGCTCGCGCCGCTCCGCAGTCCGCCGATCACCAGGTCCAGGTGCCGGTGGGCCAGGGCGCGGTCGAGCTCCCGCTCGAAGGATCCCGGCAGTGGACGGGCCAACCGGACGAGCAGCATGCCGATGTCACCGGAGCTGACCTCGGCCCGCAATCCGCCTTCGGCGTGGGCCGCGTCGACCAGCGCCTGCACGGCGGCCGACCCCCGCGACCGGACCCGGCGCAGTTCCGGTTCGTCCAACTTCAGCTGATCGAGCAGCGCCGGGATCACCGCCGCCGCCCGGATGTCGAGAGCCCGATGCAGGTACCGCGTCAAGGCGCCGAACGCGCTGGTCTCGGTCGCGGCGGCGTCCTCGGCTTCCTCGATCGTGCGGGCCAGGGCATCGAGGACGACCGCCGTCATCAACGCCGACCGGTCCGGGAAACGCCGGTAGAGGGTGGCGATGCCGGTGCCGGCCCGGCGCGAGATCTCCTCGAGCGGAGCGGCGGGACCCTGCTCGACGAAGACATCGAGAGCGGCAGCCAGTATCCGGGCGCGGTTGTCCCGCGCGTCGGCGCGCAACGCGACAGCGGCATTTCCGGTGCTCGCGGAGCGCCCGCGTTCCGCGGACTTCCTGCTCACCACGGCGGCTCCGCTCGGTCTCGGGCTGGTCTCCGGCCAGCCTAACGCAAGTGGAGACGTTTCCTCCGCAACGTGCTACCGTCGTAACCGGTGACGTTTCCTCCGGTTACCACACGCGCGAGGGGTGGAGTCGATGACGTCGACGGTCGACGACCCGGCCCGGCTCGACGACGGTCATCCGACGCACCCCGCCCGATTGATCGAACGGGCGAGTTACGTGATCGGGTGCGCGCTGGTCGCCGCCGGGCTGTTCCACCTGCTCGTCTTCGCCGTCGACGGCGGCCCGTGGTACGGACCCGTCTCCTGGCGCAAGCCGTTCACGTTCGGGGTGTCATTCGGCGCCGTGCTCATCGCGGTCACCTGGGTCAGCTCATACCTTCGGCTCGCGGCGCGCCCGCGCACGGTGCTGCTCGGGATCTTCGCCGTCGACTGCGTGCTCGAGGTCGCCGGGATCACCGTCCAGGCCTGGCGGCACGTCCCGTCACACTTCGACACCGAGTCGCCGTTCGACACGGTCGTCGCGATGAACCTCGCCGTCGGCGGTGGAGTGCTGCTCGTCGTGCTCGGCTTCTTCGCACGGACCGCTCTACTCGGGCGGGTGGACGGGCCGGCGACGATGCGGCTGGCCCTGCGAGGCGGCTTCGGGCTGATGGTCGTCGGCTTGCTCACCGGAGCCGCGATGATCGCCCACGGCGAGGTGCTCGCGCACACCGGCCACCTCGAAGAGGCTTATCACGACGGGGGTTCGGTGAAGTCACTGCACGTCGTCGCGCTGCTCGCGATCGTGGTGCTGCCCAGCGTCGCCTGGCTCGCCGAACGCACTCACTGGCCGGAGGCGCGACGGGTCCGCATCGTCGGTCGAGCCACTGCCGCGTACGCCGCCCTGGCCGTCGCGGCGTTGGTCCTCTCGCTCGTCTGAGACCGATTCCCTTCCTCTAGTGTCGTGAACATGACGACACCCATGCGCTGGGGCATCCTCGCGACCGGCTGGATCGCCGAGCTGTTCACGAGCGACCTGGCCCTGCTGCCCGACGCCGAAGCGGTCGCGGTCGGTTCCCGAACCCAGGAGTCGGCCGATCGATTCGGCGATCAGTTCTCGATCCCGCGCCGGTACGGGTCCTACCAGGCGCTCGTCGAGGACCCGGACATTGACGCGATCTACATCGCCACCCCGCACCCGGGGCACTTCGAGACGACGATGGCGGCCATCGAGGCCGGCAAGGCCGTCCTCTGCGAGAAGCCGTTCACGATGGACGCGCGTGAGGCGTCGGCGCTGATCGACGCGGCGCGGGCGAACGGCACGTTCCTGCTCGAAGCGATGTGGACGCGCTGGTTGCCGCACATCGTCCGCACTCGCGAGATCCTGGCCGCCGGCACTCTCGGCCAGATCGTCGTCGGTCGCGGCCGATCACGGTCAGTGGTTCGCGCACGACCCGAAGCACCGCATCTTCGCGCCGGAGCTCGGGGGCGGCGCCCTGCTCGACCTGGGCATCTACCCGATCTCGTTCGCCTCGATGGTGCTCGGGACGCCCGCTCGCATCACGGCCGTCAGCGATCCCGCTTTCACCGGCGTCGATGCGCAGACCTCGATGCTGTTCCAGTACGAGGGCGGCGCGCACGCGATCCTGACGACGACGTCGTACGCCGCCACTCCGAACACCGCGACGATCAGCGGCACCGAGGCGCGGCTGGAGATCGCGCGCACCTTCTACACGCCGACCACGCTGCGGGTGATCTCGCGCGACGACGAGGTCCTCGAGGAGTTCGACGGCACCGGCCCCGGCCGCGGCATGCAGTTCCAGGCCGAAGAGGTCGGCCGGTGCCTGCGCGCCGGTCTGCTCGAGAGTCCCGTGCTGCCGCTCTCGGAGACCCTCTCGATCATGGAGACGATGGACGAGGTCCGCCGCCAGATCGGCCTCACCTACCCCTAGCCCGACCAGCTTTCCAACAAGTGGGCACCGAGCAGGGCCAGTTCACTCGTGAAGTCGACGCCGTGCGGTGAGCCGGTCGGACCCTGCTCCGGGGTCAGGCGGACTTTTCGCGCCGCTCGCGCTTCGGCGCGTCGCGCGGCACGAGCGTCGGGTAGACGTGGTCGAGGACGGTCTCGCGGGTGATCACCACGCGGGCGACGTCCTCGCGGGAGGGCACCTCGTACATGACCGACAGCAGTACTTCTTCCATGATCGCGCGCAGGCCCCGGGCGCCGGTGCCCCGCATCACGGCCTGGTCGGCGATGGCCTCGAGGGCGTCGTCCTCGAACTCGAGCTCGACGTTGTCGAACTCGAAGAGCTTCGCGTACTGCTTGACCAAGGCGTTGCGCGGCTCGGTCAGGATCTGGACGAGGGCGTCGCGGTCGAGCGGGCGGACCGAGGTGATCATCGGTAGCCGGCCGATGAACTCCGGGATCAGCCCGAACTTGATCGAGGTCCTCGGGCATCACGTCGCCGAAAACGTCGCGCGTGTCCTTCTCGAACTTGGTGCGCAGCTCGGCTCCGAAGCCGAGGCCCTTCTTGCCGACGCGCGATTCGATGATCGTGTCGAGCCCGGCGAAGGCGCCGCCGACGATGAAGAGGACGTTCGTCGTGTCGATCTGGATGAATTCCTGGTGCGGGTGCTTGCGTCCACCCTGCGGCGGCACCGACGCGGAGGTCCCTTCGAGGATCTTCAGCAGCGCCTGCTGCACGCCCTCGCCCGATACGTCACGGGTGATCGACGGGTTCTCGGCCTTGCGGGCGATCTTGTCGACCTCATCGATGTAGATGATGCCGGTCTCGGCGCGCTTGACGTCGTAGTCGGCCGCCTGGATCAGCTTGAGCAGGATGTTCTCGACGTCCTCGCCGACGTAGCCGGCCTCGGTGAGCGCGGTGGCGTCGGCGATCGCGAACGGGACGTTGAGCATCCGGGCGAGCGTCTGCGCGAGCAACGTCTTGCCGGAGCCGGTCGGGCCGAGCAGCAGGATGTTGGACTTCGCGAGCTCGACGACCGAGTCGGCGTTACGAGGCTTGCTGTCGCCGCCGGACTGGACGCGCTTGTAGTGGTTGTAGACGGCCACGGCGAGCGTCCGCTTGGCCTGGTCCTGGCCGACCACGTAGCCGTTGAGGAACTCGAAGATCTCGGCGGGCTTGGGGAGCTCGTCGAAGCTGAACTCGCTCGTCTCGGCGAGTTCCTCTTCGATGATCTCGTTGCAGAGGTCGATGCACTCGTCGCAGATGTAGACGCCCGGACCGGCGATCAGCTTCTTGACCTGCTTCTGGCTCTTCCCGCAGAAAGAGCATTTGAGCAGATCACCCGTCTCGCCGACTCGTGCCACGAGCGAATCGTTCCCCTCTGTCAGGCCGGTGCGCAACGCACGAGCCGAAGCTGACGCAACATCGATACGTCCTCAGAACGCGAACGGTACCCGGTTATGCCCAGGAAGTCGCCGGTAATCAGCGCGCCCGGCGCGCCGCGGCCGCCCGCCTTCTGCTCAGACGGTCAGTCGGCGGCGACCTTACGAGTCGTGATGACCTCGTCGACGATGCCGTAGTCCTTCGCCGCGGCGGCGGTGAGGATGGTGTCACGCTCGATGTCTAGGCGCACCTTTTCGACCGTCTGCCCGGTATGAGTGGACAGAATCGATTCGAGCAGGCTGCGCATCCGCATGATCTCGTTGGCCTGGATCTCGAGGTCGGTGACCTGGCCCTGTCCCTCGCCCGACGGCTGGTGGATCAGGATCCGCGAGTTCTGCAGCGCGAACCGCTTGCCCTTGGTACCGGCGGCCAGCAGGACGGCGGCGGCCGAGGCGGCCTGTCCCATGCAGATCGTCTGGATCTCGGGCCGGACGTAGACCATCGTGTCGTAGATCGCGGTGAGCGCAGTGAACGAGCCACCCGGCGAGTTGATGTAGATCTGGATGTCGCGATCGGGGTCGGACGACTCGAGCACGATCAGCTGGGCCATGACGTCGTTGGCGACGACGTCGTCGATCGGGGCGCCGAGGAAGATGATTCGCTCCTCGAACAGCTTGTTGTACGGGTTCGATTCCTTGATCCCGTAGTTCGTGCGCTCGACGAAGGACGGCAGGACGTAGCGGCTCTGCGGCGATTGATACTGCGACAGGTGGGCGCCGGCGCTGATGCCGGTCGGGGTGTAGGTCATGACAGTCCCTTTCAGGCCGGAGCCGGAGCGTTGCCGTTGGGCATCTGGGCCACACCGGACACCACGTGGTCGACGAAGCCGTATTCGAGGGCCTGCTGGGCGGTGAACCAGCGGTCGCGTTCGGAATCGGCCTGGATCTGCTCGACGGTCTGGCCCGTGTGCTCGGCGATCAGCTCGGCCATCTGGACCTTGGTGAGCTTGAACTGCTCGGCCTGGATCGCGATGTCGGACGCCGTACCGCCGATGCCCGCCGACGGCTGGTGCATCAGGATGCGCGCGTGCGGGAGCGCGTAGCGCTTGCCGCGGGCTCCGGCGGACAGCAGGAACTGCCCCATCGACGCCGCCAGCCCCATCGCGTACGTGGCGATGTCGCACTCGACGAACTGCATCGTGTCGAAGATCGCCATGCCGGCCGTGACCGATCCGCCGGGTGAGTTGATGTACAGGTTGATGTCGCGGGAGTCGTCCTCGGCGGCGAGGAGCAGCAGCTGCGCGCAGATCTGGTTGGCGATCACGTCGTCGACCTGCTGGCCGAGGAAGATGATCCGCTCGCGCAGCAACCGGTCGTAGACCGAGTCGTTCAACGACATGCCCGCGCCCGCCGAGCGCATCTCGGTTGCGCGTAGCGGCTGTGGATCGAAGCGGCTCACGATGTTGACCTTCTTTCGACGGGCACTGGTGTGGTGTCGGTGTGTGTCGACCCTAACGACTCACGCGCGCGTTCGACTCCCTCAAAGGGCCGCGTTCGCTCAGGGCTTTACGGACGATCAGCCGTGGTTGTGACCCGCGTGGTCGCCGTGATCGTGACCTTCGTGGTCGTGACCTTCGTGGTCGTGACCTTCGTGGTCGCGTGATCGTCGTGTCGCCGTCCTCGAAGTCCTCGAGGTCGTTCTCGGCGTCGGCGAGCTCGGACAGCGCCTGCGGAGTCAGCGCCGACAGATCGACGACGTTGCCCGATGTGTCGGTGACCGTCGCGACGGCGAGCGCGGCGGCGAGCGCCTTGTTCCGGCGCACGTCGCTGATCAACGCCGGCAGGTTGCCGTTCTGCAGGACCTCGTTGGCGAAGTCCTGCGGCGCCATGTTGTAGCGCGCGGCCTGGCGGACGAGGTACTCGGTCAGCTCGGCATCGCCGACCGACAGCTCCTCGGCCTCGGCAATCGCGTCGAGGATGAGCTGCGCCTTCACCGACCGGACGGCGTTGTCGCGCAACTCGGTGTCGAACTCGTCGCGCGTCTTGCCCTGGCCCTCGAGGAACTGCTCGAAGAGCGCGTCGTCGTGGCCGAGCGAGTGGACGATGTCGTGCTCGCGGTAGCCGACCTCGCTGGCGATCGCGGACTCCGGCACCGGGAACTCGATCGTGTCGATGAGCATCTCGAGGACCTTGTCGCGCGCCTCGCTGCCCTGGCCCAGGGCCTTCGCCCGTCCGAGCCGGTCGTGCAGGTCGGCGCGCAGCTCGTCGATGGTGTCGAACTCACTGGCCAGCTGGGCGAACTCGTCGTCGGCCGCCGGCAGTTCCTTCTCCTTCACCGAGTTGACGGTGACCGTCACGACGGCCTCCGAGCCCGCGTGGTCGCCCTGGTGCAGCGTGGTGCCGAACGAGGCGGTGTCGCTGCTCGACTTGCCGATGATCGCCTCGTCCAGGCCGTCGATGAGGTTCTCGGAGCCGACCTCGTAGGACAGCCCGCTGGCGGTGCCGCCGTCGACGACCTCGCCGTCGACCTCGGCCCGCAGGTCGATCGACACGTAGTCGCCGGTCTGCACCGGTCGATCGACGCCCGACAGCGTGCCGAACCGCTCGCGCAGCGCGTCGAGCTGCTCGTCGACATCGGCATCGCTGACCGTCACGTCCTCGACCGACACGGCGACCGTCGAGAGGTCGGGAAGCGACGATCTCGGGTCGCACGTCCACCTCGGCGGTGAAGCTCAGCGACACTCCGTCGTCGAGGTTGGTGACCTCGATCTCGGGCTGGCCGAGCGCCCGCACGTCGTTCTCGCGGACGGCCTCGCTGTAGACCTTCGGCAGCGCGTCGTTCACGGCCTCTTCGAGGACGGACGAGCGGCCGACGCGCTGGTCGATGATGCGCGTGGGGGCCTTGCCGGGGCGGAAGCCGGGGATGCGGATGGACGCGCCGATCTTCTTGTAGGCGGCGTCCAAGCTGGACTTCAGCTCATCGAACGGGACCTCGATGGCGAGCCGGACGCGGGTCGGGCTCAGGGTCTCGACGGTGCTCTTCACAGTGCTGCTCGCTCCTCGGCGTATCCATGAATCGGGGTCGGGCGTTCGTGCGAGAGTCGGGGTGGCGGGATTCGAACCCACGGCCCCTCGCTCCCAAAGCGAGTGCGCTACCAAGCTGCGCCACACCCCGGGCGGCTACGGCCTACGAGTGTACGGACTCGCCCGGCTCCCGATATCCGCATCCGGGCCTGACCCCACACCCGGGCCGGTATGCTCTACCGCGCACGCGAGGCAGCTCGCGTTCGCGGGCGTAGCTCAATGGCAGAGTCTCAGTCTTCCAAACTGATTGTGCGGGTTCGATTCCCGTCGCCCGCTCCAGCTAGAAGCCCCGATTCTACGGGGGTTGAACCGCTCCGACGGTATTTGCCCTGATCGTCGTTGACGTCGTTGTTGTGTGGTCCGCGGTGCCAACCAGGGCAACCAGCATGGTGTGACCGTACCTGTCGGGATAGGTCCAGAAGGTGCAGCTACCGGTGGCTACTCATGGTTCCCGCGCCGCGTCAGGTCAAGGCTTCTCCAGTCCGGCTTCCCGGGCGATGACGATCGCCTGGGCGCGGTCGGCCACTTGCAGCTTGCGGAAGATGTTTGAGATGTAGTTGCGGACGGTTTTCGGTGAGAGCCCGAGTTGGCGGGCGATCGCCGTGTTGTTCGCGCCGGTGGCCATGAGCTGCAGGACGCCGCGTTCGCTGTCGGTCAGTTCGGGGAACGGTCGGGCCGACGGTTGCGGTTCGTTGAAGTAGCGGATCATCCGGGCGGCGATGCCGCGGGAGAACAGCGCTTCGCCGCGTCCGACCGTGACGATGGCTCTGGCGAAGTCGTCGGAGTCCATGTCTTTGAGTACGTATCCTCTTGCGCCGGCGCGCATGGCGGCGAAGACGGAGTCGTCGTCTTCGAACATGGTGACGACGAGGATGTTGGCGGTCGGTGATTGTTCGGTCACGGCGCGGATCGCCGCCAGGCCGCCGCCGCCGGGCATGTGCAGATCCATCAGCACGAGGTCGGGTGCGAGGTCCGCGGCCATGGCGACCGCGGTCGCTCCGTCCGGTGCTTCGCCGACGACCTCGACGCCGGGCACTGTCGAAAGCAGCGCTCGCACGCCCCGCCGAAACAAGGTGTGGTCGTCGGCGATCAGTACCCGGAGCGCGTCTTCGGTCATGATGTTCTCGATGATCGCAGGGGAATCACCGTGACTATTGCGGTGCCCTCGCTGGTGGCGACGTCGACGCGGCCGCCCAGTTCGGCCGCGCGTTCTCGGATCGCTGACAGCCCTACGCCGTCGACCAGCGCGTCGGGCAGCCCGCGACCGTCATCGGTGACGCGCATGCGGACCTCGTCGGCCTCGACCTGGATGCTCACCTGGCAGCGCCGTCCACCGGAATGCCGGACGGCGTTGTGGATCGCCTCGGAGGCGATTCGGTAGAGCGCGACCTCGACTGCGGCCGGGAGATCCGGCAGGTGGTCGGGTTCGACCGTGACGTGCAGCCCGGCGTTCGCCGATGGGTGGTTGCGCAGAGCCGCCACCAGGCCGAGTTCGTCTACGAGCGGCGGCCTCAGCCCGTACACGAGCCGGCGGATGTCGGCCGTTGTCTCGTCGATGTCGCCTCGAAGTTCGCTGAGCAGGTCGGCCGCCCGTTCAGGGTCGACCGGCATGAGGCGGGTGACCGCGGCGAGCTGCAGTTTCATAGAAGCCAACGCGGGACCGAGCCCATCGTGTAGATCGCGGCGGATACGGCGCCGCTCCTCCTCACGAGCCGTCACGAGTGCCGCACGCGACGCCTGCACCTGCTCGGACGCCCGAATCGCATAGAGCGCCACGCCGAGCTGTTGCGCAAGATCCGACAGCAGCTTGAGATCCCGGTTGGACAACGTGGTCGCGGCGTGACGCGGGGCAACGAACAGGTGTCCGATCTCGACGCCCTGATACGTCAACGGCACATCAGCCAGATCGCGATCGGACGGGCGCTGGCCGACGACACTCGTCTCGACCTCGCCGTCGACGATCGCCACGTAGGGGACGTTCAGCGAGCGGGCAATCATCTGCGCCAACGACGGGATCGCGACTGTTCGGCCCGCTCGGTGTCGTGACGTCGATCTGCCGGTTGAGCTCGGTGATCACGTCGTAGGCGTCGTCCAGATGACCGTAGACGATGTCGTCGACGGTGAGTCGCAACCAGCGGTACACCGGCACAACGGTGAGCGCTATCAGCGCGAGCCCGATTGCATGCGCCCACCAGTCGACGTGCGAGTTCGTCGTGCTCAGGCCGTCCGCGACCAGGACGAGCACGTAGAGCGTCGCGGCCCACGCCAACAGGACCAGGCCGACGAGTGCTCTGGCGAGCCAGCGCAGGGTGATACTCCCGTGCCCCGCGCTGGTCCCGCGTCCATCCGTGCGACCCTTCCTTGCGGAAGTCACGCGGTCAGTTCCGCCTTCGTCTTGACGCGGGTGTCGCGGCGCAGCAGGAAGAAGATGACCGCGCCAGAGACCAGCAGGGCGGCCGCGGAACTCACCTTGTCCAGCGTCGTCGGGCCGAACGGGATCCCCGGAAGCGAGATCAGGACGTTGACGACCATCAGTACCAGCGTCACGATCACGCCCCAGCGTTGCGTCCGGAACACGCCGTAGGCGGCGACGATGCCGATGAGACCGATCACGACCTCGATCAGGATCACCACATACGGAGGCTGATTACTGCTGTGATTGATCTTGTCGGCACCCCGCGGGAGCAGCGCGAGGGCGACGATTGTGTTCGCCAGCGACAGCAGGCCGGCGAGAACGGCTGCGATCGTGTAGTTCCGAGAGCGGGACATGCCAACCTCCAGGAGACTGCCGGCAAGAGCCGGACGCACCGGCGTCTGCCGGCCCACCCAATCTCATTCTCGCGGTGTCCCACCGTCTGCGGACAGGTGTCCCAACTCATTGGGAAGTTCACCCAACCTGGTTCACCCAATACCGTCGATCCTCGAATCCGACCGGCTCACCCGCTACCGGCCGCGTAGGCCGATCGGGTTGCCGTCGGCATCGGCAAGGACGCATACGCGAGCTTCGGGAGCCACCTGACGGGGAGCGCTGCGCTCGGTGGCTCCGGCGGCGAGCAGGAGCTCTCGCGTCGCGTCCAAGTCCTCGACGTCAGCGAAACTCACCGGCCCGTCGGACGTGTCGCCCGGGTTCAAGGCGACCTCGAAACCATCGACGTTGTAGCCCACGTAGTACGGCTGATCGGTGTGAGGAGTACCGAGCAGCGCGGAGTAGACAGCCTTCGCCGCTTCCAGATCCGACACGGGGATGACCAGGCTACGAATGGATGCATTCATCGTGGGTCTCCTTCGATGAGGCCATACGACCAATCGGGTTGTCCATCACGCTAGTTGCGGGCCGCGCCCTCTCGCTTCTCGATTCGTGATCAATTCCTGTACACCGTTGTCGGTCGAGCCGTCCCGAAGGACGTTTGAACCTCGCCGTCGGACGGTATGATTCGGGTGGTTGACCTCGACAGCCAGTCCGGGATGGAGCCAATGGGTTCCGAGAGCACGCCGCTCGCAGCCGGACCAATACGGGTAACGCCGCTGAGAGCGATGAGCGGATGCCTGTCAGTCCAACACCTCGTGCTCTGCGCACACTGAGCGCAGTTTCCACCGCGCCCCACCGTGATGTGCCCACCAAGGGACTGAACGTAGGTGGGCTCGCCGGCGCGGCCGCTCTCGTCATGGCCGCAATCTGGCACCTCCCGCAACTGGCGATCGCGGTTCGGCCCGCATCGGGGTCGGACCGCACCGCGATCGCCGGCCAATTACCGCATCGCGTCCGTCAGTTGCGCGCATTGTTGCCGCGCGTTCGGTTCCGAACGATGCGGCGAGTGCCAATACTCGCGGTTCTTGGACCGACGCGTCCGGTGCAAGTTGAGCATCGGTCATGCCGATTCGCACCGTTACACGACGTTCGACGAGGACGTGGTGTGGCCGTGAAAAGTGCCCTCCGCGGCGAAGATCTGCGGGGGCGACTCCCCCACGTCCTCGACGGTCTGAGCGAGGACGAGCTGAGGTGTTTGGAGCTGCGGTACGCGCAGCGCCTCCGCCACCAAGCTATCGCCGATGCTCTGGGACTGCCGCTTGCCGACGTCGCGAGGACCATCTCCGCAGCCATGCGCAAGGTGGCCGTCGCGATCGAGAACGGCGCCCGAGCGCTAGATTAAAACCGACGTCGGCGAGGCCTGGCGACTGCCTCGGTGAGGGCGACTCGCCAGAACACATCGAGGCCAGGCATGGATGACGACCCGATTCGGATCGGTCTGACTGCGGCGGTGAACGGTCCAGGCGGTGGCCGTGCGGCCGCGGATCGACTCTGCGGTGCCTGCGTGGAACTGCTCGGGGTTGACGGCGCGGCGTTGTCGATCATTCATGGCGGCCTCATCAGCCGTTCTCTCGGGGCTAGTGGCGAACTCAGTCGCGAACTCGATGAACTGCAGTTCACGCTCGGCGAGGGCCCGTGCCTACAGGCCGTCGCTCAAACTGCACCGGTCCTGATCGCCGACCTGAACGACTTCGACCGCACACCGTGGCCAGCCTTCGCGGGCGCCGCGCTGCAGCGGGGCGTCCGGGCCGTGTTCGCACTGCCCGTTTCGGCTGCGACATCAGCCATCGGCGCACTCGACCTTTACCGTCGCCGCCCCGGGGAGCTGCACCCGGGCGCGCTGGCCGGCGGCCTCATCGCCGCCGAACTCGCGACGTTGCCGCTGCTGGACTTGATGGGCATCGATCTGGACGCCGCCATCGGCGACGATACAAGCCGCGATTGGCAGCAACTGACCGAGCTCACCCGGGTCGAGGTCTACCAGGCCGCCGGCATGCTGATCGGTCAGCTGAACATCTCGCCGGCCGAAGCGTTGATTCGGTTGCGCGCCTACGCCTTCGCCAATGATCTGACCGCCAGCGAGGTTGCTTTCGCGATCATCGAGGACGGGCTCGAGTCTGGCCGACGACCAACGGGCGCGGGAAGGCGAAGGAGACGCGACATGAGTTCCGAGAACCGAGAAGCCGATGTGGTGGCCGCCTTCGTTGGGTTCGCCGCCCGGCTCGTGGACGATTTCGACCTGCTCGACCTCACGATCGAGCTGACCGAGGAGTGCGCGCACTTACTGGACGTTGCGGCGGCGGGGCTACTGCTGGCCGACGGCAGCGGGCGTTTGCATCTACTGGCCGCTACCTCCGAGGAGGCGCGACGGTTGGAAGTCTTCCAACTTCAACGCGAAGAGGGGCCGTGTCTGGACTGTTACACGTCCGGCCGGCTCGTTTCCGTCCGCGACCTTCGGGATGAGGCGCAACGCTGGCCGCGGTTCGTGGCGGTCGCGGCCGCCGAGAACTTCTTGTCGGTCCACGCGATCCCGATGCGGTTGCGCGGCAGCCGGCTCGGAGCGCTCGGCTTGTTCGGAGCTGAAGCCGGCCTCCTCAACCCACGCGACTTGGAGGTGGCGCAGGCGTTCGCACACGTCGCGTCGATCGCGATCGCCCAGCAACATCGCGAGCTTCACGGCGCGGCCCTGCTGCTTGATCTGCAGGCCGCCGTCGCGAAGCGCGGCGTGCTGGAAATGGCCAAGGGAATTCTCGCCGGCGCACTTCGAATCGACATGCAAGAGGCGTTCGGGTACCTGCGCCGATACGCACGCGATTCCGGTCAGCCTTTGAGCAATGTGGCCGCCCTGCTGGTCGACGCCGATGTTCGCGTGAGAACGGAGCTGGTCAGCGCCATCGTCGACGCTCACTCACTGTCGTGACGACGGCGGCACGCTATAAACGCAGGTTGCGGGCGCGCGCGCGTCGCACGGCTTCGTCGACGATCCGCTCGGCCACCAAGGTCAGCTTCACGTTCTCGCCCTGACTCATTTCGCGGAGCCGACCGAACGCTTCGTCGGCCGTCGCACCGGACCGGCTGCGGAGAATGCCGATCGCTTGATCGATCACCGCTCGGCTTCCGAGCGCGGCCTGCAGCTGCTCCGCCCGCGTCAGGGCGTGCGCCAAGACCTGGGCATTGTGGACAGCCAGTGCCGCGGGGGCGGCGAACAACAACCCGACGGCGACGGCATGGTCATCGAACCGCTCGCGAGAATGGGAATAGCAGTTGACCGCGCCGACAACCGAACCGTTGGGCATACAGCATGGGCAGAGCCAGCACGCTGTGTACACCGAGCCGGCCGACCCGCGGACCGAAGCGCGGCCACCGAGGGTCGGCGGAGACGTTGCCGGTACGCACCGGCATACCCCCGGCCGCCGCGGTGATGCACGGACCTTCGTCGACCAGCTGGTACTGAATTGCGTCGACTTTCGCCACGAACGGGTGGCTCGTTGCCAGCGTCTGGATCCGGTCGTCGGGCTGATCGAGACGCAACAGGCTGATCCCCACGCCGTCCGCATCAGGGATGGCGTGCACCGCGGAAGCGGCGACGTGCTCGAGCAGCCGCTCGAGGCTCACGGCGTCCGCGACGACGTTCGCGAGCTCGTCCAGACCAGTGCGCAGGTCGGCCTCGCGGGCCTCCAGCTCGGACGGCTCCCGCTGCCCCGTCGCCGGGGGGGCGCCGGGCGCGTCCTCGTCCGCGGTCACGGGATGTCCTTCAGCGAAACGCCGCTCACGAGACCAGTCAAACATGTCCGGGTAGTGACGGCGACGGCCCGCGCTCGCTGGCCGCTGGGAATGGACACGAGCGGCGGCGCGGCGCAGCCGGTATCGTCGATGGCGTTGGTTTCCCAGCCAGTCCGGACCAGAGCCGCTCCTCTCGACCCGCTCTGCAAGCCATTCGCTTCAGCCGGACGACAACGGTGATCGCCCTGTTCGGGACCACCACCATGACCGTTACCTTCCCTCAACGTTCGCGCGGCAGCGACTACGCTCAGCTCAGTCGCCAAGTCCAGGAACGAGGCCTGCTTCGACGGCGGCGGCTTGCGTATGCGCGCCTCATCCTCGTCACCATGGTCTTGTTCGCGGCTACCTGCGTCACGATCGCCCGCGTGGGCGATTCGTGGTGGCAGCTGCTCGTCGCGGTCGCGCTCGGCGTCGCATCGACCCAGGTCGCGTTCCTCGGTCACGACGGCGGTCACCAGCAGGTATTCGCCACGCGGTGCGCGAACGACCGATTGGGTCGCCTGACCGGCAATCTGCTCGTCGGTCTGAGCTACGGATGGTGGGTAGGCAAGCACAACCGACACCACGCCAATCCCAACAAGGAAGGGCATGACCCTGACATCGGCGAAGGTGTCCTCGCATTCACCACCGAGCAGATCGCCGGACGAACCGGCGGTCTCGGTCGAGTAATCGCCCGCCGGCAGGCCTGGCTGTTCTTTCCCCTCCTGACCCTGGAGGGGTGGAACCTGCACGTGGCCAGCGTGCGGGCTCTCGCGTCCCACGCCGAGCGAAGTGCCCGCGGCGGTTCGCGGCGGGCCGAGGGACTGTTGCTCCTGGCCCACGCGACGATGTACCTCACCGGCCTGCTGCTGCTGATGTCGCCACTGAAAGTGCTCGTGTTCGTGCTGGTCCATCAGGCCGCGTTCGGCGTGTACATGGGGTGCTCGTTCGCGCCCAATCACAAGGGCATGCCGATCCTGGCTCCCGACGCCGAGGTGGACTACCTGCGCAGGCAGGTCCTGACGTCCCGAAACGTTCGTGGCGGCCCACTGACCGACTGGATACTCGGCGGCCTGAACTACCAGATCGAGCACCACCTGTTCCCCAACATGCCCCGCTCGGCGCTGCGACGCGCCCAGCCGCTCGTCCGCGAATATCTGCGAGCGGCTCGGGATCAGCTACACCGAGACGTCGCTGATCGGGTCCTACCGGGCCGCCTTGCGCTACCTGAATGATCTCGGCGATCCGATCCGGTCAGTCGCAACGCACGTGGCCCCCGCCGTAACCGTCGCATGAGCGGACCACGCATGAACGAACAGACGGCCGGCTCGAAGGTTGGCTCTCGGCCGGCATCCTGGGCCGATGGCGGTCGAGTTCACGATCATCGGGGTCCCGTCCGCTACATCGACGCCGTCACGAGCGCGATCGCCGACGCGTCGCACGGTAATTGACGGCGGCGGCGCGATCGGCTCGTTGACCGCTCCGTCCGTTCGCGGCCTGGCCTCGAACCGCGCCGATCCGTTGACCTCGATCGGGTCCGTGCGGTACGAACAACACTGTTAACTGTAGTTTGGCGCTTCTTTCACACACGAGGCTGGACGACCGATGCGCCCGTACCCGAACGAACTGCTCGACTCGGCTCTGCACTCACTGCGGGACGTCCTGATCCCGGCGATCTCCGACGATTGGGCGCTGTACGTCGCGAAGTGCCTGGACAAGCTGCTCGTCGACGTGCAGGTACGGATCGCGAATGACCTCGGACATCTCGCGCGGGACACCGCGGAAATGGCCGAGTTGTTCGAGCGGCTGCGCCAGTCGGCCGGCGACGAGCCGTCCGGCTTCGACGACCTGCTTGCCCCGGCCACCGTCGAGCCGGTGATCGCTCCCGAGCTGGCCGAGGGTCTCTACGAACGGGTGTCGGCCACCAACGACGCCGGCCGGGCCAGGCTCGCGGAACTCGTCGACACGCTCTATGCGATCGAGCGCGGTGAACAGCCGGGGTCGCCCGCCGCCGCGAACGCGGCCCACGCGCTCGTGCGAGAACACCTGCAACGGCAGCTGGCTCGCGACGTAGAGCTGATGTCGCCGGTGTTCATGGCTTTCGGCGACCCGCAAAGGGTGAGCAAGTGAGCGAGGCCCCGCGAGCGAGCTCGGGCGCCCGGCACGTCGTCGACCCTTTGCGCATCGAGAAGTACCTCGCTGAGCGCTGGCCGCAGCGGTCGGGGCTACGGGTCGAGCGGGTCCGCCGGATCGTCGGCGGCATGTCGAGGCGCACCCACTTCGTCGACGTGGCGTGGACGAGCGACGACGGCTCGCCCGAGATCACCACCTTGAACTTCCGATCGGACCACGCCGGGCTGACGGTATTCACGGTGCCGCTCTGGTGGGAGTTCGAGGTCCTGCGCCGGCTGCACGGCACCGAGATCCCGGTCGCCCGACCCCTTTGGTACGAGGACGATCCGCAGATCATGGGGTTCGCCCCGTTCTACCTGCGCGAGGTGGTGCCGGGGTCGGCCCAGTCCAAGCCCCTCTTCACGCCGGGTTCCGAGCAGCGCCGGCTCGAGCTCGGGCGGCAGGTGGTCACGCTGCTCGCGCGCGTCCACACCCTCGACTGGGCCGAGCTGGGCTTCGGCGAGTTCATGAGCGTCCCGGACAGCCCGGCCGCCTGCGCGACGCATGAGCTCGACCATTGGGAGGGCTTCTACCGCGAGCACGCCGTCGAGCCGCGGCCGATGGTGCACGAGGTGTTCGGCCGGCTGCGACAGAACCCGCCGAGTTCCGATCGGATCAGCCTGTTGTGGGGCGACGTCGGGATCGGTCAGTTCATCTACGAGGACGACCGCGTCACCGCGCTCACCGACTTCGAGATGTCGCGACTCGGAGATCCGATGATGGACTGGGCGGCGGCGTTGACGCGCGGGCTCGATCACCTGATCCCGCGCGACGAGGCCTTTGAGATCTACGAGCGCGAGAGTGGCATCGCCATCGATCTCGAGCGCATCGACTACTGCACGCTCGTCGCCGCGGCGTCCTGCTTCTGCTGGCATCCGTTGCTGCGCGATCTGTCGGGGGGTGTCCCGCAGGATGCCGCGCTGACGCGGCTCGGGGTCGGGCTCACCTGGCAGTGGCTCGACATCACCAATCGCCTGCTCGCAACGCATCTTTGACGACCTTGCCGACCGCGTTGTGCGGCAGCTCCGGTAGGACACGGACCTCGGCCGGCACCTTGTAGCCGGCGAGGCTGGCCCGGCAGTGCTCGCGCAGCTCGTCGCCGGTGACGCCCGTTGTCACCACAACGAATGCGGTCGGCACCTCGCCCCATTTCTCGTGCGGACGGCCGATCACCGCGGCCTCGACGACGGACGGATGCGAGAGCAGGGCGTTCTCGACCTCCACGGCATACACGTTCTCGCCGCCCGAGATGATCATGTCCTTGAGCCGGCCGCGCAGGTAGACGTAACCGTCGCGCATCGACACGAGATCACCGGTGCGCAGCCAGCCCTCCGCAGTGATCGCGGCGGCGGTCGCGTCGGGATCCTCGTAGTAGCCGAGCATGATCCGTGGCCCCTTGGCCCAGAGCTCGCCGACGTCGCCGGGGGCGACGTCCGCGCCCGTGCTCGGGTCGACGACCCGCAGATCCGTTCCGCGCAACGCGGTGCCGAGGCTGTCGAGCAGCTCCGGCCGCGTGACGTCGTGATCGCGCGGAGCCAGCATCGTCACTACCCCGACCGCTTCGGACAGGCCGAACGACTGCGCGAACCCGCAGTCGAGCAGCGCGGTGGCCTCGCGCAGCAGGGTGCCGTCGATGGGCGCCGCGCCGTAGACGATGCAGCGCACGCTGGCCAGCGAGCCCGGAGCGGATCGTTCCTCGGCGAGCACCGCGCGCAACAACGTCGGCACCAGGTTGATATGGGTCAGCTGATTCGTCCGGATCAGCTCGACGAGTTCGTGAGCCGACGACGTCGGGACGAGGTAGGCAACCCCGCCTTGCAACGGCGCCTGGATACCGAAGACGTTGCCTGACACGTGGAATGTCGGTGCCTGCACGAGGATCCGGCTCGCCTCGTCGACCTGGGCGACCTCGGCGAACGCGTCGGCGGAGAGCATCACGTTGCGATGGCTGAGCAGGACGCCCTTGGGCCGGCCGGTGGTGCCGGACGTGTAGACCAGCAGCAGGCCGTCGTCCGGTTCGATCGTGGGCCGCACGACCGGGCGATCCGCCGGCGGCAGGTCGCCTTCGAGCGCGCCGACGCCGGCCGCCGCGACGATCGTCGGGGCGAGCGGGACGGCGTTACGGGCAGCCGCGCGCGCCAACTCGAGGAAGTCCGGTTCGACGACGAGTAGCCCCGGCCGCGCGGCCGCCAGCACATCGTGCAGCTCTGCCTCGGCCAGCCGCCAGTTCAGCCCGGTCATCGGGACGCCGGCGTAGGCCGCGGCCAGCAGCAGGACGTAGAACTCGTTGCGTTGCCGGCCGAGATAGGCCACCGGACGGCCGGCCCAACGCTCGATACCGAGCAGGCGATCGGCCACGTCGCGGGCTCGTCGCAGCAACTCGTCGAAGCCGAGATCGCCCCGTTCGTCGTGGAAGGCGATCCGACCGGGTACGGCTTCCCATCGCTCGAACGCGGCGGTGAGGGTCAGCGGTAGCGGCATGGCGTCGAGGTATATCAGTCCGGCCCGAACGGCACACGACCGCCGATCGCTCGTCCGTATCATCGGGTCGTGAGCACCGACCAGGAGGAACTGATCTCGGCCCTCGAAGCCCAGGAAGAAGCGCTGGTCTTCACCCGGTTCGACAACTCGGACGCCTGGCGGCTCGGCAGTGCGATGGTGGCGGCCGCCGCAGAACGCAGCCTGCCCGTGACCATCGACATCCGTCGCAACGGTCACCAGCTCTTCCACGCGGCGCTGCCCGGGACGACCGCCGAGAACGACTCGTGGATCGAACGCAAGGTCAACGTCGTCGACCGCTTCGCCGCATCGTCCTATCTGGTCGGACGACGGCTCGCGGCGAAGCAGAGCGCGCTGGACGAGGACATGGGCGTCGAGCCCCGGCTCTTCGCGGCTCACGGCGGTGCCTTCCCGATCCGCGTCAAGGACGTCGGCGTCGTCGGCGCGATCACCGTGTCGGGCCTGCCGCAGGCCGACGACCACGCGTTCGTCGTCGCGATGATCACGGCGTTCCTGACCACCCCGTCCGACCCGGACGGCTACCTCGGCGACCCCTCCGTCCGCGCCCAGTGGGACGAGCGCTACTCCGAACGCGAGCAGCTGTGGAGCGGTCAGCCGAACGGGGCACTGGTCGCGGAGGTCGCCGACCTGACGCCCGGACGAGTGCTCGACGTGGGGTGCGGCGAAGGAGCCGACGCCGTCTGGCTGGCTCGCAACGGCTGGGACGTGACCGCCCTCGAGGTGTCGGGCGTCGCCCTCGCCCGGGCCGCCACGCATGCGCACGACGCGGGCGTCACCGTCCACTGGGTGCACGCCGGGCTGACCGATGCGCGGCTCGTGCCCGGATCGTTCGACCTCGTATCCGCGCAGTACCCGGCGTTGCTGCGTACTCCGGACGCGGCCGCCGAACGGGCGCTGCTCGGTGCCGTCGCTCCGGGCGGCGTGCTGCTGGTCGTCCACCACGCGGGCATGGACACCCATCCGCCCCACGACGCGAAGTTCGACCCGGCCGACTACGTCTGGCCGACGATGATCGCGGCCGAGCTCGACGGCGACTGGACGGTCGAGGTCGATGAGCAACGGCCGCGCGTGGCACCCGACGGCGGCGCCGGGGCCCACCACGCCGACGACATCGTGCTGCGCGCCCGTCGCCTGCGCTGAGGCATTCGATTCCGCTCGCAACCTTCGGGCGGCCCGGGCGTCTAACTCAATAAGGCCGACGCGGCCGGGTCCGGCGGGCAGAGGAACAGGTCCAGACATTGAGCGTGACGATGGCAGCTGACCAACTCGTCGAGCGGCTCTACCGCACCCACGGGTTGTCGATGATTCGTCTGGCCATGCTGCTCGTCGACGATCGCGAGACCGCGGAAGACGTCACGCAGGAATCCTTCGCCGCGCTGTACCGGCGGTGGGGTGACCTCGCCGACGAGACGGCCGCCCTCGGTTATCTGCGCACGTCGGTCGTGAACGGATCGCGCTCGGTCCTGCGCCGGCGCCGGACCGTTCGACGTCACGGGCTGCGTCCCGACGACGCCGTGACAGCCGAGCCGGCCGACAGCCGGGTGTTACTGGCCGACGAGCACCGGGCCGTCCTCACCGCGCTGCGCCGCCTACCCGAGCGCCAACGCGAGGTCATCGTCCTGCGCTATTGGAGTGATCTGACCGAGTCCCAGGTCGCCGCGACACTGGGCGTCTCGATCGGCGCCGTCAAATCGAGTGCGTCCCGAGGACGCGACGCCATCGCCGCGATGTTGGAAGGCGGACTATGAACGAGCACGAGGTCGAAGGGCGCATCCGCGCAGCACTGGACGCGCACGCGAACCAGATCACCGAACTCCCGGACCTCATCGATCCCCGATCCTCAGCGGTCGGGCGAACTGTCGGGCCGAGCACGAGTCGGGCCGGTCGATTGGCCCCGTGGCTGGCGGTCGCCGCCGTCCTGCTCGTCGCCGTCGCGACGATGACGGTGATTCACCTGCGAACATCGAGCAATCATCGATCCGGCGTGAGCGGCGCGGCAGCGACCCGCTCGGCGCCGGCGAGCCCGTCGATCTCGACTCCCCCCGATCCCACCTCCGGGCCCAGCACCGCCGCAACGCAACCGATCACCGGGACGCCCGTCCACGTGCGCACCCTCGAAGCCGACGGCGCGACCTACGGAATCGGCATGCCGATCGTCGTCTACTTCTCGGCGACGATCACCAATGGGTCCGCGTTCGCCCGCGCCGCGATCGTCACGATCAACGGGCAGCCGGCGAACGGCGCGTGGTATTTCGAAGCGTCGGCGCAGCAGGCCGGCTACCCGATGGAGGCCCACTACCGGTTGCCGAACTATTGGCCGGCGCATTCGACCGTCCACCTGAGCCTCCCGATCCAGGGTCTCAGCGCCGGTGCGGGCCTGCAGTTCGACGACGCCGTGACGCTGACGATGTCGATCGGCGCCGCGCACGTCTCGACCGTCGACGGGACGACGTCGATCATGACGGTGGCGTCGGACGGCCAGCCGGTGCGGACGATGCCGGTGGCCATCAGCGGGGCCGCGACGCCTCCCGACGTCGGGACGAAGGTGGTGATCAGTAAGAGCGCCACCGTTCACATGGTGGGACCCGGGTACGACCTGCTCCTTCCGTGGTCGGTGCGGGTCACCAACTCCGGTGAGTTCATCCAGGCCTCGGCCACGACCAGGCCGATCGCGGAGGTGAAGCCGCCGGGTGGGGGCGTCGCTCTTGCTCGCGACGATGCCGAGTGGTTCTACGACTTCAGCCAGATCGGCGACATCGTCAACTACGCCGGGACCATGGGTCCGACGATGCCCGTATGGGACGGGATCGGCGACTGGAATGTGCCGTGGGCCCAGTGGGCGCTCGGTGGGTCAGTACCAACGAGCTGACGACCGGCTCAGGCGACGACGAGGTCGACGATGTGCTCGGCGATCGCGAGCGACGACGTGGCCGCCGGTGACGGCGCGTTGCGGACGGCCGTCACCGCACCGAGCCGGCTGATGCGGAAGTCGTCGATGAGCGTGCCGTCGCGGTCGACGGCCTGGGCCCGCACTCCGGCCGGCGCGCGGACGACGTCGCCGACGCGCAGCTGCGGCACGTACGAGCGCGCCGCGGCGACGAACGCCCGCTTCGACAACGACCCGTGCAACTCGTGCAGTCCGGCCCGCCAGTGCGCGCGGAACAGCCGGCGGGCGCCCGGCCAGCGCAGAATCGCCAACACATCACGGACATCGACATCGCGCCGGCGGTACCCTTCGCGAGCCAGGGCGAGGACGGCGTTCGGCCCGATGTCGACCGACCCGTCGATGCGCGGGGTCAAATGCACGCCCAGGAACGGATAGGCCGGATCGGGTACCGGATACACCAGCCCGCGTACGAGGTCGGCGCGGGACGGGACGAGCCGGTAGTACTCGCCCCGGAACGGCACGATCGCCGGCGCGGTGTCGTCACCGGCCAACCGACTGGCGACATCGGCGTGCAGTCCGGCGCACACGATCGCGTGATCGACGACGTGGGGCTGCGCACCCGCCGTGATTCGCACGCCCCGCAGGTCGGGCGCGAGAGCGGTCACCGGCGACGCGAGATGCACGTGGCCACCGAGTGATTCGATCTCAGCGGCGAGCGCGCGGGCGACCGCGGGATAGTCGACGATGGCGGTCGTCGGTGAATGCAGCGCGGCCCGTCCGACCACGTTCGGCTCGATCTCACGCAGTTCAGCTGAGTCAAGCCACGCGACCCGCGGCACCCCGTTCGCGGCCGCGCGCGACACGATCATGCGCAGCCGCTCGACCTCGACATCGTCGCGAGCGACGACCACCTTGCCGATCTCGCGGAAGGGCAGGGCGTGCTCGGCGCAGAACTCGCGCAACAACCCGACACCTCGCCGGCAGAGCGTCGCCTTCAGCGAGCCGGGCAAGTAATAGATCCCCGAGTGGACGACGCCGGAATTGTGCCCCGACTGGTGTCGGGCCACCGCGTCTTCCTTCTCGAAGACGTGCACCTCGGCGCCGAGCTGGGCGAGCCGCCGTCCGACGGCGAGCCCGACGATGCCGCCGCCGACGACGCCCACCGTGCGGGGTGTGGGCATCAGGCCGACCGGGCCGATTGACGATCGTTGAAGGCGGCGCGATAGCTCTGCGGGCTGGTGCGCAGGTGGCGCTGGAAGTGCTTGCGCAGGTTGCCGGAATTCACGAACCCGCTCCGCTCGGCGACCTGCTCGACGGCCAGCTCGGACGTCTCGAGCAGCCGCTGGGCCAGGACGAGCCGCTGCCGCAGCAGCCACTGGTAGGGCGTCGTGCCGGTCGTGGCCGCGAAGTGGCGCGCGAACGTCCGACGGCTCATCGCCGAGCGGTCGGCGAGGTCCTCGACGCTTACATCGTCGGCCAGGTGTTCCTGCAGCCACGACAACGTCGATGCGAACGGGTCGGCCGGATCGAGGTCGGGCATCGGCGTCTCGACGTACTGAGCCTGGCCGCCGTCACGGTGCGGCGGGACGACGAGCTGACGGGCCAGCCGGGAGGCCACCTCGGCGCCGTAGTCGGTACGGACGACGTGCAGGCACAGGTCGATTCCGGCCGCGCTTCCCGCCGACGTCAGGATGTCGCCGTCGTCGACGTACAGCACGGCCGGATCGACGGTGATCGCGGGATACCGCGTCCGCAGGTCATCGCACTCCGCCCAGTGGGTCGTGGCCCGCCGCCCGTCGAGCAGACCCGTCGCGGCGAGCACGAATGCCCCCGTGCACAGCGAGATGATCCGCGCGCCCCGCGCATGCGCCGCCCTGATCGCGGTCACCGTGGCCGCCGACACCTGCTCGGGCCGATCGCACGGCGGTAGCACGATCGTGTCCGCGTGGCGCAGGCGACTCAGACCGTGCTGGACCTCCAGCTGCAACCCGTTGTCGAACCGGACCGTGGTGGAATCGCCGCACACGACGTAGCGATACCAATCCGCACCCAGCTCGGACGGATCGGCGTAGCCGAACACCTCGCAAGCCACCGCGAACTCCAGCAAGGAGACGCCGTCGTACACGACGCAGGCCACGCTGCGGGGGGCCGCAGCGACATTGGCCGTTTTAGCGCGCATGATGACAATCATGCCACGGCGATCCGGCCCCGAACGGCGCATGATGGATGCATGAGCAAGAACAACGACCACCGTCGCGCAGCATCCGCACCTCGCGTATCCGGAACGGCCGCGCAGCGCCTCGTCGTGTACCGCGAGACCGGCGGCTCGCTCGTCGCGGCGCGCCGGCACTGGTGGGACGACGCCCTCGCGCGCGCCCGCTCCTTCACCCTCGACGAGGAACTGGCTCAGGGCCGGCCGCCCGAGTCGTCGCGACTGCGCGCCGTCCGGGCCGCCCAGCTCGTCTCGCCGACGCAGCGTGCGCAGCTGGCCCGGTTCTGGCTCAAGGACGTCGATCGAGCCCGGCGCGACCGGACGAGTGGCGGCCGCCGACGCGGCGTCGCGATTTCGCAGGCCGAGGTTCTCGGCGCGAGTGGCGAGATCGCGGAACTCGTCGGCGAGCTGCTGGCCCGGCGCCCGGTGGCCGCGCGAGGCGTCGCGATGGCCTACGGATTGCTGTCGGCGGCGAGCAGCCCGGTGTACTCACCGGGTGGCGGCCGCCACGCGCTGGCACCGGCCGTTGCCGAGGCGTTGCGCTGTCTCGATCCGGCCCGCGCCGAGTACAGCCCGTCCGAAATCTGACCGCGGGTCCCGCGGGTCAGGACCGGAACCGGGCGCCCTCGGCCGAGTCGAGGTACTCGTCGAGCCGCACGATCTTGCCGTCGCGAACCTGCACGACCACGACGGCATTGAGCGAGACCGCCTCGCCGGTGCTGCGCTGGGTGCCCCGCAGGATGTGCTGCTGCACGATCCCGCCGTCGAAGATCTGCATGCGGCGATCGGTGTACTTGCGGTTCGTGACCCACTTGTCCATACCGGCCAAAGCCTTCATGTTCGACGACAGCGGCTTCTCTCGGTTGTCGGTGTTGTGCCAGATGACGGCGTCCTCGGCGTAGATGTTCAGCAGGTCGGCAGGATCACCCGCTTCCGCCGCGGCGATGATTCGGTCGAGCAGGACGACGTACTCGTGGTCGGCTGGTGCGGGCACGGGAGCTCCTGGGACGGGTCGGCTTTGGATCGGCGCGGGGTGCAGTGATCTGTTCCGCAGCGTAGAGCCAGTTTTACGCGGTGCGTGCTAGGTTCGCGCCGCACGTCTCAGAGCAGGGGAAGTCGGTCGAAGCCCGACGCTGTCCCGCAGCCGTAGACCTGGTCCGCCGGGTGAGTCGGAGTGCCTGATCCGAGACGGGCTCCGCCAGTTCGCCGTGGACAGCGATCAGGAGCCTGAGTGATCTCGGACGGGGGAATCGCCCTGCCGACCGGGGCGCTGAGGGTCTGACCCGTCGACCCGTTCGAAGGATCCTCGAATGTCAGTGACCATCACCTCCCTCGCGCGTTCCGCGCTGCGTCGGCTCGCGGTCGGCCCGGTTGTCGCCGCGACCGTCGCGGCCGGCACCCTCGCCGCCGCCCCGGCCGCGAGCGCGACCACCATCTCGTCGCCGGTCGTCTCGTCCTTGCTCGCCGCGCGGTACGGCGCCGGCTGGCTGGCCGACCAGATCACCGCCGGCGGCGGCCACCTGCAGTCGTTCGGCTTCGACGACCCGAGCGACACCGCCTACGCGGTGATCGGCCTGCGCGCCGCGGGCGTCGGAAAGACCCAGTCCGACCAGGCCATTGCCTACCTCAAGACCCAGCTCGGCGACGCGCTGAGCTCGGACGACGGCACCGACGACCCCGGCTTGCTCGGGTACTACATCGTCGCGGCCGTGTCGGCCGGTCAGGACCCGTACCACTTCGGCGGCACCAAGCCGGCCGAACAACCTGGTCGCCCGTCTGCTCGCCACCGTCCGGACCTCGGGCGCCGACAAGGGACTCGTCGGAACAGCTGACCCGACGTACGACGGAGCGTTCCGGCAGGGCCTCGCGCTCAGTGCCCTCGCGGCCGCGCGCGTCTCACCGCTCAACAAGTCGGTCAGCGCCGCCGAGCGATGGTTGCGCAACCAGCAGTGCAGCAACGGACTCTGGGAGTCCTACCGCTCGGACCTGACCACACCGTGCGCCACCGCCGACCCGGACACGTTCGCCGGTCCCGACACCAACAGCTCGGCCCAGGCCGTCCAGGGTCTCGCGGCCTACCTGCAGTTCCCGCGCCGGTCGGCGACGATCGCGTCCTTGCGCGCCGTGCAGTCCTCGGACGGCGGGTTCCCCTACATCGCGGCGCCCGGCCAGTCGTCGGACCCCGACTCGACCGCGGTGACGATCCAGGCCCTGCTCTCGACCGGAGTGCTGCCGACCTGGAAGCACGGTTCGGCGACACCCCTCACCGCGCTCGTCTCCTACCAGCTCGGCTGCTCGGATGCCGCCACGGACCGCGGGGCGTTCTTCTACCCCGGTGACCGCAGCGCGAACCTGCTCGCCACGGTCCAGTCGGTTTCCGCCGCCGCCGGCGCGACGTTCGCGCTGACCTTCCCGCGACTTGCGTCGACCGCCGTGCCGCACATGACCTGCGCGAGCACGACGACCGCGAGCCCGAAGTCCGCTCCGGCCGCGTCCGCGTCCGTCGGATCGGTCCGGGTCGCGGCCTCGGCCTCGGCCACCGTCGCTGGCACGGCCGGACCCTGCAAGGGAACCACGGGCGTCACGGTGTCGGTCGACTTCACGGCGTTCGGCCAGGGCGTCCAGACGCGCTGCGCGCCGGGCACGCCGGCGACCGGGGTGGCCGCCTTGCAGCAGGCCGGCTTCACCCCGGCGGGGACCGCGCAGTACGGCCTCGCGTTCATCTGCCGCATCAACAGCCGGCCGTCCACAACCCAGCAGGCCTGCGTGCGGACGCCCCCGGCGACCGCGTACTGGGCGTACTACCACGCGAATGCCGGTGCGACGACCTGGACGTACGGCACGCTCGGCGCGTCGACGTACAAGCCGTTGCCGGGCAGCATCGACGCCTGGGCGTTCGGCAACTCGGCCAAGCCGAGCAAGACGCCGGCCCAGGTGCGCGCCGGCGCGTGACCTGCGAGACCGGCTTCGAGCGCGCCCACGCGGACGCACTGGCCTCCGGCCGTCCGGGCTATCTCGACCCCGACACCGGGCTGTTCGTATTGACGTCGCGGTTCCTCGCCGACCGCGGCTCCTGCTGCGCCCGAGGCTGCCGGCACTGCCCGTATCCCGATGACTTCAGAAGGTCGGACGCACGTGCGCCGGAGTGATCAGATCCACCTGTCGCGCGTTGACTCGCCCGCGCGGCGAAGGCTAACGTCCGAGACGTCCCCATGCTCAGCCGGGGGCACACATGTTGTTTCCGTTGCAGGGAAAGCCGGTGCGAGTCCGGCGCTGACCCGCAGCCGTGAACTGCCCCGCCGGGCAGTGAGTCGGATTGCCTGCCCGGAAATGTCAGGCCATTTGTCTCGTCGTGGTTTGCGGGACGGAGCCGGGATCGGCCTCGATCCGACTTCGTCCCCGTGCCGCTTGAAGCGGTACGGGGACGTGGTGCATCGGGGACGGATTCGCACTCCGACACGAACTGCCACGGGCAACGCCCGAGTGAATGGATGCGTCGCGTGAGGATCCCCGTCCAGCCCAACCGTCGAGCGGCCGTGGCCGCCGCGGTGGTTCTCGCACTCGTCGGCGTCCTGGTCGCCGCCGCGCCGGCGCAGGCCGTCCCGTCACCGACCGCCACCGGCCCGGTCACGACGAGTGTCGCGGCAACACCGACATCGACATCGGCGACTCCAACGCCCAGCGCGACGCCCAGCGCGCCGCCGAGCTCGTCCGCCGATCGGTCGACGACCGTCGCGGCCCCGCCGCTCTCGCACGCGCTGGTGGCGGCCGCACCGGCGGCCACCACCGCCGACCTCAGCTCGGCGGTCGCCTACCTGACCACGACGACTGATGCCAACGGCAACGCCGGCGGCACCAGCCTGGCCAACGACGGTTACTACGAAGGGTTCCTGCCGCCCGGCGCTGACTTCGGCCTGACCCTCGACGCCGCGTTCGCCCTGGCGGCGACGAAGTCCGCCAACACCGTCCTGACGAAGATCGTCGAGTTCATGGCGACCGATCAGAAGGACGGCAACGGCCTGGGCATCGACGACTGGACCGGTATCGGGACCGACTTCGTCGCCGGCGGATCCGCTCGGCAAGGAAGCGCTGCTCGCCGAGATCACCGGCTACGACCCGCGGACGTTCGGCGGGCACGACCTGATCGCGGCCCTCGACGCGGCGGTCTGCCGCGCGCCGCTCGCGGATGGGTCCTGCGTCGCGGCCGGGAACTTCCGCTATTCCAGTTCGACGTTCGACCAGGCGTTGGGCGTCATCGCCCAGCTTCGGGCCGGCGACACCGACGCGGCGCCGATCGCGTACCTCGAGAGCCTGCAGAAGGCGAATGGTTCGTGGTCAAGCCTGATCCCGGCGTCGGGCGACTTCGATGTCGACAGCACGGCCATGGCGCTCATGGCGCTGGCCCTGCTCCCGAACGACACCACCGCGGTCGCGGCCGTCACGAAGGGCATCGCCTGGCTGGCCGCCCAGCAGCAGGCCGACGGCGGATTCCTCGGCTTCTCGGACGAGTCGACCAACTCGACGGCGCTGGCGATCATGGGTCTGACCCTGGCCGGCTCGACCGATCGGACCGAGATCGCCGGCGCGACGACGTTTCTCGCCGGTCAGCAGAACAGCGACGGCGGCTTCACCATCGCGCCCGACGTCCCGGGCTCGGACGTGCGGGCGTCCGCCCAGGTCGTGAGCGGTCTGATCGGGACGTCGTTCGGCACGCTGTCCGATGACATCGCGCCGGCGCCGGCCACTGGCAACCCGACGGCGGCGGCCGCGTACCTCGTCACGCAGCTGGTCGACGGCACGCACCTGAACTTCCCGGGTGGCACGACGCCGAACTACGGCGGCACGGCCGATCTGGCGATCGCGCTGGCGGCCACCGGCACGCAGGACACCGTGCTCGCCACCGTTGTCAGCTACCTCGAGCAGCACGTCGCCGACTACGCGGATCCGGACGCCGCGGCCACCGACTTCCCCGGCCCCTACTCGGGAGCGGCGGCGAAGCTGGCCCTGCTGGCCGAGATCACCGGCCAGGACCCGACCGCGTTCGGCGGGTTCGACCTGGTCACGACCCTGACCGGCAACCTGTGCTCCGCCGCCACCGCCGACGGTGCCTGCACCGCGGCCGGCGAGTTCTACCAGGCTTTCTCGGGTGTTTCTCAAGCTCTCGGCGTGCTCGCGTTGGCGCGGGCCGGTGTCACTCCGCCGGCCGCGACGGTCACCCGGCTCGGCCAGCTGCAGTGCCCGGACGGCGGATTCTCCAGCGAACTGATCGCTGCGGGTGCGGCCTGCACCTCCGACGTCGACACGACCGGCTACGCCGTCCAGGCGCTCGAGGCCGCGTCGGGAACGGGCCCGGCGATCTCGGCCGCGGTCAGCTTCCTGCTCTCCGCGCAGCAGGCCGACGGTGGCTTCGACGGGGCCAGCGGCGAGAACACCAACTCGACGGCGCTGGCCGTGCAGGCCCTGATCGCCGCCTCGCAGTCGTTTGCCCCACAAACGATCGCGCCGCAGTCGATCAGGGCCCGGTTGGCGGCCGCGGGTACTCCGACCGCCGCGACGATCTCAGCGGCGATCACCGCGGGGATCGCGTGGCTGGCCGCCCAGCAGGGCCCGAGCGGCGGTTTCGCGATCAGCGCCGCCGATCCGACCGCTGACGCGCTGGCGACTGCTCAGGCCGGCCCCGCGATCACGCGGTCGACGCTGACGAGCCTGCGCCACGCGATCACCATCACCACCAGCCCATCGGGCGGCCCGGGAACGGGGACGGGCTCGACCTCCACGTCGACATCGACGTCCGAGGAAGGCGCCACCGACACGAGCTCGGACGTGCTGGCGTTCACCGGCATCGACGTCGGGCTGTGGATCGGCTGGGCCATCGCCCTGCTGGTGCTGGGCTGCGTCGCGCTCTTGGCGGGATTGGGGCGGTTGCCGCGCCGGCGCAAGGCGCAGCACGCGTGATCGCGGTGTCCCGCCGCATCGCGGTCGGGCTGGCTCTGCTCGCTGGCTTCATCATCACGCCGTTCGGTTCCCCGACGGCCACCGCCGATCCGATCGGCAACTGCACGACTACGACGGGCACGATCGTCGCCGTCGACTTCGCCCATTGGGGCGGTCCGATCGTGCGCGGCTGCGGCGTGAACTCAGCCACGGGCTACGCGCTCCTGCAGGCGGCCGGGTTCACCACCGCCGGCGATCGGCATGACGGTGCCGGATTCATCTGCCGGCTCGGCAACGGCGCGTTCAACGGCGGCGCGCAGTACCCGACGGCGGCCCAGGATGCCTGCATCGTGACGCCGCCGGCCACCGCGTACTGGTCGTACTGGCTGGCCCCGGCCGGTCAGAACACCTGGTCGTACAGCCCGCGCGGCGCGGCGACCGAGGTGCCCAAGCCCGGCGAGGTCGAGGCCTGGGTGTTCGGCGCCACGAACACCGCGGGTACGAGCGGCGGCCCGACGTTCAGCCCGGCGTCGGTCCGCGCGCAGTACACCGCGCCACCCGCCACCTCCGCACCGGCCGGCAGCACCACCTCATCGACCCAACGCTCGACGGCCCCGATCGACGGGTTCGACCAGCGCGCATGCCTCGACGTCGTCCGCTCACCCGACGACCAGCGCCGCGACCACGACGACGACAACCACAGCGACGATGGGTCCGAGCTTCTCCGACGTCGCCACCGACACCGGGGGCATCGAGCGTGCCCGGGTCCGGGCCCGCGTCCGAACCCACGGTCGTCACCGCGACGCAGCTAGCCTCCGATCCGCATCGCTCGACGGGTTCGGCGTTACCGCTGGTGATCGGCCTCGGGCTGGCCGTGCTACTCGGCGCGGCGACGATCGGCGTGGTTTTGCGGCGGCGACAGGCACCGTGAAGACTGCAGGTCGATGACCCTTCGCGATCGGCCCCGACCCGGCCCGGACGCACGGCGAGTGCCCCGCGCACTGCATCCGATCGCCTGGTGGATCTGGGCCGTCGCGCTCGCGGTCGCCGTCAACCGCACGACCAATCCCTGCTGCTGCTGCTCGTCCTGGCCGTGCTCGGCTTCGTCGTCGCGAATCGCCGCACCGACGCGCCGTGGGCCCGCGCGTTCAAGTACTACCTGGCGCTCGGCTCTGCTCGTGATCGTCCTACGCGTCGTGTTCCGGTCGATCTTCGCGCTCCGGCATCACACCGGACCGACCACATGCTGTTCCGCCTGCCGCACATCCCGACGCCGTCCTGGTACGCGGGCATCCAACTCGGCGGCCCGGTCTCGCTCGAGGCGACCTTGTCGGCGGCGGCTCGACGGGCTGCGGCTGGGCACGCTGATCTGCTGCATCGGCGCCGCCAACGCGCTGGCGAACCCGAAGCGGGCGCTGCGGGTGCTGCCCGGAGCGCTCTACGAGCTCGGCATGGCCGTCGTCGTCTCGATCAGCGTCGCGCCCCAACTCGTCGAGAGCGTGCAGCGGGTCAGCCGGGCCCGCCGGCTGCGCGCCGGACGCAACAAGGGATTCCGCGCGCTGCGCTCGCATCGCGATCCCGGTGCTCGAGGACGCCCTGGAACGTTCGCTGCTGCTGGCGCGCGGCGATGGATTCGCGGGGCTACGGTCGGGCCGGCCGCAGCAGCCGGCGCAGCCGTCGGATCACCGGCGCCCTCATGATCGTCGGAATGCTCGGCCTCTGCGCCGGCGTGTACGGCCTGCTGGACGGGACCGCCCCGCGCTTCCTCGGCTTCCCGGCGATCCTCGCCGGCGCGGCGCTGTGCTGCGCGCGGACTGGCCCTCGGCGGGCGACGCGTCACGCGCACCCAATACCGTCCCGACCCGTGGCGGGCGCCCGAGTGGATCGTCGCCGGGTGCGGCGTGGCCACTGCGGTGATGCTGCTACGTCAGCACCGGCTACAACGCCGCGCCGATCTCAATCCGACGCTCTACCCGCTGCACTTCCCGCCCCTGCCGATCGTCCCGACGATCGCGATCCTGATCGCCGCGGTGGCCGGTGTCGCCGCGCCGCCGCCGCCCACACCGAATCGCGACGCCCGCGCGGCTCGCCGTGAATCTGCCGCTCCGGCGAGGGAATCCTCGCGGGTCGAGGTGCTCGCAGTGATCGATTTCGATCGAGTGACCGTCACCTACGCCGACGCGGCCGCTCCGGTGCTGCGCGACGTCGACGCTGCATCTCGACGAGGGCGAGCTGTGCCTGGTGATCGGCGCGACCGGAGCCGGGAAGTCGACGCTGCTCGGCGCCATCAACGGTCTCGTCCCGCACTTCACCGGCGGGACACTGGCCGGCCGGGTGACGGTGGACGGTCGCGATACCGCGACGAACCCGCCGCGCGAGCTGGCCGATGTCGTCGGCGTGGTCGGCCAGGATCCGCTCGCCGGCTTCGTCACCGACACCGTCGAGGAAGAACTCGCCTACGCGATGGAGCAGCTCGCGATCGCCCCGTCGGTGATGCGCAAGCGCGTCGAGGAGACCCTCGACCTGCTCGGTCTCGCGGAACTGCGCTACGCGGCGCTGCACGAGATCTCCGGCGGGCAGCAGCAGCGGGTCGCGATCGGATCGGTGCTCACGGCCCACCCGAAGGTGCTCGTCCTCGACGAGCCGACTTCGGCGCTCGACCCGACCGCGGCCGAGGAGGTGCTCGCCGCGATCACCCGACTCGTCCACGATCTCGGCGTCACCGTAGTGCTCGCCGAGCACCGCCTCGAGCGGGTGGTGCAGTACGCCGACCGGGTGATCTACCTGCCGGGCGACGGCACGGTGCGCGACGGCTCACCCGTGGACTTGCTCGAGGTGACGTCGATCGCGCCGCCGGTCGTGCGAGCTCGGCCGGCTGGCCGGTTGGTCGCCGCTGCCGCTGTCGGTGCGGGACGCCCGTCGGCAGGCCGGGTCGTTGCGCAGCGAACTGGCGGACGTGCCGATCCCGACCCGGATCGTGGAGCGAGCGCCGTCGACGGCTCGGTTGCTGCGCGCGAGCAATGTCTTGGTGCGCTACGGCGATCACATCGCCGTGCGAGGCGTCGACCTCGAGCTGCGGGCCGGTGAGGTCACCGCCCTGATGGGCCGCAACGGGTCGGGCAAGTCGTCGTTGCTGTGGGCGCTGCAGGGTTCGGGACGACGCCAAGCCGGCACGGTGGAGGTCGGCGGCACCGATCCGAAGGATGCGTCGGCGGCCCGGGCCCGATCGCTGGTCGGACTCGTCCCGCAGACGCCCGTCGGACCTGCTCTACCTCGAGACAGTCGCGGCCGAGCTGGCCCAGGCCGACTCCGAGTCGGCCGGGCACGGGTCGTCACCGGCCCGCGACCTGCTCGATCGGATCGCGCCGGGCATCGTCGACGACGTCCATCCGCGCGATCTGTCCGAGGGTCAGCGGCTCGCCCTCGTGCTGGCCGTGCAACTGCGCGCGGCACCCATGGTCGTGCTGCTGGACGAACCGACCCGGGGGCTCGACTACGGGGCGAAGCAGGCGCTGACCACCATCATCGACCGGCTGGCGGCCGAGGGGCGAGCCGTGGTGATCGCCACCCACGACGTCGAGTTCGTCGCGACGACGGCCGATCGCGTCGTGGTGATGGCCGAAGGCGACATCGTCGCGGACGGCCCGGCCACGGATGTCCTGTCGGCCTCGCCGTCGTTCGCCCCGCAGGTGGCGAAGATCCTCGCCCCGCTGGAATACCTCACGGTCGAGCAGGTCGGCCCGTGCGCGCGTCGACGGCGGCGACGCGATGACCGCCCGTCCTCGAGGCGCGAACGAGCGCGATCCGGATGCGCTCGCGGTCGATCATCGCCGCGACGCTGGCGACGCTTCGTGGGATTCGTCTGCTTCCTGTGGCCGTTCGTGCTCGCGCCCGGCAAGTTCGGCTCGACGTACACGCCTCCGCTCATGTTCGGCATCCTGCTGTTGCTGGTGCTCGGCTGTCGTGTTCGCCGAGGTCGCCGACGGTGGCATCGACTCGAAGGCGCTCGCCATGCTCGGCGTGCTCTCGGCCGTGAACGCGGCGCTGCGCCCGCTCGGCGCCGGCACGGCCGGCATCGAGACGGTGTTCTTCGTACTGGTCTTCGCGGGGCGGGTCTTCGGGCCCGGCTTCGGCTTCGCGCTCGGCTGCACGTCGCTGTTCGCCTCGGCCGTCATCACCGGCGGCGTGGGTCCGTGGATGCCGTACCAGATGTTCGGCTGCGCCTGGGTGGGCCTGTTCGCGGGACTGTTGCCGCCGGTGCGCGGCAAGCTCGAGATCGCGATGCTCGCGGCGTACGGGGTCGTCGCCGGCTACTTCTTCGGCTTCATGCTCAACCTGCAGTTCTGGCCGTTCTCCGTCGACCGGCACAGCTCGATCGCCTATCTGCCCGGGGCGTCGTTCAGCCGAGCAGTGGCACCGGTACTTCGTCTTCGACGCCACGACGTCGCTCGGTTGGGACACCGGCCGGGCCGTCACGAACCTGATCTGCATCGTCCTGCTCGGGCCGGCCGCCCTCGCGACGTTCCGTCGGGCGGCGCGCCGCGCCAAGTTCCAGGCGCCCGTCACCTTCGAACGGCCGGTCGGTCAACCCGGGTAGTCCGCCGCCGATGGAACCGGCCGGGCCGGTTGTTGCGAATGGTTGGCAACAGTTGTTGCAAAGCAATCGCAATAGTAGGACGATCGCCTCGGGACGAGTACCGAGCCGCCGGACGAACGAGGGGTAGTGGATGAGCGTTCAGGAGGCCGCCCCGGCCCTTCAGACTCGGTTCGCCCGGGTCCGCCAGTCGCTGACCCGCACCGAGTGGCTGAGGCTCGGCGGGATGGTGTTGTTCATCCTGGCGCTGCACGTCATCGGCTGGTTCACCGTCGTCGCCCTTGTCGCCCCGCATCACTACAGCCTGGGGACCAAGACATTCGGGATCGGCGTCGGTCTCACCGCCTACACACTGGGCATGCGCCACGCGTTCGACGCCGATCACATCGCCGCGATCGACAACACCACGCGCAAGCTGATGAGCGAAGGCCAGCGCCCGCTGTCGGTCGGGTTCTGGTTCTCTCTCGGCCACTCGTCCATCGTCTTCGCCCTCGCGTTCGTACTGTCGCTGGGCGTGAAAGCGGTCGTCGGTCCGGTGCGCGACGGCAACTCGAGCCTGCACCACTACACCGGTCTGATCGGCACGAGCGTCTCCGGCACGTTCCTGGTGATCATCGCCGCCATCAACCTGGTCATCCTGGTCGGGATCCTCAAGGTTTTCCGCGACATGCGCCGGGGCGTCTACGACGAGGACACGCTCGAGGAGCACCTCAACAACCGCGGGCTGATGAACCGCATCCTGCGCCCGATCATGAAGTCGATCACCCGTCCGGGCCAGATGTACCCCGTCGGGGTGCTGTTCGGTCTCGGGTTCGACACCGCGACCGAGGTCGCACTGCTCGTCCTCGCGTCGGCCGGCGCGGCCGGCGGACTGCCGTGGTACGCGATCCTGTCGCTGCCGATCCTCTTCGCCGCCGGCATGTGCCTGTTCGACACCATCGACGGGACGTTCATGAACTTCGCCTACGGGTGGGCGTTCTCGCAGCCGGTCCGCAAGGTCTACTACAACATCACGATCACGGCGCTCTCGATCGTCGTCGCAGTGTTCATCGGCGGGCTCGAGGTGCTGCAGATCTTCTCCGGCCAGCTCAACCTGTCCGGCGGGCTCTGGAACTTCGCCGACAACTTCGACCTCAACCAGGCCGGGTTCCTCATTGTCGGGCTCTTCGTCGCCACCTGGATCGTCGCGCTGGCGGTGTGGAAGTTCGGCCGGATCGAAGAAAAATGGACGGCCGGTATCCGGTCGGCGGAGCCCGCCACCTCCTCGGACTGAGCGGCGCCCGACGTAGACTGCCCGCTTCTGGCCGGTTGCGCTGCGTGTGAGAGGGTTCGAGCGATGATGCGATCACTCGTTGCGCGCCCGGCGCGGCCGTAACCGCGAATGAGTCTCGTTCCAGGCCGACGCGACGCGTCGGCCGATCGGCACAGCCGACGCGACGCGTCGGCCGATCGGCACAGCCGACGCGACGCGTCGGCCGTGAGGCTGAGCGCCGTTCTGCACGTTGCCGAGTTCCGCGCCCTCTGGATCGGCGAGACGCTGTCCATTGCCGGCGACCAGTTGGCCCGCGTTGCGCTGGCCGTGCTCGTATTCAACCGAACGCACTCCCCCGCACTCACCGGGCTGACCTACGCACTGACCTTCGTCCCCGCGTTCCTGGGTGGAGCACTCTTCGGCGAGCTCGGTGACCGCTTCCCGCGACGCACCGTGCTCGTCACGACCGACATCACCCGCGCCGTGCTCATCGGCATTGCGGCGATTCCGCACGTGCCCATCTGGATCGTCGCGCTGTTGGTGGCGCTGACGTCGCTGTTGAGCGGGCCGTTCAAGGCGGCCCAGCAGGCGCTGCTGCCGAGCGTGCTCGAAGGTCCGCTCTACACCAGCGGGTTGGCGGTGCGGAACATCTCCAGTCAGGCCGCGCAGTTGTTCGGCTTCGCGCTGGGCGGCGCGCTGGTCTCGGCCGTCGACGCCTCGGCCGGGCTCGCCGTCGACGCCCTCACGTTTCTCGCCTCAGGTGTGCTGATCGCCACCGGGGTTCGACGCCGGCCGGCGGCGGCGACGTACGAGCGCGTGCCGTTCGCGCCGACGCTGCTGGGCGGGTTCCGGCTGGTCTGGAGCGATCCGGCGCTGCGCTCGCTCACCTGCCTGTGCTGGCTGGCCGGGTTCTACATCGTCCCCGAGGCACTGGCGGCGCCCTACGCGGCCAGCCTGGGCGGCGGCGCCGTCGCGGTCGGCGCGATCATGGCGAGCGACCCGGCCGGCAGCGTAATCGGCGGCGTGGTGTTCGCGAAGTGGGTGCCCGAATCAGTCCAGACAAGGGTGATGGGCGCCCTCGGCATCGCGGCCGGACTTCCGCTGATTCTCTGCGCGGTCCGCCCGCCCATCGTCGTATCGATGGTGCTGTTCGCCCTGTCCGGCGCGTTCGCCACGGCCTACAACATCCAGGGCACGGCCTCGTTCGTCCGCCGCGTGCCGGACGGACGGCGGGCCCAGGCGTCCGGACTGCTGGCGTCCGGATTGATCACCGTTCAGGGCGTCGGCGCATTGGTCGGCGGCGTCCTCGCCGGAGTCGTCGGTCCGGCCCACGCGACCGCGGTCGCCGGGGCAGCGGGTGCTGCCGTGGCGATCCCGATTGCGATCACGTGGAGCCGGGTCCGACGTCGCGCTTCAGTACCGCTGACATCGGTCGATTGATCAGGTGTCGCGGTTGCTCATGGCTGTCTCCTCCCGAACCCCAACAAGGCGAAATAGGTAAGCGCGACTAATGTCCAGATGTGCTTAAATAGGCGATCTGTCGCACATCGGACGGATCGGGCACGTCACGGTTAGGAGGCGCGCTGATGTCTGGGCTCCGCGCGCCCAATCCGGCATCGGGCGCGTCGTGACGGTCAAACAAGCGTCGACCCTGCGGTCACAGAGTCCACGCTTTATTGCGTACTGCCTGCTGGTCGAGCTGACAGCACTGTCGCTCACCGTAGCCGGAATCACGCGCGCAGCACAGTGGGATCAAGCGCGCATATTTGGCGAGTTAGCCGGTCTGGGAATTGCCCAGGCCGAGCTTTCCCGACAAGTCGAACGAGTCCGGCGCCGAATTACGAGTAACAGTCCTCACATCAATATGAGTTCCGTATGGACGTTTGCCGGAGTCCTGTTGCTGTCCGCGCCCTGGGCGGCCGCGCTCGTCGCGATCCTGTATGCCCATCTCGGCTTGCGTAGCTGGTTTCGCCTGAACCCGACGCCGATCTTCCGCACCGTTTTCAACGCGTCGCTCGCAATTGTTACGTGCCTCAGTGCACGGTTTGTTCTCGATCTTTTTCACTTCTCGGGCATATCTGCATCGATCCGCCATCACACCGGATCCGTGCCGATCATCGCCAGCGGCGTCGCCTATTTCGTCGTCGGCGCCACCATCCTGTTACCTGGCCTGCGCGTGCCACCCAAGACGCTGCGCGACGCGTTCGGCGGGGTCGGCGACAACATGCTCGAACTCACCACGCTGGGACTCGGCGCGATCACTGCTGTCCTCCTGATCACCATGCCGGCGCTGATGCTCGCCGTCGTCGCGCCCGTCCTGATGCTGCAACGGGTCGCACTGGTGAGCCAGTTGGAGATCGCCGCGACCACGGACGAGAAGACCGGCGTGCTCAACTCCATGGGCTGGCACCACGTGGCCGCGCGCGAGCTCTCTCGCGCGGCTCGCGAGCCCGACCAGGAGTTCGGCGTGCTGATGATCGATCTCGATCACTTCAAACGCGTCAACGACCGGTTCGGGCACATCGTGGGGGACCAGGTCCTCAAGATCGTGGCCGACAAGATCAGCGCCGCGGTTCGCGAGTACGACTACGTCGGACGCTTCGGCGGAGAGGAATTCGTGGTCCTGCTCCCCGGGACCGCCGTCGAGGACGTGCACAGCATCGCCGAACGGATTCGCAGTTCGATCACCACTCTCAAGATTCCCGCGGTGGCCCTCGCGGTCGAAGGAGACAACACCGATCGACAGCCTGTCGGCATCGATCGGAGTAGCGATGTACCCCGCGGCCGGTGCGGTCATCGACCGCTTGCTGCAGGCGGCCGACACCGCGCTGTACCGAGCCAAGAGCGATGGCCGCAACCGGGTCGTCACGTACCTGTCGGCCGCCTGAGCGGAGGTCGCCTGCGGGTGCCGGCCGGCATGCGAGCGCAGAGATCACACGTCATACTCATGTCCGGTTGTTGATCGCGGTCTCAGGCCGTGGCCATGGATGCCGATCTGACCGGTGACCGGCGCCCTTGCCGGGCGCTGGAGGCGGCTGTGGACGACTCGATCGCAATCGTGTCGGGTGGCGATGCTCCGTCGACGACCGAGAAGGCCGTCGACGAGGTGGCGGTCGCCGCCGCGCGGCTCGGCGTGGCCGACGCGTTGTTGTTCCGGCGGGTCTCAGCGACCCGGTGGGTGCACCTCGGAGGCCTGGGCCGTGGACGGGGCTGGGCCGGCATCGTCGATGTCGACCCGACCGAGGACCGTGGCGTCGACCTCGTGCCGCGCACGGCCGGCGGCGTGCACCGGTTCAGCTACTGCCCCGCGGCCCGCGTCATCGGGCCGTACTACGCGCAGTCCGGCGCGCTCGTCCGGGTCAGTCACGACGTCGTCGTGGTCTTGGGCAACCAGAAGTCCGCGGCCGCGTTGCCCGCGTCCGACGCCGACCTCGTGGCGCTGGGTGAACTCGTCGACGCCGAGGTCACGGACGTCAGCCCCTCCAAACGGCTCGGTGACGAGCTCGAGGTGCTGAACGCGGTCCGGGCGATCATCACGACCAAGGCGACCACGCTCACGGCAACGTTCGAACACATCCTGCGGGTCGCGACCGAATCGCTGTCCTGCGAACTCGGCGTGCTCCGTGACGGCGACGGCCAGATCGTCGTGGCCGACCGGTCCGGCGGCTTGACGTCACGCACGCCCGGCCTGATCAACGCACTCAACGAGCTCGACGCCCTCGCCGACGGTCGTACCCTGCGCATCCAGGACACCACTGAGACTCCGGGACTGGGACTGTTGCGGCTCGAGCCGGGCATTCGCTCGGTACTGACCGTCGTGATCCCGGAACCGGTCGGCGGACTTCTGGTCGCCGCCCACACGAGCGCCGGGCCCCGGGGCTTCACCAACCTCTGCCAGCACCTCGGCGAGCAGGTCATCGAGGCGGCCAGCGTCATCGCGCACACCGCAGCCTTGCGTGACCATCTCGGCGTCATCGCCGACGAACAGGCTCGCTCGGCGCGCACCGATCCGCTCACCGGACTCGGCAACCGACTGTCCTGGGAAGAGGCCCTGACGACCGTCCAGAAGCGGGTCGACTCGGGCGAGAGCGTCACGGTCATCACGCTGGACGTGGACGGGCTCAAGGAGATCAACGACAACTTCGGCCACGACGCGGGCGATCAGCTGCTGCGCTGCTGCGCCGACATCCTGCGCGAGCACTGCCGCGAGGGCGACGTCGCCGTGCGCCTGGGCGGCGACGAGTTCGCGCTGCTGATTCCGGTCGGCCGGTCGCTCGCCACCCGGCGGGTCGCCTCGTTGAGCGCGAAGCTCGGCGCCGTCATGACCAGCGGACGGCAGATCGTCGCCGCCAGCGTCGGAGCCGGCACCGCCGAGCCCGGCCAGCGGGTGGCCGACGCCGCGCGGGATGCCGACGCCGCCATGTACGCGCAGAAGCGGGATCGTCGAACGCGCGACGGCGGACGACAGAACGCGGTCGCCTGACCCGTCGCTACGGCGGCTTGTAGTCGGCGACGACGTTTGCGGCGACGCTGATGTCCGGGCGACGTCATGGCGGCGCACAGATATCGCCGTCGGCCGTCGGAACTGCGATCAGCCGTCGGCGCGTTCGAGCACGAACAGCGGGATCTCGCGATCGGTCTTCGTCGCGTAGTTGGCGTAGTCGGGCCAGACGGCGACGGCGCGGTCCCACCACTGCGTGCGCTCGGCACCCGTCGCGATCCGCGCCACCATCTCCCAGCGGTTCGGCCCGTCTTGCAACGTGACGTGCGGGTCGGCGACCAGGTTGTGGTACCAGGTCGGATGCTGGGGCGCACCGCCCTTGGACGCGACCGCGACGTACGCGCCGTCGTGTTCCACGCGCATGACCGGGTTCTTTCGGATCGCACCGGACTTCGCGCCGCGGCTGGTCACGACGACGACAGGCACGCCGCGCAGCGTGGTGCCCTCGGTGCCGCCGGACCTCTCGTACAGCTCGACCTGATCGCGGACCCACTGATCGGGGCTGGGCTCGTAGGTTTCACCAGTAGCAGTCATGGTTCGACGATAGCCACGAGGCCGCCCCACGGCGACGGCGTTGCCGTGACACGATGGCTGGACGCAGCCGTCCGACAGAGAGCGACACCGATGTCCAACGAATGGGTAAGCGCAATCCGCAACTCGCACGACCGGTTCGTTTCGCTCGTCCAACCCCTCTCGGCCGACGAGGTGAGCCGACCGTCGTACGCCAGCGAATGGACGATCGCCCAGGTCGCGTCGCACCTCGGCAGCCAGTCCGAGATCTTCATGCCGTTCCTGGCCGCCGGCGTCGCCGGCACCGATGGTCCCGGCAACGACTTCTTCCGACCGATCTGGGACCGCTGGGACGCGCTGGCGCCGATCGAGCAGGCCCAGAACAGCATCGCCGCCAACGAAGCCTTCGTCGCGGCGCTCGAAGCGGTGACGGACGCGCAGGCCGCGACGTTCTCACTGAACATGTTCGGCCGCGACCTCGACCTCGATGGTTTCGCCGCGATGCGGCTCGGCGAGCACGCCGTGCACACCTGGGACATCGCGGTGGCGCTCGACCCGTCCGCCGAGATTGCGCCCGACGCCGCGAACCTGATCATTGACCGGTTGGCCGGTCCGGCCGGGCGAGGCGGCAAGCCGGTCGAGGGCGGCGGCCAGGTGATCGTCCGCACGACTGACCCCGAGCGGCGGTTCCTGATCGCGCTCGAACCGTCGGTGTCGCTCGACAGCGCCGATGGCGAGGCCGACGGCGACGATGTCGAATTGACGGCCGATCAATTCATCCGGCTCGTCTACGGCCGGCTCGACGAAGAGACCTCCGGCGCCGAAGACAGCCGGCTCGCGACGTTGCGGCAGGTCTTCCCCGGTTTCTGAGCGGATTCGCCATGGACAAGACGATTGCATCGGCCCGGGAGGCGGTTGCTGATGTCGGTGATGGCGCCTCGCTGGCGGTCGGTGGGTTCGGGTTGTCGGGCATTCCGTTCCGGCTGATCGAGGCGTTGCTGGACGTCGGGTGCTCGTCGTTGGAAGTCGTGTCGAACAACTGCGGCGTCGACGGCGCCGGGCTGGGGCTGCTGCTCGACGCGCGCCGTATCCGCCGGGTGACCGGGTCGTATGTCGGCGAGAACAAGGAGTTCGCGCGGCAGTATCTGGCCGGCGAGCTCGAGGTCGAGCTGACGCCGCAGGGGACGTTGGCCGAGCGGCTGCGGGCCGGCGGGTCGGGGATCCTGGCGTTCTTCACCCCGACCGGTGTCGGCACGCTGATCGAGTCCGGCGGCCTGCCGTGGCGCTACCACTCGGACGGGACGGTCGCGGTCGCGTCGCCGGCCAAGGAGAAGCGGACGATCGCCGGTCGCGCCGCCATTCTCGAAGAGGGCATCCGCACGGACTTCGCGCTCGTGCGCGCGGCAGTCGGTGACCGGCACGGGAATCTCGTGTTCCACGAATCGGCCCGCAACTTCAACCCGCTGTGCGCGATGGCTGGCCGGATCACCATCGCCGAGGTCGAAGAGCTCGTCGAGCCGGGCGACATCGACCCCGACCGCGTCGACACGCCCGGCGTGTTCGTGCAGCGCGTCGTCGAGGTCGGCACCGACGGCAAGCTGATCGAGAAGCGGACGGTGCGCTTGTGACGCTCACCCGCGATGAACTCGCCGCGCGCGTCGCGCTCGAGCTGACCGACGGCGACTACGTGAACCTCGGCATCGGCCTGCCGACGCTGATCCCGAACTTCATCCCGGACGGCGTGCACGTCGTGCTGCAGTCCGAGAACGGCATCCTCGGCGTCGGCCCCTACCCGACCGAGGCCCACGTCGACGCCGACCTGATCAACGCCGGCAAGGAAACCGTCACCGTCCTGCCCGGGTCGTCGTTCTTCGACTCGGCCACCAGCTTCGCGATGATCCGCGGCGGCCACGTCGACGTCGCGGTCCTCGGCGCGATGCAGGTGTCAGCTACCGGCGACCTCGCCAACTGGACGATCCCCGGCAAGATGATCAAAGGCATGGGCGGCGCGATGGACCTCGTGCACGGCGCCAAACGGGTCATCGTCATGATGGAACACGTCGCCAAGGACGGCTCCCCCAAGATCCTCACGGACTGCACGCTGCCCCTCACCGGCGCGGCCTGCGTGCAGACCATCTTCACCGACCTCGCTGTCATCGACGTGACGCCGGCCGGGCTCGTCCTGCGCGAAACCGCGCCCGGAGTCACGACCGACGACGTCGCCGCCGCCACCGACGCCCCGCTCATCGTCTAGGCAAAGTTCGACCCGCGCACCGTGTAGATATAGGTGATCGAGGCGACGGCCGCCCGTTCGTCGATGGCTTCGGTCGACGTACCCTCGCCGCCGGTGGGCGGCGCCCCGGTCGGCCGCGTCGCGCTCGACGTCGCCGCGTTCGTCACGGTGGACGCGGCCGACGCGCGGGTCGTCACGGTGGTCGCGACGCCGGAGCCACAGGCGGTGAGCAATGCCGCTGAGGCCAGCGTGGCAACGAGCAGACCCGCGCGGCGGCGGGGATTCGACGTGATTCGCATGATGAGCCCTCGTCTCTATCCAGCGGCGGGCACCTCCGCCGTCCCGCGCGGTCGGCGCGATGGGTTCACTCTCACCGTCCGGCGCTCAACCGCGGGTTGCCGCATGATCAAGGAACCGTCACCGTCCCCTGTGCCTCGCCTGTGCGGGGCTCTCTGCAGGGCGGATCAGGCGGATTTGCCGACTGAAATTGGTCGCCCGCTCGCGAGGATCGCGCTGGTGAGCGCCTCGATCGGCTCGCTGGCTGAGCGGGGATTGCTGAGCAGCACGAGATCGAGCTCGCCGAGTTCAGGGAGCCGGTCGGGCACGCGCACCTCGACGAAGCCGTCCGGCAGCAGACTGCGGGCCATCACGGTGACGCCGAGACCGGCGCGCACCCCGGCGATGATGCCGTTGACGCCCCGCACCGTGCAGGTGATCCGGAACGGCGCGCCGATCCGCTCGAGGGCGTCGACGGCGAGCGTGCGCGTCGGGCTGGGCGCTTGGTAGATGACGAGGCGGATCGGCTTGTCGGGTTCGATCTTCGTATCGGCCATCGCTGTCCAGACGAGCGGGTCGCGGCGCACCAACCGACCGCGTCCGTCGAGCGTCTTCGCCGGGACCTTCACGAACGCCAGATCGAGGTAGCCGGAGTCGAGTCGCCGATGGAGGTTCTGCGTCTGCGACACCGTCAGCTCGAGGTCGATGCGCGGATAGAGCTGGCGGAACTCCCGCAGGATGTCGGGCACCTGGGTCAGGGCCAGGTCGTCGGTGACTCCGAGCCGCAGCCGCCCGGACAGCCCCGATCCGTTGAAGTACCCGATCGCCTGTTCGTTCGCGGCCAGGATCGAGCGGGCGAAGCCGGCCAGCACCTCGCCGTCGGAGGTGAGCGCAACCCGTCGGGTATCGCGCACGAACAACGCCCGGCCGACGGTTTCCTCCAGCTTCCGGATCTGCTGACTGACTGTCGGTTGACGCAACCCGAGTTGCTGCCCGGCCCGGGTGAAACTGAGCGTCTGGGCCACCGAGAGGAACGTACGCAGGAGCTCCGGCTCATAGAACCGATTCAACGACTCATTCATGACGCCTATAATACTAATATCGTCGATAGCGCTTACGAATGAGGCGGACCGGACGATGATGGAGGCTGAAGCACCCGTCAATCGCCGCCCGTAACCAGTTTGGATCGAGTCGTTGAGCGCGCCCGCCGAGCACAAGTCGTCCACCTTCGCATCCCTCACAGTGCGCAACTACCGGCTTTTCGCGTCCGGGCAGCTGGTCTCGAACACTGGTGTCTGGGTGCAGCGCATCGCGCAGGACTGGCTCGTACTCACGATCACCGGCAGCGCCACGGCCGTCGGTATCACGACCGCCCTGCAGTTCCTGCCCACTCTGCTGTTCGGGTTGTACGGCGGAGCAATTGCCGACCGCTTCGACAAGCGACGCGTCCTCATCCTGACCAACCTCGGTATGTCGATCATGGCGAGCGCCCTCGCCGCGCTGGCGCTCACCGGTGTCGTCGAGGCCTGGCACGTCTTCGTGATCGCGTTCGTCCTCGGCACCATCACCGCGATCGACAATCCGACCCGGCAGTCGTTCGTCAACGAGCTGGTCGGCGGCGAGCACCTGCGCAACGCGATCGGTCTCAACGCATCGATCTTCCAGCTCGGCGCCTTGATCGGCCCGGCCATCAGTGGCTTCATGATCAACTCGATCGGCGCCGGAGCGTCCTTCGCCATCAACGCCGTCAGCTACGCCGGCCCCATCTGCGCGCTGCTCAAGATCGACGAGACCTTGCTGAACCGCGCCGACCGAAACACGGCGCCGACCTACCGGCTCGTCGACGCGGTGCATTACGCCCGGTCGCACGCCGAAATCCTGTGGCCGACGATCCTGGTCGGAGTGTTCGGCATGTTCAGCATCAATCTGCCCGTCACCCTCGCCGCCTACGCGAAGACCGAGTTCCACTCCGGGGCGAGTGGCTATGGGTTGCTGGCCTCGGCCGTCGCTCTCGGCTCGATCTTCGGTGCGCTGACCTCGGCCCGCGGCGGACGCGTCCGGCTGCGCGCGCTCGTCCTGATCTGCGCGAGCGCGTGTGGCGTCATGATCATCGCGTCGACCGCGAGCGCTCAGTGGCCATTCCTCCTCCTTCTGGTCCTGATCGGGGCCACGACCCTGCGGTTCCTGACGGCGGCGAATTCGACCGTTCAGATGGCGGCCGACGACACGATCCGTGGACGGGTCATGGGCATCTACGTGCTGGTCTTCATCGGCAGCGGGGCGCTCGGCGGACCGATCCTGGGCGCGATCGACGAATACCTGAGCCCGCGCGCCGGCTTGCTCCTGTCCGGCGTGGTGCCCGCGATCGCCTCCGTGCTGGTCAGCGCCAAGCTCGCTCACGACAGCCGGCTGCGCCTGAGCTTCCGTCCGCTCGGACAGCTGCGCCCGCTTGTGTCGGTCGTGTCGCGCTGACCCGATCGGCGCTGGTCCGACCGGTACGACAGGATGAGGTCGTGTCCGACGAGAATCCGAGCCGACCACGCCGCCGCCGGTCCCGGCGACCGGACACCGACGGTGCGAGCGGCGAACCCGCAGTCGACGGAGAGTCGAGCGCGCCGAGCCGACGTTCGGCGGGAGGGAATGCCCGCTCCGGACCCCCCGGTCGCGACAGCGGCATGCGCGACATCGTTGGTGCCGGCCCGTCCCAGCTCGGGGTGAGTCGCGCGCTGCGCGGTCGCGACGTGAACCGTCCGACTGACGACGACCTCGCCGAAGCCGAGCGGGACGTCCACATCGTGCGGCGGAACTGGAAACCCGAGGCGTAGCGCCCAGCGCTCAGACGGCGCCGGTCTGCTCGAAGTGCGCGACCTGCTCGATGCGGCGGATATGGCGAGGGTCCTGCGAGAAGGGCGTCGCGAGGAAGAGCTCGACGAAGCGCGTCGCGTCCTCGATCGGATGGTTGCGGGCGCCGATCGAGATGATGTTCGCGTCGTTGTGCTCACGCGCGAGGCGGGCCGTCTCGTCGTTCCAGACCAACGCCGCCCGGATCCCGGCGACCTTGTTGGCCGCGATCTGCTCGCCGTTGCCGGAGCCGCCGATCACGATGCCCAGCGACCCGGGATCCGCGACCGTGCGCCGGGCGGTGGCTATGCAGGGCGCCGGATAGTCGTCCTGCGGGTCATAGGTCAGCGCTCCGCAGTCGATCGCCTCGTGGCCGAGCGAGGTGACGTGCTCGACGAGATGGGTGCGGAGCTCGAAACCGGCGTGGTCGCTACCGAGATAGACGCGCATGCCCGAATGATCGCAGCTTCGCCGAGCCCGGTCATCACCGGATCACGGCTCGTCGAGCGACCTGGGACGATGGCGGGGTGTCCAGCCTTCCCGCGCCCGGCTTCGCAGCCGTCGTCGACCAGTGGTCGCCGCAACCGGTCGCGCTCGTCGCATCGATCGCGGCGCTCGCCTGGTACCTCTGGGCACTGCGCCGGCTGAGCACCGCCTGGCCCCGCGCCCGCACCGCCACCTTCGTCGTCGGCGTCCTGCTCTTCGCCTGGACGGCCAACGGGTTCCTCGAGGCCTACAGCCATGCGCTCTACTGGGCGTGGACGGCGCAGTACCTCGCCCTGCTGCTCGTCCTGCCGGTGATCGTGATGTCCGGCCAGCCGATCGAATTGGCCCGTCTCGTCCACGGCGAACGGGCGCAGCGGTTCGTCACCAGTCGGGTCGGCCGGTTCTTCGCCAACCCGCTGGTCGGGCCGGCGTTGATCCCGATCCTCAGCGCCGCGCTCTTCTTCGGCCCGTTGGCCGGCTGGGCGATCGGTCACACCGCGCTCGGGTGGGTGCTCGAAGTGGTCGTGGCGATCATCGGGGCACTCATCGTGCTGCCGCTCGTCGGCGTCGGCGAGGTGAGCGGATCGCTGGCGGTCGCCCTCGCGCTGCTGATCGGTGTCTTCGAGCTCCTGCTCGACGCCGTCCCCGGCATTGCGCTGCGCCTGAACACCCATATCGTTACTGGCTTCTTCGACCACCGGCACGTCTACGGATGGTCGCCGAGGCCGATCCACGACCAGCAGTTCGCCGGCGGGATTCTCTGGGTCGTCGCCGAGCTGATCGACCTGCCGTTCCTGCTGCTCGTCTACGCGCGCTGGGTTCGCGCCGATGCCCACGACGCGGCAGTGATCGACACCGTTCTCGACGCCGAGCGCATCGCGCGGGGGCAACCCGACTCGGCCGTCGCCACCGACGCGCCGTGGTGGCTCAACGATCCGTCGATGCAGCAGCGCTTTCGGAAGTGAACCGGGTGAGCGGCCAGACGGCGACGGCCGCCGCCGTCGGCACCGCACCGTAGATGTGCGGGAAAGACTGGCCGCGGCCGTAGGAGTCCTCGATCCGGACCTCGGGCACGGTCGCGGAATCGAGCTCGACGACGATCAGACCGCCGACGTCGCCGAACCAGCGTGCCGCCGTTCCGGCGACCTGGTCGGCGAACGAGCAGTGGACGAAGCCCTCGGACGCCAACGACGGCGGACGGTACGTGCCGGCCGTGACCGCGTTCGCCCAGACCTGCTCGTCGACTATCGCGAACAACCGCACCGGCGAGTCAGTCGAAGCGCGGCGACTCGGTGCGGGTGCGCTTGATCTCGAAGAAGTACGGGTAGTCGGCGAGCAGCCGCGAACCGTCCCAGATCCGCACCGCGTCCTCGCCGCGCGGGATGCGGGTGAGCACCGGACCGAAGAACGCCGTGCCGTCGATGTGCAGGACGGGCGTACCGACCTCGAAGCCGACCGGGTCCATGCCGAGGTGGTGGGACTTCTCCAACGCCTCGTCGTACTCGGTGGAATCCATCGCATCGGCCAGCGACTCGGGCAGCCCGACCTCGGTGAGGGCCTCGACGATGAGCTCGCGCGAGAACTCGCGACCTTCGTTGTGCCGCTTGGTGCCCAGCGCCGTGTAGAGCGGACGCAGCACCTGGGTGCCCTCGAGCTGTTCGGCGGCGATGCAGACGCGCACCGGACCCCAGCCCCTGGCCAGCATTTCCTTGTAGCTCTCGGGGAGCTCGTCGCGGCCGGTGTTCAGCACCGACAGCGACATGACGTGGAAGTTCAGCTCGATGTCGCGTTCCTTCTCGACCTCGAGGATCCAACGCGACGTGACCCACGCGAACGGGCAGAGCGGGTCGAACCAGAAATCAACCGTGGCGCGATCTGTGGAAGTGGTCATGATCTCGACAGTAGTTGAAGCCTGGATCACTCGCTATCGGCTCGATATTGGTCAGGCCTGTCGGGCCCTGGCGGCCGGCCCGGCCGCTAGCGCAGGGCGGCCAGAGCGGCGTCAGCGTGCACGTCCATCTTGGTCTCGCTGCTCACGACCTTGACGACCGCTCCGTCGGTGCCGATGGCGAAGGTCCAACGCTTGACCGGCGCGCCGAGCCGCTGGCCGAGCTTGCCGCGCTGGACGCCGTACGCGGTCGCGACCGCGCCGTCGAGGTCGGACAGCAGCGGATAGTCGAGCAGATCGCGGGCCGCGAACTGGGCCTGTCGATCGACGGAATCCCGGCTGATGCCGACGCGCTGGACGCCGGCCGCCGCGTATTCCGCGGCCAGATCACGGAAATGACAGGCCTCTTTGGTGCAGCCGGTCGTCATGGCCGCCGGGTAGAAGAACAGGGCCACCGGCCCGTCGGCCAGCATCGTCGACAGCCGCCGCATCGTGCCGTTCTGGTCGGGAAGTTCGAAGTCGGGTGCGGCGTCGCCAGGGTTCATCTGACCGAGCGTACATACGTGAACCATGCAAGACTGGACGCCTGTCGCGCCACCGCTCGCGAGTCGGCGCGTTCCTGCGTCGGCCAGCAGCGAGGAGCTGAGTAGCACTGTGTCGTTTCCGAATCTGACTCGTGAAGACGCCCGAGTTCGCGCGGAATTGCTCAACGTCGAGTCCTACGACGTGCAGCTCGATCTGACCGACGGGGGCGGCAAGCCGTCCGACCGGACGTTCCGATCAATCACGACTGTGCAATTCACGAGCGCGCGGGCCGGTGCCTCGACATTCCTCGACGTCTATGCGGATTCGCTGAATTCCGTCACGCTCAACGGCGTCGATGTCGACGTCTCGGCGTACGACTCGTCCGCCGGCATCGTGTTGACCGAGCTGGCCGCCGACAACACGGTCGTCGTCGACGCCGAGATGCTGTACACGAACACCGGCGAGGGGCTGCACCGCTTCGTCGATCCGCTCGACGGCGAGGTCTACCTCTATTCGCAGTTCGAGACCGCGGACGCCAAGCGCGTCTACGCCTGTTTCGATCAGCCGGATCTCAAGGCGACGTTCACCTTGCACGTCACGGCGCCCGACCACTGGCAGGTCGCGTCGAACGGTCGAGAGGTCGGCGTCGACGACCTTCCGGCCGGCAAGACGGTTCACTTCGCGACCACGGCGCGCGTCAGCCCGTACATCACGGCGGTCGTCGCCGGCCCTTACCACGTCGTGCGCGATCACCACGACGGCATCGACCTGGGCCTCTGGTGCCGCCGTACCCTCGGCCAGCACCTCGATCCGGACGAACTGTTCACGACGACCCGTCAGGGATTCGACTGGTACCACGAGAACTTCGGACTGCGGTACGCCTTCGACAAGTACGACCAGGTGTTCGTCCCCGAGTTCAACGCCGGCGCGATGGAGAACGCCGGGTGCGTGACCTTCCGCGAGGACTACGTGTTCCGCAGCAAGGTCACTGACGCCCGTCGCGAACGCCGGGGCGAGACGATCCTGCACGAGATGGCCCACATGTGGTTCGGCGATCTCGTCACCATGCGCTGGTGGGACGACCTCTGGCTGAACGAGTCGTTCGCGACGTACGCCTCCGTCCTCTGCCAGACCCGGGCGACGCGCTGGCCGCACGCCTGGACGACCTTCGCGAACGTCGAGAAGACGTGGGCCTACCGACAGGACCAGTTGCCCTCGACCCATCCGATCGCGACCGACGCCCCGGACGTGCAGACCGCCGAGGTCAACTTCGACGGCATCACCTACGCCAAGGGCGCGAGCGTCCTCAAGCAGCTCAGCGCGTACGTCGGTACCGAGGCCTTCCTGGCCGGGTTGCGCGCGTACTTCGCCGAGCACGCATACGGCAACACCACCCTCAGCGACCTGCTGCGCGCGCTCGAGAACGCGTCGGGTCGTGACCTCGGCGCCTGGTCGAAGGCCTGGCTCGAGACCACCGGCATCAACACGATCCGGCCGGAGTTCACCCTGGACGAGTCCGGCCACTACGCCAGCTTCGAGCTGGTGCAGTCGGCTCCGAACGAAGTCGCCGTCGCGAACGTGCTGCGTCCGCATCGCCTGGCCATCGGCCTCTACCACGACGATTCGAGTGGCGGCGAGACCCGTCTCGTCCGCACCGGCCGCGTCGAGCTCGACGTCGTCGGCGATCGCACCCCGGTGGACGAGTTGATCGGCCTGGCGCAACCCGACCTGCTGCTCGTCAACGACGATGACCTGACCTACTGCAAACTGCGACTGGACGAGCGCAGCCTGCGCACGTTGACGACGGGCGGCATCGCCCGCCTCGACGAGTCGTTGCCCCGGGCGCTGGCCTGGTCGGCGGCGTGGGACATGACCCGCGACGGCGAGCTGGCGACCCGTGACTACGTCGCACTGGTCATCGCCGGCGCCCAGAGCGAGACCGATATCGGGCTGCTGCAGTCACTCAACCGCCAGGCGCTGCGCGCGCTCGAGGTCTATGCCGATCCCGGCTGGGCGCCGGAGGGCTATCGCCGGTTCTCCGAGAACGCCCTGGCCGCACTACGGGCCGCCGAGCCGGGCTCCGATCATCAGCTCGCCTGGGCGATCGCGTTCTGCGCATCGGCCAGCGGCGACGAGCAGGTCGAGCTGCTGCGCGGTCTGCGCGACGGCACGGCGGGCATCGACGGTCTGGCGATCGACGATGAGCTGCGCTGGACCATCGTCCAGTCGCTGTCGGCGCGCGGCGGGATCGACCTCGACGACATCGAGTCCGAGCTCGAACGCGATCCGTCCGCCGCGGGTCAACGGCACGCCGCGACGGCGCGCGCGCTGCAGCCGACCGCCGAGGCCAAGGCGCGAGCCTGGCACCTCGCCGTCGAGGACGACACGCTGCCGAACGCCATGCAGGAGGCCGTCATCGCCGGCTTCTCGCACTGGACGCAGGGCGCACTCGTGAAGCCGTACGTCGAGCGCTACTTCGGGCAGGTCCAGGACGTGTGGGAACGGCGCACGAGCGAGCTCGCGCAGAACGTCGTGGTGGGTCTGTTCCCGACCTGGACGTCGACGATCAACGCCGAGACGCTGGCCGCGGCAGACGAGTTCCTCGGCCGTCCGGGTCTGCCGAGCTCGCTGCGGCGCCTGGTGAGCGAAGGCCGGGCCGACGTCGTGCGGGCGGTCGCCGCCCGTACGGCTGACCACCCCTCCGACTGAACAACGCCGCCGACACAACTGCGCCGGCGGTCGCGACCCGAAGGGGTTAGCGGCGGCCGGCGGCGTCGGCCAGCATGCGCAGCCCGGTGACGATGCCACCGGTGAGATCGCCGGCCGAGAACGACGCCCGCATGCTCAGCGCGGCGAGGGCGCACGAACGGTTCGGGACGCGTTCGGCCGCCGTCTCGCCCGTGACGATCTGCAGGACGCGCTGGCCCGGCGACACGGCGATGAGGACCGGCCCGTCGACGACGAGGCGGTCGAACAGTTCTTCGGCGTGCGCGCGCGTCGGCTCGTTCAGCTCGCCGACGTACACCGAGAAGGTCAGCCCGGTCTCGCGACTCGAGAGCGTGATCGCCTCGTCGATGCGGGTCAGTTGGCGCGCGCTGAAGCCGTGGGCGCCGCCGGCGCCGGAGGGTCCGTGGGCGACCTGCGCCATGGCCGGCTGGTGGTCACCACTCACCGCTGGCACCTCCCGCCGCACCGCTCGCCCGCGGAGCGTCGCGCGGAGGCTCGATCGCCTCGTGCGTCGTGGCGTCCGACCGGCCGAGCGCGGCCGGATGCGGCACGTACCAGGCCGGCTCGTGGTTCCAGGCCCGGCCCGGCCGGTAGCGCGACGGCGCGCGCAGCTCGCTGGGTCCGTACACGAAGAGCGTGATCACCAGGACGATGCCGAGCGGCGCTCCCACGAAGGTCAACACGGTCTCGGGAATGCTCACGGTCGACACGGTATCGAACCAGGCTATGACGCTGTCGAGGGGCAGGGCGACTCGCCGATCACTGCGACCAGATCGGCGGTCGACGGCCCGACCAGGGCAGCGCGACCTCGAGCTGCGCGGCCAGGCTCAACAACGCCGCCTCGCCGCCCGGACGACCGACGAGCATGATCCCGATCGGGAGGCCGGCGACGCTCTCGTAGAGCGGCAGCGAGATCGCCGGCTGGCCGGTCATGTTGTAGATCGCCGTGAACGGGGTGAACCGCTTCTGCCGTTCGAAGTCCGCGGCCGGGTCGCCGTCGCTGTCGAACCAGCCGATCGGACGGGGCAGCTGCGCCAGCGTCGGGTACACGATCGCGTCCAGGTGCTCGGTGGCCGCGATCGAACGGCGCGCCATGAGGGCGAGTTGCCCGGCGGCCGCCGACAGCTCGCCGCCGCTGACCCCGCGGCCACGCGCTCGCAGATGCCGGGTCAACGGGCGCAACTCGTCCTCGCGGGCCGGGTCGACGGGGATGCCGAGCGACCCCACCGACCACAGGGTTTCGAAGGCCGGGACCGCCTCGGGTGGCAGCGCCGGGGCAACGTCGACGAGGTCGTGGCCGAGCGATTCGAGCAAGGTGCTCGCCCGTTCCCACGCCGAGCGGACCTCCGGGTCGATGTCTGCCTCGATCGGCGACTCGATCGAGCGACCGATGCGCATGCGCCCCGGTTCGCGGTCGCACCAGCCGAGGAACGTCTCGCCGGACGGCAGCGGCGGCAGCGGATCAGGGTCGCCGGGCTGGCCGATCGCGACCGCATCGAGGAACGCCGCGGCATCGCGGACGGTGCGCGCCAGCGGACCGATCACCGACAGCCGCGTCCAATCGGCGTCGAGCGGACCGCGCGAGATCCGGCCGCGGGACGTCTTCAGGCCGACCAGGCCGCAGAGGCTGGCCGGGATCCGCACCGAGCCGCCGCCGTCGCTGCCCTGCGCGATCGGGATCAGCCCGGCGGCGACCGCGGCGGCCGCGCCCCCGCTCGATCCCCCGGCCAGCCGGGTGGTGTCCCAGGGCGTGCGGGCCGGCGGGCCGATGTCGGTCTCGGTGTAACACGGCAGCCCGAACTCGGGCGTCGCCGTCTTGCCGAGGCTGATCGTCCCGGCCGCGCGCAGCAGTTCGACGATGTAGTCGTCGACCACGCCGACGTTGCGCTCGAACAGTCGCGAGCCGTACTTCGTCGCGATCCCCTTGGTCTGCTGCAGATCCTTGATCGCGATCGGTACACCGAGCAGCGGCGGCCAAGCCGTCTCGTCGTCGTCGAGCAGCTGTCGTTCGGCCGCGCGGGCCTGCTCGCGGGCGAGGTCGGGTGTGACGGTCACGAAGGCGCCGAGCTGCGCATCGAGCCGATCGATGCGGTCGAGCGCGTGGTCGACGAGCTCGGTCGGGCTCACCTCCCGACGCCGGACGGCCGCTGCCGTGTCCAGCGCCGTGAGGTCGTGCAGCTCTGTCATCGAGGCGAATCCAGCGCGGTCAGACGGCCGGAGCGATCGCGTCGTCCGTCCAGTCGAGCGTGAGGTAGCGCTGCCAGGCCGGGTCGCGCTTCGTCCACCCGAGGACGACCGCCACCGTCGCCGGCGGCTGGGCCGGCGGCGGGCTGAGGTGCCAGCCGAGTTCCGCGAGCAGGCGGTCGCCCTTGCGGTGGTTGCAGCGCGCACAGGCGGCCACGACGTTCGTCCACATGTGCTCGCCCCCGCGGGAGCGAGGGCGAACGTGGTCGATCGTGTCGGCGCGGGCACCGCAGTACACGCAGGTGTGCCCGTCGCGGTCGAGGACGGCCCGGCGGGTCAGCGGCACCTCGCGGCGGTAGGGCACGCGCACGTAGTGGGCGAGCCGGACGACGGTCGGCACCGGAATGGACGTGCGGGCCGAGCGCATCAGCCCCTCGCCGGCCTCGACGACGACCGCCTTCTCGGCCAGGACCAGGACGACCGCGCGCCGCAACGGCACGACGCACAACGGTTCGTACGTCGCGTTCAGAACCAACGCGCCGGCCACGTGGACCACCTCCGTGTGACACCAGTGAACCTGACGCGCGCGCGCATTGCACCTGCTTTCGCCGTATCCCACACTCGGGCGCGTCGCCGGGTCGCGCTTCGTCGGACATACGCCCCATATCGCGGCCCGCCTCGTCGGCTTTGCACCCAGGATGTGGGCAGATTCCGGCCCTGCGGGCCGCCGGAGCCCACATCCTGGGTGCAAAGTCGGGGTCGGCCGGCTGAGTTCGCGGCCGACCACGCCGACGTGGCAGGGTGACTGGCCGTGAGTCACGTCGCGCTGCCCCACTTCGTGCACGAGCACAGCAAGGTCCTGATCGAGATCCCGCTGCGGATCCTCGCCATCCTCGTCGTGGCCGTCGTGCTGCGCTCGCTCGCGCACCGGTTCATCGATCGGCTCACCCGTCCGGTCCGCGAGGGCGACGTGCCGCGCATCCTGCGGCCGCTGAGCGAACGGGTCGGCAACACCGGAATCCTCGACGCGACCGGCCTGCTGTTCGAGCGGCGCGCTCAGCGCGCGGCCACGGTCGCGTCGGTCGTGAAGAGCTTCATCTCGATCACCATCTTCGTCATCACGTTCCTGGTCGTGCTGAGCGAGCTGGGGATCGACCTGGCGCCGTTCATCGCCGGCACATCCATCGTCGGCGTCGCCCTCGGCTTCGGCGCGCAGAGCGTCGTGAAGGACTTCCTGTCCGGCATGTTCATGATCTTCGAAGATCAGTACGGCGTCGGCGATGTGATCGACTTCGAGCGGGCCACCGGGACGGTCGAGGCGGTCGGGCTGCGGACGACGAAGCTGCGCGACGTCGAGGGCACCGTCTGGTACGTGCGCAACGGCGAGGTCGTCCGCGTCGGCAACATGAGCCAGAACTACGCGCAGGTCGTGCTCGACATCCCGATCGGCGCTGGCGAAGGCGTGCGGGCCGCGTCCAACACGATGATCGACGTCGCCCGCGAGCTGCACGACGACGACGAGTGGTCGGAGCTGTTCCTGGGCGAGCCCGAGCTGGTCGGCGTGCAGTCGATCACCCGTGACGAGACGGTGGTGCGCCTGACCGTCCGAGTGCGTCCGCTGCAGCAGTGGCGGGTCGCGAACGAACTGCGCCGGCGCATCCGCGACCGCCTCTGATACTCGCTTGTGGCGGCGCAGCAGCGCATAGTGGCCGCGCCGCCACGAGCGCTCAGCCCGTGAGCTCCTGGACGGCCGACAGCACCGCCCGGTGCAACGTCGGGTAGGCGTAGTGCATGGTCGCGAGCGTCGCCACCGGCACCTCGGCGTGGACGGCCACCGTCAGCAACCCCAGGATCTCGCCGCCGTAGGGACTCGTGACGGTCGCACCCACCAGCACGCCGCGATCGGTGTCCTCGACCAGCTTGATCATCCCGTCGTTGCCGGGGCCGTGGATCCACCCGCGCGTGGACGACGCGATCGAGGTCGTCGCCGTCCTGACGTCGAGCCCCTTGTCGCGGGCCTGCTGCTCGGTGAGGCCCACCCGGCCGACCTCGGGATCGGTGAAGGTGACCCAGGCCAGGCCGTGGTAGCCGCCGAAGCGCGACGGTTCTCCCTTCAGCGCCGCGGCCAGCACCCCGGCCTGCCAGACCGACACGTGGGTGAACGCGCCGCGGCCGGTGATGTCGCCCACGGCATAGAGGTTCTCGACCGGCGCCCCGTCGTGGATCACCCGCAGCTCGTCGTCGACCTCGAGCGACCGGGCCGAGTCGTCGAGGCCGATAGTCGAAAGCCCTATGTCGCCGAGGTTCGGACGCCGTCCGGCCGCGACGAGCAGCTTGGCGGCGGTGACCGAGGTCCCGTCGTCCAGCTCGACCTCGACCCCTTCACCACCGGCCCGGACGGCAACCGCCTTGACCCCCGCCCGGACGTCGACGCCCTCGCGGGCGAGTACGGCGGCGACCGCCTCGGACGCCTCCGGCTCCTCCTGCGCGAGGATGCGCGGGGCCGCCTCGAGCACGGTGACCCGCGTGCCGAGCCGGCCGAGCGCCTGACTGAGCTCGACCCCGATCGCGCCACCACCCAGGACGATCAGCGAGGCCGGTGCCGAAGTCGCTCGCATGACCTCGCGGTTCGTCCAGATCAGGCCGTCCGGACCGGGATGGTCGCCCAGGCCGTGCGATCCACCGTCGTCGCCGCGGAGTTCGCGTAGCCCGTCGATCGGCGGAATCGCGGGCGCCGTGCCGGTGCCGATTACGACGCGCGTCGCGTGGTAGGTCTCGCCGTCGACCACGACGCGGTACCGACCCTGCTCGTCGTGCCCCGACAACCGGCCGACGCCGCGCACGAACTCGCCGCCCTTGCCGGTGAGCCGGTCGACGGCGACCTGATCATTCCAGTGGTCGGTCGCCTCGTCCGCGATCCGCCGGGCGACCGGCGCGTAGTCGACCTCGACGGTGGCGTGCCCGGCCAGACGGTCGACGTTGCGGGCCTCGGCAACGACGCTCGCCGCGCGGATGATCATCTTGGACGGCACGCATCCGAAGTAAGGGCATTCGCCGCCCACGAGCGCCGGGTCGACGCCCAGCACCGACCAGCCGGCCGCCGCCATCTGCCCGGCGACGTCTTCACCGCCCGGCCCGAGTCCCAGCACGATCAGATCGAAGTCGCGTCCAGTCATGTCTCGACCGTAGGGGAAACTGGACGGGTGCCGCCCGATTCCGACGTTACGAGTTCCGGTCGGCCGGGCTCGTTCTATGAGGCAGTGGGTGGCGAGCCGACGTTCCGCAAGCTGGTCGAGGTCTTCTACGCGGGCGTTGCCGAGGACCTCGCCTTTCGCTCGATCTATCCCGAGGACGATCTCGGGCCGGCCGCCGATCGGTTGCGGCTGTTCCTGATCCAGTACTGGGGCGGCCCGACGACGTATTCGGACGAGCGCGGCCATCCCCGGCTGCGGATGCGGCACGCGCCGTTCGCCGTCAACTCGGCCGCTGTCGAGGCGTGGCTGCGGCACATGCGCCGGGCCGTCGAGTCGCTCGAGCTGCCGCCGGCATATGCGCAAACGCTCTGGGAATACTTCACCACCGGCGCGGACGCGATGCGAAACACGCCCGGCTGACCACTGCGTCGTGAAAACGCTGCCGGGCCCGCGCGCGCTGCCACCGGTCCCGCTACTAGTCTCGGCGCGTGACCAGCCCAACTGTTGACCGTCCCTGGTGGCAAGACGCCGTCTTCTATCAGATCTACCCGCGCAGCTTCGCCGACGGAAACGGGGACGGCACGGGTGACCTGCCGGGCGTGACCGAACACGTCGGGTACCTCGCCGACCTCGGTGTCGACGCGCTGTGGCTGTCGCCCTTCTACCGCTCGCCGATGGCCGACGGCGGTTACGACGTGTCCGATCCGTGCGACGTCGATCCGCTGTTCGGGACGCTGGCCGACTTCGACGTGATGCTCGAGGCGTATCACGCGGCCGGTATCCGGGTCACCGTCGACCTGGTACCCAACCACTTCAGCGATCAGCACCCGTGGTTCCAGGAGGCGCTGCGCGCCGGGCCCGGCAGCGCCGAACGCGACCGCTTCATCTTCCGTGAGGGCCGCGGCGAAGGCGGCGACCTGCCGCCGAACAACTGGCCGTCGGTCTTCGGCGGGCCGGCCTGGCAGCGCGTACCGGACGGCCAGTGGTACCTGCACATCTTCGCGCCCGAGCAACCCGACCTGAACTGGGACAACCCCGAGATCCCCGCCGAGTTCGACCGGATCATGCGGTTCTGGCTCGATCGCGGCGTCGACGGCTTCCGCGTCGACGTGGCACACGGCATGGCCAAGCCCACCGGCCTGCCTGACGTCGACCCGGCGATCCTCGGCTCCGAGGGCACGGCGATGCCGACCAGCCTCGACATCCGCTGGGACCGAGACCACGTCCACGACTACATGCGGGGCTTCCGCCGCACGCTCGACTCGTACCCCGGTGACCGGATGGCGACCGGCGAGGTGTGGGTCTCCGACGACGAGCGGTGGGCACGCTACGTGCGCGCCGACGAGCTGAATCTGGCCTTCAACTTCAAGCTGGTCACCGCCCCGTGGGGCGCCGAGTCCTTCCGGGCCGCGATCGACGCCGCGCTCGAAGCGATGGGCGACGTCAACGCGACCTCGAGCTGGGTGCTGTCGAACCACGACGTCGTCCGACACGCGACGCGCTACGGCGGGGGCGGGCTCGGGGTCCGGCGAGCGCGGGCGGCCGCGCTCGTCCAGCTGGCGCTGCCCGGCGCGGTCTACATCTACAACGGCGACGAGCTGGGCCTCGAGAACGTCGAGCTGCCCGACGAGGCACTGCAGGACCCGATCTGGTTCCGTACGAACCACGAGGAGCGCGGCCGCGACGGCGAACGGGTACCGCTGCCCTGGGCGGGCTCGACGCCGCCCTATGGCTTTACGAGCGGTCCGACGAGCTGGCTGCCGATGCCGGAGGATTGGGCGCGGGTGACCGTGTCGGCCGAAGCAGCCGATCCGACGTCGACCCTGTCGCTCTACCGGACCGCATTGTCGCTGCGGCGAGCGACGCCGGAGTTGCACGATGACGCGATCACCTGGATCAGCGCGCCCGACGACTGCCTGTCGTTCCGGCGCGGCGAGTCGTTCGTCGTGATCCTCAATGCCGGGGCGGCCCCGTCCGAACTGCCGCGCGGCGAGATCCTGCTGTCGTCGGCGCCACTCGAGGACGGGCTGCTGCCGCCCGACACTGCCGTGTGGTTACGAGACTGACCGCCTCGCAGCCAGCCGACGCCGGCTACGAGGGCCGCCACCGCGAGAGCCCAACCGCTGAAGGCAAGCACGGCGAGGACAGCGCCGGTGGCGATTCCGGCGGCGACCCGCGTGCGCCCGGACAGCACCCGAACCGCGGCTAGTACGCAGCCGAGGTAGACGGTCAGGAACAACGTCGTCGGCAATGCCACCAGCTCGGCGAGGGTCACGACGCCCGACTCCACCCCGCCGAGCAGGACGATGCCCGCAACGGCGATGCCGAGCTGCAAGGCGTGCGACCGCAACCGACGGGCCGGTCGCCGGTCGCGCAGCTGAGCGGCAATCGCGGCCGCACCGGACAGGTAGGCATTCGTCGCCGCCAGGGTGAGGGCGACGGCGGCCACCGCGGCGATGGCCGGCCCCGCTGATCCGACCGCGACGCGCATCAGATCGGCCAACGGCACCGAACTCGCGGCCCCCGGTCCCAGGACCGCGATCGTGGTGACGGCCAGGCCCAGGTAGATCAAGGACGTCACGGCGAAGGCCGCGGCGATGACTCTGGGCAGCTGCCGACGCGGATCCCGCAGCCGTCCCGTCAGCGGCGCGATGGCCTCCCAGCCGACGAAGGCCAGCATCAGCGCCGAGCCCGCTCGACCCAGCGCCGTCGCGCCGTGGGGGGCGAAGGGCGTCCAGTTCGCCGAGCGCGCGTGGGGCGCCGCACCGGCCACCGCCACGACCACGAGCGCGACGAGCACCCCGACGAGCACGAGCTGGACCGTCGCCGATGCGCGCGCGCCCCCCAACGTGAGCGCGACCACCACGACCAACAGCCCGGCGGCCAGCAGGACGCTGACGCTCCGGTTGGCGCCGGTGCCGCCGCTGATCAGATTGGCCGCGTACCCCCCGCCGATGAGGCAGACGACCGGCGCACCCAGCACCACACCGGCCAGAAAGCACCCGGCCACCGCGCGTCCGGCTCGGGTACCGAACGCGGCCGTGACGTAGGCGATGACGCCGCCGTCGTATCGGGTTCCGAGGCCGGTGAACACGATGGCCAGCAGGCCGGACACCGCGAGCAGCGCCATCCAGACGAGGACGGACGCGGGCCCCGCGATCGAATCGGCGAGCCCGGGCAGCAACAACAGGCTCGGGCCGAGCAGGGCGCCGATGTAGAGAGCCGTGCCTTTGGGTGTCGAGAGCGCGCCGGATGTCATGCCTCTCAGGCTGCCGCAGACCGCGCGGCACGCGATGGCAAATATCGCCGTTGACGGGGGCTGCGACGCAAGATCGTGCCAAGCAAGCGGTGATACCGTGACTTTCATGCCGCCGAATGCGTACGACCGCACAGATCGCGCCATCGTGGCCACCTTGCAGCGCGACGGGCGGATGGCGAACGTCGACCTGGCCGACGCGGTGGCGCTCTCGCCGTCCTCCTGCCTGCGGCGGACGAAGGCCCTCGAGGCCGACGGCGTGATTGCGGGATATCGCGCCGAGCTCGACCGCACGAAGGTCGGCCTGGGCCTGACCGTCTTCATCGCGCTGAAGGTCGCGCAGCATTCTCGGGACACGTCGAGGTTGATCGAGACGGCGCTCGTGGCCATCCCGAGCGTGGTCGCGTGCTACGTCGTCTCCGGCGAGGCCGACTTCCTGGTCGAAGCCGTCGTACCGAGCCTGGAGGTCTACGAGCACGTGCTGATCGATCAGATCCTGGCGATCGCGCCGGTCACCGACGCGCGCAGCACCTTCGCGATCCGGACGGTCCGCAGCCGGGGACCTCTACCGCTCGACCAGTGGGCCTGATTCACCTCGGCCCGCTGCCGTCCCGCCGTCAGCGACGCGGCGCGAGGCCGAGCCCGAGGCCGGGACGTTCGGCGAAGACCGAGCCGTAGGCGCCGCTCACCCGCGTCCATCGGCCGCTGACGGCGACGATCGCCTGCGAATCCCGGGCCAGGAAGCCCATGCGGGTCAGGGCGGACAGCAACCGCAGACTGATTGCCGCGCTGTCGATGTCGTCGGACGCGGTCAGGACGACGGAGTCCAGGAGCGCGTCGCTGACCTCGGACCGCGGCTGCGCGCCGGGCACGCCCTCGCGGCTCGCGGCGTCCTTGAGGGCCAGTGCGCCCGCTCGTACCAGTTCGCGAACGACCTGATCGGGGACCGCCTCGATACGACGCCAGCCGGACAACGGCGGCACGCCGACGTGCCAGCTCGCGTCCAGTCGCGGCGCCGGCGTCCCGCCGTTGTCGACCCAGTCGACGAAGGCCTGCGCACCGAACACGCCGTCCTCGCCGGCACGCACCCGCGCGTCGACCACGGTGCGCCCGGCCAGCACGCCGAACGGCAGCCGGGCGAGCAGGCTGATCTGCTCGTCGCGCGGCCGGACCCGCACGAGCGCGCCGGCGTCGAGATCGGCCACGCGCCGCGCGAACGGCGAGAGCTCGGCGAGTTCGTCGGCACCGACCCCGATCACGCCGAGCTACGTCCCGGCCCGCTCACGGGACGTCGGCGACGGTGAGCGCCCGCCGGCCGTCGTCGGCGAAGCCGGCCAGGATCGCGCGCTCGTCGGCCGTCAAGCGCCGCGGACGATCGGTTGCGAAGTCGAACGTCACGCAGTCCGTGGAGGCCCGCGCGGCCAGCCGTTGGTTGTCGAAAACCTCGTACCGGACCGTGAAGGACGCCCCGCGGATCCGTTCGATCCACAGCTCCAGTTGCAGGGGTTCGGCGTGGTAGACGATCGGGAGCAGGTAGTCGATCTCGTGCCGGGCGATGACGGTGCCCTGTGCGAACGTGCCGTCGTAGCGATCGAAGAACATCGCGATGCGGGCCTGCTCCAGGTACGCGAGGTAGGACCCGTTGTTGACGTGGGCGTAGGCATCCATGTCGGACCAGCGCATCTGCACCGGGTGCACGAACCGAGCCATCGGCGTTCGCCTCAGTCGCGATTGAGTTTGCGGTAGGTCACGGCGTGCGGCCGGGCCGCGTCAGCACCCATGCGCTCGACCTTGTTCTTCTCGTACGCCTCGAAGTTGCCCTCGAACCAGAACCAGGTCGCGGGATCGTCGTCCGAGCCCTCCCAGGCGAGGATGTGCGTCGTCACCCGGTCCAGGAACCAGCGATCGTGGCTGATCACCACGGCGCAACCCGGGAACTCGAGAAGCGCGTTCTCGAGCGATCCGAGCGTCTCGACGTCCAGGTCGTTCGTCGGTTCGTCGAGCAGCAGCAGGTTGCCGCCGACCTTGAGCGTCAGAGCCAGGTTGAGCCGGTTGCGCTCACCGCCGGACAGCACGCCGGCCGGCTTCTGCTGGTCGGGGCCCTTGAACCCGAACGCCGAGACGTACGCGCGGGACGGGACCTCGACCTGACCGACCTGGATGTAGTCGAGACCGTCGGACACGACCTGCCAGACGTTCTTGGCCGGGTCGATTCCGCCGCGACCCTGGTCGACGTAGCTGATCTTGACCGTCTCGCCGACCTTGACCTCGCCCGAATCGGGTGCCTCGAGACCGACGATCGTCTTGAACAACGTCGTCTTGCCGACACCGTTCGGGCCGATGATTCCGACGATGCCACCGCGCGGGCAGCGAGAACGACAGATCCTTGATCAGCATTCGGCCGTCGAAGCCCTTGTCGAGGTGGCTGCACTCGACGACGACGTTGCCCAGTCGCGGCCCCGGCGGGATCTGGATCTCTTCGAAGTCGAGCTTGCGGGTCTTCTCGGCCTCGGCGGCCATCTCGTCGTAGCGGGCCAGCCGGGACTTGCTCTTGGTCTGGCGGCCCTTCGCGTTCTGGCGGACCCAGTCGAGCTCCTCGCGCAGGCGTCGTTGGAGCTTCTGGTCCTTCTTGCCCTGGACCTCGAGGCGCTCGGCCTTCTTCTCGAGGTAGGTCGAGTAGTTGCCCTCGTAGGGATAGGCGTGACCGCGGTCGAGTTCGAGGATCCACTCGGCGACGTTGTCGAGGAAGTACCGGTCGTGGGTCACGGCGAGGATCGTGCCGGCGTACTTGGCCAGGTGCTGCTCGAGCCACTGCACGCTCTCGGCGTCCAGGTGGTTGGTCGGCTCGTCGAGCAACAACAGGTCGGGCGCCTCGAGCAGCAGCTTGCACAGCGCGACCCGACGCCGTTCGCCACCGGACAGGTGAGTGACCGGCTCCCCGCCGGGTGGGCAGCGCAGGGCGTCCATCGCCTGCTCGATCCGGCTGTCGAGTTCCCAGCCGTCGGCGTGCTCGATCTTCTCCATCAGATCGCCCTGCTCGCCGAGCAGCGTGTCGAAGTCGGCGTCCGGCTCGCCCATGGCGTTCGAGACTTCGTCGAATCGGGCCAGCCAGCCCCGCAACTCGGCGACGCCGTCCTCGACGTTCTCGCGGACGGTCTTGGCCTCGTCGAGCGGCGGTTCCTGCGCCAGCAGGCCGACGGAGTAGCCGGGCGACAGTTTGGCGTCGCCGTTGGAGGCCTGGTCGATCCCGGCCATGATCTTCAGCACGCTCGACTTGCCCGCCCCGTTGGGTCCGACGACGCCGATTTTCGCGCCGGGCAGGAAGGACAGCGTGACGTCATCGAGGATGACTTTGTCCCCGTGCGCCTTGCGAACCTTGTACATGGTGTAGATGAACTGGGCCACTACCTGTCCTCACGTGAGTTGCCTTGACCGGTCCTGCTGCCGCAATCCGGGGCCTGTAGTGGCCTAGCACGAAAACCGTACTCCCCACCGCGTTCACGGTATTCGCGGCGGACCACTCGACGGCCGGCGCATCGCGCCTGAGCGGCTCACACTGTGTCGGCTGCTAGTCTTGCCGTCGTTTGAGCGGGGTTTCTGAGGTGACAAATGCGATGACTGAACCGGTCCGACCCTCGTCGTCGACCGCAGTCGTTTCCCGCAAACGGTCCAATTTCCGGCCCGATATCGAGGGTCTGCGGGCGTTCGCTGTGCTGCTGGTCGTGCTCAGCCACTTGAAGCTGCAGCCCCGTGGTGGGTTCATCGGAGTCGACGTGTTCTTCGTCATCTCCGGATTCTTGATCACCGGCCTGGTCGCCGACGAGGTCGCTCGGACGGGCCGGTTCTCGATTCGTGGCTTCTACGCGCGTCGAGCCCGTCGCATTCTGCCGGCCGCACTGACCGTCCTGATCGCCACCTGGATCGCGGCGCGAATCGTGTTCAACGCGAGTCGCTTCCACCAGACGGTTACCGACATCTGGTGGAGTCTCGGCTTCGCCGCCAACCTCAACTACGCGCGCGGTGGTACTGACTACTTCCAGACCTACGCGCCTCCTTCGATCGTCCAGCACTACTGGTCGCTCGCCGTGGAGGAGCAGTTCTATGTCGTCTGGCCGTTGCTCCTGCTCGGACTGACCCTGGTCGCTCGGCGCTGGGCAGCCCCGATGCGCGCGCGCGTGGTCGTTGTCGCGACCGCGACCGCCGTCGTGGCGTCGTTCGCGTACTGCCTTTACGACACGGCATCGACGCCGGCGTCGGCGTACTTCTCGACGTTCGGGCGGGCCTGGGAACTGGGCCTGGGCGCGGTGCTCGCGCTCGGCCTGCGGGCCGGGTACGCGCTGCCGGCTCGCCTGGCCGGGCCCTTGTCGTTGCTGGGCGTGGGCGGAATCGTCGTCTCCGCGTTCGTCATCTCGGACTCGTCGCGATTCCCCGGGCCCTGGGCCGCGCTCCCCGTCCTGTGCACGGGCGTGTTCCTGTTCGCCGGATCGAGCGCCGCGAGCTACAGCACACCCTGGTTCTTGCCGGTCAACAACCCGCTCGCCCGCTACGTCGGTCGCATCTCCTTCTCGCTGTACCTGTGGCACTGGCCGGTCATCCAGATCGTCACGGCCCTCGTGCCGACGACGGCCCGCATCTACTATCCGCTCACGCTCAGCGCCATGGCCGCGCTCACGCTGTTCAGCTACTACGCGATTGAAGAGGTGTGCCGCCACCGCCCCGTCGCGGCCCAGCCCGTCAACACGCGGCTCGCCGGCGCACGCGTGCGCACGGCACCGGCGGCGCATCGCCGTCCACGCGTCGGGCGCCGACCCGCACTACGGCACGCCGCCGCGATCGTTGCGCTGGCGGCGCTGACGCTGGTGTTCTGGACGGATCGGCCGGCGCCGCCGCCCCCTGTGAAGATCGTCCCGGTGGCCAACAGCGGCGTCGGGACGGCCGAACAGGCCCTGCAGCAGCAGCTCTCGGACGCGCTGCAGGCCACCTCGTGGCCGGTGATCACCCCGCCGATCGACGCCGTAGTCGCCGGCAAAGGCACCCCCGAAGGCCTGCCCGACTGCATCGGCGCGACGTTGCCGCCGGCCGACAAGTGCACGGTGGGTAATCCGGACGCGCCCAAGCTGGCACTCGTCGTTGGCGATTCCACCGCCCAGGCCTACATGGACGTCATGAAGCACTTCGTCGACGGTCCGGCCAAGGATTGGCAGATCCGGTTCATCGGGATGGCTGGTTGCAACTTCCTCGACTACCGGATCACGAACCCGGTTCAGTGGGTCAGCAACGCCTGCCCAGGTCGCAAACAGTTGGCTGTGGACACGATCAACGCCTTGCACCCGAACATGGTGATCCTCGAGAACTTCTACGCCAACCAGATCAACGCCGACACCGGGCAGGCATTGACCACCGCGCAGTGGGTCAGTGGCGAGTCGCGATACGCCGACAAGTTCCGCGCGTCGACCGCGCAACTGGTGTTTCTGGGTTCGCCGGTCTCGCAGACCGACATCACCCAGTGCTACACCGCAGTAAGCGTCCCCGCTAACTGCATCAGCCGAGTCAGTTCTGTGTTCCAGGACTTCAACAACCAGGTGAAGGCCCTCGCCGCGGCCGACGGAGCGAAATTCATCGACGCGATCCCGTGGTTCTGCGTCTCGGACGTATGCCCGGCGTTCGTCCACAACTCGTCCACCGGCACGAACGTCTCCGTACGCAAGGACATCATCCACATCACGCCCGACTTCGCAGATGTCATCGCGCCCGCCGCCTGGGAGGCGTTCAGCTCACAAGGGCTGTTCAGGTAGCGATTCGCGATTCGCTGATTCTCGACGGTCGGCGGTGGCGAGTCCGCAGCGTTCACATCAGCGGCGCGGCAAGCAATCCGTCCACTCGGTGGCGGAGATCTCGGACAGCTCGCGCGAGCGCGCCGTCGCCTCGTCATAGAGGGCCCGGTCGACCTGAGTCAGCGAATCCAGCCGTCGCCAGATGCGATCGCTGATCCCGTCACGCGACCAGGCCGGCGAGCGGTTCAACCACGGCATCTGGTCGATGACGGAGCCGAGCCGCGCCGCGACGCGAAGACCGACCTCCTCGAGCCGCTCGGTCGTACCGACCTCGTCGATGCGCTCGAGCCGATCATGCGCGCGCCGATAGAGATCGTCGCCGCGCAACTTCAGCGGCGTCATGTCGAACAGCGATTGCAGCGGGTACGGCTCGTCAGCGGTGCCGCCGTGGGCTTCGTACCGTTCGATCGGCGAATAATTGATCCAGGCTCCGGCGAGATCGATCTCGTGGGCGAGATACCGGGCTTGGTAGTTTCCGGCGAGATTGGCGAACTCATCGCTAAACGCAAATCGCTCGAGACTTAATTCACCATCTAGGGCATCCATAAGCCGACCAACGCGCAAGAGGTGCCGATAGTGCGAAAGACTTCGTTCGACCGGATCCCGCATAATCGTCAGCGTCGTGCATCCGGCCGTAAGCAGTCCAACCGCCTCGTACGGCAGATGACCGACAATCAGTCGAGCCGTCGCAAGGCGTAGCCGCGGAGCGACGACCAGATCGTCGACGAACACATCGGCCACGGTCGCGTTTGCTGGGATGCACTCGGCCAACATGTGCCGAAGGGACGTTCCACCGACCTTCATGACGTGCAGGAAAACCAGCGGCCCCGGCAGCGCGCCGTCGATGGCCCAGCGTTCGTCCAACTGGGCCCGCATCGCACGGGACGACCGTGCGAATGTCTGCTCGACGCCGGTCGGGGTCCGGAGCAGATCGTCGACCACGTCGTCGACTGACTCGCCGTTGGCGGCGCGATCACGAATTGTTTCGCGGAGGGGTCGGGACGCCGCATGGCCGATCGTCGCGTGAGACACGGCATCGACCACCACATCGCTGCGATATCGGCTGCTAAGCGCCCGCTGCAGGGCATTTCGCCGATGCTTCGCGTATCTGCTGCCGATCGCCGGCCCGAACGCGGACGACATCAGCAATTTTCGCAGTTTACGTGCGGGCAATGCGACGGCTCCTGTACTAGCTGGTTTCTCACCATCATCGGTCGCAATTGTGAATACGCGATGATCGCTCTCTGTGAATCTAAGGTGATTCTTCGGCGCGGATTCGGGGGCGGCTCCTTTGTTCAGAGACCGCTGTCCGGGACGCTACCCAAAGTCGGGCCGTCGTAATCGGGCGCAGCCACGACGGTGACCGCGTGCGCGGGACTCGGCCGGCCGCACCCCCGTCGGGTCCGCCGGCCGGCCGAGCCGCCCTGGGTCAGCCCACCGGGACGAGCTGCCGCTCGAGGTCGTCGGTCGACAACGGGGCCGTCTCGATGCGCAGGTCGGTCAGATCGTCGGGCAGACCGTCGGCGCCGACGTCGACCCGGGTGACGACGGCCGGCCGCCGCGTGCGGGTGAACTGGGTCTCACCGCGGCTGAGGTCGTGACCGACCGCGTCCGCATCGAGCTCGTAGCTGAGCCGATTCGTCTCGTCCGTTCGGTACTCGCGCGGAGTAGAAGCGACCGGTGACGATCACCGGCTGCCCCTTGTGCAGGCTCGCCGCGACGTTCTCGGCCATCGACCGCCAGCAGGTCACCGTGGCGAACAGGCTGTTGTTGTCGACCCATCGTTCGGTCTCGCGGTCGAACCGACGCGAGGTCGACGCGATGCGGAAAGCTCGCCACCTTGATGCCCTTGCGTCGTCTCGCGCAGGCGCGGCTCGTCGACGACGTTGCCCACGATGGTCACGTGCGTGTCGTTCATGGTTGTGCTCCCTTACCGTTGTCCGGACTTCGAGGTCCGGCGCCCGCTCTGGGCCTGAACCCAGCCAACCGCGACAGCTCGCGCGCAGCCACGGCTGAACCCGATCTGTGGACAGGCGAAGGAGGTGTGCAGTGCCGAGCGGAAAACGTCACGGCTCGGTGGTAGCGGGCCCGCTCGAACGCGCGCCGACGTACCGAAGAAGCAGCTCGAACCGCGGCGGATTCAGGCGGTAATCTGCCCGCGGGCCCCCGTAGCTCAGCGGATAGAGCACCCGCCTTCTAAGCGGATGGTCGCAGGTTCGATCCCTGCCGGGGGCACCCGGACACAGCCGTCACGCCGCACAGAGCATTCGCGCCGAGCAGAGATGAGACCGGGAGTGACCATCGCGTCCGCTGAGCGAGCGCCCCGTCGCTACGGTCCCCGCGTCGCCCGCTGGGAAGGCGACACCGAATGGCCGCTCGCCGCGATCGCGGTGTTGTTCCTGGCGGCCTACGCGTGGCCGATCCTCGACACTCACGTCTCGCCGGCGTGGCGATCCCTGTGCCGGGCGGTCGACTACACGACGTGGGTGGTGTTCGCCGTCGACTACGTCGTGCGGGTGAGCCTCGCCGTTCCACGAAGGCGCTACTGGCTCAGGCACCTGCCCGATCTGCTCGTGGTCGCGTTGCCGATCCTCCGACCGCTGCGCCTACTGCGTCTGCTGTTGCTGCTGCGCGCACTCAACCGCCGCCTCGCCGACTCGCTGCGCGGCCGGGTGGCCGTCTACGTCGGCGGGGCCACCGTCCTGCTGGTCTTCTGCGCGTCACTGGCGATCCTCGACGCCGAACGCAACGCGCCGGGCTCCAACATCCGCGACTTCCCGGACGCAATCTGGTGGGCGACCGCCACCGTGTGCACCGTCGGCTACGGCGACCGCTACCCGGTCACCGGCGAGGGGCGAGCCGTCGCGACCGGGCTGATGCTCGGCGGGATCGCTCTGCTCGGCGTGGTCACCGCGTCGTTCGCGGCCTGGTTGATCGAAACGGTCCGGGACATCGAAGAGGACGCCCAGGCGGTCACCCGCCGCGATCTGACCGCGGTACTGCACCGCCTCGACGACGTGAGCGCTCGCCTCGACGCGATCACCGGCCATCTCGCTCTCGGTGGCGATCCGCAGGTCGCCAGCGGCCTACGGCTCGACGGCCAGCCGCAGCCCGAAGCCGATCAGCACTAGGCCGGTGCCGCGATCGAGCCGGCGGCGGATTCGTTCGCTCGTCATCCAGGTCGTCACCCGGCCGGCCACGACGAGGACGAGCGCGAAGTACAGCGCCGTCAGCACGATGAAGATCGCCCCGAGCGCGAGCGACGTCCAGCCGACCGAGTGACCGTGCGGGACGAAGCCGGGCAGGAAGGTCACGAAGAAGACGCCGACCTTCGGGTTGAGCAAGTCGGTCGCCAGCCCCGCGACGTACCCGGTGCCGAGCAGGCCGCGCCGAACCGGCGCCGCGGTGATCGCGTCCGCCACAACGGCTCGCGAGCGCAGCGACTGCACGCCGATCCAGACGAGGTAGACCGCGCCGGCGATCCGCAGCGCGAGGTACGCATCATGGCTGGCCCGCAGGACGGCCGAGAGGCCCAGCGCCGCTGCGACGACCCATACGGTGAGCCCGGTCAGCACGCCGAACACCGTCGAGGCGGCGCGCGTCCGTCCGCCGCGCAGCAAGTTGCGAACGACGACGAGCGTGTCGGGACCGGGCAACAACACGATGAGCGTCGCCGCCAACGTGAAGGTCGCGAACGCGAAGAGCATGCCGGGATTCTACGGTCGCGCGGTCAGCTGAACAGCGCTTTGCCGAACCAGTCACCCGGACCCGAAAGGCCCGGCGGCACGGCGAACAGCCCGCTGCCGACGTGCTTGATGTACTCGTTGAGCGCGTCGTTGCTGCCGAGGCGGGTCTGGATCGGGATGAACTGCCGTCGAGGGTCCTTCTGGTAGGCGATGAAGAACAGCCCGGCGTCGAGCGCGCCGGTCTCGGGGTCGGTGCCGTCGGTGTACGAGTAGCCCCGGCGCAGGATCTTCTGCCCGCCGTTGCTGGCCGGCGCCGCCAGCCGGATGTGCGCGTCGACCGGGATGACCGGCTGGCCGTCCGACTTCGCGTCGAGGTCGACGACGTCGAACTCGGTCTTGCCGGTCAGCGGCGCGCCGGTGTCCTTGAACCGGCCGAAGACGTGCTGCTGGTCGGCGATGTAGTCGGCGTCCCACGACTCGATCAACATCCGGATCCGCCGGGCGACCAGGTAGCTGCCGCCCTTCATCCAGGCCTGATCGGTCTCGGGCCCGACCCAGACGAAGTCGTCGACCTCGGCGCTGTCCTCGACCTTGATGTTGTTGGTGCCGTCCTTGAAGCCCATCAGGTTGCGCGGCGTCGCCTGCGTGGTCGAGGTGGACGAGGTGCGCCCGAAGCCGAGCTGCGACCAGCGCATGACCGCCGTCCCGCGGGCGATGCGGGCGAAGTTGCGGATGACGTGGAAGGCCACCTGCGGGTCGTCCGAGCAGGCCTGGACGCAGAGGTCGCCGCCGGTGCGCGTCGGGTCGAGCGCGTCGCCGGGCAGCGCCGGCAGTCGGCGAGCGCGGCCGGCATCTGGGCGGCAAGACCGAACCGGTCGTCGAAGAGAGACGGCCCGAACCCGACCGTGATCGTGAGCTTGGCCGGCGACAGGCCGAGCGCCTCGCCGGTGTCGACCGGCGGGGCCTGCGGGGCGGTCTCGGTCGGACCGATCGGCTCGCCCAGCGTCATCCGGGACGCCGCGGCCGCCCACGAGCCGAGCATCGCCTGCAGGGCCCGCGCGTCTCGGCGCGTGACGTCGAACGCCGCGAAGGCGAGCCGGTCCTGCGCCGGCGTCGCGATGCCGGCCTGGTGGACGCCGTAGAACGGCACCGTCGTCAGCGGTCGCGGCGGTCTTCGGCGAGGTGGCTTCGGCGGGTTCGGTCGCGCGAGCCACGCCGAACCCGGCGGCGCCGACCGCGGCCACGCCCGCCACACCGACGGCGCGCGCCGAGGAACCGCGACGCCGGTGGTCAGGTTGCCGCTTCGCTCATGCCCGTCCTCGCTTCGCTCCGGGCGCGCACGAGCTCCCATGGCACGTCACATGCTTTCGCTCGCTGGCGCTCGCTCAGCTCCTACGACCTTGCTGGCCACCGTCGACAGCGGCTCGGAGACGGCCTGCAGCAGCTGCGACAGCTGCGTCTTGTCGGCGTCGGTGAGCGCGCCGTACAGCTCGAAGCCGGACGCGTCGGTCGTGCTGCGGTACTTGTCGAGCTGGGTGTCCAGGGCGGTGAACGCGGTCGAGATCGTGCTGGTCAGCGCCGGGTCGATCTTCGTCAGGCCCGGCTGCAGGCACGCGAACGCCTGCTCGGCGCCTTCGACGTTGGCCTGCGAAGTCGAGCAGGTCGATGTGCGAGTAACGCTCTTCCTCGCCGGTGATCTTGGACTTGCGCGACCTCGTCGAGCAGGTCGACGGCGCCGTTGGCCAGCTCGGCCGGCTGGTACGTCAGACCGGTCGTCAGCGTCTGCAGCTTCTCGACGTTGGCGAGCAGGCCGTCGCCGTACGTGCCGAGGCCGGCCAGGCTGTTGTGCCTGGAACAGGCCCTTCTCGATGCGGTGGAAGCCCTCCCACTGCGCGGCCGGCACGTCGTCGGCGCGGGCGTCGATGTCGCCGTCGAGGTTGTCGGTGCCGCTGGTGAACGACTCGGCCACCGGCTCGATGCGCTCGTAGTACGGGCGGGCCTTCTTGTAGGCGGTCTGCGCGGCGGCGAGGTCGGTGCCGTTCAGCGCGGTGTCGAGCGGCTTGACGGCCGCGACGCAGGTCGGCGACCTGGCTCGTTGACGTACTGCGCCGTACTGCGGTCGCGCCCTGCAGCAGCAGCGGCGTGGGTGTCGCTGTCGGTCGCGGTGGACGCGCCGGTGCCGGTGACCTTCAGAGTGGTCTTCTCGGTCGTCGCGCCCGGGCAGTAGAGCGTGTAGTCGCCCGGGTCGAGCGTCAGCGAGAACGAGCCGGAGAAGCCGGGCGGCAGGTTCTCCTTCTCGCCGACGATCCGCTCGCCGGAGAGCAGCTCGATCTCGTTCACCGCGGTGGCGTCCTTGTTGCTCACGTTGAACGTCAGCGGGCCGGCGGTGTAGGTCGCCTGGTCGGGGGCGCGCACTTGTCGGCGGTGATCGTGACGACGACCGTGCGGGTATCCGTGGTCGACGACGAGCTCGTCGACGGCACTGCCGCGCGGCCTTGCCCTTCGATGAGGACGACGAGCTGCAGGCGCCGAGTGCAACGGCGGCGACGGCGGTGACGGCGATCAGCGTCGCGGTGCGGGTGACCCGTGATGGACATGCGGGAAGGCTCCTTGAGATCCGGACAGAAGTTAGGAGAGCCTAACCTAACTTCTGACCAGCTCCGGACGAGGGGTGCGGGTCGTCGCAGCCGCTCGCACCGTGCGGCGCCGGCCACCCCAGAACATGATCGCGACGACGAGCAGGAGCCCGGCAGTCACCGCGAACAACAGGGCGCTCACGGCCTGGACGGTCGCCCGGTCGATCCTCGCGCGGCGTCGTCGCGACGAGCCGCGGCGAGCGCCGTCGCGGCCGGGGCCCCGTCCAACGTGCGGCCGTGGCCGTCGGGGCGCCGATCGACCGTGGCGCCGATGGTGAACGCGGCGGTCATCGTCTTCGTGTGCTTCGCGGCCAGCGCGATCACCCGGCCTGTTCGTCGAGCGCGACGGTCGGCACGACGGCGTCGGACGTCGTGACCGGCACCGTCGACGATTCGACCGCCAGCACGCCCAGCGGCAGCCGTCCGCCGTTGCGGGCCGAGATCTGGTCGTAGGTGAGCTTGGCGACGTCCGCCGTCTTGCGTGCTGTAGGTGTACTGCGTGCCCGGGACGCCGCTGACGCTCGTCGGACCGCCGGCGGCCAGGGTCAGATCCTGCGGCCGCGGATGAGGGGTCGAGCGTTCGTCCGGATCACGACCGCGGCCGTCGTCGGCGGGGCGGACGACGACACTGAGCCGTGACGCCGCCCGCGAGGGAGGTGACGGGGTTCGTCGCCGGAGCGGCCGGCACGAGGATCAGGGTGACGACGGCGGCGACCGCCGCCAGAGCCGCACCGATCAGCGACAGGCGAAGCACGGCCGGCGCGCTTGAGGCCCTTGCCGGGCGGCCAGGCGACGTAGAGCCCGACCGGGACGACGTAGAGCAGCCAGCCCGACGACCTCGATCAGCACCGGATGCGGCTGGACGCCGAGCATGCCGGTGAGCAGCGAGGCCTGCACCGAACCCGGGTGTGACCAGCCAGGTCAGGTCGACCGTCGCCTGCTGGCCGGAGTTCAGCCAGCCGGCCTCGTGCGCGGTGTGCAAGCGCGTGACGACCAGCCCGGCGGCCACGAGCACGAGCACCAGGCCGGTGGCGCGGAAGAACTTCGAGAGGTTGATGCTGGACGCCGCCGCGGTAGATCGCCGAGCCGAGCGCCACGGCGACGGCGATGCCGAGCGACCGCCCCGAACCCGGCCGCCAGCTCTGCCCGGCCTCGTTGAACGCGGCGAGCAGGAACACGACGGTCTCGAGGCCCTCGCGGATCACGGCGAGGAACGCCATGGCCACCAGCGCCCAGCCCGAGCCCGAGACGAGGGCGGAGCCCGCGGCGCCTTCGAGCTGGCCCTTCAGGTCGCGCGAGTGGCGACGCATCCAGACGACCATGTAGGTCACCATCACGACGGCGACGGCCCCGATGACGGTCTCGAGCCCCTCCTGCTGGCGCTGCGGAAGGTCGCGCGACCAGACGTCGAGGGCGATTCCGGCGGCCAGGCAGAGCGCGACCGCTGTGGCCACGCCGACGAGCACCCAGCGCAGCAGATCCAGCCGGCCCCGCTGGCGGAGGAACGCTGCGACGATACCGACGATAAGTGCGGCTTCGAGCCCCTCGCGGAGCCCGATGACGAACGTCGGCAGCATGCCCGTCCCATCGCTCGGATCGGATTTTCGGTTAGGTAAGGCTTACCTCCGAGAGGCTACCGGACGATTCGCCGGCCACGGTATGGGTCGAAGGTCACTTCTTCGCCTACGGTCAGCAGCGTGCGGATCGACCTCAACGCGGACCTCGGTGAGGGGTTCGGCATCTGGCGGCTCACCGACGACGCGGGGCTGCTCGATGTGGTGACCAGCGCCAACGTGGCGTGCGGCTTCCACGCCGGCGATCCGGTGACCATGCGCGCGGGTGTGCGAGCGGGCCGCCGAGCGCGGGGTCGCGATCGGCGCGCAGGTCGGCTACCGCGATCTGGCCGGATTCGGCCGACGGCGCATGGACGTTCCGGCCGACGAGCTGACCGCCGACGTCCTCTACCAGCTCGGCGCGCTCGACGCCTTCGCGCGCGCGGCCGGTACGTCGGTGCGGTACGTGAAACCGCACGGCGCCCTCTACAACACGGCCGCCGACGACGCCGTCCCGGCCGCGGCGATCGTGTCCGCGGTCGTGGCGCACGGGCAGCACCTGCCCGTGCTGGGCCTACCCGGCTCCGCGCTCGCGGCGGCCGCTGACGACGCGGCGATCCCTTACGTCGCCGAGGCATTCGCCGATCGCCGGTACACCGCAGGGGGCCGGCTGGTAGATCGCGGAACACCCGGCGCCGTACTGGACGATCCGGCCGACGTGGCGGCCCAGGCCGTCGCGATCGTCACGTCCGGCAGTGTCCGGGCCGTCGACGGGACGACGGTCGCGATCGACGCCGCCTCGCTGTGCGTGCACGGCGACACGCCGGGGGCGGTCGAGCTGGCCGGACGGGTCCGGGCCGCCCTGCTGGCCGCCGGCGTCACGATCGCCGCCTTCGCCGGATGATCGACCGCAAGATCCATCCCTACGGCGATCGGGCCCTGCTCGTCGAGTTCCCCGACGCGGACGGCGTGCTCGACTTCAGCCACGCCCTGCGGGACGCCGACCTGGACGGGGTCGACGAGGTCGTAACGGCGGCCCGGACCGTCCTCGTGCGGTTCGACCCGGCCCGCATCGACGCGGCCGCGCTCGACGCCCGGATCACGTCCGGCTTCGGCACCGGGCCGTCGACGTCGTCGCCGGCCGAGCTCGTGGAACTCGACGTCGTCTACGACGGGGCCGACCTCGCGCTGGTCGCGGCCAGCGCCGGCTGCGACGTCGACGAGGTGATCCGGCGTCACTGCGAGCCGACCTACGTCGTCGCCTTCTGTGGGTTCGCACCGGGCTTCGCGTACCTGACCGGCCTGCCGGTCTCGCTGCGCCAACCGCGGCTGCCGACCCCGCGAACCGCGGTGCCGGACGGAGCGGTCGGGATCGCGGGCGAGTACACGGGCGTCTACCCGCGATCGTCGCCGGGCGGCTGGCGGCTGCTCGGCCGCACCGACGCGCCGCTCTGGGACCTCGACCGCGACCCGCCTGCGCTGCTGTCGGCCGGCCGCGCCGTCCGGTTCCGGCCCACGTGATCGAGGTCGTCCGGCCCGGCCCGCTCGCCACGATCCAGGACCTCGGTCGGCCCGGCTACGCGGCGATGGGCGTCGGGCGCAGCGGGGCCGCCGACCGGGCCGCGCTGCGCTTGGCGAACCGGCTGGTCGGCAACCCGGACGGCGCGGCGGCCGTCGAGATCACCTTCGGCGGCCTGGTTGTCGTCGCGCGGGACGCGGCGACGGTGGCGCTGACCGGCGCGGCGTGCCCGGGTCTGGACTGGGGCGTCGCGGTGTCGGTGCCGGCCGGCACGACCGTCGCCCTCGCCGCGCCGGCAGCGGGGCTCCGCAGCTACCTGGCCGTCCGGGGCGGCCTGGTCGGGCCGCTCGTCCTCGGGTCGCGCAGCACCGACACCTTGAGCGGGCTCGGACCGTCGCCGCTGGCGGCGGGCGAGCGACTGCCGGTCGGTCGCGCGGACGGGCGAGTTGGTCGTCGGCGCGGCCACGCCCGCCCGCGCGCGCGAGGTGCTGCGGGTCGTGCTCGGCCCGCGGGCCGACTGGTTCACCGGACGCCGAGGCGCTGCTGCGCACGACGTGGGCGGCCCGTCCCGACTCGAACCGGATCGGGACCCGTCTCGACGGGCCACCCTTCGTCCGGGCCCGCGCCGGTGAACTGCCCAGCGAGGCAACCCTGCCCGGCGCCATCCAGGTGCCGCCGGACGGGCGGCCGATCGTGCTCGGCCCGGACGCGCCGGTGACCGGCGGCTACCCCGTCATCGCGGTGGTCGTCGACGACGATCTCGACGCGCTCGCCCAGGTGCGGCCCGGCGCACCGGTACGGTTCGCGGCGGTCTAGTCCTCGTTCTTCTTCTTGCCGCCGCGGATCCGGCGCACGATCAGCAGGACGACCACCACGCCCACTCCGCCGATGACGGCCTTGCCGGCCGGCGACTGGGCCTTCTCGAGCAGCGACGCCTTCGCCTCGTTGGCGATCCGCTTCGGGCTGGTCTTGACAGCCAGCTGGTCGACGGCGACCGCGAGCGCATCCCGCGCCGTCTCGATTTCGCGCTGCACCTCCTCAGCCGTTCGTTCGGGCACGCTGGACTCCCCTCGGCTGGATCTGGTCGGTGCGGTCGGTCCGGCGGGCGGTACGGGCCGGATGCTGGAGCACGAGCCTAGTCGGCCCCGCATCAGGAGGTGCGGTTACGGTGGCGTTATGCCCAAGCTTGCCGTTGGCGACACCGCCCCAGACTTCACCCTGCCGGACGCCGACGGGGTCGACGTCTCGCTCGCGCAGTTCCGCGGCACGCAAGGTGGTCGTCTACTTCTACCCGGCCGCCTCGACGCCCGGCTGCACGAAGCAGGCGTGCGACTTCCGCGACAACCTGGCCGTGCTCGACGACGCCGGCTTCGCGGTCGTCGGCATCTCGCCCGACAAGCCGGCCAAGCTGGCGAAGTTCCGCGACGACCCAGACGCTGACCTTCCCGCTGCTGTCCGACCCGGACCGCACGGTGCTCGAGGCGTACGGCGCCTAGGGCGAGAAGACGATGTACGGCAAGAAGGTCACCGGCGTGATCCGCTCGACGTTCGTGGTCGACCCGAAGGGCAAGATCGAGCAGGCGTTCTACAACGTGAAGGCCACCGGCCACGTCGCCAAGCTGCGCCGCGACCTCGCCGTCTGACCGAGCTCAGGCCGCGCCGGCGCTCGGCCGGCGCCACCAGTCCGCCGGGCGGGTCGTGAGTTCCGACAGCACGTGCTGGGCGCCCTCCAGCTGGGTCCTGGCTACGTAGGCGGTCTCGTCGGCCGTATCGTCGAGTTCCGACCAGGCCGTCGTCGCATCGGACGCGAGCGCCACGAAGCCGCCGCTGCGCCGACGCACCTGATCAAGGCGCTCGAGAAGCTGCGCGCCCGGGTCGTCCGGGCTGACCAGCAACACGACATCGTCGCGTCCGACCTCGGACAGCTGGTCGAGGCCCAGGTCATGCGGCGCGCCCGGGCCGGGACGGTCGACGTGCCGCACCAGCCCGACGTTGGACGCGAGCGCGTCGTGCCCCTGCAGATGGGCGACCAGATGCCACGGTTCGTATTGCTCGGTGCCGACCACGAGCAGGCGGGTGGACGATCGTCGCCGGCCGAGAATCGACGCGGCGAGACGAACCACCCCGCTCGAGGACGAGTCGGCCGCCAGCGAACGCAGCCGCCGACGCGAGAGATCCAGCCGCACCCCGCACCTCCGACTTCGACATCCTTGTCGTCTACCTCTTCGTCGGACGCCGCCTCATCCTGAGGCAGTCCTGGGCGAAATGTCGAATATTTTGCCGACCGCTACGTAGGGCAGTGCGCCCGCTAAAGCAGCGAGATCTGACAGCGAGGCCCGTGCGCGCGCAACAACCGAGCGTCGCCGGTGAGCAGTACGCAATCAAGTTGCTCGGCGAGGGCGACGTACGTCGCCTCGTACGCACTGACATTGGATCGCAGCTCGTAGGCCCGCGCCATGAACGGCAGGACCGGGTAACGATCAGCAGGTAGCTGACTCAGGTCATCGACGGCGGCGGCGAAGCGTCTTGCGGTCATCGTTTTCGCCAGCCATCGCCGGCTGAGCACTGCCACGACCTCGACGTCGACCAGATCAGGGACGCTCAGCTCTTGGCCGACAAGTGCGGCGCGGGCCCGTGCACCGTCAGGGCCGTCATCTGCGACGACGTTGGCCAACACCGAGGCATCGATAACGATCACGCTCGGTCGCGCTCAGCGGCCAGGTCGTCGACAGCCTGGCTGAGCCCGACCCGACCTCCCCTGCGCCGAGCGATGCGCTCCAGGACCTCATCCATCGTCGGTCGCTCAGCGAGCCGACGAAGCTCACCGGTCAGGTACTGCTGTAAGGACTGTCCGCGAGCTTCTGCTCGCCGTTGGAGCTGACCGTGGACGTCATCGGGTACATCGCGAACCAGCACGTTCGGCATGCTTACAGTATGCAAGCACCCCGGTGTCGGCGCTACGACACCAGTGCGCCGCAGGTCAGCCGTCTGCTGCCTTACTCCGGGTCACGGCGAGCTGCGTCTCTGGCTATCGCAGCGAGGAGTCCGACCGTCCCCACCAACCCAACTGTCACGACGATCGCGGCTAACGCCGGCCGCATGAAGTCCCTCCGAAGGGCGAGACACGTCATGCCGGTCGCAAAGATCGCGGCCAACGCGACAACGCCGAATGCTGCAACTGAGACCGCCATCGACTTCTGAAGCGCCGGCTGCCTACGCAACGACAGGCCCGCTAGGAGCACGTAACAGACAGCGATCAATGCCGACGCGATGACCAGCGCGAGCCAAAAGACCTCGTGGTACGGAACCATTGCTTCAGGCTACTGACGCCCGCATGTGGGAGACGGCTACGGACGAGGGCTCGCAGACGATGCTCGCGAAGCCTCGATCTGTTCGCGGAACCGACCAGTAAATGCGTTCTTCGCTGCGCGCAGATCAGTCGCTCGGCGACACGGGCGCCGCCGGTCCGCATACGTCGGACACTCACGAGGCCGAGAGGGCCGGATCCCGCAGCCGGTGATAGCGGATTGTTATCCCGGCCGCCGACACTCGTGATCTGCGCCCGTTAGCTTCGCGACATGATGCGGCGATCGCGGTGGCTCACGCGCGTGGGTGCCGTCGGCGTTGTGTTCTTATGCGCGATGACGTTGACATCGTGCACAGTCCCGACCGACGGCGCCGTCGGCCTCACCCGCGACAGCCAAGGTCACGTGCGCTTCGTGATCCATTCCTGCCAGGGCTACCACGACGTCGTCGAACTCTCCGGCTCCAAGAACTCAAAGATCAACGTCGAATACACCCACGACGGCCACCTGCAGGGCACGAACAGCTTCGTCGCCGACACACCGCAGGCCTCCGATGGCTGGACGCCCAAGGGAACCTGGGACGGAACTCTTCCCCAAGGCGCCGTGCTCTACGCATACGGCGCCACCACCAACAACTACTGGTCCGCGACCGGAGTCTCCTTCACACACAATGACCTCACCCATCTCAAGCCCGGCCTGATCTTCGCCGAATCGTTCGACGCCACCGACCACGACCTCGGACCGGCCATGCTGACGCCTGCCCAATTCGAGGTCGCAGCCTGCCGAGCCAGCGGGACGACGCCGACCTCCTGAACGACCGGGAGTCCCTGAGGCTTCCCCGATACCCAACCGAGTTGCGACGCACGTTGCGCGATGCCTCGATCTGCCCGGAGCTGGCGCGCTATCGCAGCCTCGGCATTCGACACAGATCGATCGCTCGGGCATCGAGCGGGATGCGGACCTCATGAGCGGATCTCGCCGAAACGTATGCCAGGCTCACTCCGTGGGCCGATGGCAGGACGACCGACCGCGAGGGCAGCACTACGAATTTGCCCACAAGGCGCTGCCCGGCATCGTTCGCAACCCAGCGATCGACTTCGCGGCCCTCGCCGATCAGGGTCGCCTAGACGCTGCGCTTCGAACCACTTGGACGGCCGTTGGCGAACGACACCCGGACGAGGAGCCGATCAATGCGGAGGAACTTCGCGGTGAACTGGTCGACGCGGGTTGGACGAAGATCGTTCTCATAACGCTGCCCGCGGCACGGCACGCGGCCGAGGCGTTGTTCATCGTCGTCGGACCGCTCAGCCCTCCTGAGTCGCGCCGGTACATCACTCCGGAGTACTCCTGGAAACCCCTTACGGCCCAGCCCTCGACGATCCTCGGGGGATGGGCCGCCGACGCCCACGTCAACCTGGGAAGCGGACCCGACACTCCCACCAGGTTTGCATTCCTGGCCCGAGTCTCCGAGATCCTCGGACTCTGAGAGACCATCCGCGCACGGTGCGCGTGCACGCCGGATGCCTCGATCTGCTCGACCGTGTCGACCTGTCAAGACCGGCTCGAGGCGCACAGATCGATCGCTCGGCATCAGGCCGGGACGCACTCTCGATGTGCGGACGGTTCCACGCCTTCTGCAATCATTGGCTGATGTCGGTAGCCGTCCCAGGTTGGACTTGCGTGCGCACAGTGTTCGACAGCCAGGAACTCGATCTCAGCGGCGTGAACCCGTGGGCCTACAAGTGGGAGCGAGTTGACGGCTCGATTGATGTTCCGCACCCGGACTACCAACACCAGCGTCACCGGCTGGACATCTGGAGGATCGCTACCGAACGCGGCTCCATCGAGTTCGCCGCCGGTGAACTCTCGAACGGGGTTTGGTGCTTCTACCTTCCGGAAATCACCGGCTAGCAGACAGTGTCCGCTCTATGCCGCATCGCGCGGCCGATCGGACGCGCCGCATCCCTCTTTCGCGGCTGCGTCACCGCCGCGAGTTGCAGAGTCAGTTAGACTTGATGCATCCCGCGAACCGTTCCGGCAGGCGGTCAGCGACCACTTCCAGGCAGCGCTGTCCGCGTCGGGCAGCTCTCGAAGTGAGATCCGCGTCGACCATGGTTGCGGTCACCTTCGTGACGACGCCTTCTGGGCCATACAGCACCAGTGCTTGACCGACATCGAAGACGCCGTACCTCCAATGACCGACTACACGCGCTGATTCGGCCGGGCCAGGATCCGCCCGAACCACTCTGAAGTGGAACGGGCCGCTGATCCCTCTTGTCTCGGCGTCATAGGTCGACCCGCACTCCTCACACACCCGATCAGCCACCAATCAACCCTACGACCAACGACGCTGCGGTTCAGCCACGCGAGACATCCGGATCTGGCCACGGACAGCGCGCACTGCAGCCAGCACGTGACGCCTCGATCTGCTCGGCTTCGCTGGTGCGGACAGGCGCGGGACGCAACGCAGATCGGACCTTCTGTCCCGCGCTGCAGCGGATCGGACTGGTCCCTGGCGCCCACGTCCGCGGTGCTCGGCGTGGTAGCTCCGGGGCTGCCTCGGCGCGTGCTTGGCTTCACATCATGAGTGGTCACAACGCCGACGATCGGATCGAGATCGCCGAAGTCTTAGGCGGGATGAAGATCAGTCCACTTGAACCGGGTGCCACACCTGTTGAGGCGTACGTGTTGATCAAGCTGCTCGATCCCGAAGGCGACCCGCAGTGGTCATTTCGAACGACTAACCGACTCAACCTTGAAGAGCTGCTCGGAGCGATGGTCGTACAAGTCGAGGTACTGAAGCGAAAGTTGACTAACTGCTGGGAAGACGATGACGGAGACTAAGCGGTGTCCGTCACGCGCGATGCCTCGTTCTGCTCGGGTCGGTTGGTCGGCAGCTGACTTGGAATCCGCGCACTTCGATGGTTATCGATCGGGTCGGGGACTCAGGTGGGGTGGTTCTGGTCGGGCACAACGGGCTCGGCGTGGCCACCGTCCAGCGTCGGATACGAAGCTAGCTACTGAGCGGCGTGTTCACCTTTAGTCAGAGGCCGACAGGTCGAACCCGAACTTTCGCCGGATCCGGCCCATGTTCATCCGTGCGAGTAAGTCCCGTGCTTCGGCTTTCTGACCGTCGATTTCATCGGCGAGTAGACCTATCGCCGCCAAGATGACTGGCAGCATATTTGGTCTACGCGGTGTGTTCGGATCATTGAGCGCGGCTGCGCCCCTGAGAACCCACGTCAGGTCGTCCTTCGAGTTCGTGAGCAGGACATGTATGGACGGGAAGATCTCGTCCACGAGTGTGTCGACCCCGGCGCGGTTCGGATCTGGCCCGATTCTGCCGCGAAGCAGCCAGAAGAGAATGAACGATGCATAGATCGCCACCCGCTCTAGGACCTCTGGTCGCCGGGTGCGGGGATCGTCCTGGAACTCGCGCAACGCGACGCTGAGCCAAGTTGGATCCCTGGCTTGAGCTGCCGCGGCGGCGTTCCAGATACGGTCCCACTGCTCGCCGTCGATCCCGTCGTCGTCGACCCGTTCCGGATCAGCGGAATCCGGGAACCGCACCAGTGACTCCTGTTCTCAACCAAATCCGTGTTCCGCTACTTGCCCGGACCGATCACCCTGCCCCGTCGATCCTACATCGCTTCACATCGACCAAACAATATGTGATCATGGACGTATTCCGGCCCACACGTACCGGGGTCATCGCGGGGTAGCCGCTGTCACGGATGGAGCTCAAGGGTGTCGTCGACCTCCCCCGACGCCGTTCCGTACATCATCGAAGAACCGTTGGACGCCGTGATCGCCGGCCAGCGTGAGGACGACGACTGGTGGCCGTGGGGGCTACGGCCGGTCGTCGTGCCCTGCGTGGTGATGCTGCTGGTCATCGTCGCGGGCAGCGTGGTGGTACGAGATCTGCGACCGGCGACGTTCGATGGGAAAATCGCGTTCGCTCTGCTGCTGAACTCCGCCGCCTACATGGTGCTCGGCGGATCGCTATGGTTCGCCGGGCGCAGTCTGGCGGCGCGACACGGCGGGTGGGGGCCAACCTTCGGCCTGCGCAGGCCCTGCCTGCGGGATTTAGGTACGCCCTGCTAGGCGTCGTACTCACGTTCTTGTTCCGGATCCCGGTCGCCGAGATCGCTAACGAGCTCACCCATGGCCACGCGATCGCCGACTCCCGCAATCTGCAGGTCAACAACACCTCCACCACTGTCATCGCGGTACTCGTCTTCTTCACAGTGCTGTGCGCACCAGTCATCGAAGAAACAATGTTTCGGGGCCTGTTCCTACGGGTCGTCATGAACCGCGCCGGGTTCTGGCCAGCCGCAGTCATCTCCTCCGTCGTCTTCGGCCTCTTCCACACCTACGAAGTCAGCACGGTCGACGGAGCGATAACCCTGTTCGCGTCCGTCGCCGTACTCGGCCTCGTGAACTGCCACCTAGTCCGGGTAACCACACGGCTGGCTCCCGGAATGCTCAGCCACGCCACGATCAACGCCATCGCAGTCGCCGTCATCGTCGGCCAGGCCCACTAGAAACAACACGTGACGGGCCCAACAGGTTCCGTCAGCACCGACCGCAATACGCCTCTATCTGCTCGCGCTAGTCGACCTGCCGAGCCACTTGCGCGTCGCGCAGATGAATCCTTCGGCGTCCGCTCGCATCGTGCAGGCGTTCTCCGATGGATTCTGCCGCGATCAACCCTGCGAACAGGGGTATCGCCACCATTAGTGGAGCAGCGTCGCGCCCCTATAAGTCGTCAGCGCGCCGACTACGATGGCAGGAGCCTGACTTCGGCTGCCTCGATCATCTCGCTTCGAACAGCCGCCCATTTGGGCTTGCCTTCTCTTGGGACAAGCGAGTGCGCAAAGTCCTCCGGGGCTACTGGCTCGCGCACTTCAGGCTCGTAAGTGACATGGCGACCAAGCTGCCTTGGCACTTCGGCCGCGACCGCAAAAATGCCATGATGCAAGCGGCGTGGATTCGCGACCAGACATCTGTAGTTCAGACCGCGGACTCCGAGAAGTGCCTCGGCGTACACGGAGGCGCCATCCTCGTCAGCCTTTAGAGATAGGGCCGCAATGGTTGGGACACCTCCATCCCACTGCATGGGCGACGCGAACCGCAGCAGCTCCTCATCGCGATCCATAGGCGTTCCGGCCGAAGGCTCGGCCGAGTAGGTAGCAGGCACGTCAAATCCGAGATAGCCAGCGAACTGCTTCGCCCCATACCTGATAGTCAAAGCCTGACGAACGCTGTCCTGGACCACTCTTGATAACGACTACGACGTCGCCGTCAGTGTCAAACTCAATGTCTAACGATTGATCCTCGGCTTTCCATCGGACCAGTATGCCGCCGTCTGCGAGGGGGAAGAAGCTCGGCTGACGCTCAACCTGCAGCATTAGAGGAAGTATCCGCTCTAAGACGTCGGCAGCTACCCGGAGATCGGTCGAGGCCATATCGGGATCCGGATTTGCTGTTGAAAGAACGAGGTCCAGCAACTTTGAACTTACTCGATCGACGCGGTCGTATTGAGCCCGACTGATTGGAGCATGCTCATCGTGCGCAATCACGTCAAGCGTTACGCCATTAGGACGGCTACGAAACCTGACATCGAATCGCGCTGCACTTTCGGATTTGCCCGCTCGCACGGTTCGACCAGCGAACGATTGAAGCCAGCCGGAAGCAGGATTTACCGCAATCGTCGCTGAACCAATCGCTGGGCTGTCATCGTCACGCGCGTCGCGCGATTCACGATCTAGGAGACTAGATAGCGCCATCTTGGCCCCAATACTGTCGCATATCGTCAGTAATCATGTCGCGAAACGAGTTAATAATCTGATTGTGCCCGAAGTCCAGCCACTCCAACGCAGAAGCGAGATCGTCCGCTGCTGGCGCCCCGCGCATCACCAACGTAAGGGACTTCCCGTTCGTTCCGTCATCGAACATCACCGGTGCTGAGGACACGTACGCGCGAGCCGGGCTGTTCGGACCGTCAACCACGAAAGTCTGTTGGAACTGCAACTCCTCAGGAAGGCCCATCATCGCAGGCCAGCTAACGCGGATTGATCTATAGGGGTTTCCATCGCCCACCATGAGATCCTCACTGCGAATGTGGTTGACGTACGTGACTTCGGCCTGGAGTACTGGCGATGGTTCCAGCCCGTCCTCGACCAAGAACTCGTGCCAAAGTCGCGTGACTCTCTCCATCTCGACACGTAGCGTTTCGTAATGCGGGTATGTCTCCGTGTTCAGCTTGCGCCAGTTCAACGTGATCCGATCACTCTGAAGCTGAACGAGGCGCGTGTAATCTTCAGAGAGGAACCACTGGCGGCCAGCCATCAGGGAGGCGACTAGCTGCACCCCTGGCGCGGGTCCGGCTGGGAATTGCTCGATCATCGGCGGAGCAGCCGGCTGATCTTGAGTGTTCGGATAGTCCATTCGGAGCGAATTCCACCAAAATGCACCATAGTCGGACAAAGTGAGCCACGGGTTCGGGGCCGACATTAGTGACAAAGCAACCTCTGCGACGGGTGGACGCCTGAAGTCGACTCTCTCGACGGCGTAGGTCAACGCCCTGACCTTCCCCCAGTCACAACCCGAACCATAGCGCGCACTCCAAAACATCGTCAGCAACACCGCTGGTTAGGGTCGCAGGTTTGCGGTCTTGCCCATGTCATCGGCAGGGAGATGCCCCGCCCAAGGCCCAGCGCGAAGTGGGTGTCGAAGCTTACGGACCAGCCGGGCAGAACCGCGGCGACTCCCTCGCAGGTTTCGACGTCTGCGACTGCCAACGGTGGCGCCAGGTTGAGGGCAGGACAGCGGCCTGCTGGACCGCACCGGCGCCCGACTCCGGCGATCTCGGGACGGGTATCGCGCCGTACCACGCTGCGCCGCCCGTCAGCGTCGATTCGCGCGCAGAACATCGGGGTACTCGACCATCGGTGTCGTCGCGGCCAACGCCCGATTCGGCGATCTGGCGTGGACGCGGGTTCGGTCAGCGCCTGGGTCGAGACTGAACGTCGGGTCTGCGCAAGGCGGTCGAGCTGTTGGTGCCCCCGACAGGACTTGAACCTGCACGCCGCGAAGCACAGCATCCTAAGTGCTGCGTGTCTACCAATTCCACCACGGGGGCCGGATCCGCGACCTAACTATAGGTCGGCGTAAGTAGGATCGACTGCGTGACGGATCCGGCGACTCTGCGCGCGCAGGCGACCCAGCTGCGGGCCGCCGCTCGGACGATGCGCAGCCAGGCGACCGATCTCGCCCAGGGCGTCGCCAACGTGACGTCGCACTATCCGTCGGGCGCCTCTGGAGTCTGGGGCGGCCCGTCGGCCGACACGTTCTACACCGCGCTCTCCGACGCCAAGGGGCAACTCGCCTCCCTCGTCACCGACGTCGACGACTACGCCGGCGCCTGCGAGCGGAAGGCGACGGCCCTCGACAGCCAGGCCGACGCCGCGGCCAAGAACCCGCCGCACTGACCAGACGTGTCAGACGGCTCGCCGGGTCAGGGCCGGACGCTCGTGTCGATCACTGAGAGCAGGTCGCGCCAGATCGCGGCGGACGGCCGGGCGGCCAGGACGACGTCGGAGTCGTCGCCGGTCAGGCCGTAGTAGCTGCCGGCCGACAGGTAGCCGAGCGACCGCCCGGACGGGGCGAGCCGAATCCGCCACTGGACCCACGGTTGCGACCAGACTTCGAGCAGCGACTCGTCGGCGTCGGGCGGCGGCGCGACGGTCGGGTCGAGCAGCCGCGCTTCGACCAGCCGCCGCGGCAGTCGCTGCGGCGAGACGTCGAACGACCAGGCCGGAGCCAGCCCCAGCCAGCTGACCAGCGCGACCGGCACGGCCAGCATCCCGACCAGATCGACCTGCACCAGCCGGTCGGCGTCGGCCGGATCGAGCGCGACAAGGTCGGGCGCCGACGGAGGCCGGCCCGGCCAGCACGAGCGAGGTCGGCGCGGCCAGCCAGGCCTCGAACGTTGTCGTCCCGAACGGCCCGGTCGCGTCGGCCCGCAGGGCCACCCGAGCGCCGCGACGAATCGTGGCGACCGGCTCACCAGTCGGCTGATCGTCGAGCTGCGAGCGCCGGATCGTCGGGCCGTCGCTGCGATAGGGCTGGCCGGCCGCGATGCCGGTCAGTCGCTCGAGGTTCCAGCCGGTCGCGTCGCTCGCCCGGCGGTCGAGGTGCGGGGCAGAGCGTTCAGCCATCGCAGAGCCGGATCGTCGCGACCACCCAGTCGAAGACGGCGTCGGTGGCCAGCACCTGGTCGGGCGACCGGCTCGCCGTCGCCACGATCTCGTGGCCGGCGGCGACGAAGATCCACTGCGTGACGGCGACGGCGCTGGTCGGCGTCGGGTAGACGAACTCGATCCGTCGGCCGACGCCGAGTGGGTGGTCGGTGACGACGTCGCAGGCCACGAGATGCACAGCCGGAGCGAGTGACCGGACCGACGCCATCGCGCGGGTCGAGGCCACCTCGATCGCGACGTCGGCGTCGGTCACCGTGACGACCAGGTTGGGCCGGAACGTCGTCGCGCCGGGGGCGGCCGGCGCGGCCAGGGTGAGTTCGGTGTCGGTCGCATCGATGCGTTCGAAGTAGTCGGGGCGGGCCGCGGTGATAGTCCGCGCGGCGCCCGTCTCGACCACTAAGTCAGCCACGCCGGCGACCGGGCCGGGCGAGCGGCCGGGCGTAGTCCGCGCGTCGCGAGCCGGCCGCCCGCCAGGCCCGGAACCAGCCGGGCAGCAGGACGTCGGGCAGCCAGAACACGCTGGCGATCATCACCACACCGCTGGCGACGGCGAGCACGTAGAACACCGCACCGACGGCGCCGGAGAACGTCAGCGCCGGCCCGAAGAACCAGGCGGCCAGCCCGAGGAAGAGAGAGCCGAAGATCGTGTACGGACGGAACGTGAAGCTCGAGGTCCACGACCGCCAGCGCCCCGAGTAGGCCAGCAGACCACCCGCGACGAAGGGCGCCCCGACCACCAGCAGGACGATCATCGCCGCCGCTCCCCGGCGGTGCGGCGGCTCAAAAGACCGAGTCCCAGACCTTCTTGGCACCGCTACCGATGCTGCTGCCGACGGACTTGATGCCGCTCCCGACCGCCTTGCCGACCTTACTGCCGACGAACGCGCCGCCGACCCCACCGACGACGCCGCCCACAACCGTCCCGACTCCGGGGCAGATCAACGTGCCCACCGCCGCGCCGCCCTCGGCACCCAACTCCGCGCCGCCGTACGCGCCGGCGACCGTGGAGCCGCCGACGACGACCGTGTTCGTCGTGGCGCTGACCACGCGGTGCGTGGTCGACCAGCCGGGATGCTCGACCTGGTCGTCGTCCCACTGACCGGCGAAGTCTCCGTAGAGCGTCAGCCCGCCGCCGACGGCGAACAGGCCCTTGCCGGCGACGTTCGCCCACCCGGGCGCGCCGCCGCTCTCGGGGTCGCCACCGAGCATGCCGTCCTTGAGCCAGTCGGGCACCGGGATGTCGTCCGGGACCTTCGTGTACGGGTCGGCCGACGACCCCACCGGCACCTCGAGACCGCTCGGCAGCTTCACGTAGCCGATGCCCTTGTAGACGTCGTCGACCGGCATCAGCTCGGTGAGCGGGATGTCGGGGATCGGCGTGCCCTCGCCCGGGTACGTCAGGACGCGGTACCGCTTGAGCAACTCGGTCGCGAGACCGATCGGGGCGGCGGCGAACTCATCGGACGTGAGCAACTTCTGCACGTTCTGCGACGCCGTGGCGTGCGTGTCCCAAGGCAGGTCCGGCAACCAGTAGCCGAGGTTCTTGATCTGCCCGAGCGACTCCTGCGACCGGACGAAGTGATCGGCGATCTGCTGGGCCCAGCCGGCGACCTGCGAGAGGTTGCCGGCGACGGCGACGGCCTTGGCCTCGATGCGGGGCTCACCCGGCACGAGCGAACTCACCCCGTCGAGGGTCGCCTGCAGGGCCTGGGCGTCGTCACCGAGCAGCTTCGCCACGCCGAGCGTCGCCGTCGCCATCGCGGTGACCCCGAGAGGGTCGATGAAATTCTCGCCCACGTCCGCACCTTAACCCGACAATTTATGAACCAGCGGGCGGAGCATCTGCGATGGCCGGCTGGCTGCGGATGTCGTGGCCGACGCTGGTGAGGCACTTGCCGTCGGTGAGGTTCCACTTCCAGCCGTGCATCTGGCAGGTCAGGACGTCGCCGTCGATGTTCCCGAACCGGGTCAGGTCGGCCTTGAGGTGCGGGCACCGGCGCTGCAACTCCCAGCCGTCCAGCGTGATCGTCTCGGCCGCTCGGTGGCGTTCTGCTCGGCGAACCAGCCCTCGGCGTAGTTCAGGCGCTCCTCGGACAGGCACTTGAAGAACACGTAGACGAACTCGTTGTACGGGCCGATGCGCTGAGCCGAGAACCGGCAGGACAGGAACAGCGAGTTGACCCAGTCGATCTCGTGCTCGAAGACCAGCTGTTCGAGGTAGGCGCGCCGGGTGCGGAAGCGGTAGCGCACCTTCTCGTCGGCGTAGGGACGGACCTCCCGGGCGACGAAGTCGATGATGAAGTCGATGTCGCCCCGGTCGGCGTCTTCGGCGGTGAACCGGACGCCCCCGTCGATGCCGGCGGCCATGTGGTCGGCCTCTTCGAGCAGCGGCGTGAACCAGGTCTGGATCTCGCCGAGCACGTCGACCTCGGGATGCGCCCAGGTCGACTTCGCCGCTTCGACGGCCGGCATTCGCCGGGCCGCGTACGCGCGCAGGTAGTCCTCCTTGTCGAGCAAAGAGTTTCTCGACCTCGGCAGCGCTGATCGGATGCGCGACCGGGCAGTCCGGCTCGTCGAGCGCGGCGACCGTGCCGGGCAGCAGCAGCCGTCCCTCGTCATGCCCGTGCTCGCGCAGCCAGGCGAGATAGACCTGCTGATCGGGGAAGATGTTCGACTCGTCGCCGAAGATGTCGTTGAAGCCCCAGAGCTCGTCGTCGAGGAAGCACGGCGGCCCCGCGATCGGGAACACGAACCGCGCGCCGAGTTCCTCGATGTAACGCAGCGTGCGGTCGAACTGCCGTTCGCGCTTGGTGAGGCCGAGCGCCTGCTTGGCCCGCTTGGGCAGCTCGTACACCATCGGGAACCAGATGGCCCCGGAGAACTGGATGAGGTAGGCGTCGACCGGGCCCAGCTCGCGGAACGCCGACAGCTCGGACGGGCGCGCGTCGTTCTGGTTCAGCAGCGTCGCGTCGCCGTCGCGCAACCAGAGCGACGAGTCGCCGATCGGGCCGTCGGTCGGCGAGGTCAGCGACTGGATCATCACCTCGCAGGCCGTCCAGGTCGACGACCTCGCCGGACGATGGATGGACGAACGAGGTGAACCCGATGTCGCGCAGCGCGTCCTCGAGCTCGCTGGTCGGGAACTCGGGCAGCAACACCGTTGTCTTCTTGCTGATGTGGCGCTTGAGGTGCTCGGGGTCGAAGTGGTCGTGGTGCAGGTGGCTGACGAACAGGTAGTCGGCCCGGCCGATCGTGTCCCAGTCGAGCTGCGAGTTGTCCGGGAACGGGAACCAGCTGCCGAAGTAGGCCGGGTTGACCCACGGATCGGTGAGGACGCTGCCGTGGGCCGTCTCGATCAGGGCGCTGGCGTGCCCCAACCCGGTGACGCGCATGTGGATCTACTTCCGTTGGACGAATGCGACGGCCACCACGGTAACCGTTGCGGGTCGGCTACCCGTCAGTGCCGGGATGTCGTGCGTCTCCCGACGAATCCCCCGGCAGCGCGAGCTGGGCGAGGCGCAGCGTCCACAGCACGACCAGGGCGATGCCGAAACCGATCAGTCCGAGCCACTGGGTGCGCTCGAAGACGATCACCTGCGTGAACAGCAGCTCGATCATCACCGCGACCCGCAGCACCTCGATGGCGAAGCGCTGCCGTTTCAGGATGAGCAGCACCACTCCGACGACGACCAGAACCCCGCTCGCCAAACTCGGCAACCCTGTGTCGAGTACCGCATGCGCCGTCGTCGACTTGCCCCGGTGCGCGATCGACACGACGACCTCGCCGACGATGTCGACCGCCTGCACGACGCACAGCCCGAGGACGAGGAAGCGGATCGCCTTCGTCGACAACAAGCGTTCGAGGAAGTCCTCGAGCCAGTCGCGCCCACGCGTGACCCACGCTTCCGGACCGGGCCGGGCCGGTCGCCCAACCTGCAGCGCCGCCCGGACCGCTGCCGCGGCCTCGGCGTGCTCGCTGGTGTCGTCGACCCCGTCGAGCAGGGCCAGCGCGTGGTCGCGCGACACCCGGTCGAGCTGCCCGAGCGCGAGATCGGCCAGCGCGCCCGACGCGATGGCCAGCCGGCGCCGGTCGGTCAGCGGTCGCAGGCTCAGCGCCTCGCGGACGATGATGTACAGGGTGACGAACGTCGCGTACATGATCGCGATCGCTGGCTTGAAGAAGTAGTCGACGTCCTTCGTGACGAACTTGCCGACCTCGTCGATGAACAACCCGAAGCCGATGCCGCCGATGAACGCCGCTCGCACGCGGATCCGGCTGCCGGGCAGGACCTCGACCAGGATGATCGCGATCGCCATGAGCAGCCCGCCCCACAGGACGTGGGCGATGTGCAGGCCGCCCCCGCCGACCTGCGGGTAGCCGGTGACCGCAAGCGCCGCTCGTACGACGAGAACGGTCGCGACCGCCGTGAAAAGGAACAGGTCGAAGCGGTCGAGTGCGCGGTCGTCGCGCTGGACGTCGCTGGCCACGCTCAGGCCGGAACGTCGGTCGCGGCCGTCACGATCATGGGAAGCAGCAACCGCAGCGCCTGGCCCCGATGACTGATCGCGTCCTTCTCCGCGGCGGGCAGCTCGGCGCTGGTACGAGTGTGCCCGTCGGCCACGAAGATCGGGTCGTAGCCGAAGCCCCCGTCGCCGCGCGGCGCACGGATCAAGTGACCCTCCATGCGGCCCTCGACGACGTGGGTGCCGGCGCCGGGAATCGCGAGCGCGGCCGCGCACACGAACCGGGCGCCGAGCCGTTCGTCGGGCGTGTCGGTGAGTTGGGCCAGGACGAGGCGCAGGTTGGCCTCGTCGTCACCGTGCCGCCCCGCCCACCGCGCCGACAGCACGCCGGGCATCCCGTTCAGCGCGTCGACCGCAAGGCCCGAGTCGTCGCCGATCGTGATGAGCCCGCTGCTGTCGGCCCCTTCGCGAGCCTTGACGATCGCGTTCTCGGCGAAGGTCGCGCCGGTCTCGGGCGATTCGACGTACGCCTCGACGTCATCGAGGCCGACCACCTCGAGCTCGGGCAACGCCGGCGCGAGGATCCGGCGCAGCTCGACGAGCTTCTTGCGGTTGCGGGTGGCCAGTAGCAGGCGGGTCATTCGGTGAGGGCCGCCCGCTGCAGGGCGGCCAGCTCGGCGCACCCGGCCAGGGCCAGATCGAGCAGCGCGTCGAGTTCGTCGCGGCGGAACGGCACGCCCTCGGCCGTGCCCTGCACCTCGACGAACTCGCCCGCACCGGTCACGACGACGTTCATGTCCGTCTCGGCCCGGACGTCCTCGAGGTACATCAGGTCCAGGCGCGGCTCGCCGTCGATCACGCCGACCGACACGGCGGAAACCGAGTTCACGACCGGGTTCGGTTTGGCGAGGGCGCCCTTCGCGTTGAGCCAGGCGACGGCATCGACCAGGGCGACGTACGCGCCGGTGATCGCCGCCGTCCGGGTGCCGCCGTCGGCCTGCAGCACGTCGCAGTCGATCGAGATGGAGTTCTCGCCAAGCGCCGCCAGGTCGATGGCCGCCCGCAGCGATCGGCCGATGAGCCGCGAGATCTCGTGCGTGCGCCCGCCGATGCGGCCCTTGACCGACTCGCGGTCGTTGCGGGTCAGGGTCGCCCGGGGCAGCATCGAGTACTCAGCGGTGACCCAGCCCAGCCCGCTGCCCTTGCGCCAGCGCGGCACCCCCTGCACGACGGACGCGGCGCACAGCACCTTCGTCTCGCCGAACTGGATCAGCGCCGACCCCTCGGCGTACTTCTGCCAGTCGCGGGTGATCGTGATCGGACGGAGGGAATCGGCCGAGCGGCCGTCGGGACGGGACATGCAGGCGAGCCTAGGCCAGCCGGTCCGACGGGCCGGCGCTGATACGGGTGATGCTCGCGTGTCAGGGCGTGTCAGGGCGTGCCAGGCCGGTGTGCGAGCCCTGACAGTGGCCGGGTCCACGATTGCCTCATGACACAGTTCGCCATCGAAGCCGAAGGCCTCACCAAGCGCTTCGGCAAGACCCAAGCCCTCGCCGGTATCGACCTCACGGCCCGCGAGGGCACCGTGCTGGGCGTGCTCGGCCCGAACGGCGCCGGCAAGACCACAGCCGTGCGCATCCTCGCCACCCTGCTGCAGGCCGACTCGGGCCGCGCGACCGTGGGCGGCATCGACGTCGCGCGCGACCCGCAGCGCGTCCGCGAGATCATCGGCCTCACCGGGCAGTACGCATCGGTCGACGAGGACCTCACCGGCCTGCAGAACCTGCTGCTGATCGGCCAGTTGCTCGACCTGCGCACGAGCGCCGCCCGCCAACGGGCCCGGGAGCTGCTCGAGTGGTTCGACCTGCTCGACGCCGCCGACCGTCCGGCCAAGACGTACTCGGGCGGCATGCGCCGGCGCCTCGACCTGGCCGCCTCACTCGTCGGCCGGCCGTCCGTGATCTTCCTGGACGAGCCGACCACCGGCCTCGACCCGGCCAAGCGCGAAGACATGTGGGACGTCGTCCGCGACCTCGTCACCGACGGTTCGACCGTGCTGCTCACCACTCAATACCTGGACGAGGCCGACGCCCTGGCCGACGAGATCACCGTCATCGACCACGGTCAGGTCATCGCCCACGACACCCCGGACGGGCTGAAGCGGGTCGTCGGTGGTCAGACGCTGAGCGTCCGGCCGAGCGACCCGGCCCGCCTCGACGACGTCAGCGCGATCATCGCGGAACTATCGGGCGCGAAGCCCGAATCGCTCACGCGCGGGTCGGTCAGCGCGCCGGTGAAGGGCGACGAGATCCTGCCGGCGGTCGTCGGCCGGCTCGCGTCCGCCGGGATCGCCGTGACCGAGCTGTCCCTCCACCTGCCGAGCCTGGACGAGGTCTTCTTCACCCTCACCGGCACCCGATCCACTGAGGAGTCCGCCGCATGACCGCCGTACTCGAACCGACCGCGCCGCGCAGCGACGTGCCGCGATCGACCACTGAATCGTCCGCGCCCGCCGGCTGGCGCTCGCTGCGCCACGCGCTCGCGCTGGCCCGCCGCAGTCTGATCAAGACCGCCCGGACGCCCGAGGCGCTGATCGACGTCACCCTGCAGCCGGTCATCTTCCTGCTGCTGTTCACGTACGTGTTCGGCGGCGCCATCGCCGGCGGATCACGCCATGAATACCTGCAGTTCCTGTTGCCCGGCCTGCTCGGCCAGACGATCGCGATGGCGGGCGTCGCGCTCGGGCAGAACCTGAATGCCGACATCGAGAAAGGCGTGTTCGACCGGTTCCGATCACTGCCGATCGCCCGCTCGGCGCCGCTGGTCGGCGCGGTGCTGGCCGACTTCGTCCGGTACCTGATCGTCTGCGTCATGACGCTCGGCTTCGGCTACGTGATCGGCTTCCGCGTCGAGACGAATGCGGTGGCCGCTCTCGCCGCCGTCGCCATAGCGATCGCCTTCGCGTTGTGCTTCTGCTGGATCTCGGTGTGGGTCGGCATGATCGCCCGGACGTCAGGCGCGGTGCAGGGCATCATGTTCCTGCTCGTGCTGCCCCTGTCGTTCGGCAGCAACACCTTCGTCCGGACCACGACCATGCCGGGCTGGTTGCAGGCGTTCGTGAAGGTCAACCCGCTCAGCCAGCTCGTCGGCACCGTCCGCGGTCTGATGGTGGGCGGCCCGGTCGCCGAGCACCTCGCCTGGACGGCGGTGTGGATGGTCGTGCTGCTCGTGGTCTTCGTCCCGCTGGCGCTGCGGGGTTACCGCCGGCGCTCGTAGCTCACAGGCAGGCGGGATCCGTTCGCGCGATGGCCGCGTCCTTGTCGAGGGCGCGGCCTCGTGCGTAGGCGGCTTCGTACTCGTCATCGCCGAACGCGGAGCGCAGCTTCACGCCGAGCGCCTTGATCTCGGGCTGGGTCGGGTCATCGCCTCCGCGCAACCGAGCCGCCGCGCCGAGGATCTCAGCGGCCTGCAGATCGGCGCGCAGAGCGACCGCGTAGAGCGCAACGGCGATGGCGACCTGGGCCACGACCGGCATGTCCTTGGTGCCGATTGCCATCGCGTGCGCCTCGATCAGCCGCTCGCGGGCGAGATCGAGGGCGCCGTCGTCCAGATCGAACTTCGCGGCCACGGCCAGGAGCACCGCCGATGCGTGCCCCTGGACCGGATGGACGACGGGCATCTTCGCCAACCGGGCCAGCGATTCGTCGCGCAGGCGGCGTCCCTCGACTACGTCGCCCGACAACCGGGCGACCTCGGCCAGCACGATCTGCGTGAAGATCGACTCGATCGGGAGATGCGAGTTCGCGCCCTTCGCGCCCGCGCGGGCGGCCTGCTCCTTCGCGCCGGCGTCGTCGCCGAGTCGCATCAGGACATCGGCCAGGCGCAGCCGCATCATCGTCTCGTCGTCGCGCGCGCCCATCGCCGCCGTGAGTTCGAGAGCCTCGGAGTACTCGGCCGCCGCATCTTCCAGCCGCCCGTCCATCACGTGGATCTGCGCGAGCGCCTGCAGGCTGTTGGCCATTCCCCAGCGCTCGCCAAGCTCGCGGAAGGCGGCGAGGGCCAGCTCGGCCTCGCTGCGCATGAGGGCGAGGTCGCCGACGTTCTCAGCCATGGACGCGCGGAACATCCGCACCGCCGCCACGGTCCACGGATCGCTACTGCGCAGGGCGGCATCGAGCAGCTCCGGCAGCAGGTCCTCGCGGCCCAGGAACATCGCGACGATCGGCTTGAGCATCGTCAGCATCGGCGGCGTACTCGGGCCGGTCGCGAACATTCGCTCGCCGACCTCGGCGAGGGCGTCGAGGCTCTGCTGCACCTCGGCGTGATTGCCCTGCGCGTCCCACGCGGTCGCGTTGATCGCCTGCAATCCCTCGGCGAGCAGCCGCAGCTCGGCGCTGACGGGCCCCGGCGTGTCGAGCGCGAAGCTCAGCCACGTGGCGGCATCGCCGTGATCGCCAGTGATCATCCAGTGCCAGGTCAGTTCGACGGCCACCTCGACCGCGGCCTGCGCCTGGCCGTCATCGCCGAGAAACTTCAGCGCGGCCAGCAGATTGTCGCGCTCGGTCTTGAAGCTGGCCATCGCCGCAACCTGGTCGGGACCGCGCAGTCGGACGTCTTCGCGCGCCGCGAGGGACGCGAAGTACCGCGCGTGCCCACGGCGCACGAGCGCCACCTCGCCGTCGTCGGCGAGCCGTTCCAGGCCGAACTCGCGGATCGTCTCGAGCATCCGATAGCGCGCCACGGTGCCGGGAACCAGCTGCAGCAGGGACTTGTCGGCGAGCTGCGCGAGCAGCTCGTCGATGTCGTCGGCGTCCGAGCGCATCACCGGAGAGCTCGTCACCGCGCTCGTCGCCGACCACGCCCGCCGCGCTGGCCCGGGTGATCCCCCCGGCGAACACGGCCAATCGCGCGCACAGCCGTCGCTCGCGAACGCTCAGCAGGTCCCAACTCCACTCGACGACGGCGTGCAGCGTCCGGTGGCGGGGCAACGCGGTGCGACTGCCGCCGGTGAGCAGCCGGAATCGATCCGACAATCGTGCGGCGATCTGCTCGATGGGCAGCGAACGCAGCCGCGCGGCGGCCAGCTCGATCGCGAGCGGCAGACCATCGAGCCGACGGACGATCTCGACGACCGGTCCGACCGTCTCGGCGTCGACCGTGAAATCCGCGCGGACGGCGGCGGCCCGATCGGCGAACAGGCGCGCGGCCGGATAGGCGAGCGCCTGGTCAGCGGTCGCGTCGGCGGCCGGCTGCCCCAGAGGCGGCACGACCACCAACGCCTCACCGGTGATGGCGAGCGGTTCGCGGCTCGTGCAGAGGATTCGCAATCGGGGGCAACGGGTCAGGAGGTGATCGGCGATCTGGGCGGCCGCGTCGAGCAGGTGCTCGCAGTTGTCCAGGACGATCACCGACGCCTGATCGGCGAGCGCGTCGACCAGGCGATCCGAGGCGTCGCGGGGGGCCAATGCCTTGCGCTCTATGAGCGTCGCCTCGCGCAGGCCCACCGCGCCGAGCACGGTCTGCGGCACGTCGGCCGGGTCGGCGACCGGCGCGAGCTCGGCGAACCAGATGCCGTCCGCGACGTCGAGCCGCTCGGCCGCCTCGCTCGCCAGCCGGGTCTTGCCGGCGCCACCGGGCCCGACGAGCGTCACGAGTCGCCCCTCGTCGAGCAGCTTGCCGATCCGTGCGAGCTCCTCCTCGCGACCGACGAAGCTGGTGAGCGCGGCCCGCAGGTTGTTCGTCCGCACGGGTGGCTGTCGATCGTCGCGCAGGATCGCGAGGTGCACCGCCCGCAGCTCGTGCGACGGGTCGATACCGAGCTCGTCGGCCAGGCGCGTCCGGGTCCGCTCGAAACTGACCAGCGCCTCCGCCGATCGCCCGGCCTGGCCGAGGGCCCGGACGTGCAGGGCCGCAAACCGCTCGCGCAGCGGGTAGGCGGAGATCAGCTCCTCGAGCTCGGCGATCGGTGCGTCGACGTCACCGAGTTCGATGGCGGCCTCGAGGCGGTCGCCCGTTGCTTCGAGGTACAGCTCGTCAGCGCGGGCTCGGACGGCCGCGCCGACCACATCGTCGCCGGGTGCGTCGCGCCAGAGCTCGGTCGCGGCGGCGAGGTCGTCGGCCGCGCGCCGCGAATCACCCGCCCGCAGCGCCGCACGACCCGAACGGGCCAGCCGCTCGAATCGATTCAGGTCGAGATCGTCGGGCTCGATGTCGAGGCGGTACCCGCGCTGATCAGGACCGATCCGGTCGGCCTCGCCGATCACCCGTCGCAACCGGGATACCAATGATTGCAAGGCATTCGTCGCGTCCGACGGGGGCTGATCACCCCAGATCGCGTCGACCAGGGTCGCGGCGGTCACCGATCGCGGGGCGGCGACGGCCAACCGGCCGAGCAGCGTGCGCAGGCGCGTGCCGGCGATCTCGACGGTCTCGCCCGAGGCGCCACGGACCACGAGCGGGCCGAGCACCGAGATCTGCACGCGTCGAGTATCCCAGTCGGGTCGCTACATTTGCGGCGTGCGAAGTGAGCTCATCACGATTCGGACGGGCGGTCGGCCCCGCGTCCACGACCTGACCGACACGTGTGCGGATTTCGTCGTCGGTGCCGAAGGGCTGCTGAGCGTCTTCGTGCCGCACGCCACGGCGGGCGTCGCGATCCTCGAGACCGGCGCGGGAAGCGACGACGACCTGCTTCGTGCGCTCGACGACCTGTTGCCGCGCGACGACCGGTGGTCGCACCGCCACGGCTCGCCCGGGCACGGACGCGATCACGTGCTGCCCGCGTTCATCGCGCCGTCGATCACGGTCCCGGTGCTGGGCGGGCGGCTGCAGCTGGGCACCTGGCAGTCGATCTGCCTGGTCGACACCAACGTCGACAACGCCGAACGCGAGCGTGCGGCTGAGCCTGCTCGCGGGCTGACACGCCGAACCGCAGCCGCGAGCAAGGCGGTCAGATCGGTGAAGATCGTCCGGTGCCAGGGCTTGCGGGCGACGCCGGTGCGGTCGTGCATGACGTGCTTGACCTGCGTGTACTCGTCCAGCGAGTACTGGCTCATGTCCTTGCCGTAGCCCGACTGCTTGAACCCGCCGTGCGGCATCTCGCTGATGATCGGGATGTGGTCGTTGATCCACACCGCGCCGGCCCGGATCTCGCGGCTGGCCCGCAGCGACGCGGTAGACGTCGCGGGTCCAGGCCGAGGCGGCCAGGCCGTACGGCGGTGTCGTTGGCCAGCGCGATCGCCTCGTCGTCGGAGTCGAACGGCAGCACGACCAGCACCGGGCCGAAGATCTCGTACTGCACGATCTCGGACCGCTGGGCGGCGTCGGTGATCAGCGTGGGCTGCGTAGTAGTAGCCGGGCCGGTGCCGGCGGCGGCGCGCCGCCGCGCGACGATCGTCGCGCCCGTCGGCCGCGGGCCCGCGTCGACCATCGCGGCCACGTGGTCGCGCTGGCGGGCCGAGACGAGCGGGCCGAGGTCGGTCGCCGGGTCGGCGGTGTCGCCGAGCCGCACCGTCCCCATCAGGTCGGCGACACCCCGGCGACGAACTGCGTCGTACAGCGGCCGTTGCACGTACGCGCGGGTGGCCGCCGTGCAGTCCTGGCCGGTGTTGATCAGCGGCCGCGGCCACCGCGCCGTGCACGGCCGCCTCGAGGTCGGCGTCGTCGAACACGACGAACGGCGCCTTGCCGCCGAGCTCCATGTGCACGCGCTTGACGGTGGCGGCCGCGGCGGTGATACCTGCTTGCCGACCCCGGTCGAGCCGGTGAACGAGACCATGTCGACGCCCGGATGGGACACGAGGTGGTGCCCGGCGTCGGCGCCCCGCGCCGGTGACGACGTTGACCACGCCGTCCGGGATGCCCGGCCTCGTGCGCGGCCTCGGCGAACATCAAGCGACGTGAGCGGGGTGAGCTCGGACGGCTTGAGCACGATCGTGTTGCCCGCCGCGATCGCCGGCAGGATCTTCCAGGCCGCCATCTGCAGCGGGTAGTTCCACGGCGCGATCGAGCCGACCACGCCGATCGCCTCGCGCCGGATCGAACTGGTGTGATCGGCTGAGTACTCGCCGGTCGCCTGACCCTCGAGATGGCGGGCGGCGCCGGCGAAGAAGGCGACGTTGTCGACCGTGCCGGGCACATCGAAATCGGTGGTCAGCCGGATCGGCTTGCCGGCCTGCTGGCTCTCGACCTGGGCGAACTCGATCGGCCAGTTCGCCGAGCGATCGTCGCGAACCTGGTCAGCGCGCTCGACCGCTCGCCGGGCGTCGCGCCGCGACCAGTCGGGGAAGGCCTGCCGCGCGGCGACCACGGCGTCGTCGACGTCGAGGGCCGAGGCGAGGTCGAGCTCGCCGAACGTGTCACCGGTCGACGGGTCTTCGATCGGCATCGTCTCGCCGCGGCCCGGCCGGTAGGAACCGTCGATGTACTGATGCATCTGCTCTCCTGGAAGTCGGCCTGAGGCCACGGTAGTCGGCGACGATCAGGCGGACGGTTCAGCGGCGGGCCGACCGCACGCCACCGGCAGCCGCATCGGCCAGCATCGCCGCCACCTCGGCCGATCGGGTCGCCACGACGCCGGACGTGACCCGCAGATGCGGCGCCAACCCGGGGCGCACGAGGAACGGGCTGCCCGGGGCGGCGCCGATGCCGCGACTGGCCAGGCTCACCAGCGCGGTCGCCTCGTCGGTGACGGGCAACCAGATGTTGAGCCCGTCCCGACCGCCGACCGCGACGCCGAGGCGAGCCAGCTCGTCGACCAGCACCTCGCGGCGGCGGGCGTACTCGCGACGGGCCCGTTCGACCTGGGCGATGGACGCGACGGTGCGGTGAGCAGGTCGACGCAGCAGCCGCTGCAGCAGCCGACTGGTCCAGCCCTGACCGAGCTGGCGGCGCGTCGACGATCGGGTCGACGAGCTCGGCCGGGCCGCCGATCGCGGCCAGCCGCAGGTCCGGGCCGTGCGACTTGGAGAAGCTGCGGATGTGCAGCGTCTGGCCGGGCAGGTGGCGACCGAGGCTGACCAGCGGGCGACGAGGCCACCGCCCCGGCCGAGTCGTCCTCGACGACCACGCGTCGAGGTCGTGCCAGCGACGTCGCGCGAGCTCGGCGGCCCGCTCGGGCGTCAGCGGACGCGCCGGTCGGGTTCTGGGCCCGCGGCTGCAGGAAGAACGCGCGCGCGCCGGCCGCGCAGGGCCGCGACCAGGGACGGCGACGAGCGGGCCGTCGTCGTCCACCTCGACGGGACGACCTCGGCGCCCGACCGCTTCGAGCAGGTCGAGCAGCGGCGGGAAGCAGGGATGCTCGACGGCCACCCGGTCGCCGAAGCCGATGAAGCAAGCCGGATGGCGAGATCGAGGGCGTCCATCGCGCCGTCGACGATCGTGAAGCGTCTCGGCCGGGAACGGCCAGTCGGCGCGCAGGACTCTCGAGCAGCTCGGGGACGACCGGCTCGTCGAGATAGGTCTCGGAGCGCGGCGTTCGCGTGCAGGCGCGCAGGGCCGGGCCAGGTCGGGCAGCAGCGCGGGTCGGGCACGCCGGTGGACAGGTCGAGCTCGAACGGGCGCGGTGCGATCGAGCGCCCGCCGGTAGCGCGACGGGCCCGGCCGGCGTGCGCGCGGCGACGACCGTCCCGCGCCGGCCGTCGGTGCGGATGGCGCCCGAGCGCGCGCAGCAGCGCCCAGGCGGCGCTGACCGTGGTCGGGCGACAGCTCAGGTCGTCGGCGACGGCGCGGATCGGCGGCAGCTGCGTGCCCGGCGGCGAGCGACGCCGTCGCCCGATCGCCCGGCCGACCGCGTTGGCCAGGCCGCGCGCGGTCGGCTCGTCCGGGCGCGCTGCTCAGACTGACGTCGATCACGTTTTGTAACATAGCAAAGTCAGCATTGTGTGGCACTACGCTGTCACGTAATCGTCCTGACGGCATGACCACGCGCATCACGCACTGGATCGACGGCGCCGCCGGCCGCCGGCACGTCCGGGCCGCACCGCGCCCGGTCTTCAACCCGGCCACCGGCGAGCAGACCGGCGAGGTCGACCTGGCCATCGCCGGCCGAGGTCGACGCGGCCGTCGCCAGCGCCGCCGCGGCCGCGCGCGAGTGGCGCGCGCGCCTCGCTGTCGCGCCGCTCCGCGCGTGCTGTTCGCGTTCCGCGAGCTGCTGCACGCCGCACGCCGACGAGCTGGCCGCGATCATCACCGCCGAGCACGGCAAGGTGCTCGCCGACGCCGCGCGGCGAGATCGCCCGCGGCCTGGAGAACGTCGAGTTCGCCTGCGGCGTGCCGCAGCTGATGAAGGGCGGCTTCTCCGAGCAGGCCGCGACCGGCGTCGACGTCTACTCGATCCGCCAGCCGCTCGGCGTGGTCGCCGGCATCACGCCGTTCAACTTCCCGGCGATGGTGCCGCTGTGGATGTGCGCCAACGCGATCGCCATGCGGCAACGCGTTCATCCTCAAGCCGAGCGAGAAGGACCCGTCGGCGTCGCTGTTCCTGGCCGAGCTGTGGAAGCGAGGCCGGCCTGCCCGACGGCGTGTTCACCGTCGTGCAGGGCGACAAGGAGGCGGTCGACGCGCTGCTCGACCACCCCGACATCGCCGCGGTCAGCTTCGTCGGCTCGACGCCGATCGCCCGCTACATCTACGAGACCGGCACCGCGCACGGCAAGCGGGTGCAGGCCCTCGGCGGCGCGAAGAACCACATGCTGGTGCTGCCCGACGCCGACGTCGACCTGGCCGCCGACGCCGCGGTGTCGGCCGCCTACGGCGCGGCCGGCGAGCGCTGCATGGCGATCTCGGTCGCCGTCGCGGTCGGCGACGTCGGCGACCGCGCTGGTCGACGCGATCGCCGCCCGGCTGCCGAAGCTGCGCATCGGCGACGGCGCCGACCCGGACACCGAGATGGGCCCGCTGATCACCGCCGAGCACCGCGACAAGGTCGCCGGCTACATCGCGCGCCGGGCGCCGACGCCGGCGCGACGCGTCGTCGTCGACGGCCGCGAGGCCGACGTGCCCGCCGACGGCTTCTTCCTCGGCACGACGCTGCTCGACCACGTCACCCCCGAGATGACGCGTCTACACCGACGAGATCTTCGGCCCGGTGCTGTGCGTCGTGCGCGCCGAGACCTACGACGAGGCGCTGGCGACTGATCAACGCCAACCCGTACGCCAACGGCACCGCGATCTTCACCCGCGACGGCGGCGCGGCCCGGCAGTTCCAGTTCGACGTCGAGGTCGGCATGGTCGGCATCAACGTGCCGATCCCGGTGCCGGTCGCCTACTACTCCTTCGGCGGCTGGAAGGCCTCGCTGTTCGGCGACACCCACATGTACGGCCCCGAGGGCATCAACTTCTACACCCGCGGCAAGGTCGTCACCTCGCGCTGGCCCGACCCGGCCACGTCGACCGTCGACCTCGGCTTCCCCCGCACCCGATAGGAGCACCGCGATGACCGACGCCGACTCGCGACAGCCGCCGGCCGCGCCACGACGAGGCGCGCGTGCGCGCGACGACCGGCGCGCACGTCTTCCACTCCTGGTCGGCGCAGGCGCTGATCGACCCGCTGCCGATCGCGCGGCGCCGCGGGCTCCTACTTCACCGACTACGACGGCAAGCGCTACCTCGACTTCTCCTCCCAGCTGGTCAACGTCAACATCGGCTACCAGCACCCCAAGCTGGTCGCGGCGATCCAGGAGCAGGCCGCGCGGCTGTGCACGATCCAGCCGTCCTTCGCCAACGACGCCCGCAGCGAGGCCGCGCGGCTGATCGCCGAGCTCGCCCCGGGCGACCTCAACCAGGTCTTCTTCACCAACGGCGGCGCCGAGGCGAACGAGAACGCCATCCGGATGGCGCGGCTGCACACCGGCCGGCACAAGGTGCTGGCCGCCTACCGCAGCTACCACGGCGCGACCGCCGGCGCGATCGCCCTGACCGGCGACCCGCGCCGCTGGGCCGTCCGAGCCGGGCATCCGCGGCGTCGTGCACTACTGGGGCCCGTACCTCTACCGCTCGCCGTTCCACGCCGACGCACCGAGGCCGAGGAGTGCGAGCGCGCGCTGCAGCACCTGCGCGACCTGATCATGGTCGAGGGCGCCGCAGACGATCGCCGCGCATCATCCTCGAGACGGTCGTCGGCACCAACGGCATCCTGGTGCCGCCGGCCGGCTACCTGGCCGGCGTCCGCGAGATCTGCGACGAGTTCGGCATCGTGATGATCGCCGACGAGGTGATGGCCGGCTTCGGCCGCTGCGGCGAGTGGTTCGCCGTCGACCACTGGGGCGTCACGCCGGACCTGATCACCTTCGCCAAGGGCGTCAACTCCGGCTACGTCCCGCTCGGCGGCGTGATCATCTCCGACCGCGATCGCCGAGACGTTCCAGCAGCGGCGCCTTCCCCGGCGGCCTGACCTACTCCGGCCACCCGCTGGCCTGCGCCTCGGCGGTCGCCTCGATCAGCATCTTCCAGGAGGAGGGCATCGTCGAGCAACGCCCGCGCTGCTCGGCACCGACGTGATCGGGCCCGGGCTGGCCGCGCTCGCCGAGCGGCACCCGTCGGTCGGCGAGGTCCGCGGCCTCGGCGTGTTCTGGGCGCTCGAGCTGGTCCGCGACCGCGACGACCCGCGAGCCGCTGGTGCCGTTCAACGCGGCCGGCGCCGACGCCGCGCCGATGAACGAGTTCGCCGGCCGCCTGCAAGCAGCGCGGCCTGTGGCCGTTCACCCACTTCAACCGCACCCACGTCGTGCCGCCGTGCACGATCACCGCGGCCGAGGTCGCGCGAGGGCCTGGCGATCCTCGACGAGGCGCTCGAGGTCGCCGACCGCTACTACGAGGGCGAGTGAATCTCGACGCCCGCCTCGCGGACGCGCGCCCGGAACCGCTGTGGCTCGACCGCGCCGACCGACCGGCCGCGCGCGAACCACTCGCGGGCAACTTGCGCTGCGATCTGGCCGTCATCGGCGGCGGATTCTCGGGATTGTGGACGGCTCTGCTCGCCAAGGTTCGCGATCCCGGGCGCGACGTCGTGCTCGTCGAGGGCGGGCGGCTGGCCTGGGCGGCCACCGGCCGCAACGGCGGATTCTGCGCGGCCAGCCTCACCCACGGCGAGGCGAACGGCGAGGCGCGCTTCGCCGACGAACTGCCGCTGCTCGAGGAACTCGGCCGGCAGAACCTGGACGAGATCGAGCAGGCCGTCGCGCAGTACGGCATCGATTGCGGATTCCGAGCGAAGCGGTGAGCTGTCGGTCGCGACGCAGCCTTACCAGATCGAGCAACTGCGAGCCGGCCGGTGGCGACTTCCTCGACACCGACGCCGTCCGGGCCGAGCTGAACTCCCCGACCTATCTGGCCGGGTCCTGGACCCGGGACCGCACCGCCATCGTCGATCCGGCCCGGCTGGCCTGGGGGCTGGCCGACGCGGCCGAGCGGCTCGGCGTCCGGATCATCGAGCAGACCCCCGTCGATTCGATCGCCGACGAGGACGGCGCGCGCGTCGACCTGTTCACCGCGCGCGGCGTGATCCGCGCCGAGCACGTCGCCCTGGGCACCAACGCATTCCGGCCCCTGCTCAAGCGGTTACGACTGTCGATCGTCCCGGTCTGGGACTACGTCCTGGCGACCGAGCCGCTCACGTCCGAGCAGCTGGCCTCGATCGGCTGGCGCAACCGCCAGGGCGTCGGCGACACCGCGCAACCAGTTCCACTACTACCGGCTCACCGACGACAACCGCATCGTCTGGGGCGGCTACGACGCCGTCTACTACTTCGGCCGTTCGATCAAGCCGACGCACGACAGCCCGCGACGCTACCCACCGCTGCTGGCGTCGCACTTCTACGAGACGTTCCCGCAGCTCGAGGACGTCCGCTTCACCCACAAGTGGGGCGGCGCGATCGACACCTGCACGCGGTTCTGCGCCTTCTACGGCACCGCGTACCAGGGCCGACTCGCCTACGCGCTCGGCTACACCGGCCTCGGGGTCGGGGCGAGCCGCTTCGGCGCGAACGTGATGCTCGATCTGCTGTCCGGCGAATCGACCGCAGCGCACCGAACTCGACATGGTGCGCAGCCGGCCGCTGCCGTTCCCGCCCGAACCGTTCGCCTACGCCGGCATCCAGGCGACCCGCTGGTCGCTCGCGCGCGCCGACCGCAACGAAGGCCGCCGCAACCTCTGGCTGCGCACCCTCGACCGGTTCGGCCTCGGCTTCGACTCGTGAGCTCGCGAAATCGAGTCATGTTGTAGCTGGATATCCGTCATAACTTGACTCGATTTCGCTAGGCCTCGACCTCATCGGCATCAGCGACATCGGGCAGGATCGCGACCTGGTCGACGGCGTAGTAGGCCGCTACCAGTCCGTACGCGATCACCATCGCCACCGGGCTCAGCAAGCCGATGAGCAGCCCGACCGGGTAGATGACGTTGCCGGCCCCGAAGCGCAGCAGCGCCCGCCGCCCCACCTCCGCCGAGACCGGATGGACGAGCAGCTCGCGGCTGATCAGCCGGTGCAGGATGAGCAGGTAGGAGATGCTCATCCCCTGCATCGAGATCGCGTAGAGGAGCACTGCCCATCGCGAGTCGGCTCCGCCGGTCGTCAGGAACTCGGCGACGACCGACGTCGTGAACGGTGTGGTGGTGACGAACATCAACAGCAGCAGGTTGTAGTAGAGGACGCCGCGATCGACCCGGGCGGCCAGGGTGAACACCGCGTGGTGGTTGATCCAGATCACGCCGATGACCGTGAAGCTGGCCAGATAGGCAACGAACTGCGGCCATTCCTGGCCCAACTGATGGCCGAGCGATCCGTCGCCCGTCGCCGAGACGTGCAGGTCGAGCACCAGCAAGGTGATGGCCACGGCGATGACACCGTCCGAGAACGCCTCGACCCGGCTCTTCGGCATGGCCGACACGTCAGACCTCGAACACGGCGCCCGCGACCGCGGCCTCGACCGGACCGTCGAAGGCGGAGGATGCCTCGCTCACCGCAACCTCGCGAGATCCCCACGGCGGGACGTGCGTGACGACCAATCGGCCGACGCCGGCCCGCGCCGCGTGCTCGCCGGTCTGGCGACCGCTCAGATGCAGATCCGGGACGTACGGCTCGCCGGGCGCGAACGTCGCCTCGCACAGGAACAGGTCGGCGCCCGCGGCCAGCGTGACGAGCGCGTCCGACTCTCGCCGGTGTCGCCGGAGTAGACGAGGCTCCGCCCGCCGGCGGAAAGCCTTATGGCATAAGCCGGAACCGGGTGATTCATGACTGCGTACGACACCTCGAACGGGCCCGAGCACACCGGTCACCGGCGTGCTGAACTCGAACAGCTCGCTCAGCCCGAGCTTGCGGGCGAGCGGGTCGTAGGCGGCGGCGAGCCGGTCGCTGGTGCCCGACGGTCCGATCAGCGGCAGGCCGGGACGCGCGCCGATCGGGGCTGTAGCGCAGCGCGACCAGGTAGGACGTCAGGTCGATGCAGTGATCGGGATGCAGGTGGGACAGCACCACTCCGTCGACCGCCGACGGGGCCACGTAACGCTGCAGCGCGCCGAACGCGCCGTTGCCGAGGTCAAGAACCAACCGGTAGCCGTCCTGCTCGACGAGGTAGCCCGATGCCGGCGAGTCGGGCCCCGGCATGCTGCCTGAACAACCCAGCACGGTCAGCTTCACGAACCCCTCCGACTAACGACTCGCCCGATACTGGCAAGAACATCCGGGCCGAGGAACCGGCGGCTCAGCCGCGCGAACTGATCGGCCGAGCCGGTCGCCCGGAACTCGTGCCGAGGCGGCGGCGCGTCGTCCGGGCGCAGCAGGTCGGCCCGCAACAGCACGCGGTACACGTCCTTGGCCGTCTCGTCGGCGCTGGACACGAGCGTCACCTGATCGCCCATGACGACCGACAGCAGCCCGGTCAGCAGCGGGTAGTGCGTGCAGCCCGAGCACCAGGGTGTCGACGCCGGCCTGGTTCAGCGGCGCGAGGTACGCCTCGGCCAGCCCGAGCAGCTGGCGGCCGCTGGTCACGCCCGCGCTCGACGAACTCGGCGAAGCGCGGGCAGGCGGCGCTCGTACACCTCGACGCCCGGACGCGGCGGCGAACGCGTCGTCGTAGGCGCCGCTGGTGATCGTCGCGGTCGTGCCGATCACGCCGACCCGGCCGTTGCGGGTGGCCGCGACCGCCCGCCGCACGGCCGGCAGGATGACCTCGACGACCGGCACGTCGTAGCGTTCGCGCGCGTCGCGCAGGCAGGCGGCGCTGGCGCTGTTGCAGGCGATGACCAGCGCCTTGACCCCGGTGGCCACGAGTTCGTCCATCACGGCCAGCGCGTAGCGCGCGGACGTCCGCGATCGGCTTGGGCCCGTACGGGCCGATGCGCGGTGTCGCCGACGTAGTGCAGCGCCTCGTGCGGCAGCTGGTCGAGCACGGCCCGGGCGACCGTCAGGCCGCCGACTCCGGAGTCGAACATGCCGATCGGCGCGTCGGTTGCTGGCACGGGCTACAGCTTACGGGCCCGCTAACGGCCGGGGCGCCCCCGCGCGTAGCCGTCGGAGGTCGCCGCGGTCGCCGCGGATGCATCAGCCAGGCGGCCAGCACGCCGGCGAGCGAACCCGCAGAGGTGCCCCTGCCACGACACATCGGACGCGCCCGGCAGCAGGCCGCCGAGCAGCGCCGCGAAGAAGAACCCGACCAGCGACGGCGACGATGATCCACATCAGCCTGCGGGAGAAGTAGGCGCGGGCCAGCAGATAGCCCATCCAGCCCCATCACCAGGCCGCTCACGCCGACGATCACTGCCGGACGGGCGCGACCAGCCACGTCGCCAACCCGCCGGCGCCGACGATGATCGCCGTCGACAGCAGGAACGGCCGCACGCCCGACAGCAGCACCACCCAGCCGAGCAGGACGAACGGCGCGCGAGTTCGTCAGCAGGTGCCCGAAGCTCGTGTGCAGGAAGGGCGCCGTGATGATTCCCTCGAGCCCGCCGATCTCGCGAGGCCGCAGGCCGAAGCGGTCGAGCCGGTAGTTGTCGGCCGCGTTCACGAACTGGACCACCCACAGCACCGCGTCGAACACGGCCATGGTGATGAGCGCGCCGCCCCAGGTCGTCGGGTCGAACGGTGGCTCGGACTTGCTGACGGGTGCGACCGGCGCAGGCTCGGGCCGCTTCGCGGCCGCCCGCAGCTTCGACAGCGCGCCCGCGTACGCCACCTTCGGAGGAGTGGGCGGGTCAGGCCGTTCGGGCACGGTCACCCGTCCAGGTTAGCGCCGGTTAGTCTCGGCTTCGTGCCGCTGCTGCAGTACCTACCCGCCGTCCGGGTTCGGGTTCCCGCCAAGGTGAACCTGCACCTCGGCGTGGGTCCGGCCCGACCCGATGGCTACCACGAGTTGCGCACCGTCTTCCAGGCCGTCGACCTGGTCGATGAGATCGTCGCGTTCCCGGCCCGGCACCTCGAGATCTCGGTGAGCGGCCCCGAGGCCGACGGCGTCCCGTCCGACGCCCGCAACCTGGCCTGGCGGGCCGCATCACTGCTCGCGGAACGGGCCGAGGTCGCGCCGCACGTCCGGCTCGAGATCACCAAGTCGATTCCGGTGGCCGGCGGCATGGCCGGCGGATCGGCCGATGCCGCGGCCGCGCTGCTCGCCTGCGCCGAGCTCTGGCAGACGCATTCGTCGCGCCAGGACCTGACCGAACTGGCCGCCGAACTCGGCAGCGACGTCGCGTTCGGGTTGCTGGGCGGGACGGCACTGGGCACCGGACGCGGCGAGATCCTGGCCCCCGTCCTCGCGACCGGCAAGTTCTGGTGGGTCTTCGCGTTCGCCGACTTCGGCATCTCGACGCCGGCCGCCTACGCCGAACTCGATCGTCAGCGCGACGCCGTGATCCCCGAGACCGATCTCGACGGACGGCGATGTTCGACGCGCTACGCGCCGGTGACCCACGGGCCCTTGCGGCCGAGCTGTACAACGACCTGCAGGCCGCGGCGATCGCGCTCGCGCCTTCGCTGCGGCGCACGCTCGACGCCGGGCGCCGAGCTCGGTGCGCTCGCCGCGATCGTCTCGGGCTCTGGCCCGACCTGCGCGTTCCTGACGCTCGACCGCGACGATGCCACGCGCCTGGCCGCGGCCCTGGCCGGCGAGGGCGTCTGCCGCACCGTCCGAGTCGCCTGCGGGCCGACCGCCGGCGCGCGGATCGTGCGCTGATGGCGGTCAATCTCGTCAACCTCGAGTCGGTCAGCAAGTCCTACGGGACGACCTCGGTGCTCGAGGGCCTGTCGATCGGCGTCGGCGAGGGCGACCGGATCGGCGTCGTCGGACGCAACGGCGGCGGCAAGTCCACCCTGCTGCGGCTGATCACCGGCCTCGAACGTCCCGACTCCGGCCGGGTGACCCGCACCGGCGGCGTTCACGTCGCGACCGTCGTCGCAGCGCGCCGAGGCGGACGACGACGCGACCGTGCGCGACCTCGTCGTCGGCGACGCGGCCGAGCACGAATGGGCCGGCGACGCCGCGGTGCGCGAGGTGCTCGACGGGCTGGGGCTGGCCGCGGTCGGCTTCGACTCCGCCGTTCGGACGGCTGTCCGGCGGCGAGCGGCGCCGGGTCGCGCTGGCCGCCGCACTCGTCGCAGCAGGCCGACCTGCTGGTGCTGGACGAGCCGACCAACCACCTCGACGTCGAGGCGATCACCTGGCTGGCCGACTACCTCAACCGCCGCCGCGGGGCGCTGCTGGTCGTCACCCACGATCGCTGGTTCCTCGACGCGGTCTGTCAGCCGGACGTGGGAGGTCGACGACGGCGGCGTGACGCCAGTTCGACGGCGGCTACGCGGCCTACGTGCTGGCCCGGGCCGAACGGATCGCGCCAGGCCGACGCCAGCGAGGCGCGGCGGCAGAACCTGCTGCGCAAGGAGCTGGCCTGGCTGCGGCGCGGCCCGCCCGCCCGCACGTCCAAGCCGCGGTTCCGCATCGACGCCGCCGAGGCGCTGATCGCCGACGTCCCGCCGCCGCGGTCAGACGACCGAGCTGCGCTCGCTGGCGCAGCGCCGGCTCGGGCGCAGCGTCTACGACCTCGAGGGCGTGACGATCACCGTCGGCTGCGCGCAACGCTGCTCGACGACGTCAGCTGGCACGTCGGCCCCGGCGATCGCATCGGCATCATCGGCGTCAACGGCTCGGGCAAGACGCACCTGCTGCGGCTGCTGGCCGGCCAGCTCGACCCGACCCGCGGGGTGTTCCGCGCCGGCCAGACCGTCCAGGCCGGCTACCTGTCGCAGGAGGTCACCGAGCTGCCGGACGGGCTGCGGGTGATCGAGGCGGTCCAAGAGGTCCGGACGACGGCCGTCCTGGGCGGCGTCGAGCTGACCGCCAGCCAGCTGGCCGAGCGGTTCGGCTTCGCCAACAATCGGCAGTGGACGCCCGTCGGCGACCTGTCCGGCGGCGAACGGCGGCGGCTGCAGCTGCTGCGGTTGCTGCTGGCTCAGCCCAACGTCCTGCTGCTCGACGAGCCGACCAACGACCTCGACACCGACACCCTGGCCGCGCTCGAGGATCTGCTCGACTCCTGGGCCGGCACGCTGGTCGTCGTCAGCCACGACCGCTACCTGATCGAGCGGGTCTGCGACTCGACCGTCGCCCTGATCGGCGACGGCCAGCTGGCCGCACTGCCCGGTGGAATCGATGAATACCTGCGACGACGGGCAGCCGGTAAGGGCAACAACGCGTCGCCGAGGGCCGCCGCCTCGAGCGCCGCAGCCACCGACGCCGCACCGTCCGCGGCGAAGGTCGACCCCCGGGCCGCCCGCAAGGAACTCACCCGCCTCGAACGTCAGATCGCGACGTTCGACAAGCGCGAGGCCACCCTGCACGCGCAGCTCGCCACGCACGCCACCGACTTCGAAAAGGTGTCCGCCCTGGACGCCGAACTGCGCGACGTGATCGCCGCCCGCGAGGCCGCCGAAGAAGCGTGGCTCCAACTCGCCGAATAGCCGCACCCGTTTGACTCGACCCCAGATTCCCGTGATCAACAGGGAGTTGTTGTCGCCCTGACGACACCTACTCCCTGTTGATCACGGGATTTCGCCGGCGTCACCCGTGTTCACCACTCCGGCCGGCTCGATCAGGATCGCCTGCACCTCCCCGCTCGTGAGCGGTGAATGCTCGACGCCCTTCGGGACGACGTACAGCTGTCCGGCGCCGAGGCGCACATCGCCTTCGCGCAGCCGGATCGTGAGATCGCCGCTGAGCACCAGGAACAACTCGTCGGTGTCGGTGTGGGTGTGCCACGGGAACTCGCCCAGCAGCCTGACGACCTTCACCTCGTAGTCGTTGAGGCGAGCCACCACTTTCGGCGACCAGTGCTCGGAGAACAGCGCCAATTGCTCGGCCAGATCCACCACGGGGTTCATGGGCGAGGTATCGCCGACCCGCCCACTCCCGTGACCGAGGGCACTCTCTACGGGACGTCGGGCGCCGCGGGGATGTGCAGGGTCGGCTTCGGTTCGAGGCCGCGCAGGCCGTTCCAGCCGAGGTTGACCAGGTGCGCGGCGACCTCCTCGCGGGCCGGTTTGCGGACCTCGAGCCACCACTGCCCGGTGAGCGCCACCATGCCGACGAGCATCTGCGCGTACATCCCGGCCAGTTTCGCCTCATACCCCAGCCGCTCGAACTCGTCGGCCAGGATGTACTCGACGTGGTTGGCGATGTCGTTCAGCAAGGTCGAGAACGTGCCGGCGCCCGATGCGACCGGCGAATCCCGGCTCAGCACCCGGAAGCCGTCCGACTCGTCCTCGATGTAGGTGAGCAGGGCGAGGGCGGCCTGTTCGAGCAGGATCCGCGGGTCGCCGGCCGTCAGCGCGGCCGCGACCCGGTCGAGCAGCGAGCGCATCTCGCGGTCGACCACGACGGCATACAGGCCCTCCTTGCCGCCGAAATGCTCGTAGACGACCGGCTTGCTGACTGCGGCCCGGGCCGCGATCTCTTCGATGGACGCCGCCTCGAAGCCCTTCTCGGCGAACACCGCGCGGCCGACATCCAGCAACTGCGCGCGGCGCTGGTTACCGGTCATCCGAACCCGGGTGCGCCCATCTGAGTCGGTCATCACCGATGATGTTGCCATGACGACGTCGTCACCACCCGCCGAGCCCGATCTGCACTACACCGGCCGCACGCCGTTCGTGGCGTACACGAACGCCGATGTGCTGCGCAACATCATCCACACCGAGACCGACGAACCGCTCGAGGTGACGTTCGTCGTCACCACCCAGATCATGGAACTGCACTTCTATCTGCTCGAACACGAGTGGAAGCTGGCCATCGCCGAACTCCAGGGCGACGACGTCGGCGGGGCCGTCGAAGCACTGCGCCGCAGTCAGGTCGACCAGCAATCCCTTATCGCATCGTGGCAAATGCTCGATCCGATGACGCCGACGCAGTACAACCGGTTTCGCGAATCGCTCGGCAAAGCGTCGGGATTCCAGTCGTTCGGGTACCGCGAGCTGGAGTTCCTGCTCGGCGTGAAGGACGAGCACATGCTGCGCCCGCACCGTCGACATGCCCGACGTCCACGCGCGGCTGCAGGCGACGTTCGACGCTCCGTCGCTGTACGACGAGGCGGTCGCACTGGTGCGGCGCCGCGGGATCTCACCGACGACCTGGTCGAGGCCTGGCGGCAGGTGTACGCGGCCGACGGCGAGTTGGCCGCCCTCGCCGAGGCGCTCGTCGGTGTCGCCGAGCGGCACGCCCAGTGGCGCTTCGTCCACTACACGGCGGTCCGCCGCATCCTCGGCGCCAAGCCGGGAACGGGCGGGTCGGCCGGCATGACCTGGCTCAAACGGGCGGTCGACACCGACGTGTTCTCGGAGCTGTGGCAAGTGCGGGGCGTCCTCTAGATGCCGACCGCCTCCTACGAATCGGCCGAAGCGCCTCGACGCGGCCGACCCGATCGCCTTCGCGCGCAACCGGTTCACGCTGCCGGACGGCGTGATCTATCTCGACGGCAACTCCCTCGGCGCGCTGCCGACGGCCGTCGCCGCCGCGCTGACCGACGGCGTCGAACGGCAGTGGGGCCAGGACCTGATCCGCTCGTGGAACGACAACGACTGGTGGGGGCTGCCCGCGCGCGTCGGCGACCGCATCGGCGACGCTCGTCGGTGCCGCACCCGGACAGGTGCTGTGCGGCGACTCGACGAGCGTCCAGCTGTTCCAGGCGCTCGTCGCGGCGAGCCGGCTGCGACCCGGCCGCACCGATTCTGATCACCGACGGCGGCAACTTCCCCACCGACCAGTACATCGCCGATTCCGTCGGACGACTGATGGATCTCGACGTGCGTGCGGGTTCGTCGCCGACCGAGCTCGTGCGTCGACGACCAGGCGGCCGTGGTCTCGTTCAGCGTGGTCGACTACCGCACCGGCGAGCTGTGGGATGTCGCGGCGATCACCCGGGCGGTGCAGGCCGCCGGCGCGATCATGCTCTGGGACCTCAGCCACGCGGCCGGCGCGCTGCCGGTTCGAGCTCGACGCGCTCGGCGCCGATTTCGCCGTGGGCTGCGGCGTACAAGTACCTCAACGGCGGGCCCCGGCGCGCCGGCCTGGATCTACATCCCGCAGCGGCTGCAGGCCGACGCGCGACCTGCCGCTCACCGGGTGGCACGGCCACGCCCGTCCGTTCGAGCTGGCGGCGGCGTTCGAGCCGGCCGGAGGCATCGAGCGGGCCCGCATCGGCACTCCGCCGCTGCTGTCGATGCTGGCCTTCGAGGCAGCCCTCGACGTATGGGCCGACGTGTCGCTCGACGACCTGCGGGCGAAGTCGCTGGGCCTGACCCGCTTCGTCGATCGACTACGCCGACGCGCATCTGCCGTCGCGTCGAGGTCGTCACCCCGCGCGACGCACGAGCGGCGCGGCTCGCAGGTCGCGCTGCGGATGCCGATCACGCCTACGAGGTCTGCCAGGCGCTCATCGCGCGCGGCGTCATCGGCGACTTCCGCGCGCCCGACCTGCTGCGGCTCGGCTTCACGCCGCTGTACCTCGGCTATCGCGAGGTGTGGGCCGGATTCGAGCAGCTGCGCGACGTCCTCGAGACGAGCGCCTTCCTCGACCCGGCCTTCGCCCGCGCGCCGCGGCGCCGAGCGCCGTCACGAGGCGTCACTGATCAGGCGGCGACGCGCAAGCTTCGCGATGCGGTCGGCGCTTGGGCCAGCGGACGTCGGTCGCCCAGCCGAGCTTCTCGAAGATCCAGATGACGCGGGCCGAGATGTCGAGCTGGCCGCGCAGCACGCCGTGCCGGGCCGCGGTCGGGTCGGCGTGGTGCAGGTTGTGCCAGCTCTCGCCGAAGCTCAGGATCGCCAGCGGCCAGAAGTTCGCGCTCTTGTCGCGGGCCGCGAACGGACGCTCGCCGATCGTGTGGCAGATCGAGTTGATCGACCAGGTGACGTGGTGCAGCAGGCAGACGCGGACGAGCGAGGCCCAGAAGAACGCCGACGAGCGCGCCCCACCACGACCAGGTGATCAGCCCGCCGAGGATCGCCGGCGCCGAGCATCGACGATCAGCGACCCACAGCGGGAACAGCTGGTCGACCAGGACGAGGTCCGCGTCGCCCAGCAGGTCGGGCGCGAAGCGCTCGCGGTTGGTGTGCTCGACGTCGAACAGCCAGCCGATGTGGGCGTGGACAGAAGCCCTTGGTCAGCGCCGGCGACGGTCTCGCCGTAGCGCCACGGCGAGTGCGGGTCGCCCTCGCGGTCGCTGTAGGCGTGGTGGCGGCGGTGGTCGGCGACCCAGCGGATGACCGGGCCCTCGATGGCCATGGCTACCGGCAACGGCGAGCGCGATCTTGCAGTGGCCGGTTGGCCTTGAACGAGCCGTGCGTGAAGAGCCGGTGGAAGCCGACCGTCACGCCGAGCCCGGAGATGTAATAGAAGACGACGAACAGGGCGGCGTCGGTCCAGCTGAAGCCCCAGCCCCACGCGACCGGGATCGCGGCCAGGACGGCCAGGAACGGGACGAGCACGAAGCTGTACAGCGCGAACTGCTCGCCGAATCCCTTGCCGCCGTCGAAGATCGGCTTGGGCGCCGGGGGCGGCGCGGGGACCTCGTCCAGCAACGTCATGGAAGGTCTGCCTTCTATCGGGTCGACGCACAGACGTCGAGGGGGCCGTCAAGTGGACGGACGCTCGAGAGGCAAACCTTCGCGGCCGTAAGTTACGGAAGCGTAACCCACCGCGGGCGGTGAATCCAGCACCGACCACACGTAAACCCCATGGGCGTGGACACCCGAGTCGGTAGGCTGACCCAGCGCGACCGCAGGGACTCTGTTCCCTGCATCTGTGGGGGATGGGGTAATCGGCAGCCCGCAGGCCTTTGGTGCCTTGCAGTCTCGGTTCGAGTCCGAGTCCCCCAGCAATGACTGCCGCCGCTGACGATGCGACCGACCCGATCGGGCGCATCTTCCCGCGCCAGCGAGTCGTCCGCCTGCTGGCGACGAGCACGCTGGTCAACACCTTCGGCAACGGCCTGTTCCTGACGTTGAGCGCGCTGTTCTTCACCCGGATCGTCGGGCTCTCGGTCGGCCATGTCGGAGTGGGTCTGACGATTGCGGGCGGTCTCGGCGTCCTGGTCGGCATTCCGGCCGGGCACCTGTCCGACCGATTCGGGACGCGCGGTCCGCTGATCGCGCTGCTGTTCGTCGACGCCGCCGCGACGGTCGCGCTCACGACGGTTCACACGTATGCCGGGTTCCTGCTCGTCATGTGCGTCGCCGTCATGGCCGACCGCGCCGGCAGCGCGATCCGCAGCGCGATGTACGCGGTGGTCATCCCGGCGGAATCACGCACCCAGGTCCGCGCGTATCTGCGGGCCGTCACGAACGTCGGGATCGGCGCCGGCGCCGCGGTCGCCTCGTTGGCGCTGCAGGCGGACACCCGATTCGCGTACGTCGCCATGCTGCTGGTGGACGCCGGCACGTACGTCGTCGCGGCCGCGCTGCTGCTCGGCGTGCATCCGCCCGGGGCCGTTGCGCGCCGGCCCGAGCGCGAGGACCGTCGCAATGCGGCGCTGCGCGACCGTCCGTACCTGACGGTGACGGTCTTGAACGCGGTGATGACCGTGCACTTCACCGTGACGGAAATCGGCGTGCCGCTATGGATCGTCGGCCACACGCACGCGCCGCGAGTGCTCGTCGCCGTCTGCCTGATCCTCAACACGGTGATGATCGTGTTGCTGCAGGTGCGGGCCAGTCGCGGCATCACGAGCGTCGACTCGGCGGCCCGGGCCTGCCGTCGCGCGGGGGTCCTGCTCGCGGTGGCGTTCGTGCTCTATGCCGCGGCGCACGGTCCGGCGGCGTGGGTCGCGGCGGTCTTCCTCGTCGCCGGCACGGTCGTCCAGGCCGTTGCCGAGTTGATCAGCTCGTCGGGCGGCTGGGCGCTGAGCTACGACCTCGCCGATCCCGATCGTCCCGGCGCCTACCAGGGCGTGTTCAGCAGCGGCTTCGCCTTGGCCGGCATGCTCGGGCCGTTGATCGTGACGTTCACCGCGCTGCGGTTCGGCTGGCCGGGCTGGATCACGCTGGCCGTGGTGCTCGCTGCCGCCGGCTGGGCGCTCGTCCCGGCCGGTCGCTGGGCCGAGACTCGGCGTTTGGCGAACGCGAATACCCGCTAGGCTCGCGGTACACCCCCTCGCCGCTCGTGAAAGGTGCCCGGGCTCGTGCGCCAAGGCCCCGTCGTGGTTGTCGTCCTCGCTGCGGGCGAGGGCACCCGGATGAAGTCCGCGACGACGCCCAAGGTGTTGCACAGCTTCGCCGGGCGTTCGATGATCGGGCACGTCCTGGCCGCGACCGAAGCCCTCGACGCCACCGACACGATCGTCGTGGTCGGCCACGGACGCGATGAGGTGAGCGCACACCTCGCCGTGATCGCGCCCTCCGCCGTCCCGGTCGTCCAACACCAGCAGCTCGGCACCGGCCATGCCGTCGCGACGGCGCTGGCGGCCGTCCCGGCGTCCGGCGGGACGGTTGTCGTCGTGCCCGGCGATGCACCGCTGG
>CAVTTS010000007.1:0-408104 GCA_963737785.1 uncultured Actinomycetes bacterium
TGCTCAGCGCCCACGAGCAGGCGCGCCGCGAGTTCGCCTCGGACGTGTCGCACGAGCTGCACTCGCTGGCGTCGGCGATGCAGACCGCCGCCAAGCGCTCGATCGCGGCGCGGCCGAGGCCAACCCGGCGCTCGGCCGACGGCTGGTGGGCGGGCATGGTCGGCCACACGCGGCGGCTGGTGCGGCTGGCCGACGACCTGCTCGAGCTGGCGCGCTCGGAAGGGGGCCGGCTGCGGGTCGACGTCCAGGACATCGACCTGGGCGACCTGGTGCGCGGCACGCTCGACGAGTGGACGCCCGAGGCACGCCGGCGCGGGATCAGCCTGCAGGTACGTTTGCCGCTCGGGCCGCTGGCGGTGCTACGGCGACCACGATTCGACTGACGCAGTCGGTGGGCAACCTGATCGAAAATGCGCTGAAGTACGCCGGTGCCGAGTGGCTGGGTGCGCGTCGACATCGGGCCAGCGCGCTCGGGCGGCAATACGAGCTGGCGGTGACCGATTCCGGCCCGGGCATCCCGCTAGACGGTGCTGCCGCGGGTGTTCGAGCGGTACTTTCGCGTCGAGGGCCGCGCCAGCGGCGGGCCGGGCGGGATGGGGCTCGGGCTGGCGATTGCGCGGGCTATCGTTCTGGCGCACGGCGGTGAGCTGACCGCGGAGAGCCCGCGCGGCGGCGGGGCGCGGTTCGTGTTGCGGCTGCCGCGTGCCGTGTCACGCCGGGCGCCGTCCGACGGCAGCGGCGCGACCGCTGTCGAGGGCGCCGCTGCTATCCGAGAATCGATGCCGCTGGCGAGCCAGCCATGCGAGACTAGACCGGCGATGCGAGCTATCGACGTTCACGTGCATCCGACCGACGAGCGCGTCGCTCGGGCCTGGGCCGGCGAACTGGCCGACGCCGAGCGGTTTTTCCGCGGTCCGCTGGACGACCGAGGACCTGGATGCCACGGCCGAGCGCTATCGCAAGCTCGACATGCTGGCGGTGCTGCTCGGCGCCGACGCCGAGACGACGACGGGCGTGCCGGCGTATCCCAACGACGAGCTGGCGGCGGCGTGCCGCGCGCACCCGGACGTGTTCATCGGCTTCTGCCGGCATCGACCCGTGGAAAGGCGAGCTGGCGGTGCGCGAGCTCGAGCGCTCGGTGCGCGAGCTGGGCCTCAAGGGCGCCAAGTTCCACCCTGGCCGCCAGGAGTTCTATCCCAACGACCGTCGCTTTTCGCAGCTGTTCGAGACCGCGGCCAGCGCTCAACGTCCCGGTGCTGTTCCACACGGGCATGATGGCCGCCGGCGCGGGCACGCCGGGCGGGCGCGGTCAGCGGCTCGACTACACGCGGCCGATCTATCTCGACCATCTGGCCGCCGATTTCCCGTGAGCTGACGATCATCGCCGCGCATCCCTCGTGGCCGTGGGCCGACGAGGCGCTGGCCATCGCGCGCCACAAGAGCAACGTCTTCCTCGACCTGAGCGGCTATTCGCCGAAGTACATCCCGCCGCAGTACGTGCAGTTCGCCAACACGCTGCTGCAAGATCAGATGGTGTTCGGCAGCGACTATCCGTTCATCACCCCCGAGCGCTGGCTGGCCGATTTCGAGGACGCCGGCTTCCGACCCGCGGTCCACGAGAAGATTTTGCTGCTCAACGCCCGCCGCGCGCTTGGCCTCGACCGTATGAGCGAGGCGACGCCGCCCAAGAAGGCGTTTGGGCGTCGCGGATCTCGACCAGTTCCGCGCCCGGATCGGCCAGCTGCGTCGACGAGCTGACCCGCCGACGGCGCCGGGCGACGTACTCGCCTATACCGACGGCGCGTGTTTCGGCAATCCCAGCGGACCGGGTGGGTGGGCCGCGGCGGTCTCGACGTCAGGTGCGCGACGTGCCGTGGGAGCTGTGGGGCCACCTGTCGTCGACGTCGAACAATCGCGCCGAAGCGCTCGGGGTGCTGGGTGCGCTGGAGTGGGTTCCGGCGGGGTCGCAGCATCACGATCCGTTCGGACTCGCAGCTGACGGTCCGCATCCTGCGAGGGTCAGTACAAGGTCAAGGCCAACCCCGACATCTGGGAAGTCCTGCGGCACGACCCGATCGCACAAAGCGCCTGTCGGTGACGGTCGGAATGGCTGCGCGGCCACGCTGGCGATCCCGGGCAACGAGCTGGCCGACCGGTTGTCGAAGCTCGGCGCCCTCAACGGCCGCGTGCAGGATCTCGAAGCGCTGGCTCTCGAACCGCCGCGGCGCGTTCAGGCCGATCCGCCCGAGCTGATCGGCCTCGAGCCGCGGGGCGACTGGGAGCGCGACTTCCTGCGTTCCCTGACGAAGCAGCTGCGGGGTGGCCGTTCCCTGAGCGAGAAGCAACAGGCGGTGGTCGACCGGATGCGCGCCGCGAAAAAGCCCGGCTGATCTGCCGCGGCTCGCGCTCAGCGTCCGCCGCGCAGGGCGACGAGGCGAAAGACGAGACCGACCCAGGGATGCTCGGCATCGTCGCTGGCTGCGCGTGACGCGCGCTCTGACGGTGACCGGCTCGTCGCGGCCGGGCGGGGTGAAGTCGAGGGCGACCTGGCTCCCGGCCGCCAGCGCGATGCCGCGCACGCGCGCGCCGCTGGTGGTCAGATCGGCGATTTCGATATGCACCGGCTCGGGCAGCGACGCGCTGCGCAGCGTACCCGTCAGGCTGACCCGCAGGCGCGGGTCGCGGCGAACCGGTCGGGTGCCGAGGGAGACCAGGAACCGCCCCGTCCGACCGTGCTCGGCCAGGCGACCGTAGACCCGCTGGTTCGCACCGGCGACGAACATGGCGGTCCCGACCGACGGCAACGCCGGGTGCTGGTCGGCCGCCTCGAGGATGAGCATGTCGCGCGCCGCGTGGACGATCACGGCCAGCACGCTCTTGAGGACATCGGCCTGTTCGGCCCAGGTACAGGTCACTTCGGCCAGCACGGCCTGAGCGGGCTCGGTGCTGTCGGGCGGCGGGAGGTCAGTTGAAAGCGGCGCGTCCATTGCCCAACTATCGGCAGTTATGCTCAGAATGTTGAGGATGCCGATACTCACTGCGCGACCTGCGTTGGTCCGGCTGGGGGCGACGCTCGTGGTTTTTGCGCTGGCCGCGTGCCAGACGGCTGCGCCGGCCCCGCCGACGACTGTTCCAGCCGCGACGGCGGCGGTATCGACCAAGCCGGCCGCCGTCACGTCGGCGCCGAGCGCGGCGCCGGTTGCCGCCGCTTCGGCCGTTGCCGCTTCGTCTGTTCCCGCCGCGTCGCCAGTTGCCGACCAGTTCGCCGGTTGCCGACCGGGTCGCCGGTGCCCGCGGCCTCGCCGGCGGCCCGGGCCGCCGCCTCGCCAGCCGCTTCTCCGGCCCCCGTCGCGGCGAGCTCAGCGGTGGTCAGCCCGACGCTCGCGCCCGCCCCGCCGCCAGGCAAGCGCGGCGGCACGCTCATCCTGGCTCGCCAGGGTGACGCGACCAACCTCGATCCGCAGAAGGTGCCCGCCTTCGCCAGCCAGCGCGTGTTCGAGCTAGTCTACAGTCGGCTGACTTCACTCACGGCCGACCTGACCGTTCAGCCGGATCTGGCCGAGTCGTGGACGGTGTCCGCGGATGGCCTGACGTACACGTTCAAGCTCCGCCCGGCTAAGTTTCACAACGGCGATGCGCTGACCTCGGCTGACGTGAAGTTCACGTTCAATCGCATCCTGACCGTCGACGGGTCGGTGGCCAAGAGCCTGTTCACCGACATCGACCACATCGATACCCCCGATGCTCAGACGGTGGTCTTCGTGCTGAAGCAGCCGAACGTCACCATCCTGCCGTACATGGCCAGCCCCAACGCCTCGATCGTCTCGCAGAAGGTGTCCGACGCCAACGCCAACGACCTGTCGAAGAAAGAGGCCGCCATCGGGTCGGGCCCGTTCAAGCTCACCGAGTGGGTACCCGACAACTACATGCTGCTGCAGGCCAACCCGGACTATTTCCTGCCCGGCCTGCCCTACCTGGACGCGGTGCGGATCAACGTCGTGCCCGACCAGGCCGGCCTGGTCGCGGCGTTGCGCACCAAAGCCGCCGACATGGCGCTCATCGACGACGCGGCCACGGCGCAGAGCCTGCGCCAGGAGGACGGCGTCACCCTCGACGCCAAGCCCAGCCCCAACTACAACCTGATCTTCATCAACACCAAACGTCCGCCGTTCGACAACGTCAAGGTCCGCCAGGCGATTTCGTACGCCATCGACCGCCAGCAGATCATCGAAACCGTCGCCCTGGGCGAAGGGGAGCAGACGGGCCCGATCGCCCCGGCGTTGACGCAGTACGCGCTGCCGGTGAGCCAGTATCCGAGCTACACGCGCGACGTCGACAAGGCCAAACAGCTGCTACAGGAAGCCAACGTCGGGCCGATCGAGTTCACCATGCTCACCGAAACGACCGAGCCGACGTATGCCAAAGACGTCGCCCAGCTCATGCAGGCGCAGCTGGCGGACGTCGGCATCAAGATGAACATCGAGCTGCTCGAGTTCACGCAATGGGTCGACCGCTGGCTCAAGGCCGACTTCGACATGGCGCCTGGTTTGAACGGCGGCAACGCCGATCCGGACTATTACATCTTCCGCTACTTCACCGCCGACGGGAACCTGAACTTCGTCACGTCGTATCAGAACCAGGCGGTCAGTGATGCGATCAAGCAGGCGCGGTCGACCTCCGACGTCGCCAAACGCAAGGCGCTGTATCAGACGATCCAGACCCAGCTGGTCGACGACGCGCCGTTTCTGTGGACGTTTGTCGGCCGCGACTACGTCGCGTATCTGAATACGACGAAAGACTTCGTCCACATCCCGACCGGCAACATCTCATACCTGCGCCAGACCTGGCTCGACCGCTAGGCCATCCGGTTGACGGCGTATCTGGTCAAGCGGCTGATCAGTTTGCCGCTGACGTTGCTGGGTGTGTCGGTGGTCACGTTTTTGTTCGTCCGGCTGATCCCCGGGGACGCGATCGCTGCCCGGCTGGGGACGTCTACGGCGTTGACCGCCGACCAGCTGGCTCGGATGCGGGGGTTCTTCGGGCTCGATCAGCCGCTGCAGGTGCAGTACTGGTCGTGGCTCAGCTCGGTGCTGCGGGGCGACGCCGGCTTCTCGATCCGCTCGGGCCAGCCGGTGACCGCCGAGATCGCCAGCCGCCTGCCGGTGACCATCGAGCTGGCCCTGGCGGCCGCTATCGTCGCCCTGGCGGCGGGCATTCCCCTCGGGCTCGTCTCGGCCCTGCGCCCCAGCACCAGCCTGGACCTGATCGCGCGAGGTTTCGGCCTGCTCGGCCTGGCCCTGCCCAACTTCTGGCTGGGCACGCTGACGATCCTGCTGTTCGCGCGCTACCTGCACTGGATGCCCAACACTGGCGGCTACGTCGACCTGTTCGTCGATCCGGCGGCCAATCTGAAATTCCTGATCTTCCCCGCGCTGACGCTCGGCCTGGGCATGGCGGCGACCGTCATGCGCACGACGCGCTCGGCCATGCTCGACGTTCTGGACGCCGACTATATCCGGACCGCGCACGCCAAGGGCCTGACCGCGGCGCGGGTGGTCGAGCGCCACGCGCTCAAGAACGGCTTTATCGTCGTGATCACGATTCTCGGCATTCAGGTGGGGTACCTGCTCGGCGGCGCTGTCGTGGTCGAAGAGGTCTTCGCCCTGCCCGGCCTCGGCCGGATGCTGCTCGTCGCGATCGATCAGCGCGACTACGCGCTCGTCCAGGGCGGTGTGCTGGTGATCGCTACGCTGTTCGTGGCGGCCAACACCGTCGTTGACGTTCTGTATGGCTTCCTCGACCCGCGCATTCGGTTCGCGTGACGCTGCGCGCCTGCTGGGCAATCCGGCCGCCGTCATCGGCCTGGCTATCGTGGGTCTCTACGTCGTCCTGGCGCTGACCGCCGATTGGCTGCCGCTGAGAAACCCGCTGCAGATCGTCGGCGCCAACCGCATGGCCGGACCGTCGTGGTCGCAGCCGCTCGGCGCCGACTCCTTCGGCCGGGACCTGTTGAGCCGCATCGTCTTCGGCGCCCGCCTGTCGCTCCAGGTGTCCGCGTTGTCGGTGAGCATGGCCCTGGTGGTCGGCTCCTGCCTGGGCCTGCTCGCCGGTCTACGCCGGCGGCTGGGTCGACCAGGTCATCATGCGCACCATGGACGTGCTGTTCGCGTTTCCGGCAGTCCTGCTGGCGCTGGGCATCGTGGCTGCCCTCGGGCCCGACCCGAAGAACGTCATCATTGCCATCGGGGTGGTGTACACGCCGATTTTTGCCCGCGTGGTGCGCGGCCCGGTGCTATCGCTCAAGGAGCGCGAGTTCGTCGAGGCCGCGCGCGCCGTCGGCGCCCGGGCGTCGCGGATCATCGCCCGACACGTACTGCCCAACGTGCTGTCGGTGCTGATCGTCCAGACGAGCATCGCCCTGTCGTGGGCGGTCCTGACCGAGGCGTCGCTTTCGTTTCTGGGTCTTTCGGCGCAGCCGCCGGCGCCGTCGTGGGGGGTGATGCTCAACGAAGGCCGCCAGAATCTCGAGCTCGCCCCGCACATGGCCGTCTTTCCCGGGCTGGCCATCATGCTGGCCGTGCTCGGGTTCAACCTGCTCGGTGACGGCTTGCGGGACGTGCTCGATCCGCGCAATCGCCGATGATCCGCCCGGCACTGCCCGCGGACCTGCCGGCGGCGGCGCACTTGATGGCCGACTCGGCCCTGCTTGGCCGGTACGGCGTGACGGTCGAATCCGCCCTGGCGTCGCTCTCGTCGGCGGTCGCCGACGGTGACGTGCTGCTGCTGAGCTTTGAGCCAGGCCTGAACGGCCTGGCGTGGCTGAGCATTGCGCCGCGCGTGCTGAACGGCGCGGCCTACCTGCGGCTGCTACTGGTGGCCCAGCCCGGGCAGGGCATCGGCTCACGCCTGCTCGCGGCGGTGGAAGACGCCGCGCGGCCCGTCGCGAACCACGTGTACCTGCTGGCGACCATCGACAACGTCAGGGCGCGCCGTTTTTATGCGCGGCACGGCTATCGGTACGTCGGCGACCTACCGGGCCTGGTACGGCCAGAGCTGGACGAGGCGCTGTACTACAAAACGCTGCGCGGCCACGCCGAGCGCCTCGGAGCCTGATCCCGGGCTCGCTGCGGCATCGCTGCCGGCGGCCCAGTCCTACTTGCTGGACTTGCCGGCGCCGCCGGCCGACTTGCCGGAATTCCCGGCGTTGCCGGAGTTCCCGGACGTGGCGGAGCTGCTCGATTTGCCGGAATCGCTCGACGCGCTGGGGGTCGCGGGCTTGGGGGAGTCGGCGGGTTTGCCGGAGCTAGCGCTCGGGGCCGGCTGGCTGGTATCCGCTGGTTTGGCGCTGCTTTGACCTCCGCGCGCGGCACGGGAGCGATCAGGATTCGCGGACAACGTGACGGCCCGCTGCGGCGTTGACTGGATGTAGCTCTCCTGCAGTGGCAGTGGCAGTCGGCGAAGGTGACACCCGGATGACGTTCGAGGAGTTCGCGGCGACGCGCCTCGATCCGGTGCTGCGCTTCGCCGTGGTGCTCACGAACGATCGCGGCCTCGCCGAGGACATCGTCCAGGAAGTACTGGTCCGGGCCCACCAACGCTGGGAGCAGATCGCGGCCATGGAGCTCCCGGAGGCGTACGTGCGACGGATGATCGTCAACGAGTTCTACTCGTGGCGGCGCAAGTGGGCGCGCATCGTCCCGCGGCCCGCCGACGAGCTCGACCGGGTGACGCCCGACCACGCGAACCTGATCGCCGAGCGCCGGGCGCTGCTCGGCGAGGTGGCCAAACTGCCGCGCAAGCAACGGGCCGTGCTCGCACTGCGTTACTACGAAGGGATGTCGGACGCCGACATCGCCAACGCCCTCGGCTGCGCCGAGACGACCGTGCGCGGCTACGCGTTCCGGGCCCTGAAGACGCTACGAATCGAGCTGGCTCCCGCCCGAGCCGGGGAGGCGCTATGACCCAGCAACGACCACGGTCCGAGGACGATCTGCGGGCGGCGTTCCAACTGGCCGCCCAGGACGCTCCCGACCGCGACGCCGTACTGCGACCGATCTACGCGCCAGCGCGCCCGCCGTCGTTCGCCCGGCGCTTCCCGATCCTGGCCCCACTCGGCGCGGCCGCCGCGGTGCTGCTCGTCGTCGGCGTGGTCTACGCGGTCGTCCATTCGTCCGGGCCGGGCCGGAACACGGCCGCATCGAAAGCCGAAGGCGCCGCTGCTTCGGCGTTCTCGATACCGGCGATCGGCATCCCGTCCAACGCGGCGGTCGGGTCCGCAAGCTTGGCTCCCGGCCCGATCTCGAGCGCACCGGTGGGGACCGACGGACCCTCCGCCGGACACACCTGCACCCCGGACGAACTGGCACTGAGCATTGTCTGGACCGAGTCCGGCACGAGCCTCACCGGCACGCTCACGGCGAAGAACAAGGCGACCGCCGCGTGCAACCTGCTCGTCGTCCCGATCGTCGTGCCGCTCGACGCGAGCGGACAGCCGCTCGACGTCCGCAACGTCACCACGGCCATCGGCGCCGTCGGGCCGCAACGCCTGCTCCCGGGCGCGACCGCAGCGTCTCACCTGACCTGGTCGATGTGGTGTCAGCGGACCATCGGCGGATCGGCCCAGGTGAGCTGGGGCAACGGGACCGCGACGGCCAGCGTCCAGCACGACGCGTTCACGCCGACCCACACGGCCTGCCCCGACAACACCGCGGCCTCGACCCTGTCGAGCACGTATTTCAGTCCGCTGTCTTGAGCAACTCCGTCGTCGTCGTCAGGAACGGCGCGTAGATCGCGGCCTCCGGGATCCCGAAGCCGTCGACGAGCGTGAGCGCGTGCGGTCGTAGCGACCCGCAGAGCGTGTTGACCATCGCCAGCACTCCCTTGGCCCGACGGGCGCTCAGCCGGCCGTGCTCGAGGAACCAGGCGCGGTCGTTCTCGATCGTCGAGAGGACGAACAGGTCGCAGACCCGGTCGAGCAGCTGACGCACGTCCGGATCGGTGCAACGGTCGATGCCGGCCACGAACGCCTCGAGCAGGATCCGGTCGACGTGCGCGAGGGCCGTCTCGAGCAGGTGATCCTGCGCCCCGTTGAAGACCGCGAACGGATCCTTGCCGGTGGTCGCCTGCCGCAGCCGCCGGGCCAGCGCCGACAGCAGGTGCTGCTCGCGCCAGGTGAACAACTCGAGGTGCCAACGGCGATCGAGCAGATCGGCTTCCTCGTCGCGGCCCGGCGCGGCGTCGATCAACCGTTGGATCAACGTGCGCGCCGACGTCTTCTCGAGCACCGTCTCCCAGGCCTGATCGGCGACGAGGCGCGCGACTCCGAGCTGATCGAGTTCGCCGAAATGGTCGCGGTAGCCGGTGAGCATCTCCTTGGCGACGAGCTGCAGCAGCACGGTGTTGTCGCCCTCGAAGGTGGTGAACACATCGGTGTCGGCCTTGAGGCCGGGCAACTGATTGACCATCAGGTAGCCGGCCCCGCCGCACGCTTCGCGACAGGCCTGGATCGTCGCGGTCGCGTGCCAGGTGGCCGCGGCCTTCAGCCCGGCCGCCCGCGCTTCCAGCTCGCGGCGCATCGCCTCGGTGCCTCGGCCCGAGAACGACTCATGCAGCGTCTCGACCAGCTCGCCCTGGGCGAAGAGCAGCGCGTAACTCTTGGCCAGCGCCGGCAACAACCGCCGTTGATGGGTGAGGTAATCGAGCAGTACGACCTCGTCGTCGCGCCCCGGAGCGCCGAACTGGCGCCGCTGCTCGGCGTAGCGCAGCGCGATCATCAGCGCGACCTTCGTGGCGCTGCCGGCCCCGCCGGCGACGCTCACGCGACCTTGGATCAACGTGCCGAGCATCGTGAAGAAGCGCTTCGTCTTGTCCTGGATCGGCGTCGAGTACGAGCCGTCCGCGGCCACATCACCATATTTGTTAAGGAGATTCTCGCGCGGAATGCGGACGTGGTCGAACCACAGCCGGCCGTTGTCGACGCCGTTGAGACCGGCCTTGCGACCGCAGTCCTCGATGCGAACCCCGGGCGCCGGCTCGCCGGACGAGGCGCGGATCGGCACGACAAACGCATGGACGCCCCGCGCGACGTCCTGCGTCGACAGCTGCGCGAAGACGACCGCGACGTGGCCGTCCCGGGCGGCGTTGCCGATGTAGTCCTTGCGGGCCGCCTCGACCGGAGTGTCGATCACGAACTCGTCGGCGTCGGCGTCGAACGTCGCGGTGGTGAGCAGCGACGCGACGTCCGAGCCGTGCCCGGTCTCGGTCATCGCGAAGCAGCCCATGATGTCGAGGTCGATGAGGTCGTGCAGGTAGGCCGCGTGGTGCCGCTCGGTGCCCAGGTGCAGGATCGCCCCGCCGAACAGCCCCCACTGCACGCCCGCCTTGACCATCAGCGACAGGTCACCGGTCGCGAGCATCTCGAAGGCGATCACCGAGCCGCCCACGTCGTCGCCCCCGCCGTACGCGGACGGGAATCCCAGGCCGGACAGGCCGTCCTTGGCCAGCTCGCGCAGCTGCTCCAGGACGTGCGCGCGCTGCTGCTCGGTCGACGCCGAACCGAGCGGCCGGAAGCGCGGGGCGAGCTCGCGAGCCTGTTCGCGGATCGGGCGCCAGCGCCCGTCCAGGAGCACGCGCAGCGCGTCGGCATCCACCTCGACCGGCATCGTCATAAGGACGTCCACCCCCTCATCCGACCGTAGCCGATAGCCTGGTTACTGATCAGTAACCCCGATCACTCCGGAAGGTTCGCAGATGGACACACGCCGCGCCGCGATCGTCGGTGGCAACCGGATCCCGTTCGCGCGGGCCAATACCGCGTACGCCCACGCGTCCAACCAGGACATGCTGACCGCCACCATCGACGGCCTGGTCGCCCGCTTCGGCCTGCAGGACGAGCGGGTCGGCGAGGTCGCCGCCGGGGCGGTGCTCAAGCACAGCCGTGACTTCAACCTGACCCGCGAGTCGGTGCTCGGGTCGCACCTCGCAGCGACGACGCCGGCGTACGACGTCCAGCAGGCCTGCGGCACGGGCCTCGAGACCGCCGTGCTGATCGCCAACAAGATCGCGCTCGGGCAGATCGACTCAGGCATCGCGGGCGGCGTCGACTCGGCGTCCGACGCGCCGGTCGCCGTCAACGAACAACTGCGCGAGGTGCTGCTCGATCTCAACCGGGCCCGTTCGCTCGGCGCGCGCGCCAAGGCGCTGAGCCATCTCCGGCCGACCGCGCTGACGCCCGAGATCCCCCGCAACTCCGAACCCCGAACCGGCCTCTCGATGGGCGAGCACCAGGCGATCACGACCGCCGCGTGGGGAATCACCCGTGAATCACAGGACGAACTCGCGCTGGCCAGCCATCAGAACCTCGCGTTCGCCTACGACCAGGGCTTCTTCGACGACCTGCTGACGCCCTACCTCCGGCTGACCCGCGACAACAACCTGCGGGCCGACACCAGCGTCGAGAAGCTCGCCAAGCTCAAGCCCGTGTTCGGACGGGGCGACGGCGCCACGATGACGGCCGGCAACTCGACGCCCCTCACCGACGGCGCGTCGACGGTCCTGCTGGCCAGCGACGACTGGGCGGCCGAACGAAACCTGCCGGTGCTGGCGCACTTCGTCGATGCCGAGACGGCCGCGGTCGACTACGTCCATGGCGACGCCCGCGCCGACGGACTCTTGATGGCGCCGGTGTACGCCGTCCCGCGACTGCTGGCCCGCAACGGCCTGACGCTTCAGGACTTCGACTTCTACGAGATCCACGAGGCGTTCGCGTCGACCGTCCTCACGACGTTGACCGCGTGGGACGACGCCGAGTTCTGCCGCCGGTACCTACAGCTCGACGAGCCGCTCGGGACGATCGACCGCACCAAGCTGAACGTCCACGGCTCGTCGCTCGCGGCCGGCCACCCGTTCGCCGCGACCGGTGGCCGCATCGTCGCGACGCTCGCGAAGTTGCTGCACCAGAAAGGTTCCGGGCGCGGACTCATCTCGATCTGCGCGGCCGGCGGTCAGGGCGTCGTCGCGATCCTGGAGGCCTGAACCGTGGCCGACCGCTATCAGGCCCTCGTGAACACCGGCGTCGGGGCGACCGTCGCGCGGCGCATCGGGTTGCCCCGCCCAGCGATCCTGCGCCGCTTCGCTCCCGGCACACCGCTGCTCGACGGACCGCTGCTGCTCGGCGTCGCGAGCGGGTCGACCGTCCCGTCCGTGGCCGCCCTGCTCGCGACCGCGGGGGCCGAGCTGGCCACCGAGGCCGACACCCGGCTCGGCGCGCTCGTCTACGACGCCACCGGCCTCACCCGGGTCGCCGAGTTGGCCGACCTGGCCACGTTCTTCGCGGGACCGCTGCGGCGCTTGAAGTCGAGCGGGCGGGTGCTGGTGCTGAGCCGATCCCCCGACGGCGACGACGTCGAGACCGACGCCGCCCGCCAGGCGATCGATGGCATCGTCCGGTCGCTCGGCAAGGAACTGCGGGCCGGTGCCACCGCCAATCTCCTGTGGGTCGACGACCCGGCGTCGCTCGAATCGGCGCTGCGGTTCTTCCTGTCCGGCAAATCGGCGTACGTCGACGGCCAGCCGGTCCGCCTGGCCGGTTCGCGCACCACCGACCCGGACGACTGGGCCGCCCCGCTCGCCGGTCGCGTCGCGCTCGTCACCGGGGCGGCCCGCGGCATCGGCGCCGCGATCGCGACAGTGCTCGGACGCGACGGCGCCCACGTGATCTGCGCCGACCTGCCGTCCGCCGGCGCGGCGCTCGCCGACGTCGCGAACCGCGTCAACGGCACCACGCTGCAGCTCGACATCACGTCGCCCGACGCACCGCGCGCCATCGTCGAGCACGTCATGAGCCGGCACGGCGGCATCGACATCGTCGTCCACAATGCCGGTGTCACCCGCGACAGGCTGCTCGCCAACATGACGCCGAAGCAGTGGGATCCCGTCCTCGCGGTGAACCTCGAAGCGCAACTGAGGATCAACGCCGCGCTGCTTGACGGCCCGGCGCTGCGAGCCGGCGGACGGGTCGTGACCCTGTCGTCGACGACCGGCTTGTCGGGCAATCGCGGCCAGACCAACTACGGCGCCACCAAGGCCGGCCTGATCGGCATGATCCGCTCGTCGGCAGCCGCCTTCGCCGAGCGCGACGCCACGATCAACGCGGTCGCGCCCGGCTTCATCGACACCGACATGACGCACGCGATGCCATTCGCAACCCGCGAAGTGGCCCGCCGGTTGAACAGCCTGCAACAGGCCGGGGCGCCGGTCGACGTCGCCGAGGCGGTCGCCTGGCTCGCGTCGCCCGGAGCCGGCGGCATCACCGGTCAGGTGCTGCGCGTCTGCGGACAGAACCTGGTCGGCGCCTGATGGAATACCGCCTGCTGTCGACGCCACCAGGCGTCGTGCGAAGCGTGGCCGGCGGTCTGGCTCGTAGCGTGCGACCGCATCGCCGCGCGACCGGCGATCCGGACGACCGGGTCTTCGCGCTGGCCGCGCAGCGCATCGACACCGATCGGCTCGCGACCTACCAGCGCCTGTGCGGCTTCCGTACCGGCGCGGACCTCCCGCCGACGTTCCCGCATCTGCTGGCCTTCCCGCTGGCCATCGCTCGAATGACCGAGCCGGATTTCCCCTTCCCGGTGCTCGGCCTCGTCCACGTCGCGAACGTGATCGACCAGCGGCGCGCGCTCGACGTGAGCGAGCGTCTCGACCTGCGGGTCTGGGCGGCCGACCGCCGCGATCATCGAGCCGGGCAGCAGATCGACATCGTCGCCGAGGTCCGCAGCGCCGACGATGTCGTCTGGACCAGCCGTAGCACTTACCTCCATCGCGAGGCGCAACCGGGCGGCCGCGACCGCTCGAAACAGACGGTCGAATCCGCGCTGGTCACAGCGATCATCCGTATTCCCAAGGACATCGGGCGTCGTTACGCCGCAATCTCGGGTGACCGCAATCCGATCCACCTGCACGCCGTGACGGCTCGGGCGTTCGGCTTCCCGCGGCCGATCGCGCACGGCATGTGGTTGGCGGCGCGAGCGCTCGCAACGCTCGAAGGACGATTGACCCCGGCGCTTGAGTACGAGGTCGCGTTCAAAGCCCCGGCCTTCCTACCGTCGGCAGTCGCCGTGGATTCGTCACGCGATCAGACCGGCTGGACGATCGGGCTCCGCGGCGCCCGGGACGGCCGACCCCACCTCGACGGGCGCGTCGTGGAGCGCTGAGCGGCGGCGCTACTTCGACTTCTTGCCTTTCTTCTTGGCCGATTCGCCGGCCTCGGGTTCGGACGCCGCAGAGTTCTCGACCTTCGGCTCGACACCCGAGTGCGCCTTCGGCTCGACATCCAAGTGCGCCTTCGGCTCTATGCTGCCCCACACCTCGCGCGCCGCGACCGGCAGATGCGGGACGAGCTCGATCGATCCGTCCTCGCGCTCGACCACCTCGACCTGGGCGCCCGGCTGATCGAGGTGCAACGAACGCCGCAACGCCGCCGGGAGGGCGATCGTGCCGCGCCCCTGGATGTTCACGAAGCCGTGTGATCGAGACATGCCCCTGACCGTATCCCCTATCCGGACGTCGTCCGGTAGGCGTCAAGGTCGAATCGACGCGTGAGCCGCCGGAACCGGAATGTGAACCCCGGCCAGAGCGCCGTGTTGCGGCCGCGCGCGTCGAGATACCAGCTGTGGCAACCCGACAGCCAGACCGTCCGCTTCATCCGTCGCTGCACGTCGCGGTTGTACGCGTCCTCGACCTCACCGCGCACCTCGACCGTCGCGAGCCGCCGGTCGGTCATCGCCGACAGGGCCGACACGACATAGGCGACCTGCGATTCGATCATGTAGATCATCGACGAGTGGCCGAGGCCGGTGTTCGGGCCGACGAGCGAGAAGCAGTTCGGGAAGCCGGCCGTCGTCGTGCCCTTGTAGGCGTGCTGGCCGTCGGCCCGCCAGTGCTCACCGAGCGTGCGCCCGTCCGCCCCCGTGATCAGGTCGGCGGCCGGGCTGTCGGTGGCCTGGAAGCCGGTGGCGATGACGATGACGTCGGCGGGTCGCTCGGTGCCGTCCGCGGTCCGGATCGACGACGGCCCGATCGCCGCGATCGCGTCCGTCACGAGCTCGACGTTGTCGCGCGCGAGCGCCGGGTAGTAGTCGTTCGAGATCAACAGCCGCTTGCAGCCGAGCCGGTATTTCGGCGACAGCCGGGCGCGCAGCGACGGGTCGGCGACCTGGCGTCGCAGATGTGCGGCAGCCACCTTCTCGGCCGCGCGCAGCAGCCCGGGCGCGTAGCAGAGCGCTGCCGCGAGCCCCTCCCGTCCGGCGTAGATCAGCACCCGCGGGATCTTCTGCAGGGCCGGGAACCGTCCGAACAGCACTCGCTCGAGCCGCGTGTACGCGCGGTCGTTGCGCGGCATGATCCAGGGCGCGCTGCGCTGGTAGACGTCCAGCTGCGCGACGGGGCCGGCGATGGCCGGGACGATCTGGATCGACGAGGCGCCCGTCCCGATGACGGCGACCCGCCGCCCCCGCAGGTCGACATCGGCCGGCCAGCCCGACGAGTGGAACAGCTGACCGGCGAACGAGTCGATGCCGTCGATGTCGGGCCGACGGGGTTCGCAAAGCACCCCGAACGCCGTCACGAGGACGTCGGCGGTGTAGCCGCCCTTGGACGTGTCGACCGTCCAGTGGCCGTGCTCCCAACGCGCCGCGGTCAGCTCGCAGTCGAAGACGTGGCGATCGAGCGTCCCGGAATCGTGGGCGACCCGGCGCAGGTACCGCCAGATCTCCGGCTGGGGCGAGAACGACCGCGTCCAGTTCGGGTTCGGCGCGAACGAGTACGAGTACAGATGGGACGGGACGTCGCACGTCGCGCCCGGGTAGCTGTTGTCGCGCCAGGTGCCGCCCACGTCCGCGCCCCGCTCGATGACGACGAAGTCGCGATGACCGGCCTGGTCGAGCCGGATCGCGGCGGCCAGCCCGGCGAACCCGCTACCCACGATCAAGACCCGGACGCGGCGGCGTGCGGAAATGGTCTCCGAAGCGGACGCTGGGACTGACGACGAGGCGGGCACGACGGCCAGGCTAGCGGCGCTCGGGCGCTCCGTCCCACGTCGCGAGAAAGCCGGAGCAACCGGCCCGACGAAATACTAGGATGACCAACTATGTCGTTCAGCGTGCAGCGTTCCAGCCACCCACGCAGCGCCGAGGCGCGCGCCGAGATTCTCGCCGCGCCGGGATTCGGCCGCTACTTCACCGACCACATGGCGCGCGTCGACGTATCGCAACGGCGCGTGGGGCGCCGGCGAGGTAGTGCCCTACGGCCCGATCGCCCTCGACCCGGCCTCGATGTCGCTGCACTACGGCCAGACGATCTTCGAAGGCCTGAAGGCCTACCGGCAGCCGGACGGCTCGATCGCGACGTTCCGGCCCGACGCGAACGCGCGCCGGTTCGCGCGGTCGGCCGAGCGCCTGGCTATGGCCCAGCTGCCCGAGGACGTCTTCGTCGAGTCGATCCGCGCGCTGGTCGACGTCGATCAGGACTGGGTGCCGACTGATCCCGACGAGTCGCTGTACCTGCGCCCGTTCATGATCGCCACCGAGGTCGGACTCGGCGTCCGTCCGGCGAATGCCTATACCTACCTGCTGATCGCCTCGCCGGCCGGCGCGTACTTCCCGGGCGGTGTGAAGCCGGTCTCGGTGTGGCTGTCGACCGAATACACGCGCGCCGCCGTCGGCGGGACGGGTGCCGCGAAGTGCGGTGGCAACTACGCCGCGTCGCTCGTCGCCCAGGCCCAGGCGGCCGCGCAGGGCTGCGACCAGGTCGTCTGGCTCGACGCCACCGAGCACCGCTGGGTCGAAGAGATGGGCGGCATGAACCTGTACTTCGTGTACGGGTCGGGCTCGTCGGCCCGGATCGTGACCCCCGCGCTCACCGGCAGCCTGCTGCCCGGCATCACCCGCGACTCGTTGCTGACCGTGGCCGGCGACCTCGGCTACGACCACGAAGAGGGCAAGATCTCGACCGACGAGTGGGAGGCCGGCAACGCGTCCGGCGCGCTGACCGAGGTCTTCGCCTGCGGCACGGCCGCGGTGATCACGCCGGTCGGCTTCGTCAAGAGCGCCGAACGCTCGTGGACGGTCGGCACCGGCGAACCCGGCCCGGTCACCATGCAGCTGCGCGAGACCCTGCTCGATCTGCAGACCGGCAAGACGCCGGACGAGCACGGCTGGATGCGACGGCTCGTCTCGGCCTGATCGCGTCGCCGCCTCGCCGGGCGGTGATCAAGCGGTTTGGCGGCTTCAGAACGCGCGCAGTGAGACCAGTTCGTCGGCGACGTCGAGGTCCCACGACGCGCGATCCGACCAGTCGCGCCCGCGAGCCACGCGCGCCGTGGTGCCGCGCGTGATGCGGCCCAGGCGTAGCGACAAGCCGATCGCGCCGAAGCAGCAGACCAGCTGCAGCGCGATGAACGCGGCCGGGAGGTGCAGCGCCAGCAGCACGCCCGACAGCACCGGACCGATCGCGTTGGCGAACGTGTTCGCGCCCGTGATGGCCGCGAGCGTCCGGCCGGCCGCGCCCTCCGGCGCGAGCGAAGCGGCGAACGGGTTGAGCACCGGGGCCAGCATCGTCTCGCCGAAGGCGATCGACGCGTAGCCGATGAGCACCGCGGCCGAACCCGTCCCGCTCACGAGCAGCGGCGCGCCGATCACCAGCCAGCAGACCACCCAGAGCGCCGCGCAGGCGGCGAGCAAGGTCGTCGGCGGATACCGCCGGGTGATCCGCACGACCGGCGCCGTCAGCGCCGCGACCAGGATCGCGTTGAGAGCCACGCCCGAACCGAGGACGGACGGGTCGACGTGCAGCGAGCCGAGCGCGTACGCCGGTAGGCCCGACTCGTATTGCGCGTAGCAGGCCAGCATGAGCAGGACGGTGATCGCGAGCAGCCAGCGCACCGGCCGTACCCGCAGCAGCTGCCGCAGGCCGATGTCATCGGCCCCCACCACGGCATCGACGGTCGTCGATCGGCTGCCCCGTCCGGCGAGATAGACGGCGATCGCGGACGCCAACGCGCTGGCAGCGGCGATGTAGTAGATCGGGTGTGTCCCGGCCGGGGTGTCGAGGTTGACCACCAGCCCGCCCAGGAACCCGCCGACCGCCATGGCCAGGCTCAGCCCGATGAACTGCCACGCGAAGACCTCGCGTGACTTGTGTTCGGGTGTCCAGGCGAGCAGCAGGACGCCGATCGCCGGTTGCGTCACGGCGACCGCCGCCCCGGTGATCGCCGCGGCCAGCCAGACACTGGACGCGGTGGACGTGAAGCCGAGCGCGAGCACGCCGAACGCCAGCGCCAGGCGTGACAGGGCTGCGACGAGCACCGGACTGCGCCGGTCGGCCAGGCGCCCCGCCATCGGCGCCGCGACGAGCGACCCGAGCGCGAACGCGGTGAAGGTGGCCGCGGCGACGAATCCGCCGAGGTGCCGGGTCGTTGCGAGGTCGGTGTAGAGGTACGGCAGCACCGCGCCCCAGCCGCCCGAGGCCAGCGATGAGCCGGCAATCAGGGCGGCCACCCTTGTGTTCTGCTGCATCGCACACCTCCTTGATCGGATCGTCCTGTCAGTTGAACGGTTCTCTCAACTATTCTATTTCGAAGTTCGATATCGAACAACTCCATTAGGATGGCGGAATGGACGGTGCGCCGGGGCCCTACGCCGAGTACGAGCAGGCGGTCGCGATCTACACCGCGGCCGGCGCGCACGAGAACGTGCAACGGGTGGTCACGGCCATCAGCCGGCTGGGTCGTCGTCTCGACGTCTTCTACCGGGAGCAGTTCGAGACGGTCGGCATCTCGCACGGTGAGTGGACGGTGCTCTCGACACTGGCGATCGAGGGACGCGACGGCGGCGTCATGCCGTCGCGACTGGCGGATCTCGCCGGAGTCAGCCCGTCCACCATGACGCACCGCGTCGACCGGCTGGTCGGTCGCGGGCTGGTCGGGCGTGCCGCCGACCCCGATAACCGCACGCGCTCGCGCGTGGTGCTGGCGACCGCAGGGTGGGAGCTGTTCCGCCGCGTCGTCCTGGACGCCGAGGTGGTCGAGTCGCGCATCCTGTCGCCGCTCGACGCCCGCGAACAACGGCAGCTGGCGGCGCTGCTCGAGAAGGTCGTCGCCGGGCTGCGCCCGTCCTAGCGCCGAAATCGAGTCAAGTTATGACGGCTTATCCGTCATAACTTGACTCGACTTCGAGGTCAGGACGTCGGCCAGGTGCGGAAGTTCACGTACGACCGGCTGGGTGTCGGGCCGCGCTGGCCCTGGTACCGCGAGCCGTACACCGCGGACCCGTACGGGTGCTCCGCCGCGCTGGACAGGCGGAACAGGCAGAGCTGGCCGATCTTCATGCCCGGCCAGAGCGTGATCGGCAGGTTGGCGACGTTCGAGAGTTCGAGCGTGATGTGCCCGCTGAACCCGGGGTCGATGAAGCCGGCGGTCGAATGCGTCAGCAGGCCGAGCCGGCCGAGCGACGACTTGCCTTCCAGCCGCCCGGCGAGGTCGTCGGGCAGCGTGACCACCTCGAGCGTCGAGCCGAGGACGAACTCGCCCGGATGCAGCACGAACGGGTCGCCGTCCTTCGGCTCGACGAGTGTCGTCAGGTCGTCCTGCTGCTGAGCCGGATCGATGTGCGTGTACTGCGAGTTGTTGAACACGCGGAAGAACCGGTCGAGGCGCACGTCCACGCTCGAGGGTTGGACGAGTTCGGGGTCCCACGGCTCGAGGACCAGACGCCCGGCGTCGACCTCCGCGCGGATGTCGCGGTCGGACAGCAGCATGCGCGACAGGCTAACGCGTAGCCGGCCCCGCGAGGACGGCGGAGGGCCGCAAACGCCGATTGAACGGCCGACGCGGTCGGGTAACATCGCGTCGTTCGCGGGTGTAGTTCAATGGCAGAACATCAGCTTCCCAAGCTGACAGTGCGGGTTCGATTCCCGTCACCCGCTCCAGCCCGTCGGCGCCACCGGAACCCGTCCGCCCAGATACGACCATTCGATCGCCGCCGGGCGCCTCGACGTCGGCGAGATCGGTAGCGTGGCGGTCATGACGACGCGCAAGCCGGCGAACGTCGACTTCCCCGGTTGGGTCGAGCAGCAGATCCGCCAGGCGATCGCCGAAGGGGCGTTCGACAACCTGCCCGGCGCCGGCAAACCGATCCCCGACCTCGGCCGCCCACAACCGGAGCTGGCGTGGGTCGCGAACTACCTACGACGTGAGAACGTCGACGTCGCGGCCTTGCTTCCGCCCGCGCTCGCACTCGCCAAAGAGGTCGAGGACCTCCCCGGGCGTCTGCTCGCCGAAGTCAGCGAATCGACCGCGCGTCGGGTCGTCGAAGACCTGAACCAGCGCATCGCGAGGGCGCACGCCGCCCCGCAGGACGGTCCGCCGCTGCGGGTGAAAATGATTGACGTCGACGCGGCGCTCGAGGACCGGCGCCTGGGCCTCAGGACACGTGGGCCAGCTCGACGTTCTGATGCGGACGGGTGCTCCGACGGCGGCCACTGAGCCACTGACCGAGGGCAAGCAGTCCCAGTCCGACGGCGTAGATGATCAGGTTGACGACGGCGTAGCTGTACACGTCGGCCGAGTTCGCCTTCGGCGTCGGACCGAACGCCCGGCTGCTGCCGCCGACCCACTCGACCACGAGCATCGCCGATTGGAACGTGAACAGGAAACTGAACGCGGCGGTGTACGTCAGGTACGCCGCGAGCCGGGACCGGACGAACCACCCGAGCGGGAACGGCAGCAGGATCATCAAGGCGAGATTCATTGCGGAACTCCTGACAACGATGGGGTGAACTGACTCCCCGAGCGTCGCGGGATCGAGCCTGCGAGACATCGGCCGCAAGATCGAGATCCGGCCGGCGCGTCCACCTTGCGAATGAGGCGCGCCGTCAGCTCGTTTCGCTGGCCCCCGCGAGCGTCAGCTCGTTTCGATGGCCCCCGCGAGCGTCAGCTCGTTTCGATGTCCCCCGCGAGCGTCAGCTCGTTTCGATGTCCCCCGCGAGCGTCAGCTCGTTTCGATGTCCCCCGCGAGCGTCAGCTCGTTTCGATGTCCCAGGTGTCGCGCAGCCCGGTGATCTCGAGGATGCGCGCGACCCGGGCCGAGGGATTGCGGAGCGCGAAACGGATTCCGGCCTCGGACGCGTCACCGGCCAGCGCGACCACGGCGCCGATGCCGGTCGAGTCGATGAACGTCACGCCGGCGAGGTCGAGCACGATCGAGCGCGCGAGTTCGGGGCCGAAGGCCGCCTTCGCGCGCTCCTCGAGTTCGGCGCGGCTCTGCAGATCGAGTGAGCCCGAGAGGGTCACCACGTAGTCGTTGCTCGCGTCGACGTCGACCAAGATCGTCAATTCCATGGACGGAGTGTAGGGAGCCCGCCGCGACGACTGAGACGGGGCTGTGATTGCGGGCGCGATCATGCGTGTCGCTAGTCGACGGAGCGCCGGCTCCGCGCCGTGGAGGTTGCCATGCCCGCGTACGCATCCACCCGTCCGAACCACGACGCCGACCGGCCCACGCGCCGTTGGCGGCGCGTCGTGCTTGCGGTGATCGCTGTGACGATCGGCGGATTCCTGGTCGCGACCGGCTCGGTGGCCCTGAGCGCCACCGACGGGCGGGACGTGATCTGGTCGGGCGCCTGTTCGAGCGGCGGCAACAAGGTCCAGAACCGCACCTTCACGCCGACCGGATCGTCCGCCGTCACCGCGAACGTCCAATGAAAACTGGTCGATTCAGCCGGAACTGTCGAAGTACCCGTTCACGTCGATGACCAACGCGGTCGTCCCGGCGTTGTTGTAGACGTCGAAAGTGCCGTGGGAGTCGAACCCGGTGACAACCGCGTTCGGCACGGTCTGCCCGGCGAGTGGGTTCAGGCTCGAGACGAGCGGTTGGGCGAGATCGTCGGGCCAGACGCTCAGGTAGGTATTGGCCGTCGGGACGACCGCCGTCACATTGAGCGACAGCACAACGGTGTCGGCGTCGCCGATCGAAGCCGGGGTCGTTATGCGGGCGGTCGACTGCGGACCCAGGGTGTGGGCGCCTAACCCAATGCGCGAATCGACGATGCGCTCAGGCGTGATGGGGTGAAACAGCAGTCCATCAGTGATCGTCGGGTCATTGTCGTAGAAGCCGACGAGATCGATGACGACATGGGTGTTGCCGGTCGAGCCGTTGAAGATCCCGATCGCCGGCAGGCCCGCGCAGCTGGCAGTCGCGGTGCAGGGCGCAGTCGGAATGATCGCAAAGTTCGGCACCGTCGTCCCAGCGGTGAAGTTGACGGTCGACGTCTGCGGGAAGTCCGCCTGCCCGTCCCACGTCGTGAGGTAACCCGGGGCGCTGGGGGTGACAGCGGTGATGTTGACCGCCACGGCCGACACGTGGGCGTTGTCCACGCCGAAGTCGATCGGTAGCGCGAACCCCTCGTCCGGGCCGAGGGCCGGACCTTGATCCGCATCGCGGGTGTCGAAGATTCGCGTCGGCGTCAGGGTTCTGAACTGCGACCCGGCCCCGTACTGCGCGATCGGCAGGCTGGAGTTCGCGTAGTACCCGACCACGTCGACGATCGCGTCCGTCGCACCCTCGGAGTTGAACAGATCGATAGCCCCACTGCTGCCGAGGCCGACCGTCACCGAGTTCGCCACCGTCTGGTGCGGATTGAAGTTCAGGCTCGACGCCGTCGGCCGCGCCGCGGCCGACGGGAAGACGGTCAAGTAACCGAATGCGCTCGGATCGGTGACGGTGACGTTCAGGACGACCGCCGCGACGCCGGTCGCGGGTATACCGCCGACCCCGGCGATGGGCAGGGTCGTCGTCGTGGCCGGCAGCAGCGGAGACGTCGGCGCGCCGAGCCCGATCCGGGTGTCGAGCACGCGCGTCGGCGTGATCGGGTAGTACGCGCCGTCCGGCGCGGCCGGAGCCGCCGCCGCGCCCGGGGCCCCGGCGACAAGGGCGCCCAGCGCTAGGGCGATGACCACGATGGTCCGCACGACCCGCACAGCAGCTCCTTCACGGCCTTCGCCCCGCTCGCGAAACGAGCGCCGTTCAGGATAACCCTGGCTTAACGACATTCCTAGCGCTTGCCGCCCACCCGGACGATCAGCGCAACCGGTTGAGCAGCCGGGTTGTCCTTCGATTGCCGGGCCGCCGCCGTGCGCTGCGCCGCTGGAGCGGGTCGGCCGTGATCCAGACGGCGGTCAACGGCATCACCACGACGAGCACCCAGAACACGATGATCGACCAGTTGAGATCCTCGGTCAGCGCGTAGGTCTCGTTCGCCGCGATGAGCAGGCCGCCGACGCCGACGATCAGCCAGCCGGTCGCCTTCGTCACGGCGTGCGACAGCGATTGGTAGTCCTACCGGCCCGGCAACGAGCAACCACGCGCCGAGGGACCCGCAGACGAGGATCAGATCGTGGACGGGCGCGACGTTACCTCGATCGCCGCGAACGACCAGGGGTCAGGCCGGTAGGCCGAGCAAGCTGTTGAGATCGCCCGGACGGGCGCCGCGCGAACGGTAGGTCAGCAGGCGGGTCGTGCGCACCGAGCGGGCGGCGTCCACGTTGCCGACCCCGAGCAGCAGTTCGCAGGTCGAACCGACCCAGCTTTCGGCCTCGTCCTCGGTGGCGAACGGCCCGGCCAGGAGCGTGACGCGTGCGCCGTCGCGGCCGGTCACGTAGTGGCTGTAGGACACCGTGCCGGATCGTCCGAAGAAGTCGTTCCAGACCGTCGGCGACAGCACGTCAGCGTTCTCGGACACCCATGTGATGGGAATTGTGTCGAACATGTAGCTCTCCCCCGAAAGCCGTTCCCCCGCGATCGACATACGCCGACCTCACTCCAGTGTGGAGGATCGGCGGCGTTTTGACCACTCAAACGGGGACCCATTCCTCGCGCCGGACAAATCCACGAGCGAGCGTGGACGGCGGCCCTCTGAAATTCGTCGGTGGCGCGGAGCAGGATGGCGGTATGCCCGACCGTGACGACAGCAACGGCACCGACGAGGCCATCGACGCCGCGGTCGCCGAGCTGTACGGACTCGATCCGTCCGGCTTCACGCCCCGGCGCGATGAGTTGGCCGCCGACGCGCGACGGGGCGGCAACCACCGGGCCGCGGCGGCCATCGCACGGTTGCGCCGGCCGACGCGCGGCGCCTGGACCGTGAACGCGCTCGCCCGAAACGATCCCGACCTCATCGACCAGCTCGCCGAACTCGGTGACGAGTTGCGTCGGGCCGAGCGCGGTCTCGATGGTGATCAGTTGCGCGAGCTGTCCAAACAACGCCGGGCGCTCGTCGATGAGCTCGCCCGGCGGGCGTTCAAGGCGACCGGGCAGCAGGCGCCGTCCGCGGCCCTGCGCGACGAGGTGGTCGCCACCCTCGGTGCGGCGCTGGCCGATCCGGGAGTGGCCGACCAACTGCGCTCGGGATCGCTCGCCCGCCCGGCCCGTTGGGACGGGTTCGGCACGTCCGCCGGCCCCGGCTTGGCGCTCGTCACCAGCCCGACCCGACCGGCCAAGGAGCGAGTCGACGACCAGGAGCGGCTGCGACGCGAAGCCGCCGAGCGCGAGAAGGTCGCGGAACGGGTCGCGGACGCCGAAGAGCAGCTGCGGGCCGCCGAAGCGACCGCTCACGAGCACGAGGTGGAAGCCGAACGACTGGACGAGTCACTGCGGCTGCTCGCCGAACAACGTGCCGATGTCCAGCGCAAGCAGGACGCGGCGCGGGTCGACGTCCGGTTCGCCAAGGCGCAGCTCACGAAGGCCCAAGCCGGCCTCGGCGACGGCTGACCAGCGGCTACGGGTTGTCGTTCTGCGCGGCGGCCGAGTCGCCGGCGTTGATGTCCTGCTTGGCCTGGCTCGCTCCGGCGTTGATGCCGGACAGATCAGCGTTCACCTGCGCGAGCGAGCCGTTCGACGGTGCGGCGGCGCCGGTCGGGGCCGGCGCGGCGACGGCACTGCTCGCGCCCGCTGGGGCAGTCGCCCCCGGAACCACCGAGGCGACCGAGGCGCCGACCGAGGCGCCTCCCGCCGGCGCCGCCGACCCGGGGTTACCGGGCCGGCAGGCCGTCAGCGATACGGACACGATCGCGCTCACCAGTACTGCCGCTGCGGCCCGGCCGATCATTGCAGCGCCGCCACAACGGTCTCGACGTCGGTGCCGGCGGCGGCGACGTCCGCGCCGGCCGTCAGCAGCTGCTGGTGCGGGCCCTGCAGCAATGCGTGATTGGCGTTCCACTGCGCCGGCGTGTAGGCCAGCACGGTCGCCGACATCCCGGCCGTCGCGCTGGTGGCGCCGGCGATCTTGCTGGCCAGGTCGGCCATCGCGGCCTGCACGGCCGGGGTGTTCTTGGAGGCGTCGGGGCCGGCGAGCAGGGCCTTCAATGTCGTCTGCGCGTCATTGAGCTTCGGCAGCACCGTCCCGGTGATGTCGTCGGACGCTTCGGCGTACCGGACCTGTGGCAACGCCAGCGCGTACACGCGGAAGCCGGTGTACAGCGTCTTCGCGTCGGTCGCCGCCTGCGCGGCCGTCATGTCGGCGTCGACGGTTGATCGCAGCGCGGTCAGGCCGCTCACGTCGTGGTTGAGCGTCGCCAGCAGTGTCGACCGGTCGGTCGCGGTGATCTTCGTGTTCGCGTTGACGCTGATGATCGCCGAGTTCAGCGACGTCAGCCGGGCGCCGATAGCGGCGTTCGCGGCGGCTTGGATCGCGGCGAGGGTCTTGCCGGCGGCAGCCTTCCCGACCGACGTCGTGGGAGTCACGGTCGGCGTCGGGTCGGCCGAGGCGACACCGGGCGCCGCGAGGGCGACGGCGGCACAAGCGACCGCGGCCGTGTAGCGAAGTGAGCGATACATGGGAGCTCCTGGAGTGCGTCCTGAGAAGTTCGGGCTGTCAGGATCAGAATCGGCTGCGAAGATCAGCTCCTGATCCGCCGAATGTTTGGTTTACGTCAGGATCGCTGCCGGGCTGCTGAACACGCGCGGGGACGATCAGCGCGCGGCGGATTCCAGCCGGGCCAGGGCGTGCGCGACGTGGTCGGCCAGCACCCGCGCGAGCGTCAGATCGTCCGCGCCCCAGCGCCGCTCGACCCGATGGCTGAATTCCAGGATCCCCAGCGGACGTCCGGCCGCGAAGAGCGGCACGATCAGCAGGCTGGCCATGCCGTTGCCCTCGAGGATCCGTCGCTCGGCCGGGTCGCTGTTCGGGTCCGACACGTGCACCTCGACCAGCGCACCGGTGTCCAGCGCGAATCGGGTGGCCGGGTAGCCGTCGAGTTCGTACTCGCCGCCGTCCACCGGCAAAGCAGTGCTGTTCAGTTCCCGCAGCGTGCCCGGACGGGTGATGACCGACAGGCCGATGACGTCGACGCCGAGGCTGTCGACGGCCGAGCGCAGGACGAGATCGAGCTCGCGCCGGTCGGTCGTACCGGCAACCGCCGTCGTGACCATGTGCAGCGCATCGCGCTCGCGGCTGACGCCGAGCGCCCGGCGCGGGGCGAGCAGCGAGCGGCGCGCGGCCCGGCAGGCTTCGACGACCTCGTCGGCGATCGGGTACAGGTTCGTCGTGGGCGGGGCGATCGCGACGCCCTGCGCAAAGTCCACACCCAGTTCGGCGAGGGTCGTCAGGTCGTCCACCGATTCGACGCCCTCACCCAGGACCTGCGCGTCGAGGCGGCGCGACAGGCTGACGAGAGCCTCGATCACGGCGGTCTGCTCGATGTTGTCGCGGGCGTTGGTGACCAGTGACCCGTCCAGCTTCACGATGTCCGGACGGATCGAGGCGAGCCGTCGCAGGCCTGCGTAACCGGCCGTGGCGTCGTCGACGGCGATGAGCGCGCCCTGGTCCCGGAGCCGAGCTATCGCGAGGTTCGAGGCCATCACGTCGAAGGCGGGCTGCTCGGTGATCTCGACGATGATGCCGGTGAGGTCGATGTCGAGGACGCTCTGCACGGAGGGGTGCAGCAAGGCGTCAGGGCTCACGTTGACGGTCAGCAGCACGCCGTCGGGCAGCACGTCGCGCTGGCCGAGGACGGTGCGCAGGCACGCGGCCTCGAGTTCCGGACCGCGGCCGGATGCGTAGGCGACGGCGAACGTCTCCTGGGTCGGGATCAGGCTGCCGGGGAAGCGGGTCAGGGCCTCCGCGGCGACGAGTTCACCAGTGGCGATGGTGATGATCGGCTGCAGGACGACCTGGAGTTCGTCACCGGTTGAGCGCGGGCGCGGATCGCGTGAGATCCGCGGGCGCGTCGAACGCACCGAGCTGCTCATAGGGGCTCTTCCTGACCGATCTAGTCGCATTTATTCAGTGCCCCCACGCACTTTCCAACGTTTACTTAACAAGAGCATAACCCAGGAGCGTCCCACCACCAAGATCCAATTCTGAGCCCCGAGCGGCGAAGCCGTTCGGTCAACCGACGTTCGGGCACTCCACCGGCCCGAGGCCCTTGATGATCGCCGCGCTGATCGCGGCCAGCTGGCTGACCTGCTCCTCGGTCAGCTGGTCGAACATGAAGTCCCGCACCGCGCTGACGTGACCCGGCGCCGCGGCGGCCAGCGCCTGGAATCCGGCATCGGTCAGCACGGCGACCTGGCCGCGGCGGTCGGTCGGGCACTCGGACCGCGCGATCCAACCCCGTTCTTCGAGTCGATCGACAGCGTGCGACAGCCGGCTGCGCGACGAGCGGGTGTTCTCGGCCAGCTGGCTCATCCGCAATGACCGATCGGGCGCCTCGGAGAGCCGGACGAGGATCTCGTAGTACGTGTGCGGAATCCCGGCGTCACGCTGCAGATCGCGATCGAGCGCTTCGAACAACAGCCGGGTCGACTCGAGATAGGCGCGCCACGTCTGCTGTTCGCTCTCATTGAGCCAGCGGGTGCTCGTCATACTTAAGAGTAGTCCAGGACGCGCAGCCCCCGCCGTGAGCCGACGCTGATGTGTATGCGACGCCACCACGTCGCATACACATCAAGATCCAGACCCGCCGACCCGCCGGCACCGCGCTCGAAACTCGGCGGCGGCACTCGGTCGGCCCCGTAGAATCTGCTTGTTGCGCCCTCTGCCTAAGGACTCTCGCGTGCCCGACTCTCCGACCCGCGTCCTGCTTCTCGAACAGATCCATCCCGACGCCGTCGACCTGTTGACCCGTGCCGGGTTCGAGGTCCAGTCCGTCGACCGGGCCATGGACGAGGACGAGCTGATCGCCGCGCTCCCGGGCGTCCAACTGCTCGGCATCCGATCGAAGACCCATGTCTCGGCACGCGTGCTCGACTCGACCGACGATCTGGTGTCGATCGGCGCCTTCTGCATCGGCACCAACCAGATCGACCTGCTCGCCGCCGCAGAGCGCGGGGTCACCGTGTTCAACGCCCCGTTCTCGAACACGCGCAGCGTCGTCGAGCTGGCGCTGGCCGAGATCGTGGCGATGACCCGGCGGCTCACCGAGAAGAGCACGCTCATGCACGCCGGCGTGTGGGACAAGTCGGCGGACGGTGCGCACGAGGTGCGCGGTCGCACCCTCGGCATCGTCGGCTACGGCAACATCGGCACCCAGCTCTCGGTGCTCGCCGAGAACCTCGGTATGTCGGTGATCTTCTACGACACCGCCGACCGCCTGGCCCTGTCGAACGCGCGGCGGGTGTCTTCGCTGCGCGATCTGCTCGCCGAGGCCGACTTCGTCACGCTGCATGTAGACGGGCGCCAGAGCAACAACAACCTGTTCGGCGACGCCGAGTTCTCGGCGATGAAGCCCGGGTCGCTGTTCCTCAACCTCTCGCGCGGCTTCGTCGTCGACTACGCGGCCCTGCGCCGTCACATCGAGTCCGGGCACATCGCCGGCGCGGCGGTCGACGTCTTCCCGGTCGAGCCGAAGGGTCGCGGCGACGAATTCCTCTCCGAGTTGCGCGGCCTGCCCAACGTGATCCTGACCCCGCACATCGGCGGCTCGACCGAGGAGGCCCAGCAGGACATCGGGCGCTTCGTTGCGGGCAAGTTCCGCGATTTCGTCCTGGACGGCGCCACGTCGATGAGCGTCAACCTGCCCGGAATCACCCTCGCTCAGCCGCCGGATACCCACCGGCTGATCCTGATCCACCGCAACGTCCCGGGCGTCATGGCGACGATCAACTCGGTGTTCGCCGAGCACAAGGCGAACGTCGAGGCTCAGCTGCTGGGTACGCGTGGCGAGATCGGTTACGTCGTGACGGACATCGGCAGCATCTACACCGAGGAGATGCTCGCCCAGCTCCGGTCGCTGCCCGAGGCGATCCGGCTGCGCCTGCTGTCGTAGCGGGTCGCCGCCCGTGATCAAGAACAACCATTGGTCGCCCTGACGACCCTTTCCTGCTCTTGAACACGGCACAGCTCGTCGTTCTTGCGAAGGTTACTCGCGAGTAATAAGCTGGAGTTACCGGCCAGTAACATGGCCGCGCGTCCCGCTGATCGTCGACTCGGAGCCAGCCGTGAGCCACTACAAGAGCAACGTCCGCGACATCGCCTTCAACCTGTTCGAGGTGTTCGGCAGCGCACCGCTGTTCGGAACCGGCCCGTTTGCCGACCTCGACGAGGACACCGCCCGGGGCATCCTGGACGAGGTCGCCCGACTGGCCGAAGGGCCGCTGGCCGAGTCGTTCGCCGTCGGCGATCGCACGCCACCCGTCTTCGATCCCGCGACCTACTCGGTGACGATGCCCGAGGCGATCAAGAAGTCCTGGCGGGCGCTGTACGAAGCGGAATGGTGGCGGCTGGAGACGATTCCCGAGCTCGGTGGCCAGCTCGCCCCGCGCGCGCTCGTCTGGGCGGTCGCCGAGCAGGTGCTCGGCTCGAACCCGGCCTTGCACATGTACATGGCCGGCGCCCCCTTCGCCGGCATCCTTTACCGCAATGGCACCGAGCCGCAGAAGCGTCTTGCGCAGCTCATGGTCGAGCGCGGCTGGGGCGCGACGATGGTGCTGACCGAGCCCGACGCCGGCTCCGACGTCGGTGCCGGACGCACCCGGGCCGTGCAGCAGGCCGACGGGACGTGGCATCTCGAGGGCGTCAAGCGCTTCATCACCTCGGCCGAGCACGATCTCACGGACAACATCGTCCACCTGGTCCTGGCCCGCCCGGACGGCGCGGGACCCGGCACCAAGGGCCTGTCGCTGTTCGCGCTGTCGAAGTTCCACGTCGACCTCGAGACCGGCGAGCTCGGGGAGCGCAACGGCGTCTACGTCACCAACGTCGAGCACAAAATGGGGCTCAAAGCATCCACGACCTGCGAGCTGCGCTTCGGGGAGATCGAGGGACGCCCGGCGGTCGGCACGCTGGTCGGCGACGTGCACGACGGCATCGCCCAGATGTTCCAGGTCATCGAACACGCCCGGATGATGGTCGGCACGAAGGCGATCGCCACCCTGTCGACCGGCTACCTCAACGCGCTCGACTACGCCAAGACCCGCGTCCAGTCGGCCGACCTCACCCGTTCCGGCGACAAGAACGCGCCAAGAGTGACGATCCTCAACCACCCGGACGTGCGCCGCAGCCTCATGCTCAACAAGGCGTATGCCGAGGGCCTGCGCGCGCTGGTGTCCTACACCGCCGCGGTCCAGGACCGCATCATCGTCGGTGAGCACAACGGGACCGACACCCGGCTCGACGTCGCGATCAACGACCTGCTGCTGCCGGTCGTCAAGGGCGCGGGCTCCGAGCGCTCCTACGACCAGCTCGCCCAGGCCCTGCAGACCTTCGGCGGCTCCGGCTACCTGCAGGACTACCCGCTCGAGCAGTACATCCGCGACGCCAAGATCGATACGTTGTACGAGGGCACGACCGCGATCCAGGGCCAGGACTTCTTCTTCCGCAAGATCGTCCGCGACCGGGGCGCCGCGCTGCGCGCCGTATCCGGCGAGATCGCGGCGTTCCTCGAGTCGATCGAGGACGAGGGGCGGCTGAAGGAGGAGCGCGAGAGCCTGGCGCTGGCCCTCGGGAACTTCGGCGGCATGGTGACCGCCCTGCTCGGGCAGCTGCAGACCGCGCAGGAGGATCCCACCAACGTCTACAAGGTCGGCCAGAACACGACCCGGCTGCTGCTGTCGGCCGGCGATCTGATGGTCGGTTACCTGTTGCTGCGGCAGGCGTCGGTGGCGCTGACCAAGCTCGACGCGAACGGTGTCTCCGCCGCTGACCGGGCGTTCTACGAGGGCAAGCCCGCGGTCGCTCGGTTCTTCGCGATGACGGTGCTGCCGGAACTGGCCGCTCGCCGCGCCGTCACCGAATCAACCGACAACGCGCTCATGCAGGTGCCCGAGGCGTCGTTCTGACCTCGACTACTCCGGTTCGGCGTCGGGCGGCGGGGCGTCGGAGGCCTCGGGCGCCTCGGGCGGCGGCCCGTCGTCGTCGCTCGAACCATTCGGTCGCATCCGTCGATTGACCCAGTCGGCGAAGCTGTCGGCTGCCGATCCGACGGTGCTCCCGAATCCCCGCACCGCGCCGACGAGCGGGTCGCTGGACTCGTCGATCCGGCGCCGGTACGAGCGGGCGGCGTCGCGAGCCGCGTCCGTGAACGACTGGGTGTGGTCGTCGTCGCGCATCGGGTAGTCGCCGTCGAGGATGCGTTGGTAGTCGCCGCTGTCGATCCACCGGCGCAGCTCGGCGGCGCGCACCACCGAGAACGGGTGGGTGCTGCGCTCGGTGTTGAGCAGCTTCAGAACCCCGTCGCGCAGGTCCCCCGACGACTCGTACTCCACCGCCTGCTCGAGGAACGCGTCGGTGTCGATCTGGTCGAGGTGCGCGCCCCCGGCCAGCTTCATCTGCACCCGCAATGCCGCATCGGCGTCCTGCGTCGCGAGCAGACCGGCGCGGTCGGCCGAGAGTTCGGCCTTGCGCTGCCATTCGCGCAGCCCGGCGATCAACGCGCGCAGCCCGAGTCCGCCGGCCGGCAGCCAGCTGAACGCTCCCGCAAGGTTGAGCAGGTGGATGAGCAGCGATTGGTAGAGCGCGTGACCGGACATGACGTGCCCGGTCTCGTGACCGACGACGAAGCGCAGCTCGTCGGCGTCGAGCAACTCGTAGAGGCCACTCGTGACGACGATGAACGGCCGGTCGACTCCGAGGGTGAGCGCGTTGGGTACGGGGTCGTTCGCGACGTAGAGCTCCGGTCGTTGCCCGACATCCAGGACGCCGAGGACCTCGGTCAGCAGCGCGTCGAGTTCGGCGAACTGCCGAGGTCCGACGCGGACGGCCGAGGCCAGATAGACAAGGCGGTACTGGCGCTCGCGCAGCATTCCGGACGCGATCTTCAGCACGCTGTCGAACCCGGGCAGCGACCGCATCGCGGTGAGAGCCGTCCGATCAGCGGGGTGCTCGAACGCCCGGGAACTGATGCCCGGAAGGAGCACCCGTCCACCGTCGTCCACGGTGACCGCCGGTACCACGTCGTTGGTCATAGCCCCCACCATGAGCCGCGAATGCGAAAAATGCAAAGAAGGCGTGTGACCAGAGTCGCGGGGCCGAGCGAGCGGGACGTGGATAGCCTGGCCGGGTGGCCCTGAATCCGTCGCCCTGGATCGAACTCGACGGAGCGGCGAACGTCCGCGACCTCGGCGGCACCACCACCGCGCTCGGACGAACCGTCCAGCCGCATCGGCTGATCCGTTCCGACAACCTGCAAGGTCTCAGCGAGCACGACGTGCGCCGGCTCGTCGACGAGGTCGGGGTGCGGCGGATCGCCGACCTTCGTACCGACGTCGAGGTCCGCTCCGAGGGCCCCGGGCCGATGACCCGCGAACCGGCCGTCACGATCGAGAACCTCTCGCTGTTCGTCGACGCGGCGCCGATCGGAGCGGCCGAGGAGGTCGACGTCGTCGACAGCGACGCCGGCCCGGTGATCCTGCCCTGGCAGCAACGGCGCACCGACACCGAACGCGGCCGCGGCATCGTGCCCGTATACCTCGGCTACCTGGGCGACCGGGCCGACTCGGTGATCCGGGCCCTCCGCATGATCGCCCAACCCGACGGCGCGACGATCGTCCACTGCGCGGCCGGCAAGGACCGCACCGGCGTGGTCGTCGCGTTCGCGTTGGCCGCCGTCGGAGTGTCGGTCGACGACATCGCCGACGACTACGCGCGCACGACCGAACGGATCCATGCGCTGCTCGCCCGGCTCGTCGCGTCGCAGACATACGTCAACGACATCGACCCGGCACAGGCCGACCGGCACAGCCCGAGGGCCTCGACGATGCACGAATTGTTCGCCGAACTCGATGCGCACCACGGCGGGGTGCACGGCTGGCTCGCGGCACACGGCTGGACGACGGCCGACCAGCTCGCCCTCGAGGTGGCCCTGCTCGATGAGCCCTAACCGAGCAGCACGAGTTCCAGCTCGGCGGCCCCGCCCGGGTCGATGATCACGGGCACGCCCCAGTCCTGCCGGCTGACGTAACAGGCCGGGTGCTCGATCGCCGGATCGTCGTCGCACGCGGCGGCCTGGGCCGTGACGTGCAGGACGCCGTCGGGCGCGGACGCCAGCGTCAGCTCGCGGGTCAGCTCGGTCGAGTCGCCGGCGCCGTGCAACACCAACCCGGACGGGCTGGCGCTGATCGACAATCGGGTCGACGGCCCGTACCGCTCGTCCAGCTTGCGTCCGGGCGGCGGGACGAACCGCACCGACACCCGCACCGGGCCCGGGCGCATCGGCATCGGTGGGCGGTGGGTGCGCAACGCCGGTCCGGCGACCAGGGCGCTCGTCCGGACCGCCCGGACCAGGCGATGGGCGGCCGACTCGACGACGACCAGGTCACCGTCGACGAGCACCCCGCCGCTCGGCTCGGCCAGCCCGTCGGCGATGGTGCTGACCTGCCCGTCCGCCTCCACATACCGCCGCACCGCGCCGTTGTAGGTGTCGAGGATCGCGACCGTGCCGTCGCCCAACACCACGACGCCGAGCGGGTGCTGCAGGCGGGCCTGCGCCGCCGGCCCGTCGACATGGCCGAAGTCGAACAGTCCCTCGCCGATGTGGGTGTGCAGTCGACCCTCGATGTCGAGGGTCCGCAGCGCCGACGTCTCGGAGTCGACGAACCAGATCCGGTCACCATCGACCGCCAGGCCGGACGGCTGGGCGAGCCAGCCATCGAGCGCCGGCCCGTCGCGCAGGCCCTCGACGGTCGTGCCGGCCAGCACCTCGACGGTCGCGCGGGCCGGGTCGTACGCCAGCAGGAGGTGGACGCCGGCCGCCGCCACGACGACCCGCTCGATCGCCGGCCACCAGGCGACGTCCCATGGCGAGAGGACGGCCGGGATCTGGCCGGTGATGGTCCGCGCCTCGGCGAGCCCGGCCGCGAGATCGACGGTCGCGACAACCGCGCCATCGGCCAGCCGCACGCCGCGCAGCAGATGGTTCGCGGTGTCGGCGACGATGACGTCGAACGGCGCGACGCCCGGTGGAAGCAGCGCCAGCCCCCCGGATTCGGCGAAGGACGCCGTCTCGGCCGGACCGTCGGCGCGGCCCCGTTCGCCCGATCCGATGCGGCGCAGCACCTGCTCGCCGTCCAAGGCCAGCTCGACCAGTTGATGATGTCCCGCGTCGGCGACCAGCAGGGAGTCCTGGTCGCGACCGGTTCGGTGCGCGGGGAGCAATATCGCACTCGCCGGGAACCGCAACGACGTCGAGACGGGCGGCGGCGCCACGAATGGTCCGCTGCCGCGGTGCAGCGTGCCCTTCGCCTCGTGCACGGCGATCAGGTCGTCGATCATCCGGGCCAGCGAGCTGGTCTGACCTTCGCCCGCGGCCTGGGCCACGACGTAACCCTCCGGATCGACCAGGACGAGGGTCGGCCAGGCGCGCACGGCGTACTGCCGCCACAGCTCGAGGTCGGGGTCGTCGAGCACCGCGTGGTCGACCTCGTAGCGTTCGACGGCGGCGGCGACCGCGGCGTGGTCGGTTTCGTGCGCGAACTTCGGCGAGTGGACGCCGATCACGACCAGTGTGTCGGCGTACGCCTTCTCGAGTGGTCGCAACTCGTCGATGACGTGCAGGCAGTTGGCGCAGCAGAACGTCCAGAAGTCCAGCAGGACGATCTTGCCGCGCAGGTCCGCGAGGGCGAGCGAACGACCGCCGGTGTTGAGCCAGCCGCCGCGTCCATGCAGCTGCGGGGCCCGCACCCGGGCGCCGGTCATGACGAAGCGCTCAGAGCAGGGCCAGGCCCGGGTCGGCGAGCACGCCGCCGACGTCGGCCAGGAACTGCGACCCCTGCTGGCCGTCGACGAGCCGGTGGTCGAAGGACACCGCCAGCTGGGTGACCCAGCGCGGCTCGATCCGCTCGGTGCCGTCTGCGTCGGTGACCACCCAGGGCTTCCGCCGGACCGCGCCGAAGGCCAGGATCGCCGCCTCGCCCGGGTTGAGGATCGGGGTGCCGGTGTCGACGCCGAACACGCCGACGTTGGTGATGGTGAACGTCCCGCCGGCCATGTCGGCCGGGCGTCGTGTGGCCGGACCGGGCGGTGTCGGTCAGCGCGCCGATCGCGTCGGCCAGCTCGAGCAGCGACAGGCTGGTCGGCGTCCTTGATGTTGGGCACGATCAGGCCGCGATCGGTCGCGGCCGCGATGCCGAGGTTCACGTAGTGCTTGAGGACGATCTCGCCGGCGGCCTCGTCCCAGGTCGAGTTGATCTCGGGCGTGCGCTGCGCGGCGAGCAGGACCGCCCGGGCGACGAACAGCAGCGGCGACACCTTCACGTCGCGGAATTCCCGTCGGCGCCGCAATCCGGTCGCGCAGCTCCATCGTCGCGGTCACGTCGACGGTCATGAACTCCGTGACGTGCGGCGCGGTGAACGCCGACGCGACCATCGCCGCGGCGGTGTGCTTGCGCACGCCCTTGATCGGGATGCGGGTCTCGCGCCGACGGACGCGCCGGCCGGGCGACCGCGGCGCCGCCGCCGGCGGCCGGTCCGTCGGCCGCCGCCTGCACGTCGGCGCGCGTGATCGTGCCGTTCGGGCCGGTCGCGGCGATCGTCGGCCAGGTCGACGCCGAGGGTCTTGGCCAGCTTGCGGACCGGCGGCTTGGCCAGGACCGCGCGCTGCTCGGCGGCAGCCGGCGCGGCATCGACGTGCGTCGTCGACGTGCGTATCGACGTGCGGCACGGCATCGGGGCGCACCGTTGCGGCGCGCGCGGCCGGTGCGCGCCGCCCTCGGCGCGCGGTCCGTAGCCGACGAGCATCGGCTGGCGGCCCTCGGACGCGGCGGTCACGCCGGTCGGCTCGATCATGCGCGGCCAGCGTCGGGTCGGACTCCTCGCCGGCGCTGACGATCCGCGGCGTCGGCGGGTTCGCCGTCGAGCCGTCCGGGTCGACGTCGATCGTGATGATCGGGCGGCCGACGTCGACGGTGTCGCCCTCGGCGACGTGCAGCGCGGTGACGACGCCGGCGTACGGCGAGGGCAGCTCGACGGCGGCCTTGGCCGTCTCGACCTCGACCAGCATCTGGTTGACCACGACGGCGTCGCCGGGCTGCGACCTCCCAGTGAGGATGTCGGCCTCGGTCAGGCCTTCGCCGACGTCGGGCAGCTTGAACTGCTTCAGGTCAGCCACTGATCGTCCTTCCTCAGAACTCCGAGCGATCGGTCGACGGCGTCGAGGATGCGGTCGACGTCGGGCAGCCACTCCTCCTCGATGCGCGGCTGGGCGGGTACGGGGTGTCGAAGCCGGCCACCCGCAGCACCGGCGCCTCCAGGGAGTAGAAGCCTGCTCCTGCACCCGGGCGGCGAGCTCGGCGCCGAGCCCGGAGCTCACCGGCGCCTCGTGCACGACGATCAGCCGGCCGGTCCGCCGCACCGACTCGAGCACGGTCGTCGGTGTCGAGCGGGGACAGCGAGCGCAGGTCGATGACCTCGAGCTCGTGGCCGTCGGCCGGCGGCGCGTCGGCCGCGTCGAGCGCGGTGGCGACCATCGGGCCGTAGGCCACCAGCGTCACGTCGCGGCCCGGCCGCACGACCTGGGCCGCGGTACAGCGGCGTCGGCGTTCGGCGGCGACCTCGCCCTTGGCCCAGTACCGGCGCTTGGGCTCGAAGAAGATCACCGGGTCGTCGCAGGCGATGGCCTGCTGGATCATCCAGTACGCGTCGGACGGGTTGGCGCAGGTGACGACCTTGAGCCCGGCGGTGTGCGCGAAGTAGGCCTCGGGCGACTCGGAGTGGTGCTCGACCGCGCCGATGCCGCCGCCGTACGGGATGCGGATGGTGATCGGCATCTTCACCGAGCCGCGCGAGCGGTTGTGGAACTTGGCGACCTGGCTGACGATCTGGTCGAAGCCGGGGAAGACGAAGCCGTCGAACTGGATCTCACAGACCGGCCGGTAGCCGCGGATGGCCAGGCCGACCGCGGTGCCGATGATGCCGGACTCGCCGAGCGGGGCGTCGATCACCCGGTCCTCGCCGAAGTCCTTCTGCAGGCCGTCGGTGATCCGGAAGACGCCGCCGAGCTTGCCGACGTCCTCGCCCATGACGAGCACCTTGGGGTCGTCCTCCATCGCGCTTGCGCAGGCCGTCGTTGAGCGCCTTGGCCATGTGTCGTCGGTCAGCACCGGTAGACGGCGGTCATGCGTCCACGCGCTCGAAGGAGGCGAGGTACGCCGACGAACTCGGCGCGCTGCTCGGCGCAGCTCCGTCGGGCATCTCGACGTACACGTGGTCGAACGGCGACGCGCGGCGTCGGGTCGGGCAGCGCCCGGCAGCCGGCCCGGATGCGCACGGCCAGCTCCTCGGACTCGGCCTCGATCGCCGTCGAAGAAGTCCTGCGCCGACGCCGGCCTCGCGGACCAGGTAGGCCCGCACCCGCTCGATCGGGTCCTCGCAGCCTCCAGGTCTCGAGCTCGTCGCCCAGCCGGTACCGGGTCGGGTCGTCGGAGGTGGTGTGCGCGCCCATCCGGTAGGTGTAGGCCTCGATCAGCGTCGGGCCCTGGCCGGTGCGGGCCTCGTCGAGCGCGCGCCCGGGTGACCGCCAGGCAGGCCAGCACGTCGTTGCCGTCGACCCGGACGCCCGGGAAGCCGAAGCCCGGCCGCGCGCTGGAACAGCGGCACCCGGGTCTGCGCGCTCGACCGGCTCCGAGATCGCCCACTGGTTGTTCTGGCAGAAGAAGACGACCGGCAGGTTGGCGGCCGCCGCCCAGACGAACGCCTCGTTGACGTCGCCCTGGCTGGACGCGCCGTCGCCGAAGAACGCCAGCACCGCGGTGTCGCGGTCGGGCTCGCCGGTGCCGACCGCGCCGTCGCGGACCACGCCCATCGCGTAGCCGGCCGCGTGCAGGGTCTGCGCGCCGATCACGATCGTGTACAGGTTGAAGTTGTGCTCGTTCGGGGTCCAGCCGCCCAGGCTCGTCCCGCGGAACAGGCCCGAGCAGGGTCGAGCGGGTCGACGTCCCGGCACCAGGCGACGCCGTGCTCGCGGTAGGTCGGGAACGCCATGTCCTGCGCGCGCAGCGCCCGGCCGGCGCCGACCTGGGCGGCCTCCTGGCCGAGCAGGAGGCCCACAGCCCGAGCTCGCCCTGCCGCTGCAGCGCGGTGGCCTCGGCGTCGAACCGGCGGACCAGCACCAGGTCGCGGTACAGCGCTTGATCTCGTCGTCGGTGATCTCAGCGGGTAGTCGGGATGCTCGACCCGCATGCCCTCAGGGGTCAGGAGCTGGACCAGGTCCGGCTCGGGGTGAACGGCATTCACGTGCTCCGTCATCGACGCTCCTCGCCTCACCGCGCCGGTGACTGGGATCGCCGGACGCCGGCGCGCTAGGGACTGCGTGGGGCTGCCAGTGTTGGTACATGGGTGGCGCACCGGCTGATATACCCGGGGGTTCCTACCATATCCGCGATCCGCGCCCGAGATCCATCACCCGGGCGCGGAGTCTTCAGCGGTGCGTGCCGGTCGAGCTGCGTCGGCGACGACCGGACAGCAGCAGCAAGAACCCACCCATGAGCAGGCACAGGACGCCGAGCGCGCCCGAGTTCTTGCTCGAGAACCCGGTCGAGGCCAGTTCACTGGCCGCGACCGCCTGGGACGGGGCGGTCACGACCGTGTCGGACACCGTCGCGCCGGTCGGCTGGGTCGAGATCGTGGTGTCAGAGGCGGACGCACTCGTCGGAGCGGTCGAAATCGTGGTGTCCGACGCGGACGCGCTCGTCGGAGCGGTCGACGTCGGGGTGCTCGTGCCCGAGCCCACGCCGCCCGCGTTGAAGCGGACGACGTCCGCCGCGACCACCGTCTTGGCCGGCTGGCCATCGACAGCGACGCTCCCGGTGTCGGCGAACTTCGTCTGGGACGGGTCGGTGATCGTTGTCGGGATGCCGACCTGGATCAGGGTGTTCGCCGCGTACGCGCCCGTGGTGACCGTGATGGACGTCGTCGAGCACACGATCGTCAACGGCCCCTTGTAGTTGCCCTGCGACGAGAAGTTGTTGAGAGCGTTCACGATTCCGATGTGCACGGTGACGTGGGCGCAGTCGAACGCCTGCCCGGCCGATGCGGTGCCTTGAAGACCGCCTGCGTGTAACCGCCGGCCGGCGCCGGCAGGGACTCGAGGTACCAATGCAGCGCGTCGGTCGGGTTGGTGACGCCCTCATCGGCGGGATTGGTCCACGCGCCCCATTTCCAGGGGGTCGAACGGACCTTCGACCCGCCGGCCGTCGGCGTGACGATCGTCTTGAAGACCGTCGAACCGGCCGTGAAATCGAACTCGTTCGGTTGGTCGACCGTGATCGCGCTCTGGCGCATGCCCATCGAGAAGTAGGCGCTGCCGCAGACGTTCGTGTGCGACTGCACGAAGGCGGTCAGCGTGAAGGTGACGACTCCGTTGGACACGACGGCGTTCGCGACGATATCGCCCGCGGCGTCCTTCAACGGGAATCCGCTCGTGTAGGGGATGAGCTGGCTCGGCAGCTGCAGCGTGAAGGTATCGCCCGTCTGGCTGCCATCGGGGACGCACCACGCGGTGGTGATCGTCAGCGCTTGCGACTTGACCGGATTCGTCGGCGTGACGGTGACGCCGGTGATGGCACCGGTGATCACCTTCGCCGACGCCGGACCGGACAGGATCGTCAGCGCCGCACCGATCAGGGCTGCGACGATCAGGCCGATCCCGAACCGACGGCGCCAGGCCCTCGCATCCGTAGTTGACTTCACGGCCCCCGCCGATGTGGTTTCTGTGGACGTTGTCACAGCACTTCCCGTCTTCGCTGCTTTCCCCGGATTCTTACCCTGCACCCGATCCGTCACGATTCCCCGAACGACCGGTCCGTGTTTCTCTCGCCTATTAGATAGTTTTCTAGGACAGTAACCCGAAAACCTGTCTCAGGCACACTCGCTGTGGGTAACCGCTTAACTTCGAACCCGCGCGCGACGAACGAACGGGTCGCGATCGTGTTGGCTACCACCAGAAGTGGACTGCTGACATAGAAGCAACTTCCGGCGAAGTCGCTCGCCGCGAAGACTATCGCAACAAGACGACCACCAGTCCGTTACTACGGTCATTGGCGATTGCTCGCCTTCTAGACACTCGGGCGATTCCTGTCAGATGCCGCCAGTTGCCAATGCGGCGGCAGGGGCCGGTCGTGCACGACGACCAGGTGGGAGACGGCCCGGGTCAGGGCCACGTAGAGCCGGCGCAGCCGGTCACGACGCGGGCTCGGCGGCCACGATGTCGGCCGGCTCGAGCAGGACCACCGAGTCGAACTCCAGGCCCTTGGCCGCAGTGGCCGGGACGACCATCAGCCGCGGGTCGTCGGTCGCCGGAGCAGCTCGGCACCCCACGCGGCCAGCTCGGCGAGCACCGCCGGCGCCGGGGCGTCGGCGACGATCACGCCGATCGAACCCTGGACCGCGAGCAGCGGCGACGATCGCGGTGACGCGCCGCGTCGGGCGAACGTCAGCGCGTCGGCGCCCGCCCGGACCGACGTGGCCGGCGGCACGTCGGGCGCGATGTGCGGCAGCAGCCGGTTCGCGATCTCGAGCACCTCGCCGGGCACCCGATAGCCGACGGTCAGCGGCGGACGACCGCCCGGCTGGCCGAGTGGGTCAGGGTGGCTGCCCAGGCACCCGGCGCCCAGGGCGTGGTCGCCTGGGCCAGGTCGCCGAGCACGGTCACCGAGCCGAGCGGGCAGCGCCGGGCCACCGCCCGGCACTGCATCGCCGACAGGTCCTGCGCCTCGTCGACCACCACGTGCACGAAGGTCTCGTTGCCGTCGATCAGGCCGGCCAGCTCGTCCAGCAGCACCACGTCGGCCGCGCGTCCAATCGGGCCTGCTTGACCGTTCGGGCGGCGCCGGCCGGGCCAGCGCCGCCAGCTCGTTCGCGGTCAGCATCGGCGCGCAGCGCCGGCGAACGCGGCGTCGGCGTAGAGCCGGGCCAGCAGCGCCGGGTGCGTCCAGGGCCGGCCAGACCGCGTCGACGAAGTCCCGGACCGGCGGCGAGCGGGCCACCTTGGCGGTCTCGGCGTCCTAGGGCGCCCCGCCGGCGTCCTCGCGCTGGCGCCGGACGTCCTCGGCGAGCTGCGATCCGCAGCCGCTCGCGCGCGCCGTTCCAGCGCAGCTCCGCGGCCGAGCGCCCGGCGGGCGTCGTCGACGTAGCGGCGCAGGCGTGCTCGACCGGATCCGGTAGCGGCGGGTGCCGACGATCGCGACGACGTCGCTCGGTCGGCTTGGCGATGTGGCTCAGCACGGCCCGGCGCAGCACGTCGGCCATCCGGGCATCGCCCTTGAGGACGGCCAGCTCGACCGGCTCGTCGGCCGGCGACCGGCGACGTGCGCCACGAGCTCGTCCACCGTCGCCTGCTGGATGCCGCCCTCGCCGAGGGCGGGCAGCACCTGCGCGATGTAGTGCAGGAAGGCGCTGGTTCGGGCCGACGACCAGCACGCCGGAGCGGCGCAGCCGCTCGGGATAGGTGTAGAGCAGGTAGGCGGCGCGGTGCAGGCCGACCGCCGTCTTGCCGGTGCCGGGCGCGCCCTGGATGCACAGCGAGGTGTCGAGGTCGGCCCGCACCAGCTCGTCCTGGTCGGGCTGGATGGTGGCGACGATGTCGCGCATCGGGCCGACGCGCGGGCGTTCGATCTCCTCGCGCAGCAGGTCCGACGCCAGCCCCAGCTCCTCGCCGCGATCGAGGTGCTCGTCCTCGAAGGAGGTCGAGCTCACCGTCGGTGGAAGCCGAACCGGCGGCGCAGCCGGACGCCCTTCCGGTCCGTCGGGCGGTGCCCGGTAGAACGCGCGCGAGATCGGCGCCCGCCAGTCGATCACGACCGGGTCGCCGGCATCGTCGCGGACGTGCCGGCGGCCGATGTGGAACACCTCGACGCGCGGGCGACGTCCGTCCGCGGTCGCGATCGGTCCGGCCGAAGAACGGCGGGGCGTCGGGGTCGGCGGCGAGGGCTTGAGCCGCGCGGCCCGCAGCGGCCGAGCCCCTGGCTGGCCAGCGCGTCGACGCCGTAGTCGGCGATCCGGCTCGGCGGCTGGCGACATCTCGGCCAGGCATGTCCGGCGATGCTCGAGCTGGCTCCGTTCGGCGGCCAGAACCGGATCGACACTCACGATTTGTCAACGCTACCCGCCCGTCGCAACCCGATTTTCAGCGGCGCAGCAGCGCTTATGAGCGTTCCGCCGCCAGGAGTGCACGGCCGTCGGCGGGGTGGGAGGCTGACGCGGTGACCTCCACACCGCGTCATGCCCGGCCGACCGCGAGCTCCGCGCACCGCGAGCGCCGAGCACGCCCGGCTGGCCGAATCGTCCGCGTCCGACCGACCGTGGCGGTTGTGGGGCCCGTACCTGGCGGGCGCCAGTGGGGCACCGTCCGCGAGGACTACTCGGCCGACGGCGACGCCTGGGGGTACTTCCCGTTCGAGCAGGCCCACCCGCGCGCCTACCGCTGGGGCGAGGACGGGCTGGGCGGCATCTGTGACCGGTTCGGCTTCCTGAACTTCGCGCGTCGCGCTCTGGAACGGCCAGGACGCGATCCTCAAGGAGCGGCTGTTCGGCCTCACCAACGCCGAGGGCAACCACGGCGAGGACGCCAAGGAGTACTGGTGGGCGCTGGACGCCACGCCGACCCATTCCTGGATGCAGCTGGCTGTACCGCTACCCGCAGGCCGCGTTCCCGTACGCGCAGCTGCGCGCGGAGAACGCGCGACGCGGACCGCGACGACCGCGAGTACGAGCTGGCCGACACCGGCGTGCTGGCCGACGACCGCTTCTTCGACGTGACGATCAGCTACGCCAAGGCCGGCCCGGACGACATGTGCATCGTGATCAACGCCACCAACCACGGCCCGGACGCGGCGCCCGCTGCACCTGCTGCCGCAGATCTGGTTCCGCAACACCTGGGCGTGGGGCCGCGACGACGCGGCGGCCGATCCTGCAGCGGCTGGATCCGCCGGCGATGCGGCGCCGGGCACGCCCGCGCGGTCGAGTGCCGGCACGACTTCCTCGGGCACGGTACGTGCTGGTCCGCCGAGGGCGCGCCCGACGTCCTGGTCTGCGACAACGAGACCGACGCCGTCGCGCTGTTCGGCGCGGCCGACGAACGCGTACGCCGTATCCGAAGGACGGCATCGGGCGCCGCGTCGTCAACGGCGACGAGCAGGCCGTCAACCCGGACGGCGATCGGGACGAAGGCGGCGTTCTGGTACCGCTTCGACGCGGTCGCGGCCGGCCGAGACGGTCCAGCGTCGACTGCGGCTGTCGACCATGCCCCGCCGGCGAGCAGACGTTCGGCCGACGACTTCGACGCGGTCGTCGCCGACCGGCGCGGCGAGGCCGACGAGTTCTACGCCGTGGTGATCCCGGCCGAGACTCGACGACGAGGACCGGCCACATCGCCCGGCGCGCGTTCGCCGGCCTGCTGTGGGGCAAGCAGCTCTACCGCTACGACGTCGACGCAGTGGCTGGACGGCGATCCCGACGAGCCGACGCCACCGCCCGAGCCGCGCGCCAACGCGGTGCGCGCAACGCACAGCTGGCGCCACTTCGCGCTGGCCGACGTGATGTCGATGCCCGACGAGTGGGAGTACCCGTGGTTCGCCTCCTGGGACCTGGCCTTCCACTGCGTTCCGCTGGCGCACATCGATCCGGCGTTCGCCAAGGAGCAGCTGCTGCTGCTGTGCCGCGAGTGGGCGATGCACCCGAACGGGCAGCTACCGGCCTACGAGTGGGCGTTCGGTGATGTGAATCCGCCGGTCCACGCCTGGGCGGCCTGGCGGGTGTACCTGATCGACGGCGCGCGCGACCGCGACTTCCTGATCCGGGTGTTCACCAAGCTGCTGCTGAACTTCGGGTGGTGGGTCAATCGCAAGGACGCCGACGGCTCGAACCTGTTCGAGGGCGGCTTCCTCGGCATGGACAACATCGGGCTGTTCGACCGGTCGGCGCCGCTGCCGGCCGGGTACCGGCTCGAGGAGTCCGACGCCACCAGCTGGATGGCGTTCTTCTGCCTGCAGATGCTGAAGATCGCGTCCGAACTGGTCGCGGCGACGGCCGGCCTGGGACGAGATGGCGACGAAGTTCCTCGAGCACTTCCTCTCGATCGCGCAGGCCGCCGCGCGGATTCGGCACCGCAGGAGCGTCGCATCTGTGGGACGACGAGGACGGCTTCTTCTACGACGTGCTGGTCCGGCCCGACGGCACGTTCCAGCAGTTGCAGGTGCGGTCGATGGTCGGGCTGCTGCCATTGCTCGCTGTCGCTGCAGTCGCCGACCTGGGCAGCGGACGAGTTGCCGGACTTCACCGCCCGGCTGCGCTGGCTGCGGCCCGCCGTCCGGACCTGCTCGACGGGCTGATCCACCAGACGCACGCGCCGACGGCGACCACCGGATGCTGGCGCTGCTCGGGCCCGACCGGCTGACAGCGGGTGCTGGCCCGGCTGCTCGACGAGCAGGAGTTCCTGTCGCCGCACGGGATCCGTTCGCTGTCGGCGGCCTACCGCGAGCCGTTCACGCACCGAGCGTCGCAGGCCAGCAGATGTCGATCGACTACGAGCCGGGCGAGTCGCAGACCGGGCTGTTCGGCGGCAACTCGAACTGGCGGGGGCCGGTCTGGTTCCCGGTCAACGTGCTGCTCGGGCGACGCGCTGCGCACCTATGGCGACTGCCTCGGTGCGCGACTTCACCGTCGAGGTGCCGACCGGTCGGGCAATCACCTCACGATCGACGACGCGGCCCGCGAACTCGAGAAGCGGATGGTCGCGCTGTTCCGGGTCGGCGCCGAACGGCGTCCGGCCCAGTGACGGTCAGCGGATCGAGGCGAGCCCGGCGGCCGCTGTGGCGCGACCACGTGACGTTCAGCGAGTACTTCAACGGCGACACCGGCGAGGGGCTCGGCGCGACGCACCAGACCGGCTGGACGGCCTACGTCGCGCATCTGATCTGCCATCCGCACTGAGGCGATGATCACCGCCGCCCGCCCGGGAACGTGTCAACCGGCGCATCCTCGTGCAAAATAAGGACGAGGCCCCTCCAAGTATGAGTTGGAGGGGCCTCGCTACGGTCTGGCCGCGCTGACCCGCCGATCGCTCGACTGGCCTGCATCTGCCTGACCGATCACCATTCCACGACGCCCGCCGGCCGAGTCGGTTACCCGACCCCACCCACGTCCCGAAGTCGCCTCCGGATCGGCGTCCCTTCCTGGCGACGGGTTATTTCTACAGCGCGATTCCCTTATGACACAAGGGTTTTCTCGAAGTTCGCCCAAAGTTTCTGGCCATCAACACGATGTCCACAACGTGCCGGCACTTATCCCCCGACCACGACCCGTTGTCCACCAGTCGATCCACAGGCTGTGTGGACGACGGCCGGCGTCAGGTCGTCTGGACGATGTAGCCCGACTCGTCGACCGCGACGCAGAACGTCGTCGTCGGGCAGGACACCGAGTTGAGGCCGCCGATCGTGTGGTCGATCGGATCGACCGTCGCGGGTTCGGTCCAGGACGCACCGTCGAACGTCATCGCCAGCCCGCCGGAGTCCACCGCGACGCACATGGTCGGCGAACCGCACGAGACTGACATCGTCCCGCCCACGGGGTCGACGAGTCCCCACTGCGCCCAGGTGCCGTCGACGAACGGGATCGCCGTGCCCGTGCTGGTCAGCGCCATGCAGAAGCTTGTCGACAGGCAATCCACTGACGGCACGTAGTAGCCCTGATCGATGTCGACGTCGGGCCCGGACCAGAACCCGGACTCGTAGTCGTACACGTCGCCCAGAAACGCGACGGCGATGCAGGAGTTCTGGCCGCCCGGCGGGCAGGACAGCGCCGTGAGTTCGGGCGGAGCGGCGATCGCGGTCCACGTCGCGCCGTTGAAGACTGCGGCGCCCCCGGCCGACGCGATCGCGAGGCAGAAAGTCGCCGACGCACATGCCAGTTGCGTGGCGGGACCGGCCGGAATCGTGATCGGGATGGGCGTACCCCACGTGGTGCCGTTGTAGATGATCGCCCGACTGGCGACGTCGAGGGCGACGCAGAACGAAGTTGACACACACGTCACGGTTATCAGTCCGGAACCGCCCGGATCGATGACGGCCGGCGTACTCCACGTGGCGCCGTCGTACTGCGTGGCGCGGTCACCTTGATCCACTGCGACGCAGAAGGTCGAGGTCGCACACGAGACCACCCTCAAGGCGTCGGCCGTGTCGACGTGGTTCGGCGACGTCCAGGTCAGCGCGGGCGGGCCCAGGTAGTAGCCCGACACGTCCACCACCAGGTCGACCCAGCTCGCCGACCCGTTGAATAGCTCAACCGTTCCCTGCCCCACCGGCACGACCGCCGTGTTCGGCACGGTCTGACCAGCGACGAAGTTCACGTTCGAGGCGACCGGCTGGCCGTCGCCGGCCGGATAGGCCGTCACGTAACCCGGGCCGCTCGGGTCGACCACCGTGACCGTGAGCACGACGGCTGACATTCCCGTCGCGGGCAGGCCGCCGAAGCCGGACGCGAACAAGGGCCACGTGGCTCCGGGCTCGAGCCGATGCCCCACCGATCGGGTGTCGAGCAGCCGGCTCGGACTCAGGGGTGTGTAGTCGCCGGCCGATCCGGCTACACCGGCGACCGTGTAGGCCGATACGTCCGCGATCAGCTGGATGCTCGCGGCCGATCCGTTGTACAGCTCGACCTTGCCGTCCGTACCGACCGCGACCATGACCAGGCCGGCTACGGTCTCGCCGGGGATGAAGTTCAGATTGGAGGCCGTCGGTCGCGAGGCCGCACCTGGCCACACCGTGATGTAGCCGGCCGCTCCGGGCTCGGTGGCCGTCACGTTCAAAGCGACCGAGCCGACACCCGAGGCCGGCAGGCCACCGCGGCCGGCGACAGTGAGATCGAGCGTGCCGCCCGGTGGGACGACGGTGCCGTCGTCCCCGATCCGGGTGTCGAGCAACCGAGCGGGTGCGACCGGCACGAGGGCGCCCGGAGCGGTCGGCGCGCCAGCGAGGTAGTAGCCGCTCACGTCGACGATCACGTGAATGTCTCCGGAGGAGCCGTCGTAGAGCGCGATCGCATTGTCCGGTCCGACCGGCACGACGGCCAGATTGGCGACCGTCTGGCTACGCACGAAGTTGACGTTGGACGTCGCCGGCCGGGTCGAACCGTGAGCCCAGGCGGTGAGGTAGCCGGCTGCCCCCGGTTGCGTGACGGTCAGATTCAGAACCACGGCGGCGACACCGCTCGCGGGAATCCCGTGGCCGGACATCGATACGACCCGCGAGCCGTACGCCGTGATCGGCGAACCATTCGGGCCGAGCCGGGTGTCGAGCACCCGGGTCGGCGTCAGCGGCTGGAACGAGCCGGCCGAACCGGGCGCTCCCACCGTCGCCGGATTCGCAGCGGCCGCGACGACGGCCGGTCGCCCGGGCGGTGCCGTTTGGACGGCAAGCGCGACCGTCGCGACCACTGCGAGGATGACGAAACGGCGAACGGTCATTCGTGCCCCCTGGTGGACCGGCGCACGCGGCCTCTTGACCGCCCACGAGTATGACGCCGATTGGGCCGCGCCCCGTTGCGGCTGCACATCACAATTCGGACTCGGGCCCGAATAGAAGTGAGGCCCCTCCACGTATGAGATGGAGGGGCCTCACGAGGCGCCGATCCGGAACAACCCCCACAGACTGGTCCGGCTGGCCGGCTCGGTCAGCGGTGCCGAAGTCGCCTTCGGCCCGGTGTCCCATCCTGGCGCCGAGATCTTTGTACCGGCGAAATGCCCTATCGCACAAGGGGTTTCTCGTTGTACGACGAAGTTCGGCACCGCATCAACATGATGTCCACACCGAGGCGGCGGTTATCCCCGTCGCTGGGCCGTTGTCCACCGGATCGTCCACACGATGTGCACACCGTAGACGGGCCGGTGCCGCCCGTCGATACGTCTAGGGTTCGCCGTATCCGCCGAAAGGACGTTCGATGGTCGACCCCGGCTATCCGCAGCACTGGGGGCCACCCCCGCCGCAGTACGGCTGGAATCCGAGCCAGCCCCAATACGCCCAGCCAGATCCCTATCAACCGCAATGGGTACCGGACGGCTATCCCCCTCCGACCGGCTGGCCGATTCCGGGCCGGCCCAAACCGGCGATCCGCTCGTGGGCGGCCATCGTCGCCGTCACCGCACTGGCGATCGTCCTGGCGCTCGTCGCACCGTTCCTCACGCTGTGGACGTTCAAGACCGGTGGCGAGTCACGTACGAGCCTGTCCGGTTGGGCAGTGACGTCCGGCGGCGGCTCTCTCGACAACGCCGGCGGCCACGACACGCGCTACGGAATCGTGCTGTACGTCGGCGCTGCCATCCTGATCGCGGCATTCGTCGTGCTGCTCGTGCGGCGCACGGCGACGGCCGGCGGATTGCTCGCCGGACTCGGCGGCACATTCCTGGCCGGAATCGCCGCCGAAGCCGTCGCCGACTACTCGTCCCGCCTGTCCTACAACTCGTCGCAGTACGGCGACTGGGGCGGCGGGACCGGTCTGTGGTTGATGGTCATCGCGGGCGCGCTGGGGGTGGCCGCCGCCGTCCTCGCGATCGTCGCGACGGCTCGCACCTGAGGCGCCGATCCGTCGGACCGCTCAGGACTTGCGGATCACGCTGGTATAGCCGGCCACGACCAGGGTGGCGGTGGCCCAGGCGCTGAATTCGAGCACCCACGTGGCCACGGTGAAGTAGCCGCCGGTCGCCGTCGTGGTGTCGAGTTGGCAGGAGCCTTCGGTGACGTTGCCCAGGAGTGGGATCGAGACGCGCAGCGCCAAGCCGACCTGTTCGGCTTCACTGCAACGGTGCCGGACCTTGTCGTCGTCGGTGCGATACGCAACCACCGCCGGCTTGGACGCGTGGCTCGGCGAGGTGTGGGCGGCGGCGAACACGAGGACGTTGGCCAACGCGACGATGCCGAGCAACCACCAGGCCGCCTTCCACGGTCGATAGCCGTAGCCGGCGACCGCTCGGTAGAGGCGTAGGCCGGCCAGTCGACTGGTGAGCCGAAGTTTCGCGAAGCGGCTCGGCTGCTCGATGCGCACCTGCCGAAGCCAACGCCGGCGATGGTCCTGCTGGGCGGTCAGAACCGCGCGTTGGTCGCCGAGGTGACCGGCCGCCTGGTACGCCGCGGCGAGGTGTTGGTAGGGCTGGGCGGCGTAGTCGGTCGCGGTGCAGCCGAGCACGTCGACCCAGACCTGGACGTCGTCCGCACCGTCGTTGGGCAGACCCTCGTAGGTCAGTCCACTGATGGCGAGCCGTCGTCCGCCGGAGAACGTCTCGAGCGCGACGCCGAGCCAGCCCAACCGGGCGTCCTCGAGCGACACCATCGTGATCGGCTCGCCGCGACCGGACGCGACTGCGCCGATGAACGTGTAGCCGTCAACGGTCAGCCGCTCGGCGCTCACGGCCGGGCCGCTGTCGTTGGTGATCGGACCATCGCGCAGATCGAGGTGCCCCCTGACCTGCGCGCCGCCCAGCCGTAGCGCACCCAGTACCCCGACGCCCGTGAGCGTCCCCGTCCAGGCGTTGCCGTGGACCACGAGTCCGTCGGCATCGACGGCCGGACCGCTGTCATTGGTGATCGCGCCGTCGCGCAGATCGAGCTGACCCTTGACGCGTGCACCCGGCATGCGCAGGGCGCCGCGGTCGTGGGCTCCGACTATGACGCCGGTCCAGAGGTCGGCGTCCGCGACGAGTCCGTCGGCGGCGACGCCCGGGCCGGTCCGGTTGACGATCTCGCTGCGGCTCAGATTGAGTTGGCCGCCCACGTGCGCATTGAGCAGTCGCACCGCGCCTTCGGGACCGAGGCCGGCGAAGGTGCCCTCCAGCTGCAGCGCGCCGCCGACCGTCATGCGATCGGCCGCCACTGCCGGACCGTTCGCGCTGCACACGCGCTCGAATCCGATCTCGACGTCGCCCGTGAAGGAACTGCCCTCGAGCAGGATCACAGGGGTCGGCCCGCCATCACCGGACAGCGGACGAAACCGGCCGGCCGTGATGCGCAGCGTTCGTAGTTCGGCGTCGCGGAAATCAAGGTCGCCCGAGAACGTGCACTGACGAAAATCCAGCGCGATCCGGCTGCCGACCAGCCGCAGATCCAGTCGACCCTCAATGACCGCTCCACTCAGCTGGAGCCCGCGAGGATCGATACGACCCGGCGGCGCCAGGTCATCGGTCAACACCGCTCGAACGACGTCGGCCCGAATCCGTCGATCGTCGCCGGCGGTCAGGTCGAGCGTGGCGCCGGCTACCGCGCAGTCGAGCAGCTGCTGCTCGACGGAGGTGAGCTGACCGGGCGCGCGCATGGTCGGACGGTATCGACCCGGGCTCGAATGCAGAAGCATTCGGTGCGGTGCGTGCGGTTGATTGTCGGCCGAAATAGAACGGGGCCCCGACACGTATGAGGTGAGGGGGCCCCGCAACGGTCTCGCCGCGCCGACCAGCCGATTGCTCGACCGGACCGCATCTGCGTTACCGGACACCGCACAGTCCGCGACACCCGCCTGATCGGTTACCCGATCTGGCCAGCGTGTCCGAAGTTTCCTTCGCACTTCGCGTCCCGTGTTGGCGACGTCGTATTTCTACAGCGAGAATCCCCTGCTACACAAGGGTTTTCTTCGACTTCCGCAAAAGATTCTGGCCATCAACAGGATGTCCACAGAGCCGCCGTGGTTATCCCCCGACGGGCGCCGATATCCACGGCGTCGTCCACATAAATGCACAGCGCCCGCCGGGTGTCAGACTCGTCCGATGGCAGCACAGCTCGACGACCTCCACCATCCGTTCACCGAGCCCCGCGCCATATCCGTGGCCGACCGGCGTGAACGGGGGAAGAACGCCCGCCGCCGCGTCCCGCGGCGCAGCCACGCCACCTACGAGCCCGCGCCAGATCGTCGCGATCCGATCGAGCTGCTGCACGAGCAGGACGCGAACCGAATTCCGGAGCTCGTACCGCTGCGCTACCAACGGATGCTCGAGACGCCGTTCACCTTCTTCCGAGGCGGCGCCGCGATCATGGCGGCCGATCTGTCGGCGACTCCCCGGACGGGGCTCACCGTGCAGGCCTGCGGCGATGCCCATCTGAGCAACTTCGGGGTGTTCGCCTCACCCGAACGCCGGTTGGTATTCGACGTCAACGACTTCGACGAGACGCTGCCGGCCCCCTGGGAGTGGGACGTGAAACGGCTGGCCGCCAGCGTCGAGGTGGCGACCCGGTGGCGGGGGTTCGCCGAATCCGAGCGCACCGGCGCGGTCACCGCGATGGTCGGCGAGTATCGCCGGGCGATGCTGGAGTTCGCGGAACAGGGCGACCTCGCAGTCTGGTACGCGCATCTGGCCGTGGACGAGGCGGGGCCGCGACTGCGCTCGAGCGCCGCCCCGGCCGACCGGCGGCAGGCCGAGAAGATGCTCACCAAGGCCCGGACCCGCGATCACCTCGACGCCTTCGCGAAACTCATCCGCGTCGTCGACGGCCAGCCGCGCTTCATCAACGATCCCCCGCTGCTCGTGCCGATCGAGGAGCTCTACCCCGCCGCGTCCGCCCAGGACTTCGAGGTCGACGTACAACACGCTCTGTCGAACTACCACCACTCGCTGACGGCCGACCGGCGACACCTGCTGGCCGGTTACCGGTTCGCGCATCTGGCCCGCAAGGTCGTCGGTATCGGCAGTGTCGGGACGAGCGCGTGGGTCGTGCTGATGATCGGTCGCGACGACAACGATCCCCTTATCCTGCAGCTGAAACAGGCGCAGGCGTCCGTCCTCGAGCGGTATGTCGGAGCGAGCGGCTACGCGAACGCCGGCCAGCGGGTCGTCGCCGGGCAACGCATGATGCAAGCCGCCAGTGACATCTTCCTCGGCTGGCAGCGCATCACGTTCGACGGCGTCGAGCGCGACTATTACGTCCGCCAGCTGCGCGATTGGAAGGGCTCGGTCGACGTCGAGCAGATGGGGCCGAGCGGTCTGGTCGAGTACGTCCGACTCTGCGGCTGGACGCTGGCGCGCGCCCACGCCCGCTCGGGCGACCGGATCGCGATCGCCGGATACCTCGGCAGCAGCGACACCTTCGACCGCGCCATCGTCGAGTTCGCGGCGCGCTACGCCGACCAGAACGAGCACGACCACCGCGCGTTGGTGGCGGCCGTCGCGAGCGGTCGCGTCATCGCCGCCGGCGAGTAGCGGACCGCCGGCCGGTCAGGCGCCGCGCGACCGGAAACCGCCGCCGCGCGACCGGACTTTGCACCCAGGATGTGGGTTGATCGGGGCTTCGTGGGCCCGACCAGGCCACATCCTGGGTGCAAAGAATGGGTCTGCGGACGATCGGGCGAGTAGCGGACCGCCGGCCGGTCAGGCGCCGAGTCGCAGTTTCAGCGAGGCCAGCTCGTCGCGCAGCGACGTGGGGACGGCGTCGCCGATCTTCTCGAACCACTCGTCGATCGCGGGCAACTCGGCCCGCCAGGCCTCGACGTCAACCTCGAGCGCGGCGGCCAACTCGGCCTCGGTCAGGTCGAGCCCGTCGACGTCGATTGCGGACCGGGTCGGAACCCGCCCGATCGGCGTGTCGACCGCGGCCGCCTTGCCATCGATGCGCTCGAGCGCCCACTTCAGCACGCGGATGTTCTCGCCGAAGCCCGGCCAGAGGAACGACCCGTCGTCCGCGCGCCGGAACCAGTTCACGTAGAAGATCTTCGGCAGCTTGACGGCGTCGGCACCCTTGCCGACCTCGATCCAGTGCGCGAAGTAGTCGCCGGCGTTGTAGCCGATGAACGGCAGCATCGCCATCGGGTCGCGGCGCACGACGCCCACCTGACCGGTCGCGGCGGCGGTCGTCTCGGACGACAACGTCGCCCCCATGAAGACGCCGTGCTGCCAGTCGCGGGCCTCGGTGACGAGCGGGACGGTGTCGCGTCGGCGCCCACCGAAAAAGATCGCGTCGAGCGGCACGCCCCGCGGGTCGTCCCATTCCGCGGCGCGCGTCTCGCACTGCGCGATCGGCGTGCAGTACCGCGAGTTGGGGTGGCTGCTCGGCTCGCCGGCCGAGGCGAGCGGGGCGCCGTTCGCGTCGAGGCCGGACGGAGTCCAGTCGCGGCCCTTCCAGTCGATGAGGTGCGCGGGCGGCTCGCCCATGCCCTCCCACCACACGTCGCCGTCGTCGGTCAGCGCCACGTTCGTGAAGATCGACGTGCCCTTGGCGATCGTCCGCATCGCGTTCGGATTCGTGTGCCAGTCGGTGCCGGGCGCCACGCCGAAGAAGCCGTTCTCGGGGTTGACGGCGTACATCCGACCGTCGTCGCCGATCCGCAGCCAGGCGATATCGTCGCCGATCGTCTCGACCTTCCAGCCCGGGATCGTCGATTCCAGCATCGCCAGATTCGTCTTGCCGCAGGCCGACGGGAAGGCGGCGGCGATGTAGCTGACCTTCTGCTCGGGAGAGGTCAGCTTGGCGATGAGCATGTGCTCGGCCAGCCAACCCTCGTCGCGCGCCTTCACCGAGGCGATGCGCAGCGAGTAACACTTCTTGCCGAGCAGCGCGTTGCCGCCGTACCCCGATCCGTACGACCAGATCAGCCGCTCCTCGGGGAAGTGAACGATGTACTTCGTCTGGTTGCACGGCCAGGCGACGTCGGCCTGGCCGGGCTCGAGCGGCGCGCCGATGCTGTGCAGGCCCGGGACGAAGTCGGCGTCATCGCCGAACTTCGCCAGCGCCTTGGTGCCGAGGCGGGTCATGATGTGCATCGACGCGACGACGTACGGCGCGTCGGTGATCTCGACGCCGAGCAGCGGCTCGGCCGCGTCGAGCGGTCCCATGCAGTACGGCAGGACGTACATCGTGCGGCCGCGCATCGAGCCCCGGAACCGCTCGACCATGATCGCCTTCATGTCGTCCGGGTCCATCCAGTTGTTCGTCGCGCCGGCGTCACGCTTGTCGCGGCTGCAGATGAAAGTGCGGTCTTCGACCCGGGCGACGTCGGTCGGATCCGATGCGCAGTAGAACGAGTTCGGCTTCTTCTCGGCGTTCAACCGGACGAACGTCCCGGTTTCGACGAGTAGATCCGTGATCCGCGTCCACTCCTCGGGCGACCCGTCCACCCACTCGACCCGGTCGGGCTGGGTGAGTTCGGCCGTCTGACGGACCCAGGCGAGCAGCCGCGAGTGGGTGGTCGGGGCCTGATCGAGGCCGGGAATGACAGCAGTCATGCCGAATCTCCTTAGCCAGTCGCCGTTGACTGTGTGGTGGCGCCGGACCGGGCGCAAGGGATTGCAGGAGAGTAAGTGCCGATAGCGCTTACTTACTGCGGCGCCCGTCACACGAGGGCAGGGTCACAGTCAGTGCATGGCCGCCGAGCAGACGAAGATCAGTTGGCTTCGCTCACGGTTGACATCAGTTCGCTTCGCTCACGGTTGACATGTTGAAGTCCGGCACCCGCGCGGGTGGCATCGCCGTCCGGGTGAAGTAGTCGCTCCACTCCCGCGGCAGCGTCGGCGTCGTCGCGCCGACCTCGGTGATCCGCCCGAGCAGATCGACGGGTGACTCGTTGAAGCGGAAGTTGTTCACGACGCCCCGCACGACGCCGTCCTCGACGAGGTACACGCCGTCGCGCGTCAGCCCCGTGAGCAGCAGCGTCTGGGGGTCGACCTCGCGGATGTACCAGAGGCAGGTCAGCAGCAGCCCCCGTGTCGGTTGCGGCGATCATGTCGTCGAGCGACTGTCGAGCCGCCGCCGTCCAGGATCAGGTTCCCGACCAGCGGGCGGGCCGGCTGGCCGGTGCGCGCCGCCCACGATCGCGGTCCGGCCCAGGTTGACCAGGGTCCCGTCGCTCACCCAGCTCGTGGCCTCGACCGGCGCCCCGTTGTCGAACACCGACTGCAGCGCGCCGTCGGACGCGGTGACCACGTCGAACGGCGCGCACTCCAGGCCCGGGTACGGACGGGTCGGAGCGCAGGGTGAGCGGCAGGGCGCTGAGGCGCTCGCCGATCCGCGTGGCGCCGTCCGGGCCGGCGAAGACGTTGCGGCCCTCTTCGGCGTCGCGCGCCGACGCGGTCCAGTACGCGTAGATCATCAGGTCGGCGACCGCGGTCGGCGGCAGGATCGTCTCGTAACGCCCCGCCGGCAGGTCGATGCGCGTCTTGGCCCATTCGAGGCGGACGTGCAGATCCTCGACGAGCGCGGCGACGTCGATGTCGGCGAAGTCGCGGGAATGCGCGCCCGCCCACGCCGAGCGGCTGAAGTCGCTCGACTTGCCGTTGATCTCGAGGCGGCCGTTCGGCTGGTCGTAACGCCGCCGCAGGCCGGTCGATGACGCGACGAAGGTCGACGTCACCTGATGCTCGGCGAACCCGAACAGCAACTCGTCGCGCGAGCGGGCCCGGTCGAAACAGGCACCGAGCGCGGCGGCGAACGCCCCGAAGATCTCGGCGCTCGTCGCGGCCGGGTCGGTGTCCCAGTCGTCGTCCGCCCCGTACGGCTCGACGAGCGGCGCCGCATCGTCGGCGACCTCGCCGGCGCGCGCGGCCCGCTCGCTGTCCGCGACCAGCGCGGCCAGTTCGTCGGCGCTCCGACACCGTCCGCGTCACGACTCCGACGGACGTCCCGGCGTCGGTCCGGACGGTCGAGATCACCGTCATCGAGCGCGAACTCATCTGCCCGTTCGTGGTCAGGCTGTTGCCCGCCCACCGCAGGTTGGTCTCGCTGTGCTCGCCGGCGATCACGATGCAGCCGTCGGCGGTCGACAGGCCCAGCGCCTGCTCGACGAGGTCCTGGACCCGCTCGCTCATCGGTCGCCCTCCGCCACGGTGTTCAGCACGTTGACGCCTCGGAACAGCGCGGACGGGCACCCGTGCGAGACCGGCGCGACCTGGCCGGGCTGGCCCTTGCCGCAGTTGAACGCCCCGCCGAGCACGTAGGTCGGACGGCCCGCCGACCGCCTCCATCGAGCCCCAGAAGTCGGTGGTCGTCGCCTGGTACGCGACGTCGCGCAACTGGCCGGCCAGGCGGCCGTTCTCGATCCGGAAGAACCGCTGGCCGGTGAACTGGAAGTTGTAGCGCTGCATGTCGATCGACCACGAACCGGTCGCCGAGGACGTAGATGCCCCGCTCGACACCGCCGATCAGTTCGTCCGTGGTCGGGCCGTCCGGCGCCGGCCTGCAACGACACGTTGGCCATGCGCTGCAGGGGGATGTGCCCGGCCGAGTCGGCGAAGCGCGCACCCGTTCGAGCGTCCCGATAGCCCGTGCTGCCGGCGCCATCTGCCGATTGAGCTGGTAGCCGACGAGCGCGCCGTCGCGGACGATGTCGAAGCTGCTGCGTCGCACACCCTCGTCGTCGTAGCCGATCGTGGCCAGCCCGTGCTCGACCGTGCGGTCGCCGGTGACGTTCATGACGGGCTGCCGTACGCAGCGAGCCGAGCTTGTCGAGCGTCGCGAAGGTCGTGCCCGCGTAGGCCGCCTCGTAGCCGAGCGCCCGGTCGAGCTCGGTGGCGTGCCCGATCGATTCGTGGATCGTCAGCCACAGGTTGGACGGGTCGATCACGAGGTCGTAGCGGCCGGCCTCGACGCTCGGTGCCTTCACGTGCTCGGCCAGCAGGCCGGGCAGTTCGGCGAACTCGGCGTCGAAGTCCCAGCCGGTGCCGGTGAGGTACTCCCAGCCGCGCCCGGCCGGTGGGGCAAGCGTGCGCATGGACGAGAACGCCCCGGCACCGCGGTCGACATGGACGGCGGTGAACTGCGGGTGCAGCCGCACCCGCTGCTGGGTGGTCGTCGTGCCGCGCGAGTCGGCGTAGAACTTGTTCTCCAGCACCTGCATCAGGTGCGCGTCGACGTGGTCGACCCCGTCGGCGGCGAGCAGCCGCTCGGACAGCTCGCCGAGCCGACCGACCCGCTCGTCCTCGGCGACCGCGAACGGGTCGACGTCGTAGGCGGAGACCCACACGGCGTCGGCGTAGGTCGGTTCGGGCGCGAGCGCGACCGGATCGCTCGACTGAGCACCCGGCTGACCCGGGCGGTCGCGACGGCCTGTTCGGCCAGCCGGGCGGCCGCGTCAGGGGTGCGCGCGATGCCCGCGGCGAAGCCCCACGCGCCGTCGTGGATCACTCGAACGGCGAGCCCGAGATCCTCGCTGTCGGTGGACGAATCGACCCGGGCGTCGCGCAGCGCCAGCGCGGCGACCCGAATGCGCTCGAGGCGGAAATCGGCGTGCTCGGCGCCGAGTTCGGCGGCCCGTCCCAGCGCCGCGTCGGCGAGAGATCGGAGCGGGAGGGCGAGGAACGAGGGGTCCAGATCGGGCATGCCGTCAATCTATGTCACGATCCGCGAGCCGCTCAGGCGCGACCCGACCGGGGCGATCAACAGGCGTGCAGGCCGCCGAAGTACCCCTTCGTGAACTGGCCGATGCGGTCCAGGCCGGTCGTCCCACGATCGCCGAAGACCAGGTCGGTGTTGACCAGTTCGAGGACCGCGACGGTCGCCTCGTCCATGTCCGGCGGCGAGAGGCTGAAATCGCGCGGGGCCTGTTCGAGGTTGATGTCCTTCGAGTACGCGCCCGCCAGACAGCTCGCCGAGAGCAATGCGTCGGCCGTGTCGAGACTTCGTCCGAACAGCTGATGCTCGGCCGCGAGGCCCCAGCCGAACACGAAGAGCGAGCCGAGCGCATAGTCGCCGAACGCGTACGCCTTGGTGGCGACGGCGGTGCTGTAGTACACGGTGTTGTCGTCGGGGCAGTACGCGAACTCGGAGCCCGTCTCGCCGGCGCAGGGCGGGTGCGCCGCCTCGGCGATCTTCACCGGTTGCCACGTCTTGCCGATGCTCTGCGCCCCGGCCTTCCAGAACGCGTTGAGGTCCGGTTGCAGGCCCCCACCCTTGGGGGACGGGTCGGTCGCGTCGAGCACCTGCGCGAGCGTCTCGTTGCCACCGCTCTGGTAGTCGGCGTCCGAGGTGAAGGGCCGCTCGGTGAAGGAGCGGTTGGGCCAGTCCTTGCTGTAGCAGTACGTCGGCCCGTGGTTGATGCCGTCCGCGATCGCGCTGAGCCGGTCGAAGCCGTCACCGTGGGTTCCGGGGTCGGTCGCCGAGTGCGATGTCGGGTCACGCAGCTGGATGTAGCCGACGAGGACCTTGTCGAGCTCAGCGCTGCCGATCCGGAAGTGCCCGGCCTTGAAGTCGAGCACGGAGGCCGTGAACGCGCCGGCCGCGCAGTCGGCCTGGGTCTCCTTGACGATCGACGACTCGGTGGTGGTGAGGCCCAGCCGCGCCTGGATGGCGTGCCCGAACTCGTGCGCGAACACCAGCGCCACGAAGTACGGTCCGTAGGTCTTGGCCAGATTCGGCACGAATCCCACGCGGTCGTAGGCGATCGCGTCGTCGATCGGGCAGTAGAACGCATTGTCGACGATGATCTGATCGTCGGCGTGGATGCAGGGCTGGGCGCGGTCGGCGGCGTCCAGCGACTTGTCGTCGACCGAGTAGATCTGGCCCTTCAGCGGGGGCAATGCCGCGCCGCCGCTGATGGTCGGATAGGCCGTCTTCCAAAAGGCGAACACGTCGCTCAGCGCGTTCTTGGCGAGCGTGTCGAAGTCGGTGTGCGCGTCGTCCACGACCTTGAGCGTCGAGTTGCCTTCCAGCGGCGGCAGGCCCGAAACGCCAGTCCCGTTGACCGTGGCCGTGCAGCCGGCCAGCACCATCGCCACGATGACTGGCACCACCCAGAACATCCGCCGCGACCGGCCCATCGGCACTGCCCCTCCTCGCGCCCGGACGGATCCCGAGTCTAGGTCAATCCCGGCTGGTACGGATCATGCGGATCTCGGCGATTCCGGTGTCTTCGTCGATCTTGCCTATCCCGTCGGCCGCGAAGCCGTGCCGCTCGTAGAACGCTCGGGCTGAGGCGTTCGCCGCGAACAACCAGACGATCGCCGCGCTGGTGCCGATCGCCGCACCGAGCAACCGCGACCCGACGCCGTCGCGCTGCTCGTCGCGCCGGACGTAGATCGACATCAATTCGAGCGCGACCGGCGAGTCACCGTCGCGGGCCGGGCCCGACCGCGCGACGCCGACGATCCGGCCGCCTCGTACGGCAACCCACACGTCGACCGGCGCTCCGCCCGACAGCACCTCGCGCCAGCGCCGTGTACGCCGGTCGACCCCGGCCGGATCGTCGAGATACGCGGACGGGACGACGCCGGTGTACGCCTCGCGCCAGCAAATCGTCTGGTGTTCGACGATGGCGTCGACATCGGCGAGCGCGCCGCGCCGGATCACCGTTTCGTCCATGCGGCTCAGCGTCGCACGGCCCGGATGGAATCATCGCGGCGATGACCGGCTTCGGCGTGACCTCGGCGGTCATCCTGGCCGCGCTGCTGCACGCGAGCTGGAACGCCGCGGCGCATCGGATCGACGACCGACTCGTCGGGTTCGCACTCATGGGCGCCGCAGTGGCCCTACTGCCGCTCGCGGTGTTGCCCTTCGTCGCCACACCCGCGGCCGGCGCCTGGCCGTACCTGCTCGCATCGGCGACAACGCACGTCGTGTACATGACACTGCTACTGACCAGCTACCGGCTCGGCGACTTCAGCCAGACGTATCCGCTGGCCCGGGGCACGTCACCGTTGGTAGTCGCGATCATCGCGGTCACGATCGTCCATCAACACCTGCCGCCCGCGCACGCGCTCGGCGTCGTCGTCGTGTCGATCGGGCTCGGTGTCCTCGTGTTCAGCGGCGGACTCGCGCAGACGTCGCGCGGGGCCGTCGTCGCGGCCATCGCGACCGGTTTGTCGATCGCGACGTACACCGTGCTGGACGGGGTCGGCGTGCGCGCGGCACACAGCACGCTCGGCTACATCTGCTGGTTGTTCATCCTGCAGGGCCCGGTCTTCCCGATCGTCCTGGTCGCGCGGCGAGGACGGCGGACGGTTGCCGACTCCCGTCCGGTGCTGGCCATCGGGCTGCTCAGTGGGTTCGTTTCGATCGTCGCGTACGGGATCGTGATCTGGGCCCAGACCCGCAGCAACCTGGCCTCCGTGTCGGCCCTGCGCGAAACCAGCATCCTGTTCGGTGCCCTCATCGGGCTCGTCGTGTTCAAGGAACGATTCGGCAGGCAGCGGATCGTCGGCGCCGCGCTGACCGTTATCGGGATCGTGCTCCTGACTTCGTGATGTTCACGAGGCCCGCCAACGCGTGCGGCGTGTACGGAGCCTCGAGCCGGGCCACCTCGTCGTCGGTCAACTCGATTTCGAGTGACGCGAGGGCGTCGTCGAGGTGGTGCGGCTTCGTCACGCCGACGATCGGAGCGGTCACCACGGGATTGCTCGACACCCAGGCCAGCGCGACCTGCGCGGGGGCGACGCCCCGTTCGGACGCGATCGTGAGCACCTGCTCGACGATCACCCGATCGCTGTCGGGGTATAGCGCCTTGCCGAACGCGTCGGTCTCGCTGCGGATCGTCTGCTCGTCCCAGGGACGGGTCAGCCGTCCGCGAGCGAGCGGGCTCCATGGGATGACGCCGACACCCTGGTCGTCGCACAAGGGGAGCATCTCGCGTTCTTCCTCGCGGTAAAGCAGGTTGTAGTGGTTCTGCATCGTCGCGAAGCGGGTCCAGCCATGCCGGTCGGCCACGTACTGGGCCTTGCTGAACTGCCAGGCGAACATCGAGGACGCGCCGATGTAGCGAACCTTGCCGGCTTTCACCAGGTCGTGCAGAGCCTCCATGGTCACTTCGACAGGAACGGTCGGGTCCCACCGGTGGATCTGATAGAGATCGATGTAGTCCATGCCGAGGCGCCGCAGGCTGTTCTCGACCTCGGCGAAGATCGCTTTGCGCGACAGCCCCGCGCCGTTGGGCCCGTCGTTCATCCGTCCGTGCACCTTCGTGGCAAGCACGATCTCGTCGCGACGGCCGTAATCGGCGAGCGCCCGTCCGGTCATCTCCTCGCTCGACCCCAGCGAGTACACGTTCGCCGTGTCGAAGAAGTTGATGCCGGCCTCCAGCGCGCGGCGGATGTAACCGCGGGTGTCGTCCTCGGAGAGCGACCACTCCCGTTGGCCGGAGCCGAAACTCATGCAGCCCAGGCAGATCGCGGAGACGTCGAGACCCGTACTTCCCAGCTTCACGTAGCGCACGATCGAATCCTAGGTCGGGTGATCGCCGGCGCTGGGGACGGTCAGGTGACGATCCACGCCGCGCGGTACGGCCGCAGCCACAGATTGCCGTCGGCGCCGTAATCCAGCGGCTGTCCGCTGATGACGTCCAGCCCGTCGGCGAGCCCGAGCTCGGCGATCCGCTCGCGGGGGAACGGGCGCCACGTGTCGGTGACGTTGTAGAGGCCCAGCAGGGCCCCGACCGGATGCCGGCGCAACACGGGCAGCACGCCCGGGTCGACCGGATCGACGATGTCGGCGGCCACCGACGCGTCGAGGTGCGGCAGGTCGCGCCGGGTGGCGGCCAGATTGCGCAGCCCCTCGAACATCCGGCCCGTGATCGATGTCGCGTCGTAACGGCGCGCGGCGACCGTCCAGTCCATCCGCGGGCGGTGTGCCCACCGGTTGTCGTCGGCGTGGCCGACCTCCGCGGCCCAGTGCGGGTCGTTCGTCAGTGCGAGTTCGTCGCCCATCCAGATGACCGGCACCCCACCCCAACCGAGCACGAGGGCGTAGCCGAGCAGCAAGCGGGCGACGACCAGTTCCTCGTCGCCCGGAGAGTGCTCGAGACCCGCGAGGCTCGCCGCCGTTCCGCTGATGCGACGGTCGCCGGTGGCCGGATTCGCCTGGAATACCAGGCCGTTTGCCGGCGAACCCGGGAACTCGCCGGCGTAGTAGTCGGAAAGGAACGAGCGGTGCCAGTACCCGTTCAGTCCGACGGCGGCGGCGTCGGCGTCGTCGATCGCCCATCCGATGTCGTCGTGGCAGCGCACGTACGTGATCCACGCGGTCGTCGAGGGGATCGGGGGCAGGCCGCGCAAGGCGTGCACCGCGAGGCGGACGTCGCGAGCGGCCAGCATCGACCAGATGTGCACCATCAGGCTGTTGTGATAGGCCAGATCGCTCACCTTGCCGTGGTTCGCGCCCTGACCCAGATAGTGGACGAGGTCGGCCGGCCCGACGATCGCCTCGGCCTTGAACGCCAACGCCGGGGCGGCGATACGAGCGACCGCGCGCAGCGCCTTCGTGATCGCGTGGACCTCGGGCTGGTTCTGGCAGTTCGTGCCCAGTCGCTTCCACAGGAACGCGATCGCATCGAGCCGGACAACCTCCACACCCACATTCGCCAGGAACAGGATCACGTCCGCGTAGGCGAGGAACACCTCGGGATTGGTCCAGTTCACATCCCACTGGAAGCTGTTGAACGTCGTCCAGACCCACGCGTCGAGTTCCGGATCCCAGGTGAAGCTGCCCGGGGCGAAGTCGGGGAAGACTTCGGGCAGGGTCGCTTCGTACGCATCCGGCAGCGTCCGATCGGCGAACGTGTAGAAGAACGCGCGGTAGTACGGGTCGCCCGCGCGCGCTGCCTGGGCCCACGGATGCTCCCGCGCGACGTGGTTCAGGACGAGATCGAGGACCAGGCTGATGTCGTTCGCACGCAGCCGCTCGGCCAGCGCCCGCAGGTCGTCCATCGTGCCCAGATCGGGACGGACGCTGCGGTAGTCGGCGACCGCGTAGCCGCCGTCGCTGTCGCCCTCGCGGGGACGCAGCAACGGCATCAGATGCAGGTACGTGACGCCCAGCTCGCAGAGGTAGTCGATGTGCTCGCCCACCGCCGACAGATCACCGGCGAACCGGTCGGCATACGCGGCGTAGCCGAGCATCCGCTCGGACTGGAACCAGTCGGGATCGAGCGTGCGGCGCTGGTCGAGCGAGCCGAGCCCGGCCGGGCGTTCGAGGTACGCCCGCACGGCCAACGCGACGAGCCGCTCGCTCAGTTCGTGGGCGGCGTCGACGTCGTAGACGGCAGTGAGGCCTTCGTCAAGGTCGGGCCACCATCGATCGAGCCGCAGCGCGAACAGCTCCCGCCGGTGCGCCGGAGCCCCGGTCAGCTCCCGCGCGGCGAGAGCGTGGATGTGATCAGGCGCGCGCTGCATGGCGACATTGTTACCGAGAACGCTTCCGCCGCAAGCCCCGGTCGGCCGGCGCAGGGTTTCCGGGGCGCCTGACACACTGCTGTCATGACGGCGCCGTCCGTGATCCCGGTGCCCGCGCTCATCGTCCTGATCGGACCGTCCGGCGCCGGCAAGTCGACGTGGGCCGGCCGGGCCGTCGCGGCCAACCAGGTGGTGTCATCCGACGCGCTGCGGGCCGCGGTCGGGAGCGGTGCACACGACCTCGATGCCAGCGATGACGCCTTCGCGGTCCTCGACGTCATCGTCGCGGCGCGCGCTCGCCGTGGCCTCACGACCGTGGTCGACACCCTGGGCCTCGACGCGGCGCATCGTCGGGGGTGGCGCGACATCGCCCGGGCGGCGGGCCTGCCCGCCGTCGCGGTCCTGTTCACTGCGGCGCCCGCCGTGTGCCGGCGGCGCAACGCCTCGCGCGATCGACCGGTTCCGGCCGCCGCCCTCGACGCCCAGCTCGCCCGGATGCCGGGCGTCGTCGAGACGGTCGACGACGAAGGCTGGGATCTCGTCGTGACCGCGGGCGACACTGCGGTCGTCGAGCCGGTTCACCTGGCCGGCACCGCCGCGGCCGCCGCCCGTCAGCTCGGCGACGGTCCGGTCGCTGACCGGCGCGAACTCGAGATCGTCCTGCAGATCTCGCGCTTCCCCTGGGGCACGGATCCCGCGAACTGGCTCGCGTCGATCGCGGACACCGCCGAGCAGGTCGGCGCCCACGGCCTCGCGCTGATGGACCACCTCATCCAGATCCCGCAGGTCGGGCGCGCGTGGGATCCGATCCCCGAGCCATGGGTGACGCTCGGGCTGCTGGCGGCCCGGTCGACGACGCTGCGCCTGGGGCCACTCGTCACGCCCGTGACGTTCCGCTCGGCCGGCGCCGTCGCCAAGGCCGCGGCGACGCTCGACGTCCTGACCGGCGGTCGGGCCTTCTGCGGGATCGGGGCCGGCTGGTGGGGCCGCGAGCACGCCGGCTTCGGAATCGACTTCCCACCCGCCGCGACGCGGTTGGACGGGCTGGCCGCCGCCGTCGAGACGCTGCGGGCCCTCTGGTCGACCGGGACGAAACCGTTCGCCGGCGACCACGTGACGCTGCCGGAGACGACCTGCTACCCGCGGCCGGTGTCGCGGATCCCGATCATCGTCGGCGGGTCGGGCGAGCGACGCACGTTGCAGATCGCGGCCCGGTACGCCGACGCGTGCAACCTGCCGTCCGACCTCGACGTCCTCGACCGCAAGATCGCGGCGCTGCAGGGCCACTGCGCGGAGGTCGGCCGCGATCCCGTCGAGGTGGCAATCACCGTGCTGGACGTGCCGATCATCGGAAGCGACCCCGACGACGTGGTCGCGCGCATCGAGCGGCGGCGTGGTTCGGCCACGGCGGCGACGTTCGCCCGACGGCACCACGCCGGCCCGATCCGCGACCAGATCGGCCGCTACCGGCAGCTCGTCGGCCGCGGCGTGCGCACCGTATTCATCGCGTTGCCCGACCTCGACGGGCCCGATGACATCGAGCGACTGGCTCCGCTGATCGAGGCATTTCGGGCCTCCTAGGGCGACGTCGCACCTGAGGGGGCGGCAAGAGCCCGTTAGGCGCACGTTCGGCGCACGAATTACTCTTCTGCGATGCCCCCGCATTCGTCCGCCTCCGACGCGTCCGGCGAGGCCGCACCCCGCCGGGCCGGACGACACGGCGTCACGGCGTCGCGAAGCGCCAAGCCGAGCATGCTGCTGGGCGCCAAGGTCATCGTCGCGATGGCGTCGGTGCTCGTGTTCGTCGCGGCCGGCTACACATGGGCGACGTTCCGCAGCTTCCAATCGAACGTCACGGTGATCAACGCGATCGTGAAGCCCACCGCCTCGTCGACCGGCTCGGGCGCGGCGGCGGCGACCGACATCGACGGCACCGACGAGAACATCCTGCTCGTCGGCGACGATCACCGACCGGCCGGTGCCAGCAAGGCCGAACTCGCCCAGCTCGGAACACAGGACGACGGCGGCGGCACGAACACCGACACGATGATCGTTCTGCACATCCCCGCGAACGGATCGCGCGCGACGATGATCTCGTTCCCGCGCGACTCGTGGGTGAACATCCCCGGTCACGGAATGGCCAAGCTCAATGCGGCCTTCTCGTACGGCAGCCAGCACGGCGGCGGCGACGCTGGGGGTGCGCAGCTGCTGATCCAGGTCATCCACAACATGACCGGGCTCACCATCGACCACTTCGTCAGAGTGTCCTTGCTCGGTTTCTACGACATCGCCAAGGTGATCGGGCCCATCAAGGTGTGCCTGAACAAGGCCGCGAAGGATTCCTACTCCGGGACGAACCTGCCGGCCGGCGTCACCGACCTCACTCCGTCGCAGGCCCTGTCGTTCGTTCGGCAGCGGCACAACCTGCCCCGCGGCGACCTCGACCGCGAAGTGCGCCAGCAGTACTTCCTGGCCGCCGCGTTCCGAACGCTCGAGAGCGCCGGGACGCTCGCCGACCCGTTCAAGCTGCACGACCTGCTGAGCGCGGTCAGCTCCTCACTCGAGACCGACCAGGGCCTCGACCTGCTGAAGTTCGCCGAGCAGTTCCAGAACGTGTCGTCGGGCAACCTCACGAGTGCCACGATCCCCACGCTCGGAACTCCGACGATCACCTACGACGGCCAGTCGGTCTCGATCGTCGCCGTCGACTTCGCGGCACTGCCCGGCTTCATCGCGCGAGTGATCGGCCCGTCCACCGCGTACACCAAGGCGACCGCCGCGGCCGCCAACACCGTGACGGTGAAGGTGATCAACGCCAGCGGTCAGAACCTCACCGCCACTCGCGCCGACACCGCGCTGCAGCAGCTCGGCTTCCAGACGCAGACACCCGGCAACCAGACCACCTCGTCGATCAGCTACATCGAATACCCGGCCGGTATGGAAGCCCAGGCCAAGGCGTTGGCGCAGGACGTGCCGGCCGCCGCCGTGACGAGCTCGTCGAACGTCACGGTGGTGACCCTGGTGCTCGGTAGTGACGGAGTGGCGGTCACCGGCTCGACCGCGGCCACCCCGACTGGCACGGCAACCGGTACGACAGCACCCACGACCGCGACCCCGACGTCCCCGGCCGTGTCGTACGGCGCAAACAGCTGCATCAACTAGCGAGCGGTAACGTCCCGCGGGTGGCAGCAAGCGGAGCCGGCCCGAGAGATGCCGGGATCACGATCGTCGGCGGCGGCGCAATCGGCTGCGCAGTGGCGTTTGCCCTTGCGCGACAAGGCTATTCAGACATCCAGCTGCTCGAGCGCGGGCAACTCGCCGAGGCGACCAGCGCGCAGGCGGCCGGGCTTGTCGGCCAGGTCCGCACCACGATCGAACGCACCCGGTTGGCCATGCGCTCGGTCGATCTCTTCTCGCGTTTCGAAGCCGAGACGGGCTACCCGCTCGACTGGCGGGCGACCGGCAGTGTCCGCCTCGCGCTGACGCCCGCGCGGGTTGCCGAGTTCGAGCGGATGGTCGAGGTCGCGACGGCGGCCGGCCTGCCGGTCGAGTGGGTGAGCGGCTCCGCGCTGCGCGAGCTGTGCCCGATGCTCGACGTCAGCACCGTGGCCGCCGCCCTGCACTGCCCGACCGATGGCTACCTGCAACCGCACAGTCTGGTGACCGGGTTCGCGCGCGGCGCCCGCGACCTCGGCGTGCACGTGGTCACGGGAGCGTGCGTGACCGACATCGTGCTCGACGGATCCTCGGTGACGGGCGTCGTCGTCAACGACACGACGGTCGCGACCGAGTTGGTGATCAACGCCGCCGGACCCTGGGCCGCTCAACTGGCCGCGCGCGTCGGCGTCGACCTGCCGATCTTCCCGGTACGGCACGAGTACGCGGTGACCCGTCCGCTCGCCGGTTGGCATCCGAACCTGCCCGTGCTGCGGATACCCGACCTGCGCCTGTACGCCCGTGCCGAACTGTCCGGCGTCCTCGTCGGCGGCTGGGAGGCCGGGGCGGTCAGCCGCGACCCGCTGGCGCTGGGAGCTGCCTACGACGACGTTCCGATCGCACCGGACTGGGATGTCCTCGGCGGCTTCGCGCGTGACTTCGCGACATTCGCGCCGGGCGTCGACGAGGTCGGCGTGCGTGAGGCGTTCCGCGGGTGGCCGGCCTTCACCCCGGACGGACGGTTCGTGGTCGGCGCCGTCCCCGGGCTGCACGGCTTCCTGATGGCGGCCGGCTGCAACGCGCACGGCGTATCCGGTTCGGCGGGGTTGGCGTCGCACGTGGTCGAGGCGCTCGGCGACGACCCGTCGCCCTACGTCCGGTCCCTGTCGCCCGCGCGGTTCATGTCCGAGCCGTGGGAGCGCTCGGACGCGCAGCGAGCCGCCCAGACGCACTATGAGAACTACTACGCACTCGAGAACTACGTCGCACTCGAGAACGATTCCGCGCTGGAGCCGACCGTCAGTCGGGCACTCCCCAGTTGAAGCGATGGGCGTGGATGCCGAAATAGGGGAACGACTCGATCTCGCGAACGCCGGCGATCGGTCGTAGCCGATCGTCGATGACGGTGGCCAGTTCGGCCATGCTCGAACAGACGACCTCGACGAACAGGTCGAACGAGCCGGCCGTGGCCACGAGGTAGATCACCGCGTCGATAGCGGCGATCGACGCGGCCACCTCGGCGGCCGGCCGATCGACCCGGATACCGACCAAGGCCATGACCGGCAGGCCTAGGGCCAGCGGGTCGGTGACGCCGACGATCTGCAGCACACCCGACTCGGTCAACCGCTGCACGCGCTGGCGAACGGCCGGACCGGTCAGCCCGACCTCGGCGGCCAGGTCGGTGTAGGACGCGCGCCCGTCGTGCTGCAATCGGCGCAGCAGCGCCTTGTCGATCGCATCCAGCTCAGCGCTCACGGGCTCGTCCTGATTCGCTCGGCCCGCTCGTGTCGCTCCTCGGCAATGCTGTTGCCGCCGTCGATCACGATGCACTGCCCGGTGATGTAGGACGCGCTCGGGCCGGCCAGCCAGGCGACGGCCGATGCCACCTCGTCGGGTCGGCCACTGCGGCCGATCGGCGTGGCCCGGCCCTCACCGACCTCGCCCGGCAGCTGCGACCCGGTGGCGATCCAGCCGGGCGCGACGGCGTTAACGGTGATCCCGTCCCGGGCGTGGTCGACCGCGAGTGCGCGGACGAGACCGATCAAGCCGGCTTTCGCGGCCGCGTACGCCGCCTCATCGCGCATCGCCATGACCGGTCCGGTCACGCTCGACACCATCAACACCCGTCCCCACCCGCCGGCGATCATGCCGGGCAGCACGGCGCGGGTCGACAGGAAGGCGGTGTCGAGATTGCGGCGCAGCGACGCCTGCCATGCCTCGTAGTCCAGCCCGTGGACCCCGCCCTCCGCGGTGCCGGCGGCGGTCACCGCGGTCAGCCCGGCATTGTTGACGAGGATGTCGACCGGTGCGCTGCCGGCGAGGGACGCCGCCGCGACCGGATCGGTGAGATCGCCGACGAACGCGTCGGCATCGAACCCGAGCGCCCGCAGTTCCGCGACGCGATCGTGGATGCGATCGGTCGTGGACGCCACCCGGACGGACGCGCCGAGTTCGCCGAGCCGCCGCGCGCACGCGAAGCCGATCCCCGTCGGACTGCCCGCGCCGGTGACGATCGCCCGCCGGCCGGCCAGTTCGAGGGCCATCAGCCGACCAGCTCGGCGACGGCCCGTTCGAAGATCTCGGCGTGCCGAGCGACGTCGGCGGCCGTCGTCGCCGGGCACATCAACGCCATGTTGTGGAAGGGCGTCATGATCACGCCGCGATTGAGTGTGTACAGATGGAGGTACTCGTCGAGCTGCTCGTCGGCCGCCGCGTTCGACTCATTGCCGTTGCGGGGCGCGGGGCGGGTGAAGCGGTACTCCGCGCGTGCCCCGAGCTGTTCGATCGACCACGGCAGGTCGGCGGCGTCGATCACCCGCCGGACGTCCGCGGTGTACGCCGTCGCGAGCTCGATCATGCCGTCGAACGCGTCGTCGGTGAGCACCTCGGCGAGTGTCGCCCGCATCGCCGCGAGTGACAGCGCGTTGCCGGCGAGCGTGCCCCCGACGCCCCCGACGTCGACGAGATCGGCTTCGCTGGTCTCCATGAAGCGATGGACCGTATCCGCGATCTCGGCGCTCAATCCGTAGGCGCCGCAAGGGATTCCGCCGCCGAGTGACTTGCCGATGACGAAGATGTCTGGGGTCAGCGAGTCGCGCCGGGTCATGCCGCCCGGACCGGCTGAGATCGTGTGCGTCTCGTCGATCATGAGCAATGCCCCGTATTTCGTGGCCAATTCCCGCAGTCCTTCGAGGAAGCCCGGCTCCGGCAGCACGATGCCGATGTTGGTGAGTGCCGGCTCGGTGAGAATCGCGGCGACGTCGCCGTGGGCCAGTTCACGCTCGACCGAGTCGAGATCGTTCCAGTGCGCGACGCGACTCGTCACCGTCGGGTCGACCGCGGGGCCGACGTTGCCGACCCGGCTGGTCGGCCGTCCTTCGGAATCGATCACGATGAACGACTCGTCCAACGTCCCGTGGTAGCAGTACGAGAAGACGAGCAGCTTCGGCTTGCGCGTGATCAGGCGGGCCAGCCGGACCGCCCAGCGGTTCGCGTCGGTCGCGCTCAGCGTGAACGACCATGACGGCAGGCCGAACCGTCGGGCCAACTCTGCGCCGACCCACTCGGCGTCCTCGGTCGGCAGCATCGTCGTGATCCCGCCGAGATCGGCAATCCGCTCGGTCACCGCCCGGACCGTCGCCTCCGGCGAGTGGCCGGCCATCGCTGCGGTGTCGCCGAGGGCGAAGTCGATGTAACTGCGGCCGTCGACGTCGACGACGGTGTTGCCCCGCGCCGACCGCTGGGCGAGCGGGAAGCCACCCGCCCACATGCTCATCCACGTCATCGGAACCCGACCGAGAAGGTGGTCGGCGCGCTGGTGGACGGCTAGCGAACCCGGATGGTCGGCCCGGTACCGCACCCTCTCGCGCTTGATGAGCGAGGTCAGGTTGTCCCGTGAGACGTCAGTCATCTGGTCACTGTACGACGAAAAACATAGAGGTGAAAGGCTCTAGCTTACGAAAACATGGCCGATTTGCACATCGGCTTTCGAGGCCGGGGCGCCCGATCGGACGCCCCGGCCCCACTACGTCAGTGGTCGACGGTGAACACGAAGTCGTACGCGCTGCCCTGCGCGTCCCGGGCGTGCAGCACCATCGAGCCGCGCGCCGTCGCCCAGGCGCCGGTACCGCCGATGATCGCGAGGGTCGAGTCGGCCGCGTCGTAGTAAGGCCCTTCGACGACGATCGAGCCGCCCTTCAGCAGGGTCGTCCACGAGCACTCCCAGGCCGCGCCGACCTTCGTCCGGACGCACGAGCCGTTGTCGCTGCCGACCTTCGTCGTGTTGCGGGCGTCGTAGATCGGGTTCCCGAAGGCCAGGACGTCACCCAGGCTGTCGCCGGCCGGTCCGGTGTCGACGACCGTGTCGGTGATGGCGTGCTCGACGACGGTGAAGTGCGAGCCGTAATGACCGCCGGCCACCGGGGTAGCCGACGCGGCGCTGCCCGCCACGACCACCGAGACTGCGCCGACGATCACCGCGCCCACCGTCGCGGCCACACCGAGAATCGCCTTACGCATCATGGGATTTCCCTTCGGTTGGGCCGCCGGGCGCTGGCCGGCCATCCCGAGCGCGACTCCCGGCGGCTAGGTGGACGCGACGCTACCGCGCCGCACGTCCCGAAGGCAGGGCCAGCGCGGCGACGGCCGCGGCGACCACCATCAGCACGGCCGCGGCCACCAACGCCTCGACGAGCCCGGACTTGAACGCCGAGTACGCGACGTTCAACACCTCGCCGAGCACGTCGCCGTACTTGACGAGCAGGTCGGCCGATCCGCCCGAGGGGATATTGCCGGTCGTCACCGCGTTCTGCACGAGCGTCTGCAACGGCTTCGGTATGTCGAGCGCCACGAGCCGGCGATGCAGGCCCGTCGTCAGGTGGGCGTTCACGAGGGACCCGAGCACCGCGACACCGGCGACGGCTCCGAGCTGGCGGCTCGTGTTCGTCGCCGACGCGGCCATCCCCGACAGCCCCGGCGGCAGCGCCCCCAGAACCGCCGACGCCACCGGGACGATCGCCAACCCGAACCCCGCACCGGCCACCGTCAGCGCGAGCGCCAGCCGGCCGAACGACGGAGCCGGATCGATGAGGTGGGCGGTGAGCAGGACGCCACCCGCCGCGAGAACGCACCCGATGGCCATCGGTTCCCGCGGACCGCGCGTGGCGACCCACTGCCCACCCGCGACCGAGCCCGCGACGATCGCGACGGCCATCGGCGCGAACAGGCCCGCGACCCGCGCGCCCGAGTAGTCCGACACCCCCGTCAGGTAGAGGGCGGTCAGGAAGAAAATCGAGAACACCCCGAAATAGACGGCGAATCCTACGAACAGCGCGCCGTTGACGGCTCGCTTCAGATAGTGCAGGTCGAGCATCGGCGCGGGGGCCCGCCGCTCGACGACGACGAACCCGGCCAGGCCCAACGCCGCCACCGTGAAGAGCGCAATGATCCACGGGGAGCCGTACCCGGCGACCTCTCCCTCGATCACCGCGACCGTCGCGGCCCCGAGCGACACGGTGGCGAGAACGAACCCGCCGACGTCGACACGACCCGCTGGCGGGTCCGAACTCTCGGGGACGAGCCGCGCCACCGCGGCGACCAGCACGACACCGAGGATCGCGTTGAGCCAGAACACCGCCCGCCACGACCAAGCGTCGACGAGCAGTCCGCCCATCACCGGGCCCAGGGCCAGCGCGACACCGGCCACGGCCGACCACACGCCAAGGGCCCGGGCCCGGGCGGCCGGCTCGGGGTAGAGCTGGCGCAGGATCGAGAGGGTCCCTGGCTCCGACGCCGCCGCGCCGACTCCCATCACGACCCGCCCGGCGATCAACCAGCCCGACGTCGGGGCCACGGCGGCCACGACCGACCCGCCACTGAAGACGACGATGCCGATCACCATCACCCGGCGGCGGCCACTGCGGTCGCCGATCGCGCCCGCGGTCAACATCAACGTGGCGAAGACGAGGGTGTAACCGTTCACGACCCATTGCAACGTCGTGACGCCGGCGCTGAGGTCGGACTGGACATTTCCCAGCGCAACGCTCACGACGGTCGTGTCGAGGAAGGTCAGGAACAGCACCGCGCAGAGCGTGACGAGAGCGAGCGTCCGCGGCTGGATCGGCACCCGGCCAGCATGCCGGACGCGGAGCCCGCCGGACAGGCCCGAGGACAGACCGACTGGTGGTCAGCCGAACGGCGCGGACACGGGACACTGGAAGCATGAGCGAGAGTGAGACCGGCGACGCCGGCGAGACGACGACGTTCGCCGATCTGGCCCTGCGACCGGAGCTGCAGCGCGCGCTCGACGCCCTGGGCTACGAGGAGCCGACGCCGATCCAGCGCGAGGCGATCCCGCCGCTGCTGGCCGGGCGCGACCTGCTCGGCCAGGCGGCAACCGGAACCGGCAAGACCGCGGCGTTCGCGCTGCCGCGTCCTGCAGCGGACTGACCGGACCGCGGCAAGCAGCCCGTTCGGCGCTCGTCCTGGTGCCGACGCGCGAGCTCGCGATCCAGGTCGTCCGAGGCGATGCACCGCTACGGCCGCGAGCTCAATGCACGCGTGCTGCCGATCTACGGCGGCCAGCCGATCGGCCGCCAGGTCCGCACGCTCGAGACCGGCGTCGACGTCGTCGTGGCGACTCCGGGCCGGGCGCTCGACCACCTCGGGCGGGGCACGCTCTCGCTGGCCGCACGTTCAGATGGTCGTGCTGGACGAGGCCGACGAGATGCTCGACATGGGCTTCGCCGAGGACATCGAGACGATCCTCGCAGGCCGCACCCGCCGACCGGCAGACGCTGCTGTTCTCGGCGACCCTGCCGGCGCGCATCAACGGCCTCGTCCAGCAAGTACCTGAAGGATCCCGTCCACGTCCAGATCCGGCGCGAGCGGCCGGCCGAGGGTGAAGCGCCACTGATCCGCCAGGTCGCGTATCTCGTGCCGCGCTCGCACAAAGCGTCGGCGCTGGGGCGACTGCTCGACGTCGAGGCCCCGACCGCCACCATCGTTTTCTGCGGCACGCGCGCACGAGGTCGACACGCTCGCCGAGACCCTCACCGGGCGGGGCTACCGGGCCGAGGCCCTGCACGGCGGCATGACCCAGGACCAGCGCGACAGGGTCATGGGCCGGCTGCGCAACGGCACCGCCGAACTGCTCGTCGCCACCGACGTCGCCGCGCGCGGGCTCGACGTCGAGCAGCTCACCCACGTCGTCAACTACGACGTCCCGTCCGCGCCCGACTCCTACGTCCACCGCATCGGCCGGGTGGGCCGGGCCGGGCGCGAGGGCGTGGCCATCACCCTGGTCGAACCCCGCCAGCACCGGCTGCTGAAGATGATCGAGAAGGTCACCAAGCAGAAGATCGCCGATCGAGCAGGTACCGACCGTCGCCGACCTGCATGCGCGCCGGCTCGAGCTGACCCGCTCGTCGCTGCACGAGACGCTGCTCGAGGGCGACTTCGAGCAGATACCGCGTCGTCGTCGACACCCTGACCGACGATTTCGACCTGATGGAGGTCGCGCTCGCTGCCGTGCAAGTTGGCGCACGAGGCGAGTGGCAACACCGACACCGAGGGCGAGATCCCGACTCCGGCGCCGGCTCCCGAGCGGACGCGCGAGAAGAAGCCGGGTTCGACGGGTGGGTCGTCCTCGGCGCCGCGGTCACCGCGCGGGGACACGACTCGGCTGTTCATCAGCCTCGGCCGGGCGGCGCACATCCGCCCCCAGGACATCGTCGGCGCGATCGCCGGCGAATCGAGCCTGTCGGGACGGCAGATCGGCGCGATCGAGATCGCCCACAAGTTCTCCATCGTCGAGGTGCCGGCCGACGCGGCCGACGAGGTGATCACTGCGCTGCGGGCCACCAAGATCAAGGGGCGCAGCGCGAAGATCGAACTGTGGCGCCCACACACCGCCGAGACCCACCCGCACTCGCACCGCACGAACTGATCGGCGGCCGTTCCGCAACGGGTTGGCTCGATCTGTGGACAACCGCTGAGGTTGCCCACAGATCCGGGCCGCCGCCCCCGTCGGCGCGCTGAGCTTGCGAGGATGCAGCGGTGAGCGTGCTCGCGTCCGGCCGGGTTCGCCGACGAATCTCGTCGACGGACGTGTTCGCGCTGCTGCTACTGGCGGCGGTGGGCGCCAAGTTCATCCTCGGTAACACCCTGTCGAATGCGGCCTTCGAAGCCTGGACGACGGTGTTCAGCGCGATCTGCATCCAGGCATCGCCGTTCCTCGCCCTCGGCATCGCCGTGTCGACACTGATCGCCGTCGCCGTCCCGGAATCGTTCTTCGAGCGGGCGTTGCCTCGCAATCAAGCGCTGGCGGTGCCGATCGCCGGACTGGCGGGTGGCGCGCTGCCCGGTTGCGAGTGCGGGTCGGTGCCGATCGCGTCCGCGCTGATGTCGCGCGGTGTCGCGGCCGGCCCGGCCCTGGCGTTCCTGCTGTCGGCCCCGGCGATCAACCCGGTCGTGCTCGTCGCGACCGCGGTCGCCTTCCCCGGCCACCCATCCGTCGTGCTGGCCCGGCTGCTCGGATCGCTCGCCGCGTCCCTGGTCGTCGGCTGGTTGTGGCCGCTGGTCGGTCGCGGGGTCGTGATCAAGCCTCGCCGGGCCCACCCGCACGGGGACGAATCGGTGGGACCACGCCCGGCGGACTGCGGCCCACGACCTGGCCCAGTCGCTCGGCCTGCTCTGCGTCGGCGCGGCGGGCGCCGCGACCCTGAACGTGGTCATCCCCCGCTCGTGGTTGGACGCCCTGGCCGGGTCCGCGGTGGGTGGCGTGATCGCGCTGAGCCTGCTCGCGGTGCTGTTGGCGGTGTGCTCGGAGGCCGACGCCTTCATCGCCTCATCGCTGACCCAGTTCTCGTTGACGGCCCGGCTGGCGTTCATGGTGGTCGGCCCGGCGATCGACGTGAAGCTGCTCGCGATGCAGATCGGGACCTTCGGCGCTCGGTTCGCCGCGCGGTTCGCCCCGTTGACACTCGTCGTCGCGGCCGCGTGCGCCTCGGCAGCGGGAGCGCTGGTGCTGCGATGAGCAGCCGGACGCAGGCGTTCATCCTGCTGCTGTTCGGCGGGGTGCTCGTCCGATTGGGGACGTCCGACGCGCTGCTGCGTTTCGTGCGGCCCTACGCGCGGATCTGGGTCGTGCTCGCCGGCATCGCCTTCGCCGTGCTCGGCGCCTGGTCGCTGATCGTCGACCGACGCAATGCCGATCCCTCCGATGAGCACGCAACGCGGACGGGGTGGTTGATCCTCGCCCCGATCGTCGCGCTCCTCGTCGTCGCCCCACCCGCGCTGGGCACGTTCACCGCGTCCCGCACGCCGTCGGCGATCGCTCGCCCGGCCGACCCCGCCTTCCCGGCGCTGTCGGGGCCGGCCCCCCACGTGGACGGGCTGACCGATTTCGCGGCCCGGGCCGTCTGGGACGACGGACGCACGCTCACCGGCCAATCGGTTCAGTTGACCGGCTTCGTCGCCGCGGTCACGCCCGACCACCGCCCGGGCGCGCCATCGTTCGTCCTGGCCCGGTTGGCCATCACCTGCTGTGCGGCGGACGCACGGCCGATCTACGTCGGAATCGACTCGGGCACACCGCCAGGTCCGGCGGGTACATGGCTACAGGTGACCGGCACGTACGCCGGCGTCAGCCCCTACGACGCACAGCTGCCGGAACTGTCCGTAAGTGCCATGAGCGTTGTCCGCGAGCCCGCCGACCCGTACGACTGAAACCGGCGAGAATGCCGTCATGGACATGACGGGCTGGGTCACGGGTCAGATCTTCCTGCAGACGGTCGACGAGAACGAGGTGCAGCAGGTCAGTGCGTGGTTGAACGCGCGCGGCATCAACTTCCAGGTCCTCACGCTGAGCGAGCGGATGCCACTCGACCCGTCCGATCCGGACCCGGAGCGTTCGGTCAGTTCGGATCGTTTCAGCCTCGCCGTGCAGCTCGGCGGCTTCCCGCAGGTGCTGGGACCAGTGCTGAGCGACCTCATCCAGCGCTCGCACGGCGGTGGTTGGGCGCTCGAAGAGTCGGCCTGACGTTCCGCAGTGTGGACCATTACCACCTCGGACCGCCGAATTCCGGCCACCGACGGCATCGGACGCGGCGTGTTGTGACCGACGTCACTCCAGTGACTCACAAATCGGCTATAACGCCCTCTCCCATGCGTCAGCTCCTGGTGAAAGGCCTGTAAGCGCTCTCATATCCAGGGATTTTACATACGGAGTGCAGTCGATTGCCTACTTTCTGCAACCATCTTTTGGTTGGGAGCGCAAACGATCTTCATGCAGCCAGTGATCAACCGTCACCCAGGCGGAATAATTGACGAGGAAGTGGCCGCTAAATACCCTTAATTCGGATGTTTTGGCGCCTCACGAAAAATAAACACGCCCCCTCTTGACTTAACGGCCGCCATACGTCATTGTTCTTTTTGCACGAGGAAAACCTGATCGGCTTAACACGGAGCTGACGCACACAAGCACCCCCCGGCTTGTCGCGAAGCGAGGAAAGCGGATCAGGATGGTGGCCCGGCGGAACCCCCGCCCGCCGGGACTCCACTTCCTCGTCCAAGACCTGCGAGGCTCCGGCGGAACCCCCGCCCGCCGTGAGAAGCGCAGCACGTGGAGCCCCGGTAGAACCCCCGCCTACCGGGGCTTCACTACGTGCTGGGCAAGTCGGCGATCAGCCGCCGCGGCCGGGCAATCAGCCGTCGACGCCGCGGTCGTCGTCGGAGTCGGCATCCTCGTCGGCCGTCGCGTCGAGATCCACGCCGTCGCTACCGCCATCGGCACTGCCGTTGTCATCGACGCCGTCGGCATCGCCGGGTTTCGCCGAGCGGCGGATCACGACCTTCCCCGATTCGAGGTCGATCCGCTTGCCGCCCGAGGCGTCACCGATCTCCTCACGGGTGGATTGCAGGCGACGCTTCTCCTCGTCCATGTGCCGCTTGGACGGGTTGAAGAGGGCATCGAGACCCCACTGCGTCATGCCGCTCAGATTACGCGCCCGGCCGACTCAGCAGCTCGATCGCGCGAAGACCTTCATGAAGCCGCCGGTCTGGTATGCGAACTGGTAGGCCCACTCGGCGAGTGACGGCGACGAGGCCGACTCGACCATCTCTAGTGATCCGCTGTAGCAACGGTCGATCAGCACGCGGGCCCGGGTGATGTGATAGCGCGACGTAATGACGATGACCTTCTTCCAGCCGTGCTGGGCGGTCATGTCGCGGATCTCCTGGGCCTCGCCCCGCGTGGTCGCCGGCGTCGGATTGAAACAGGTCACGGTGCCCGGCAACCCGGATCTGCCGTCGCAGAGCTCTCGTTCGGCCGGCGTCAGGTAGACGCTGACCGACAGGACGAGGTTGGCGCTGAGCCCTCGGTTCATCAGGTTCCGGGCGGTGTCCAGTCGTCCGTCCGCGTCGGTGGGCCCGAGGACGAAGACCGCATCCGCCTTCGTCGGGCGATCGAGCGAGGGCGCGACGAGCACGACGAAACACGCCGCCAGCCAGGCGACGAAAAGCACCGGGACGGCGGCCAGGGCGCACATCTTCCAGCGCGCTCTCCCCCGAGAGGCCACGCCCGCAGCATAACCGAGTGGGGCATTTCGCCATTACGCTTGAGGCGTGCCTGAGCTACCCGAGGTCGAGGCGCTGGCCGCCTTCCTGCGCGAGCGGGCAACCGGCCGGGTTGTGACACGCGCCGACGTTGCCGCGATCAACGCCGTCAAGACGTTCGACCCGCCACTGTCCGCGATGTACGGCAGCCCCGTGACCGGCGCCTCGCGGCACGGCAAGTTCCTCGACATCGACGTTGACGGCCTGCACCTCGTCGTCCACCTGGCCCGGGCCGGCTGGCTGCAGTGGCGCGAGCAGCTCGCGCCCGCGCCGCCGCGGCCCGGCAAGGGGCCGTTGGCGTTGCGGCTGCACCTCGCGCCGGAATTCGACGACGGCCCGGTCAGCGGCTTCGACCTGACCGAGGCCGGAACCCAGAAGCGGCTGGCCGTCTACCTCGTCCGCGATCCGCTCGAGGTTCCCGGCATCGCGCGCCTCGGGCCCGACGCGCTGGCCCTCGACGTCAACGAGCTCGCCGAGGTGCTGCGACCGCACCGCGGTCAGATCAAGGGCGTCCTCACCGACCAGAGCGTCATCGCCGGGATCGGCAACGCCTACTCCGACGAGATCCTGCACGCCGCGCACCTCTCGCCGTTTCGCCTGGCCGGGAAGCTCACCGACGACGATCTGGCCCGGCTGCAGTCGGCGATGCAGTCGGTGCTCACCGACGCCGTGCAACGCTCGGTCGGTCAGAAGGCGGCGACGCTCAAAGGCGAGAAGCGCAGCGGGCTGACCGTCCACGGCCGCACAGGCCTGCCCTGCCCGGTCTGTGGCGACACAGTGCGCGAGGTGTCGTTCGCCGACAAGTCCTTCCAGTACTGCCCGACCTGCCAGACCGAGGGCCGCGAGCTCGCCGACCGCCGCCTGTCGCGCCTGCTGCGCTGACGCCCGGGCACAATGTTGCTGACCGCCGGGCACAATGTTGCTGACCGCCGGGCACAATGTTGCTGACCGCCGGGCACAATGTTGTCGTGAGTCCTTCTGATGTTCCGACCGTGACCGTCGCCGAAGTCGACACCGACTCCGTCCTGCTCGATGTCCGCGAGGATCACGAGTGGGACGACGGCCACATCGAGGGAGCTCGGCACATCCCGATGTTCTCGGTGCCGGCCACGCTCGCCCACGACCCCGGCGACCTCGTACCGGAGGCGCCGATCGTCGTCGTGTGCGCCGTCGGCGGACGCTCTGCGCAGGTCACGGCCTGGCTCGTCCAACAGGGGTACAACGCACGCAATCTGGCCGGCGGGATGCAGGCCTGGGCGGCGGCCGGTCGCCCCATCGTCACCTCGCCCGGCGCGCCATCGACGTCTGCGTGATCGCTGCCGGACGATGTCATCGTGACGACATCGTCCGGTCCGGCCAAGAAGGCCGCCTGGTCCATGAAGCCACGACCCGAACCGCTCTCCGCGCCCGCGCGACCGCTCGTCGTCGCGCATCGGGGCGCCTCGTTCGACGTCGCTGAACACACCCTGGCCGCGTACGTCGCCGCGATCGATTCGGGCGCCGACGCACTCGAGTGCGATGTGCGGTTGACCCGCGACGGCCACCTCGTCTGCGTCCACGACCGAACCGTCGAACGGACCTCCGACGGGCGCGGCGCCGTGAGCGAATACGACCTCGACCACCTGCAGCGGCTGAACTTCGCGTCCTGGCACGATCGCCTGCCGACCTCGGCCGACGAGCTGATCGGCAGCGATCCGTACCTCGCCGACGTCGCCCCCGACCGCCTCGAACCCGAGGGCCACGTCCTGAAGCTCGACACACTGCTGCAGCTTGTCCACGACACCGAGCGCGAGGTCCGGCTGCTGATCGAGACCAAGCATCCGACCCGCTACGGCGGACTCGTCGAGACCGAACTCGTGCGGATGCTGACCCGGTTCGGCTGGTCGGGGCGGCCGGGCCCGCTCACATCCCGCCATCACCGGGCCGACGACGCCGCCCGGATCACCGTGATGAGCTTCGCGGCCACCGCGGTGCGGCGGGTTCGGCTGCTGGCGCCGGATCTGCCGATAGTGCTGCTGCTCGAGCGGATGCTGCCGGGACTGACGCTGCTCCCGCCGGGCGTCGGAATCGCCGGCCCCGGACTGCACCTCGTCCGGGCCGAACCGGAGCTGGTCGAGAAGTTCCACGCCCGCGGCAAGCGGGTCTACGTGTGGACGGTGGACGAGCCCGCCGATGTCGAGTACGTCATCGGGCTCGGCGTGGACGCCGTCATCACGAACCGGCCCGCCGATGTCGTCGCCGCGCTCGGACGACCATGATGAACCGGGTGTTTCGATCCGAACCGATACGGGTAGGCCAGCGACGCGCCGCGCAAAACTCGGAGCTGCTCAACCCGGAGCTGATGTGACCTAGTGACCCGCTTCTTCGTGCCGCACACCGCGGCGAGTGCTGCGCTGGTCCGGCAGCGACTCGCCGCCGAACTGACCGCCGCGGGCGCCGCGGACGCCGTGATCGACGACGCCAAGATCGTTGTGACCGAGCTCGTCGCGAACGCGATCCGCCACGGCACCGCCCTGGCCGGCGATGTCGCCGTAGCCTGGGAATTCGCCAACGGCACGGTGACGATACGAATCACCGAGGCGGCGGCGGCACCCGGCATCCGACCCTCGTGCACGCCGGCCCCGAGCAGTCGTCCGGGCGCGGGCTGTCGATCGTCGACACGCTGTCGAGCGGTTGGGGTGTCGACGAGGCGGACGGTCGCACGACGGTCTGGGCCAGCCTGCCCCTCACGACCTGACGACGCTTTCGGCGGCGGTGCAGCGCCTATCAGGCTGCGCCGCCGGAAGCGACGTCAGCTCGGCAGACTGCGCATCACCCGGAGGGCAACCGACAGCGTCGCCAGGTCGACGGTCTCGCGTCCCAATGCCTCGGCAAGCGTCGCCCGGGCCCGGTCGACCCGTTCGCTGTTGCGCTCCTCCCAGACCCGCATGCGCTCGACCCCGGGCAGACTTTGGTCGGTCGACCGCAGCACGGCGGACGTGATCGCCGACAGCGCCGCGTACACGTCGTGCCGGAGGGCGGCGCGGGCCAGCGCCGTCCACCGGTCGGTGCGCGGTAGCTGCGTGACCTTGGTGAGCATGTGGTCGACGCTGAAGCGCTCGGACAGCGCGAAGTGCAGCTCGGCGACCTCCTCGGCCGGCCGGTTGCCGGCCGCCGCGATCTCGACGACGTCGAGCAGGAGGAACGCGTTGAGCAGCTCGCTGATCCGCAGCGACAGATCGCGCGGCAACCCGAGCGCGACGAGCCGGTCGACCTCGGAGTAGAGCGTCTCGCGCTCGACCCCGCAGAGCAGGTCGGTCACCTTCGGCGACAGGGTCTGGACGGTATCCCCGAAGCGGGCCACCTCCGCGGCGACGTCGGTGATCGGGAACCGGACGTCGACCAGCCAGCGGGCGACGCGGTCGAGCAGCCGTCGGATCTCCTGATAGGCCGCGTACTGCGCGCCGGTCGGCACCTGGTTGTCGAGCGCCTCGATGTCGGCCCACAGCGACTCGAGCGCGAACACCTCGCGGGTGATCGAATAGGCCCGGGTCGACCTGACCGGTGTCGACCCCCGTCTCCTCGATCACCCGGTGGACGAAGCTGATCCCGGCCCGGTTGACCAGGTCGTTGACGACGCAGGTGCTGATGATCTCGCGGTGCAGGGGGTGGGTCGGCAAACCGTCGGGGAACCGCTCGGCGATCGGCCGCGGGAAGTAGCCGCGCAGCACCCGTTGGAACCATGGTTCGTCGGGCAGCGTCGAGTCGGTGATGTGCGCGGTCAGGGTGATCTTCACGTACGCGGCCATCACCGCCTGTTCGGGCGAGCTGAATCCTTCGCCGTTCGCCTCGCGCCCGGCGATCTCGCGATCGGACGGCAGGAACTCGATCGTCCGGTCGAGCTCGCCGGCCGCCTCGAGCGCGCGGATCACCCGTCCGCCGACGGTGATCATCGCGGTGCTGTTGCGGCGGGCCATGCCGAGCAGGACGTTCTGCTCGTAGTTGTCGCGCAGCACCAGGGCGGCGACGTCGTCGGTGACCGCGGCCAATGACGTGTTGCGCTCGGCCTCGTCGATCGCACCGGTGGCCACCGCGCGGTCGAGCAGGATCTTGATGTTGACCTCGTGGTCGGACGTGTCGACGCCGGCCGAGTTGTCGATCGCGTCGGTGTTGATGTGGCCGCCCGCCCGCGCGAATTCGATGCGCCCGAGCTGGGTCAGGCCGAGGTTGCCGCCCTCACCGACGACCCGGCAGCGCAGCTGCGACCCGTCCGCGCGCAGCCCGTCGTTGGCCTTGTCGCCGGCCGCCGACTGGGGTTCGGACGAGGCCTTCACGTACGTCCCGATGCCGCCGTTCCAGAGCAGGTCGACGGGGGCGATGAGGATCGCGTGCATCAACTCGACGGGCGTCATGGACGTCGTCCCGGGCGCCAGATCGAGGCGGACCGCCACCTCGGTGCTGATCGGGATCGACTTCGCCGCCCGGGGATAGATCCCGCCACCGGCCGATAGCAGCGACGCGTCGTAGTCGGCCCACGACGACCGCGGCAACTCGAACAGTCGGCGGCGCTCCGCGAACGAACGGGCCGCGTCCGGATCCGGGTCGAGGAAGATGTGCCGGTGGTCGAACGCGGCCACGAGCCGGATGTGCTCGGACAGCAGCATCCCGTTGCCGAACACGTCCCCGGACATGTCGCCGATGCCGACGACGGTGAAGTCCTGCGTCTGCGTGTCGAGGTTGAGCTCGCGGAAGTGGTACTTGACCGACTCCCACGCGCCCTTGGCGGTGATCCCCATCGCCTTGTGGTCGTAGCCCACCGACCCGCCCGACGCGAACGCGTCGCCGAGCCAGAAGCCGTAGTCGATCGCAATACCGTTCGCGATGTCGCTGAACGTCGCCGTCCCCTTGTCGGCCGCGACGACGAGGTACGGGTCGTCGCCGTCGTAGCGGCGGGTGTCAGGCGGCGGCACGACCGAGCCGTCCGGGGCGTAGTTGTCGGTGAGATCGAGCAGGCAGGCGATGAACGTGCGGTAGCAGGCGATGCCCTCGGCCAGCCACGCGTCGCGATCGACGGACGGATCGGGCAGCTGCTTGGCGACGAATCCGCCCTTCGCGCCGACCGGCACGATGACGGCGTTCTTCACCATCTGCGCCTTCACCAAGCCGAGGACCTCGGTACGGAAGTCCTCGCGCCGGTCGGACCAACGCAGGCCGCCGCGCGCCACTGGACCGAAGCGCAGATGGACGCCTTCGACGCGCGGTGAGTGCACCCAGATCTCGAACCGGGGGCGCGGGGCGGGGAGGTCGCGCACCAGCCGCGGGTCGAGCTTCATGGCCAGAACGGTGGACGTCGGCGTGCCGTTCTCGTCGCGCTGGCGGTAGGCGTTGGTGCGCAGCGTCGCGGTGATCAGGCCGAGCATCGAGCGCAGGATGCGGTCCTGGTCGAGGCTCGCGACGTCGACGAGGTCGGCCTCGATCGACTGGGCGTGGCTCGACTCGCCGTCCTCGGCCAGCTGCGGCTCGCCGGCCCGCTCGGGGTCGAAGCGCGCCTCGAAAAGGGCGACCAGCTTCGTTGCGATGCCGGAGTTCTCGACGAGAGCCTGCTCGATGTAGCCCTGGCTGTACGTCGTGCCGGCCTGCCGCAGGTACTTCGCGTACGCGCGCAGCACGTTGGCCTGCCACCAGGTCAGCCCGGCGCGGGTGACGAGGGCGTTGAAGCCGTCCTGCTCGATCTCGCCGCGCCAGAGCCGCCGCAGCGCCTCGACGAACGGCTCGGTGCGCTCGGCGTCCAGATTGACGTTCGCGGGCAGCCGCAGGCCGAAGTCGTAGATCCAGGTGATCGTGCCGTCCGGCCGGTTGATCTCGTACGGGCGCTCGTCGAGGACCTCGATGCCCATCTGGACGAAGATCGGCAGCGCCCGGGCGAGCGACAGCGACTGGCCGGTGCGGTAGACCTTCAACCGTCGGTCGGCGCCGTCGTCGGCGCCCGGTGTGTAGACGGCGAACGCCAGGCCGTCCTCGTCCGGGATGGTCTCGAGCCGGGCGATGTCCTGGACGGCCGTCGCGGCGCTGAAATCCTCTTTGTAGGCCTCGGGAAACGCGCCGGTGTAGCGCCTGAGCCGGCGGCCGGACTCGTCCTCGGAGCCGCTGGCCAACGCGATGAGATCGGCGAGGTCGTCGCTCCAGCGACGGGTCACCGCCGCAACTTCGGACTCGACCTCGCGGCGATCGACGTCGGGAACCGGCAGACCCGGCCGCAGCGCGATCAGGAACTGCATGCGGGCCAGCCCCAGCTCGACGATTCGGTCGTCACGGGCGACGAGCTCGCCGGGCCAGTGCCGCGTGATCGTCTCGCGGACCTTGCGCCGCGTCTCGGGACCGAACCGCTCGGCCGGGAAGAACACGAGGACGGTGACGAAGTCCCGATTGAGGTGGACGCGCGCGAAGACGCCGACCGAGCCGTGCTCGGCCCGGTCGACGACCAGCGGGGCCAGCCGCAGCAGGTCGCCGGTCGGCGCTTCGAGCAGCTCGTCGCGGGGCAGGGTGCGCAGCGCGGCGAGCAGCTGCCGGCCCGTGTGGCTGTTCGCCCGCACATCGCTGCGCAGCAGGACCTCGGCGATCCGCCGCCGCACGACCGGGACGCGCTGCACGTTGCTGTCGTCGGCCGGCTGGATCAGGCCGAGGAACACGTGGATGCGCTGCATCTCGCCGCCGGCGCCGGGCGTGATCACGGTGACGCAGTCGTAGCGCGCGGAGCGGCGCACCGTCGACACCAGCGGTGACTTGAAGATCACGAGCGGCGCGCCGCTGCGGAACGCCGGCAGCAATTCGAGCGGGCTCACGGCGGCGGCGCCGCGCAGGACGCCGCGGGCATCGGACTGCGCGTCGCGTGCGGGCGTGGCCAATTCGTTCGCCGAGTACGACGCGTGGCCGAGGATCATGAAGTTGCCGTCGGCCAGCCAGCGCAACAACGCGCCCGCCTCGACGCTCGTCTCGCGGTCGAACTGCCCCGGGTCGTGTTCGAGTTCGTCGGCCAGGCGGCGGATCAGGTCGTACATCGCCGGCGCGTCGTCCACGGCGTGGTGCACGTCGGTCAACACGCGGGTGAGGTCGGCCACCAGCGCGTCGATTTCCTCCGGCGGGACGAGGTCGAGTTCGACGTGGATCCATGCCTCGGCCTGGGCATCGGCGGGCACCTCGGCGTTGTCCTCGAGGTTGAGGACGGCGACCAGCGCGCCCTCGACATCGCGGTCGACGACGAGCTGCGGATGCAGGATGTCGGCGACCCGGTACATCGCCCGGTCGAGCTCGGCGCGCAGCGAGTCGATCAGGTACGGGGCGTCGGTCGTCACGACGTCGATCGCCGTCGTTTCACCGTCGAGGTCGCGCGCGGCGATCAGGATCCGGCTCGGTAGGCGGTCGCGTCCGAGCTTCAGGTGCTCGAAGGCGATCTCGCGCAAGGCGCTGGGCGTGCGCCCGGGCAGCTGGCTCGCCGCGTGAGTCAGGTAGCGGCGCAGGAATACATCGGTGTCGACGCCCGCATGGGCGTCACCGCCGGTGGACGTTTCGGACACGCCGACCTCGGACACTGTCAGGTCACCTCGTTGTGACGTTAGGGATCAGGCCATCCTCGCACCATCGGCGGTCCGCGGAACCGCAGGGGTTGACGAAATCTCCGGCGGCGCTGAGCGCTGCCGAGCCCCGATGACCACGGTGGGACGATGGAGAGGTGAGCCTCGTCGATTCCGCGCATGCCCGCCCGCTTCCGACCAGTGCGTCGTACGCGATCACCGTCCGGCTGTACGCCGAACCGAGTTCGTCCGTCGTGGGGTTGCTCGCGACGGCCGTGGGTGCGGCGGGCGGACTGGTCACCGCCATCGACGTGAGCGAGTCGCGGTCACGACCGGATCACGATCGACGTCACCTGCTCGGCCATCAACGGCGAGCACGCCGAGGAGATCGTCGCCGCGTTGCGGGCCGTCGACGGCATCGACGGTCCACCGGGTCAGCGATCGGACGTTCCTGCTGCACCTCGGCGGCAAGATCTCGGTCGAATCGAAGGTGCCGCTCAAGACCCGCGACGACCTGTCGATGGCCTACACGCCGGGCGTCGGACGGGTGTCGCTGGCGCTGGCCGCGAACCCGGAGGACGTCTCGCGGCTGACGATCAAGGGCAACTGCGTGGCGGTGGTCACCGACGGTTCGGCGGTGCTCGGGCTCGGCAACATCGGCCCCGGCGCGGCGCTGCCGGTGATGGAGGGCAAGGCCGCGCTGTTCAAGCGGTTCGCCGGCATCGACGCCTGGCCGATCTGCCTGGACACCCAGGACACCGACGAGATCGTCCGTATCGTCAAAGGCATCTCGCCCGGCTTCGGCGGCATCAACCTCGAGGACATCTCGGCGCCGCGCTGCTTCGAGATCGAGCGCCGGCTGCGCGACGAGCTCGACATCCCGGTGTTCCACGACGACCAGCACGGCACCGCCATCGTCGTGCTGGCCGCGCTGACCAACGCGCTGCGCTGCGTGCGCAAGGCGCTGTCATCCGCCCGGCTCGTGGTGGCCGGCGGCGGCGCGGCCGGCACCGCGATCGTCGACGCTGCTGCATGGCGGCCGGCGTCCGCAACGTCCTGGTCTGGGACCGCGAGGGCATCCTCGCGCCCGCCGACGACCGTCGCTCAACCCGTCGAAGCGATCGCTGGCCGAGCGGACCAACCCGGCCGGGGTGACCGGCGACCTGCACGACGCGCTGCGCGGCGCCGACGTGTTCATCGGGGTGAGCGCGCCCGGGGTGCTGCCCGCCGAGTGGATCGCCGACATGGCCCCGATCCCGGTGGTCTTCGCGCTGGCCAACCCCGATCCCGAGGTCGACGTGGACGCGGCCCAACAGCTGGCCGCGATCGTGGCCACCGGGCGCAGCGACTACCCCAACCAGATCAACAACGTGCTGGCCTTCCCCGGCGTGTTCCGGGGCCTGCTGGACGCCCGGGCCAGGGAGGTCACGCACCGAGATGCTGCTGCGGGCCGCCGACGGCGCTGGCGCACTGCGTCAGCGACGAGCAGCTCAACGCCACCTACATCGTGCCCAGTCGTCTTCGACCCCGAGGTGCCGAAGTGCGGTGGCCGCCGCAGTGCGCGACGCGGCCGGTGCGTCGGCTTGATCGGATAGGCGTGGACGGCGCCGGGCCGACCCCGGAGCGACTCGACGAGCTGGACGGTGAGCCCGTCATCGTCGCCGAGGTCGAGATCGCCACCGACCACCGCAACAGCCGTCGCCGGCGCTGGCTGGCCTGGATCGCGGCCATCTCGATCGTCGCGATGCTGGCCGTCGAGATCGTCCTGGTCGCGCCGTACGTCAAGCACGCCTGGCACCTGATCATCCATCCGAGTTGGGGCTTTCTTGTTCTGGCGCTCGCCGCGCAGGCTGCGTCCATGGGCGTGTTCGCCCGCCTGCAACGCCGGATGCTCCCCGGTGACGTCAAGATCAAACTGGGCCAGATGATGGCGGTGACGTACGCCGCCAACGCCATGAGCGTGACGTTGCCCGGCGGCCCGGTGATGTCGTCGACGTACACGTTCCGCAAGCTGCGCGCCTGGGGAGTGAACGGCCCGGTCGCCAGCGTCGGTCTGGTGTCGTCGGGTGTGCTCAGCTCGCTGACGCTCGCCGTGATCATCGTCCTCGGCGCGACATTCGCGCGATCAGGCACGGGCGACGCGATCGAGGTCGCCGCCGAGACGGTGCTCGCCGTGGCCGCGCTGTTCCTCGCCCGGGCGCTGCTGCGCCGTCCGGACATGATGTTGCGGATGGGCCGGCGGACGATGCGGCTGGTCAATCGCACGCGCCACCGTCCGGCCGAGGCCGGGACGCAGCGGATGCGCGAGATCGTCACGCAGTTGAGCCTGATCAAGGCGTCCCGGCGCGACTGGCTGATCGGCCTGCTCTACGCGACGCTGAACTGGGGCTATGACCTGCTGTGCCTGGTGTTCGCCTGTCACGCGGTCGGCGCGTCCGGTCCTGGCTTCGAACTCGCCCTCGTCGTGTATGCGGCCGGCAAGGCGGCCGCGAACGTGCCGCTGCTGCCGGGCGGCCTCGGCGTCGTCGACGCGGCACTCGTCCTGACCCTGACGCGCGGTGGCTTCACCGCCGATACCGCGACCGCCGGCGTGATCGTCTACCGGCTCATCAGCCTCGGCCTGGTCGCGCTCGTGGGCTGGGTGTTCTGGCTCGTCGGCAATCGCCTCGACCACCGGCGAACGGCCGGGGCCGCTATCAAGTCGTGATCTGCGCCCGCACAACGCCGCGTCCGTCGGGCTCCGTTCAGAAGTGGACGGACCTGACGACCGCGAGGAGATCGCCATGAATTTCGCCCGCAAACCCCGACTGATCGCTACGGCAACGCTGGCGGTCGCGACGCTCGCCGTGGTGGCAGCGTGCACCGGCGGCGCCGGCCGGTCGAGCGCGTCGTCGCAGTTCGTCGCGAACGGGGCGGCGAGCTCGGCGGCGATCGCGCCGCAGGACGCCCAGTCGGCGGCCGGCGGTTCGTCGGCCGGGTCGACAGCGGGGTCGTCCACCGGCCTGACGTCCGTCCAGGTCGGGCGGCAGCTGATCGTGAGCGCCGAGCTGACCGTGTCGGTGAAGGACGTGCCGGGCGCGGCGGCCAGTGCGGTGCGGATCGCTGCCGCGCTCGGCGGCACAGTGACCGGCGACACCCGTGACGACGGGACGCAGCACACCGCCGACATCCTCATCAGCGTGCCGCAGGATTCGCTCGAATCGGCCCTGACCCAGCTCGACGCGCTTCGGCCACGAGCAGGACCGCCAGCTGTCGACGAAGGACGTCACGGGCGACGTCCGGACGTGAATTCCCGGGTCACCAGCGCCCAGGCCAGCATCGCCCGCCTTCAGGAACTGTTCGCGAAGGCGGCCACCGTCACCGATCTCGTCGCGCTCGAGAACGAGCTGTCGCAACGCGAGGCCGATCTCGAATCGCTCGAGGCGCAGCAGCGCGCACTCGCCGGTCAGACCGCCGCCGCGACGATCACGCTGCACCTCACCGAGCCGGCACCGACGCCAGCCGTCGTCCACCACAGCGGGCCGTCCGGCTTCGTGAGCGGACTGCGGCACGGCTGGCACGCGTTCAGCAACGCCGCCGGCCACCTGGCCACCGCCCTCGGCGCGACCCTGCCGTTCCTGCTGCTCGCCGTCCTGGTCGGCGCCGGGGCGCTGGTCTTGCTGCGCCGTCGTCCGGCTCGGCCCGTGCTGGCCGCCACTGTCGACGAGACGCCTGCGGGATCCTGATGCGCTTGCGGGGCCCCGCCCCGACAACGCCGCAAGATCCAGCGCGACGCGCGGCGCTCAGGCCCAGGGATCGGCGAGCGGCAGCACGACGTTGCGGTCGTCGACGCGCCCGGCGCGCGGGTGCTGTTCGAGCGGGCGCTGAGCGCCACTGCCAGTCGTTGGCGGCCAGCTCGCGCGACAGGCCGGCCAGCGCCTCGATCGAGTCGGTCGAGCCCGTCCCACGGCGCCTCGCCGGCGTGGTCGAGCATCGTCGCCGCGATCCGCAGCTCGCCGTCGGCCGCGCAGCAGCTCGACGATGCGGGCCTGCTGCGGCCAGTCGATCAGCGACGGCGCGACGACCTGCCAGTACGTGCCGCGCGCGCGCGACCGCCGTCTCGTGCGTGTGCCCGTTCAGCCACAGCACGACGCACGGATGCCCGGCCAGCACGGCGCGACACTCGTCGCCGAGCACGCGGTCGTCGCCCGCGTCGGCGTTGATCAGCGTCTCGAGCGGATGGTGGCTGGCCAGCACGACGTACCGCTGATCGGCGTCGGCCGCGGCGAGCTCGGCGCCAGCCAGTCGAACTGCGCGACGATCGAGCGAGCCCTCCCAGCCGCCGTACTGGTCGACCGTGTCCAGCACGAGCAGCGTGACCGCGCCGTGGTCGTAGCGGTAGTACGGCAGCGATCGACCGTGAAGCCGTGGCCGGGCGGGCGGGCGCGCGGCCGCGAAGTGGGCGTCGACGAACTCGCCCGCGCGTGGTGATCCGCCGCGCCGCGATCGGCGGTGACCGGGCGCATCCGCGGCCTGCAGGATCGCGTCGAGCGCGGCCGGATCGCAGGCCTCGAAGCCGGCCAGCAGGTCGAGCGCCTCTTCGGCGCCCCAGCCCGTCCGGCAGCGCCGATCGCCTTGTAGCCGCCGACGGCCGCGGCGGCGAGCGCGTCGACGCCCGGCACGGTGCCCTGGATGCAGCGGTCGTGGTTGCCGTGCACGCGCCAACCACGGCACCGCGAGCCCCGTGGCCTCGAACGGGCGTCGGGCCGCGTCGAGCAGTCCCGGCACGGTCGGGAAGCCGTACTCGCGACCGCGGCCGATCCGGGAGCGACCGCGGACGGGTGCCAGAACCGCTCGTCGTCGACCTCGTCGTCGGCAACGCCCTCGTAGCGGTCGGGTCGCCGGAGTCCGGGTGCACCCGTCCACCCTCGAGCAGGGCGAGGTACCAGCCCAGCTCGTTCGTCTGCGCGTTGTCGGTGTTGTCGCCGGTCGAGATCGCGAAGTCGATCGGCGCGCCCGCCGACCGGGCCGACCGGCACCGCGTTCACCGCGCGCACGCACGCCTCGACGACCTGCGTGGTCAGCATCTCGTGCGCGCGGTACGTGCCGACCTCGCCGAGCTGTTCGAGCGACGGGTGAGTCGGGGTCGGCCCACCGGTCGAGGAACTCGACGCGCGCCGGCGATTGCGCGTCGCACACGTGCAGGTCGGACAGGTGCGCGACGGTCAGCAGCACCTCGACGACGGCGAGCTCGACGGCGAATCGGGCGACGCGGCGCACGAGATCGGTGCGCAGCACGTGCGGCTCGCCCGGTCCGGGCGCGAGCCGGCGGTATCCGACCGGCACCGGCCGGCGCCGCCGTGCAGCGCGCTGCGGTCAGTCGTCACTGTTCGCGAGCAGGACAGGCCGGTTGAGCAGTCCGACGCGACACGCGCGTGCCAGGGGTCAACTCCCCGGCCCGGTGCGACGCGACGTCGGCCGAGCAGCTCGACGCCGTCGCTGCGCAGCAGGCGCAAGCCGGGTCGTCGCGCCGCGGAAGGTCGGCCACGACGACGACCGTGTCGCCGGCCTCGTCGGTGTCGACGACCAATGCCTCCGGGCGGACGAGCACGGTCACCGGCGTGCCGCTGGCCGGGATCCGACCGTCGGCGGGCAGCAGCTGCCGACCGATGCGCACCTGGCCGTCGGCCTCGGCGACGGCGTGCGAGCCGGTTCATCGAGCCGACGAACTCGGCGACGAACGGCGTGGCCGGACGGTCGTAGAGCTCGGCCGGGGCGGCGCACTGCTCGAGCTGCCCGGCGCGCATCACGCCGACGCGGTCGGCCATCGACAGCGCTTCTTCCTGGTCGTGCGTGACGAAGACCGTCGTGACGCCGAGCTCGAGCTGGATGCGGCGGATCTCGTCGCGCAACTGCTCGCGCACCTTCGCGTCGAGCGCGGACAGCGGCTCGTCCAGCAGCAGCACGCGCGGCGCGATGGCGAGCGCCCGGGCCAGCGCGACCCGCTGCTGCTGGCCGCCCGACATCTGGTGCGGGTACTTCTTGACGTGCTCGCCAAGACCGACCAGTTCGAGCAGCTCGACGGCCCGGTTGCGCCGCGCTCCGCCCGACTGCCCGCGCATCCGCAGCCCGAACGCGACGTTGTCCTGGGCGCTCATCGTGGGGAACAGGCTGTAGGACTGGAAGACCATGCCCATGTCGCGCTTGTTCGCGGGCATGCGCGAGACGTCCTGGCCGTCGACGAGAACCGCGCCGGACGTCGGCTGGTCGAAGCCGGCGAGCAGTCGCAACGCGGTGGTCTTGCCGCAGCCAGACGGACCGAGCAGGGCCAACAGCTCACCGGGCTCGATGCGCAGGTTCAGGCCGGCGAGCGCCGACATCGAGCCGAACACCCGGCGCACATCGCGGTATTCGACCGTGGTGCCGGTCCGAGCCGGAGCAGCTTCAACGGCAGACAACGATCAGCCCTTCTTCTCAGTGGCGCGGCGCCAGTTGAGCACGCCGATCAGCAGGAGCAGGACCTCGACGAGCAGCAGGCTGAACACCGAGACGGCCGCCTGGACGTGGCCCGAAGTCGTCGGCAGTTGGTACAGCCAGACGGGGAACGGCTTGATGTAGAGCAGGATCGACGAGATCGTGTATTCACCCATCACGAGCGCGAAGCACAGGAACGCCGCGTTCAGGACCGCGGTGCGCAGGCTCGGCAGGATCACCCGCATGAGGACGGTCAGCCAACCGGCGCCCGAGATTGCGCGACGCCTCGACCAGCATCCGGGCGTCGATCGCGCGGATGCCGGCGTCGACCGAGCGGTAGACGAACGGCATCGCGAGCATCACGTACAGGAACGGCAGGATCAGCGGATGCCGCCTGGTCGCGGATCCACGTCACTGGCGAGTACAGGCCGCTGCCCTTGTTGTTGCCGACCCAATTGAACGTGTCCTCGACGCCGACGACCAGGACGATCGGCGGGAACACCAGCGGCAGCAGGGTGATCACCTCGACGAACGGACGCACGCGGGGAAACCGCAGATGCAGCAGCAGCTGCGTCGGCACCATGAGTGCCAGGGTCAGAATGATCGTGGCGACCGCGATCTCGAGCGAGTACACCAGCGCGGTCGTGAATCCGACCTGCCCGGTCGGCGGCTTGTTGAAGATCGCCTTGTACGCGCCGAGCGTGACGCCGCCGTGGACGTCCTGCAGGGTGAAGCTGATCGTCGCGATCAGCGGGCCGATGAAGTAGATCCCGCAGACGGTCAGAATGATCCAGCGGGTTACCGATCCCGACGCCGGACGCCGGCGCGGCCGGGGTTCATGGCGGTCGACCGGCGCGGCCGGCACCAACTCGGGCGTCGCCGCGCTGCCGTAGCTGTGCACGCTCATGCCAGCCACCGCGACGTGCGACGCTGCAACAACTGGTAGACGACGGTCAACGGCAGGACGATGACGATCATGTCGAGGGCCAACGCGGCACCGAGATTCTCCTGTCCGGACAGGACGTTTCCGCTCAGGACGGCGTCGATCTGCGTCGGCACCAGCGGGAACGACGCGCCGACCAGCGCGTACGCCGTCGCGTAGGCCGAGAAGGACGAGCAGAACAGCAGCAGCACGGAGCCGAGGAAGTTCGGCGCGAGCACCGGCCCGGCGATGTAGCGCCAGTAGTGCCAGCGGTTGGCGCCGAGGTTTTCGGCGGCCTCGGCCCACTGCGGCTTGAGCCCCTCGAGCGCCGGGGTCATGACGAGCACCATCAGCGGGATGAGGAAGTAGAGATACACGAACCCGATGCCGGTAACGGTCGTGAGCTGGAAATGCAGGTCGCTCTGCAGCGAGATGCTGAAGTGGTCCTTCAGGAACTCGGTGAGGATGCCTGAGCTCGGACCGACCGTCGCGATGAACAAGAAGGCCAGCGGCACACCGCCGAAGTTGGCGGTAACCGCGGCGGCCGCGGTGACGATCTGGCGCAAGATGCTGCTGCGGCTGTTGACCACCGCGTAGGCCAGCAGCATGCCGACGATCGCACCGACGATGGCGACGACGATCGACAGCTTGATGCTGTTGAGCATCGACGTGCGGTAGATGCCCTTGAGCGAGTTCGAGATGTTGTCCATCGAGTAGCTCGTGTGCGAGCTGTGCACGAACTGCTGCGTGACCGGATTGCGGACGGCCTTGCCCTGCGTCGTCTTGCGGAAGGCGTTGTAGAGGATGAAGCCGATCGGGACCAGGAAGAAGACCAGGACGTACAGGAAGAACGGGGCCAGCCCCAGCCCGCTGAGGCTGACTCGGCGGGGCCGGGTCTTGGACCCGGCCCCGCTGTCGTCCTGGCCTGTGACGCCGCCGGTCTCCGGCAGCGGCTCGGCGAGAGTGTCAGCCACTATGCGACCGCTGCTGCCCACTTCTGGGTGACCACGGCCTTGGCCGCGGTGACCTGGTCCTGCGTGGGGTTGAACGGGTTGTTGTCGGTCACCGGCGGCACCGCGGCGAGGGCCGTGGCGTCAGCCGAACCGTTCTTCTGCATCGCCGGCAGCTCGATCGGCCGGGCGAAGCCCTTCAGCCAGCCGTTCTGCCCGCCATCGGCGGCCTGGCTGTAGAGGAACTCTTCCCACAGACGGGCGGCCGCCGGGTGGGCGGCGTTGATGCTGACCGCCTGGGCGTAGTAGCCCGAGACCAGACCGTCGGACGGGTCGGCCGTCGTCCAGGTGATGCCCTGGCTCTGCAGCGTCGCCGCGTTGCCGACGTTCAGGTAGTCCCAGTCGAGGACGATCGGCGTCTCACCCGAGGCGACCGTGGCCGGCGTGACCTTGGTCTTGTTGAAGATGCCCTCGGAGTTGAGCTTGTGGAAGAAGTCGATGCCCGGCTGGATGTTCGTCGCCGAACCGCCGTTGGCCAGGGCCGCGGCCCAGACCGCCTCGAACGCCGCGTTGGCGCTCGTCGGGTCACCGTTCAGGGCGACCAGGCCCTTGTAGGCCGGGTTGTCGAGATCCTTGATGGTCTTCGGGCAGGTACCGCCGGCCTTGGCCGCGTTGCACCCGATGGAGATATAGCCTCCGTAGTCGGAGTACCACAGACCTCCGGAGTCCTTCTGCGCATCCGGGATGTCGCTCCAGGTCGCCACCTTGTACGGGGCGAAGTCACCCTCCTGGGCACCACTGACCGCGTACGAGTTGCCGACGTCGACGACGTCGGGCGCCGAGGCCTGACCCTTGGTCGACTTGACAGCCGTGATCTCGTCGCCGCTCGACCCGTCCGGGTTCTCGCTATTGATCTTGATCCCGTACTTCGCGGTGAAGGCGTCGATGATGGCGCCGTAGCCCGCCCAGGTGCGCGGCACCGCGATGAGGTTGAGCGTGCCCTCGGCCTTGGCGTCGGCAACCAACTTGTCCATGCCACCGAGGTCCGCGGCCGACTGGGCCTGCGCGGCATCGGTCGTCTTCGCGACCGGCGCGCTGGACGATCCGCCCGACGCCGATGAGGTACCGGACGACTTGCTCGAGCTTCCGCTGCTACTGCAGCCCGCCATGGCAATGCTGGCGGCTACTGCAGCCGCGCCGATTCCGATCCAGCGTTGACGCACGTGTTCATCTCCATCCACCCGTTCGATCCGGGCGGCTGCCCGAACACGTTCAGGCTGGACTGAAGCCGCCCGCAGGAATAGTCCCTTGGGTAACGAACCAGTAAACGTTGACGGAACTATCGGTGTCGGCGGGCGTTCCGTCCCGATTTGGTACGGCCGACAGACCATTCAGCGGCCGAAGCCGATCGTTTCAATTTCGCAACGCGTTGCGGACTGCGCAACAGGGCCGCTGGCGCCGTGGCTGCACAGGCCGTTCGGGACCACATGGTGGAGGGCGAGTCCCGGCCACGTGCGCGCGCGGCGGTCGGTCAGGCGCGCATGGCGGCCGCGGCTGCCAGCAACTGGTCGTTCTCGTACGTCGTACCGATGGTGACCCGGACGCCCGAACCCGCGAACGGCCGCACGATCACCTTGCGCTCCTCACAACCGCGCGCCCAATCGACCGTGCCGGCACCGAGGGGCAGCCAGACGAAGTTCGCCTCGCTCGGCGGGACCTCGTAGCCCAGCTCGCGCAGACCGTTCGCGACGCGTGTCCGCTCGCCGACGATCTCGGTGACCCGGGCCAGCAACTGCCGCTCGGCTTCGGGCTCGAGGCTGGCCAGCGCGGCCGCCTGGCCCACATACGTGACCGCGAAGGGAACCTGCGTCTGGCGCAGGGCGGTGATGACCGCCGGGTCGGACGCGATGGCGTACCCGATCCGCAGCCCGGCCAGGCCGTACGCCTTCGAGAACGTGCGGAGCACGACCAGGTTCGGGTAGCCGTCGAGGAACGTCGTGCCGTCCGGCACGTCGGAATCGGTGACGAACTCGCGGTAGGCCTCGTCCAGTACGACCAGGATGTCGGACGGGACGCGGCGCAGGAACGACTCGAGCGCCGATCGAGAGACCGCCGTGCCGGTCGGGTTGTTGGGGTTGCACACGAAGATCAGCCGGGTCTTGCCGGTGATGTGTTCGATCATCGCGTCGAGGTGATGGACGTGATCGCGCAGCGGCACCTGCACACTCGATGCGCCCGACACCGCGGCGATGATCGGGTAAGCCTCGAACGAGCGCCACGCGTAGACGATCTCGTCGCCCTGGTCGGCCACCGACTGGACGAGCTGCGTGCACAACGAGACCGACCCGCAGCCGACACCGACCCGATCGACCGCAACGCCGAACTTCTCGGCGAGCCGCTCGGTGAGATCCCGCGAGAAATTGTCGGGGTAGCGGTTGACCTCCTGCGCGGCCGCCGCGATGCGGTCGACGACATGCGGCAGCGGCGGGTAGGGCGTCTCGTTGCTCGCCAGCTTGATCGAGCCGGGCACGCTGCGCCCAGGTACGTAGGACGGGACGGTCGCGAGGGTCTCGCGGAATCGAACGGTCACGCAATCACCTTAGAGACCGCCGTCCGCCTACAAATTGCCGCGACGCTCTTGTTCACGCTCGATCGCCTCGAACAACGCCTTGAAGTTTCCCTTGCCGAAACCGAGGGATCCGTGTCGCTCGATCAGTTCGTAGAACACGGTCGGACGGTCGCCGACCGGCGCGGTGAAGATCTGCAGCAGGTAGCCGTCCTCGTCGCGATCGACCAGGATGCCGCGCGCCTTCAGCTCGTCGATCGACACCCGCACCGCGCCGATCCGCGCCCGTAGCTCGGGATCGTCGTAGTACGAGTCGGGCGCCGAAAGGAACTCGACGCCGCGCGCCCGCATCTCGTCGGTCGTGCGCAGGATGTCGTTGGTGGCGAGCGCGATGTGCTGGCAGCCGGGGCCCGCGTAGTACTCGAGGTACTCGTCGATCTGGCTCTTGCGCTTGCCGAGCGCCGGCTCGTTCAGCGGGAACTTGACGCGATGGTTGCCGTTCGCGACGACCTTGCTCATCAAGGCCGAGTACTCGGTGGCGATGTCGTCGCCGACGAACTCCGCCATGTTCACAAAGCCCATCACCCGGTTGTAGAACTCGACCCACTCGTCCATGCGTCCGAGCTCGACGTTGCCGACGCAGTGGTCGACAGCTTGGAACAAGCGGCGGTCCGGGGCGGTCATCGTGGACGTGCGCTCGACGAAGCCGGGCAGGTAGACGCCGTCGTAACGCGACCGGTCGACCAGCGTGTGCCGGGTCTGGCCGTAGGTGGCGATCGCGGCCAGCCGGACGGTGCCGTGCTCGTCCGCGATGTCGTGCGGCTCGTCCAGGATCGTGGCCCCGCAGGCCCGGGCGTGGGCGATGCACTTGTCGACGTCCGGTACCTCGAGGGCGAGGTCGACGACACCGTCCCCGTGGATGCGATGGTGCTCGACGTAGCGGCTGTCGGAGGCGACCGCCCCGATGATCACGAACCGTGCCGACCCCGACCGCAGCACGAATGCCTTGTGGTCACGGTTGCCGGTCTCCGGCCCGGAGTAGCCGACGAGGGTCATCCCGAACGCGTGCTGGTAGAAGTGCGCGCTCTGCGTCGCGTTCCCGGACACCATCACGATCGCGTCCATGGCGGTGACCGGGAACGGGTCGGTGCCCTCGTCGTAGTCGACGAGGCCGACGAGCTGCTTGAGCCGCTCGATCGTCAGGTGCGCGTCCCGTTCTTCGGGCGTGAGCGAAATTGTGGTCACCGCGGGCTCCTCGGTTTCGGGGATCAGGCCCCTACCGTCCCCCGATCGGGACTACCTCACAACACTTAGCTGGTGCGCCGACCAATGTGCGCAAGCTGTGCACTAAAAGCGCTGAAACGCTGAACAGATTGCTCAGCGAATTGCGGCAACTGCTGCCACGACCGCGAAAGCCGCGAACAGCACGCCCGCGACCCGGTGGACGACATGCACCGGCACCCTCGCGACGATGAGCTTGCCGGCGACGGTCGCGATGGCCGCGACCCCGACCAGCGCCACCCACGCGCCGACGCCGATCGCGACCGGGTAGCCGCGGCTGGCGACCAGACCGGCCGTCGCGATCTGGCTGGCGTCGCCCCACTCAGCGGCGAACAGCACACCGAACGAGGTCAGCGCGATCCGCCAACTCGCCATCGTCTCGCGCGCTTCGGCAAGCTCGACGTCCTCGTCGTCGGCGAAGCTCTCGCGGATCAGCAGGAACGCGCCGAGCGCGAAGAGCGCCGCGACCGCCCCCTCGAGGGCCCGGTGCGGCAGCAGGTGCAGCAAACCTCCGGCCACGACGGCGATCGTGCACTGGATCGCGAACGCCGCGGCCACCCCGACCAGCACCGGGCGCGGTCGGTAGCGGGTCGAGAGCACCAGCGTCGCGACGAGGGTCTTGTCGGGCAGTTCGACAAGCAGGATCACCCCGAAGGCGATACCGAAGGACGCGAGGAATCCAGTCATCTACTCCCATCCTGCCGTGTCTGCCGGATACACGGGCGAGCGCGTCCTAACCTCGACAACGTGCTCACCGTTGCGGCCGTGTTGGCCCTCGTCCTGGCGTACTTCGCGCTGGTCGCGGCCTACCTGGCGATGCGGACGCTCGCCCGTCTGCGCCGCGCCACGGCCGTCCTGAACGCCGGCGGCGACGAGCGCGAGACGATGGTCGAGGCGACCGAGCGGCACATCATGCTCACCGCGGCCGTCGCCGAGCAGATGGCGGTCCTGCGCAGCGACATCGACTCGATCCGTTCGGACGCGGCGACCGCCGAGAGCCTGCGCATGGCGCAGGCCTCCATGGCCGAGCAGCTCGACCGGGTCGAGGCCGACGCGCTGCGCGGGCTGCGCAACGTGGCGCTCGTCCGGTTCGACGCGTTCGACGAGATGGCCGGCCGCCTGTCGTTCGCCCTGGCGGTGCTCGACGATCGCGGCGACGGAGTGACTCTCAGCGCGCTCGCCGGCCGGGCCGATACCCGCCTGTTCGCGAAGGGCGTGCACGGCGGCGTCGGCGAGCACGAGCTGTCACCCGAGGAGCGGTCGGCCGTCGAAGCCGCGCTCGGCGGGCGGTCGGCGACCCGCAAGATCCAGCGCAAAGCCAGCTGATCGTCCCTCACCCGTAGGCTGTGCTGCCGTGACCATCGCCGCCCGCCTGGCGTTCCTGGGACCGGCCGGGACGTTCGCCCACGAGGCGCTGCGGTCACTGCCGTCCGCCCGCGACGCGGAGCACGTCCCGATGGCGAACGTGACGCTCGCGGTCGCCGCCCTGCGATCCGGCGATGTCGACGGGGCGCTCGTCCCGCTCGAGAACTCCGTCGAGGGCGCCGTCCCCGCGACCCTCGACGAGCTGGCCGGCGGCGACCCACTGGTGATCACCGAAGAGGCGTACCTGCCGGTGATCTTCGACCTGCTCGTGCGGCCCGGGACGTCGCTCGCGGACGTCCGCGGGATCGCGACGCACCCGCACGCCGAGGCGCAGGTGCGCCGCTGGTTGATCGAAAACCTGCCCGGCGTCGACATCGCGCTCGTCGGCTCGACCGCCGGCGGCGCCCAGTCGGTGAGCGAAGGGGCGCACGACGCCGCCGTTGCCCCGACCGTCGCCGGCGAGCTCTACGGACTGCACGCGCTCGCGCACGACATCGCCGACAACACCGGCGCCGTCACCCGCTTCGTCCTGCTCCGCCGGCCGACCCCGCCACCGCCGCGCACCGGCAACGACCGCACGACGCTGGTCGCGTACCTGCGCGAAGACCACTCCGGCGCGCTGCTCGAGATCCTGTCGGAATTCGCGACGCGCGCCGTCAACCTGACCCGCATCGAGTCCCGGCCGATCAAAGCGCGCATCGGGCTGTACTGCTTCTCGATCGACTGCGAAGGCCACATCGACGACGAACGGGTCGGCGACGCTGTAGCGGCACTGCACCGGGTGTGCGCCGACGTCCGGTACCTCGGCTCCTACGAACGGCGCGACGGCCGGCAGGCGCCCGTCCCGCACGGGCGCACCGACAGCGACTTCGCCGGCTCGCGGGGCTGGCTCGAGCAGATCCGCCGTACCGGCCACAGCTGACCGGCCCCGGGTCCGTCCGGTCGCCACAGCTGAGCGTCGACGCCGGCGGGGCGGCTAGAGGTAGAGGCCGGTGTTCGCGTCGTTGCGCTCGGCGGCCACGGCGTGGATGTCACGCTCGCGCAGCAGCAGGAAGTCGTCACCCGCGATCTCGACCTCGTGGCGGTCGTCGGGGCTGAACAGCACGCGATCGCCGACCTCGACGGCCCGCACGTGGTTACCGATCGCCAGCACCTCGGCCCAGATCAGCCGCTTGGCGACCTGGGCGGTGGCCGGGATCAGGATCCCGCCGGACGAGCGGCGCTCACCGTCCTCGCGCGACGTCCGGACGAGCACCCGGTCGTGCAGCATCTTGATCGGGACGCGGTCGGTGGCCACCCACCGAGCCTATCCGGCTCTCAGCCCCACCCGAGTTCGTGCAGCCGCTCGTCGTCGATGCCGAAGTGGTGCCCGATCTCGTGGACGACGGTTACCGCCACCTCGTCGCGGATCGCGTCCTCGTCGAGCGACCCGTCCTCGTCGGTGCAGTAGTCGACCAGGGCCAGCCGGAAGATCGTGATCGTGTCGGGCAGCTCGAACGTGTAGTCGCGGGTGCGATCGGTCAGCGCGGTGCCGCGGTAGACCCCGAGCAGGTCCGGCTCGGACGGGTCGCGGTCCTCGACCTGGACGACCACGTTGTCGAGCAGGTCGAGCAGCGACTGCGGGATGGTGTCGAGGGCGTCGTCCACGAGCACTTCGAATCGCGAACGCGAGATCCCGGGCACGGACGGATTCTGGAGGACCGACCTGAGAATGCCGCACGAAAACGCCGAACCGCGCGCCGGTAACGTTCAGGTGTGATCGACCTTCGCCTCGTGCGTGACGACCCCGACCGAGTGCGCGCCTCCCAGCGGCTGCGGGGTGCCGACGAGTCGCTCGTCGATGCTCTGCTCGCCGCCGACGACGCCCGCCGGTCAGCTGTCACGCGCGCCGACACCCTGCGGGCTGAGCAGAAGTCGCTCGGCCGCGAGGTGCCCAAGGCGACGCCGGAGAATCGCCCGCATTTGCTGGCGAAACTCGGCCACCTGGCCGACGAGGTGAACGCCGCCGAGACCGATCAGGCCGACGCCGACGCGGCGTTGCGCGTAGCGCACTTGGCAATTCCGAACGTGGTGATCGACGGCGTCCCGCCCGGCGGCGAGGACGACTTCGTGATCCTCGAGCACGTCGGCACGCCCCCGTCGGTCGACAACCCGAAGGACCACGTCGAGCTGGGCGCGTCCCTCAAGGCGATCGACACCGAGCGCGGCGCGAAGGTCAGCGGCGCCCGCTTCTACTTCCTCACCGGCATCGGCGCCGAGCTCGAGTTCGCGCTCGTCAACCTGGCGATGGAGCAGGCCCGGACGGTCGGGTTCACGCCGATCATCGCGCCGGCGCTCGTCAAGCCCGAGGCGATGGAAGGCACCGGTTTCCTGGGCGCGCACTCGTCCGAGGTCTATCGACTCGCCGACGAGGACCTCTACCTGGTCGGGACGAGCGAGGTGGCCCTGGCCGGCTACCACTCCGGCGAGATCCTCGCCGAGCTGCCGTTGCGGTACGCGGGGTTCTCGTCCTGCTTCCGGCGCGAGGCCGGTTCGTACGGCAAGGACACCCGCGGCATCATCCGCGTCCACTGGTTCGACAAGGTCGAGATGTTCTCCTACGTGCCCGTCGACGAGGCCGAGGACGAGCACCAGCGCCTGCTCGCCTGGGAGCGGATGTTCATGGACAAGCTCGAACTGGCCTACCGCGTCATCGACGTCGCGGCCGGCGATCTCGGCTCGTCGGCCGCCCGCAAGTTCGACATCGAGGCGTGGTTCCCGTCGCAGGGCGCCTACCGCGAGCTGACGTCCACGTCGAACTGCACGACGTTCCAGGCCCGCCGCTTGAACATCCGCACCCGCGGCGCCGCCGGAACCGAGCCGGTCGCCACGCTCAACGGGACGCTCTGCGCGGTCGCGCGCACCATCGCCTGCCTGCTCGACCATCACCAGCAGCCGGACGGTTCGGTGTACGTCCCGCTCGCGCTCCGGCCGTGGCTGGGCGGGCGCGAACTGCTCGTCCCGTGAGGTTCGCCCGGTTACCGCGGCGGTCGACGTGACGGTCAAGCTCCTCGCCACCGACCTGGACGGGACGCTGCTGGGCAGCGACGGGCTGGTCTCACCCGAGAACCGGGCGGCACTGGATCGCGCCGCGGCGGCCGGGCTGCTCGTCGTGTTCGTCACCGGCCGGCCGGTTCGCTGGCTCACCGAGATCGGCGACGCCACCGGGCACACGGGCATCGCGGTCGCGTCCAACGGCGCGGTGCTCTACGACCTGGCCGCCGAGCGGACGCTGCGTGAACACCCGCTCACCCCGTCATTGTTGGCGGCGCTCACCGACGAGCTGCGCGCCGCGTTCCCGCGGGTGCGCTTCGGCGTCGAGTACGGCGTCAACTTCGGCCATGAACCGGGGTACCGCCACGACTGGGAGATCAGTCCGACGCACGACCGGCAGGGCAATCCGATCGACCCTCCGGTCGTCGGGCCGCTGGCCGACGTGATCGGACGGCCGGGCGTGAAGCTGCTGGCGAAGGACCGCGAGATCGACCCGGACGAGTTCCTGCACGCGGTCTCCACCCTGCTCGCCGGGCGCGCGACCGTCACCCACTCGTCGAGCATCGGGCTGCTCGAGATCGCGGCGCCGGGCGTGACGAAGGCGAGCGGGCTCGCCGAGGTGGCCGCCTCGCACCACATCACGCCCGACGAGGTCGTCGCGGTCGGCGATATGCCGAACGACCTGCCGATGCTCGAGTGGGCCGGCCGGTCGTTCGCGGTCGCCAACGCCCACCCGGCCGTGCTGGCCGCCGCCGACGAACGCCTCGGCTCGAACGACGAGCACGCCGTGGCGAGCCTGATCGACGGGGTGCTCGCCGGCCAGGTCGCCTGACTTCGTCCGTCCGAGCTGACACCCGACTTTGCACCCAGGATGTGGGTTCCAACGGCGGTCTCGGCCCGGATTCACCTACATCTTGGGTGCAAAGCCGGACGGTCGCTAGAGGTACTGGCCGGTACCGCTCCCCTCGCCGGGACCGAAGGCGCCGCCCGGGCCGGCGATGATCTGCCCACCGGGTCCGACGATCACCTGACCGGGCTGCATCTCGACATGGCCGGGCAGCGCCCGGCGGCGCATCTCCTCCAGCTGCTGGCGGGCCGCCATCTGCTGCGCGAACAGGGCGGTCTGGATGCCGTGGAACAGACCTTCCAGCCAGCCGACCAGCTGGGCCTGGGCGATCCGCAGCTCGGCCTCGGACGGGATGCCGTCACCGAAGGGGAGCGTCAGCCGCTCGAGCTCGTCCCGCAGTTCCGGGGCCAGGCCCTGCTCGAGTTCCTTGATGGACGACTCGTGTATCTCGCGCAGCCGCTGCCGTCCGGCCTCGTCCAGCGGAGCGGCGCGAACCTCCTCGAGCAGTTGTTTGATCATCGTGCCGATGCGCATGACCTTGGCGGGCTGCTCGACCATGCCCGTAATCTCGTTAGCGTCCTCGAGCGGGCCGTCGCCGTCGACGCTCGCGTCCGCGGTCTGGGCAGGGACGCCGGATTCTGTAAAGCTATGCGTCTCGACGCGCCCGTCCTGCTCGGGAACGTCCTGGCTGTAGTCAGTCATGCGTCCAGTCTGGCCTAGCCTTCCGTCGGCCGCCGGGAGGGGTTCGCTGTCCATCGAGGGGTGCGAGTTGGTGTTCGACGTCGCTCGGGTGCGCGGGTTGTACCCGACGCTCGGCGGCGGCGTCACGCACCTCGACGGCGGCTACGGCGCGCTGCAACCGGAGTCGGTCATCAGCGCCATCATCACGACCCTTCGACGCGCACCGTCGCAGCCCGGGTCGCGCTCGGCCCGATCGATGAGCGCGGCCAATGCCGTTGAGGCGGCCCGACTGGCGGTCGCCGATCTGGTCGGCGCGACGCCCGACTCCGTCGTGCTCGGTGGCAACCTCGCGACGCTGACCGTGCGGTTCGCCGACCTGCTCGCGCCGGAGTGGGAACTGGCCGACGAAATCGTGCTCAACCGGCTCGAGCACGACGCCAACGTCCGGCCCTGGCTGGCGGCCGCCCGCTCGGTCGGCGTCACCGTCCGGTGGGCCGAGGTCGACGTCGAAACCGGCGAGCTGCCGGATTGGCAGTACGACCGCCTGATCAACAAGCGCACCCGGCTCGTCACGCTGCCGCTCGCGAACCCGATCACGGGCACCCTGCCGGACGTCCGGGCGATCGCCGACCGTGCGCACGAGGTCGGCGCGCTCGTCGTGGTTGACGCCGGTTCCGCGTTGCCGCATGTCCCGATCGAACTGATCGCCCTCGGGGCCGACCTGATCGGCATTTCGGCCCAGGGTTTCGGCGGTCCGACGATCGCCGCGATCGTCGCCCGGCCCGGCCTGCTGCGCGAGATGGAATCCGACACGCCCGGCCCGATCCCGGAATGTTTCGAGCTGGGCGCCCTGCCCATCGAGTTGCTCGGCGGGCTCACGGCCGCGGTCGACCATCTCGCCGGTCTGGACGAGTCGGCAACGGGATCGCGCCGCGACCGGGTCGTCCACTCGCTCGAGGCCGCCGGAGCGTACGAGCACGAGCGTGTACCTGCACCTTGACACGCAGCTGCGGGCGATTCCGGCCGTCACGGTCATCGGCTCGTCGACCGATCGCGTCCCGGTGCTGGCATTCACGGTCAATGGCTACCGACCCGGCGACGTCGGCGACTACCTGGCCCGGCGCGGAATCTCGGTCTGGACGGGCGATTCGGGCCTGACCGAACTCATGCGCACGCTCGGCGTGGACGAACTGGGCGGCGCCGTCCAGGTCGGACTGATGCCGCACTCGACCAAGTACGAGGTCGACCAGCTCGTCGCCGGAGTCGCCGCGCTGATCGGCTTTCGCAGGTAAGTCGTCAGCGCACGCGCAGCAGGACCTTGCCGATGTGCTCGCTGGATTCGAGCAGGCGATGGGCCTCGGCGGCATCGTCCAGGCTCAGGATCCGATCGATGACCGGACGGAACCGGCCACTCTCGATCAACGGCCAGACGAACGCCTGCGCGGCCGCGACGATTTCGGCCTTCTGCGCGACGGAGCGGGCGCGCAGGCCGGCGGCGTAGATCGTGGCGCGGCGCGCGAGCAGCTGACCGAGGTCGATGTCGGCCTTCCGGCCACCCTGCAGGCCGAGGACGAGCAGCCGGCCGTCGACGGCCAGCGACCGGAGGTTGCGCTCGAGGTACATCGCGCCCATGTTGTCGAGGATGACGTCGACTCCGTCGTTGTCGGTCTCGGCGGCGATCCGCTCGTCGAAGATGTCGGTCCGGTAGTTGATCGCGACGTCGGCACCGAGCCGGACGCAGAAGTCGACCTTGCGCGCGGTGCCGGCGGTCGTGAACACCCGAGCGCCGTGTGCCTTGGCGAGCTGGATCGCCGTCGTCCCGATGCCGCTCGTCCCGCCGTGGATGAGCAGCGAGTCGTCGGGGCGCAGCCGTCCGGCGACGAACACCAGCGAGTGCACGGTGCAGACCGCCTCGGGCAGCGCGGCCGCGTCGACGAGTGAAACCGAGGCGGGCCGCGGCATCAGCTGCCCCGCCGGGACGGCCACCAGCTCGGCGTAGCCGCCGCCGGCGAGCAGCGCGCAGACCTCGTCGCCGACCGCCCAGCCCGACACGCCCTCGCCGAGCGCCGTGATCGTGCCCGAGCACTCCATGCCGGGGTACGGCGGTGCGCCCGGCGGCGGTGCGTAGTTGCCTTGCCGCTGCATCAGGTCGGCCCGGTTGATCGCGGTCGCCGTGACGGCGACGAGCACCTGCCCGGGCCCGGCGACCGGGTCCGGGACGTCCTCGACGACGAGGACTTCGGGAGGGCCGGGACGAGTGATGACGACAGCGCGCACGACTGCGACCGTATCGCCTCACGTTCCCGGCGGACGCCGCGCGTCCGCCCGTCTTTGCACCCGGATTGTTGGTCCGCCAGGTCGAAATCGGGGCAGAGAACCCACAATCTGGGTGCAAAGACGGGGACGGACGACGGCGGGACGGGCGGACGAGGGCTAGCGAAGGTGCGCGCTGAGCTCGGCGGCCGCGCGCGTGACGGCGCTGGCCAGCGCGTCCCGCTGTTCGGTGAGGACCCGGGACGGGACGGAGACGGCCACCGCGGCGATGGGCCGCCCGGTCCGGTCGACGGCTGCGGCGGCCATCGAGGCGATCCCGATCGTGACGTGGCCCTGCTCGACGCTGACCCCGTCGGCGAGCTCGCGGTTCAGCACCCGGCGCAGCGCCGCTACGGTCGTCGGGCCGTGGCCGGTGCGGTCGGCGAGCGGGGCGCGCGGCGGGTAGATCGCGTCGAGTTCCTTCGCGGGCAACCGGGCCAGCAGGGCTCGTCCGGAAGCGGTGAGGTGCGCGGGGAGCCGGACGCCGACGTCGGTGATCAATGGCAGCGGCCGGGCCGGTTCGCGCTTGAGCAGGTACAGCACGTCGTTGCCGAGCAGGATCCCGAGCTGGGCGGTGGCCCGGGTGGCCGAGACGACCCGCGCGAGGACAGGCCGGCCGAGCCGCTCGAGCCGCTCCTGCCGCAGGTAGGCCGTCCCGATCTCGAAGGCAGCCACGCCCAGGCCGTACGCCTGCTCCTCCGGGTAGTGGCTGACGAAGCCGGCCGCGGTCAGCACGCCCAACAGGTGATAGGTCGACGAGCGCGGCAGGCCGAGCCGCCGGGCGACGGTTGCGGCCGGCTGCGGGCCGGTGGTGGCGAGCAGCCGAAGGACCTCCAGGCCCGAGCCGAGCGCCGGGGCCCGCTGCGCAGTCGTCACGGTCGATCATTGTCTCAGATCCGAGACAGTGATCGTCGCCTCTGGCGCCCGGCCGCCGTCCGCGGGCACAGTGACGGCATGAGCGCAGCGCGCAGTGACGACCGCGTCGGTCGTCGGGGTCGGGCCGGTCAGCGAGGACGAACTCGTCCGGGTCGCGCGGTACGGCGCCGGCGTGGTCCTCGGCGACGAGGCGCTGGCGGCGATCGAGAAGTCGCGGCAGGTCGTCGAGGCACTGGCCGACGACGTCGAGCCGCACTACGGCATCTCGACCGGCTTCGGCGCGCTGGCCACCAAGCACATCCCGGTCGCGCAACGGGCGCTGCTGCAGCGATCGCTGATCCGTTCGCACGCGGCCGGGTCCGGCCCCGAGGTCGAGCGCGAGGTCGTCCGGGCCCTGATGCTGCTGCGGTTGTCGACGCTGGCGACCGGGCGCACCGGCGTGCGTGCGTCGACCGCGTCGGCGCTGGCGGCTTGCTCGACCACGGCATCACACCCGTCGTGCACGAGTACGGCTCGCTGGGCTGCTCCGGCGACCTGGCCCCGCTGGCTCACTGTCGCGCTGGCGCTGCTCGGCGAGGGCGTCGGTGCGCGACGCGCACGGCGTGTTGCGACCGGCCGGCGACGTGCTCGCCGAGTGCGGGCATCGAGCCGCTCGCCCTGGCCGAGAAAGAGGGCCTGGCGTTGATCAACGGCACCGACGGCATGCTCGGGCAGCTGCTGCTGGCGGCGCACGACCTCGACGTCCTGCTGCGCACCGCCGACATCACCGCCGCCATGAGCGTCGAGGCGATGCTCGGCACGGTGCGGGTGTTCGCCGCCGATCTGCAGGCCCTGCGGCCGCAGGTCGGGCAGGGCGTCGCGGCCGCCAACATGCTGGCCCTGCTGGCCGACTCGCCGATCATCGCCTCGCACGACGGCCCCGACTGCACGTACGTCCAGGACGCGTACTCGATGCGCTGTGCGCCCCAGGTCGCCGGCGCCGCCCGCGACACACTTGCACACGCGCGCCTGATCGCGTCGTACGAGCTCGCGTCAGCCGTCGACAACCCGGTCGTGACGCTCGACGGGCGCGTCGAATCGAACGGCAACTTCCACGGCGCGCCCGTCGCGTACGTCCTGGATTTCCTGGCCATTCCGATCGCCGACGTCGCGTCGATGAGCGAGCGGCGCACCGACCGCATGCTCGACGTCGCCCGGTCGCGCGGCCTGCCCGCCGTTCCTCGCCGACGACCCCGGCGTCGACTCGGGTCACATGATCGCGCAGTACACCCAGGCCGCCGTCGTCTCCGAGCTCAAGCGGCTGGCCGTGCCGGCGTCGGTCGACTCGATTCCGTCGTCGGCGATGCAGGAAGACCACGTGTCGATGGGCTGGTCGGCCGCGCGCAAACTGCGCCGGGCCGTCGACGGGCTGGCCCGCGTGCTCGCGATCGAGTTGCTGACCGCCGCTCGCGCCCTCGACCTGCGCGCGCCCCTGACCGCCGGCCCGGCAACCGGCGCGGTGTGCGCGGCGCTGCGGGCCGGCTCGGCCGCGCCGAGCGACCCAGGCGTCAACGGGACGATCACGAGCTCGCGCGCCGCCGTCCCGCCGCCCGGGCCCGACCGTTACCTCGCCCCCGAGATCGAGGCGGCCGTGTCGTTGGTCCGGTCCGGCGCGGCCGTCACCGCCGCCAACTCCGCACTCGTTTCACCCTTGAAATAAAGGAGATTCGCATGACCAGAACGATCAGTGCCCCCCGTGGGACGACCATCACCGCCCAGGGTTGGCAGACTGAGGCGCCCCTGCGAATGTTGCAGAACAACCTCGATGCCGAGGTGGCCGAGCGCCCCGAGGACCTCGTCGTCTACGGCGGCACCGGCAAGGCAGCGCGCGACTGGCCGTCCTACGACGCGATCATCCGCACGCTCACCACATTGAAGCTCGACGAGACCCTGCTCGTGCAGAGTGGCCGTCCCGTCGGCGTCATGCGTACGCACGAGTGGGCGCCCCGCGTGCTCATCGCCAACTCGAACCTGGTGCCCGACTGGGCCAACTGGGACGAGTTCCGCCGCCTCGAGCACCTCGGCCTCACGATGTACGGGCAGATGACGGCCGGCTCCTGGATCTACATCGGCACGCAGGGCATCCTGCAAGGGACGTACGAGACGTTCGCCGCCGTCGCGGCCAAGCGCTTCAACGGCACCCTGGCCGGAACGATCACCCTGACCGCCGGCCTGGGTGGAATGGGCGGGGCCCAGCCGCTGGCGGTGACGATGAACGACGGTGTCGCGATCTGCATCGACGTCGACGAGTCGCGTATCAAGCGCCGCATCGAGCACCGGTACCTCGACGTCGAGGCATCCTCGGTCGAAGACGCGCTGCGCCTGGCCGTCGAGGCCCGAGACGCCCGCCGTCCGCTGTCGATCGGGCTGCTCGGCAACGCCGCCTCGCTCGTCCCGCATCTGCTCGCGATCGACGCCCCCATCGACATCGTCACCGACCAGACGTCCGCGCACGATCCCCTGTCGTACCTGCCGATCGGGGTGGAGTTCGACGACTGGCACGACTACGCCGAGCGCAAGCCCGAGGAGTTCACCGGCCGCGCCCAGGCGTCGATGGCCCGGCACGTCGAGGCGATGGTCGGGTTCATGGACAAGGGCGCCGAGGTGTTCGACTACGGCAACTCGATCCGCGGCGAGGCCAAGACCGCTGGTTTCAACAGGGCATTCGACTTCCCCGGGTTCGTCCCGGCCTACATCCGCCCGCTGTTCTGCGAGGGCCGCGGTCCGTTCCGGTGGGCGGCGCTGTCCGGCGACCCGCGCGACATCGCCCGCACCGACCAGGCCGTCCTCGATCTGTTCCCCGAGAACGAATCGCTGCACCGGTGGATCACGATGGCGCAGGAGCGCGTCCACTTCCAGGGCCTGCCGTCCCGCATCTGCTGGTTGGGCTACGGCGAACGCGACCGCGCCGGCCTCGCGTTCAACGAGCTCGTCGCGTCCGGCGAGATCAGCGCGCCGCTCGCGATCGGCCGCGATCACCTCGACTGCGGGTCGGTCGCGTCGCCGTACCGCGAGACCGAGTCGATGCTCGACGGCTCCGATGCGATCGCCGACTGGCCGCTGTTGAACGCGATGGTGAACGTCGCCTCCGGCGCAACCTGGGTGTCGATCCACCACGGCGGCGGCGTCGGCATCGGCCGCTCGATCCACGCCGGCCAGGTGTCCGTTGCCGACGGCACGCCGCTGGCCGCCGAGAAGCTGGCCCGAGTCCTGTCGAACGATCCGGGCATGGGCGTGATCCGCCACGTCGACGCCGGCTACGACCGCGCGGTGGACGTCGCCGCCGAGCGGGACGTCCGCGTCCCCATGCGCGAAGGCTGACCGGTCACGAGTCGCAGCAGCTCCGTATCCCTCGTGATCAACAGGAAGTAGCTGTCGCCCCAGCGACGATTTCTTCCTGTTGATCACGGGAGAGTGGCTTGGCGATCTCGGGATCCGGCGGACGGGACGACGGGACGACGGGCGGCGACGTAGCCTGGCGAGGTGCAGGGGCGCATCGATGTCGGCGCATCGCTCGAGCGGTTGCGGGCGATCTGCCTGGCGCTGCCGGAGGCGACCGAGCGGCTCAGTCATGGTGCGCCGGCCTGGTTCGTCCGTGACAAGAAGTCATTCGTGTCGTTCGCCGACAACCACCACGGCGACGGTCGGGTCGCGTTCTGGTGCGCCGCCCCGGACGGAGCGCAACAACACCTGATCGAGTCCGACGACGTGCGCTTCTTCCGTCCGGCTTACGTAGGCGCGCGCGGCTGGGTCGGCGTTCGCCTCGACGTCCCGACCGACTGGGAGCAGATCGAGGATGTCGTGGAGCAGGCGTACCGTACGGTCGCGCCCGCGCCTCTGTTGAGGCGACTGGACGACTACCCCGAGGAAGCATGACCGCACCGATCCATACCGAGCGGCTGATCCTGCGGCCGTTCACCCTCGACGATGCCGAGGACCACTATGCGTACTTCCACCTACCCGAGGTCGCGGCGTATGTGCCGTGGGAACCAGGTGATCGCGACACCGCGCTCGAATGGCTGACCCGCCGCTCGAATCACGGCATCATCGACGGATTCCACGACCGGCTGTTCCTCGCCGTCGAATTCGAGGGCCGGGTCGTCGGTGAGGTCATGCTCGCCTGGTCGAGTCGCGATCATGGCCAGGGCGAGATCGGTTTCGCGTTTCATCCGAGTGCGCAAGGCAAATCCATCGCGTACGAGGCATCACGCGAGATGCTGCGGGTCGGCTTCGAGTCGCAGCGGATGCACCGGATCTTCGGACGCTGCGACGCCGAGAACACAGCGTCCGCCCGGCTCATGGAGCGACTCGGCATGCGCCGCGAAGCCCACCTGCGCGAGAACGAGTTCTTCAAGGGACGGTGGTCGGACGAACTCGACTACGCGATCCTCGCCAGCGAATGGCCGCCTTCATAGCGCAGTCACAACCACGCGCGCAGCGCAGTCACAACCACGCGCGCAGCGCAGTCACAACCACGCGCGCAGCGCAGTCACAACCACGCGCGCAGCGCGGCGACAGCGGCCCGATCGGGTTCGAGCCACCCCAGATCGTCCAGCTGCGCAACGGTGATCCACCGCAACTCGTCGTGATCCGGGCCGGCCACCGGCACCGTCTCTGGCTCGACGGAAGCGAGATACACCCAGAGCTCGACATCCGGCGCAATCGACGACACCGCCAATCGGTCACGGACGACGACGTGAACTCCCAGCTCCTCGACGATCTCGCGCCGCAGCGCGGCGGGCGGCGATTCGCCGTCCTCGACCTTGCCGCCCGGGAACTCCCAGCCGAACGGTGGGCGGGAGCGCCGCGCGGCCAGCACCAAACCCGGCCGCACGATTGCGGCCCCGACCACGATCATGTGGCAACCGTCTCATGTATCAAGCGAGACCGCGGCCGATGATCGTGTGCGGGCAGAATGAGGCCCGATGCGCCAGACGCGGAGCCGACGATGACGAGCACAGCGGTGACGCTGCGCAAGATCGCCCCATCCGCGTTTCTGCCCGTCCTGGTCTACGAGATCGGCAACGGCGCCATCGCTCCCGTGATCGCGCTGACCGCGCTCGACGACGGCGCGTCCCCTCGGACGGCCGGCTTCATCCTGGCGTTGCTCGGCATCGGGCAAGTGCTGGGCGACGTTCCGGCGTCGGCCCTGGCCGACCGCGTCGGCGATCGGAACGCGATGATGACCGCGGCCGGCGTCGCGGTGCTCGGCCAATTGGCCTGCCTGCTCGCGCCGGACTTCCTGCTGCTCGGGCTGAGCCTGCTCGTCATCGGCGCCTGCAACTCGACGTTCTACCTGGCCCGCCAGTCGTATCTGATCGATGCCGTCCCGCTCGGCGTGCGCGCCCGGGCGATGTCGACGCTCGGGGGCGCGCACCGGGTCGGACTGTTCATCGGCCCGTTCCTGGGCGCCGCCGCGATCGGGCTCACCAGCCTGCGGGCCGCGTACGTCGTCGCGATGGTCGCGGCCGGCAGCACCGCCTTGTTGTTGCGGCTCATTCCGGACGTCGAACTCGCGGTTGCGACGACGCCGGTCGCGCGCGGCGACAGCAGCGTCGCGCAGGCGATTCGCACCCACTGGCGGCTGTTCGCGACGCTCGGGTTCGCGGTGCTTGCGGTCGGCGGTGTTCGAGCGGCCCGGCAGACGGTGTTGCCGTTGTGGGCCGAACATCTCGGGCTGAGCGCCGAGAAGACATCGCTGATCTTCGGGATCGCGAGCATCTTCGACATGGCCCTGTTCTATCCGGCCGGCAAGGTGATGGACCACTTCGGGCGGCTGTCGATCGCCATCCCGTCCATGGTCGTGCTCGGTGGCGCGATGACCGTGCTTCCGCTCACCGACAGCGCGCTCACCCTGACGATCGTGGCGATCGTCCTGAGCGCGGGCAACGGAATCGGCTCGGGGCTCATGCTCACCCTCGGGTCGGACGCGGCGCCCGTGATCGGTCGCACCCAGTTCCTGTCGCTCTGGCGGCTGATGGCCGACTCGGGCAACGCGGCCGGGCCGGCGGCCGTGTCGGTCGTCGCGAGCATCTGGACGCTGGCGGCCGGGATCGTGGCCGTCGGGTCGTTCGGGCTGCTCGCCGCAGTGGGCCTGGCCATCTGGACACCGCGGTACACGGCGTACGCGACGATCGCCATGGCTCGGGCCCACCGCCGGGCCGAGGTATCACGCGCGGGTTGAGGGCGGGCGCGCGGGCCGTTCGGTATTGCGCGACAATGCAGACATGTATCTGGCATCGACGCCCGACGCGAACGACCTGCTCGAACACGATCCTCTCGCCCTCGTCCTGGGGATGATGCTCGACCAGCAGATCCCGATGGAAAAGGCGTTCACCTCCCCCGCCGTCCTGCGCGATCGGATCGGCCACGACCTCGACGCGGCCGAGATCGCGGCCTGGAATCCCGCCGAGTTCGAGCGGCTCTTCGCTGAACCACCCGCGCTGCACCGCTTTCCCGTCGCCATGTCGAAGCGAGCGCAGATCCTCTGCGCGATCGTCGCCGAGAAATACGACGGCGACGCCGCCTCGATCTGGTTGGGTGCCAAGACCGGCGACCAGCTGATCGAACGCATTGCCGAGCTGCCCGGCTTCGGCCCGGTGAAGGCACGGATCTTCGCCGCCCTCGTCGGCAAGCAGCTCGCCGTCCGGCCGAAGGGCTGGCGCGAGGCGAGCGCGCCCTACGGCGAGGTGGGCACATTCCAGTCGGCCGCCGATGTCGTCGACCAGGCGTCCCTCGTCAAGGTCAAGTCGTTCAAGCGCGAAGCGAAGGCGGCGGCCAAGGCCGGCACCGAGTGACGGTCCTGCTCACGGGGATCGGCGAACTCGCCACGCAGGACGACGACCTCGGCGAGCTGTCCGACGCCGCGATCGTCCTGGATGAGAACACGGTCGCGTGGGTCGGCCCGGCCGCGCACGCGCCGGCCGCCGACGACCGCATCGACCTGGGTGGACGGGCGGTCCTGCCGGGCTTCGTCGACTCGCACGCCCACCTGGTCTTCGCCGGCGACCGGACGGCCGAGTTCGCGGCCCGTATGGCCGGATCTCCCTATGCAGCCGGTGGGATCCGCACAACGGTTGCGGCCACTCGCGCCGCCACCGACAACTCCCTGCGCGAGAATCTCGCGGCGCTGACCGGCGAACTGCTGCGCGCCGGCGTCACGACGTTCGAGTGCAAATCCGGGTACGGCCTCGACGTTGCCACCGAGGTCCGGTCGCTGCGCCTCGCCGTCGAGGTCACGAACGAGACGACGTTCCTGGGCGCGCACGTCGTTCCGGACGGCATCGAACGCGACGACTACGTGGCGCTCGTCGCCGGCGAGATGCTGACCGCCTGCGCGCCGCACGCCCGGTGGATCGACGTCTTCTGCGAGCGCGGCGCGTTCGACGAGGACGAGGCTCGCGCGATCCTCGCGGCCGGCGAACGGGCCGGTCTGCAGGCTCGCCTCCACGCCAACCAGCTGACGGCCGGCGGGGCGGTCCAACTCGCGGTCGAACTCGCCGCCGCCAGCGCCGACCACTGCACGCACCTCTCGGACGCGGACATCGATGCGCTGGCCGGATCGACGACCGTCGCGACCCTGCTGCCGCTCGCCGAGTTCTCGACCCGCCAGCCCTATCCGGACGCGCGCCGCCTTCTCGACGCCGGCGCCACCGTCGCGCTCGCGACCGACTGCAATCCCGGCTCGGCCTACTCGACGTCGATGCCGTTGGCCGTGGCCCTGGCCGTGCGCGAGATGCGGATGACGCCCGCCGAGGCCGTCCGCTCCGCCACCGTCGGCGGGGCCCGCGCGTTGCGCCGCGACGACATCGGCACGATCGCGCCCGGCCGCAGCGCCGATCTCGTCGTGTTGGACGCGCCCTCGTACGTCCACCTGGCCTACCGCCCGGGCGTGCCTTTGATCAGCCAGGTCTGGCGCCAAGGCTCCCGCGTCGTCTGACCGGCCGTCAGGGCTCGACCCGGCTGCGCAGCAGGCAGAACTCGTTGCCCTCGGGATCGGCGAGCACGTGCCAGCTCACGTCGGCACTCTGGCCGATGTCGACCGGACGCGCGCCGAGCGCCAGCAGGCGTTCGAGCTCCGCGGCCTGATCGCGGTCGGTGGCGTTCACGTCGATGTGCAGCCGGTTCTTCGAGTCCTTGGGCCCGTCCGGGACGCGCAGGAAGTCGATGCGGATACGTTCGCCGTCGGACCCGATCGACACGCCGTCCTCGTCGCGATCGACCACCTGCCAGCCGAGAACCTCGCACCAGAACGCGGCCAGCGTCCCCGGATCGGCGCAGTCGACGCAGAGGGACGTGAAGCGGTTCGCCATACGGCCAACCCTACGAGTCGGGGCGGCCCCGTCACAGCGGTGAAATACGGCAGCGTTTAGCGTTCACCCATGCGGTTGTCCGAGCACGAGCAGGAGCGCCTGCTCATCACCCTGGCGGCCGATGTCGCCGAACGGCGCCGGGCCCGCGGCCTGCGGCTGAACTACCCCGAGGCCGTCGCAATCCTGACCTCCTTCGTGTTCGAGGGCGCACGGGACGGGCGGACGGTCGCCGAACTCATGTCGTCCGGCCGGCAGGTCCTGACCCGCGCCGATGTCATGGACGGCGTCCCCGAGATGCTCGAATCGGTGCAGGTCGAGGCGACGTTCCCGGACGGGACGAAGCTCGTGACGATCCACGGACCGATCCAGTGATCCCCGGCGAGGTCCTCCCCGTGGACGGCCAGATCCAGCTCAACGCGGGCCGTCCGACCGTCGAGGTGACCGTCGAGAACATCGGCGACCGGCCGATCCAGGTCGGCTCGCACTACCACTTCGCCGCCACCAACCCGTCGCTGCGCTTCGACCGCGCCGCCGCGTGGGGGTACCGCCTCGACATCCCGGCCGGCACGTCGCGCCGCTTCGAGCCGGGCATCGCGCACACGATCACGCTCGTCGCGATCGCGGGCAATCGCGTCGTCCCGGGCCTGCGTCTCGAGTCGGCCGGCCCGCTGGACAGGGTCGGCACGATCGACGGGACGCACGACTGATGGCCGAACTGAGCCGGGCCCGCTACGCCGCGCTCTATGGGCCGACCACCGGCGATCGCGTGCGGCTGGCCGACACCGACCTGCTCATCGAGGTCACCGAGGACCGCTCCGCGCCCGCGCCCGGCGAGGAGGTCGTCTTCGGCGGCGGCAAGGTGATCCGCGAGTCGATGGGCCAGGGCATCGCGACCCGCGCCGAGGGCAGCCCCGACCTGGTGATCACCGGCGTCGTGGTCCTCGACCACTGGGGTGTGATCAAGGCCGACATCGGCATCCGGGACGGGCGCATCGTCGCCCTCGGCAAGGCCGGCAACCCCGACACGATGGACGGTGTCACGCCGTCGCTCGTCATCGGTCCGTCCACCGAGATCATCGGGGGCAACGGCATGATCGTGACGGCCGGCGGCATCGACAGCCACGTCCACCTGATCGCGCCGCAGCAGATCCCGGTCGCGCTCGGCGCGGGCATCACGACGTTGATCGGCGGGGGCACCGGGCCGGCCGAGGGGACGAAGGCGACGACCGTCACGCCCGGCGCCTTCTGGCTCGACGCCATGCTGCGGGCCACCGCGGCCTGGCCGGTGAACATCGTCCTACTGGGCAAGGGAAACACCGTCAGCCACGAGGGATTGCGCGAGCAGCTGCGCGCCGGCGCGGCCGGGTTCAAGCTGCACGAGGACTGGGGCACCACCCCGGCCGCGATCGACGCCTGCCTCACGGTCGCGCAGGCCGAGGGCGTGCAGGTCGCGATCCACACCGACACGCTCAACGAGGCCGGCTACCTCGAGTCGACGCTCGAGGCGATCGGTGGACGGCCGATCCACACGTACCACACCGAAGGGGCGGGCGGCGGCCATGCGCCGGACATCATCCGGGCCGCGTCCTACCCGAACGTGCTGCCGAGTTCGACCAATCCGACCCGCCCGCACACCCGCAACACCCTCGACGAGCACCTCGACATGTTGATGGTGTGCCACCACCTCAACCCGTCCATCCCCGAAGATCTTGCCTTTGCCGAAAGCCGAATCCGCCCGTCGACGATCGCGGCCGAGGACGTGCTGCACGACCTCGGCGCGATCTCGATGATCGGTTCGGACTCGCAGGCGATGGGACGGGTGGGCGAGACGATCATCCGCACCTGGCAGACCGCGCACGTCATGAAGCGCCGCCGGGGTTCGCTCGCCGGCGACACCGCGGCCGACAACAACCGGGCCCGCCGCTACGTCGCGAAGTACACGATCGCCCCGGCGATCACGCACGGCCTGGACGACGAGATCGGCTCGGTCGAGCCCGGCAAGCTCGCCGACCTCGTCCTGTGGGAGCCGGCGTTCTTCGGCGTCCGTCCGCACCTCGTGCTCAAGGCCGGCGTGATCGCCTGGGCGAACATGGGTGACGCCAACGCCTCGATCCCGACGCCGCAACCGCAGCTGCCGCGTCCGATGTTCGGCGCGTTCGGGTCGTTGGCCGCGCGGCTGGGCCGCTCGTTCGTCTCGCCCCTCGCGATCGACGAGGGGCTGGCCGCTCGCCTCGGGGGCGAACGTCCGCTCGTCGCCACCAAGGATGTGTCGCGCCTGTCGAAGGCCGACCTGCCCGAGAACGACGCGCTGCCGCGGATCGACGTCGACCCGGAATCGTTCGCGGTGCACATCGACGGCGAACTGATCGAACCGCTTCCCGTGGACGAATTGCCCATGGCGCAAAGGTATTTCCTCTTCTGATGGCCGCCGCGATGCCGTTCGCAAGGCCGCACCGCTGGCCCGTGCCGCTGATGCAGTCGCTGCTGTTGCTGCTGCTCGACTCCCGGGCCCCGGCCGGCGCGCACTCGCATTCGGCGGGTATGGAGGCCGCGGTCGAGATCGGCTGGGTCGAGACGCGCGCCGACCTCGAACAGTTCTGCCGGGGCCGGCTGCACACCACCGGACGGGTGACCGCCGCGTTCGCCGCCGCCGCCTGCGAACTCGCCGCACGTTCCCACAGACACACGGTCGGGGGATCCGCCGACGCCTGGGCCGCTCTCGACGCCGAACTCGACGCGCGCACGCCATCTGAGGCGACCCGGGCCGCGTCCCGCCAGCTCGGCAGCGGGTTGCTGCGCCTGCTGCGAGCCACCGTCCCCGACCTCGAGACGCCCTGGACGACGATCCCGCACCATCCGCTCGTGCTCGGCGCCGCCGTCGCCATCGCCGGGGGCGACCCGACCCTCGCCGCGCGCGCCGCGCTGCTCGCCACGTGCACCGCCCCGGCCAGCGCGGCCGTCCGGCTCCTTGGGCTCGATCCGTTCGCCGTCCACGGGCTGCTCGCCGAGCTGACCGGCGACATCGACGCGCTGAGTGCCGAAGCCGGGCGCGCGGCGGCCACGACCGAGTGCGCCGACCTCCCGGCGTTCACCGCTCCGGCGCTCGAACTGCTCGCCGACGTCCATCGATTGCAGGAGGTGCGTCTCTTTGCGTCCTGACCGGCTCCGGCCGCCCGCCCACAACGACGGTGGCGTGGCCCATGATCACGAGCTCGATCGACAACGCGGCGGTGCGGCGCTGGCGGCGAAGACCCCGCGAGTCGGCATCGGCGGACCGGTCGGCAGCGGCAAGACGGCGCTGGTCGCCGCGCTGTGCCGGGCGCTCTCGGACGAGCTCATGATCGGCGTCGTCACGAACGACATCTACACGACCGAGGACGCCGAGTTCCTGAGACGAGCGGGCGTGCTGCCGTCCGAACGCATCCGGGCCGTGCAGACCGGTGCCTGCCCGCACACCGCGATCCGCGATGACATCAGCGCCAATCTCGACGCGGTCGAAGAACTGGAATCGGACTACCCCGACCTCGATCTCGTCCTCGTCGAGAGTGGTGGCGACAACCTGACGGCGACCTTCTCCTACGGCCTCGTCCACCGGCAGATCTTCGTGATCGACGTCGCGGGCGGCGACAAGGTGCCGCGCAAGGGTGGCCCCGGTGTCACCCGCTCCGACCTGCTCGTGATCAACAAGACCGACCTCGCGCCACTCGTCGGTGCCGACCTCGGTGTGATGGATCGCGACGCCCGGGCCGTGCGCGGCGAGCGGCCGGTGCTGTTCACGTCGCTCGCGCAGGACCCGGCCGCCTCCGACGTCGCCGCCTGGATCCGGTCCGGACTGCCCGGCCGGTGAAGGCCGTCGCGTGCGCACATGTCGAGCCCGGCGGGGTGTTGCGCGACGTTCGCTCGCAGCCGCCGCTGACTCTGCGCCAAGTCCATTCCGACCGCGCGGACGAGTGCGCGCTCTGCCTCGTCGGGTCGGCCGCGGGGCCGCTGCCGGGCGACGATCTGACGCTCGCGCTCACCGTCGCCGACGATGCCCGCGCCCACCTGCGCGCGACGGGCGCTTCGATCGCGCAAGGTCGCCCGCCGCACGACTCGGTCGCCCACGTCCGCATCGAGGTGACCGTCGGCGACCGCGCCCACCTCGACGCCGATCCGGGCGCGCTCATCGTGTGCGCGGGCGCGTGGGTCGAGGTCGAGCTGGCGATCACGCTGGCGGCGACCGCCTCGCTGCGCTGGCGCGAGACCGTGGTGTTCGGCCGGACGGACGAGCCGGCCGGACGCGCTCGCCTGGCCTGGAACGTCGTGCGAGCGGGCCGACCGCTGCTGCGCCAGGTGACCGACCTGACCGATTCGACGCTGACCAGTTGGCCGGGGATGATGGCCGGGCGCCGGACGCTGACGACCGAGCTGGCCACCGGGCCCGACGACGACGGCGTGACGATCGTCCGCGGACCACACGACGTCACCCAACGAATCGCCGACCACGCAACGCTCAGAACCCGCCTGACCTGAGCCGGCTTCGTTGCCCCGACCTGACTGCGAAACCGGTGCCCGAGCCCCGAAAACGCAGCAAGATCGTCTGCCCCATCGGACCTTGTACCGCCGGAGAGCCGGTCGCACCATAGGCCGGTGGCCATTCGACCGAAGTCCGCCGCCACGGCGACGGTGATGATGCTGTTCCTGTCGGTGGCGAGCGCCTGCTCGTCGAGCACCTCGTCCACCACCGCCTCGTCCGTCAGGGCGAGGCTGTCATCCGTCCTGTCGAGCGCCGAGTCGGCCCGGTCGGCAGCGTCGACGTCCGCCGCATCCACGCCGGCCGCGCCGGCGACGTCGTCCGCTCCGGCACCGTCGGCCTCATCGGCGGGTATCGGCGGCACGTGGAACGGCAGCTACAAGAGCTCGAAGACCGCCGCCTATCAGGGCAACTTCACCGTGACGTTCACCCAATCGACGACGGCCCTCTCCGGGACGATCGAGGTGAGCGCCGCCTGCATCTCGCAGGCCACCGTCACCGGGACGCTGAACGGCAACACCATCGCGTTCGGCGCGGTGAAGGGTGCCCAGACGATCGCCTTCACCGGCTCCATCAACGGCACGTCGATGTCGGGTACCTACAGTGCCGGCCCCGGCTGCGCGAACGACTCCGGCAGCTGGACCGCCGCCCACACCTGACCAACGCGACCGCGGCCGGCTCGGACCGCGACCTGCGGTCGAAAGCGGTGCCCCAGCCCCGAAAACGCAGCAAGATCCACAGCCCCGCAGCGCCGTCCACAGATCGCCATCCGCCCTGGTGTGCGCAGGGCGGGGCCGCCAGAGTCGGACGCATGCTCACCGCCGCGGCCGCCCGGGCCCGCAGCGCCGGCGACGTACTGCCGGCCGTCGTGTCCCCCGCCGACCTCACCGCACAGGGCTGGTCGCCCGACGCGATCCGCGCCCAGCTCGACGGAGGCCGATGGCGGCGCGTCGGCCGGGCGATCGTCCGGTACAACGGACCGCTCGGCGCCGCGGACGCCCGCCGTGTCGCGTTGATCAACTGCGGCCGGCGGGCATTGCTGACCAGCTTCACTGCTGCCGAGCTGCATGGGCTTCGAGGCTGGGAACGCGACGAGATCCATGTCCTGGCCGCTCACGGCGCCCGGGTCCGGTGCGTGAGCTCGCTGGCAATTCGAGTTCACTACGCCGCCGAACTGCCCATCCCCAGTCGATTCGGCGAGCGGTTGCACGCGCTCGCCCCGGCGCTCCTGGTCGCCGCCGCGAGCTTCGCGTCGATCCGGCCGGCGGTCGGTCTGATCGCGGCGGCGGTGCAGCAACGCCTCGTCGGTCCGACGGCGATCAAGCGTGCCTTGACCGTCGCGGACCGGCAACGACATCGAGCCGCACTGCTGCTCGCGGTCGACGACATCACCGGTGGTTCGCAAGCGCTCAGCGAGATCGACTTCGTCCGCCTCTGCCGGCGAAACCGCCTGCCGATTCCCGACCGGCAGGTCGTGCGCAGGGACTCGGCTGGACGACGCCGCTACCTCGACGCCGAGTGGCGGCTGACGGACGGACGCACGCTCGCCGCCGAGATCGACGGCGCGCTGCACCTCACGCCTCGACGCTGGTACGACGATCAGCTTCGCCAGAACGAGATCACGCTGAGCGGCACGCTCGTCCTGCGATTTCCCAGTGTGATCGTCCGCGACGAGCCGGGGCTGGTCGTCGCACAGCTGCGCCGCGCGCTCGCCGCGACCTGACTGCGAAACCGGTGCCCCAGCCCCGAAAACGCAGCAAGATCCACAACGGCAAAGCCGCCGCGAACTCAGCGGCCGAGTGCGGCCGGCGGCAGGCGCAGCGCCCGGCAGACGTCGTCGGGACGCAGCACGGTATCCAGGCCCGACTGCGCGGAGTCGGCGCGATTGAAGAGGGTCGTGACGTCGACGTAGTCACCGGGCAGCTCGGTGACGATCACGCTCGCGTGCCGTCCGAGCGCGCGCGTCATCGAGGTGAACAGGGCCCGCCGGCCTCGGAACAGGTCGAGCCGGCCGTCCGCGGTGCGGTGTCGGTAGTACACGACCGGCCGCCGGTCGTAGGTGTGCCGGCGGCTGACGATCTCGAACCCGCCCGAGCGTGGACGAGGCGCCGACACGATCCAGGTCGGCGACGACAGCATCTCCAGCTGCGTCGTCGCCTGCTCGCGGCTGCGGGGCGTGACCTCGCGGCGCGGCGAGATCGCCAGGCGCGCCCAGGCGATCCGCGCCGACGGCAGAGCCAGGATGAAGCCGAGGCCGTGCGATACGAGCCCGAACACCACGCCCGTGACGATGCCCAGCATCGGGCCGACGCCGATCCGGATCACCGGACTCGACGGCGCGTACCGGCGACCGAACCGGACGATCGCCGCCAACAGCACGGCGTCCGCGACCAACCGCACCGGGATGGCGGCGAGGCCGCCCGAATCCGCCCAGGCGCCGAACGATGCGACCTGTGCGCCGATCAGCGCGAGCAGCAGCACCAGCGTCTGCAGCACCGACGCCACGAGTCCCGGCGACGACGCGGCCACCCGCGACACCCGGCGCCCCGGGGGCGGCGACATCGGCCAGGCGGCGAACATCGTGTCCGGCGAATCCGTCCGGTAGATCGCCGCGGACGGATAGCGCAGCCACACCGCGTCGGCCACGTCGTCGGTCACGGACGGTGGCAGCCACAGCGCGTCGATGCGCGCGAACTGCGAGCGCGCACCCTTCGAGCCCACGATCGAACGACCCCAGATGGAGATCACGCCGACGACCGATGCCCGCAGCTGCGACACGTACGCCGTCGGGGCCGGCTCGTAGTAGGCGTAGAAGCCGCACGAACACTCGCCGTCCGGGGCGTCGTGCACGAATCCGCGGCTGCAGAATGCCTCGTTCCGCCCGTCCACCCAGACGTCCTGCCGGGCGACGAGACTCAGCGGCCCGAGTCCGCCGTCGTCCCAGAGCCGGAACCCGCGGACGAGGCGGAGCTCACCGACCGCCGGCTCGAACTCGTCCCCCGAGAACCCGCGCATCAGCGAGTCGCCGGCTCCGGTTCACGCGACGGCGCCGGTGCCGGGGCGGGAGCGGCGGGAGCCGGTGACGGCGAACGGGTCGGCATGATCTCGACCTTGCGCTGTTTGCGACCGATGTTGCCCATGACTTCAGGTTGTCACGAATGCGCTGGACCGCAAAGCGTCCACCGACGTGACCAGCGCCTCGACCCGCTCCTGGTCGACGACCGCCCCGCAGCGCTCCAGCCAGTTGGCGATCATGCGGTGACCGCCCTGGGTCAGCACCGACTCGGGGTGGAACTGCACTCCATCGATCGGCAGCGACGCGTGGCGCAGCGCCATGACCACTCCGGACGCCGTCCGCCCGGTGACGATGATCGACGGCGGCAGCTCGGCCTCGGTGATGGCCAGCGAGTGATACCGCGTCGCGATGAACGGGGACGGCAGCCCGGCCAGCACGCCCGTCCCGTCGTGGAACACCTCGCTCGTCTTGCCGTGCAGCAGCTCCGGTGCCCGACGGACGGACGCCCCGAACACCGCCCCGATCGCCTGATGCCCGAGGCACACGCCGAACAGCGGTAGCTCCAGGGCCGCGCATTCGGAGACGAACGCCATGCTGTTGCCGGCGTCCTCGGGCGTCCCCGGCCCGGGCGAGATCAGCACGCCGTCGACGCCGAGCGACGACAACGAGGACGCGGAGATCTCGTCGTTGCGGCGCACGTCGACCGTCGCACCGAGTTGCGCGAGGTACTGGACGAGGTTGTAGACGAAGCTGTCGTAGTTGTCGATGACGAGGATGCGGGTCATTGGTCGCCTCCCGACCGTCACGTGCGTGAACCACAGGTGCGGCTCGATCCAGGGGAAGATCACGAAGAGCAGCAGCGCGCAGACGGCCAGCAGCAGCACGCAGGTCTGCGCCGCCCGCAGCAGAAAGTTGCCGGGCAGATGCCGCCAGATCCAGACGTACATCTAGAGCTGCCCTCCGATGGCGGTGAGCAGCGCCGCCGGCGGGGAGTCGCCCGCGGCCGGGAACGAGTTCGGTCAGGTTCGCGTGGACGATCATGCGATCGGTGGCCGTGAACTTCGGCGTGCAGGTCGTCATCGTCATCAGCGACCGGGTGGGTGTCGCTCCGGCGTGATTCGGGACGGGCAGGATGACCTTCCCGTCGGACGGTGGGACGATCTCGCGTCCGACCACTCCCTCCGCGTCCGCTACCGAGAGGTTCTTCGTCGCCGCATCGCCGAGGACGGTGTAGACGTACCACGTCTTGGCCGTCTCGACGACCACCGGATCGCCCGGTTGCAGTTGGTCGAGGTTCAGGAACGGCTCGCCCTTGCCGACCCGGTGCCCGGCGACGGCGAAGTCACCGACGCCGCCCGGCAGCGCCGTCCCGTCGTAGTGGCCCGGACCCTTCGCAAGGGACGCCTCGTCAGTGCCCTCGACGATCGTGAAGTGGTAGTCCGGGCCCAGGCGCGGGATGTACAGGTTCGCGATGCCGGTCCCGGTCGGGATCGTCGACGACGCCTGCCCGGGCAATCCGACGATCGGGTCCTCGCCCTTCGCCCATTCCTGGACGAGCTTCTTCTGCAGCTTCGTCTGCTCGATGTGCGAGAAGATGTTGGTGACCCAGACCTCGTAGACGACGAAGAGCAGGATCACCAGGCCGGCGGTGATCAGCGTCTGGCCGAGCCCGCGCAGCCCCAGCAGGATGTAGTCCCGCTGGGGGGCACCGCCGGCGCCGGACGCCGTGGCACCACCGCCGGACTCGGACGGCGGGGGAAGGACGGGTGCGGCGACGCCGTCCGTCGACTCGTCCGGGATGTGTTCGGTCACTTCGCCTTCGCGTAACTGAGGGAGGTCGGGCCGGTGTAGGCCGGCAACTTCAGCGAATCCGACTGCGCAACCGTGTACCCGAGGCCGTAGTAGTCGGCGGCCTGCTTGAACAGCGTTACACCCGGAGATCGATCCAGTGCTGCACGCATTGTGCCAAACGGACCTATGGCGGCAACCCGAAACGGCGGCGAGAAGACCTGACCGTTGAGCAGGAGCGTGTTTCCGACGCACCGGACGGCGCTGGTCGCGACGATGCGCTGGCCGCTGATGGTCATCGCTTCGGCGCCGCCGGCCCAGAGCGCGTTGACGACCGCCTGCAGATCGGACTGATGGACGACGAGCTGGTTCGGGTCGACCCCGGCCGGCACGCTGTCGGCATCGTCGAGCACAACGGTGATCCCGGGCCCGGTGACCGCGGTGAGGCCGGCCGGCTCGAGGAGCGGCTTGGTCTGTTGCTGCGCGGCGGCCACCGCTGCGTCCTGTTGCCCGGCCTGGTTCGTAGCGGCGTTCACCTGGTTCTGCAGCCCGTTGAGGATCTCGGTCTGCTTGGCGACGTCGGTCTCGGCGTTGCGGACGGTGTCGAGCAGGTTGGACGTCTCGGACGCCCGCAGGTCGGTGCCCTTCGCGAGCTGATGGCTGGTCGCGAACATCATCCCGGCGATCAGGCAGACGATCGGAACGAGGAACCGCCACGGCCGCCGGGCGGCGCCGCGCAGGGCTCCGCGTCCCGCGGCGAAGCTGAGTCTGGGCAAGGTGCGGGCTCTTTCGTGCGCGGGGAGGCGTTCCAGCGATTACGCTAGCCTCATTCGTCGCCATTCGTGGTCATCGGCGGCGCCCGGCGCACAGGTGCCGGCCCACAGCTGCTAGGAGTCGTCGCCGTGCCGAAGTCCAAGGTCCGCAAGAAGCCGGAAGGCTCGGTCAGTCGTCCGAGCTCGTACTCGGCACCGGCCAAGTCCGCCGCGCCGAGCCCGACCTGGTACCCGGTCGTCATGACGATCGTGCTGATCCTGGGCCTGGCCTACCTGGTGGCCTACTACATCGCGTCCGACCACATCGGCTTCATGGTCAGCCTCGGCGCCTGGAACTTCGCGGTCGGCTTCGGCATCCTGATCGTCGGTCTCGTGATGGCCGTCCGCTGGCGGTAGCCCGTGCCGCCGCGAACACCGCGGCTGGGATTACACGGATGTGGTTATCCCCATGTGTGGAAATGCCTGTGGAGGACGGTCGTGGCTGACCTCACCCTCGCCTTCGGACCGTCCCGCAAGCTGGCCGGAGCAACCCTCGTCGCGGCGGTCCTCGTCGCCGGAGCGGCTGTGGTTTCCGACGCCGCGGGCCGCCTGATCCTCGGAATCGCCGCCGTCACGTTGGCCGGCCTGGCCGCCTCCGACCTGCTCCGCAGTCCCCGCCTGTCAGCCGATCGGGCGGGCCTGCAGGTCGGTCAGGAACGCTTCGGCTGGTCGAGCGTCACCGTCCGCGTCGATCAGCGCTCGCACCTCGGCCAATCGATCCGGGCACTCGAGGTGGACGACGGCGAGCGGCTGATCGTCCTGGGCCGCCATTCGCTCGGCCTCGACCCGCACGAGGTGCTGCTCCGGCTCGAGGTGATGTCCGGACGGCCGCTACAGCACAGCCGTCCGCCACGCGACGAGGACGATCATCACGGCGAATAGCGCACCCATCCCGCCGGCCTGAATCCGCACCGGCAGGCGGCGCCGCTTCCACGGCAGCCCGGCCAGGCCGAACGCGACCAGACCGCCGGTGACGAAACCGCCGATGTGACCGAGCGCCGATATGTTCGGCACCGAGAACGTGAAGACGAAGTTGATCACGATCGTCCCGATGAGCCACTGGGGGTCGAAACCCAGCTCGCGGACGAACAGCAGGCAGGCCGCGAACAGGCCGAAGATCGCGCCGGACGCGCCAACCGTCGAGACGTACTTCGAGTCGAAGAGGTACACCGCGACGTCGCCACCGAGCGCCGCGAGCAGGTAGAGAGCCGAGTAGCGCCACCAGCCGAGCAGCCGTTCGAGGTGCGGGCCGACGACCGCCAGCGCGAACATGTTGAAGAAGATGTGGATCAGGTTCTCGTGCATGAAGGCCGCCGTGAGCAGCCGCAGGTACTCGTGCTGCGACGAGACTTGGATCGGCACGAGCACCCAGTCGCGGAACAACCGGCTCGCGGCCGGCCGGTTGATGCCGTCCGCGGACGAGAGACCGGCGGCCAGATAGGCCAGGACATTGATGCCGATGATCGTCCACGTGGCGTAAGCCTGCACCGCGCCGTGCACCGGCGCCCCCGCGACCGTCCGCGGGACCCGCTGGCTCACGCGGGCCAGTTTGACGTCGTCCGGGCATTGGAACCCGACCGAGGCGGGACGCATGCAATCGGGGCAGATCGGACGATCGCACCGGATGCAGCGCACGCCCGTCTCACGCAACGGGTGCCGATAACAGTGCGCTATCGGCTCCGTGGCGCCCTCGGGCCCCGCCGTCATCCCTGAGACGTCAGTCCCCAGCCTTCTCGTCGATGCTCACCGAATCGATGGTGATGTCCTGGACGGGGCGATCGCCGGCACCCGTCTTGGTCGTGGCAATGGCGTCGACCACGGCGCGGCTCTCGGCGTCGGCGACCTCGCCGAAGATCGTGTGCTTGCGGGTCAGCCAGGTCGTCGGCGTGACCGTGATGAAGAACTGCGAGCCGTTCGTTCCCGGGCCCGAGTTGGCCATCGCGAGCAGGTAGGGCCGGTTGAAGGTCAGATCGGTGTGGAACTCGTCGGCGAACTTGTAGCCCGGGCCGCCGGTGCCGCGACCGAGCGGGTCGCCGCCCTGGATCATGAAGTTGTCGATGACGCGGTGGAACACCGTGCCGTCGTACAGCCGGTCGTTCGTCTTCTTGCCGGTCCGCGGGTCGGTCCATTCGCGAGTGCCCTGCGACAGCTCGACGAAGTTGGCGACGGTCTTCGGCGCGTGGTCGGCGAACAGGATGATGCGGATGTCGCCGGCGCTGGTGTGCAGCGTTGCGATCGTGTCGGACATGCGGCTCCCGATCTGGGATGGTGGATTCAGCGGATTCGGCAACTTCTGTGAAGCAGACCCATCCTGCCACGCAGCCCCACCGCAGCTGGCGGGACTGTGGGATGTTTAGCGCATCTGCTGTCGAGGAATGAGCAAGACCAGTGCCCGTCAACTGGCAATCCGAACGTCCCTGATCGAAAGGTTCCGCCATGACCGCCACCCGCGATGACATCAGCGACGCGCTCCACAGCGCCGGCGAGACGATCGCCGAATCGGCCAAGGATGTGGGATCCGTGGTCAAGGACGCCGGCGCGTCGGTGGGCGACGCCGTTAGTTCCGCCGTCTCGGCCGGAGTATCAGCCGGCAAGGACGCGGTGAGCTCCGCGGTGTCGGCTGGCTCCGCTGCCGTCTCGTCCGCGGTGAAGACCGGACGGAAGGCCCGCAAGCGCGCCAAGGCCGACGCGCAGTCGCGCGCGAAGCAGGCCCGCATCGAGGCCAAGCGCAGCCGCAAGAAGGCCAGCAAGGCCCTCTCGTCGATCGCCGGTGAGGCCGGTTCGCGGGCCCAGGCCGCCGCCGATGCCCTGCAGGGCAAGCAGAAGAAGAAGCACACCAAGCGCAACATCTTCCTGGTCCTCGTCGCGCTCGGCGGAGTCGGCGTGGCGGTCAAGCGGCTGCTGGGCGGCGAGTCCACAACTCCCGAGCCGGCCGCCCGGGCCGCCGAGCCGGCGCGGCCCCGCCCCGTGCCGACGCCGAAGCCGGCCAGCAGCGCGACGGTGAACGGGACAGCGGCCACCGGGAAGGCACCGGAGCCGACGGCAGCGGCCGCGCAGCCGGCGGAATCCCAGCCGGATGCCGAGTCGACCTCTCAGTCAGCCGAGTCGGCCGCCAAGCACGACGCGGAATCGGCCTAGATATTTAATAGGCGCGTGAACAGCCGCTGCCGTCAGACCTTGATCGCGTCGTCGCTCGGCGTGGCGTTGGTCGGCGGGGCGGCCTGCTCGTCGTCGGTGTCGGGCAGCGGGTCAGGGTCGGCGGGATCCGCGTCCGTTCCGTCCTCGGCTTCGTCGTCGGTCACGACCACCTCGTCCGCTCCGGACACCTCGGTCGCGTCCTCATCGTCGTCGGTGCCCGCCGCGTCCTCCTCGGCCCCGCCGTCGACCGCGCAGGCCACGGTCACCGTCACGAAGAGCGTCTCGACGGCCCCGCAGTTCAAGACCGCGTCGGTGAAATACGCGTCGACCTGCAAGATGGGCAACACCACCGAGGACGACCCGGTGATCAGCTGGTCGACATCGAACGACACGGGCGTCGCACTCTCGATCGACGACCCGGGCCTGGTCGGGGCGTTTGGCAGCTACGGGCCGTCCGCCTCGATCACTCCGGTCTCGATCAGCTGCTCCGGCCCGGTCGGCACGGTCATCACGCACCGCATCGATCTCTGGACGATCGGCGGGACCGGTCCGCAGCAGCACAGGACGTTCAACGTCAAGGTAACGATCGTCGCGCCGTAGACCCTCTCGTCCCGCCCGTCCGCCTGGTTCGCCTTGGCCCGGTCGGCCGAGTCCGGCCGGTCAGAACTTGGGAGCGAGGAGCACGGCCAGGTTGCGGGCGTCCTGCGAGGTGTTCGTCTGCTGGGTGTGGACCGTGACCATGACGTTTCCCTTGGCGAACGTGCAGGCCCAGTCCTTCGAGCCGTCTTGCGGGTTGAACGCCGTCTGGTAGAGGACGGCGTCGACGCCGGGGACGACGTCCTTGACGCCGAACGTCCCCGCTCCCGCGGTCCCTGTCGCGACCATCGCGTTGTACGCGTCGGTGGGCGTCGCGAACGTCATCGGGACGATGTCGCCGATCGCCTGGAACGGCGCTGACCAGAAGTAGAAGCGACAGCCGGCCGGCGTGGTCGTCGTCAGGACCGCCGTTCGGAAGACCCGGTCGCCCTCGGTCTGCGCGAAGTCGATGTTCGCGATATAGGGACAGGTCCCCTCGCGTTCGCCCGCCGGCATCGCCGCCTTCGCCGACCCCAACGGGGTGACCGCCTTGGCGGGCGGCGGCGTGTACGTGCTGCCGGCGGCGGGCGGACTCGTCAGCGTCTGGGTCGCCGTGACGACCTGCGTCGAGGTGCTCGTCGTGATCACCTTGACGACGCGCTTCGAGCAGCCCGCCGTCACCAGCGCCGCCAACACCAGCACGGCGACCAACCGCCGCGACGAATTCACCCGTTCAAGATTACGGGACCCCGCCACTGACCCGCGCCGCGTAGCCACCGTCATGCGATGACGAAGGTCCCGTGCACCGCCATCGCGCGATACGCGGACCCACGTGGACTGCGCCGGCCCAGCCGGCCGGCAGTACCGAACCGAGGGTTGCCGAGCAGAATCCCTCGATTGGACATAGGGAATCTCTACTTTCGCTCACTGCCTCGGGCGCTCGCGCGGAGGGCGGATCTGGCGCGAGGCCATCGTTCTGATCAGCCGGTGACCTGGCGGACGTCGTACACACGGCGGATGCTCGAGCCCGCGGCGGCGATGTCGGCGCCGTAGACGTGCAGCGAGATTGCCGTAGTCGGACCGGGGTTGCAGACGTAGTGGATGTCGCCGGGCGGCGCGAAGAACGAGACGTCGCCGGTGGGATTCACACGCTGATGCAGCGGGACGAGGTGCGTCCGGGTCCGACCCGGCACGGCGCTGTACAGCGTCTCGAGCTCGGCACCGCGCAGCACGCGGACGGCGCCCCAGCACAGGTGGTCGTGAATGGTGGTCCGCTGTCCGGCCTGCCAGACGAGGGCCACGATCGAGAAGGTCACGTCGCGATCGACGTACAGCACATGCTGCTGGTAGTGGTCGGCATCGCCGAGCTGATCAGCCGGCGAAAGGATATCGATCGAGGGGGCGTGCGCCGACAGGCAACCAGCCACCCGGGCCGCGGCGTCGGCGTCCGACGGGTGATCGTGCAAGGCCGACCGCACCGCGTCGATGAGCGGCTCCAGCTCGAGACTGCGCCGCGTCGACGGGGTCGAACGTTCCAGGACGGTGACCATGGCGGGCTCCTCGGGTACGCAGAATGTGTCGTACTTTCTGGGTACCCAGCGCAGCTGTCCGCTAACGCGGTGCCGGCTGAGAACCTACCCGGGCGTCTGCTGTGCGCCGGCAATGCGGCTCGCCAGCCGGCGATCCGAGCGTCGCAGCGGATGTTTGCGCAGCGCCGGCAGACCGAGCGCGGCGAGATCCTCATCGACGACCGTCGAGATCATCGCGGCGGTCGAGCGGGCGGCCGCCAAGCCGGCACCGAACGGGTCGCCGATGTTCAGCCCGGTCGTCGCCGAAACCTCGAGGTGGCCGCGCTGCATCGCGATGTGACCGACGCGCTCGCGCAGTTCGTCCGCAGTCCGGCGCGGTCGGTGCGCCTGGGCCTCGGCGACGAGCGCACCGATCTGCGCGAACTCCCTCATCGTGTAGCAGTAATCGGCGCTGGCCGGCAGTAGTTCGACGACGGTGTCGCGGTGCTCGACGGTCGCCGTCAGGACGAGGTCGGCGTCCTCGATGAGCCAGGTCGTGAGCTGCCGCCCGCGGTGGCCGTCCGGCTCGACGCCCAGTCCCCGTAAGGCCAACGCCGACGGAGCGTCCATCTCGTGATCGACCAGCGCGTGCGTCCCGGCACTCGTCACCTCGATCTCGGTGCTCGGCCCGATGCGGTAGGCCATGAGTCGCTCGGCGACCGGCGATCGGCAAATGTTGCCGGTGCAGACGAGCAATATCTGAAAGCTCACGCGCATCACGTTTCCTGAACAACTATTTGGTAGCCGCAACGTATCAGCCAGTCACGGCCGGCAGGCCCTTACGCGGCTGGTCGTGTCGAACTACAACCAAGATCACTATTTATAGTCGCAACGATCATCTCGGGCGGCCGATCGCCACCCGCGCGGCCCTTTCGGGCAGACTGTCGTCCAACGGGGACAACTGCGCGTCGGCCCCGCGGCGAACGAGCGCCCGGCGTAGCAGTTCATCCGCGAATATCGGACTCTTCGCCAGCACCGGACCGTGCAGGTACGTCCCGAACACGTTGTTGCGCACCGCACCCTCGGTTCGGTCACTGCCGTTGTTTCCTCGTCCCGTTGCCGTCCGGCCGAGCGGCTGCGCGCCCGGGCCGAGCGTCGTCAGGCCGCTGTGGTTCTCGTACCCGACCAGCTGCCCGGCGAACGTGGTCTCGACGCTGTTGTTGCCGATCAGGCGGGTCTGTGATCCCCGGGTCGTCACGTCCAGCACCCCCGTCCCCTCGATGCGAATTCCGTCCTGCGTGAGGAATTCGTGCCCGAGCAGTTGATAGGTTCCACAAATCGCGAGCATGACGACGCCGTCGTCCGCCATCGCCCGCAGCGTCGGGCCCTTGGCCACGAAATCGATGCCGATGTCGCCCTGCGCGGCGTCCTGCCCACCGCCGCCGATCACGATGTCGGTTCCGGACGGCAGCTCGTCGCCGGCCCCGACCGGAACGACCTGCGCCTCGATCCCCCGCCACTGCAGCCGTTTGCGGAGCACCAGCACATTGCCGGTGTCGCCGTAGATGTTCATCTCGCGCGGGTACAGGTGGACGATCGTGATCACGCCGGCCGTCCGATCCGCAGCAGCACGGCGTGCAGCGCCCACATCGCCGTGTACGTACTGAACACGATCACCTCGTCGTTCGCACCGACCGCCGCGACCGCCGCCCGCACCGCCGTCTCGAGGTCGGGCTCGATCGGACGACACGGCGATGTCGTCGTAGCGCAGTCGCACCGCCATGTCGGCAGCGCGCACGCCGGACGTCGACAGCCGGACTTCGGGTCCGAGCGCACGCAGCCCGGCGAAGTCGACGTCCCACAGCCACGACACGTCCCGGCCGTCGGCGTAGTCGTCGTTGATCGCGATGACCACGGCGGCCGGGCGGGCCCGGTCGAGGGTCTTGAGCGATCTGCCGGAATCCGGCCGGGTTCTTCACGAGGTGCAGCACGAGGCGCCGGCCGTCGACGTCGAATGCCTGTCCGCGGCCGAACGCGGGCTCGACCGCGCGCGAGCCCGGCCGCGATCTCGGCCGGCGTCGAAGCCGAACGTCAACGCCAGCGCCGCCGCGCCGGCCGCGTTCTGGGCGTTGTGCGGGCCGGCGGCCCGTAGCGGTCGAACTCGACCGTCAGGTCGTCGATCCGCAGCGGCGGTCCGGGTGTCCGTCGCGCTCGGCAGCCGCAGCAGCTCGGCGCTGGCGTGCGGCCGTCGACTCGAAGAGCGGGCCGCCGTAGAGCTCCTCGTCGTTCGGGAACGACGGCCGCAGCCCGGGCGTCACGCCGTAGTAGGTGACGGGCGCGATCGCGTCGGCGGCCAGCCCTGCGATCCGGGGATCGTCGCGGTTGAGGACGAGCGCCTCGGTCGTTGCCGCCGCGACTCGGCCCAGCAGCTTCGCCGTCGTGTCGATCTCGCCGAAGCGATCGAGCTGATCGCGCATCACGTTCAGCAACAGGCTGCGTGTCGGGGGCGACCAGCGCGGCGAACCGCACTGCCCAGGCCTCGTCCAGCTCGAAGACGGCTACGTCGTAGCGCAGGCGACCGGTCCACGTCGAGTGCTCGATCGCGGCGGTGATCGTTCCGCGGACGAAATTGCTGCCCGTGTCGTTCGTCAGCACCCGGTACCGCTCGCGCAGGATCGTGGCCACCATCTTGGTGGTGGTGGTCTTGCCGTTGGTGCCGCTGACCACGACGACACCCGCGGGCAGCCCCGCCAGGGCCGTCGCGAGGTAGCGCGGGAACAGCTTCTCGACCACCAAGCCCGGGCAACGCGTTACCCCGCCGCCCGAGCAGCCGCAGGCCGAGCAGCGTCAGCTTGCCGACCCAGACCGCGACCATGATGCGTTTCAGATTACTGGGGGGCGGGGATCATTCTCTTGCCGATCAACGGTTCGCTAGCTCACGGTAACCAAGCGTGCATGTAGTCATGATCTAGTGACTCCCGAACCGCCGCACCAAGAGCGATCTCAGCCGCGTCCGAAATCCGGACTAGACACATCTAAAATTCGTGCTAAGTTTGCGTTAGCGAACACGAACTTAACAAGATCACGATCGATTGAAACCCCCGAACGCCGAAAGGTCCAAGAAATGGGCTTCGAAACCGCAGTTGTGCTCGGTGCCGCCTGGCTGGCCGTCAGCTCGTTGGCGATGCTGTTCGTAGCCGCACTGTCACAGGCCGCAGCGCGCCCCCGCCCGCGGCTCGCGCAGACCGTCGACCTGCTGCCCGCGATCCACGCCGCCGCCGTCGCCCCCCGCGTCACACGCGTTCATGTCGTGAACAAGTACAAGGGCTCGGCCAGCCGCCCGTCGCTGACGCTGCTGGGCAACCACCAGCCCGCCAAGCTCGGCAGCTGATCCCCACCCCCCGGCTGGTTTGATCGCGATGGAATCCCCCGAACGCCGCGCTGACCGCATCAACTTCATCACCGCCGTCAGCTGCGCGCTGGCTCTCTGGCTCGCCGCCGGTCAGTTCTTCGGCTCGACCCTGATGTACCTGCTGATCGTCGGCGCCGCGGCGTTCGCCGTCTGTGCGGCCAACCTCGGCATCCGCCTCAATCGGCGAGACTCGTTCCACCACCACGACTGATCGTCGGTAGCCGCGCCCATATCTCCACGCCGGTGCTTGCGGCATAGTGCTGATCATGGCGGCACTCAACTTCGCCCGGGTGCTCGACCTGCAGCGCTATCGCCGTGCGTCGGTACCGGCGTTGATCGCGACGGACGGCGTATGGACGTACGGGCGGCTGGCCGACGGGTCGACGCCTTCGCCGCCTACCTGTCCGAGCGCGGGGCGGGCTGGCGCGACCGGGTGGCACTGCTTGCGATGAACTCGCGAGTACGTCGTCGCGGTGCTCGCGATCTACCGGATCGGTGCGGTCGCGGTGCCGCTGAATTACCGGCTCCAGCGCGAGGAGCTGAAGTACTTGCTCGACAATTCGGGTTCCGTGGCCGTCGTCTGCGAAGCCGAATTACGTCGGCAGTGCTGGACGAGGCTCACTGCCGGGTCGACCGATCCGCGCGCGGGTCTGCATCGACGCCGCACCGCCGGCACCGGGTTGGCGCGCGCTACGCCGATATCGTGCGTGATTACGCCGGCGATTGGGTGCCGGTCGCCGATGTAAAGGGCAGTGATCCGCAGCGCATCATGTACACCTCGGGCACGACCAGCCGGCCGAAGGGCGTCATCGTCACCCACGAAATGGCGGCCTACAACGTCCTCGCCCACACGACCGAGTTGGGCTTTCGGCGGCCGACCGGGTACTGGTCTCGTCGCCGCTCTATCACGTGGCCGCGTGGGACTCACCCGGCGTCGGCGTCCTTTTCAACGGCGGGGCGCTCGTGATCATGCGCCGTTTCGACGCACCGCTCGCGCTGCGCCTGATCGAGGAGCACAGGATCACCGGGGCCCACCTCGTTCAGGCGATCGTGCACGGGATTCGGGCCACGTCGGACGGATCGCACGATCTGTCGTCGCTGAGGTGGATCATCATCGGCGGCGTTGCCCCGCAGATGTACAACGAGGTGCAGGCGCTGCTGCCAAGGACGCGGCTGGTCCAGGGCTACGGCATGACCGAGGCGACCAGCGCGATCTCCTACATCGACCAGGCGCACGCCGTCTCGAAGATGGGTTCGGTCGGGACGGCCGTCCCGTTCGTCGAGTTCCGGGTCGTGGACGGGTCCGATCATCGATGCCGGCCCCGACGTCCAGGGAGAGGTGATCGTGCGGGGCCCCAAAGTGACCCCCGGCTATTGGTGCGACGAGGAATTGACCCGGCAAACGTGGCGCGGTGGCTGGTTCCACACCGGCGACGCGGGGGTCATCGACGCCGACGGCTACCTCTCGATCACCGACCGGATCAAGGAGATGATCAAGTCGGGCGGCGAGAACGTCGCCAGCCAGGAGATCGAGAGGGTCGATTTACACCCATCCGGGTGTCGCCGAGGTCGCCGTCATCGGCATCCCCGACCCGCGCTGGCAGGAGGTGCCGCGGGCGTATGTCGTGCTCAAGGCCGGCGGGTCGCTCACCGAGATGAGCTGATCGAGCACTGCCGCGCCCAGCTCGCCGGATTCAAGACTCCGAAGTCGGTGCGGTTCGTGACCGAGTTGCCGCGCAACGCGTCGGGCAAGGTGCTCAAGCGTCAGTTACGTGAGTCGGCCGCGCGGTCGAGTTGAGCGTCACCCGGGCCGCGAGAGGTCTTAGTCGAGGCAGAACTCGTTGCCTTCCGGGTCCTGCATGACGATGCAGACCTGGTCGATGCCGTCGGCCTCCATCCGTCGCACGCGGTGGGCGCCGAGCGCGACCAGTCGCGTGCACTCGGCCTCGAGCGCATCCGAACGGTCCTCGAGCGGTACGCCCGGCGGCGGCCCGCAGATCCAGATGCACGCGGTTCTTCGCCGTCTTCGACTCGGGCACCTTCTGGAAGAACACCCGCGGCCCGACCCCGTCCGGGTCGACGAGAGCCGCGCGGTCGTTGCGGTGCTCGGCCGGGACGCCCCAGGCGTCGAGCGCCGCGTCCCACGAGTCGAAGCCGGCCGGCGGCGGCGCGAGGACGTAGTGCAACGCCTGCGCCCAGAAGGCCGCGTGCGCCGCGGGGTCGGCACTGTCGAAGGTCACCTGGAACTCGGTCGCCATGCATCGACCCTGCCGCACACCATCAACCACGGCAACCGAGATCAACGCCCGACAGCCCGCCGGCGATGACGTCGACTTCGAAAGACACAGGCATCTGGGCATGACTTCGGCGTCTGGAGAACAGATCTGTGGAGACGAGGGGAATCGAACCCCTAACCCCCGCCTTGCAAAGGCGGTGCTCTGCCAATTGAGCTACGTCCCCGGCTGGGCGATCGTGACGACGCCCGAGATGAGCTTACGGCAGCGCGAGGCAGTCGCGACGGTGGCCTCGCGCCCAGAGCGCGGCGTCGGCCTTGGCGCTGCTGCGCTTGCGGACGACCGCACGACGCCGGCGACGACCGCCGACGAGCAGCAACCGGCTTCTCCATCGTCCAGCCTCCGTCCGATCGGTGCGAGAAATGCAGTGCGGTGGGCCTGGGAGGACTTGAACCTCCGGCCTCATCCTTATCAGGGATGCGCTCTAACCGTCTGAGCTACAGGCCCGCGAACGCGAAGGTCGAGCCTACCGGCGCCACCGCGTCCGCGCCAAAACCGGTTAGCCGAGCCGCGTCGAGTCCGTTCGGACAGGGTCATCTCGACGCCACCGACCAGGTCGGCGCAGAGGTTGTAGATCACCGAGCCGAGCGTCGACAGCGCGATGAACAGCACGATGTTGACCACGCCGATGATCGCGCGCGCCGCCGAAGACGACGGCCGGCCGTGATCGGGCGCGGTGCCGGCCCGTTGATCGTGGTGACGGCGTCGTTGATCTCGCCGATCACGCCGGCCGCGTCGAGGACGCCGTAGAGGACGCCGATCGACGATCAGCCACACGAAGAACAGCGCGACGGCCAGCACGCAGGAGAACTTCAGCACCGTCGAACGGGTTGACGTGACGCAGCTGCAGGCGGGCCCGGCGCGGACCGCGAACCCGGGCCGCCTTCGCGGGACGGGCCGTCGAACCGCCGGCCGCGGCGTCGGCAACGGGGGGCGGTGGAGCGACGGGGCTGGCCGCCGCGGGCGGGGCGAGGGTGCTCGTCGAGTTCGCCGGCGTGACGCGCCCCGAGTTCGGCGCGGCCGACGGGCTCGCAACGGACGCCGGCGCCGACATCGGCGCCGCGGTCTGCTGGAAGCGGGTCTCACCGAATCCGTCGTGCGGCGGGCCGCTCAACGGTGTGGAAGCCCGCGGGCCGGGACCCGGCGCAGCTGCCGTGGGTCCGGGTGGGTAAGTCCCCGGACGCGACGGGTGCGTCATCGCTTGGTCACTCCTGCTCGTCGGGCTCGTCGGCGTTGCGGGCGAGGGCGACCAGATTCACGCCCTCGGGCAGGTTCATCAGCCGGACGCCCATGGTCTGCCGCTGCGCCCGGCGGACCTCCGCTGCCTTGGTGCGGATGACCACGCCGTCGGACGTGATCGCGTAGATCTCGTCCTGGGGACTGACGGCGACCGCGCCGACCAGTCCACCTCGGGTGGACACGATACGCGCGGTGAGCACGCCCTTGCCGCCGCGACCCTGCACCGGATACTCGTCGATCCGGGTCCGCTTGGCGAAACCGCCCTCAGTGGCGACCAAGATTTCCATGTCGTCGCGGACGACCTCCATGGCCAGCAGCTCGTCGCCGTCGGTGAACCGCATGCCGATCACACCGGACGTCGCCCGGCCCATCGGGCGCAGCGTCTCGTCGTCGGCCTGGAACCGGATCGACAGCGCCTGCCGGCTGACCAGCAGCAGGTCGTCGTCGGACGAGATCAGCGCCGCGTCGATCAGCTCGTCGTCGTCGCGCAGGTTGATCGCGACGATGCCGCCGGTGCGGTTGGAGTCGAAGTCGGTGAGCTTGGTCTTCTTGACCAGGCCGGCCTTGGTGGCGAGCACCAGGTACGGGGCCACCTCGTAGTTTCGGATCGTGATGACCTGGGCGATCGTCTCGTCGGGCTGGAACGCCAGCAGGTTCGCGACGTGCTGGCCGCGGGCGTTGCGGTTCGCCTCGGGCAGCTCGTAGGCCTTGGCCCGGTAGACCCGGCCCTTGTTGGTGAAGAACAGGATCCAGTCGTGGGTGGAGGTGACGAAGAAGTGCGCGACGATGTCGTCGGTGCTTCAGTGCGGCGCCCTGCACGCCCTTGCCGCCGCGCCGCTGCGCGCGGTAGAGGTCGGTCTTGGTGCGCTTGGCGTAGCCGGTGCGGGTGATCGTGACGACGACGTCCTCGGCGGCGATGAGGTCCTCCATCGACACGTCGCCGTCGTAGGGGACGAGCCGGGTGCGCCGCTCGTCGCCGTACTTGTCGACGATCTCGGTCAGCTCGTCGCGGATGATCGTGCCGCTGCCGGCCGGGCTTGGCCAGGATGTCGTTGCAGGTCGGCGATCTCGGCCTCGATCTCGGCGTGCCTCGTCGATGATCCGCTGCCGCTCGAGCGCGGCCAGCCGGCGCAGCTGCAGGTCGAGGATCGCGACGGCCTGGATCTCGTCGATCTCGAGCAGCTCCATCAGGCCCGCTTCGGCCGTCGTCGGCCGACGGCGAGCGGCGGATCAGGGCGATGACCGCGTCGAGCTGGTCGAGCGCCTTGAGCAGCGCGCGCAGGATGTGGGCGCGCTCCTCGGCCTTGCGCAGCCGGTACTGCGTGCGCCGGACGATGACCTCGACCTGGTGGTCGACGTAGTAGGCTGACGAACTGGTCGAGGCGCAGCGTGCGCGGCACGCCGTCGACGATCGCCAGCATGTTCGCGCCGAAGGTCGTCTGCAGCTGGGTGTGCTTGTACAGGTTGTTCAGCACGACCTTGGCGACCGCGTCGCGCTTGAGCGTGACGACGATGCGCATGCCGATGCGGTCGGAGGACTCGTCGTTGATGTCGGCGATGCCGGCGACCTTGCCCTCCTTGGCCAGCGTCGGCGATCGACTCGACGAGGTTGTCGGGGTTGACCTGGTAGGGCAGCTCGGTGACGACGAGGATGGTGCGGCCCTTGGGGTCCTCCTCGACCTCGACGACGGCGCGCATCCGGATCGAGCCGCGACCGGTGCGGTAGGCGTCCTCGATGCCGTCGCGGCCGACGATCAGGCCGCGGGTCGGGAAGTCCGGGCCCTGGATCAGCGCGATGAGCGCCTCGAGCAGCTCCTCGTCGGTGGCGTCGGGGTGCTCCAGCGCCCAGGCGACGCCGGCCGCGACCTCGCGCAGGTTGTGCGGCGGGATGTTGGTGGCCATGCCGACCGCGATGCCCTCCGACGCCGTTGACCAGCAGGTTCGGGATGCGGGCCGGCAGGATCGATCGGCTCCGTGGTGTTGCCCGCGTAGTTCGGGATGAAGTCGACGGTCTCCTCGTCGATGTCGCGCAGCATCTCCATGGCCAGGTTGGCCAGCCGGCACTCGGTGTAGCGCATGGCGGCGGCCGGGTCGTTGCCCGGCGAGCCGAAGTTGCCCTGCGGTCGATCAGCGGATAGCGCAGCGACCACGGCTGGGCCATCCGGACGAGGGTGTCGTAGATCGACGAGTCGCCGTGCGGGTGGTAGTTGCCCATCACGTCGCCGACGACGCGGCCGCACTTCACGTAGTTGCGGTCGGGCCGGAAGCCCCAGTCGTACATCCCGTAGAGGATCTTGCGGTGCACCGGCTTGAGGCCGTCGCGGACGTCGGGCAGCGCCCGGCCGACGATGACCGACATCGCGTAGTCGAGGAAGCTGCGCTGCATCTCGGTCTGGATGTCGACCGGCTCGATCCGGTCGAACCCGCCGGTCGGTCGGTCGTCATCAGGTCATGAGCGTGACTGGCCTGTCGAGCTTCTCGCGCAAGCAGGTCGCGTTCGCAGCGTGATGGGCTGCCGCGGCGAGCGAGGTCGCGACGTGGACCGGCGCTCAGATGTCGAGGAACCGGACGTCCTTGGCGTTGCGCACGATGAACGAGCGGCGCGCTTCGACGTCCTCGCCCATCAGCACGCTGAACAGCTCGTCGGCGGTGGCGGCGTCGTCGAGGGTGACCAGGCGCAGGATCCGGTTGGCCGGGTCCATCGTGGTCTCCCACAGCTCCTTGGCGTTCATCTCGCCCAGACCCTTGTAGCGCTGGATGCGCGTCGTCCTTCGGCAGCCGGCGGCCGGCCTCTGGCCGGCCTCGATCAGGCCGTCGCGCTCGCGGTCGGAGTAGGCGTAGCCGGGCTCGCCCTTGCGACCACTTGATCTTGTACAGCGGCGGCTGCGGCCAGGTAGACGTGGCCGTCCTCGATCAGCGGCCGCATGAACCGGAACAGCAGCGTCAGCAGCAGGGTCGTGATGTGCTGGCCGTCGACGTCGGCGTCGGCCATCAGCACGATCTTGTGATAGCGCAGCTTGGCGATGTCGAAGTCGTCGTGGATGCCGGTGCCCAGCGCGGTGATCAGCGACTGGACCTCGGTGTTCTTCAGCACCCGGTCGATGCGGGCCTTCTCGACGTTGATGATCTTGCCGCGGATCGGCAGGATCGCCTGGAACATCGAGTCGCGGCACGACTTGGCCGAGCCGCCGGCCGAGTCACCCTCGACGATGTAGAGCTCGCTCTCGCCGGGTCGGTCGAGCGGCAGTCGGCCAGCTTGCCCGGCATGCCCATGGTGTCGAGCGCGTTCTTGCGGGCCAGCTTGCGGGCCTGCTGCGCGGCCTTGCGGGCCCGGGCGGCCTGGCGTGGCCTTGGTGACGATGATCCGGCCCTCGGCGGGGTTGCGCTCGAACCAGTCGGCCAGCCACTCGTTGCAGACCTTCTGCACGAACGACTTGGCCTCGGAGTTGCCGAGCTTGGTCTTGGTCTGGCCCTCGAACTGCGGGTCGCCGAGCTTGATCGAGATGATCGCGGCCAGGCCCTCGCGGATGTCGTCGCCGGTGAGCTTGTCGTCGTTCGGCTTGAGGATCTTCTTCTCCGTCGCCCACTTGTTGACGACGGTGGTCAGCGCGGCCCGGAAGCCCTCTTCGTGGGTGCCGCCCTCGTGGGTGTTGATCGTGTTGGCGAAGGTGTAGACGCTCTCGGAGTAGCGACTCGTTCCACTGCATCGCGACCTCGACCGCCAGCCGCTGCTCCTTGTCCTCGGCCTCGAAGTAGATCACCGACTTGTGGATCGGCGCCCTTGGTGGCGTTGAGGTGCTGGACGAAGTCGGCGATGCCGCCGGCGTAGTGGTAGGTGACCTCTTTCGGCGGCCTTGGGCGCCTTCGTCGAGACCGCGGCCTGGTCGTCCTCCTCGACGACCTGGCGACCCGCTCGTCGCGCAGCACGATGGTCAGGCCCTTGTTCAGGAAGGCCATCTCCTGCAGCCGGCGGCTGATCGTCTCGAAGGAGTACGTGGTCGTCTCGAAGATCGTGGCGTCGGCCCAGAACGTGACGGTGGTGCCGGTCTCGCTGGTCTTCTCGCCGTGCTCGAGCGGCGCGGCCGGCTTCTGGTCGACGTAGGGCTGCGTCCAGACGTAGCCGTCGCGCTTGATCTCGACCTCGAGCCGGCTGGACAGCGCGTTGACGACCGAGACGCCGACGCCGTGCAGGCCGCCGGAGACCGCGTAGGAGTCGCTGTCGAACTTGCCGCCGGCGTGCAGCGACGGTGAGCACGACCTCGACGCCGGTCTTGCCGAGCTCGCGTGTTGATGTCGACCGGCATGCCGCGGCCGTTGTCGACGACCCGGACGCCGCCGTCGGCCAGCAGGGTGACCTCGATGCGGTCGCAGTAGCCGGCCAGCGCCTCGTCGACGGAGTTGTCGACGACCTCCCAGACCAGGTGGTGCAGGCCGCGCTCGGACGTCGAGCCGATGTACATGCCGGGGCGCTTGCGGACGCCTCGAGGCCCTCGAGGACCGTGATCGAGCTGCTGTTGTATTCGTTGGCGCGGGCGGCACTGCTGGCCACGGGCACGGCTCCTTCACGCGGCCGCGCGACGCGGCTGCCTCGTTCTGCGCTGACCGGGCAGAAGTGACCCGGATTTCCGTGTCCAGTCTAGTAGATCGGCCGACAAAAACGGTGGTTCCGCGTCCCTGAACACGCCCTGGGCGCGCGCGGACGTTCCTGGCGGGAGCGGATACACAACCAGCCACGCAGCGATCACCACGGCCCGATGACGGGTGGTCGACCACCGCACGCCCCAGCCGTCCCACCCGTCGCAGGGGCGGGCCGGTCAGCCGTAGGTGTCGCGCGGTCCCCGAGCTCCGCGCACCGACCAGGCGCCGTGCTTCCAGGTCGGCCCGGTCGGTCCGATGAACATGAGTTTCGTGACGACGTTCGGCCCGAGCTCGCCGACCAGCCGGGCCAGCAGCGTGCCGCTCAGCACGCGCAGCTGGGTGGCCCAGGCCGTCGACTCGGCGCTGACGCGCAGCTCGCCGTCGCGCAGCGCGGTCGGCTGGCAGTGCGCCGCGACGTCGGCGCCGACGAGCGCGGCCCAGTCGGCGAAGACCCGGGCCTCGGCCACCGAGCGCTGCCAGCCCAGCTCGTCGATCAGCCCGGACAGCACGCCCGCCGACCGGCTCGCGGGTCGCGGTCGTCGGCGTCCGCGCGCCGAGTACACCGCCGACTGGCCCGAACTTCGCCGGCGGTCTGCTTCCAGCCGCCGGCGCTTGCGCGTGACGCTGCGCACCGAGCCAGCGCCTGCAGCGCGAGGTCGTTCACGGCTTCCGGACCCGTTCGGGCCGGCTCGGCCTGATCCACACGATCAACAGGTTTTCCACCGCTGCCTGTGGATAACTGTCGCTCGGATCAGGCGACGCTCTCGTCCGGCTCGTCGTCAGCGGACACGGCGCACCTCCCTGCGTGGACGTCGAAGCGGGCCCCTGCAGCTGCTCGGGCACATCGGCGCCACGGCGGCGGTGATCAGCACCTGCTCGGCCTTGGCCGCCGCGACGCGCCAGCTGCTCGCGGCGGCCGCCGTCGAGCTCGGCGAAGACGTCGTCGAGGATCAGCACCGGCTCCGCCGCCCGTCGTCGCCGCGCAGCAGCTCGTAGCTGCCCAGCCGCAGGGCCAGCGCGGCCGACCAGCGACTCGCCATGGCTGGCGTAGCCACGCACCGGCAACGTCGCCGAGAGCGCAGCTCGAGATCGTCGCGGTGCGGGCCGACCAGGTTCACGCCGCGCTCGAGCTCGGCCGGCCGGACCCGCGCCAGCTCGGCCAGCAACGCGGCTTCGAGCACCATCGCACGGCCGAGCTCCGACGAGCCGGCGATCGTCCGGCCCGAGCGAGCTGACGTAGGTCAGCGTCAGGTCGGCGCGCTCGCCGGCGCGACCTGCGCGTAGGCCGCCGACCGCGTGCGGCGCAGCGCCTCGACCGCGTCCAGCCGGGCCGCCAGCAGCTGCGGCGCCGTGCTCGGCCAGGTGGCCGTCCCAGACGTCGAGCGTGCGCAGGTCGCCCGCCGCCGGCCCGCGCGCGCGGCCGCCGCCGGACTTCAGCAGCGCCGCGCGCTGCTTGAGCACCCGCTCGTAGTCGGCCCGCACCCCGGCCAGCCGGGGCTGCGCAGCACCAGCAGCTCGTCGAGGAAGCGCCGCCGCTCGGACGGGTCGCCCCGCACGATCGCCAGATCCTCCGGCGCGAACAGCACGGACCGCAGCACGCCGAGGATGTCGCGCGGCCGGGTCGACGGGCGCGCCGTTGAGCCGGGCCCGGTTCGCCTTGCCCGGCCGTGATCTCGACCTCGACCCGCAGCTCCCGCCCGTCCGAGACGACCGCCGCCCGCACGACCGCCGCTCGGCGCCGGCCCGCACCAGCGGCGCGTCCGTCGGCACCCGGTGGCTGCGCAGCGTGGCGAGGTAGCCGATCGCCTCGACCAGGTTGGTCTTGCCCTGCCCGTTGGCCCCGACCAGGACGGATGACACCGGGCTCGAGCGCGAGCTCGGCGCCGACCCAACTGCGGAAGTCCGCGACCGACAGGTGCCGGACGTACACGGCCTAGCCGGGCAGCCGGACGGGCATGATCAGGTACGTGTAGTCGCTGCGCCGGCATCGGCCGGGCGCAGCACGACCGGCTTGTTCGACGAGGTGAACAGCAGCCGGGCCGTCGAGCCCTCGAGCGCGCCGAGCCCGTCGAGCAGGAACTGCGGGTTGAACGCCGTGGTGATCGGCTCGCCCTCGTAGGCGACCTCGAGCTGCTCCTCGGCGCGGCCTTCGTCCTCGCCGCCGGCCGACAGGCCCAGGCCGCCGTCGGCGAACTCCAGCCGGACGGGCGTGCCGCGATCGGCGAGCAGGGCCACGCGCTTGACCGCCTCGACGAACGGGGCGACCGCGACCTCGGCGGTCGAGGCCCATTCGGTCGGCAGCAGCGTCCGGTAGGGCGGGAACTGCGCATCGAGCAGGCGGGTGGTGGCCCGACGGCCCGCCGGCCGAGAAGCCGATGATGCCTTCGCCGGCGCCGGCCGCGGTCGAGGCGGACAGCGAGATCGTCAATTCGTCGTGACTGGCGAGCGATCTTGGCGGCGTCGGCGAGCGTGCGGGCCGGCACCAGCACCTGGGCGGCCGGAGCATTGGTGGTGCCCGGCGTCCAGGTGAGTTCGCGGACGGCCAGCCGGTAGCGGTCGGTGGCGGCCAGGGTGAGTTTGTCGCCGTCGATCTCCAGGCGCACACCGGTCAGCATCGGCAGGGTGTCGTCGCGGCCGGCGGCGATCGCGGCCTGGGCGACCGCGGTGGCGAACAGCCCGCCGTCGACGGTGCCCGCGGTCGTCGGCATGTCGGGCAGCCGCGGGTAGTCCTCGACCGGCATCGTCGGCAGGGTGAATCGCGCCGAGCCACAGGAGATGGTCAGCCGGGCGCCATCGAGGGCGACGTCGACCGGGTGCGGCGGCAGTGCCCGGGTGATGTCGGCCAGCAGCCGGCCCGACACCAGGGCCTGACCGGTCGATGCCCGTCGGCGACGTCGATTCGCGACCTGGGTCGAGGCTTCGAGGTCGAAGCCCGAGATCGACAGCGAGTCCTCGCGACGCGTCGAGCAACAGCCCGGCCAGCACCGGGACGGTGGGGCGGCTGGCCAGGCTGCGGGCCGCCCACGCGACCGCGTCGGCCAGCGCGTCACGCTCGACCCGGAACTTCATGCTGTCTCCTTGCTCGTCGAGCTGTCGCTAGCTGCGGTGATCGTTGGTTCATCCCCAACAGCGGCCAGCAGAGTGTTCTTGTTCTTCATCATTCTGGAATAGCTAGATTCGTCTGTCGTCATCGCGTCTGTGGAAACTGGGGACAACAGCATGCACCCCAGCACTGACAGGGTCCATGGCTGTGGACGGTCTGGTCAGTGAACCCACCGGCTCGACGTCTCGCAGGTGGACGGCGAGTGACAGTGATGTGTCGTCCACATGACGTCCGATGTTGTCCACATGCACGTCCACATCTGTGGTCAACGCACCGAGAATTGCCTGGTTTAACAAGGGCACCACGGCGAGCGCACTCACGTGCGGGCCCGCTGCTTGATCCGCGACGTCATCTCGGTGATCTGGTTGTAGACGCTGAGCCGTTCGTTCATCAGGCCACGGATCTTGCGGTCGGCGTGCATGACGGTGGTGTGGTCGCGTCCGCCGAACAGCTCACCGATCTTGGGCAGGGACAGGTCGGTGAGTTCGCGGCAGAGATACATCGCGATCTGGCGGGCACTGACGAGCACGCGGCTGCGCGAGCCGCTGACCAGATCGTCGATCGACACCGAGAAGTACTCCGAGGCGACGGCCATGATCGTGGCGGCGGTGATCTCGGGCGCATCGGAGTCGCTGATCAGGTCCTTGAGGACCGTCTCGGCGAGCTTCATCTCGACGTGCTGCTTGTTGAGGCTGGCGAATGCCATGACCCGGATCAGCGCGCCCTCGAGTTCGCGGATGTTGCTCTGGATCTTGCGTCGCGATGAACTCCATCACCTCGGGCGGCGGGTTCATGCCTTCCTGGGCGGCCTTCTTGCGCAGGATCGCGATGCGCGTCTCGAGGTCGGGCGCCTGGACGTCGGTGATCAGCCCCCACTCGAACCGGGTGCGCGAGCCGGTCCTCGAGGGTGGACAGCTGCCGGGGTGAGCGGTCGGAGCTGATCACGATCTGCTTGTTCGCGTTGTGCAGGGTGTTGAACGTGTGGAAGAACTCCTCCTGGGTCCGCTCGGCCCGCTCCAGGAACTGGATGTCGTCGATCAGCAGCAGGTCGACGGAGCGGTAACGGCTCTGGAACGCGTGCATCTTGTCGTCACGCAGCGAGTTGATGAAGTCGTTCGTGAACTCCTCGCTGCTCACGTACCGCACCTTCAACGCTGGGAACAGCCGCTGGACGTAATGCCCCATCGCGTGCAGGAGGTGGGTCTTGCCCAATCCCGAATCGCCATAGATGAAAAGGGGGTTGTAGGCCTTCGCGGGAGCCTCGGCCACGGCGACGGTGGCGGCGTGGGTGAAGCGGTTGCTCGAACCGATCACGAACGTGTCGAAGGTGTATTTGGGATTGAGGCGGGCCTCGCGGTCGATGGTCGCGGTCCGCCCCCCGGCGCCGTCGATCGCGTACGGCCCGGTCTCACCGCGGGTGCTCAGGGCCCAGGCCCCACCGACCGACGCCGGCAGATCGTCGTCGAAGTCGTCGTCGAGATCGTCCTCGACCCCGTCGCCGTCCTCGGAACGCTGAACACTGATCGCCACCTGGATGTCGCGGCCGAGTTCGGCGCTCAAGGCCGTCGCGATCATCGGTCGGAGCCGGGTGTCGAGGTATTCCTTGACGAACTCGTTCGGGGCCGCGATGAGCGAGGTGTCCTCGACCAGTCCGATGAGACGACTCTGCCCGAGCCAGGCGCGCTGGTTGGGTCTGATCGCTTCATCGAATCGCGCTATCGCCCGAGCCCAGACACTGCTTAGGTCGGTGCTGTCATCCACGGGCCGCGCTCACTTCTTTCCTCGATCCGGACGCCCTCAACCGGACGCGACCGACGGTAATCCACAGGGCGCTCCACAGCCTGTGCATCGCTGGGAACGTCCGGTGATCGTGAGGTGCCTGATCGTGACTGTGTGGCGTGGGCAGGGTCTTCGCGGTGGTGCCGAACGCCAGCGCGGCACGGTGCGTGAACCTAACAGTGCCCGCCCGATGCTCACAACCCGTAGCGGCGTGTCGCGACGGCGGTTGCCAGAAAGCCTCGGCGTGTCTGCGGATCGCTCGTCGCCGGCGCGGTTATCGTGGCCGATTGGCCTGCCGCCGGTTTGACCGGACGGGTCGACGATCCGTACCGTAGAGCCCGTCTGCGGTTCGACCGCGCCTAGTTGTGCTGCCCGCGCAACAGCTGACCTTTTCGATCGATGGAGCCTTACCGTGAGCAAGCGGACCTTCCAGCCGAACAACCGTCGGCGTGCCAAGACGCACGGCTTCCGGCTGCGTATGCGTACCCGCGCCGGTCGCGCGATCCTGTCCTCCCGTCGCCGCAAGGGTCGCTCCGAGCTGTCGGCCTAGGCGCCGACCAGCGTCGACGATTTGCTGATAGGTGCTGCCCCCCTCCCACCGCATGCGTCGGGCGAGTGACTTCGCGTCCGTCGTGCGTCGAGGTGCGCGCGCGCGCCGTGGTTGCGTCGTCGTGCACATCCTGACCGGCGCTGGCGGCCGACGACCGAGCCCGCGACGGTCGGGCTGGTCGTCGGTAAGTCGGTCGGAAACAGCGTCGTGCGCCATCAGGTCAGCCGTCGGCTACGGGCGCAACTCGCCGCCCGGCTGACCGAGCTGCCGGGCGGCTCCGGCACCGTCGTCCGGGCCCTGCCGGACGCGGCCACCGCACCGTCGGCGCGCATCGGCGCCGATCTCGATTCCGCCCTCAGCCGCCTGCTGGTCGGTGCCCGATGAGCGCGCCGGCCCGCGCGGCGCTCGCCGTGATCCGCATCTACCGCGTCTACATCAGCCCGGCCTTTCCGCCGTCGTGCCGATACACGCCGTCCTGCAGCGCGTATGCCGCCGAGGCGATCGAAACGTTCGGCGCCGGCCGCGGGTCCTATCTGGCCGTGCGCCGGTTGCTGCGGTGTCACCCGTGGCACCGCGGCGGGCACGACCCGGTCCCGTCGCGCGTTTCCCAGCCGGCTGACAGTTCTGAAATCCCCGCACCTTCCGGTCTGGGCGCTGTGCACCGCGCTCGCCCGGCCGCCTAGGAGAACCCTGCTGTGATCCATTTCGACTTCCTGTACACCGCGGTCTCGTGGGTGCTGCTGCGGTGGCACCAGCTCTTCACGGCGATCGGGCTGAACAAGGACGGCGGCCTGAACTGGGCCTTGTCGATCATGTTCCTGGTCATCACCGCCCGGTTGCTGCTGTTCCGCTTCTTCGTGAAGCAGGTGCACTACCAGCGCCGGATGGCGCAGATGCAGCCGCGGCTGAATGCGATCAAGGCCAAGTACAAGGACGATCGCGCCGCCCAGTCCCGCGAGATGATGAAGCTCCAGCAGGAAGAGGGCTTCAATCCGCTGGCCGGGTGCCTGCCGATGTTCCTGCAGATCCCGGTGTTCATCAGCCTGTTCCACGTGTTGCGGCACCTGTCGAACTCGGTCGTGATCGCCGACAAGATCCAGAGCGGCACCACCGTCTCGAAGGCCGATCAGGCCAAGCTGACCCTCTACACGTTCACGAAGTCCGAAACGATCAGTGCGGCCAAGTCGAAGTTGTTCGGCGCGCCGCTGGCCGCGTCGTTCCGCGATTCGGCGGCGACGATCGTCCGGCTCGGCGGCGACACGAGCACGACCCGGCTCGTGATCCTGCCGCTGCTGGTCATCAGCGCCGCCGCCACCCTGGCCACCCAGCTCCTCACCCGGGCGAACGCCCCGACGCCCCCCGAGGGCACCGCCGCCACCATCCAGCGGCTGATGCTCTGGCTGATCCCGCTCGGCGTCATGGCGTCCGGTCTGCTGTTCAGCTTCCCGCTGGGCGTGCTGCTCTACTGGTTCACCAGCAACCTGTGGACGCTCGGCCAGCAGGCGTACATCATCCGATTCCATCCGCACGAGGTTCCGGTCGTCACGACCGCTCGACCGCGGGGGCCGCGCTGGCCCCGAAGCCCGGCGCGAAGCCGGTCCGCCCGGCGCGGGGCGCGTTGTCCGGCACCGCCGAACCGTGGGCGCGCTGTCCGGTCCACCGGACGTCGAGTCGATCCCTGACGACGGCCGCCGCCGGACGACAAGCGTCCCGCCGGGCGGTGGCACGCGCAACGGTGCCCGCCCCGCCCAGCGCCCGGCCGGGAACCGTCCGGCCAGCAAGGCCCCGAGTCGCGCGAAGAAGCGGCGCTGACACCCAGAACCTGGTGGCTCGACCGAGAGCTCCCCTGTAGTCGAGGCCGGCGACCCCTGCGGCCCCATGAAAGGAACCACGACGTGACCGACATCGACGCGCTCGAACCCGTTACGGAAACCGAAACCGAAACCGACGAGCCTGACGAGCCCGGCTCGGAGCTCGTCGCCGAGGGCGACATCGCCGCCGACTACCTCGAGCGGCTGTTGGACATCATCGACTACGACGGCGACATCGACCTCGACGTCGAGAACGACCGGGCGGTCGTGGCGATCGTCGGCTCCGGTCTGCAGGCGCTCGTCGGCCCGCAGGGTCAGACGCTCGACGCATTGCAGGAGCTGACCCGCCTCGCCGTCCAGCAGAAGACCGGTGCACGCAGCCGGCTGATGCTCGACGTCAGTGGTCACCGCCAATCACGACGCGAGGCGCTCACGGCCTTGGCCAAGAAGACGGCGGAGCAGGTGCTGTCGTCGGGCGAGTCCGTCCGGCTCGACCCGATGAACCCGTTCGAGCGGAAAGTCGTGCATGACGCGATTGGCGGCGATTGACGGCGTGATCAGCGAGTCGGAGGGCGAGGAGCCGAACCGACGCGTGGTCGTTCTAGCCGGGCGGTGAGCTCGGAACCGGTGCTGTCGGCCGGGACGGGACCGGACGCACCGACGGTGTTCGGCGACCGATTGCCGATCGCCGAACGCTATGCCGAGCTGCTCGTGACGGACGGTGTCAGCCATGGCCTGCTCGGCCCCCGCGAAGCCGAACGGATCTGGTCGCGCCATCTGCTCAACTGCGCGGTGGTCGCGGACCTGCTCCCCGACTCGGCCCGGGTCGTCGACGTCGGGTCCGGTGCCGGTCTGCCGGGGTTGGCACTGGCCTGCCGGCGCGCCGATCTCTCGATCGACCTGGTCGAGTCGATGGTTCGCCGCACCGACTTTCTGCGTGACTGCGTCGAGAAGCTCGAGTTGGGTGGGCGGGTACGCGTCGTCCGCGGTCGGGCCGAGGACGGTGACGTCGTCGCCCTGGTCGGCGGCGCCGACTGGGTGACGGCCCGAGCGGTAGCGCCGCTGGACCGTTTAGTGAGATGGTGCCTTCCACTGCTTCGGTCCGGCGGCCGACTCCTCGCCCTGAAGGGTGAGCGCGCCGAGGACGAGGTTGGGGAGCACGCCGCGGAGATTCGGCGACTCGGGGGTGTCGACATCGACGTGATCCGGTGTGGTGTCGATGTGATCGATGAGCCGGCGACCGTTGTCGTGGTTCGGCGACGTTAGGACGAGGGGAGGGTAAGCATGAGCGACCTGACTGACGAGCATGTTTCACGTGAAACATCAGCCGAGGATTCGGACGATGTTTCACGTGAAACGGAGCTCGATACCCCGATCGCCCGCGAGGCTCGCGATGCCGTGCAGGTGATGAATGTGCGGCAGGAGTCCTGGCCGAGACCTCCACAGACTCGTGTGATCACCATCGCCAACCAGAAGGGCGGCGTCGGGTAAGACCACCACGACCGTGAACCTGGCGGCGGCCTTGGCGATGCACGGGCTACGCGTGCTCGTCATCGACCTTGACCCACAAGGCAACGCCAGCACGGCCCTCGGGGTACCGCATCCGGTCGGAACGCCGTCCATCTACGACGTGCTGCTGGCCGGCAGCACCATCGCGGACGTGAGCGCACGCGTCGAGGTCGGGGATCAGTTCTGGTGCGTGCCGGCAACGATCGACTTGGCGGGCGCGGACATCGAACTCACCTCGCAGGTCGCCCGCGAGCATCGCGTGCAGCGCGCCGTCGAGGCCCGCCTGGCCGAGGACCCAGCCCTCGACTACGTGCTCATCGACTGCCCACCGTCGCTCGGACTGCTGACCCTCAACGCGTTGGTCGCGGGCCGTGAGGTGCTCATCCCCATCCAGTGCGAGTACTACGCGCTCGAAGGCCTGGCTCAACTCCTGAGCACGGTCGAGCTCGTGCGCGCGCACCTCAATCCGTCGCTCGCGGTCTCGACGGTCATCCTGACGATGTACGACAGCCGCACCCGACTGGCCGATCAGGTCGCGGCCGAGGTCCGCACCCACTTCGGCGGACTCGTCGTCGACGCGGTCATTCCGCGCAACGTCCGCGTCTCGGAAGCGCCGGGATTCGGCCAGACGGTGATCACCTACGATCCCGGGTCGCGCGGTGCGACGAACTACGTCCAGGCGGCCCGCGAGATCGCCGAGCGGGGCGCGGCAATGAGCGCGAGCACGGAGGTCGGTCGATGACGACGAAGAACCGCCTAGGTGGCTTGGGCCGCGGGCTCGGCGCGCTCATTCCGACCGCGCCGACCGACGCGGTGCCCGCCGAAGCGGCCGCGCCCGCGGGGTCCGGTCCGGACGTACCCGCGCCGGCGACGACGGTCGTCCCGGATCAGCTCGGCGCGCACTTCGCCGAGATCGACATCGCGCGCATCCGGCGCAACCCCAAGCAGCCCCGGCAGGTCTTCGACGAGGACGCGCTGCACGAACTGACCCACTCGATCCGCGAGTTCGGCGTGCTGCAGCCGATCGTCGTCCGCCCGCAGGGCGACGGTTACGAGCTCATCATGGGCGAGCGTCGGCTGCGGGCGGGCGAAGCGGCCGGCCTTACCGCGATTCCGGCGATCGTCCGTGACACCGCCGACGAGGCGATGTTGCGCGATGCCCTGCTCGAAAACATCCATCGGGCCGCGCTCAACCCGCTCGAAGAAGCCGCCGCGTACCAACAGTTGCTCGAGGAATTCGACACGACTCACGAGGAGCTGGCCGCGCGAATCGGGCGCAGCCGACCGCAGATCAGCAACACGATCCGATTGCTCAACCTGCCGGTTCCGGTCCAGCGCCGGGTCGCCGCCGGCGTCCTCTCGGCCGGTCACGCCCGGGCCCTGCTGGGGCTCGACGACCGCGATCAGCAGGAGGAACTGGCCACCCGCATCGTCGCCGAGGGCCTGTCCGTGCGGGCCACCGAAGAGCTGGTGTCGCTGGGCGCGAGGCCGGCGAAGGCGCCCCGCGCCGCGGCCCGACGCATCACGGCGCCGGCCCTCACCGGTCTCGCCGACCGCTTGGCCGACGTGTTCGAGACGCGGGTTCGGGTCGATCTCGGTCGCCGCAAGGGCAAGATCACCGTCGAGTTCGCCTCGGTGGACGACTTGGAGCGCATCGTCGCCCTGATGGCCCCCCAGCTGGGCGGCCGTCCGATCGCGGACGAGACCTGATCGGTCAGCTCTGCTGGTAGTGCCCGTAGCTGACGACGTCGGTCAGCGGGCGACGACCGCGCCGCAGCGACGGCGAACGTCGGTCCGGTGCGGGGTAGCCGACGCTGACCACGCCGATCGGGGTGAGCCGATCGGGGATCGCGAAGGCGGCGCGAAGCTCATCCAGCCGCTCCGGCGGGACGCCGAAGAAACAGCCCCCGAGTGCGTGATCGACGGCGCCCAGCAAGATCAATAACGCGGCCATGCCGGCGTCGATGTGCCAGTAGGGGACCGGCCAGCGGTCCTCGGCACGATCCACCCAGCCTTTGTCTTTCTCCGCATAGCGCTCCAGATACGCCTCTTTATCGGAAAGCACGACGATAAGGGCGGGCGCCGTCTTCATGCCGGCGAGCCACGTGTCGGTAGCGGGGGTCGCGGTGGCCGCCCAGAAGCGATCTCGCGACGTTATGTCATCCAGAACCAGAAATTGCCACCCCTGGCTATACCCCGCCGACGGGGCCCGGATGGCGAGGCTGAGTAGCTCATTCAGCGTTTCGCGGGCTACGGGCCGGTCCGGCTCGTAGGCACGCACCATCCGGCGTCGGCGGACGACTTCGGCGAGCTCCATGGGCGCCAGCCTGCCACGCACCGCGGCCGATCGCTGGGAAAACGCGTGTTGGACGGCGGCGGTGATGTGCGATCGTTGACCGCGTGGATCTCCAGCAGTCGCGCAAGCTCACGAACGTCCTCTACGACATCCGCGGACCGGTCCTCGACGAGGCCAAGCGCCTCGAGGACGAGGGCCGGCGCATCATCAAGCTCAACATCGGCAACCCGGCGCCGTTCGGTTTCGAGGCTCCAGAAGAGATTCTGGTCGACGTGGTGCGGAATCTTCCTATTTCACAAGGGTATTCCGACTCGCAGGGACTGATGTCGGCGCGGACGGCCGTCGTCCAGCACTACCAGTCGCGCGGCATCGACATCACCGATGTCGACGACATCTGGCTGGGCAACGGCGTGAGCGAGCTGATCAGCATCTCGTTGCAGGCGATGTTGGACGACGGCGACGAGGTGCTGATCCCGATCCCGGACTACCCGCTCTGGACGGCCTGCACGAATCTGGCCGGCGGGCGGGCCGTGCACTACCGCTGCGACGAGCAGAACGGCTGGCAGCCCGACATCGACGACCTGGCCGCGAAGATCACCTCGCGGACGAAGGCGATCGTCGTCATCAACCCGAACAACCCTACGGGCGCGGTGTATTCGACCGAGGTACTCGAGAAGATCGCCGACCTCGCCCGCCGGCACGGACTCGTCGTGATGGCCGACGAGATCTACGACAAGATCCTGTACGACGACGCCACCCACACCCCGTTCGCGGCGATCGCCCCCGACCTGTTCACGCTGACCTTCAACGGCTTGTCCAAGGCTTACCGGCTGGCCGGTTTCCGATCGGCCTGGATGATGGTGACCGGGCCTAAGCGGCCGGCGGCGAGTTACCTCGAAGGCATCGCGCTGCTGGCCAACATGCGATTGTGCGCGAACGTCCCGGCCCAGCACGCGATCCAGACGGCACTCGGTGGGCGGCAGAGCATCAATGACCTGGTGCTGCCCGGCGGCCGGCTGCGCGAACAGCGCGACGCCGCCATGGATGCGTTGACGAAGATTCCGGGCGTCACCTGCGTGCGACCGCGGGGCGCGCTGTACGTGTTCCCGCGCCTGGACCCCGAGATGTACCCGATCAAGGACGACCAGCAGTTCGTGCTGGATCTCCTGCGTGAGAAGCACGTCCTCGTCGTGCAGGGCAGTGGGTTCAACTGGCCCGAGCCCGACCACCTGCGCATCGTCACGTTGCCGCACAGCGACCTGCTCACCGAGGCCATCGGCCGGATCGGGGAGTTCCTCGAGGACTACCGCCGGGACTGATGCGATGTCGCGCCGCGTTGTCCCGCTGACTCTCGACAACCTCGCCGAGTTGCCCGCTGGTTGCCGCTCGTGCGTTTTCTGGGAGTGCGAGCCCTTTGCCGCTCAGCAGTTGGACGGCAGCACGGCTTCGGCGCTCGCCAAGGAATCGTGGGTGTCGGACACGCTGCTCGAATGGGGTACGTGTGGGCAGCTGATCTACGTCGACGGGACCGCGGCCGGGTACCTGATGTACGCGCCGCCGGCCTACGTCCCACGATCGGTGGCCTTCGCAACCTCACCGGCGAGCCCGGACGCGGTACTGCTGATGACCGGCCTGGTGTTACCGGAGTTCGCTGGGACCGGCCTCGGCCGGATCCTGATGCAGACGGTTGCGCGCGAAGCCGTCCGGCACGGGGTCAAAGCCATCGAGGCGTTCAGCAGCCCGCGCCGGCGAGCCACCGAACCGGACGGTTCGTGCCTACTGCCGATGGACTATCTGCTCGCGGTTGGCTTCAAGACGGTGCGCTCGCATCCGCACACACCCCGCCTGCGCATGGACCTGAAGCGGACGGTGTCGTGGCGCTCTGATGTCGAATCCGCGTTCGAGCGCATCATCGCCACGGTCACCAACCCCGGCCTGTCGTCGAACTGAGGTCGGGCGGGAACGGGGTCAGCCGGCGCCGACGGGGATTCGCATCACGCCGGTCGGCGGGTCAGAGTCCGCAGGCAGGTAGAGGCGCTGGATCGCGATGAGGACGGCTTCGGCGACGGTGTCGCGGAACTGGGCGTCGACCAGATGGGCCCAGTCGGACGCCGAGGTCAGGTACCCGACCTCGATGCGGACGGCCGGCATGCGGGTCAGTCGCAGCAGCGTCCAGGTCTTGGGATGCGTGCGCGCGTTCAGCAGGCCGGTGCGGGCAACGATCTCGCGCTGCACGAGGTCGGCGAGTCGTTCGCCGACCCAGGAGATCGACCCGGCGCTGCCGTAGTAGTACGACGCCACCCCGTTCGCGTGCGGCGACGGTGCGCCGTCGACGTGCAGCGAGATGACGAGGTCGGCGCCGACCTCGTTGGCGAAGTCGGCGCGCACCTCGTCGGGGCTGCCGTTGACCGGCCCCCGGGTCAGCCAGGTCGTCACGCCCAGCGCCTGCAGCCGGCCCTCGAGGCGCGTCGCGAGGTCCCACATCAGCTCGGCTTCGCTGACGCCGTCGACGACGTTGCCCGGATCGTCGTCCCCGTGGCCGGGGTCGATCACGATGCGCTTGCCTTGCAGGTTCGGGCCGGATTCGGCGACCGCGACCATCTCGCGCAGGTCCTGCGGTCGTCCGCCGACCACCCGACGGGCGAGCTGCTTGAGCGCCTTCAGCGTCGCCGGGCCGCAGATCCCATCGACGCGCAGCCCGAAGTCACCTTGGAACGTGCGCAGGGCCTGCTCGGTGACCAGCCCGAAGAGGTGATCGTCGCGGCCGCAGTCGTAGCCGAGTTCGAGCAGTTGCATCTGTAGCGACGGCGACGTCGTCGCCCACCATCCGGTTCGCCGGGTTGTTCATCAGCACGCGATCGCCGAGCCGCCACCGGGCGCCGGACAGCGCCGCGTAGGTCTCGGGTCCGACGATGCCGTCGACCGACAGGCCCCGCGTCTGCTGGAAGTGCCGGATCGCGAGCTCGGTCGACGGGTCGAAACGATCGACCGCCTCGGGGTCGCTGTTGGCCAGCAGTCCGAGTCCGGCCAGGACGCTGCGCACCTCGGCGACAGCGCTTCCGGTCGAGCCACGGCGCAGCAACTGCATCAGTCGGGTGATCCTTGCTCGAGTGGGGGGCGGGCTTGAGCTTATTCTGCCTCAGCCCGAACGCCACCAGCCGCTCCGTGGCGAAACCCGACAAAAAGGCGCCCGATCCTTGGTCAGGATCGGGCGCCTCGTGACGCGTAGCGAATCGATCAGGCGACGTAGTCGGACAGCTCGCGCAGCAGCGCGGCCTTCGGGCGAGCGCCGACAATCGACTTGACGACCTCGCCGCCGGAGAAGACCGACATGGTCGGGATCGACATGATCTGGTAGTCACGCGCGATACCGGGGTTCTCGTCGATGTTCACTTTCACGACGGTGATCTTCTCGGCGTACTCGCCGGCGATCTCTTCAAGCACCGGGGCGACCTGCTTGCACGGGCCGCACCACTCGGCCCAGAAGTCGACCAGTACGGGTCCGTCGGCCTGCAGGACGTCGGCCGCAAAGCTGGCGTCGGTGACGGTCTTGGTGTTGAGGCCCATTGCTATCTCTCTTTCATGGATGACTGGTGCGTTCAACCATCGACCGGGGGCGGAAATTCCCTGGTCGGGGTCGGCGGCGCCGGACGGATCAGGCGTGCGTCAGTTCGGCGTCGGTCTTACCGGCGATCGAGCCGTGGTGGCGGGCGGCGAGGTAGCGCTCGGCGTCGAGCGCGGCCGCGCAACCGGAACCGGCCGCGGTGATGGCTTGACGATAGACGTGGTCGACGACATCGCCGGCCGCGAACACGCCGTCGAGGTTGGTCCGCGTAGAACGCTCGTCGACCAGGATGTAGCCCTCGTCGTCGAGGTCGATCTGGCCGACCACCAGCTCGCTGCGGGGCAGGTGCCCGATCGCGATGAACAGCCCGCCCAGCTCGACGTCCCGCTCCGCACCGCTCACGGTGTCGCGCAGGCGCAACCCGCTGACACTCGTGTCGCCGTGGATGCCCACGACGTCGGAGTTCCACGCCCAGTGGATCTTGGGATTCGCCTCGGCCCGGTCGGCCATGATCCGGCTCGCGCGCAGGCTGTCACGACGGTGGACGACGGTCACCGATCGGGCGAACCGGGTCAGGAAGGTGGCCTCTTCCATGGCCGTGTCACCACCACCGACAACGGCGATGTCCTTGTCGCGGAAGAAGAAACCGTCACAGGTCGCACACCACGACACACCCCGGCCGGAGAGCTCGTCCTCGCGGTCGATTCCGAGCTTCTTGTACGCCGAACCCATCGCCAGGATCACCGCGTCGGCCGTGTACTCGGCCGAATGGGTGCGGACGATCTTCACGTCGCCGGTCAGGTCGACCGACACGACGTCGTCGGTGACCAGTTCCGCGCCGAAGTGCTCGGCCTGTTCGCGGATCTGGGCCATCAGGTCCGGCCCCATCACGCCGTTCGGGAAGCCCGGGAAGTTCTCGACCTCGGTGGTGTTCATCAACGCGCCGCCGTATGCGATGCCCTCGAAGACGAGCGGCTCGAGGTCGGCGCGGGCGGTGTACAGGGCCGCCGTGTAGCCGGCCGGGCCCGACCCGACCACGATCACGTTGCGATGGTTGGACTGCTGGGTGGTCACGGATCCTCGATCCTCAGGTGGTCGCGATACAACGATTTTAGGGGGACGGAGATTCCCCGCCCGGCGCGTGCCGTAGCCGTCCGCGGGCGTACTCGAGCAGTTGACGGACCTCGGCTATCCCGAGCAGCGAGGACGCGATGGCCATGACGGCGAGGCCCACGATGCCGCCGCCGACGACACCGGCGAGTGCCGCCCCGCGACCGGTCCCGAATGCGGAGCCGGTGGCGAGGACGACCGCCCAGGCGGCCAGACCGCCGACGGCCGACGCGATCGCGAGCAGGCCGACCGTCCGTCCGACCCGGGCGAAGCCGAGGTGCCCGAAGCGGCGGGTGAGCAGGACGTGCCCGACGATCGCTCCGACCACGTAGGACGCCGACGTCGCGACGTTCAGGGCCTCGACGACGTGCCGCGACGACATCGTCCGGGCGCTGATGACGATGATGAGGATCTTGGACGCCGACCATGAAGGCGTTGATCAACGTCGGGGTCCGGCCGTCGCGCATGGCGTAGAACACCCGCAGCTGCAGCATGACGATCGCGAACGGCAACAACCCGAACGCGGCGAGGGCGAGGTTCACGCCGAACTGCCGGGCGCCGGCGATCGTCGTCTGGCCGTGTGCGAAGAAGATCGTGGTGAACGCCGGGCCGAGGACGATGAGCCCGGCGGTGATCGGGACGAGCGCGATCGCCGACAGCCGGGCCCCGAGGGCCAGGTCGTCGACGACGGCGGCCGTGTCGTGCCGGGCGGCCGCGCGGGACATGCGGGGCATCAGGGCGGTGAGCAGCGAGACGCCGAGGATGCCGTACGGCATCTGGAACAACAGGTCCGCGTTCGTGAAGGTCGTGACGCCGTGGTGGTCATTGGCGACCTTGAGGACGACGGTCACGCCGGCCTGGCTCGCGGCGACGTACCCGAGCACCCAACCGGCCAACGAGCCGGCCTCCCCGAGCCGGCCCTTCTCCTGCGGACGTCCGCGGAAGCGCCATTGCCAGTGGAACCCGGCCCGACCCAGGGCGGGCAGCAGGATCATCGCCTGGCCGATGATGCCGAGCGTCGTGCCGATGCCGATCACCAGGATCTGGGCGGTCGTCATGGTCGACGGGGTCAGCGTCGCCGGCCCGGGCAGCAATTCGAAGACGATCACCGTCGACAGCACGATGACGTTGTTGATCACGGGCGCCCACGCGCCGATGCCGTACACGTGGCGGGTGTTCAGCACCGCTGTGTAGACCGCGCCCAGCCCGTAGAAGAAGATCTCGGGCAGCAGCAGCGTCGCGAAGACGCTGGTGAGATCGCGTTGCGGCCCGGCGTCGACGAACACGGCGGTGAGGTACGGCGCGAGCGCGACGGCGAACAGGGTGGTCGCGCCCAGGAAGGCCGTCGCGATCGACAGCAACCGCTGCGCGTAGGCGTCGCCGCCGTCGTCATCGTGTTCCTGCGCGTGGACGAGCAGCGGGATCAGCACGCTCGACAGCACGCCGCCGAGCAGCAGCTCGTACACCATGTTCGGGAAGCTGTTGGCGCTGTTGTACGCGTCGGCGACCCCGGCCGAGCCGAGCGCCGCGACCAGCACGATGTTCCGCATGAACCCGGTCAGCCGGCTGGCCAGGCTCGCGATCGCCATCGTCCGGCTGCTGGCCAGCAGGCTGGGGGCCGCGGCGGGCGTCGCGTCGGGCCGCGTCGCCGACATCGCCGCGGCGGGCGGTCCGTCGGTGGCCGGCTCGGTCGCGGTGTCGGTCGCGGTGTCGGCGCGCCGCCCCACCGGTACCGAGCCGTCGATGCGCTCTTGGACTCCGTCCAGATGGGTGGCCGGAACCGTCGGACGGTGGCGCCGCCGGCCGACGTACGTCGGCGCGCCCCACCGGTCGTCGTCGGCGGTCGGCGGCGCCACGAGCTCTTCGAACAGCGACGGGCGGTCGTCCTCGAAGAGCAGGCCCGGCTCCGGCTCGGGATACGCGGACATGGCCGGTCCCGCGGTGAGCCCGCGGCCGAAGACGGACGGCGCGCTCCAACCGTCGTCCGGCGTGGACCGCGGCGGCGAGCCGGCGGTCTCGGGGGTCGGGCTACTCACGTCCCGGCCACGACCTGGGCCGGCGTCGACCGGCGGACGGTTCGCCGATGCCGCAGGCGCCGACCGAACCGCAGCAGCAACGCCCCGACGAGCACCGTGAGCGCGACGGCCGTGATCACCACGCCGATCGTGCCGAGCGCCGTGCTGTAGATCGACAGCGGCTGTTCGGCGCCCAGCGGTTGTCCGTCCTGCGTCATGAGGGTCGCCTCGATACGGAAGTGGCCGGTACGCGACACGTGGGCGCGGACGTAGATCGTATGGCGGCTGTGGGCGGCGATCGTCTGCACGCCGGCGTCATCGGTGCGGAAGCCCGGCAGGTTGCTCACGACCCGGATCCGGATCTGGACGTCGTACGCGAGGTCGTTGCGGACGGTCACCGGCAGCGAGCCGGTGCTCGAGGCCAGGCTGTAGGTGCCGTTGCTCGGTCGCACTATGTAGACGCTGGCGCCGAGCGCGTTCGTCCAGGACCGCATCGCCGCGCCGATGCGCTCGCCGCCCCCCGAATCGGTGCGCCACGCGCTCGACTCGAGCCGTTGGCGGGCCTGGGGGAAGGTCCCGAACAATGTGTTCGCCTCGCCGGAGGTCACCGAGGACGAGAACCCGGTGACGAACCGCTGCGCCGCGACGCCGTCGGCGATGAGGCCGCCGGGACCGCGCCGGTGGACTGGGTCGACAGGGGCCGATGGGCGACCGGCGTGATCGAATCGGTTGCCGTCGCCGGCGAGACGGCGCTCAGCCAGCCGGAGTCGGTCGTCGCGGCGATGATCCGCACCGCAAGCGCCGGGTCCACAGTGATCCGCCGGTCGGGGACGAAGACGGTGTAGGCGTCGTCGGTGGTGAGCGCCTGCATGGCGAGTTGGGCGATCAGGTCCTGGGCGGCCCCGCCGCCGCTGGACGTCATCGCGCTCGCCGCCCGCTTGTCGAGGGCGCTGTCGGTGACCACGGCGGTCGTCGATCCGAAGCCCGGCAGCGTCGATACCGTTCCGCCGTCGTCCGGACTGTCGGATCCGTCGTTGTCGGCCGGCAGCGTCGCGTCGTCGAGCAGGACGCTGCTGGCGCCCCCGGCCACCAGCTGTTCGAGGGCCGCGCTGGACACCGTCTCGCCGGGCGGCCACGCGAACGCATTCGTGTAGTGCCCCCCGAGCGCCGCGTCGACGGTTGTACGCATTTCGGCGGGCAACGCCGTCGTCCAGTCCAGTCCAGCGGCGGTCGCGGCATCGATGTCCGGGTCGGCGTAGGGCGTGAGCGAGACGTCCGCGCCCGGCAACGTGGCGAGCACCGTGCGCAGCCGGGTCAGCCAGGCCGCGGCGGCGACCCCGCCCGTCCCGGCGACGGTGGTGTCCCCGGCCGCGGCGACCCGGTAGCCGTGCGTCATCGCCGCGAGCTCGTCGATCAGCTCCGGGTCGATCACGACGGACAGCTTGGCCGTCGCCCCGACCTGTTCGACCACGGACAGGGCCTTGTCGAGCCGGCCACCCGGCGCGACCTCGGCGCTGAGCGCGTCGTCGGTGAACACGTCCGGGTCGAGCCCACGGTGGGGCGCGTCGATCAGCGGCCAGACCCACCCGGTCTGGGCGCTGTCGCCCTCGGGGACGTACGGCAGGTAGGTCTGGGTCCATCCGACCTCACGATGGGACGCGCCGGCGTTCGACGAGGAGGCCGACTGCAACGCGATGTCGACCGGATACACACCGGCCTGGCAGAAGCAGGCGATGCCCCGCGCGTCGATCGTGCTGGTCTCGAATGTGTACGTCAGCGTCCGGGTCTGGTGGGCGTCGAGTTCACCGGTGACGGATTCGGTCGGTAGCGGCGACAGGAGTGAGGACGACCGGGACGGATGATCGATCTCGTCGTCGAGCTCGCTCTGGCTGATCAGCGGCGCCTCGCGCATCGCCGTCAGCGTCAACGCACTCAGTGCCGACGAACCGGTGTTGGTCACGGTCAGGGTCACCGTCACGGTCGTGTTCGCGCTCGTGGCCGGGGGCGCGATCGGGTCGACCGATCCGATCGCGATGGTCACGGGATCGGACGTCGAGCCCGACTTCGCACTGGGAGACGACGATGAGGTGGTGGTCGATGTCGGCGACGGGCTGCTGGCCGCGATGGGGGTGGCCGCCGCGACGGGGAGTGCTTCCGCGACAGGGGTCGTCGCCGCCAGGACACAGGTGAGAGCGATGATCGAATAGCTCACCCGGCGGGCGGGCTTGTTCACGCGCTCTCCGCGATCAGCCGCCCGGCCGTGTCGACGAGCCCTCTCTCGTCCGGATAGGCCAACCGCTTGGTGATGTCCGGCAGCGGTACCCACGCGACCTCGGTGACCTCGACGTCCTCGTCGGACAGCTCCCCGCCGGTCGCGTGCAGGAGGTAGTGATGCACGGTCTTGTGGATGCGCCGCCCGTCCGCGACGAACCAGTAGTCGATGGTGCCGAGCTCGGCGACGATGACCCCCACGATGCCGGTCTCTTCCTCGACCTCTCGGACGGCGGCCTGCTGGGGAGTTTCGCCGGGCTCGAGGTGTCCTTTCGGCAGCGACCAGAGCAACCGGCCCCGGCGGTCGGTCCGGCCGATCAGCGCGCCCTGCGGCACGGTGCCGGCCAGATCGACGACCAGGCCGCCGGCGCTCGTCTCGTCGACCCGCTGCAGCCGGCGCGGCCGCCGGGAGGTACGCCGCGGCGAGGGGGGCTTCGATGTCGGGTTGTTCGATGTCGGATCGGCGGTCTTCGGGGTCGCCTCTTCGGCGCTGTGGGCCGCCGCGGCCGCGGGCGTCTCGGTCGCTGCCGACCGCCGACCGCCCGATCCGCGCCGGCGCCGCCGACGGCGTCCGCTGCCCGGCGCGGGCTGATCCGAAGCCGACATGCAGTCAGAGTAACGCCGGGTCGGTAGCCTCAGGCCCCGTGACGCGAGCGGACGGGACGGACGGTGCGGCCCGGGGTCCGGGCGACCTGATCCCGGTTCTGCCCGAGGCTCGGCGCCTCGGCGAGGCGTTCCGGGAAGCGGGGCACGAGCTGCATCTGGTCGGCGGCCCGGTGCGCGACGCCCTGATGGGCCGCCCGCAGGACGACCTGGACTTCACCACCGACGCCCGGCCCGACGAGATCCTGGCGATCGTCGAACCGCTGTCGAAGGCGATCTGGACGACCGGGATCGAGTTCGGGACCGTCGGCGTCCAGCTGGGCTCCGAGCGCTGTGAGATCACCACATTCCGGGCGGACCGCTACGACCGGCAGTCCCGCAACCCTGAGGTTGCGTTCGGCGACTCGCTCGTCGACGACCTGCGCCGCCGCGACTTCACGATGAACGCGATGGCCTTCTCGGTGACCGGCGACCGGGTGTTCACCGATCCGTTCGGCGGCCTCGCCGATCTCGCGCGGGGCGTGCTCACTACTCCGGCCACGCCGGAGGAGTCGTTCGCCGACGATCCGCTGCGGATGCTGCGCGCAGTGCGGTTCGTGTCGACGCTCGGCGTGACCGTGGCGCCGGCGACGCTCGATGCGCTCGTCGGCATGGCGCCCCAGCTGGCCCGCATCACCGCCGAGCGGGTCCAGGTCGAGCTGACGAAGCTGCTGCTGGGTGGTGCTCCTCGCGCCGGCCTCGAACTGCTCGTCGACACCGGCCTCGCCGACGTCGTCCTGCCCGAACTGCCGGCGCTGCGGATGGCCGCGGACGAGCACGGCCAGCACAAGGACGTGTACGCCCACACCCTCCAGGTGCTCGACCAGGCGATCGACCTCGAAGACACCGGCCCCGACCTCGTCCTGCGGTGGGCGGCGTTGCTGCACGACGTCGGCAAGCCCGAGACCCGTCGCTTCGAATCGGATGGACGGGTGACGTTCCATCACCACGAGGCGGTCGGAGCCCGGATGGCCCGCGTCCGGCTGCGCGCGCTGAAGTACCCGAAGGCCCTGGTCGACGACGTCGCCGAGCTGGTGTTCCTGCACCTGCGCTTCTACGGCTACCGCCGCGGCGAGTGGACGGACTCAGCCGTGCGCCGGTACGTCGTCGACGCGGGGCCACTGCTCGATCGGCTGCACAAGCTCGTCCGGTCCGACACGACGACGCGCAACCAGCGCAAGGCGGCGGCCCTGTCGTCCGCCTATGACGCGCTCGAGGAACGGATCGAGCGGCTGAAGGAGCAGGAGGAACTGGACTCCGTCCGGCCCGACCTCGACGGCAACGAGATCATGCGGATCCTCGACATCGGCCCGGGCCCGATCGTCGGCCGGGCCTACAAGTACCTGCTCGAACTGCGCATGGAGCGGGGCCCGCTCGACCACGACGCCGCGGTCGCGGCGCTCACTGCGTGGTTCGCTGCGCTGACCTGATCAGTCCGCCGTGCAGGTATGCGGCCGCGATCACGAGATAGCCGATGCCGAGCGCGCACACCGCGCCGGTCGAGCGCCCGCTCTCGGGGATCACGGCCGCGGTCAACGCGGTCGCCGCCACGAACGCGGCGTTGAACATGGTGTCGTAGACGGAAAAGACCCGACCGCGGTAGTCGTCCTCGATCCGCTGTTGGACGAGGGTGTCGACGCAGATCTTCACGGCCTGGACGACGAAGCCGAAGCAGGCCGCGCCGATCACCTGCGGGGCCAGGGCGAACGGCAGGCAGAGCGCGAACTCCAGGACGCCCGCGCAGATGAGCAACCCGGTCGGCCAGTAGACCGACCCGAACCGGCGGACGGCCGCTGGTGTGATCACCGCGGCGAGCCCCGATCCGATCGCGAGCGCGACGACGATCTGGCCGAGCCCGCTGATGCCGGCCCGGAAGAAGCCGTCGTCGTGGAAGTAGTTGCGGTAGAGCAGCAGGGTGCTGATGGTCGAGATCCCGAAGCAGAAACGCACCAACGCGATCATGATCAGGGCCTGCTCGGCGTCGGCGTGCGACCGGATGTGCCGCACCCCGTCGAGCAACCCCCGGGCGACGTGGCGGGCCGTCTGGCGTTCGGCGCGCTCGTCCTCGTCCGGGCCGAGGGCCATCCGGTCGAACCCGGTGGCGGTGAACGCCGCGAGCAGGTAGGCCGCCGTCGCGACGAGCGCGGTCGCGGCGTACCCGCTGTTGCCGTCGAGGGGTATCCGCAGCGCGATCGCCACGCCACCGCCCAGCGCGGTCGCGACTCCGCCGGCCGTCGTCGAGAGCGCGTTGGAGGTGATCAGGTTCTCGGGCTCGACGACGTGCGGGAGGCCCGCCGACAGCGCCGACAGGACGAACCGGTTGGCCGAGATGATCACCAGGGCACTCGCGTAGAACGCCTCTCCCTGCAGGCCGCCGGCGATCTCGGCCGCGATACCGACGACGCCGACGCCTCGCAGCAGATTGGCGAAAGCGAGCACGCGCTGGCGCGACCACCGGTCGATGAGAACGCCGGCGAACGGTCCGATGAACGAGTACGGCAGCAGGATCACCGCGAAGCCCGCGGCCACCTGGGCCGCCGACGTCTCGTGATCGGGATTGAACAGCACCGCGCCGGCCAGGGATGCCTGGAAGGCGCCGTCCCCGAACTGACCCGTGAGCCGGATCGTCATCAACCGCCGGAAGTCGCTTCGGCGTAACGCGGTGACCAGGTGACCGCTGCTGCGCATGTGCAGACCGTACTTCGCTCGCGGCGGCCGGTTGATCTCAAGGCAAGATAGGACCGTGGCGCCGCAATCCCCACCCGGCTGGACGGGTCTGGAACCGGCTCCGGGTCGGCTGCTCGTCGCCGCTCCGGTGCTCGACGACCCGTCGTTCGTCCGGACCGTCGTCTACCTGCTCGACCATGACGATGACGGGTCGGTGGGTGTGGTCGTGAATCGGCCCACCCGAACGCCGGTCGGCTCCGTCCTGCCCGCCTGGCACGACGTCGTCGCGCATCCGCAGGTCGTGTATGCCGGCGGTCCCGTCCAACCGGACGGTGCCCTCTGCATCGGCGAGCTGAGCCGGGACGGGATCGGCGTGCGTCCGATCGCGGACGGCCTGTGCACCGTCGACCTCGATGCCGAGGTCGGTCAGATCACCACGCTGACCACCCGGCTGCGGGTGTTCGCGGGCCACGCCGGTTGGGGGGCCGGCCAGCTCGACGGCGAGCTGGCCGAGGGCGCGTGGTTCGTCGTCGAATCGCTGCGCTCGGACGTGTTCGCCGAGGAGCCGGCCCGCACGTGGTCGACCGTCTTGGGCCGGCAGCCCCTGCCGCTGCGTTTGCTCGCGAGCTACCCGCCCGACCCCGTCCTGAACTAGCGCGTCAGAGCACCCGGAAGGTCAGCGCGAACTCCGCCCGTCGGGCGGTGAGGACGTGCTGCGCCAGCACGCCCGGGCCGCAGGACGCGGTCCCGATGCCGTTCTGGGCGATGTCGAGGTTGACGTAGAGCCGATCGTGGCCGACGAGGTCGGTGGTGTGCCGGGCGTGGTCGAGGTCTTCGGACGTCCAGCGCCGGACGGTGAGGTCGAACGTCGGTGAGCCGGTGATCGCGATGCCGTGGCCGGCGGAGTCGGTGAGCTCGGGCCCAGCGGACGTCCGTCCGATTGCCGTTCTCCTGCGGGTACGCATAGGGCGTCTGCAGCTCGTCGACGGTCGCCCGGAAGCGACCGACGCACGCGGCCGCGCGGGTGTCGCCGTACGCCTCGCCCGGCCCGCGCCCGAACCACTCGACGTGATCGAGTTCGGCGGGCAGTTCCATCCGCAATCCCAGGCGCGGCAGTGGCGGCGGCCAGTCGCCGTCCGGCTCGATCAGCAGGTCGAGGCGCAGATCCCCGTCGGACTCCGTCCAGGTGTAGGTGCAGGTCATCGGCGCGCTCGCTGCCGGCCGCGGCGACCCGGGTGGTGACGACGGCGGCGGCCCGATCCCAGCCGGCAAGGCGATGTTCGAGGCGGTCCAGCCCCATCGCCCGCCACTGCGGCTCGACGGCGCCCCGCTCGCCGCGGTCGTTGTCGGTCGGCGCCCGCCAGAGATCCAGGCGCGGTCCCCGCACGGCGTACGGCCCCACGGTGGCGAGGGTCCCGTCCGCGGCGAAGCGGTCCCGGCCGGCCGGCCGTCCGATGGCCGGCGGGGGCGCGGACGCCGCGGCGAGAGCGGTCTGCCCCCACGCGACGACGTGGCCCGCGGCGGCCCAGGTCGTCGACTCGCGCAGGACGGCCTGGACGGTCAGCCACGTCTCGCCGGGGCCGGGATGGCCGGCATCGTCCGGTTGCGGCACGCGCGCCGTGTCGCGCGCGGCGACGGCCGGCACGTCGAGCGACCCCGATGCCCGCTCGACACCGTCGTCGGCGACCGTCCATCGGAACTCGAGGTCGCCGAGGTCGACGACGTCACGACGGTTCTCGATGACGACCGCCCCGTCGGCGAAGGTGATCCGGACCGGCGCGATGACCTTCGCGAACTCGATCAGGCCCGGCGAGGGCGTGCGGTCGGCGAACAGCAGGCCGTCCAGAACGAAGTTCCCGTCGTGCAGGGGCTCGCCGAAGTCGCCGCCGTACGCGATGTACTCGCGCCCGTCCGAGGTTTGCTGGGGAATCCCGTGATCGATCCACTCCCAGATGAATCCGCCGGCCAGCCGTGGGTGGGCATCGAACAGCTGCTCGTACTCGGTGATCCCGCCCGGCCCGTTGCCCATCGCGTGCCCGTACTCGCACAGGACGAACGGCAGCGCGCGGCGGTGGGCGTCGAGGGCCGGGTCGCTGGTGATCCGCTCGGTGCGTTCGCCGATGTCTTGCACCTCGTCGTGCGGCGCGTACATGCGGCTGTAGAGGTCGACGTAGCCCGAATCCCAGTCGCCCTCGTAGTGGACGGGCCGGCCGGGGTCGCGGCGATGCGTCCAGTCCGCCATGTCCGCGAGGTTGGCGCCGGTGCCGCTCTCGTTCCCGAGCGACCAGATGATGACGGACGGGTGGTTCTTGTCGCGCTCGACCGTGCGCCGCATTCGATCGAGCAGGGCGGCGCGCCACCGTCGGTCGTTGCTGGGGTTGCCGTGCCAGCCGATGCGCTCGAAGCCGTGCGTCTCCAGGTCGTTCTCGAGGATCACCCACAGGCCGTACTCGTCGCACAGATCGACGAAGTCCGGATGCGGCGGGTAATGGCTGGTGCGGACCGCGTTGATGTTGTGGCGCTTCATCAGCGCGAGGTCGGCCCGCATCGTCTGGGCGTCCATGACCCGGCCGCGTTCGGGATGCCACTCGTGCCGGTTGACACCGCGCAGCCGGATCGGCCGGCCGTTGACGGTGAGCACGCCGTCGCGGGTCTCGACCCGGCGGAAGCCGACCCGCAACCGGACCACCTCGGTGTCGGTCGAGACGATCACGTCGTACAGGCGGGGCGTCTCGGCCGTCCAGGGTTCGACGGTCGCGGCGTCGAGAGCGGAACCCGTGCCGCCCCTCAGCCCCAGTTCGGCGCACTCGACCCGGGCATCGCTGGGGCCGTCGACGGTCAACCGTCCGGCGCCGGTCCCGTGGTCGTAGTCGGCGTGGACGAACACGTCCTCTATCCCACCGGCCGGACGGGCGAGCAGGGTCACGTCCCGGAAGATGCCCGACAGCCACCACATGTCCTGGTCTTCGAGATAGCTGGCCGGCGACCATTGGTGGACGAGCACCCGCAGTTCGTTCGTCCCGGCCCGCAGCAGCGATCCGACGTCGAACTCGCTCGTCAGGCGGCTCCCGGTCGACCAGCCGATCTCGACGTCGTTGCACCAGACTCGAAAGACCGAGTCGACCCCGTCGAAGCGCAGCGCCGCCCGCTCGCGCGGCCAGTCGTCCGCGAGCTCGAAGGAGCGCCGGTATTCGCCCGTCGGGTTGACGTCCGGGACGAAGGGCGGGTCGAGGGGAACGGGTAGACCACGTTCGTGTAGGCGGGCCGGCCGAAGCCGTTGAGCTGCCACAACGCGGGTACGGCGAGTTCGGTCCAGTCCGCGTCACCGATCCCCGCCGGGGTCGGCGCCCAGCGGAACCGCCAGGTGCCGGTGAGGTCGACGGATGGCGCGTCGGTGTGCAGCCGGGCGCGCGGCTCCCGCCGCCCGCCCCCGGGTTCGAACGAGGCCAGGACGTCCACGGTGGTCCTGGTCAACCCTTGCTGCCGCCGAGCGTGAGGCCGGCCACGAATTGCCGTTGCAGAGCCAGATATATGACGAGGGTCGGGACGAGCGTGATCGTCGCGCCGGCCGAGATCAGGTTGTAATTGCTGAGGAATTGGCCCTGCAGGTTGTTGATGGCGGTGGTGACCGGCAGCCGGTTGCCACTCGAGATGAGCAGCAGCGGCCAGAAGAACTCGTTGTAGACCCAGATCACCTCGAGGGTGCCGAGCGCGGCGAGCGCCGGTCGGCAGAGCGGCATGATGATCTGCCAGTACATCCGCCAGACACCGCAGCCGTCGACCAGCGCGGCCTCGGTGAGATCGCCCGGCAGCGCCTTCATGTAGTTGCTCAGTACGAAGGTGCAGAACCCGAGCTGGAACGCCACGATGATCGCGATGACGCCGTAGTAAGTGTTCAGCAGCGTGCCGGAATCGCTGACCGACGCGGGCAGCGCGAAGTGCTTGTACATCTCGAAGATCGGGGTGGCGAGCACCTGCGGCGGGAGCATGTTGCCGGCGGTGAAGACGATCAGCAGCGTGACGTTGAACTTCCAGCTGAAGCGCGCCACTGCGAAGGCCATCATCGATGCGAAGAACAACGTCAGCAGCACGGTCGGCACGACGATGATCGCCGAGTTGGTGAAGGCCGTTGTGAACTGGCCTTGCTTCCAGGCCGTCGAATAGTTGCTGAACGTCAGAGCGCGGGCGAAGCTGAAGTAGCCGTTCTTGTCGGTGTCGGCCTTGGGCCGCAGCGAGGTGTAGAGCGTCCACAGCAGCGGGATCAACCACAGCACCGACATCACCAGCAGGAAGATGTGCGTGCCGTACCGCGCCTGGCGGGGACCGCGCCTGACCGCGTGGTGCTCGGGCTGGATCGGCGAGAGGTCGGCGGCCGACGGCAACTCGGAGATGGTGCTCATCGGTCCTCCTTCTTGAACGTCCGCGACAGGTACGTGACGATCGGGATCAACGCCACGACGAGCAGGATGACCGCCAGGGCCGAGCCGATGCCGATCACCTGGCCCTCACCGATCAGGTTCTGGATGACGAGGGCGCTGATGAGCTCGAGGCCGTTGGTGCCGTGGTTGAAGACCCAGACGATGTCGAAGGCCCGCAGCGACTCGATGATCGTGATCACCACGACGACGATGTTGATCGGCCGCATGGCCGGGAAGACGACCCGGAAGAAGATCTGCTTCTCACTCGCCCCGTCGATCGCGGCGGCTTCCTTGATGGACGGGTCGACGCCCTTCAGGCCGGCCAAGTACAAGATCATGATGTAGCCGACGTGTTTCCAGGTCGCGGCCACCAGCGCCGACCAGATGTTGATGCTCGGGTTGCCGAGCCAGTCGATCGCGTTCTTCTTGCCGGCGGTGCCCATCACGCTGTCGATGAGGCCCGAGTCCGGCGAGTACATCAACTCCCAGATGATGCCGACCAGCGCGAGCGAAAGCATGACCGGCAGGAAGAAGACGGTCTGGTAGATCCGGCTCCGCGCAGCTGCTGGTCGAGCAGCACCGCGATCAACAGTCCGAGCGGCGTCGCGATGAAGCCGAGGAACAACAGCCACAGGATGTTGTGCCGGATCGCCGGCCAGAACGCCGGGTAGTCGTTGAGCACGTAGTTGTAGTTCTGTACGCCGTTGGAGCGGATGTTCGAGAGGTCCAGGCCGTTCCACTTGGTGAACGAGAGCCCGATCGACAGCAGCGTGGGAATCCAGATCAGCGCGGCTTCGATGAGCACCGGAATGGCGACCATGGCCGCCAGCACCATCTTGTCGCGGTTGTTCAATCGCTTGAGTCGCTTGCGCTTCCCGGGGGGAGCCGCCGGGCCCCCGACACCAGGTGTCGAGGGCGCAGCGTCGCTGTCGGGGAGGCCGATGGTGGGCAGATCGGTCATGAGCAGTCCCTACTGAGCGCTGTAGAGGGCCTTCGCCTGGCTTTCGACGTTCGAGGTGTCGAACGAACCGTCCTTGATGAACCCCTGCAGAGCCGGGATCATCACGTTGCTGGCGAAGGCCGGCAGCGCGTCGCGGTCGAGGAACTGCGAGATGTACTTGGCGCTCGCGATCGTCTTCTGGGCCTTGGCCTGGATCGTCGTGAGCTTCGAGAAGTCCGCCTGCCCGTTCGTCGCGACATTGCTCGGATCCTTGGCGGCATAGGCGTTCTGCCCGTCCGCGCTGCCGAGGTAGGCGAGCAGGTCGAGTGCGGCCTGGTTCGAGCCGCCCTTCTTCGACGCCATGAAGCCGTCGATCGGGGCTTCGAGCGCGTCCTGTCCGTTGGCCTCGGTCATCGTCGGGAACGGGAAGAAGTCGACGTCGGCCAACACTGCCGGGTCGGTGAACTGTTGGGTGACGAACGAACCGAGCAGGTACATGCCGGCCTTCGATTCGCTGATCTTCTGGGCCGACTCCTCCCAGGTGAGGCCGAGCGAAGCGGTGTCGTGGTAGGGCAGGATCGCCTTCCAGTTGTCGAACACGTCCTTGACCTTCTGCTGGTCCCACGACTCCTTGTGGGCCATCAGGTCGACGTGGAACTGGTAGCCGTTCAGGCGCATGTTGATGTAGTCGAAGGTGCCCATCGCGGGCCAGCCGTCCTTGTCGCCGAACGAGATCGGGATCAGGCCGTCCTTCTGCATCTGGACGCAGAGCGTCTTGAGCGCGTCGAACGTCGTCGGGATCTGGTAGCCCTTGGCGGCCCAGACACTCTTCCGGTAGAAGATCGCCCACGGGTAGTTGTAGTTGGGGATGAAGTACTTCTTGCCGTCGTCGGCGGTCGACGCGGTGACGATGCCGGCCCCGAAGTTGCTGACCCCGAGCTTCTCCCACACGTCGTCGAGCGGGGCGACGAGGCCCTTGGCCGCGTAGTACTTCATCCGGTATCCGGCGAACCAGGTGAACGTGTCGTCGGGGCTGCCCTGCAAGTAGGTCGCGATGGCGTTCTGGAAGTCGTCGTGCGACTTGGTGTTGATCGACACCTTGTCGCCGGACTTGGTCTGGAACGCGTCGACCATCGCCTGGATACCGCTCTTCGGCACCGGGTCAGACGCGCTGGAACCCATTGACGTGCTGGTCGACTTCTTCACGGCCGTCGTGCCGCCGCTACTGGTGCTGCCGCCGGTGCAGGCCGCGAGGATCGGGACGAGAGGCACGACGGCCGCCGCCCCCTTCAGGACCGTCCGCCGGGAAACCGAACCGAACGGCGTGCTCGGCGAAACGTGTGCAGCGGGCACGGATGCCTCCTCGTAAAGGGCTCGGGGTGTGAGCCAGGTCTCTTCCTTGCTGGTGGCTCACAATTCAGCAGACGCGACGCCAGCGTCAATAGCTGTTCAACATCGAGACACAATCGCGAACGACTAAATGCCTTATAACGGGATCAAGTGTCGTTCGACGTGTCTCTTTACGTCGGGCAGCGTCCGGGTCTGTCGAATCTTGGCGACGAAAAGCAACACAGATCTAACAGATTGACGGGTCAACCGACGCGGTGAGCCCCCGCCTGGGGTGTCGTCCGGAAGCTGACCGGAGCCCGGAAGCCGGCGCGGCTGAACGCCTGTGTCACAGCCTGTTCGATCGTGGCCGCGTGAGCGGAGTCGGCGAGCGCGATCACGCAACCACCGAAGCCGCCGCCGGTCATCCGGGCGCCCAGCGCTCCCGCGGCAAGGGCTGATTCGACCGCGGTGTCGACTTCGGGAACGGTGATTTCGTAGTCGTCGCGCATCGATGCGTGAGACGCGGTGAGCAGCGGGCCGATGGCGGCCGGTTGACCTGCGGCGAGCAGGTCGCAAACCCGCAGTACCCGGTCGTTCTCGGTGAGGATGTGACGCACCCGCCGGACGAGAACCGCGATCGCCGCCGGCGCCTGCCCGGCGGCCCCGGCGGCCGCATCGAGTCGTTCGAGCACGTCAGCGTGATCGCGATCCTGGACGTCGCGCAGGGTCGCGACACCGAGCAGTCGGGCCGCCCGTTCGCACGACCCGCGGCGCGCGCGGTATTCGCCGTCGGCGTGCCGGTGCGGGGCCTGCGTGTCGATCACGAGCAGGGTCAGTCCCGTCCCGTCGAGATCCATCGGGATCGATCGGGTGTGCAGGGTGCTCATGTCGCACAGCAGGACGGCCCCGGCCGTGCACCGGATCGACGCGAGCTGGTCCATGCCGCCGGTCGGCGCGCCGGCGAAGTCGTTCTCGGCGATGCGGGCGATCGCCACTAGTTCGTCCGCGCCGAGGCCGGCCTCCAGCGCGTCGTCGAGAGCGGTCGCCACCGAGCAGACGAGCGCCGCCGACGACGACAGCCCCGCACCGGAAGGGACATCGCTGTCGACGAGGACGGAGACACCGCGGTCGCTGCCACAGCGGGTCAGCATCGTCGCCACGACGCCCGCGACGTAGGCGCCCCAACCCTGAACGGTCTCGGGCGTGAGGTCCGCGGTCGCCAGCTCGTAGCTCGCGTCCTCCTGCGCGGACGCGATCCGGACGATCGAATCGTCGGTGAGCGTGACCCGCGCCGTGCAGCCCTGCGCGATCGCGAGCGGCAGGGCGAACCCCGCGTTGTAGTCGGTGTGTTCGCCGATCAGGTTCACCCGGCCGGGCGCGCGCCAGGCGGCGTTCGACATCGACATACCCCCCGCCGAGTGACTACGTTCACTTCGAACAAAATCTAACGCATCCCCACACCGACGGACGGGCCGTCGGGAGAGAGGTGTCCGATGTCCGTTCCATCGGCCGACGTTCTGCTCAGTGGCCCCGCCGGCCCGTCCGGAGCGGCGACCGCGCTGGTGCTGTTGCAGGATGGCGCCGACCTGCCGCGCATCGGCTGGGTCGGCCCCGCCGCGATGGGCATCGACGCCGCCGACATCTCGCTGGCCGTGGGCACCCTCGGTGTCGCCCCGTCCTCGCACGCCCTAGGCGGCCGGTCGGTGTCGCTGCTGCCCGGCGTCGATCAGTCGTGGACGGGCCGCCCGGGCCTGACCGGCCACCGCGTCGGGGCAGCCGACTACGGCCAGGACTGGGCACCGTCGTTCCGCACGTCCGCGGTCGTCGCCGACGACGACGGGTCCGTCCGAGTCGAGGCAGCGGACGCCGCGGCCGGCCTGCGCCTCACCACCGAGCTCGAAGCGGTGGCCGGCGGCATGCTGCGCATCCGCCACACGGTGACCAACACCGCGGCCGAGGCGTACGCCGTCGAGTCGCTCGACGTGACCGTCCCGCTGCCGGACCGGGCACCGAGAACTGCTCGACTTCACGGGCCGCTGGGCGCGCGAGCGTACGCCCCAGCGCCGGCCGATCACCGACGGTTCGTGGCTGCGCGAGAGCCGCGGTGGCCGCAGCGGTCACGCGTCGGCGACCCAAGTGCTCGCGGGCACGCCCGGCTTCGGGTTCGGCCACGGCGAGGTCTGGGGCGTCCACGTCGCCTGGAGCGGGAACAGCCGGCACTTCCTCGAGCGACAGCCGTCCGGGCTGGTGACCATGCTCGGCGGCGGCGAGCTGCTGCTGCCCGGCGAGGTCGTCCTGGCTGACGGCGAGTCCTACACGACGTCCGTGGTTGTTCGTCGCGGCGTCGCCCGACGGCGCTCGACGGGCTCGCCGCCCAGTTCCACGCCTACCTGCGCTCGCTGCCGGCGCACCCCGCGTACCCGCGACCGGTCGATCTGCAACGTGTGGGAGGCCGTCTACTTCGACCACGACCTCGCCCGGCTGACCGAGCTCGCCGACCTGCGCCGCGCAGGTCGGCGTCGAGCGCTATCGTGCTCGACGACGGCTGGTTCGGCGCCGCGCCGCGACGACCGTGCCGGGCTCGGCGACTGGACGGTCTCGACCCAGGCGTGGCCGGACGGCCTCACCCCGCTCGTCGACCACGTGCCGCGGGCTCGGGCATGCAGTTCGGCCTGTGGTTCGAGCCGGAGATGGTCAACCCCGACTCCGACCTCTACCGCGCGCACCCGGACTGGATCCTCGCGTGTCGGCCGGGCGCCCGCCCGAGGCAGTCGCGCAACCAGCACGTCCTCGACCTCGGCCAGCCCGAGGTGCGCGACTACCTGCTCGGGCAGATCGACGCCGTCGCTGGCCGAGTACCCGATCGACTTCGTCAAGTGGGACCACAACCGCGAGCTGCCGGAGGCGGCTCGCACGCGATCGACGACGGCGCGCCCGGCGGTGCACGCGCAGACCGCGGGCTTCTACGACCTGCTCGACGAGCTGCGCGCGGCGCACCCCGACGTCGAGTGGGAGAGCTGCGCGTCGGGCGGCGGCCGGATCGACCTCGGCGTGCTCGAGCGGGTCGAGCGGGTCTGGACCTCGGACCTGAACGATGCGCTGGCCCGCCAGGCGATCCAGCGCTGGACGGCCCAGCTGGTGGCGCCGGAGTACCTCGGCGCGCACGTCAGCGCGACCACGAATCACCAGACCGGTCGGACGCTGTCGCTCGACTTCCGGGCCGCGACCGCGTTCTTCGGCGACTTCGGCATCGAGTGGGACATCACCGCCGCCACGCCAGGCCGAACGTGACCGTGCTCGCCGGCTGGATCGCGCTCTACAAGCAGCAGCGTCGGCTGCTGCATTCAGGCGGTCGGTGCGCCGCCTGGACTCGCCGGAGCGACGCCATCTGGGTGCACGGCGTCGTCGCGGCCGACCGCAGTGCCGCCGTCATGGCCTACGTCCAGTTGGACGAGGTGGGGCACGATCCGCTGGCGTTCCGCGTCCCCGGACTCGACCCGGCGCGGCGCTATCGGGTGCGGGTGATCGAGCCGGCCGCCGCCCCGTCAAGGGTCGCGATCACGCCGGACGGGCCGTCCGATCCGTGGCGCGGCGACGGACTGGTGCTGTCGGGTGCGGTCCTGGCGTCGGTCGGCTTGCCGGCCCCGCGCCGGTGGGCGGTGACGGCGTTGCTCGTCGAGGTGACGGCGGTCTAGTTGGCGTGCGCGGCGGTTTCCGCGGCCGCGCGGTCAGCCGGGACGACGATGAGCTGGCCGACGCGGTCGGACAGCACCGCGTGGGCCTCTGGGGTCAGACCGTCGTCGGTGATCAGGATGTCGGCCGCGGAGAGTGTCGCGAACGAAGCGAGCCCGACCGCGCCCCACTTCGTCGAGTCGGCGCAGACGATCACCTGATTCGCGCAGGCGATCATCGCCCGGTTGGTCTCGGCTTCGGCGAGGTTGGGGGTGGTGAAACCCTTGGTTGCTTCCATGCCGTGGACGCCCAGGAAGAGCTGATCGACGTGCAGGCTGCGCAGCGCCAGATCGGCGACCGGCCCGACGAGCGCGGCGCTCGGCGTGCGGACCCCTCCGGTGAGGATCACGGTTCGGTCGGTGCGGTCGTCGGAATGCGCGATGAGATCAGCGACCGTCGTCGAGTTGGTGACGATCGCGAGGCCCGGGATCGACGCCACGTGCCGGGCCAGCCCCCAGGTCGTGGTGCCGGCGGACACGGCGATGGCCGAACCCGGGCGGATGAGCTGGGCGGCCGCGGCCGCGATGGCGCTCTTGGCGACCTGCTCGAGGCCCGACTTGATCTCGAAGCCCGGCTCCTCGGATGCCGTGCCGGTCAGGACGGCGCCGCCGTGAACCTTCTCGAGGGATCCGAGCGACTGCAGACGTTTGAGATCGCGTCGCACCGTCATGTCCGAGACGCCGAGTATCTCGGTCAGTTCGGCGACGCGCGCGCCGCCGCTTCGGCGAAGCTCTTCCATGATCCGAGCCTGCCGCTGGCTGGCGAACATCAGGCGCCCTTTCTCGACCTCGTCGAATCCCCGGATTGTCGCACTCCGAACGCCAACGCACACCCTGGCCCCAGCGATCTCATCCCGTACACACACAAGTCGACAACACCGCGTGGTTACCCGAGTACTGAGCCGGAGTCGACGCGCAGTGGACCGTCGGCGGCCCGGACGACGACCTCGCCCTTGACCACGACGTCGGCCCCGAACGTCACGTCGCCCTCGACGACGAACCGCTCGCAGCCGGTCAGCGAGACCGGCCCCGCGGGGAAACGGGAGTCGAAGTCGGCGATCAGCGCGAAGTAGCGACGGTCGAGGTCGACGAACGGGTCGCGGCCGACCTGTCGGCCGTCCGCAACATGCAGTTGCGAGTCCGAATCGAGCACGTACGCGTCCGAGCGAAGCACCAGCAGGTCGTTCGTCGTCTTGACCGGAACGAACCGGGCGCGATCGACCAGCAGCGACCGAGCGCCGTCGAAGCTCGACACGGCCGCGCCCATCGCGGTCTCGAGCTGCAGGACCGCGGGCGAGTCGGCCCGCTGCGGGTCGACCGTCTTGGCGTTGCGGATGAGCGGCAGGTCCGAGCACGCCGCCGCGCTCGTCGAGCAGCTTGCTCAGCTGGGCGAGGTCCAGCCACAGGTTGTTGGTGTTGCAGTACCGGTGGCGCCCGAGGTCCTGCAGCGAGGCCATGTCCTCGCTGGTGGGTCTGCGCGCTCTCGCGCAGTATCAGCCGGCCGTCGCTTCGTCGCCGGGCCAGGTGGCCGCCCTTGCGGTCGGTCGGCGTTCGGCGCGCGGACTCGAGCACGAACGGCGTGCCCGTCGACTCGGCCATCCAGCGCGCGATGCGCGCGTCGAACGGCGCACCGAGGTTGTCGGCGTTCGAGCAGAACGCGTACCGGTAGCCGCTGTTCGAGCAGCGTCGTGAGCAGACCGCTGGCCCGCAGCGCCGGATAGAGGTCGCCGTGCCCGGGCGGGCACCACTCGAGGTCGCGGGTCGTCGGGCCAGTCGACCGGTGTCGAGGTCGTCGGCGAGCAGCTTCGGCTCGCGGTTCTGCAGGAAGTCGACGGGAAGGCCGTCGACCGCGAGCGTCGGGTAGCCGGCCAGGGCGTCCTGCGACGTCGCCGCGTGTGCGGAAGCTGTTCATGAAGATCAGCGGCAGCCGGGCGCCGTAGCCGCGCACGGGCTGTCAGGATCTGTCGGACGATGATGTCGAGGAACGTCAGGCCGTCCTTGACGGGGAGCAGGGATTTGGCGCGGTCCATGCCCATCGACGTACCGAGACCGCCGTTCAGCTTGATGACGGCGGTGACGTCGGCGATGTCCCGATGTCTGTCGATGTCGAATTGCAGGCTGTCGAGCGTGTCGAGATCCTCGACCGGCTCGATGTCGGCCTCACGGATCAGCCCGAGTTCTCCCTGCTCGACCTGCGCATAATAGTGGGCAAAAACGGCAACCGCGTCGTCTGCGACACCAGCCTCAGCCATCTTCGCGCGGGCGGCTCGCAATCCCTGATCGCTCACATCAGCTACCTAACTCCAACAACAATCACCACGGCAAGACCTGACCGAACATGCAAAGGGCCGGTCCCCTCCGGAACCGGCCCTTCACGATCAGGTGGCGACTAGCGCTCGAGCTTGCCGGCGATGTAGTCCTCGACGGCAATACGCGCCTCGTCGTCCGAGTACTGCACGGGCGGCGACTTCATGAAGTAGCTCGACGCCGAGAGGATCGGGCCGCCGATGCCCCGGTCGAGCGCGATCTTCGCGGCGCGCAGCGCATCGATGATGATGCCCGCCGAGTTCGGAGAGTCCCAGACCTCGAGCTTGTACTCGAGGTTCAGCGGCACGTCGCCGAACGTCTTGCCCTCGAGCCGCACGAACGCCCACTTGCGGTCGTCGAGCCACGCGACGTAGTCGGACGGGCCGATGTGGACGTTGCGCTCGCCCATGTCGCGGTCGGGGACCTGCGAGGTGACCGACTGCGTCTTGCTGATCTTCTTCGACTCGAGCCGGTCGCGCTCCAACATGTTCTTGAAGTCCATGTTGCCGCCGACATTGAGCTGGTAGGTGCGCTGCACCTCGACGCCGCGGTCCTCGAACAGCTTGGTGAGGACGCGGTGGGTGATAGTCGCGCCGACCTGCGACTTGATGTCGTCGCCGACGATCGGCACGCCGGCCGCCTCGAACTTCGCGGCCCACTCGGGCGTGCTGGCGATGAACACCGGCAGCGCGTTGACGAAGGCGACGTGCGCGTCGATGGCGCACTGCGCGTAGAACTTCGCGGCCGCTTCGGATCCGACCGGCAGGTAGCAGATCAGGACGTCGACCGCCTGGTCCTTCAGGACCTTGACGATGTCGACCGGCTCCTCGTCCGACTCGGTGATCGTCTCGCGGTAGTACTTGCCGAGACCGTCGAGGGTGTGGCCGCGCTGCACCGGCGACGTCGAGCTGCGGGACGTCGCAGATCTTGATCGTGTTGTTCTCGCTGGCGACGATGGCCTGCGAGAGGTCGAGGCCGACCTTCTTGGCGTCGACGTCGAACGCGGCGACGAACTCGATGTCGCTGACGTGGTACGGACCGAAGTTGACGTGCATGAGGCCGGGGACCTTGGCCGACGGGTCGGCGTCCCGGTAGAAGTGGACGCCCTGGACGAGCGAGGCCGCGCAGTTACCGACACCGATGATGCCGACGCGAATCTTGCCGCCCTCGCCGCGGGCCACACCGGTGTCGCTGGTGACGTTGTGCGAACCCATCAGGGCTCCTCCTTGGGGTTGGTTGTTCATGGTCGGTGGTCCTGCTGTTCGTGCTCGATCAGTTCCGTCAGCCAGCGGACTTCGCGCTCGACCGACTCGAGACCGTGCTGGTGGAGCTGTTCGGGTGTAGCGATCGACGTCGGTCGCCGGTCGCGCGCGAGTCAGCCTCGCGCTGTTCCTGGACCCGTCGGCGCCGACCTTCGAGGATCTGCAGCCGGATCTCGGAGCGGGTCTGGGCGAAGAACGCCAGCCGCGCGCCGAAGCCCTCGTCATCGAAGGCGTCCGGTCCGACCTCGCTGAGTAGCTCGGCGAAGTGCTCCTTGCCCTCGGCGGTGAGGCGGTAGACCCGCTTGCCGCGCCGCGACCGCGTGGCCGCCGGCAGGTCGAGCGGCGCCTCCTCGGTGATCCAGCCGGCTTCCGACAGCTTGCGCAGTGTCGGGTAGAGCGAGCCGTACGAGAAGGCCCGGAACGTGCCGAGCAGGGTGGCCAGCCGCTTGCGCAGCTCGTACCCGTGCATCGGGCTCTGGTTCAGCAGCCCCAGGACGGCGATCTCCAGCATGGCTGCTCACCCCCACGGTGTTCTGTTCCGCCTTCACACCGTCGTTATATGACGGCGCGATGTATCACCACGATACATCAGAATGAGATACCGGTGTCAACTCAGCATCGGCTGTGCCAACCGAGCGTGTCGCGCGGGTGAACGCGACGTCGGCTCCGGCGAATCTGAGGGCCGCCTGCGCGCAGCCTGCGGCTCGTCGGTGGTCGCCGGTAGCCTTTGGCGGGTGAGTTCCGGCAGAGGCGGATCCGCTCGAGGCCGCCGACAGGCGCCCCCGATGCTGACGCGCGGAAATCGGATCATGCTCACGCACGGCAATCGGATCGTCGACTACGCGCTGCAGCGCCGTGCGCTGTTGGCCGACCTGCGTACCGGTCGCCGCTCGCTCGCTGAGGCGTGCGACGCGCATCCGTACCTGCAGTTGGCCGCCAAGCACTACGGCGAGCCGGCGCCGATCGCGTGCCCGGTCTGTGATCGCAACGCGCTGCGGCACGTCCACTACGTCTACGGCGACGCGCTCGGCAAGAGCGCTGGGCAGGCCAAGAGCCTGGCCGAACTCGAGCGCATGCAGGACGACTTCGCCGAGTTCGATGTTTACGTCGTCGAGGTGTGCGCCGAGTGCGGGTGGAACCACTTGACGCGCACGTTCGCCCTCGGCCGTCACGACCTCGACGCGGCCGAAGCCTGAGCAGGGAAGTCCAACCTCGTGACTAGTGGTCCCCGTTCGTCCGCCGCTGCCGGCAACTGGTGGCAACGCCGTCTCGAGGGGCGGCGCCGTCGCCGCGCGGTCAAGAAGCGCCGGCTGGCGGCGATGACCCGCCGTCGTCGCGTGTGGCGCCGGGTCGGCATCCTCGGCACCTGGTTCCTGGGCTTCATGGCGTTGGTGATGGTCGCGGGCGTCGTCGCCTTCTACACGCTGTCGGACGTCCCGCGGCCCGAGGACATCCCGCAACCGCAGACGGCGGTGATCGAGTACTCCGACGGCAGCACGATGGCCAAGATCGGTACCGAGAACCGCACAATCGTCGCGCTGTCCAAGGTGCCGGTGCCGGTCCGCTACGCGGTGATCGCCGCCGAGGACCGCGGTTTCTACAGCGAGCCCGGCGTGTCGATCAAGGGCACGATCCGGGCTGCCCTCTCGGACGTCACCGGCGGCGACACCCAGGGCGGTTCGGGCATCACCCAGCAGTACGTGAAGAACGCCTATCTCAGCTCGTCGCGGACGTTGTCGCGCAAGCTCAAGGAGCTGGCGATCGCCGTCAAGCTTTCGCGCGAGTACTCGAAGGACCAGATCCTCGAGTTCTACCTGAACACCGTGTACTTCGGCCGCGGCGCGTACGGCATCGAAGCCGCCGCCGAGACGTACTTCGGCGAGACGTCCGACCAGCTGACCGTCGCCCAGGGCGCGTTGCTCGCGGCGCTGCTGAAGGCGCCGAGCTACTACGACCCGGCCGTGAGTCCCGACGCGTCCCGCGCGCGCTGGAAGTACGTCACCGACGGCATGGTCACGATCAAGCAGCTCACCCAGGCGCAGGAGGACGCGCTCACCTTCCCGGTGACCAAGCCGCCGACCGACGACAACGGCTTCGGGCTCAGCGGGCCGAAGGGGTTGATCGTCCAGCGCGTCCTCGCCGAGCTCACCACGGACGGGATCAGCGAGGCGGAGCTGCACGACCGGGGGTTGCGCATCGTCACGACAATCGACCCCAAGGCGCAGACCGCGGCCGAGGACGCGATCAAGACCACGTTCGCCAACCTCACGGCGAAGCAGCGCAATATCAAGAACGCCCTGATCGCCGTCAATCCGCAGACCGGCGGAGTCCTGGCCTACTACGGCGGCCCGGGCGTGAACGGCACGAACTACGCCGGGCAGCCGGACTCCTACGACTACGCCGGGCTGGGCTGCCGTCCGCCGGGGTCGTCGTTCAAGCCGTACACGCTGGCGACCGCGCTGACCCAGACCCTGGCCGGCAAGCAGCCGCTCTACACGATCAAGTCGACATTCGACGGCAGTCAGACGGTGACGATCGACGGTACGAAGATCTCCAACGACCCGTCCGACGCGAAGTACGCCGGACCGAAGGTCGCCCTCGACTTCGCGATGAAAGTCTCGCTCAACACGGTGTTCGACGGGCTCGCGTACGACATCGGCCCGTCGAATGTCGCGGCGACGGCGCACGCCGCAGGGATCGAGAAGACCTGCAACGGCACGCCGACGCTCGTCGATTCCGACGGCCAGACGTCGTTCGGGATCGGGATCGGCGACTACGCCGTCCACCCGATCGATCAGGCCGTCGGCTACGCGACGTTCGAGAACGGCGGGATCGCCAACGCCGCGTACATGGTGCAGCGGGTCACCGACTCGTCGGGCAACGAGCTGTTCGCCCACTCGGCGTCGTCGAAGCGCGCGATGGACGCCAAGGTCGCCAACGACACCACGCTCACCCTCGAACCGGTCGCCGGGTTCTCGTCCGTCGCGTTGGCCAAGGGCCGCGCGTCCGCGGCCAAGACCGGGACCGTCGGCATCGAGAGCGGGCCCGACAAGGGCCAGAACAGCGACGCCTGGATGGTCGGTTTCACCCCGCAGGTGAGCACCGCGGTGTGGGTCGGGAGCGGCGACTCGTCGACCGCGGTCGTCAGCTCCAGCGGCGGCGAGGAATACGGGCGCGACCTGCCCGGCCGCACCTGGAAGGCGTTCATGGACGAGTACCTGTCCGGTCAACCGAACCAGGCGCTACCGACGAAGCAGATGATCCTCGGCAACGGCGCCAGCACATCGGCGACGACGAGTGCCCCATCGACCCCGACCGACACGGGTTCGGGCGCGCCGTCCACGGATTCGTCGTCCTCCTCGGCGCCGCCGTCCTCGCCGACTCCGACGCCGACCACCCCGACTCCGACCCCGACACCGACCGTGTGCGTCACGCCGCCCGGCGAGACGACGCCGGTGTGCACGCCGAAGCCCTAGCGGGGTGCGCCGGGCCCGGCCGCTGAGCGGTCCGTGCGAGGATTCCTGACGTGAGCGAGCCCCGGCGGACCTTCGCGCCGCCGAGCTGGACCGATGCGACGGTCGCCCGCGCCAGCCGGATCATCGGCGGCGCCTGGGGTCGCTACGCCGCCGCCGGCGACGCCCGCTGGACGCCGCTGCGGGTGATCCTCGCGATGGCCTGCGTCACGCTTGTGCTCGCCTACGTCGAGAAGGCGCCCTGCGCGGACGGCCAGTGGACGGGCAACCTGCAGTACACCCACGCCTGCTACTCGGATGTGATCCCCCTCTGGAGCGCCGAGCGGTTGGACGTCGGCAACGTGCCCTACCGCGACAACGCCGTCGAGTACCCGGTGCTGGTCGGCGGCTTCATGTGGTTCTCGGCCAACCTCACCAACGGCCTGCACTCGCTCTTCTCGAACGCGAGCCTGCTGGTGCTGTTCGGCATGGTCACCTGCCTGCTGCTGGCCGCCTGCGCCTTGATCGCGGTGGCCGGAACGGTCGCGGCGGCCGGCAAGCGTCCGTACGACGCGGCGATCTTCGCGCTGTCGCCGCTGCTGGTGTTCCACGCGTTCTCGAACTGGGACCTGCTCGCCATGGCGTTCGCGTCCGGGGCGCTGTGGGCCTGGGCCCGCGAGAAACCGGTGGCCGCCGGAGTCCTGATCGGGCTCGGGACGGCCGCGAAGCTCTACCCGCTCTTCCTGCTGCTGCCGTTCATCGTGCTGGCCATCCGGACCCGCCGAAAGCAGGAGGCGTGGTGGTGCGCCGTCTCGACAGTGGCCGCCTGGGTGGCGGTGAACCTCGCCGTCTTCGGGGCGTACTACCCGGGCTGGCGGGAGTTCTATGCCTTCAGTGCGACGCGCGATGCCGAGGCCAGCACGTTCTGGTACATGGGCCACTATCTCGCGACGGTGGGCTTCGGGGACGGCTTCGCGGCCGGCTGGAGTCCACCCGGAGCCGCGGTGGCGCTGCTGCTCGTCGGGGCCCTCGGTGGCGTCGCCTGGGTCGGGCTCTCGGCACCGACGAAGCCGCGGGTCGCGCAGCTCGCGTTCCTCGCCGTCCTGGCCTTTCTGCTCACGACGAAGGTCTGGAGCCCGCAGTACTCGATCTGGCTGGTGCCGCTCGTCGCGCTGGCCCGGCCCCGCTGGCGGCTGGCCATCGTGTGGCAGTTCGCCGAGATCGCGGTGTGGATCGCGACGTTGCTGTGGCTCGACAGCTTCAACGAGCCCAACCGCGGAGTCGACTACGGCTGGCTGATGCTCATCCTGCTCGTCCGCGACGCGCTGCTCATCGCGATCGCCGCCTTCGTCATCTACGAGATCTGGCATCCCGAGGCGGACATCGTTCGCTCCGGCGGTCTGGACGATCCGGGCGGCGGCTGTTTCGACGGCGCGCCGGACTATCTCGCGTACCAGCGCGCGGGTGGGTCGGACGAATTCGACGGCGACCCGGACGACGTGGACGGCGGCGGGGGCTACGACTTGGGCGACGAACGCGTGGGGCGGGACTCGTTCGTCGACTGAGGCTGCTCGTCGTGCTTACGCGTGCGTGGGCAGGTGAGCCCGCAGGAACTCCATGTCGTGCCGCTGGCCCTCGGCGGGCGTCTCGACGATGACGTCCGTTCCGGCCGCCGCGCAGATGGTCGCGATCGCCTCGGGGTCGATCTGGCCGGTGCCGAAGGTCGCGTGCCGGTCGGCGCCGGAGTCGAACGGGTCGCGACTGTCGTTCGCGTGGATGAGGTCGATGCGGCCGGTGATGGCGAGAACGCGATCGACGATGCCGGCCAGCTCCTCGCCACCGGCGTGCGCGTGGCAGGTGTCGAGACAGAAGCCCGGGCCGAACTCGCCGATCGCGTCCCACAGCCGGGCCAGCCGGTCGAACCGGCGGGCGACCGCGTTCGTTCCGCCGGCGGTGTTCTCGATCAGGACGGGCAGTCCGAAGCCGCCCTCGTCCTGGGCCCGGGCGAAGGTCTTGTGCCAGTTGTCGGTGCCGACGCTCGCGTCGTCGCTGGCGTTGAGGTGACCGCCGTGGACGATCAGGCCCTTCGCGCCGATCGCGGTGGCGGCGGCAGCGTGCTGGGTCAGCAACTTGCGGCTCGGGATTCGGATCCTGTTGTTGGTCGTCGCCACGTTCAGCACGTACGGCGCGTGGATGTAGACGGTCAGATCGGTGGCGCGGATGGCATCGGCGTGCACGTGCTCGACGGGCGCCTTCCACCCCTGCGGGTCGGCCAGGAAGAATTGGACGGCCTCGGCGCCGTTGGTGGCGGCGGCCGCGAGCGGGTCGGACGAGTCGACGTGGGCACCGATGGCTGGCATGCGTCCGAGGCTACGACGTGCCCCCGACAGTGCCGCCGCTGCCGGGACGGGACCGCTTGTGGCGACAGTGCAGCGCACTTGTGGCGACAGTGCAGCGCACTTGTGGCGACAGTGCAGCGCACAAGAGGTTGCGCCGCCAAAGCGACGACGATTTCGGGTTCGGGCGGCCGTCCGGGTACGCTGGCGAGGTTTTCCACGCCGTTACCGGTTGTGGCCCTCCTGCCGTGGATCGTCCACGGCCACTAGTCCATAGGAGGCATGGTTCACCCATGCGTCATTACGAAGTCATGGTCATCCTCGACCCCAATCTCGAAGAGCGCACGATCGGTCCGTCGCTCGACGCGTTCCTCTCCGTCGTCAAGAAGGACGGCGGCACCGTCGACAAGGTCGACATCTGGGGCAAGCGCCGGATGGCCTTCGAGATCAACAAGCACGCCGAGGGCATCTACGCCGTCATCGACCTGCAGGCCGAGCCCGCGTCGGTGCTCGAGCTCGACCGCCAGCTGAACCTGAACGAGTCGGTGCTGCGCACCAAGGTTCTCCGTCCGAGCGCCAAGTAAGGCGCCGACGACATGGCCGGAGACACCGTCATCACCGTGGTCGGCAACCTCACCGCCGACCCGGAGCTGCGCTTCACGCCCTCGGGCGCGGCGGTCGCCAGCTTCACCGTCGCCTCGACGCCCCGCACGTTCGACCGCCAGTCGAACGAGTGGAAGGACGGCGAGGCCCTGTTCCTGCGCTGCTCGATCTGGCGCCAGGCCGCCGAGAACGTCGCCGAGTCGCTGACCCGCGGCGCGCGCGTCGTCGTCACCGGGCGCCTGAAGCAGCGCAGCTTCGAGACCCGTGAGGGCGAGAAGCGCACCGTCATCGAGCTCGAGGTCGACGAGGTCGGCCCGTCGCTGCGCTACGCGACGGCCAAGGTCAACCGCACCCAGCGCGGGTCGTCGTCCGGCGGCGGCTTCGGCGGTTCGGGTGGCGGGCGGCGGCGGCGCACCGGCCGACGACCCGTGGGGTTCGGCCCCGCCGGCCGGCGACGGTGGCGGCTACTCGGACGAGCCCCGTTCTAACCCTCTCTAGCGCAGACCCCAGACACGTAGATACATCGGATATTCGGAGCACACCCTGATGGCCAAGCCACCCGTTCGCAAGCCCAAGAAGAAGTCCAACCCGCTGAAGATCGCGAAGATCGACTACATCGACTACAAGGACACCGCGCTCCTGCGCAAGTTCATCTCCGACCGCGGCAAGATCCGCGCGCGCCGGGTCACCGGTGTCAGCTCGCAGCAGCAGCGCGAGATCGCCAAGGCGATCAAGAACGCCCGCGAGATGGCGCTGCTGCCGTACACGTCGACCGCTCGCTGATCGGGAGAATCCAATGAAACTCATCCTCACCCGTGAGGTGGCGGGCCTCGGGCTCGCCGGCGACATCGTCGAGGTAGCCGACGGCTACGGCCGCAACTTCCTCGTCCCGCGCGGCGCGGCGATCACCTGGTCCAAGGGCGCCGAGAAGCAGGTCTCGCAGATCAAGCGCGCGCGTGACGCCCGCGAGATCCGCGACCTCGGTCACGCCCGCGAGATCAAGGCCGACCTCGAGAAGCTCACCGTCACGCTCGCCGCTCGCGCGGGCACCGGTGGACGGCTGTTCGGCTCGATCACGCCCAGCGACGTCGTCAACGCGGTGAAGGCCGCCGGTGGCCCGTTGCTGGACAAGAAGCGCGTCGAACTGCCCGGTCACATCAAGACCACCGGTTCGCACACCGTGACCGTCGACCTGCACCCGGACGTCGTGGCGTCCGTCGGCCTGACGGTGACCGCCGCGTCCTGATCGCGGCCAGCTCGCAACTCGACCGGGCCCTGATCGTCCCTAGTGGGCGGACGGGGTCCGGTCTGTTTTTGGCGACTCTTGCCGTAGCCGTCGAGCGCGCCGGAGCGGCCGTTCGCGGGGCGGCCTGAGCGCTTCCGCTCGTCCGACCGGCGCGACACGCCCGGCCGAACGACCCGCCCGGGACTATTTCTCGTCCACAGGCCGTGGATGAGCAGGGCCCCGGATTTGCTGGGCTGAAACAATCGCCGGGCGTGTCGTCCACAGGAAGTCCCCCACTTGGTACACATAGTTGCCGCGTGTCTCAACAGGTCTGTCCACAACCTTGTGCACAGCTGCGATTGCAGCCCCGGAGCGGTACCTCTAGCGTCGGGCAGCGTCGCGCCGACGGGTTCGTAGATCATCAACCCCGGCCCGGCGGCCAGAAATTGTCAGCCGTCCACGGTTACATCTTTGGCGTGACATTCGTTTCCGGGATCGAGCTGGCGAGGAGGGTGCGGTGACGCTGGCCGAGCCGACCCGCACCGAGCGCATCCCGGGCGACCGTCCGTCCAACGACCGGGGTCCGGGCGACTACGACCGCACCCCACCGCAGGACGTCGAGGCCGAGCGCTGCGTTCTCGGCGCGATGCTGCTGTCGAAGGACGCTATCGCCGACGTCCTCGAGGTCATCCGTCCGGGCGATTTCTACTACCCGGCCAACCAGCTCGTCTACGACGCGATCCTCGACCTGTACGGACGCGGCGAGCCGGCCGACGCGATCACCATCTCGAACGAGCTGACGCGCAACGGCCAGCTGATGCGCGCGGGTGGCAGCACCTACCTCTACACGCTCGTGTCGACGGTGCCGACGGCCGCCAACGCCAGCTATTACGCGCAGATCGTCGCCGAGAAGGCGGTGCTGCGGCGCCTGGTCACGGCCGGCACGCGCATCGTCCAGATGTCCTACGACAGCGCCAACGGATCGGTCGGGGTCGGTGGCTCGATCGACGAGGTCGTCGACCGAGCCCAGGCCGAGGTCTACGACGTCACCGAGCGGCGGGCGTCCGAGGACTACGCCCGCATCGAGGACCTGCTGCAGGGCACGTGGGACGAGCTCGAGCAGATCATGGACCGCGGGGGCGTCGGCACCGGGATTCCCACCGGATTCAGCCGGTTGGACGAGATCACCAACGGCCTGCACCCCGGGCAGATGATCACCGTCGCCGGCCGGCCCGGTTCGGGCAAGTCGACGTTGGCGCTGGACTTCGCGCGGTCGTCGGCGATCAAGCACCTGAAGCCGACCGTCATCTTCTCCCTCGAGATGGGCAAGCTCGAGATCATGATGCGGCTGCTGTCGGCCGAGGCGTCCGTCCCGCTCGCGTCGATGCGGTCAGGCCACATGTCCGACCAGGACTGGCAGCGGATGGCCCGCCGGTCGGGTGAGCTCGCCGAGGCGCCGCTGTTCATCGACGACTCGCCGAACCTGACGATGATGGAGATCCGCGCGAAGGCCCGCCGGCTCAAGCAGCGCCACGACCTGCAGCTGGTCGTCATCGACTACCTCCAGCTGATGACCAGCGGCAAGCGCGTCGAGTCGCGGCAGCAGGAAGTCTCCGAGTTCTCCCGGGCGATCAAGCTGCTCGCCAAGGAACTCGAGGTGCCGGTGATCGCGCTGTCGCAGCTCAACCGTGGCCCTGAGCAGCGCACCGACAAGCGCCCGATGCTCGCCGACCTGCGGGAATCCGGCTCCATCGAGCAGGACTCCGACATGGTGCTGCTCGTCCACCGCGAGGATATGTACGAGGCCGAGTCAGCCCGCGCGGGCGAGGCCGACCTGATCATCGCCAAGCACCGTAACGGTCCGACCGCCACCGTCGCGGTCGCCTTCCAGGGCCGCTACAGCCGCTTCTCCGACATGCCGCAGTAGGAGTTCTCGAACTGTACGTTCGCAGCCCCCGAACGCAGGAGTTCAGCGTTGGGCTCGTTCACCCCGTCCGCGATCCACTAGCTCGGGGGCGTAGCGGCGGCCTCCGCCCGTTGCCCGACGCAGAACTCGTTACCTTCCGGATCGGCGAGCACCGTCCACACCGCGCCCCACGCGTCGTGATCGGCGAGACGGTGCGCGCCCAGAGCGATCAGGCGGGCCACTTCGACGTCCCGGTCGGCCGCGGTCAGGTCGACGTGCAGGCGGTTCTTCGTCGTCTTCGCTTCCGGAACCTGGATGAAGAACCATGACGGACGATCGGTGATCTTGTCGTCGATCGAGGCGAAGAAGTCGCTCGCTCCCTCGTCCACGGGCCGTTCCAGGACCTGGGACCAGAACCGGGCCAGCTCGGCCGGCCGGGCGCAGTCGAGCGTGATGTGGGCCAGCGAAATGGACATGTCCGTGACGATAGCCCGGCGTGTAGAAAAGTGGCATGCCCGCGCAACCGTCCCCGCTGAGCCGCGCCGACCTACCGGACGAGTTCACGGCCGAGACGGTTCGCCAGCTTCCGATCGCGACGTTGGGGCAGTTGTCCCGTCGCAACAACGGTGTTCTCAGCGGCGCGGAACAACACGCGTTCGACAAGGCCGTGCACGAGGTCATGCGCGGTACCGCCGAGCGGGTCTCGCAGCGGCTGAGCCGAGCGGACTGGGCGGCCCTGCGGCGCGACGAGAACGGCGAACGCGCTCGGAAAGGTCAGCCGCCGAGCCGGGCCGACCAGCAGTTACGCCGCCTGGCGCGGCGGATCGGGCAGGACGTGGACGTCGCGGAGACGCTGGCGCCGGGCGTCGACTGGTCGTTCGCGGCGCCGGACGGTCCACCGGCTGCACTCGGGCCCGCGGAGGCGCCGGCGCCGGTTACCGCGCTCGCCGGACGTGTCGAGTGACGTGTCGACCCCGACCGCCGACGGCGCAGGCACCGTTGCTGATCTCGAGCAGCGCATCACCGAACAGGTCGAACTCGTCGAGGTGATGTCGGAGATCGCCGAGATGAGCAAGCGGACGTACGCGCTGGAACAGCAGCGTGACCTGCAGACGACGCGGGGCGTCTTCTTCGGCTTCGTGGTCTCGGTAGCCGTCCTGGTCGCGGGCTGGGCCCCGCTCGTCGACTCGGACTGGGGGCAGCGGATCTGGGTCATCTGCCTCGCGCTCGCGACCTGCGTGGTCGCGGGACTGGTGTACGGCCTCGTGCGCCGATCGCAGAACAAGCGGCTGGTCGCCGAAGATCAGGACACCGGCACGTAACCGTCGCCGCCGTCGAGTGAGGCGCGGTCAGGCGAGCAGGCCCTGGACGGCGGCGGCGAAGCCCGCGAGCGCCGTGCGGTAGAAGCGGGGGCCGTACGAGACGCGCGCGATGCCGAGTTCGCGCAGGGCGGCCAGGTCGAGTTCGTCGCTGGTGTTGCCGTTGATCGGACAGTCCAGTTCGGCGGCGAGGGCGGCGAGATCGCTGCGCCGGGCCACCCCGATCGGGTAGACGCAGTCGGCGCCGGCGTCGATGTACCGCCGCGCCCGTTCGACCGTCTGCGCGATTCGCTGCTCGTCCGCGACGCCGTTGGGCGGTAAGAACACGTCGATGCGGGCGTTGATGACGATCGGCACGCCGGCGTCGTCCGCCGCCGAGCGAACCGTGGCCAGCCAGTCGGCCTGCGCACCGGCCTCCTTGAGGGCGCCGGCGCCGTAGTCGGTGTCCTCGAGATTGCACCCGACCGCTCCCGCCTCGAGCAAGTGGTCGACGAGCTCGCGCGGCGCCAGACCGTAGCCCGCCTCGGCGTCCACGCTCACCGGAACCGAGACCGCGCGGGCCACCCGGCCGGCGGCGGCGAACATCTCCGTCCAGGGCGCCGCTTCCCCGTCGGGATAGCCGAGCATCGCCGTGATCGCGGCGCTGGCCGTCGCAACCGCGGGGAAGCCGGCGTCCGCCACGATCTTGGCAGTGGCCGCGTCCCACACGTTGGGCAGCACCAGCAGCTCGCCGCCGTGATGCAGTCGGCGCAACGCCTCGGCCTGCTCCCGCAACTCCGTCATCGCCGTCCCCTTCGGTCGCTATCAGTAGAACTCACGACGCAACCCGAATCGTTCGGCCGGATGAGGCCGCGGTCAGAGGGTGATCGCGTCCAGGCGCTCACGCAGGAATTCGGACGCGATCACGGGCGCGTAGTCGTTCGGTCGTCCGATCGGCGGCAGCAGCGATTCGACGACGGCGTCGTGGTCGGTCTCGTAGAAGTAGACCAGCGAGACGAGATCCTCGTCGGGTGCCTCGGGCTGCGGCGGCAGCACGCGGTGCCGGTTCGACTTCCACCGGTCGCCCGACCAGCGGGCCAGGAGATCGCCGGTGTTGATGGTGAATGCATCGGGAAAATAAGGCGCATCCTGCCAGCCGTCGTCGGGCGTCCAGACCTGCAGGCCGCCTTTGCCGGGCTCGCGATCGAGGATCGTGACGGTGCCGAAGTCGGTGTGCGGACCGATGCGGAACTGGCCGGGCTCCGGCTCGCCCACGATCGCGACCGGCGGGTACCAGTTCACGTTCAACGTGTAGGTCGAGTGGTGCGTGTGGCGGGTGAAGAAGTCGGGCTCGACACCGAGTGCGGTCGCGCAGATGACCAGCAGCTCGTCGGCGAGCGCGCGCATCGCCGCGAGGTAGCTCGTCACCGGCCGTTCGAGCTCGACTTCCGATGGCCAGACGTTGGGCTGGAACCAGAATTCGTCGACCGCCGGGTCACCCACGGGCTGATCGGCGCCGACCGAGTACGACTCCTTCAGATCGGGAGGTGTCTCGGTGCCCTCGGCGTAGCCGTTCGCCTCGACGCCCGGCGGCAGCCAACCGCGTCCACCGACGGTCACGGCGTAGCGGGACTTGGTCTCGGCGGGTTGCCCGAAGAACTCCCGGCAGGCGGTGCGGACGTCGGCCCGCAGCGCCGGAGCGACGCCGTGCCCGCTGATCAGGAAGAAGCCCACCCGCTGCAGCGCGGCGTCGACCTGCGCGGCGACGAGTGCGCGCCCCTCGGCGGAGCCCGCGAACCACGGGGCGAGGTCTATGACGGGGACCGCGTCAGCCATGAGCGTGATCCTAGAGAATCGGGTCGACACCTTCCCTGTTCCACATCAGCTGGATCTGTTCACCGACTGGTCGGCGGTGCCGGATCCGGTACGCGAAAACATCAGCGTCCCGCCGTTCGGTCCGCAGCATCTGGCTAACTCGCTCGCGCATCTCGCCGGACTTATCTGGCAGGTCCGTCGGAAGGACGGGGTCAGAGTTTGACCTCAAGCGCTTGAGGAATGTTTGGCTGGGGGCATGACCGCATTCACCATCCAGGACGTCTCCCGGCGCAGCGGGCTCAGCGAGCCGACCGTGCGCTACTACGAAGAGGTCGGGCTGATCGGGCCCATCGAGCGGGACGCGAGTAGCGGGCATCGCCGGTACTGCGACGAAGACCTCGACTCCCTCCAGGTCCTGGCCTGCCTGCGGACGATGGGCATGGGTATCGAGGACATGCGCACGTATCAGGCCAACCGCGTCCGCGGACGGGTGGCAGCCGGCGAACAACGCGACCTGCTGCTGCGGCACGCCGAGTGCGTCCGCGCCGAGATCGTCAAGCTCGGCACGCACGTCGACTACCTGCGCGAGAAGGCCGCTCTGTGGGACGCGCGCGACCGGTCCGACGCCGAGGCCGAGGCGCGCGCCTGGGATCGTGTGCAGGCCGCCGTGGCCCGGCTGGAGGTCGGGCGATGACCCGCGTTCTGGTCACGGGCGGCTCGGGTTACCTCGGCACGCACGTCATCGCGGCGCTGTTGCGGGACGGGCAAACGGTCCGCGCCACGGTTCGTTCGCTTGCTCACGAGGACGAGCTGCGGGCCGCCGTGCGTCGCGGCGGCGCCGACGACGCCGGCCTCGAGCTGGCGGTCGCCGAGCTGCTCTCGGACGACGGGTGGTCGGAGGCCGTCGCCGGGTGCGAAGACGTCCACCACGTGGCTTCGCCGATGATCCAGACCTCCGAGCCGGACGAGGTGATCCGCCCCGCGCGGGACGGCACGCTGCGGGTGCTGCGCGCCGCCCGAGATGCCGGCGTCCGGCGGGTGGTTTTGACGTCCTCGTTCGCTGCCGTCGGCTACTCGTCCAAGCCGATCCGCGACTACACCGAGGACGACTGGACCGACCCCGATTCCCCGGGTCTGGCTGCGTACCCGCGATCGAAAGCGATCGCCGAACGGGTGGCCTGGGACTTCATCGAGCGTGAGGGCGGCGACACCGAGCTGGTCGTCGTGAACCCGACGTTCATTCTCGGCCCGACGTTGACCCGTCAGTCGCGCTCGTCGTTGCAACTGATCAAGGCGATGTTGGACGGCACGATGCCGGTCGTTACGCGCCAGCGTTTCGGCATCGCGGACGTGCGTGATGTCGCCGACCTGCACCTGAGCGCGATGGCCACTCCCGAAGCCGCGGGCAAGCGGTTCCTCGCGCTCGCCGACGGCCCGACGATCACGTACCTGCAGATCGCTCAGATCCTGCGTGAACGGCTCGGCGACCTGGCCGAGCGGGCGCCGACCGAGGAGGCGCCCGGCGACGAGCTACCGCCGCTGATCATCCACAACGAGCGGGCCAGACGAGAACTGGGCTGGCGGCCGCGCCCGGTGGAGACCACGATCGTCGACACCGCCGAGAGCCTGCGCGACCTCGGACTGCTGGCCGGCCGATAGCGGCGCGGACCGCGTCATTCGAGAGGGCGGCGGGCGAGCGTCCGCGGCGCCCGGCCGAAGACCCAGGCGCCGAGCGCGGCGGCGATCGGCAAGCCGACGAGCAGGACGGCCAGATTCAGGTACGGCGGCTGGTCGAGGTAGCCGACGTCGTGCCAGTGCCAGGCGATCAGGGCGAGATAGGCCGCCGCCGTGCCGAGGATGGCGCCGAGCAGCGCGAGGGCGGCGGCCGATGTCGCGTTCAACGTCCGCCGGGTCGTGCCGCTCGCGCCCGTGGCGGCGAGCGTGCGCAGGTCGCCCGCGGTCTCACTGCGGATCAGTCCGACGGTCATGGCCAGGACGGCGAGTGCGACGAGCAGACCCGCCAAGGTCGAGTAGTCGCGCAGGTGTTGCCGGCTGTCGTCGGGGCCGGTGCGGGTCTCAACGGTGATCCCGGCGACGGCGGCTCGACTACGGGCATCGGCGATCTGCGCCGTGGTGATCGCGCGGGGGGACTGCACCAGCCACCCCACCGCCACCGCCGCCAGCCCGTTCGCCGCCATGGCCTTGGTGGTGAGCAGGCTGTTCGGCGCGGAGGTGTAGTTCGGCAGTCGTGAACTGACCTGAACCGTCACCGCTCGGAAGTCAGCCTTGACCCCGGTGCCGAGCTGGATCCCGGCCAGATCGCGGCGGGAGCTGATGACGTCGGTATTCGCGGCAATGTCGGCGGCGTGGATGCCGTACAGATCGAGGACGGCGGACGTCGCCACGAACGGTGTCGTGAGCTGCGTCCAGCCGTATTGGCCGTCCGGGCCGGTGATCGGATGGACGAGCGACGCCTGAGCGGCGTCCGGAGGAGCGCCGGCCGGCAGCGAGTCGCTGAGGTTCTCGGCGACGTCCAGTTCGACGGCCGGGCCGGCCCCTAGGGCGGCGGCGATTGCGTCGGCGGTCGTCCGGGCGCTCGCGACGACGGCCGGTTCGGGGATGTTCGGCGGGCTGGTGGCGCTGCCGACCTGCGCGACGCTCACGCCCGGGCCGCCGTGGGGCTGGTTCGGGTTGTCGAGCCAGACGACGAGCTGGTTGGTCGGCAGGTTGCCGCCCGTGAGGGTCTGATCGTGGGCCTGCTGCGCCGCAGCGGTGATGGCGATGACCGCCGCGATACCGATCGCGAGACTGACGGCGGCGAGGGCCGCGCCCGACCGCGCCTGGTAGCGAGCCAGATCGCGCAGCGCCAGACGAATCGCGATCGGGGCCTGGCGTGCTGCGACGGCCAGAGCCAGGATGCGAGTGGGGCCAACAGCAGGATGCCGATGGTCAGCGCGAGGATGCCGCCCACGATCAGCACGGTGTGGACGGCACGGGCCAGGACGAGCGCGACGAAGCCGCGCCGCGGCGAGCCCGATGCCCAGCACGGCGAAGCGGTGAGCGGGTTGCGGCGCAGCGGGCCGTCCGGACAGCGCGACGACGATCGGCAGGCGGGCCACCGCGCGGGCCGGCCACCACGACGCGGCCAGTGCGGTCACCAGTCGCCAGGGCGGCGCCGGCGATGATCGCCCACCACGGCAGGGCGAGCGGGTCGTACCGGTGCCCGACGAGCCGTTCGAACGCCGGCGTCAGGGCGAGCCACGCGGCCAGACCGAGCACCACACCAGTACCCGCCCCGACTACGCCGACGGCGGCTCCGTTCGCCAGCATCACGCGCCGCACCTGCCGGCGGTCGCGCCGATCGCTGCGATCATGCCGAGTGCCCGCATCCGCCGCTGCGCCATCACCGTGAACCCGGCCACCGACAGCAGCCCGATGAACGTGAGCCCGATCGTCGCCAACAGCAGAACGGCGAGGGCCTGGTTGCGTTGCTGCCGGGCGGCGTCCGCGCCGGTCTGGGAGAGCCCCTGCATAGTGCCGACGGACGGCCGATAGCTCACCGTGCCGGTCGCGTCGAACAGCAGCGTCACTGAGGTCGGCGTGGTGATCTGCCCCGTGGCGACGAGCCCGAATCCGTCCTGGAGGTCCTTCGGATTCTCGACGATGCCGACTATCTTCAGCTCTCGTCCATTGACGTCCCAGCTCGAGCCGAGCTGCAGAGTGAAGATCGTCGCGACCGCCTTCGTCACGGCCGCCTCGCCGGACCCGGTCGGGTATCGACCCGATACCAGGTGCAGCATCGGTTTGCTGAACGCTCCGTTCGGGTCCTGCGCGCGCACGTCGACCGGCGTGACCGAGCCCGGTACCGGCACGCTTTCATGGGTGATGGCCTCGACCTTGCCGAAGTGTTGACGCGCGCCGGCGAGATCGGTGGCGACGCCGTTCGGGCCGACATCGGTGATGTCCATCCGCGCGTTCGCCGCTCCGAACGTGCTCTCGTCGTTGCCCTGCACGTTCGCGACGATGCCCAGCCCGACGGTCGTGCCCGCGACCGCCACGGTCAGCAGCGCGAGGACGAGCAGCTGCTGGCGCCATTCGCGGCGCAGCAGGCGCCAGGCCCACCGGCGGATCGCGCGGCGGGCCGGCCGACCGCCGCCCGTCGTGCGTGGTCGTTCCACCGCGGGTGGGATCGGCGGTGAGGGCGCAGCGAGCGTCGTGCTCATCGGGTTGCGTCCGCCTCCAGCAGCGACTCGGGGCCAGACGCCGGCGCGGTGTGATCGATGATCACCCCGTCCCGCAGGAAGATGACGCGGTCGGCCCAGGACGCCAACTGCGCGTCGTGAGTGACGACGACGCCGGCGACGCCACCCTGGCAGGTCTCACGGACCAGGCGCATCACCGCTTCGCCATTGACGGAGTCCAGGGCTCCGGACGGCTCGTCGGCCAACAGCAGGTGCCGGTCGCCGACGACCGCGCGGGCGATCGCGACCCGCTGCCGCTCGCCGCCGGACAGGTCGTCGGGGAACCGGTCGGCCCGCTCGGCGAGCCCGAGGCGATCGAGCGCGACCAGGGCCGCTCTGCGGGCGGTCTTCGCCGAGGTGCCGTCGAGCTCGAGCGGCAGCGAGACGTTCTCGGCGGCGGTCAGCCCGGCGAGCAGGTTGTAGTCCTGGAACACGTAGCCGATCGAGCGCCGGCGCAGCGCGGCCCGTTCGGCGCGGGACAGGCGGGACAGCGCGACCCCGCCGACGCTGACCTCGCCGGCCGACGGTTCTTCGAGGCTGCCGGCGATCGTGAGCAACGTGCTCTTGCCTGAGCCGCTCGGGCCCATGACCGCAACCAGCTCGCCGGGCTCGACGGTCAGGTCGACGTCACGAAGCGCGTGCACCTGGCCCGCGCCGCGTCCGTACAGCTTGCTGACGAGGGTCAGCTGCAACGCGCTCATCGCTTGCCCTGCGCCGCGGGAGCCGCGGCGGGTTGGACGGCGCGGACCGGTTGGACGGCCGGCACCGGTTGGGTGGTGGGCGTCGGTTGATGGCCGGTGTGGTCGGCGGTCGTCGCTCGGCGGAAGCGGGCGTCGGCCGCATCGAGCCAGCGGGTGACGGAGTCGAGCCGGAACAGCTCGGCGTCCACGACGAGGGCCAGGCTCACCTCGTCCGGTTTCGCGTCGCGCTTGACCCGGGTCCATTCCTGCATCAGCTCGACGACGCCGCGCCGGTGTGACTGGATCACCTCATGCACGTCCACACCGGGAACCCGGCTCGCGACCAGCACTTTGATGACCAGCTCGTCGCGCGGCGGAGAGCTCAGATCCGGCGGTGTGCGCAGCCACGCGTCGAGTTCACCGGCCCCGTCGACGGTGAGCCGGAACGACTTCTGTGGTCCGGCCTCGTCGTCGCCGTCGGATTCGATCAGCCCGTCCCGCTCGAGGCGTTGCAGGGTGGTGTAGACCTGCCCGACGTTCAGCGGCCAGACCTCGCCGGTGCGTTCCTCGAACTCGTGCCGCAGCTGCAAGCCGTACTTCGGCCCTTCGGACAACAACGCCAGCAACGCGTGACGAACGCTCATGCGCCTCGACCTCCAGCTCGTATACTCGGTATATATACCAGGTATTCAGCTGGAAGCAAGGGCGTAGGCCGCGATCATGTTGCGTCTTCGGGGCATGGACCCCGACGACGCAACATGATCCAAATCGGCCCCTACGCGAGCGCGGGGTAGAGCGCGGCGACCCCCCCGGCCAGGCCGGCCTGGACCTGCCGGCTGAGGTCATCGGCAAGGATCTCGGGCACTCCGGCCGCCAGCTGGTCGAGGCCGAGCGTCGCGATCGTGGCGGGGTCGAGCTTCGGCGCGTCGATGCCGGCCGTCATGTCGGTGTCCATGTAACCGACGTGCAGCCCGCTGACGCGGATGTTGCGCGGCGCGAGTTCGGCCCGCAGCGCATTGGTCATCGACCATTCGGCCGACTTGGCGGCGCTGTACGCCGCGCTGGTCGGGAAGGTGATCCACGACAGGACACTCAGGACGTTGAGGATCGCGCCGCCGCCGTTGCTCTCGATCACCGGGACGAAGGCGCGGGTCACGTCGAGCGTGCCGAAGACGTGGGTGTCGAACTCCCGGCGCACGTCGGCGATATCGCCGGTGAGCACCGATGCGCCGGTCGCAGATGCCGGCGTTGTTGATCGAGCAGCGTGACGTCGGACGCGAGCGCGGCCGCGGCGGCCACCGAGGCGGGGTCGGTGATGTCGAGCCGAAGGGGCGTGACCCCGGCCAGGTCGACGGTCTCGGGACGGCGGGCGGCGGCGTAGACCTTGGCGCCGCGGGCGACGAGCTGTTCGGCGAGATGGCGGCCGAAGCCGCGGTTGGCTCCGGTGACGAGGGCGGTGCTGGTGCTGAGGTCGATGGTGTCCACTGTTCCTCCTGAGTTGGTAATTCCAAGCTAGCGTGCTGAGACGGCATTTGCCAAGTCAGAGGTAGGATGCGGTCACATGGCGAAAGAGATCCGGGGTGGCGAGAGTTGCGCGATCGCGCGCACGGTCGACGTCCTCAAGGATCCGTGGGCTTTCCTGATCCTGCGGGAAGCGCTCGGCGGGGTCGACCCGCTTCGCCGACTTCCGCGCGCAACCTCGCCATCGCCACCGACGTCCTGACCGATCGGCTCAGCGCGCTGGTCGAGGCGGGGGTGCTTCGTCGTGAGCAATACCAGGAGCCCGGCCGCCGGGCCCGGGCCAGCTACCACCTGACCGAGGCCGGCGCGCAGCTCAAAGTCGTCATCGGCGCGCTGCAGCAGTGGGGCGACGCCCACCTACCGGTGGCGTGCGGGCCAACGATCGAGCGACGCGATCGCCGCACCGGCGACCCGATCGAGGTCGCCTTCGTCACCACCAAGGGTCGACGTCTCGGCCTCGACCAGGCCGAGTTCGTCCGCACTCCGGCGTACCCGTCGGCGGCCGACGCGCTCGCGGGCAGCGGACGGCCTACAGCTTCTTGACCAGGCGCTCGACCATCGTGACATTCCGCGCGGTGGTCGGGTTGTCGGGCAACGCCTTCTTCCATTCCCGCGGGCCGAGGGTGGTCTCGGTCGACTTCGACCGGATCAGCCAGTGCAGGTCGCGACCCTCGACGACCACCGTGTCGTGATCGTTCGACATCGCTTCGACCGCCTTGCGTTCCGCGGCGGTGAGCCGAGTCAGCGACAGCAGCACGAAGTGGGTGTGGCCGGGCGCGATCGTCCCGAACGGCTTGGTCGTCGCCATGGCCTTCACCTGCCGCGCGGAGCGGACGAAGGTCGTGATCTCGAAGCCGAAGTCCCGCTCCAGGCGAGCGCGGATCGCCCGCTCCTGGTCCGTCGCCTTACCCGTCGCGGTGAAGAGCAGGTTGCCGCTGTTGACGAAACTGCCGACATCGTCGAAGCCGAGCTCCTGCAGCGCCGCGACGGCTCGGGCCATCGACACCCTGCGTTTACCGAGGTTCACAGCTCGCAGAAACGCCACTGATCGAGTCACCACCCGATCTCAGCACACCGGGGTCGATAGCGTGTCGGGATGGCCGGAGATTTCGACTACGAGCGGGGCGGGACGGGGTACGCCGTCCAACGCCGCACCGATCCACGCATCGCGGCGTACGTCCACGCCGCGCTCGGCGACGCCCGAACGGTGCTCAACGTCGGCGCCGGCGCCGGCTCGTACGAACCCACCGACCGCTCGGTGACTGCCGTCGAACCGTCCGCGGCGATGCGCGCTCAGCGGCCGGCCGACCTCGCTGTCGCGATCGACGCGACCGCGGAGTCCCTTCCGTTTGCGGATGATTGCTTCGACGCGGCCATGGCCACGGTGACGATCCACCAGTGGGGTGACACCGACCAGGGCCTGCGCGAAATGCGTCGGATCAGCCGTGGGCCGGTGGTGATTCTGACGTTCGACGGCGACGCGCTCGATCGATTCTGGTTGGCGGAGTACGTCCCGGAGCTGATCGCCGCCGAACGGGGTCGCTACCCGGCTGTCTCGCACGTCCGCGAGACCCTCGGCGGGACGAGCACCGTGACCGAGATCCCGGTACCGATCGACTGCGTCGACGGGTTCACCGAGGCCTTCTACGCGCGTCCCGAGCGATTCCTCGACGCCGCGGTTCGGCAGTCGCAGTCGGCGTGGGGTTTCGTCGACCCGTCCGTCACCGATCGCGCGATCGGGCGCCTGCGCACCGACCTGGCCAGTGGCGCGTGGGACGAGCGGTTCGGACCGCTGCGCGAGCAGCCCGAGTTCGTCGGTTCGCTGCGATTGATCACCGCGCTACCTGGCTGAAACGGCGCTGTCGACAGGCAGCTCAGCCGGTGCGCTCGATGCGATTGCGGAACACGAGGTCGCGCGCGACGGAGATGCCCGTTGCAACCGCCCCCATGACGATCGCCTCGGTGCCGAGGGCCCCGACGGCCAGCGCGGGCGACATGGGCGTCAGATACGACAGCGCCTCGCGGGCCTCGGTCTCGAGGAGATCCAGGTTCTGTCCGACGCCACCGCCCAGCACGATCAGGGCCGGATCGAAGAGGGCGAGCACAGTCGCGATCAGTTGGGCGAGTGTCTTGGCCTCGCGCGACACCGCCGCCAGGGCCCGCGAGTCACCCGCGCGGGCCGTTGAGAACACCTGCTCGGCGGTCAACGGCTCGGGCAGCCCCGCTTCGACGCCGTAGCGGACGACGGCGTCGGCCGCGAGGCTCTCCTCCAGCATTCCGCGCGGAACCTGTCCGGGCCGCGCCGCGGTCAGCGATCCGCCGATCGGCAGGTATCCGGCCTCTCCAGCGGCGCCGGTTGCTCCGCGATAGAGGCGTCCACCCAGGACGAGGCCCAGACCGACGCCCGTCCCGATCGTGATGTAGACGAAGTCCTGGACGTTGCGGGCGGCGCCGTAGGTCTGCTCGCCGAGCGCGGCCAGGTTCGCGTCGTTGTCGATCGTGATCGAACCGCCGAGTCGGGCGGTGAGCGCCTCGGCCAGCCCCGTGCGCTGCCAACCCGGCAGGTTCGCGGCGTATTGAATGCGTCCGCGCCGTGGGTCGTACACGCCCGGCGAGCCGATCACGGTGTGCGTGATCGATGTCGACGCGAGTCCGGCGTCGGCGGTTGCCGTGTCGACCGCCTTCTTCGTCAGCTCGACGAGCGCGCGGGCACTGCGCGCGGTGTTGCGCTGGTCGATCCGGCCCAGCCGGGTGCCGCCCAGGTCGGTGACCAGGACGTGCAGCCAGTCGTGCCCGATGTCGACCCCGACGACCGCGCCCGATGTCGGGTCGGCTTCGTAGGCGGCGGCCGGACGACCGTGCGCGACGTCCGGCGTACCCGCTACTCGGACGAGGCCCACCTCCTGCAACCCGGCCAGCCCGGCGATGACGGTCGGCAACGACAGGCCGGTGTCGCGGGCGAGCTGCGGACGGATGGCCGGGCCGTCGGCAAAGAGGCGTTCGAGCAGCAGTCGCTGGTTCATCTCGCGCAGGAGGGAAGGCGCGACAGCGGCGACGAGCGGCGCGCGGGGCTGCTCGGTCTGGCTCACGCTTCCACCTCCGGGATCGACAGTCAGTCAGCCTACGGTTCGTCCGCCGGAATCAGCGGCTGACCCTTGACACTAAAGAGTCTTGACTAAATACTCTTAACTATGTCCAGCATCCGATCCTCCCGAGGCAATGTCGTCGGCATCGACATCGGCGGCACGAAGGTCGAGGTCGCGCTCGCGACGGGTGAGGGAGAGCTGCTCGAGCGGATTCGTTTCGACACGCTCGCCGACAGCGGCCCCGAACAGGCACTGGCTCGCATCGCCGCCGCCGTCCGAAGGCTGAGCACGCTGTCGACCACGCGCTACGGGACACCGGTCGTTGCTCACGCGGCCGTGTGCCCGGGCGTCGTCCAGCTCGAGCAGATCCTGCTCGCGCCGAATCTGCCGGGCTGGGAGAACCTCGCCCTCGGACGTCGGCTGGCCGCCGATCTCGGGGTTCGACAGGTCGCCGTGAGCAACGACGTGCGCGCGGGCGCGCTGGCCGAGGCCCGGTTCGGTGCGTTGCGCGCGGTCGATCCCGGCATGTACGTCAGCCTGGGCACCGGTATCGCCGCCGCGCTCGTCATCGGCGGCAAGGTCGTCTCCGGTGCGCACCAGGCCGGCGGCGAGATCGCCTACAGCGTCCCGACCTGGTGCGAGCCCGACGCGATCGGCGATGGGCGGCCGCTGCTGGAGGAGCTCGTCGGAGGGCGCGCCCTCGGCGAACGGGCCTCAGCAGCGCAGGGTCGTACGGTGCGGACGAGCGAGCTGTTCACCGCGATCGGCGACGAGATCGTCCATGCCGGATTGGACAATCTCGCGATCGCCATCGCCAACCTGGCGGTGTTCGTCGATCCCGAGCGCATCGCCGTCGGCGGCGGGATGATGTCGTCGGGCGAGCTGATCCTGCCGGCCCTGGCCGAGCGGCTGAAAGAGATCGTCCCGTTTCCACCGGAGATCGTCGAGGCGCACTTCACGCGGGACGCCTCCTTGTACGGCGCGATCGCGCTGGCCTCCGAGAGCGCCGCATCATGTTCCTGACCCGGCTGCAGCAGCAGAACCCACAGTTCGCAGAGGCCGTCATCGATCTGCATCAATCCGGCGAGCTGCCACCGGACACCTACGTGATCGACCTGGACATGCTCGGCACGAACGCGCGGACGCTCACGACCGAAGCGCACCGACTCGGCCTCGACGTGATCGCGATGACGAAGCAATTCGGCCGGAACCCGAGCGCCCTCGACACCCTGCGCGCGAACGGCGTCGACTCGTTCGTCGCCGTCGATCTGACCTGCGCACGGGCCATCGAACGAGCGGGTCAGCCGATCGGGAACATCGGCCACCTCGTCCAGATCCCTCGTCACCAGGCGGGCGAGGCGGCCCGGATGCAACCGCGCAACTGGACGGTGTTCAGCGCGGCGAAGGCCCGCGAGGCCGCGGCCGCCGCGCACGAGCTCGGCCGCACCCAGGACCTCATTGCTCGCACGTACGGTGTCGGCGACGTCGTGGTCGAGACCCATGCCGGCGGCTTCGCGGCCGAGACCATCGAGCGGGTCGCGTCCGAACTCGACGCCCTCGACGGCGCGCGCTTCGCCGGCATCGGTAGCTATCCCGCGCTGACTTTCGACCGGGAATCACGGCGGGTCGTCCCGACTCCCAACCTGCGCACCCTGGAACAGACCGCCGAGAAGCTGCGGGCGGCCGGCTGGAAGGACATCGTCGTCAACGCTCCCGGCGAGACCTCGACGGTGACACTGAGCCTGCTCGCGGACGGCGGTGCCACCCAGGTCGAGCCCGGACACGGCTTCACCGCGACCGGCGCCTACCACGCGTTCGCCGACTTGCCCGAGCGGCCGGCGATGGTCTACCTCAGCGAGATCAGTCACCTCGACGGAGACGTCGCGTACTGCTTCGGGGGCGGCCTCTATCTGTGCATCGGCTCGGTCGACTACCAGCCGCAGGCGCTGGTCGGCCGCGACCTCGCCACGGCCCGGCGGGTCGACGCGACTCTGGCCCAGAACCATCAAGTGATCGACTTCTACGGCCGCCTCGCCCAGACCGAGAATCACTCGCTGCGCCCAGGTGATTCCGTGCTGTTCTGCTTCCGCGCCCAGGTGTTCTACACGCGCAGCCTGGTTGCGGCCGTCTCGGGTGTCCAGCGAGGGACCCCCCGAGTCGAAGGCCTGTACACCGTCGACGGACGACCGGCCTGATCCCGAATTCCGCCCGACCGGACGACGCGATCCCGCTCCGTCCGCGCACAATCACCATCAACGCCCGCCCGGGGAGAACGCAATGACGATGCTCGAGAAAGTCAGACCAGCCGCACTGAAAGCGAATTCCATCGGAGTGTTCGGCTCGGTGGTCATGTGCATGGCCTTCATGGGCCCGGCGATCAGTGTCGCCTACAACACTCCCGCGGCAGCCGCCGGCGCCGGCTTTGCGCTGCCGCTGTCGATCGTGTTCGCGATGATCGCCTGCCTGCTCGTCGCGAACAGCATCGCGGCCTTCGCGCGCAAGCTGCCATCGGCGGGCTTTGCGTACACCTACAACTCGCACGGGCTCGGCGCGACCGGCGGCTTCCTGTCCGGCTGGCTGATGGTGATCGCCTACGGCATGGTCGGGCCGATGATCGTGGCTGCCTTCGGCGGCTTCGGCTCGCAGTTCCTCACGTCCCAGTTCCACGCGCACGTCTCCTGGGAAGTCGTCTCGACGGTCTTCATGCTCGCCATCTGGGGATTCTCGCCGCCGGCGTGTCCGAGTCGGCGAAGGTCGCGCTGATCTTCCTGGCGATCGAGGTCACCGTGATCACCGCGCTGATGATCACCATCCTCGTCAAGGGCGGGGGCGGCGGCGGCCTCTCACTCGGCAACTTCAACCCGGCGAACTCGCTCAAGGGTGTGAGTGGCCTGGGCACCGGGATGCTCTGGGGCATCCTGATGTTCATCGGCTTCGAGTCAGTCGCCACGCTCGGTGAGGAGGCGAAGGGGTCGCGCAAGACGATCCCGCTGGCGCTGTTCACCGCCGTCCTCGTCATCGGCACGTTCTACGTGTTCTCGGCCTACGGCGTCTCGAGCGGCTTCGGCGCGCACAACGTCACCGCCTTCGTCGGCGACAGCGACCCGGTGCGGACGTTGTCTCAGAAATTCTGGGGGGGCACGGCGATCCTGACGCTGACGATCATGGCCAGCGCATTCGCGAACGCGGTGTCGGGATCGAACTCGATCGTCCGGATCCTCTTCGCCATGGGGCGCGAGTCGATCCTGCCCAGTGCGCTCGGCCGGACGAGCCGCAAGGGTGTTCCGCAGTTCGCGCTGGCCGGCTACATGGTCTTCTCGCTGGCGTTCGCGCTGTTGGTCGGGCTGAAGTACGGAGCGTTCGGTGTGTGGTCGTTCTGCGGCACGCTGCTCGGCCTCGGCCTGACCGTCATCTACATCCTGATCAGTATCTCGGTGATCCGCTTCTACCTGCGCGAGCACCGCGCCGAGTTCTCATGGTGGAAGCACGGTCTGCTGCCGGCGATCACCGTCGTCGTGATGCTGCTGCCGATCTACGGCCAGGTGCACCCCTTCCCGGCGTACCCGAACAACTGGGCCGTGTTCCTCATCCCGATCTGGATGATCGTCGGCGTCGGGTACCTGGTCTTCCTGCGGACCAAGCGCCCGCAGCTCGTCCAGGCGATGGGACGGGTCTTCGAAGGCGGCGATTCCGAGGCGCCGGCGATGACCGCCGCCGACCGCCCGCTCGGCGTGCCGGTCTCCCTGTGACCGTGTCGGCGGCCGTCGCCGGCCGGCGGATGTCGGCCGAGATGGACGAGCAACCCGATGTCCTGGCACGGATGGTCGGCAAGTTCGACGAGATCGCGCATGTGGTGCGGGAGCGGTCAGGGTTCAAAGGGGTCGCCTTCCTGGCTCGGGGCTCGTCGGATCACGCGGCCCTGCTCGGCCGCTATGCCGTCGAGATCCTGACCGGTCTGCCCACCTGTCTCGTGGCGCCGAGCGTGACGTCGGCCTACCGACGCCACCCGCTCGGCTTCGAGGGGTGGCTGCTCGTCGCGCTCTCGCAGTCGGGCCGCACGCCCGAGATCGTGACGCTTGCCGCCGACTTCGCCGCCGCCGGCGCGACGGTTGTCGGAATCACCAACGAGGCGGGCTCGGCGTTGTCGGCCGCGACGGCGTACACGATCGAGCTGGATGCGGGCGCCGAGACGGCTGTCCCGGCCACCAAGACCGTGACCGCCCAGATGCTGGCCGTCCTCGCCGTGACGGCGGGACTGGACCGGACGAGCGCGACCCTGACCGCCGAGTCGTTCGCCGGCCTGTCCAACGCCGTGGCGACTGTGCTGGGCGACCGCACCGCGCCCGAAACGATTGCGGCGCGGCTGTCGGGACGGGATCGGCTGGCCGTCGTCGGTAGGGGGTTCTGCTACCCGGCGGCGCTCGAAACCGCGCTGAAGCTCCAGGAGACAACCGGGATCATGGCGCACGGCTTCTCGACGGCCGACTTCCGGCACGGGCCGATCGCCGTGTGCGGGCCGTCGTCGCCGGCGGTGCTGATGGCGGGGACGGGGCCCGTCGACGACGACACCCGCGAGCTCCGGGCGCCTCTGGCGGCGCGCGACGCCGATTGCATCCTGATCGGCGCGGGAGTGGATGCCGATGCCGGCTGGCTGACGTCCGGACTGCCCGCGGCCGCCGAGTGCATCCTGGCGACGGTGCGCGGGCAGCAACTGGCGCTCGCGGTCGCGACCGGACGAGGCATCGACCCGGATCACCCGGCCGGCCTCAGCAAGATCACGTACACCCACTGACCTCGAAACCCTCGGACGGAGTCCCACGTGTTCCTCGATCTGCTGCGTCGCCGAAATCCGGAGCTGGTCGCCGCCGCGATCACCCTGCATCAACAGGGACTTCTGCCCGCGAACACGTTCGTCCTCGATCTCGACGCGATCACCGCCAATGCGCTGGTCATCTCGACGGAAGCCCACCGGCTCGGTCTCACGCCGTTCGCCATGACGAAGCAGATCGGCCGTAACCCCGACGCGTGCCGAGCGCTGATCGCAGGCGGCATTCCGGCAAGTGTCGCGGTCGACATGGAGTGCGCGCGAGCGACGGTCCGCGCGGGTATGGAGCTCGGTCACGTCGGTCACCTCGTCCAAGTCGCGCGGGCCGAGGCCGACGCCGCAGCCGCGATGCGACCGGCGAACTGGACCGTCTTCAGCGACGTCAAGGCGGCGGAGGCGGCCGCCGCCGCCCGGCGGGTCGGACGCGAGCAGGCCCTGCTCGCGCGCATCCATGCCGATGGCGACGAGTTCTACTCGGGGCACGAAGGCGGGTTCGCCGCCGCCGACATCGTCGCGGTCGCCGACTCGTTGGACGCGTTGGACGGGGCGCACTTCGCCGGCATCACGACGTTCCCGGCGCTGCTGTTCGATCCCGAAGCGGGCCGGGTTCGCCCGACCCGCAACCTGCGCACCCTGGAGCGCGTCGCCGCCGAGCTGCGCGTTGCCGGGCGCGACGACATCCAGATCAACGGACCCGGGACGACCTCGACCCGGGCGCTCGCCGCGCTCGCCGACGCGGGTGTCACGCAGGTCGAGCCGGGCCATGCGCTCACGGGCACGACCCCCTGGCACGCCGTCGAGGACCTGCCGGAGCGGCCGGCCGTCTGCTACCTCAGCGAGGTCAGTCATCTCCACGGCGGTCGCGCGTATTGCTTCGGCGGCGGGATGTACGTCGACCCGGTGATTCCCGCGTACCAGATGCGAGCGGTCGTCGGCCGGGACCCTGCAGCGACGACGGTGGTCGACGCGACCGTCCCGCCGGCGACCGCGATCGACTACTACGGTCAGCTGTTTCCGTCCGCGCCGTCGCCGGTGTCGGTGGGCGACAGTGTGGTCTTCGGTTTCCGCGTCCAGGCGTTCGTGACGCGCGGCTACACGGCTGGAATCACCGGTTTGTCGACGGGTGATCCGACGATCGCCGGCATCTGGTCGTCGGACGGCTCGGCCGCGGAATGGCCGGGCTGATCGATCGACAACGGCGTCTGGCAGTGTCATCGACATGACCGCGGCCGAGCAGATCACCGCCGTTGTGACCGAGCACGGCGAGGGGCCGGTCTGGCATCCGGCGTGGAACGGCCTGTGTTTCGTGGACATGTTGGCCGGCGACGTCCTTCGTCTCGACGACAGCGGCGCGGTCGGACGCTGGTCGGTTGGCCCGGTCGCGGCGGTCGTCCGGCCCGACCGGCACGACGGATTCATCATCGCCACCGAGCACGAACTCGTTCGCGCCGCAGCGTTCGGAGAGGCACCCACGATCGTCGCCGACGTTTTCGACGATCCGATGGTCCGGCTGAACGAGGGCGGCTGCGATCCGGCCGGGAACTTCCTCGTCGGGACGATGGCCTACGACGAGTCACCCGGCCGTGGCAGCATGTTCCGACTCGACACCGCAGGCCGGGTCGAGCGGCTGTTCGGCGACCTCACGGTGTCCAACGGCCTGGCCTGGACGGCCGATGGGACCCGGGCCTACTACGCCGACTCGCCGACCGGGCGCGTCGACGTCTTCGACTGGGACGTCGAGGCCGGCCTTCAGGATCGCCGGCCGTTCGTCTCGATCCCGGTCGGTCACCCGGACGGGCTGACCGTGGATACCGACGACGGCATCTGGGTCGCGCTCTGGGGCGGCCGGGGTGTGTATCACTACTCGAGCGACGGAGCGCAGGACTTCCGCGTCGAGGTGCCGGCGCTGAACGTGACGGCGTGCGCATTCGGCGGCGAGCGGCTCGACGAGCTCTTCATCACGACCTCGCGGCACGGCGACCCCGACGAGTCGTCAACCACAGCCGGCGCGATCTTCCGCATCCAACCGGGCGTCGGCGGCCGGCCAACCCGTCCCTACGGAGGCTGACGCGGTCTGTCGATTTCCCGCGGCGCCGATCGTCGAATCGCTGTAGGCAACCGCGATCGTCCGGCGTACGGATGACATCGACAGAGGAGTTCGTCATGGCGAAATTCGTGTACCTGTACAGCGGCGGCGAGATGGCCGCGACGCCCGAAGAGCAGGAGAAGTCCATGCAGGAGTGGGGCGCCTGGTTCGGCACTCTCGGCGCGGCGGTCACCGACATGGGCAATCCGTTCGCGGGGTCCTCGACGGTGAAGTCGGGTGGCGCCAGTGCGGGCGCCGCGTCGGCCCTCGGTGGTTACTCGATCGTCGAGGCCGACTCACTCGATGCGGCCACCAGCCAGGCGGCCGGCTGCCCGGTGCTGGCCACGGGCGGCTCGGTCGAGGTGTACGAAGCGATGGCGATGTAGCTCCGCCGAGGGCGGGCACTAGCGCTCGGCGGCGGCCTTGATGGCGGCCAGTGTGACCGGGATGCCGTGCACCGCGTCGCGCGAACGCTCGGCGATCTGGGTCGGTGCGTCGTCGCCGTAGCGCTCGGCGAACCGCTCGAGACCGGCGGGCAGGAACTCCCAGTGTTCGGTCAGGGTCGTCCCGCCGTCGGTCGCCTCGAACGTGTAGCCCCAGCGCACCGAACCGTGGTTGACGAGGAACGCGAACGCGCGCCCGGGATCGGCGACCGACACTTGTGAGCGGGTTTCCCACGTGCGGCTCGGCGTCTCGTTCCGACCGGTGAAGTACGCGCCCACCGCCGGACCGCCGCCCTCGTCCCACCAGCCGCCGGTGCAGATCGGGCTCCATTCGCCCATCCGCGTGATGTCGGAAACCATCGCGTAGAGGTCGTCCGGCGCGCACGCCACGAAGATCGACTCGGAGTACGTCAGCACCGGCACCCGGCCAGTCTGGCACCGTGGGCGCAGCACGTCCGAGGCGCGCTGATCCACGATCGGGCAGGCTGTACGCATGGACACCAAACTGGACGGGACGGTCGCGCTCATCACCGGCGCGAGTAGCGGGATCGGCGCGGCCACGGCGCTCGAGTTGGCCGGCCACGGCGCCGGCGTCGCCATCGTGGCCCGGCGGCGCGACCGGCTCGACGAGCTGGCCGCCGAGATCACGGCCGCCGGCGGCGAGGCCCTCGTCATCGAGGCGGACGTGACGGACGAGCCGAGCGCGACTGCCGCCGTGGCCACCGCCGCCGACCACTTCGGGCGGCTCGACATCGTGGTGGCCAATGCAGGGGTGATGTTGCTCGGCCCGATCGTCGATGCGCCCCTCGACGAATGGCAACGGATGGTCGAACTCAACCTGCTCGGCCTGCTCTACACCGCGCACGCGGCGCTGCCGCATCTGTTGACGGCGGCGTCGTCCGAGCCGCGGAACGTCGCCGACCTCGTCCTGATCAGCAGCGTCGCGGGGCGCGTGCCGCGGCTGGGGTCGGGCGTCTACAACCTCACCAAGCACGGCGTCGGTGCCTTCGGCGAGTCCTTGCGGCAGGAGGTGACCCGCCGGCACGTCCGGGTGTCGATCATCGAACCGGGCGCGACCGCGACGGAGCTGTCGACCCACATTCGCCCGGAGGTTCTCGAGCAGCAGCTGGCGCGGTTCCAGAACGTCGAGCGTCTCGAGGCGACCGACATCGCCGAGACGATCGGCTTCGTCACGACCCGACCGCGCCGGGTCGCCATCAACGAAGTGCTGATGCGTCCGACCGAACAGGAAGGCTGACGCGCCCGCCTCAGTGGGCGAGCAGGTACTCCGTCACGAGACTGGGCTGGGCGAGCGGCAGCAGGTGACCACCGGGGATCGCGTCCACGTCGAGGCCCAACCGGTCGTGGGCCACGCGGCGCTGCAACTCGAGCGGGAAGAACCGGTCGTCGGCGCCGGCCAGGACGCGGATGGGTACGTCGGGCCAGTCGTCGAAGTCGCACGTCGAGGCGAAGACGGCCTCGGCCTCGTCGCGCTGGTGCTGCTCGCCCTCGGCAAGGACGTCGGGCGGCAGGTCGTGCAGGAAGTAGGTCGCCACGTCGAACGGGCCGTACCCGCCCTGCTTGGCGGCCTCGTCGCGCGCGGCGGTCGCGCCGGTGTTCGCCCACCAATCGCCGGGCGTCTCGCCGGGCGACGGAACCATAGCGTTCACCAGGACGATCGATCGGACGGGCCGGCGCGCGGCGACCATCGCGACGGTGAAGCCGCCCAGCGACCCGCCGACGAGCACGGGGTCGTCGAACGTCGCGGCGGCTCGCAGCACCAGTTCGGTGTACTCGGGCAGCCCCGCCTCGGGGTCGTCGCCGGGGAGATCGACCGCGATCGCGGCGTGCCCGGCGAGGGTCAGCTGGTCGACGACGCGACTCCAGGGCCACGGGCTGCCGCCCGCACCCGGCACCAGGACGAAGGTGCTCATGCGCGATCGAAGAGGTTCTTCAGCCAGCCCTTGGACGGCGCCTTCGAGGCCGGCGAGCGGTTCTCATAGCGGACGGTCCAGGGCCGCGGCTCGTCCTGGTCGGAGTCGAAGCGGGGCGTCGGTTCGCCTTCGAGCATCGTGCAGCCGAGCGCCTGGAGCTGATCGCGGACGGTCGAGAGGGTGGCGTGTTCGGCGCGGGGATCGGCCACATCGGCCGGCGCTATGAGGATGACCTGCGTGTGCGTCCAGTTGACACACTGCGCGCACGAGTGCGCCTCGAGCAGCTGGGTCACGTCCTCCATGCCGTCCAGTCTGCCTCAGCTGTGCGCCGGGGCCGACTCGACCCGGAAGACCGGGAAGCCCGAGGCGATCGCGGCGAGCTGCTCGTCGGTGGCGTTCTTGTCGACGCCTTCGAAGAACTTGCCGACCTCCCAGCCCCAGCGGCGGACGTACTCGCGCAGGATCGGCACCTTGACCTCGTCGTCGAGCTCGGTGACGGCGATCGGCTCGACCCGGCGCCCGACGCGCAGCTCGGCCGTTCCGACCGCCCGGATGTTGCGCACCCACTGGGTGGTGCCGCGCGGCGCGACGAGGTAGCGCGCGCCGTCCTGGGTGAGCAGGTTGACCGGCGTCGCCCGCCACTCGCCACTCTTGCGTCCCCGCACCCGGAGCTCGCGGGAGCCGGCCACGCTGATGCCCATGAGCGTCAGGCGACGGACGGCGCGGTTGAAGACGTTGCGGGTGAACCAGTCGGGGGCGAGGTAACGGTGCTGGTCGGCCATGGTCGGGACCTTTCTTGAGGCGAGAGCGATGCTCTCTGTTGAGAGCAATGATGCCGTTCGACAGCTCCGACTTGTCAAGAGCGGTGCTCTCGTTTGTTGTCATTGCTCACGGCAAGCGGCATGATGACGATCATGACCAGCGCTCCCCGCACCGCCCGCGCCCGGGTCCGCGACGAGTTGACCCGCGAGATCAAGGACGTCGCCCGGCGGCAGCTCGCCGAACACGGATCGGCCGGCCTCTCGTTGCGCGCCGTCGCCCGTGAACTCGGCATGGTCTCGTCCGCGGTGTATCGATACTTTCCGAGTCGCGACGAACTGCTGACCGCGCTGATCGTCGACGCGTACAACGCGGTCGGTGCCGTCGTCGAGGCCGCCGAGGGCGCGATCCGGCGCAACGATTTCGCCGGCCGATTCGCGGCGGCCGCGCGGGCGATGCGTGGATGGGCGCTCGCGAACCCCCAGGAATACGCGCTGATCTATGGCAGCCCCGTTCCGGGTTATCACGCGCCCGACGACACGATGGATCCGGGCGCTCGGATCTCGGTGCGGCTCCTGGCGATCGTGACGGACGCGGCCGCGGCCGGGCGGCGCGCCGACGCCCGCGAACTGCCCATGTCGCGCGCGGTGCGGGCCGATCTGCGGGCCCTGCGCGAGCCAGGTCGCGCCCGCGCTCGACGAGCACCAGCTGGCCCGAGCCGTCGTCGCCTGGACGCTGCTCGTCGGCAGCATCAGCTTCGAGCTGTTCGGCCAGCTGAACAACGTGATCCGCGACTACGAGGCGTACTTCGACTACCAGATGCGCGGCGTCTGTCTGGACCTCGGGCTCGGCTGACTCCGTACGCGCAACGCCCGGCGTACGTCGTCGAGGCGGTCGGTGAGCCCGCGCCGCAGGGCGGTCGAGGCGGCGGGCAGGCACAGCTCGCCGACCGCCAGCGTCGACTCGTGCACGGCATGATGCGGGAAGGCGCTGGCGGAGAGGACTCGCGCGATCACCGGCCCGCGGCGGGCCGCGAGAGTGACCGCAGCCGGGAAGAACGCCGGGACGAAGTCGCCGATCAGGTCGACCTGCTCGGGCCACCAGAAGCCCCGGCCGGTCGCGCTGAGCAGCCGGCTGCTGAGGTCGTCGCCGGCGAACATCGACGCCCAGGTGGCTCGCTTCGACTCGCTGTCGGCGATCGCCGCCCGGCACGTCCGCGCCTGTTCGCGCCCCAGGGAGCTGCGATCCCGTTCGAGCTGGGCGTCGATGTCGGCCGACCCGGCCGTACCGAGGACGCAGCTACGCAGCAAGGCGCGCCAGCGAAGGTCGGCGTCGAACGGAACCCCGCCGGGCAGCGTGTCGGCGGCGAGCGACGCCCGCGCGTCCGCTCCTGAAGCGCTGCCGACCAGCGACCGGGTCGCGGTCAGCGCAACGTCGAATCCGGCGTCACCGTCGAGCAGTTCACGACAGGTGACGCGCAGCTGATCAAGGACGGCCGCCCGCTGCCCGGGCGCCACGTAGTGATCGGCGATCTCGTCACGCAGGAACTGCAGCACCGCGCGCACGATCGCCGGATCGCGCTCGGCAGGCAGGTGGCGGGCGACGAGATCGACGTACGCGAACGGGTCGAGTTCGGCGTCACGGACGAGATCCCGGGCGCCCGTCCAGAGCACCGCTCGGGTCAGCGGATCGGCGAACGAGCCGAGCGATCGGGTGACCGCGACCCAGGACGTCGGGTCCAGCCGGATCTTGGCGAAGGTCAGATCGGCGTCGTTGGGGACGACCACCGTCGACGCATCCGCGGTCCCGCCGGCTGTCGAGTCCGCGATGACGTCGACGTCGAGCCGATCGAGGCGTTCGAGCCGGCCGGGCCGTCCATCGTCCGCGCGGTAGCGCCCGAGCGACAGTCGGTGCGGCCGCGACCCGCTCCGCCCGACGCGGACGACGCCGTCCGCGCCCCGGTCGACGGTGAGGCGATCGACACCGGCCGTCTCGAGCCACTGTGCCGCCCAGGCGTGGACGTCGCGCCCGGACGAGCGCGCCAGTGCCTCGAGCAGATCGGCGAGCGTGGCGCTGGCGAAGCGGTGGTCGGCGATGAACTCGTTCACGCCGCTGAGGAACGCGTCGTCGCCGATCCACGCGACCAGCTGCCGAAGGGCGGACGCGCCCTTCGCGTACGAGATGCCGTCGAAATTGGTGAGCGCGGCTTCGGTGTCGCCGACGGCGTCGCGCGGCGGGGCAATCGGATGGGTCGACGGGCGTTGGTCGGCGTCGTAGCCCCACGCCTTGCGCGAGACCGCGAACTCCGTCCACGTGCCGGTGAACTCGGTTACCTCGGCGGCGACGCGGTACCCCATGTACTCGGCGAACGACTCGGCCAGCCACAGGTCGTCCCACCAGCGCATGGTGACCAGATCGCCGAACCACATGTGGGCCATCTCGTGTGCGATGACGGTCGCCCGTTGTTGCCGCTCGGTGTGCGTGACCGCCGACCGGAATAGGAACTCGTCGCGGAACGTCACGCAGCCGGGGGTCTCGAGCGCCCCCCAGTTGTGGTCCGGGACGAACGCCTGGTCGTAGGAGTCGAAGGGGTACGGCTCGTCGAACAGCTCGAGGTAGCGATCGAAGCAGGCGTGACTGATCGCGTGCAGTTCGTCGGCGTCGCGATCGAGGTAATCCGCCAGGGACGCTCGGCAGTGCCAGTTGAACTCGAGTCCGGCGTGCGTGCTGCGGACGGTGTGCCACGGCCCCGCGAGTAGTACGAACAGGTAGGTCGCGACGGGCGGTGTGGCCGCGAAGCCCCACCGGCCGCCGCCGCTGCGAGCCGGGTCGAGCAACCCGTTGCTGACGACCGTCCACTCGTCCGGGGCGATCGCCGAGATGTCGAGCCGGGCTTTCAGGTCGGGCTGGTCGAAGCAGGCGAAGACCTGGCGGGCGACGTCGACGCCGCAGTAGGCGCCGACGTAGGACTGCCCGTCGGCGGGGTCGACGAAGCGGTGCATCCCCTCGCCGGTCGACTGGTAGTCGAGTTCGGCCGCGATGACCAACTCGTTGTGCGCGAGCAGTCCAGTGAGCACGAGGCGATCGTCGGCATACGTGCTCGTGTCGAGCGGCCGCCCGTTCAGCTCGGCGCGTTCGATGTGCGCGTCCTTGAGCTCGATGAACGTCTCGGCGCCCGGTTCGCGGCACCCGAAGGTCACCCTGGTCGTGGACCCGAAGCGCTGCGCACCCCGGGTGAGGTCGAGTTCGATCCGGTAGGCGTCGACGTCGAGCAGTTCGGCCCGCCGCTGCGCCTCGACCGTCGTCAATGACGTCACGACGAATACTCTTCCACGGAGCTACGACATCGCGCTGACATTGCAATGACGCCATCAGGATGTCATAGTGGCGTCATGCAGCTCGAAAGTTATGTGACTCAGGTCCGCGACCAGCTCGTCGCGACCGCGGCGCTCGGCGACGACCGGGTGCGCGACGTCGCCGCCGCCCTGGCCGCCGCGGCGACGCCCGCCGTCCAACTCGCCCTCATGACCGCGCTCGCCGAGGCGGCCGACGAGATCACCGCGGCGCTGCTCGAGACCCCGGGCGCGCCGGTCGTCTCGATCCGCGTCGAAACCGACGAGGTCCGCGTCGAGGTCGTCAACTCGGCCTCCGAGTCGCCGGCCGCCCCGCCGCCGGATGCCGGTGACACCTCGGCGCGGGTTTCGCTGCGGCTGTCGGACGCGCTCAAGGCCGGCATCGAGGCGGCCGCCGCCCGCGACAACGTCTCCGTGAACACCTGGCTCATCCGAGCCGCCACGTCCTCGCTCACCTCGGCCGCCGGTGCGTTCAACCACCACGGCGGTCACACCCACCGGGTCACCGGCTGGGTCACCGGCTGAAGGAGTCCGACATGACCACAACGACTTTCCCCATATCCGGACGGGTCGATCTCGACGGCCGAATCGGCCACGGCGCATTCACCGTCACGATGGTCGACGGCCTAAGCGAGATCGAGGTCACGCTGACGGCCCGGACGCCGGACTCCGACGTCGTCGATCGCACGACGGTCGAGTTGCGCGGAGGCACGCTGCACATCGCCGGCCCTCGCCAGGGCGGAATCTTCGACCTCATCGGCGGAAAGTCCCGCGATGCGATCGACATCGACGTTCGGCTGCCCAGCGGTTCGCCGGTCAAGATCGGCGCATTCACCGCGACGATCACGGTCCGGGGCCGCTGCGGACGGGCCGACATCGCCGCCGCCGCGTCCGACGTCGACCTCGATCAGGTCGACGGTCCCCTGCGGCTGCGCTACGGCAGCGGGACCTGCCGGGTCGCCCGGGTCTCCGGCGCCGTCCAGACCCGCTCCGGCTCGGGCATCGTCCACCTGGGCGAGGTCGGGGGCGCGGTGAGCGCCGCCTGCGGCAGTGGTGAGCTGGACGTGACGGTCGTCCGCGGGGCGATCCGATCGCGCGCGGGCTCCGGCACCGTCACGCTCGGCGCGGTGTTCGGCGATGTCGACCTGCAGAGCGGATCGGGGGCGATGAGCATCGGGCTGCCGTCCGGGGTCTCGGCCCGGCTGGACCTGACGACCGGCTCCGGGCGGGTCGATTCCGAGCTACCGATCTCGGCGGCCCCGCTGCCGGTGACCGGCCGTCCGATCACGATCCGGGCCCGCACCGGCACGGGGGACGTACGCGTCGTCCGGGCGGCCTGACGACGGACGAGCCCCGACCGTGAGCGTTCCGATCGGGCTGGTCGGTCTCGTGACCGCCGGGCCGTTGTGGACCCGGCGATCAGCGGCCTACGCCACCGCCGCGGCCTCCGCGGCGCCTTCGGTCGGCGCGGGCGACGTCGCCGGCGCCGCGCTCTCGGCCGGCTTGCGGACCACGAGCAGCACGATCAGCCCGCACAACACACCCGCCGCTCCGGCGACGATGAAGGTCGCCTGCAGTGCCGAGATCGACGCGACGTGCAAGGCATGGTCGAGGCCGGACCGCGTCGCGGCGGGAACGGCGCCGAGCAGCCGGGGGGCCTGGCCGCCGGCCAGCGCGTTGGCCGTGGTGGACGAGTGCGACACGCCCTGCCCGGACAGCGAACTCCCGGCGCGCGCGGCGAACACACTGCCGAGCAGGGCGATACCGAACGCGTAGCCGAGCTGCCGGACGGTGTTGACGGCACCGGCCGCCATGCCGCCGCGCTGCATCGATACCGAGCCCATCGCGGCGGAGCTGAGCGTGGGCATCGCCAGGCCCACGCCGATCCCGACGACGAAGTAGCCCGGCAGCAAGGCCGGCCAGCTCGCCGAACCGTGGATCAGCAGGGCGCTGAGCAGCCCACCCGCGCCGATGAGGATCACGCCGCCGCCGATGATCGGGCCCGGAGCCGAACCGTGCAGGAACCGACCGATGCCGGCCGACACCGCGAACGCGGCGAACGACATCGGCAGTCCGGTGAGGCCGGCCTGGATCGGGCTCAGGCCCAGGACGGACTGCAGCCAGATCGAGGTGTACGTGAAGTAGGCGAAGGCCGAGAACGTCATGACCAGCGCGGCGAACAGCACGCCGCTGAACGTCCGGTTCCGCAAGAGGGCGAGATCGAACATCGCGTGGTCGGAACGGGCCTCGATGCCGACGAACCCGGCGAGTAGCGCGACGCCGACGACGAGCATCGCCAGCGTGCCGGCGTCGCCCCAGCCGGCGTCGTTCGCTCGGATGAACGAGTAGGTGAGCGACGCCGCGGCCCCGGTGAACACGACGATGCCCGGCACGTCGACGCGGCCCTTCGCCGGAGCGTGGACGTCGGTCAGGACGAGCACGCACATCGCGATGCCGATCACGCTGACCGGCAGGTTGACGAAGAAGATCCACCGCCATGAGATCCACTCGGTGAGCAGGCCACCGACGACCGGGCCGACCGCGGAGGATGCCCCGGCTACCGCGCCCCACATTCCGTACGCCGTACCCCGGTCGCGTCCGGTGTAGGAGCTGTTGAGCAGGGCGAACGTCGTGGCGAACATGCCAGCGGCGCCGAGCCCCTGCACGGCGCGGGCCGTGATGAGGGCGGCCGCGTTGGGCGCGATGCCGCAGGCGAAGGACGAGATCGCGAACAGCGCCAGCCCCGCGATGTAGGACCGGCGGTGACCGAGCATGTCGGCGATCGAGCCCGTTCCCAGGACCAGCGCGGCGAGGATGAGCGCGTAGGCGTCGACCACCCACTGCATCGATGAGAACGACGTCTTCAGGTCCTTGGCCATGTCGGGCAGCGCGACGTTCACGATCGTCACGTCGACGAGCAGCATGAACGTGCCCAGGCACACGGCGACCAGCGGCAGCCACTTGCGCATTTCGGAGTCCTCTTCGTGAGATTCGGCGTTCGCGACGATTCTCGATGCCGGGTCTGACACTCACCAGCCGATTACCGATCGGCTGTAGATTTCCGCCATGGTGAATCGCCACGTAGCGGAATCCGCCTCCCTCGATCATCTCGATCGGCAATTGCTCCGTGCGTTGCAGATCTCGCCGCGCGCGCCGTTCAGCCGCATCGCGACGGCGCTCGACGTGTCCGAGCAAACGATCGCGCGCCGCTACCGGGCCTTGCGGGCGGACGGGATCGTGCGGGTCGTAGCGCTAGTGGCGCCGGAGGCGCTCGGCGAGAGCAATTGGATGGTGCGCGTGCAGTGCCGCCCGGACGGCACGATCCGGTTGGCCGAGGCGCTGGCCCGGCGCGACGACGTGGGCTGGGTGGCCGTTGGCGCGGGCGGTTCCGAAGTGATCTGCGCGCTGCGCTCGCGCACCCGCGAAGAACGCGACGAGCTGCTCGTCCAGCGGCTGCCCCGGACCGCGCCGGTGCTCTCGGTCGCGGCGTCGGTCGTCCTGCACCGGTTCGTCGGTGGTCGTGGCGACGACTGGGCCGGCCTCGAAGCGGAGCTGTCCGCCGACCAGGCCGCGGCCATCACCGAGGGACCGGTGGACGAGCCGGCGCGCCGGACGGATGCGCGGCTCGAGCCGGCCGATGAGCGCATCCTCGACCTGCTCGCGCACGACGGGCGCACCGGCTACGCGGCGCTGGCCAAGGCCAGCGGGCTCAGCGAGGGACGGGTCGCGCGGCGGCTGGCCGCTCTGCTCGACGCGGGCATCGTCTACTTCGACGTCGACCTCGCCGCCGTTCCATTGGGCTTCACCGCGCAGGCGAACCTGTGGCTGACCGTCGTCCCGGCGCACCTCGATGCCGCCGGGCGGGCGTTGAGCGAGTTTCCCGAGGTGGCTTTCGCCGCGGCGATCACCGGCTCGGCGAACCTGACCGCCTCGGTCACCTGTCGCGACCTCGACGCGCTGTACACATTCTTGATCACCCGGGTCGGGGCGATCGAGGGCGTGCAGTCGATGGAGGTGTCGCCGGTCCTGCGGCGGGTGAAACAGGCCGGCGCGCTCACCCGCGGCGATCGCCTGGCCGACCTCGCCGCGAGATGATCAGCTGATGACGCGACAGTTCGCCCGGCGCGACGTCCTGCGGCTCGCGGCCGCCGCGGCCGTGTCGGGTTGGCTCGCGGGTTGCACGCACGAGACCGGCGGCCACGGGGCGACATCGTCCACCGGTTCGCCGCCGACGACATCGACCGCCTCGACCGGCTCGTCCGCCCCGTCCGGCGCCCCGACCTTCGCGCAGCTCGCGACCCAGCTCTCGGGCGGTCTCGCGCAGCGCGGCCAGAGCGGTTACGACGCTTCGGGCCTGCTCTACAACCCCCGCTTCGCGTCCCAGCCGTCGCCGCAGGCGATCGCGCTGTGCCGTACCGAGCAGGACGTCGTGGCCTGCGTTCGGTTCGCGGCCGCCGGCGGCGCGCCGCTGCGGCTGCGCAACGGCGGTCACTCGTACGGCGGCTGGTCGTCGGGCCCCGGACTCGTCGCGAACCTCGCCGGCCTCAACGGCGTGCAGGTGGACGGGGGCGCCATGACCGCCACGGTCGGCGCCGGCGCCCTGCTGGCCGACGTCTACTCGGCGCTCGCGGCGAAGGGAGTGTCGATCGGGGCCGGGTCGTGTGCCACGGTCGGCGTCACCGGGTTGACGCTCGGCGGTGGGGTCGGGGTGCTCAGCCGCGCATATGGCCTGACGTGCGACCAGCTGCAATCGGTTCGGGCCGTGACGGCCAACGGGGCGACGGTCACCGCCTCGGCGCAGAGTTCGTCGGATCTGTTCTGGGCGTTGCGGGGCGGCGGGGGCAGCTTCGCGGCTGTCACGTCGTTGACGTTCGCCGTGCGGCCGTCACCGACCGTCGCGACGTTCTTCCTGCGCTGGCCGTGGTCGGCCGCGGCGGCCGTCCTCACCGCCTGGCAGAGCTGGATCACGACGACTCCGCGCGAGCTCTGGTCGACCTGCAAGCTGCTCGCCGACCCGGGCAGCGGCTCGCACGTGACGGTCTCCGGGACGTGGATCGGTTCGGGATCACCGTCGGCCCAGTTTGCCGCCCTGCTGGCCGCGACCCCGGCGCCCTCGACGAAATCGATCGCGAGTGGTTCGTACGGGTCGACGATGCTTGGCGAGGCGGGATGTTCCGCCGAGGACGCGTCGACCTGTCTGAGCCAGGCGCTAACCCCGGCCAAGCGCCAGCCGTTCGCCGCCACCTCGTCCATCCTCGGCCAGCCGCTGCCGGCCGCCGGTGTTGCCTCGATCGTCGCGGCGGTAAACGCGAGTTCCGGCATCTCGGGCCTGGTCGAGGGCGGCGTGTCGTTCGACTCGGTCGGCGGGGCGGTGGCCGACGTCGCGACCGCCGACAGCGCGGTGCCGTGGCGCGGCGCGATCGCGACCGTCCAGTACACCGCGACCTGGGCGGGGACGGGGCCCACGCTCGACCCGACGCCGTTCGACACGTTCGTACGGGCCGAACGGGCCGCGTTGACGCCCTGGCTGGGTGACGCCGCCTACGTGAATTACGCCGATCCGTCGATCGCCGACTTCGCGAGCGCCTATTGGGGCGCGAATCTGGCCAGATTGCGACAAGTCAAACAGACCTACGACCCGCACAATGTCTTCTCGTTCCCGCAGTCGGTGCCGGTGTAATTCGAGAAGTGGATCTTCGCCGTAACCAAGATCCTTTCCCGGGAATTGACCCCGCCGCGGCACCTCGCGGGTGGTGGGTCGACGACGCGCCGAGATGCTTGGAGCCCAGCAAACGCGCGGTTGGGCGGGTTATGTGCTCGAATGGCTACGCTGCGTTCAATTTGATCATCAAATGACCTGACTGCATGACCCAGCGCCAGCACTGGTGCACTCACGGTGATAATGATCTTGGAAAATTTGATGCTCGAAGGGTCTGGGCAAGCGCATGACTTCACGCTAACCTCATGCTCGTAGGGCGGAATTCACATCCGCTTTACGTGCAGAAAATGGCGCCGGGGGAGAATTTGAGGAGTCATGAACGCAGATCTTCCCTCGCAACTGCTCGGCCGTCCCGTCGACATCGAGGTCAGCCCGCTCGGGCGGAACGTCGTGCGGGGCAACACCGTTCTGGTGACCGGTGCCGGTGGCTCGATCGGCAGTGAACTGGCCCGCCAGGTCTCGCGGCTGAACCCCGGACGGCTGTTCCTGCTCGATCACGACGAGTCGACCCTGCACGCGCTGCAGGTCGAGCTGACCGGGCACGGCCTGCTCAACGACGACCGCGTCGTGCTGTGCGACATCCGCGACCGGTCGGTGCTGCGGCGCCTGTTCTCGACCATCCGTCCCGACCTGGTCCTGCATGCGGCCGCCCACAAGCACCTGCCCCTACTCGAGCGCTACCCGGCCGAGGGCGTGAAGACCAACGTCTTCGGTACGGCGAATCTCGTCGCCGAAGCTGTGGCCGCCGGCGTCACGCGGTTCGTCAATGTCAGCACCGACAAGGCCGCCCGTCCGACATCGGTGCTCGGAGCCACGAAGCGGCTCGCCGAGCTGCTCGTCGCCGAGCAGGCCGGCCAGGCCACGGCAGTCGCGTCCGTCCGATTCGGCAACGTCCTCGGCAGCCGCGGGTCGTTCCTGCACAGCCTGGCCGCGCAGGTGCGCACCGGCGCACCGATCACGATCACCGATCCGGACGTGACGCGCTTCTTCATGACGATCCCGCAGGCGGCCCGGCTGGTCATCGAGGCGGCGGCGATGGCCGATCGCGGCGAGACGTACGTGCTCGACATGGGCGAACCGATCCGCATCGTCGATCTGGTTCGGCGCTACCTGGACATCACCGGAAGCCCCGACCCCGGCGTGGTGTTCACGGGGCTACGTCCGGGCGAGAAACTGCACGAGGAACTGCTGGACGCGGCCGAGACCGGCGTGCGCACCCGGCACGCGCAGATCTCCTGCGTTCGGCCCCGAGCGGCGCGCCGGCGCTCGATCGGTGCGCATCTGCCGCTCCTGCAGAGCGTTGTCGACGACGGCGACGCGAACGAACTGCGCCGGCTGATCATGAGCCTGCTGCCGGCAACGGACGACACGACGCGGTTCACGCCCGCGCGGGAGCTCGCGGTCGCGTGAACCTGCTCGCCTGGTCGCTGTTGGGATTCTCCGTTCTGGCGTTCCCGACGATCTTCGTCTGCGTCGATGTCGGCGGAGCGGTCCGGGCGCGGTTCATCGAAGCAGTCGATCCGTCCGATCTGTGGAGCGACGACTTCGAGATCATGGTGCCGATCTACGGGTCCATGCGTTACCTCGAGAACGTCGACTACCTCGCCGCCTACGGCGCAAAGGTGCTGATCTGCACGACCACGGCCGAGTCCGACGACTTCTACGACGAGCTGGACGATGTCGCGGCCGCGCACGGGTTTCGCGTGTTCCGTGGCGAGGTCGGTGTCCAGGGCGTCGCCGGCAAGCGCAACACCGGCGGGACGGTGCGCGACCGGCTCGTCCGGGACGGTCTGGCGCAGGTGCGCGCGGCCAACGTCGTCTGCATCGATGCCGACACCGTGACCGATCGGCCGCTCAACGAACTCGTCGGCGCGATGCTCGCGAACGACTTCGACATGGTGTCGGTTCGGCTGGTCCCGTCCAACGTCGGCCGGTGGATCACCCGGCTGCAGGCGCACGAGTATCGCGTCGCGATGTCCTTGCGGAAGGTCGCGCCGTGGCTCATCTCGGGGGCGTGCCACGCGGCGCGCACCGACGTCCATCGCGACGTGATGGCGCATCACAGCCTTTTCTTTCAAGGCAATGACGTCGAGACGGGCCTGATCGCCCACTCGCTCGGGTACCGGGTCGGGCACATCCCGTTCGACGTACCGACGGCGGTACCGGACTCGTTCCGGGCCTGGTGGCGGCAGCGGCTGGCCTGGTCGGGCGGCGAGGTGCGGTTGTTCGTCGTCAACATCCACCTGATCCGTCGGCATCCGGTGCTCTGGATCTACGGCGGGCTCATCGTGATCCTCGCGACGCCGTTCCGGTGGCTCACGGTGCTGTCGGCGACGTGGGTCCTCGGGTTGGTCGTGGTCATGTACGTGTTGTTCGCGCTGTACCTGCACGCCCGGACGCGCGATCGCTGGTCGTTGGTGATCCCGCTCTATTCGGCGTTCTCCAGCCTGATCCTCACCCCGCTCGGGCTGGTGTCGTACGTGCGGATGGCGATCACCTCGCGCAACTGGGGCCACATCTCGACCCGCTCGCTGCGTCCGTCCGTCGTGCGGGTGCCGGCCGCCGTCGAGCCGAACCGCCTCGTCGCGGTCGCGGCGACCTGGCCCGAGCTCGAGCGGTGGATCGCGGCCGGTGCCACGGCCGACGCGGCCGGCGACTGGGACGACGCCTTCATCTCCTGGGGCCGGGCGCTCGACGTCGTCGACGCGATGGCCGCGTCGGACCGTCCGACGGTCACCGACCGGGCCGATCTCTTCAGCTGCGCGCAGCTGGCCGCCGAGCGTGGTCATCGTCCGGAGGCAGCACTCGTCCTGGCCGAGCGGGCCATTGCCGCGCTGGCCGACGAGGCGGATCCGAAGACGCGGATCCGGCTGTTCGAGCGGCTCGGTCACTACCTGGTGCTCACCGGGTCGGAGCCGGCCCGGGTCGTGGCGGCCCTGGCGGTGGCGATCCACGTGGGTGAGCCGCTCGCTCCGACCGACGCCTACGTCCAGGCCCTGCTCGCGGCGGTAGCGGTGACGCACGAGCGCCGGGAGTACCGGGCGCGGGGTCAGCTGTTGGAGCGCGCGTCCGATGCCGCCGAGGATCTGGGCAGCATTCACCTGTTGAAGCGGCACGTTCTGCCGTGGGTCGCGTACGTCCGCCTGCTCACCGGCGATCTGGCCGGGTGCCTCGCGGCGTTGAGCCGGGCCTGGTCAATGTCACTGAATCCGGATGACCCGATGGCGACGGTCGTCGTGTCGGCGCTGCTCATCGACGCGCTCACGCGAGCCGGCCGGGTCGATGACCTCGACGAGATCGCGCGCACCGGCTTCGATGCGGTGAACGCCGGCGGCCTCGGCGATTCGTGGAACGCGTCCTACCTGCGCCGCAACGCGGCGGTCGCGCTGATCGACGCCGGGCGGGTCGCGGACGCCGCGGCGATCATCGATCCGGTCACCGAGCCGGGCCAGGTCGCCGACATGTACGTCGTGTCGCTGCGGGCCGAACTCGACGTGAAGCGCGGCCGCGACAGCGAGCGGCCCGAACCGCGGACGATCGGACTCGACTTGCGCTCGCCCGAGCCGGACCTGTTCCTCGGCGGCGAGCTCGACTTCCAGCTGCGGTACGCCGAACTGGCGCTGTGGGACGGTGAGCCCGGCGACGCACTCGATCAGCTGCTCGTCGGTATCGAAGCGGCCGCGGTCAGCGACAAGGCGCAGTTCCTCGGCTCGGCGCTCGCGATGGCGATGCGAGCCTGCGCCGACCTGGCCGACGCCGCGCGCGCCGCCGGATCGCGCGACGCGCTGGCGGACGCGCTCGGCCGCGCGCGGGCGCTGGCGCGCTGGGTCGACGAGTGGCCGGTCGCGCCGTTCGGCGATCGCAAGCTCGTCGCGCGGGCCGACGCCGACTACTGGTGCTGGCAGGCCGAGCGCAACCGCGCCGAGCGCATCGCCGATCCCGCGCCGTGGCTACGCGCCGCAGACGAGTGGGATCGGCTCACCCGTCCGCACCACGCCGCGTACGCACTCCTGCGCGCCGCCGACGCCCTGTTCGCGCAGGACCGCATGACCGACGCCGAACTTGCGCTGGCCCGGGCCGCCCGCCGCGCGCGGGAACACGAGCCGTTGGCGGCTGCGGTCCGTATGTCCGCGTCCGCGCACGACTTGAGTCCGCTTGTGGCGGCGCAGCAGCGCATATGAGCCTGCGCCGCTAGAAGTTGCATCAGGTACGTGCTGTCAGGACCCGGTCGAGGGCGCCGAGGGCGGCGTCGAGTTCGTCGGTGGTGACGGTCAGAGCCGGACGGAAACGAATCCCCCTGTCGCCGCTGGCCAGAGCCAGGACGTGCTCGTCGGTGCGTAGCGCGTTCAACACCTCGCCGCGGGCGGCGGACGACGGCAGGTCGAAGGCGCACATCAGCCCGCGCCCGCGGACGTCGCTCATCGCCGGGTGGCGGCGGGCCAGCTCGTGCAGGCCGTGCCGGAAGTGATCGCCGTGCTTGGCGGCCCGCTCGACCAGTCCGTCGGCCTCGATCACCTCGAAGATCCGACGGGCGCGCACCATGTCGGTCAGGTTGCCGCCCCACGTGGAGTTGATCCGCGAGCTGACCGCGAACACGTTGTCGGGCACCTCGTCGACGCGGCCGCCGGCCATGATCCCGCAGACCTGCGTCTTCTTCCCGAACGCGACGACATCGGGACGGACGCCCAGTTGCTGGTACGCCCAGGTCGTCCCGGTGAGCCCGACGCCTGTCTGCACCTCGTCGAGGACGAACAGCGCGTCGAACTCGAGGCACAGAGCCTGCATCGCCTGCAGGAACTGCGGCCGGAAGTGGTGGTCGCCGCCCTCGCCCTGGATCGGCTCCATCAGGAAGCAGGCGATGTCGTGCGCGTTGGCCTCGAATGCCGCCCGGGCCATGGCCAGTGACGCCGCCTCGGCGGCATCGACGTCGGTTCCGGACGCGATGAACGGCGCCGGGATGCGCGGCCAGTCGAACTTCGGGAAGCGGGCGACCTTGGTCGGGTCGGTGTTCGTGAGCGAGAGCGTGTAGCCCGTCCGACCGTGGAACGCGTGCTCGAGGTGCATGACCTGGGTGCCGAGCTCAGGGTCCAGGCCGCGCGACTCGTTGAGCCGGCTCTTCCAGTCGAACGCCACCTTGATCGCGTTCTCGACGGCCAGGCCGCCGCCGTCGATGAAGAACAGGTGGGGCAGGTCCGGGTCGCCGAGGACCCGCGCGAATGTGTCGACGAAGCGGGCGAACGGCACGCTGTAGAAGTCGGAGTTGCTGGGCTTGTTGGTTGCCGTGATCGCCAGCTCCCGCTGGAACTCGCCGTCGTCGGTCAGCGCCGGATGGTTCATGCCCAGGGCGGACGAGGCGAAGAACGTGAACAGGTCGAGGTACTCGACGCCATCGCGGGCGTCGATCAAGCGCGAACCGCGTGACCGTTCCAGGTCGAGCACCAGTTCGTCACCGTCGGCGAGGATGTGCCGCGCGAGGGTGTCGTGCACGCCGTCCGGCTCGATAGCAGTGTGTTCCATATGATGACGCTAACAGGAATTAGTACGTCCAAACAGGGGAACTCATGGAGTTTTTCCTGTGGCTAGGGCACTTCAGTTGGCAGAGCGGGCAGGGTGGGCCGGGCGAAAAACGTCTGCAGCACGACCGTCGTGCGGGTCTGGACGCGCGCGAGGCGCCGCACGTCCCGGATGAGCTGTTCGAGCGCCTGCGGGGTCGCGACCCGGACGAACAGCACGTAGCTGTCGTCCCCCGCGACGGAGTGGCACGACTCGATCGCCTCGAGTTCGGCCAGCCGCTCCGGCGTGTCGTCCGGCTGGGCCGGATCGAGCGGCGAGACCGCGATGAACGCCGCAAGCGGTAGGCCCACCGCGGTCGGGTCGACGGTTGCCGTGTAGCCCTCGATCACGCCGTCCGCCTCGAGGCGTCGGACCCGGGCCTGGGTGGCCGAGACCGAGAGCCCGGCCGCTTCGGCGAGCGTCTTCAGGGTGGTGCGGCCGTCCGCGACGAGCATCCGGAGCAGCAACCGATCTGTCGCGTCGGCGACGCCGCTGGTCATCGCGGCAGCGTATATCCGCGAAACTGGAACGATGACGATCGACATCCGGCGGGCCGGCTCGCGCCTGGTCACCGAGACCGACTGGTTGGACTCGAAGCACTCGTTCTCGTTCGGCCACCAATACGACCCGGGCAACACTCATCACGGTCTGCTCGTCGTCAACAACGACGACATCGTCCGACCCGGAACCGGATTCGACACCCATCCGCACCGGGACATGGAGATCGTGACCTGGGTGCTGCGCGGCTCGCTCGTGCATCAGGATTCGACCGGCAATTCCGGGGTGATCTACCCCGGGCTCGCGCAGCGGATGAGCGCCGGTCGCGGCATCCTGCATTCCGAGCGCAACGACTCATGGCGCCTGTCCGGCGATCCGGCGCACGCCGAGCCGGTGCGCTTCGTGCAGATGTGGGTGCTACCGGACGGCCGCGACCGCGACCCGGGGTACCAGCAGGTCGAGATCGATGCCGCGCTGCTGGGCGGTGCGCTCGTCCCGGTGGCGTCGGGACGTCCCGGCCACGAGGCCGCGATCGCGATCGGGCACCAGGACGCCACCCTGTTCGTCGCGCGCCTGGAACCCGGCCAGTCCGTCACGGTGCCGGATGCTCCGTTCGTGCATGTGTTCGTCGCGCGCGGAACGGTTTCCCTCGAAAACACCGGCACTGTGGACGAGGGGGACGCCGTGCGCCTCACCGGTGAGGGCGGTCAGCTGCTCACAGCGCAGGCGCCGTCCGAGGTGCTGGTGTGGGAGATGCATTCCCAGGCGTAGCCGGCGTTCGTCGCACCGCGACCACCGTCACGTCGTCGCGAGCGCGTGGACTACCGAGGTGGGCCGTGAGCGAATCAACGAGCGACGCCGTCGTGGCCGCGGCCGTCGCTTCTCCGGCGGCGGCGGTGAGCGCGGTCGCGATGTCGAGGGTCTCGTCGCGCTCGTTGCGGGACTCGACGATGCCATCGGTGTACGCGATGACCAGATCGCCGAGCGCGAACGGGATGCTGCGGTCGGTCCAGGTGTCGAACATCCGGTGGACCATCGGTCCGGTCGGTTCGAGGTGAACGCGCTCGCCGGACGCGCGGAAAACGACCGGCGCCGGATGCCCGGCGTTGATCCACGTCAGCGTCGACCGATCGAAGAGCAGCAACACCGCGGTCGCGAACATGTCGTCGTGCGAGCCGAACACCTCCGTCGCCGCGGTCGCGAACAGCTGGACGGGATCGTGGCCCAGGCGCAGGCCCGTCATGAGGACGGCCTTGAGCCGCACGGCCTGGAAGCCCGCCGACGCGCCGTGGCCGCTGATGTCGGCGAGCACGACCGCCGCGCGTCCATCGGCCAGCATGATGCAGTCCCACCAGTCGCCGGCGATGTGACCTTCGGCCATCGCGATCACGCCGTCGACGTCCAGCCCTTCGATCGTCGGCGCGCTCGCCTGCAAGGCCTCGCTCACGGCCGTCACGACGGGCGCACGCTGGTTGAGCGCCTCGGTCGCCTGCACGGCTTCCTCGCGGGCCAGCACCTCGGCTTCGCGGGCCTCGAGCGCCGTATCTGATGCGCGCCCGGCCAGCCGGACGAGCGCCACGAGGCGCACCCGCATTGCGTCGACGGCCTCGGCCAGCCGGATCAGTTCGGGCGGCCCGTCGTCGAGCCGGACGGCCTCGTCGAGAGTCCCGTCCCTGACGCCCTGCGCGGCCGCGCTGAGGCGTCCGATCGGGCGGGTGACCCAGCGCCGCGCCAGCACCGCGAGCAGGAGCACGGCGGCCAGCGCGACGATCGAGGCGACCACGAGCGCCGCGATGAGTAGCTCGGCGGCGTGCCGTTGGCGGGTTTCGGCCTGGTCGCGAGCGGTGGTCACGCTGGCCTGCAACGTGGTCAGCTTGTTGCGGACGAGGTCGAATTCGTTCTTCGCGGTCGCGGACGTGAGCCGCGATATCGCGCCGGCCGTGTCGCCCTCCCGTCGCAGGGCGAGCGTCGGAACGATCTCGTCGTCCCACGTCTTGGCGGCGGCCAGGACGTCGTCGAGCTGCGCGAGCAGGTTGCCGTCGCCGGCGAACAGGGTGCGAAGCCGGGTCGAGTCCTTCGTTGCCGCCGTCAATCCGGTCGTGTAGGGCACGAGGAAGCTGTCCTCCGCGGTCAGCAGGTAGCCGCGGTAGCCGGTCTCCTGATTGACGTAGTCGAGCAGCAGCGCCTCGGTGCGCTGGACGGCCGGGTTGTACCGGGACTGCAGCTGCGACTGGGCGTCGCGCGCGGTGGCCACCTCAGCGGCGATCAGGCCGCCGGCCGCGACGAACAGGACGGCGACGACGATCAGGACGGCCCACACCCCGCGCCGCAACGACACCCGATCAACCTAGTGCCAGCACGCCCGCATCGACCGGCGCGGGCATGATGTGGGCCGTGACGTTCGGGACCCTTGCCCTGATCTGTGTGGCCGGCATCGTCGGGCCGCTGCTCGCAACCCCGCCGCGGTGGCACATCCCGGTGGTCCTCGGTGAGCTCGCGGCCGGCTTCGTCCTCGGCCAGACCGGTTTCCGGGTACTGCACGCGTCCAATACGACCTTCACCTTTCTCGGCGACATCGGCTTCGCGCTGGTGATGTTCGTGGCCGGGTCGAAGGTGCCGGTGCGCGATGCGACGCTGCGGACCGCGTTGCGTACGGGCGCGCTGCGGGCGGTGGCCGTCGGCGCGCTGGCGGCGGTCGGTGGCATCGTGATCGCCCACCTCTTCGGCATCGGGCACGCCTCGCTGTATGCGGTGCTGCTCGCGTCGTCGTCGGCGGCGCTGGTGCTGCCGATCATCGACTCGCTCTCGTTGAGCGGGCCGTCGGTGCTGCAGATGCTCGCGCAGGTCGCGATCGCTGACACCGCATGCATCGTGGCGCTGCCGTTGGCGATCGACCCCAAGCACGCCGGACGAGCGGCGCTCGGCTCGGTCGCGGTGGCGGCGGCCGCGACGGTGATGTTCCTCGTCCTGCGCGACATGGATCGACGGGGGCTGCGCAAGCGCGTCCACGTGCTCTCGGAGCGGCGGTTGTTCGCGCTGGAACTTCGGATCAATCTCGTGCTGCTGTTCGCGCTGGCCGCGCTCGCGACGCAGACCCACGTGTCGATCATGCTGGCCGGCTTCTCGTTCGGCCTGGCGATCGCCGGCGTCGGCGAGCCGCGCCGACTGGCCAAGCAACTCTTCGCGGTCACCGACGGCTTCTTCGCGCCGTTGTTCTTCGTCTGGCTCGGCGCGTCGATCAACCTGCGCGAGCTCGGACAGCATCCGTCGTTCATCGCTCTCGGGTTGACGCTCGGGTTCGGTGCGATCCTCGTCCACGCCCTGATGCGTTTCGCCGGTCAACCGATCCCGCTCGGAGTCCTGGCCGCGGCCCAGCTCGGAGTGCCGGTGGCCGCCGCGACGGTCGGTGCGCAGCTGCACATCCTGCGTCCGGGCGAGGCGCCCGCGCTGATGCTCGGCGCGCTCGTCACGATCGGGGCCGCGTCGGTGAGCGGTGGCTTCGCGGCGCGTTCGATGGCGGCAACGACTGGGGCGCCGCCTGCGACGGCAACGCCGCCCGGGTCGACGGCAGTGCCGCCCACGTCGACGGCAGTGCCGCCCACGTCGACGGCAGCCGCCGCGGATACGGGACAATCACCGCAGTGAACCTCGATCTCGTCCGTGACCGCGCGGCGCGCTCCGTGGCCGACGTCCGGATCATCGGCGGCGCCGGCTTCGTCGGAACCGTGCTCATGGCGATCGGGGCGGCCCGCATCGGGGCCGGCCGGACGAGCGATGCGGTGTTGCCGGCGCGCCTGCCGCCGCCGCACGCACCACTGTCGGTGGCTGCGTACGCGACCGGCTTCTCGCTGCTGATGGCCGCCTGGCTGTTGCTCGGCCACGAGGCGTTCCGGTCGCGGGGGGCCGTCGCGTGGCGGACCGTGCGCCGGGTGTCGCTGGCCTGGATGCTGCCGCTGCTCGTGTCCGCGCCGATCGGCAGTCGCGACCTGTGGGCCTACGCCGCGCAGGGCAATGAGGTCGTCAAGGGGTTCGATCCGTACCGCCTCGGTCCGGGCGTCGCGAGCGGCGCGTTCAACCAGCAGGTGACGGCCCGCTGGCTGGTCGTCCCCAGCCCGTACGGACCGTTGTGGTTGTCGATCGGCCGGATCGTGCGGCTCGTCATGGGCGGGTCGCCGCTCGCGAACGTCGTCGTGCTGCGGTTGTTCGCCGCGCTCGGCGTGGTGATGCTGGCCTGGACGTTGCCGGCGCTGGCGCAGCGGTTGGGCGGCAGCCCGTCCCGGGCGCTGTGGGCCGTGGTCGCGAACCCGCTGTTCCTCGTCCACGGCGTCGCGGGTGGGCACAACGACATGCTGATGTGCGGGCTGACGTCGCTCGGGTTGTATGTCGCGACGAGCGCGTTGGACGAGGTACCGGCGCTGGCGGCGGCCGGGGCGCTGGTCGGGCTGGCCGGGTCGATCAAGGTCACCGCGTTGGTGGCGGTGATCTTCGTTCCGCTCGTCCGGCTGCGCATGCTCGGTGTTGGTCCACTCGATGTTCGGCGGGCGGTGCGCGGGACGGTCGTCGCCGGGCTGTCCGCGGTGGTGGCCATCGCGATCGTGAACCTGGCCAGCGGGCTGAGCCTCGGCTGGATCAAGCAGGCCAGCGCGCAGAGCCATGGGGGCGGTCCCGTCCGGCTGATCCTGATGATCGCGATCGTCGTGTTCCTGTGGCAGCGCGCGTTCACCTGGAATCCGGTGACGATGCTGGCCTGTGCGTACGCCGCGGTCATTTTCATCACGCCGGTGTCCGAATGGTGGTACTGGTGCTGGCCGTTCGCGGTCGGCGCGATCGTCATCGGACATCGATTGGCCGCTGGCGTGCTGGCCGGCATCTCGATCTCGCTGCTGATGATCGTGGGGCCGAACGGTGAAGGCGTTCACCTGCGCATCGAGACGATCGTCGTCGGTGCCCTGCTCGCGGCCTGGTTGGTGTTCGACCGCACGTGGCGGCCGATGGCGGGGTTGGCGCGGACTCGATCCGTCGATTCGGACGCGTCCGCGCGGTGAAGTGCACCCCGTCCATTGTGAAAGGGTGTTGCGGTGAACGTGCTTCTCATCGGTCCGCCCGGCTCGGGCAAGGGAACGCAGGGCGAGCGGTTGGCGGCGCACTTCGGTCTCGAGCACATTGCGGCCGGTGATCTGCTCCGCGCTCAGGTGGCGGCCAAGACGCCGCTCGGCCTGGAGGTCGCGGGGTACCTCGAGCGCGGTGAACTCGTTCCCGATCAGGTGATCATCGATCTGGTGCTGCCGGCGGTGCGGCGCGCGGTCAGCGAGAACGGCTATTTGCTGGACGGCTTCCCGCGATCGGTGGATCAGGCCGAAGAGGTTCGCAGGGCGGCGGCCGGCCTCGGCGCCAGCGCCGACGCGGCGATCTACCTCGATGCGCCGTCGGATGAGCTGGTTGCGCGCATCCTCGCCCGGGCGAAGGTCGAGGGCCGCAGCGACGACACGGCCGAGGTGATCGCGAACCGGCTGCGCGTCTTCGAGGCCGACACCCGTCCACTGGTCGACTACTACCGCAATCGCGGGGTGCTGCACGTCGTCGACGCGTCCCTGGACGTGGACGCCGTCACCGCGCAGATCCTGGCCGTTCTCGCGGAGTGATCATGCCTTCGCCACAGGGTGTCACTGCTACCCCACGTCCCGCTTATCGGCAAGACTGGACCGATGGCGCGACACGCAGCTAAGGGGACGGCTGCCCGTTCCGCTGTTCCGCCCGCGCCGCCGGACCCCAATGCGACCAGCGTGGTCGCCGACATCCAGCTGATCCTGGCCCGGCCGCGGTTGCTGGGACTGATCGGGCTCGCGCTCGTGCTCCCCTTCATCGTCTACTTCGCGATCATGGCGGCGCTCGGGCGCGGGCCGAACTGGTGGCTGCTCTTCGTCGTGCCGGTGTCGCTGTCGGCGGCCGGTTTCGTCCTCGACCGCGAGTACAAGCGTCTGAGTGCGCCGGCCGCGGCACCGGCTGGGCGCGGCGGCGGGGCGCGGCGGCGGGCTGACGGCTGGGGCGCTGGCGGCTGGGGCGGCCGAATCGGCTCCGTCGACGGCGCGGTAGCCGCGCGAGCCGGTGCGTCGGCGGACGGCGCCTCGGTGGACGGCCCGGTCTTGGCCGACGGGCTCGGTCGAGGGCTCGGCCGAGGGCTTGGTCGAGGGCTCGGCCGAGGGCTTGGTCGAGCGCGGTTCCGCTGACCGTAAGCCCGTTCGGCCGGAGGCTCAACCCGACGCGGCTGTCCGAGCGGTCGACGACTCTGAGATTGCGGACGCCGTGGGCGCCGATCGTGAGAGTGCGGTTAGTGACGGTGCCGATCGTGAAAGCGCCGATCGTGAAAGCGCCGATCGTGAGCGTGCTGATCGTGCGGGTGCCGAGTCCGGGGTCGTGGTGCCTGCGGTCGCCGCCGTTGTGGACGGTGTCTCGCACGGTCGCTCCGGTGTGGCGACACCGACTGAACTCGAGGTCGAGTCTGACCCGCGATCCGATGCGGTCGCTCCGTCCCTCGACACCGCCGTCCCGCCGGCGAAGCGATCGTTCGTGGGGAGAACGCGAGCGGGCGCGAAGGCTCGCTTGTCCGCACGAGCGAAGTCGCCGGCGCCGTCAGAGAACAGCGTCGAGCCGCCGCCGGCGGCCCCGGACGCGCGGCCGACGGCCGACGACGCAGAGCTGAACGCAATCGGTGATTGGCTGCAGGCTCTGCGCGAGACGGCTCCCGACTTCCCGGGCGGGTCCGACGCCGCACGCGAGCCCGGCGCCGACATCGGCACCACCGACGCCACCGTCACCGATGAAGCGGCCGACGCCGCACGCGAGCCCGCCGCCGCTGCGGTCGACGCCGAACCGAGCGCGGAAACGGCGACCGGTTCAGAGCAGCCCGTCGAGCCGGAGGCCGGAGGCGGCCGCGGACCGCGAAGTCGATCCTGCGGCGCAGCCTGCGCGTGTGCGGGAAACGGCCGTGACGTCGGACGCCCAACCCAAGCCGGAAGCCGAGCTCGAACCGGAGCTCGAAGCGGCCGCGCAGCCCGAGCTGGAAACGGCAGTGGACCCGGAACCCGAGCTGGAAACGGCCGCGCAGCCCGAGCCCGACGTAGAAACGGCCGTCGAACCCGAGCCGGAGCCCGAATCAGAACCCGAACTAGATCCAGAACCCGAACTAGATCCAGAACCCGAACTAGATCCAGAACCCGAACTAGATCCAGAACCCGAACTAGATCCAGAACCCGAACTAGACCGGAACCCGAACTAGATCCAGAACCCGAACTAGATCCAGAACCCGAACCGTTCGATGAAGCTGAGTATGAACGGTCGCTGGCGGCATTCATGGCCGGCGACACCGGGCCGATCCAAATCGTTGGCCTGGACGGTCGGGTCCCGACGGGATCGTTGCGGTTGCGCGCGCCCCGTCCGCGCGAGGTAGATCCCGGCGTAGAGCGGGCCGAGGCCGCCAACCCACGACCGGACGCCGACCTGGAGGAGATGACCGAACCCGAGCCGATGGGTTCCGAGGGTGAGGCACCCGACGCCGACGCCGGGGCCCGGGCCGCGGAGCCGGCGGTGGAGGCGCTGAAGGCGCCGTCCGCTTCGGATCCCGAACCGGAGTCGGATGCCGAGTCGGACCCGGAGGGTGTGGGCGAGGCAACGGATCCCGATGAGCAGACACTGGCGTCGCCGGCGGAGATTACCGAGCCAGGGGCCGGGTCGGACGTCGATGTCGCGCCGGTGCTTGCATCGTCCGATTTCGATCGGGGGACGAGTGCCGCCGAACCTCACGCGGACTCAGTTCGGCGAGGCGACACACCGATCGACACCCACGCGCTCGCCCGGGCACTCGGTCGCGGAATCGGCGACGTCCGAACTCGGCTGGGCCGCCGCCGCCCGTAGCCGACGAAGCGAGTTCGAGGCGCACGGTGGATCATCGCGTCCGCTCGCGCCGAACCCTCGATTCCGAATCGATCAGGTGGCAGTCGACTGTCGACGGTGCGCCACGCACTCGGTCGCGAACCGGGCGAAGTTCGCCCCGGTGCGACACCACTGTTCGTTGTCAGGTCGCGAAATCGGCTGTGCGTGGCCGACGGCCGGACGTCCGGGCCCGGCACGCCGACGTGCGAAAGCCTCCTGTCGCTCTGGTGACGTTTCGCGCTGAGCGAACTGGAACGCGCATGCCTTGACGAACCAGCGGTATCGAGTAGAATAACACATATGTTCGAACATGATCTTCGGCAAGAGCCGCAGGCCGCCGCCGACGAGGTGTGGTCTCTGATCGACGCCTTGATCTGCCCGGAGGGCGCGGCACGCTGGGCGAGTCGGGCACGGCCGAGCGCCGACGTGGTTGCTTGCGTCGCCATGATCGATCCCGAACGCCTGTCGCAATCTGCCCGGTTGGACTTGTTGCTCGCGCTCGAGCGGCAGCTCGGCTGGCTGCAAGCTCGTCAGTCGCGCGTTCTGGACGCGCTCGACGGCGACGCACCGCCGGTTCGTATCGAGCCGGTCTCGGTCGAGCCCGATGGCCGATTGATTCGCTTCGACGGGCGGGTCGTCGGTGACGAACCGGTCCAGATGGTCGGCGGCGATCTGGCTGATCCGGCGCCCGCCGGTCTCTCTGACGAAAGTCATAGTCCGGATGTAACAGCGGCCTCGGACGGTTCGGATCCGCTATCCACAGCGCGCGGCCCGGGCTCCGCCGCGTCGCCCCAGACGGCAAGTGGAGCGGGTGCGCGGGTCGAGCGGGCTCGCTACGAGGACCCCCATCACTGGATTCACGAAGAGATCGCGTGTGCGTTGGCGATCTCGTCCCGCTCGGCCGCATTGCGCGTCGCGACGGCCGTGACGCTGGTCAATCTGCTGCCCGACACGCTGCTGGCCGTCGAGATCGGGGATCTCGCGCCGTTCTCAGCGCGTCTGATCTCGGAGGCGACCGCCAACCTCGACCCGGCGCTGATTCCCGCCTTCGAAGCAGCGGTTCTGCCGAAAGCGGCGAACCGAACCCCTGGTCAGCTGCGGCCGATACTCGCCAAGGCCCGCCTGCGGGCCGCTCCCGCGCAAGCCGCTGCTGATCACGCGCAGGCGGTGAGCGATCGGCGCATCGTGCTCACCCCGCGCGACGACGGAATGGCAGAGCTCTGGGCCCTCCTGCCGGCCGACGACGCCCAGGTCGTGTATGCCGCCCTCACTACCCTGGCCGGTTCGACGACGACGGCACGTCGATGGTCGGGTGCACCGGTATCGCTCGCTGGCGAGCGCGTCGACGACGGTCGGACCGCGATGCAACGACGCGTAGATTCGCTGACCGGACTCTGTGTCGATGCACTCAACGCCCTTACGAATGTCGGCGACGCGTCTAAGGACGCGAACGTGAGCGGCAACAGCGGCAACGGGTGCAGCGGCGGCGCGGGCTCGCCGGCAGGCGCCGGGCGGCAGCGCCGGACGAGGCCATCACGAGGCCGACGCCGTCCGGTCGTCCAAGTCACAGTTGCGTTGTCGACCCTGCTTGGGATCGACGACGAACCGGCCGACCTCGCCGGTCATGGTCCTATTCCGGCGACACTCGCGCGCCGGATCGCATCCGACTCGAGTGGCACCTGGCGCCGCTTGCTCACCGATCCGGCCGGGCATCTGGTCGACTATGGAACTACCCGATACCGACCACCGAGCAATCTGAGTGACGCCGTCACGGCGCAATATCCGACCTGTGTGTTCCCGGCCTGCAATCGGATGGCACTGCGCTGTCAGCTCGACCATCGCGTCCGCGCTACGGACGGCGGACCGACGGACTTCCATAACATCGGACCGCTCTGTTCGCGCCATCATCAAGCGAAGGACACCCTCGGCTGGACCGTGGAACGCTGCGCGGACGGCTCTCATGTGTGGACCAGTCCGACGGGGCGACGCTACCGACGTCCGCTGATAGACCTACCCGTCGACTCAACGGCCAGCGACCGCACGGCCAGCGACCGCACGACCAGCGACCCCCCGGGCGTCGACGCGGGCACGGAAACCGGCTATCCCTCGGGCGCTGGCCCGGCTGCCGGGGAAGAATGCGCGGCATGACACTCGCGGTGAACCGGGTGGCCGGCAGCGATCTCGCGACGGACGTGATCGTTGACGTCAGTCTGGACGTGCTCGAAGCCGATCCGTACCCCACCTACGCGTGGATGCGTGAGAACTGCCCGATTGCGTGGGTTCCCGAGACCGGGCGGGTCTTCGTCACGACCTGGGCTCTCTGCGACGAAGCCGGCAACAACGACGAGGTCTTCGAACCAGCAAAGGACATCTTCAACACCGTCTACGGCGACCCGAACGTGATCAGCCTGAACGGGCCGGCCCATCGTGAACTGCGCAACGCTGTGAACCCGCCGTTTCGCCCACGTGCCGTCGCCAGCTATCGGGACACCGGGCTGCGGACGACGGCGATCCGCTACATCGAGCAGATTCGGTCGGAGGGGTGGGCGGACGTGACCACGCAACTGCTCGAGCCGATCAGTCAGCGAGCTGTCGGTGACGTCCTCGGGTTCACCGATGTGTCCGACGAGGTCCTGTCGCGGTGGTTCCACGACTACGGCGCCTACCTCGTCGACTTCGGACGAAGCGGCGAGGTGGCCGAGCGCGGCCGCGCGGCCAAGGCCGAGGTCGTCGCCTATCTGGAGCGGCGAGTTCCGGCGCTGATCGACGAGCCTGACGGCAGCGCGCTGTCGCACATGTTGCACGACGGGATGCCCGGGGGCGGCACCCGTTCGATCAACGACATGATCGGCACTTTCGGCGTGCTGATCGTCGGGGGCTTTCAAGAGCCGGCGCACGGGATCGCGAACACGTTGCTCGGCCTGCTGGGACGACCGGAGCAAGCTCGCCGGCTCGCCGCCGAGCCATCGGAATGGTCGGCTCGGGCGATCGACGAAGGTCTCAGGTGGTTGTCGCCGTTCGGCATGACCGAGAAGGTGATGCGCGCCGACGCGATCCTCGGCGGGCTGCGCTTCCCGGCCGGCACCGAGGTCGGCCTGATGATCGGATCCGCCAACCGTGATCCGACGCGGTTCGAGTACCCGGACCGGTACGACCTCGATCGGCGACAGCAGACCAATGTGGCGTTCGGCTACGGCACGCACTTCTGCGTCGGCCACTCGATCGCGCGAGTCCTTGGCCAGGTGGTCCTCGAAGAGATGTTCGCCCGGCTGCCGAACCTGCGCCTCGATCCGGAGCGCGAGCCCGCCCTGCACGGCTGGGCTGTTCGCGGCGCCACATCCCTGCCCTTGCGCTGGGACGCATGAGCAAGCGTCAGCGAGTGAATCGGTGTCATTGCGCGCGTGGAGTCTCGGTGCGCGCCCGGAGCGAAGTGAGGACGTGCATGAGCAACCTGGATCCGTCGGCACCGGTCGGCACGATCGTGGCCGCTGACCTCGACGGTGTCGACAGTCTCGACGGGCGGCCCGTCGTATTCGTCCGCGCCGCTGACGGATGGGTTGCGGTCGACGACGTCTGCCCGCACGCCAGCTGCTCGTTCGCCGACGACGGGGAAGTGGCCGACGACGCGATCACGCTCATCTGCAACTGTCACGGCAGCGAGTTCGACCTGCGCGACGGATCGGTCCTGCTCGGTCCGGCATCCATGCCGCTCACGGTGACGCCGATCGAGCAGACGGGCCGCAAGCCGACCTGACCGTGCAGGTCAGCGGCCGCTGCGACCGGACCGCGCGGGCGGCTGCCCGGAGGTCTTTGACGGTTGGGTGGGGTGGGCCACTGGAGTGGCAGCTCGGGGAGAACTGCGTAAGCAGGCCTCGCGCCCGCCCAACCGCCACTGCCAATTGTGCTGACGCTGCCCGCCGGTCGCCACGGCTCTCAGGGTCTTCACGGCCGAGCGCCGGCCGAGCCGGCCGAGCCGGCCTGAGCCGGCCGAGCGGCGCTGAGCCGGTCGAGCCCGGGCGGCTTGCCTGGTCACATGTGCAGTGGTTCGACGAGCGAACTATCTTGGGCTACCGTGGTCGGAGTGAGTGCTTCGACGGTGAATCCCGACGTCCGCCTGGCCGTTCGCGCGTTAGCCCGTGTCTCGCGCCTGCTCGAGCGGTCGTCGCCCGAGCTCAACCTCGCCCACTATCGCGTGCTGTCCGCCGTGGCCTCCGGGGACGAACGGGCCTCGCGCGTCGCCGCCCGACTGTCTCTGGGCAAGCCGGCGGTGAGCGCCGCGGTCGATTCGCTCTGCGAACGCGGCCTGCTCGTGCGTACGGATGTCGACGGCGATCAACGCGCCGCCGCTCTGCAGATCACCGACAGCGGCGCCGCCGTCCTCGCCGCGACCGAGGCCGAGATGTCGACGCGGATCACCGCCCTGTGCGAGCGGACGCCCGACCCCGGCCGCGTCCTCGAAGCCCTCGGCTGGCTCTCCGCCGCGCTCGACGAGGTCATCGCCGAACGGACGGCCAGCGCTCGATGACATCCCCGAAACCCAACGAGAACCGACACCGGCTGGCTGCGGCGGTCTGGGCACCTACCTGCTCGGCCACCGCGCCGACATGATGATCGCGCTGATCGCCGCCGTGGTCGGCAGCGCCTGCCAGGTCGTCGTCCCGCTGTTCGAACGGCAGATCGTCGATGCCGTCATCATCAAACGCACCGCACCACTGTGGCCATGGCTGCTCGGCCTGCTGGTGCTGGCCTCCGCGATCTTCGCCTTCGCCTACCTGCGCCGGTACCGCGGCGGACGGTTGGCGCTGGCCGTCCAGTACGACCTGCGCAACGACCTGCAGCGCCACCTGCAGGAGTTGGACTTCGCCAGCCTCGACCAGCTCCCGACCGGACAACTCGTGGCGCGGGCCAACTCGGATTCCACGCTCGTGCAAGGGCTTTCTGGGCTTCTTGCCGATCATGAGCGGCAACGTGCTGATGATGCTGCTGTCGCTGGTCGTCATGGTCTATCTGTCCCCGTTGCTCGCGCTGGTCAGCCTCGTCATCGCGCCGGCGTTGCTGGTGGTCTCCTACCGCATGCGCCGCCGGATCTTCCCGGCCACGTGGGACGCCCAGCAGCGCGAGGGTGAACTGATCCAGATCGTCGACGAGGACGTGAACGGCGTCCGGGTCGTGAAGGCATTCGGGCAGGAGCAGCGGGAGGTCGAGAAGGTCGCCGACGCGGCCAGTCGATCTCTACGGCTCCCGGCTGCGGGCGGTGCGACTTCAAGCGCGGTATCAGCCGCTGCTGCAGGCGATCCCGGCCGTCGGGCAGGTCGCGATCCTGGCCCTGGGTGGCTGGCTGGCCCTGCACCACGACATCAGCCTCGGTACGTTCCTGGCCTTCTCGACCTACGTAGCGCAGCTGATGGCGCCGGCCCGCCAGCTCGCCGGCATCCTCGCCGTCGGGCAGCAGGCCCGCGCGGGTATCGAGCGGATCTTCCAGCTCCTCGACCTGAAGCCGAGCATCGCCGACCCACCCGACGCGGTCGAACTACCAGTGATTTCCGGGACAATCTCGTTCGAGGACGTCCACTTCGCCTATCCCGGCGGGGAACCGATCCTGAACGGGTTCACCCTCGACGTCGCCGCCGGTGAGCGGGTCGCGATCATCGGCCCGAGCGGCAGCGGGAAGACGACGGCGACCTTGCTCGTCTCGCGCTTCTACGATCCGTCCGCGGGCGCGCGTCCTCGTCGACGGGCACGACGTGCGGACGGTCGCGCTCGCCTCGTTGCGGCGCCAGGTCGGTGTCGTGTTCGAAGAGAGCTTCCTGTTCTCCGACACGGTGCGGGCCAACATCGCCTACGGCCGTCCCGACGCGACCGACGACGACGTCGCCCAGGCCGCTCGCGTCGCCCAGGCCGACGGTTTCATCGAAGAGCTGCCCAGCGGCTACGCCACGATGGTCGGCGAGCGCGGCTTGACCCTCTCGGGCGGCCAGCGGCAGCGCATCAGCCTGGCCCGGGCGATCCTTGCCGATCCGCGGATCCTCGTCCTCGACGACGCGACCAGCGCCGTCGACGCGCAGACCGAGGAGGCGATCAACGACGCCCTGCGCACCGTGCTCGACGGGCGTACCACGTTGCTGGTGGCCCACCGCCGCTCGACGCTGCATCTGGCCGACCGCATCGTCGTCCTCGATGGTGGACGGATCGTCGAGCAGGGCCGGCACGACGACCTGGTCGAGCGCAGCGAGTTCTACCGGACCCTGCTCACCGGTCTCGACGACGAGCTGGCCGAGCAGGTCGGCGACAGTGTCGAGACGATCTCGGCGATGGCCGGACAGGTCACGGCCGCGGCCTGGACGCCCCAGCGGCGCGGACCCGGCGCCGCGGCGACGATCGGACGACCCGCGGTCGGCGCGCCGAGCCTCGGCGCCGGCCTCGGTCGCAGTGCCGGCGGCGGCGCGAGCTGGCGGCGGGCTCTGACGCCCACGCCCGAGCTGCTCGCGCGGGTCGCGCAGCTCAAGCCGGTTCGTGACCACGCGGCCGTCGACCTCGCAAAGGAGACGCGCCACGAGCGGACGTTCACCCTGCGCGGCATAGTCCGTGAATTCCGCCGTCCGATGATCATCGGTCTGGTCCTGGTCATCATCGATGCGCTGGCGTCCCTGGCCGGACCGGTGCTGGTCAAGACCGGCATCGACAACGGGGTCCAGGCCGGCTCCAAGGGCGTCCTCTTCGCGGCGTCCGGCTTATTCCTGCTGGTGACGCTCGTCGATCTGCTCGACGAGGTCGGTGAGACGTTCGTGACCGGCCGCACCGCCGAACGGGTGATGTTGTCGCTGCGCATCCGCATCTGGGCGCAGCTGCAGCGCCTGTCGCTCGACTACTACGAGCGCGAGATGGCCGGCCGGATCATGACCCGGATGACGACCGACGTCGACCAGTTCGAATCACTGATCCAGAACGGGCTGCTGTCGGCGCTGGTGTCGTTCGTGACCTTCGCGGGCGTCGGGGTCGCGCTCGTCCTCGTCAATGCCGAACTCGCGTTGTGGACGTTGAGCGTGGTGATCCCCCTCGCCATCGCGACGGTGATCTTCCGCCGGCGCGCGGCCGTGCTGTACGACCAGGCCCGCGAGCGCATCGCAATCGCCAACGCCGACTTCCAGGAAAGCCTGTCCGGCGTGCGCGAATCGCAGGCCTTCGTCCATGAGGACGCGGCCGTCGCGCGGTTCCGCCGGCTCGGCGGCGACTACGTCACGTCGCGGGTCGCCGCGCAACGGCTGGTCGCCACGTACTTCCCGTTCGTGTTGTTCCTGTCGTCGGTCGCGGACGCGATCGTTCTGGGCGTCGGATCGAGCCTGATCCACTCCGGCAGCCTCACGTCGGGCGCACTGATCGCGTTCATCCTGTACGTCGACATGTTCTTCTCGCCGATCCAGCAGCTGTCGCAGGTCTTCGACTCGTGGCAGCAGACCCGCATCTCGGTCGGCCGGATCGCCGAACTGATGCGGCTCGAGACGTTGACGCCGCAGGCGGAATCATCCGATGCGATAAGCGAATTGCGCGGCGCGCTGACTCTTCGCGATGTGCGGTTCGCCTACCCGTCCGCGCCGGCTCGCCCGTGGCAGCGGCCCGAACGACTCGGTCCGGCCGACGAGCGGCTCGTCGCCGGCGGGTCGGCCCGTCACCCGTCCACCCGAGGCGTTGCGCGGCGTGAATCTCTCGATCGCGGCGGGGGAAACTCTGGCCCTCGTCGGCGAGACGGGCGCGGGCAAATCGACGGTCGTCAAGCTCCTGGCCCGGTTCTACGATCCGGACGCCGGGACGGTCGACATCGACGGCCATGACCTGCGCGATCTCGACCTGGCCGACTTCCGCAGCCACCTCGGCTACGTGCCCCAGGAGGCGTTCCTGTTCACCGGGACGATCCGCGACAACATCGCCTATGGCCGACCGTCCGCGTCCGACGCCGATGTCGAGGCGGCCGCCCGGTCCGTCGGCGCTCACGAGTTCGTCGAGACGTTGCCCGGCGGGTATCTGCACGAGGTGTCCGAGCGGGGACGGTCGCTGTCGGCCGGCCAGCGCCAGCTGATCGCCCTCGCCCGCGCCGAACTGGTCGACCCGGCCGTGCTGCTGCTCGACGAGGCGACGTCCAATCTGGATCTCGCGACCGAGGCCCGCGTCGCCGAAGCCATGCAGCGGGTGTCGCACGGCCGCACCACGATCGTCATCGCGCACCGGCTGCAGACCGCCCGCGCGGCCGACCGCATCGCGGTGCTCGACCACGGTCGCGTCGACGAGGTCGGCACCCACGACGAGCTGCTCCAACTCGGCGGTCGCTACGCGACGATGTGGCGCGTCTACGACCAGATCCGCCGCGGCAACGTCGGCGCCGCCGCCGACTGATCGCGCCAGGCCGCACGGCCTAGGGTGAGCCAATGGCCAGCGAGTTCCGCAACATCACCGTCGACTGCGCCGACGCGCACGCCCTCGCCTACTTCTGGGCCCAGGTGCTCGGCTGGAACGTCTTCTTCGACGACGACCCCGAAGTCTTCGTCGCGCCCGCGTTTCCGCGGGGCGGCGCCGGGCCGTCGATGCTGTTCATCCCGGTGCCCGAGGGCAAGACGGCCAAGAACCGGATGCACGTCGATCTGCTTCCGACCGATCGCACCCGCGACGAAGAGGTCGAGCGGTTGGTCGCGCTCGGCGCCACCCGGGTCGAGGACCATCGCACGTCCGAAGGCCTCGGGTGGGTCTATCTCGCCGATCCCGAGGGCAACGAGTTCTGCGTCGAGCGCAGCCCCGCCGAGCGCGCCGCCGATGCCGCGACCAAGCGCTACCGCGTCGTCGCCAGCGACTGATCGGGCTCCGTCCCGCCATGGAATCGTAGTTTTCGTTGACGATCCCGACAGTCGGGTCTTTCGTGTTCGTCAGTGCTCACCGGTGTGCCCGTCCACAGGCTCGGCCGTTAGCACGTCTGTCGTCACTCGTAAATTCGTGCCGACCGATTCGCCGAACTCGCAACCTGCCACGTCCGCTTCGCGGGCAAGTTTCGGCCGGATGATTTGGTGGGCAAGGGGGGAGTTGAACCCCCACGTCCTTTCGGACACACGGACCTGAACCGTGCGCGTCTGCCATTCCGCCACTTGCCCGTGACAGCGCAAAACGGTAGCACGGCGGACCGTCGCGGTTTTCGGTTGCTCAGGTGGGCCCAAGTACCATCGCTGGAACACGTCGTGACTGCGTGGATCTTGTCCTGCCGTCACGACAGCGACGTCACCGACGGCGAAGGGAGGCCGATATGAGCTTGGGGCAGCGTTTCGAACGACGCCTCGAGAGCCTCGTGGGCGGCGCCTTCGCGCGGGTTTTCAAGGGCCAGGTCGAGCCGGTCGAGATCGGTTCCGCACTGCAGCGCGAGGCGTCCGACAAGCGCAACGTCATGGGCAACGGCGCCGTTCTGGCCCCCAACCGCTACCGGGTGACGCTGAGCTCGAACGACTACGAGCGCCTCGTCCCGTGGGAATCGCAACTCACGATGTCGCTCGCCGAGCTCATCCAGGAGCATCTGGACGAGAACGGCTGGACGACGATCGGCGACATCGAGGTCTACCTCGTCCAGGACGAGAACCTGCACACCGGCGTATTCGGCGTCGCGTCGCGGATGGAACCGAACGCGCCGCCGCGCACCCGCCCGCACGACTCGATGTCGCTGCCGGCGATGGCGCCGCCCCCGCCGCCGCACTATTCACAGCCGCCGGCACCGCAGTACGCGCCCGCGCCGCAGTACGCGCCGCCGGTTCAGCCCCAGTACGCGCCACCGCGCCAGCCCCAGTACGCGCCACCGCCCGGCGCCATCCCGCGGCCGCCGTCCGCACCGGCCCTCGTCGTCGACGGAACCGGCGACCGATTCGAGCTGCGCGTCGGCAGCAACATCGTCGGACGCGGCACCGAATCCGACATGCAGCTGCTCGACCAGGGTGTGTCCCGCAAGCACGTCAACATCGAGTACGACGGCAACTTCGCGACGGTCTACGACCTCGGTTCGACGAACGGCACCTCGGTCAACGGTCACCACGTCGGCAGTCAGATGCTGAGGCACGGCGACGTCGTCCGGATCGGCCATACCAAGCTGGTGTTCCAGCAGGAGCACATGTGAATTCCCCGCTCGCACTGCAGCTGATGCGGTTCGGCTTCCTGGCCCTGCTCTGGCTGTTCGTGCTCGCGGCGGTTCGCGTCGTTCGTTCCGATCTGCGGATGAGCGGTCAGCCGCGCGTTGCCGTCCCGCCTCCGGCGCGCCGCCGGGGCTCGCGGGTTCGGGCCGACCCGACCGTCGCGATTCCGCGGGGGCCGTCGCAACTGATCGTGACGGAAGGCGGGCTGGCCGGCACGCGGATCGGGCTGACCGGCGCGCCCGTCCTGATCGGGCGGGCCAACGACTCGACCCTGGTGCTCACCGACGACTACGCCAGCACCCGGCACGCTCGGGTCAGCCTGCAGGACGGCGTGTGGTTCGTGGAAGATCTCGGGTCGACGAACGGCACGTACCTAGGGCAACGCAAGCTGGACGGGGCGGTGCCACTCGAGATCGGCGTGCCGGTCCGGATCGGCAAGACGGTGCTGGAACTGCGGTAGTCGGGAATGACACTGACCCTTCGGTACGCGGTGCGGTCCGACCGCGGCCTCGTGCGCGGCAACAACGAGGACTCCGTCTACGCCGGCCCGCGCCTGCTCGCGATCGCCGACGGCATGGGCGGTCACGCGGCCGGCGAGGTGGCCAGCAAGATCGTGATCAGCACTCTCGAGCAGCTCGACGAGGACCGTCCGGTGGGCGACCTGCTTCGCTCGCTGCGCGAGGCGGTGGACGAGGCCAACAACACGATCGCCGACCAGGTCGCCTCCGACCACGAGCTCGACGGAATGGGCACCACGCTCACCGCGCTGCGGTTCAGCGGCTCGCAGGTCGGGCTGGTGCACGTCGGCGACTCCCGGGCGTACCTCATGCGCGGCGGGCACCTGTCGCAGATCACCCATGACGACACCTACGTGCAATCGCTCGTCGACCAGGGTCGCCTCACCGCCGACGAAGCGGCGAATCATCCGCGAAAGTCGGTGATTCTGCGCGCGCTCACCGGCACGGCCGTCGAGCCCGACGTGTCGATCCGCGAAGCCCGGCCCGGTGACCGTTACCTGCTCTGCACCGACGGCCTGTCCGACGTCGTGTCGACCCAGACCCTGTTCGACACGCTGTCGGAGGGTGATCCGCAGGGCTGCGCCGACCGGCTCGTCGAACTCGCCCTGCGCGGCGGCGGACCGGACAACGTGACGTGCATCGTCGCGGACGTCGTCGGCGAGGGATACGGCGACGACGTACCGGTGATCGCCGGCGCGTTCGTCGATCCGACGACCCCGCCGTCGACGCGCGACGACAGCCCGGCCGAGCGGGCCGCGCTGATCAACCGCCCCCCGGCCGCTCCGCTGCCGATCGTGCGCAAGCGGGTCCGTCGGCGCGGACGTTGGCGCACGCCGGTGCTGATCATTGGCTTGCTGGCGTTGGTGATCGCGATCGCGATCGGCACGTACAGCTGGACGCAGACGCAGTACTTCGTCGGCCGGGACGGCGATGAGGTGGCGGTCTTCCGCGGCGTCGACACGCAGTTCGGGCCGCTGAAGTTCTTCAACGTCCGCGTCCACACCGGATTGAGGATCGCGGCGCTGACGCCGGCCGCGCGTACGCAGGTCGAATCCGGGATCACGGCGAACAGCCAGAGCGGGGCGTCCGCGATCGTCGACCGGCTGCGCGGCGAACAACTGCCGTTGTGCAGCGACTTGAACCGGCCGGAACCGACGCCCAGCCCGACCCCGAGCGACTCGTCGACGGCTTCGGACTCGGGGGTCGGGTCGTCGTCGGCTTCGCCGTCGGACTCGGCTTCCAACGCATCCTCGGCTTCGCCGTCGGACTCGGCCGTCGGGTCGGCTTCGGCGTCGCCGTCGGACACGGTTACGCATCCGCGCGCATCGCAGACTCCGGTTCCCGGGCAGAACTGCAGGCAGTCGTGACTGAAGTGGAGGCACCCGCGGCGACGCGGCGCAACACCGAACTCGGATTGCTCGTCTTCGCGGTCGTCGTCGTGCTGGCCGCCGAGGGCGCAATCGAAGGCACCCGCGACGGCCGGTTCAGCCCGCACCTCGTTCTGTACGGCGCCGTCCCGCTCGTCGCCGGCGTGGTCGCGCACGTCGTGATCCGGTTCGTCGCGCCGTACGCCGATCCGCTGCTGTTGCCCGCGGTCGTGCTGCTCAACGGGCTCGGTCTCGTGATGATCCACCGTCTCGACCTGGGTGAGAAACAGCAGGCGATCGAGAACGGGCTGCCGGTGCCGGGTGCCCAGGCGCCCAGCCAGGTCGTCTGGACGGCGATCGGTCTCGTCCTGTTCCTGGCGATGATCATTCTGGTGCGCGATCACCGCATTCTGCAGCGCTACGCGTACACGATCGCGCTCGCCGGTCTCTTCTTCCTCGTGCTACCCGCGGTGCTACCGGCCAGCATCTCCGAGGTGAACGGCGCCCGGATCTGGATCCGCGTGGCCGGTTTCTCGATCCAGCCCGGCGAGTTCGCGAAGATCCTGCTGACGATCTTCGCGGCGTCGTTCCTGGTCGACAAGCGCGACGTCCTGTCGTTGGCCGGCCGGCGGTTCATGGGGATCGACCTGCCGCGCGGGCGCGACTTCGGGCCGCTGCTGGTCGCCTGGCTCGTCTGCATCGGCGTGCTCGTCCGCGGGCACGATCTCGGAACGTCCTTGCTGTTCTTCGGGATCTTCGTCGTGTTGCTGTACGTCGCGACCGAGCGGATCAGCTGGGTGATCATCGGTTTGCTGTTGTTCGCGGGCGGCGCCTACGTGTCGTACCACCTGTTCGGGACCGTGCAGACGCGCGTGAACGTCTGGCTGCACGTCTTCAAGTACCCCGACTCCGGCTACCAACTGGCCCAGTCGCTCTTCGGTCTGGGGACGGGCGGCCTCTTCGGCACCGGGCTCGGCGCCGGCCATCCCGAGTTGGTGCCGCTGCCCGCGACCGACTACATCATCTCGTCGTTCGGCGAGGAGCTCGGCCTGTTCGGCCTGGTGGCGCTGCTGATCGTCTACCTGGTCTTCATCTCGCGCGGATTCGCGACGGCCCTTGCCGTACGCGACTCCTTCGGCAAGCTGCTCGCGTCGGGATTGTCGTTCCTGGTCGGCCTGCAGTTGTTCGTCGTGGTCGCCGGGGTGAGCCGGCTGCTGCCCGAAACCGGTCTCACCACGCCGTTCCTCTCCTACGGCGGGTCGTCGTTGATCGCGAACTACGTGCTGCTCGCGCTGCTGATCCGCATCTCGGACTCGGCGCGACGGCCGGCCGTGACCGGGCGGCACGGCACACCGGTTCCGGACGACGACCCGCTCGCCGGAGCGTCAGCGCCGGAGAACCCAAGTCCGGTGGCGGTATGAACCGGCAGATCCGCAAGGTCGCGGCGGCGGTGGGCGTCTTGATGCTCGCGCTCTTCGTGAACCTCAACTACGTCCAGGTCGTGAAGGGTGACTCCTACCGCGACAACCCGGGCAACCGGCGGGTCATCCTCACCGAGTACTCGACTCCGCGCGGCCAGATCGTCGTCGACGGAAAGGCCATCGCGCAATCGGTCGCGACCGCCGACGAGCTGAAGTACCTGCGCCAGTATCCGGGCGGCCCGGTTTACGCGCCGCTGACCGGCTACTACTCGCTCGTGTACGGCAAGGACGGTCTCGAGCAGTCCGAGGACTCCGTCCTGCGCGGCACCGACAGCCGGTTGCTCGGTTCGCGGATCACCGACATCCTCACCGGCCGAGATCCCAAGGGCGGCAGCATCGTCCTCACCATCGACGACGCCACCCAGCAAGCCGCCTACAAGGCTTTGGGTGGACGCGCGGGTGCGGTCGTCGCGCTCGACCCGAATACCGGCGCCATCCTGGCGGCCGTCACCTCGCCGTCCTACGACCCGAATCTGATCAGCTCGCACGACACGACCACCGACACCACGAACTGGAATGCGCTGCAACCGAACGTCGCCCCGGCCAACCCGATGCTCAACCGGGCCTTCCAGCAGAACTACCCGCCCGGCTCGGTGTTCAAGGTGATCGTGTCGGCCGCCGCCCTCAAGGCCGGGATCAAACCGACCGACCAGATTCCGGCGCCAAAGGTGCTGACGCTGCCGAACACGAACGGTTCGACGTTGCAGAACTTCGACGGCGAGAGCTGCGGCAACGGCGACACCGACTCGTTCACCGACGCCCTTGTCATCTCGTGCAACACGGCGTTCGCGTCGCTGGGTTTGAAGCTCGGGCAGAGCGCGATCGAGAACGAAGCGCAGATGTTCGGGCTCGACGGCAAGCAGCGGTCGGTGCCGCTCACCGTCGCCGAGTCGAGCGTCGGTCAGATCAACAGCGAGGGCGACCTCGCCCACGCCTCGATCGGACAGCAGAGCGTCCGCGTGACGCCGCTGCAGGTCGCGATGATCTCGGCGGCGGTGGCGAACAACGGCACGCTCATGCAGCCGTATCTCGTCGCGCAGGAACGGGCGCCCGACCTCTCGATCCTGTCGCAGACGCAGCCGCAGCAGCTCAGCCAGGTCATCGACTCGAGCCTCGACACCGAGCTGATCACGATGATGGAGGACGTCGTGAAGAGCGGCACCGGCACCAAGGCGCAGATCACCGACATCCCGAACGTCGTGGTCGGCGGAAAGACCGGAACCGCCGACACCGGTGTGTTCGTCGACGGCAAGCAGACTCCGCCGCACGCGTGGTTCTCGGGGTTCGCGACCAAGGGCGGCGTCCCCAAGATCGCCGTGGCCGTGATCATCGAGAACGGCGGAGTGAGTGGCGACGAGACGACTGGCGGCCTGGCGGCCGCGCCGGTCGCCAAGGCAGTGATGGAGGCCTACCTCAATGGGGCCGGGCACTGAAGTGACGCACAAGATGAGTGAGGAAGTGCAATGACGCAACCACGTCTCGTGGGCAACCGCTACGAGCTCGGAGCCCTGATCGGCTACGGCGGAATGGCAGAAGTCCACCGTGGTAAGGACATTCGGCTCGGACGGGACGTCGCCATCAAGATCCTGCGGGCTGATCTCGCCCGCGACCCGTCCTTCCTGAACCGGTTCCGCCGCGAGGCGCAGGCGGCGGCCGGCCTCAACCACCCGGCGATCGTCGCGGTGTACGACACCGGCGAAGACGTCACCCGGGGCACGGACGTGCCGCCGATCCCCTACATCGTCATGGAGTTCGTCGAGGGCCGGACGCTGCGCGACATCGTCAAGTCCGAGGGCCGGCTGCCGGCCCGGCGCGCGATGGAGATCATCGCGGACGTCTGCGGAGCCCTGGACTACAGCCACCACAACGGGATCATCCACCGCGACATCAAGCCGGCGAACGTCATGATCACCACGACCGGCGCGGTCAAGGTCATGGACTTCGGCATCGCCCGGGCGATCTCCGACAATGCCGCGACGGTGACGTCGACGGCGGCCGTGATCGGCACCGCGCAGTACCTCTCGCCCGAGCAGGCGCGTGGTGAGAGCGTCGACGCGCGGTCGGATGTGTACTCGACCGGATGCCTGCTCTACGAGCTCCTGACCGGTCAGCCGCCGTTCCGCGGCGACTCGCCGGTGGCCGTCGCGTACCAGCACGTGCGCGAGAACGCCCCGCCGCCGTCGTCCATCAATCCGGATGTGCCGCCGTCGCTCGACTCGATCACGATGAAGGCGCTCGCCAAGAACCCGGTGAACCGCTACCAGTCCTCCGGTGAGATGCGCACCGACCTCGTCCGGGCCCTGGCCGACCGACCCGTGCAGGCCGAGGCGGTGCTGACCGACGCCGAGCGCACGCAGTACATCGCCCGCTCGTCCGCGGTTCCGCCGGTTCAGCGGCCGCCCGTCGACACCGGCTATCGCGAACCGCCCGAGCACAGCCGCGCCGGCATCGTCTGGGCGGTGCTGGTTGCCGCGCTGTTGCTGATCATCGGCATCGCGGCCTACGCGATCGTGCGGGCCGGCACCGGCAAGACCGCGCAGGTGCTGGTGCCGTCACTGATCGGCCAGACCGCCGACGCCGCCAGCCAGTCCCTGCGTGACGCCCAGCTGGTTCCGGGCACGATCACGACGTCGAACGGGCCGTGCGGCGATCCGCCGACCGCGGAGGCGCCTGAGACCGTCGACAAGGTCTGCACGCAGCAGTACAGCGCGAACAGCAAGCTGGCCAAGGGTTCGACGGTGAGCTTCACGACGTACAAGGTCGGCACCGTGCAGGTGCCGTCGCTGACCAGCCTGACGTTCGACCAGGCCACTGCGCTGCTGACCAAGGCCGGCCTCACCTACACCCGGGTCGACGTCCCCGACCCGAGCCCGGCCGGAACCGTCGTCGCGCAGGATCCGGCGGCGTTCGCCAACGTCCCCGCCGCGACCAACGTCAAGGTCAGCGTCTCGAACGGCAAGGTCGCCATCCCGGACGTCACGAAGCAGACGTACGCGGCGGCCAAGAAGGCGCTCAGCGACGCCGGTTGGGGGAGCGTCACCGAAACGCTCAAGCCCACGAACGACAAGACGCAGGACGGCATCGTCCTCGACGAGAGTCCCACGGTCGGGAGCCTGTACCCGCAGACCCAGACGATCACGCTGACCGTCGGGCAGTACGTGCTGCCGGCCTGCCCGTCGACGCCGAGCAGTCCACCGTCGAATTCGTCGAGTGCGGCCACCTCGTCGACCCCGCCCGCCAGCCCGACCGGCAGCCCGACCTGCACCTAGCCAGTCGGGTCAGTCAGCCACCGGGCGGACGGGCAGCGTAACGATCGCCCGCAGGCCTGGGCCGTTGTCGGCCAAGCGGACAGTGCCGCCGTGCGCCCGCAGCAGGTCGCGGACGATCGGCAGGCCGAGGCCCGTGCCGCCGAGCTGGCGCGAACGGGACGCCTCGGTCCGGTAGAACCGGTCGAACACCCGCTCGCGTTCGCCGGGCGGGATGCCGGACCCGTCGTCGGCCACGACCAGCTCGACCGTCGGCTGGCGACCGGACCGGTTGAGCGTCACGGTGACCGCCGACGATGCGTAGCGCACCGCGTTGTCGACGAGGTTGACGACGACCCGGCGCAGGGCGTCCACGTCTCCATCGACCGTCGCCGTCGAGTTCGCCTCGAAAGTGACCGGCACGCGCGCGTTCTCGTAGTCGACGACGAGATCCTCGACGAGGGTGGCCAGCTCGACCGGTTCGCGCCGGCGCAGCACGCCGCCGGACTCGTCGTTGCGGGCCAGCGTGAGCAGGTCGGTGACGAGATGGTCGATGACGGTCGACGTCGATGAGGACGTCGGAGATCACCTCGTCCCAGTCGACCGCCGGCCCGAGCCGGGCGGCCACCTCGAGCTGCACGCGCAGGGACGCGATCGGCGACCGCAGCTCGTGCGCGGCGTCGCCGACGAAGGTCCGTTGCCGCTTGGTCGCCGTGTCGATGCGGTCGAGCATGGCGTTCAGGGTCACGGCCAGCCGGCTGATCTCGTCCTGCTCGGGCTCGGGCACCGGCAACCGCATGTCGGCGAGGCCGGCCGCGGTGATCTCGTCGGCGCCGTGGCGCAGCGACGCGACCGTACGCAGCGTCTGGCCGACGACCCAGTACGTCAGCAGCGCCATCGCGAGAATCGCCAGCGGGCAGCCGATGATCGCCGCGCTGCGGACGATCCGCACGCTCTGCTCGATGCGCGCCGCGTCCGTCGCGACGAGGACGGTGCTCGTCCCGGCCTTCACCCCGATGACGCGCAACGGCTCGTCGCCCGACGACGTCCGGCCCGGGATCTCCAGGCGCGACCCGGAGCGCACGTCGCGCAGCTGCTTGGCGGAGAGCAGTGAGATGCCGGCGTCGGCTCCGGGCGATGCTCCGATGACCCGGTTGTCGCTGTCGACGACCTGCACCTGGACGACGCCGCCGTTGTCGGCGAGCACCGGGTTCGGGATGCGGTTCTGATTGACCAGCACCGACACCTCGTTGCCGGTCTTGATCGCCGAGGCGTCCAGGGCACGGGTGAGCGACAGTCGCAGCACGATCACGGTCAGCACGGCCCCGGTGATCACCGCGCCGGTCAACAGGGCGGTCGCGACCAGGGTGATCCGGCCGCGCAACGTCTGACCACGCCACCAACCGTGTCGCGGTCGCAGCGCGGTCAGGACGTGCCAGAACCAGCTCACTGCTTGGTGACGGCCAACCGGTACCCGGCGCCCCGAACCGTCTGCACGGTCTGGCGGTCGAACGGCGTGTCGATCTTGCGACGCAGGTAGCCGACGTAGACCTCGACCACGTTGGCGTCACCTTCGTAGTGCGCGTCCCAGACGTGGTGCAGGATCTCGGCCTTCGACACCGCCTCGCCGGCGCGCCGCATGAGGTACTCGAGCAGCGCGAACTCGCGCGGCGTGAGCTCGACCAACGTCTCGCCGCGGGTGACGGTGTGGGCGGCCGGGTCGAGGACGAGGTCGTCGACCTTCAGCACGGCCGGCCGGGGCGTCGCCCCGCGGCGCAGCAATGCCCGGAGCCGGGCGAGCAGGACGACGAACGAGAACGGCTTCGTCACGTAGTCGTCCGCGCCCAGGTCGAGGGCGTCCGCCTCGTCGTACTCGCCGTCCTTCGCCGTGAGCATCAGGATCGGCACCCAGATCTCGGCCGCGCGGAGGTGCTCGATGATCCGGTAGCCGGACAAGCCCGGCAGCATGATGTCCAGGATCACCGCGTCGTAGCTGTTCTCCTTCGCGGCGTGCAGCCCGTCCGGGCCGGTGTTCGCGACGTCGACGGTGAACCCTTCGGCGGTGAGGCCACGTTGCAGGGCGGACGCGAGCCGGAGTTCGTCCTCGACGATGAGCAGACGCATGGTGCGAGAGTGCCAGTTCCGACTGAGTCCTGTCTCAGCCTGGCTCAGGAAGCCCACAGTGCATTCCGCGCATTCTCAGCGGGTGAGCGCACCACACCGCCTGTTCAGCCGCCGCTCACTGCGGTGGACCGTCCCCGTCCTGGGCATTGCCATCGCCGCCGCGGTTGGCACCGGCGCCCTCTCGGCGAACGCCGATCCGAACCTGCCGAACCTCACCGCCGCGCAGTTGCTCGCGGCCATCGAGCAGTCACACGTCGCGGGCTTCTCCGGAACCGTCGTCGAGAACGCCTCGCTCGGGCTCCCGGAGCTTCCCGACATCGGCACCTCGCCGGGCGGCAGTTCGCTGACGTCCCTACTCACCGGCTCGCACACGATGCGGGTCTGGTACGCGGGGCCGACGAAGCAGCGCTTCGCCCTGCTCGACACGGTCGGCGAGACCGACATCTTCCGCAACGGCACGTCCGTCTGGCAGTGGGACAGTGACACTCACACCGCGACGCACACGACCCTTCCCACCCCGGATGTCAGCCGGCCGACGCCGTCGACCGTAACGACGCTGACGCCCGCCCAGGTCGCCGCCAAGGCCCTGGCCGCCATCGATCCGACGACGACCGTGAGCGTCGACCAGAGCCGCCGGGTGGCTAGCCGCTCGGCCTACGAACTCGTCCTCACCCCGAAGGACGCCACGTCCCGGGTCGGATCGGTGCGCATCGCGGTGGACGGCCAGTACAAGGTGCCGCTCAGCGTCCAGGTCTTCGCGCGGGGCGACACGAGCAAGCCCGCCATCGACGTCTCGTTCACCGGCACCGTCGACTTCACGACGCCCGACGCAAGCAACTTCAACTTCACGCCGCCCAAGAGCGCGACCGTGAAGCAGGGCGGCCTGATCGGCTCGAGCGCCCAGCCCGGTGACCGCGTCGGTCAGGCGCAGGAAGCGCATCGCGCCTCCGAGACCATCGGGACCGGCTGGACGAGCGTCGTCGAACTGCACGACGCCGGTGCGCTCGCCTCGACCCAGCAGCTCGCCCACGCGCTCACCGCGGTGCAGGGCAGCTGGGGGACGGGCCGGCTGTTCAGCTCCAAGTTGGTCACTGCGCTCATCACCGACGACGGGCGAGTCTTCGTCGGTGCCGTCGACCCCGACGTCCTCTACGCGGACGCAGCGTCACATAAGTGACGTTGACTGCGGCGCCAGCGGATACCGCCGTCTCCAGGGGGGGTGCGGCGGTACCGCTGGCGATCGAATCGCGGGCGCTCACCAAACGCTTCCGCGGCGGCCAGGTCGCGGTCGACTCGCTCGACCTGAACGTCCCGGCCGGCGCCATCTACGGCTTCCTCGGGCCGAACGGCTCGGGCAAGACCACGACGATCCGGATGCTGCTCGGCCTGATCTTCGCGACGAGCGGCACGCACGAACTGCTCGGCCGGCCGATGCCGTCGGCGGCGGGCGACGTCCTGCCGCGGGTCGGCGCACTGGTCGAGGGACCGGCGTTCCATCCGTACCTGTCGGGTCGGGCCAACCTCGTCCGTCTCGACGCGGCGGACCGCATCGCCGACCCGCGCACGGCGTCCGCGCGGATCGGCGAAGCCCTCGACCGGGTCGGGCTGACGTCGGCGGCCGGCAAGCGGTACCGCAACTATTCATTGGGCATGCGGCAACGCCTCGGCATCGCCGGCGCCCTGCTGCAGCCGCGTGAGCTGCTGCTGCTCGACGAGCCGACGAACGGCCTCGACCCGCAGGGCACGCGCGAGGTGCGGCACCTGATCAATCAGCTCGGCCACGACGGCATCACGGTGTTCGTCTCGTCCCACCTGCTGGCCGAGGTCGAACAGGTGTGCACGCACGTCGGTGTCATGAGCGTCGGCCGGATGGTCTGGCAGGGTTCGCTGCCCGAGCTCGGCGCCCAGCAGCGCGTCCAGGTGCGGGTCGAGACGGGCGCGCCCGACGCTGCCCGTGACGTACTGGCCCAACTCGGCCTCGCCGAGCCGGCGGCCCACGACGGCGCGGCGACCGCGATCCTCGGCGCCGCGCAGGCCGAGCACGTTGTTGCGGCGCTGGTCGCGGCCGGTGTCGGCGTTCGGGGCTTCGCCGTCGAGAAGCCGCGTCTCGAGGACGTGTTCGTGTCGCTCACCGGGGAGGGCTTCGATGTCTCCGGCTGAGCTCCTGGCCGACCGTCCGACCGACCGTGCGCCCGCGCGCCCGCGCGCCCGGCTGGTGTCGACCCGCTTCCTGCGTTCGGAACTGGCGATGATCTTTCGCCGGCGCCGTAACCAGGCGATCCTCGGCGTGCTGGCGGGAATCCCGATCCTGATCGCCGTGTCGGTCTACATCTCCGACCATCACGGCGGCCGGGGCGGGCACGACTCGGGCGCGCTGTTCGGGAGCATCACCGACAACGGCGTGTTCGTGGCCTTCGCCGCGATCTTCGTCGTCCTGACCGTGTTCCTGCCGATGGCGGTGTCGGTCGTGGCTGGCGAGTCGATCGCCGGCGAAGCCAATACCGGCACGCTGCGCTACCTGCTCACCGTGCCCGTCAACCGCACGCGGCTGCTCGCCGTCAAGTACGCGGGCATCCTGGCCTGGTGCGTCGCCGCGCCGCTGGTCGTCGCGATCTTCGGGGTCGCGTCCGGCCTCGTGTTCTTCCCGGCCGGCAACGTGACGTTGCTGTCGGGCACGCAGATCTCGTTCGAAGCCGGGCTGTTCCGGCTGCTGCTCGTCGTGCTCTACGCGGCCGCGATGATGGCGGCGGTCGGCGCGATCGGACTGTTCGTCTCGACGCTCACCGAGGTGCCGATCGCGGCGATGGCGACCACGCTGGCCCTGTCGATCACCAGCGCGGTGCTCGACGCGATCCCGCAGTTGAGCGCGATCCATCCGTGGCTGTTCAGCCACTACTGGCTGCAGTTCGCCGACCTGATCCGCGATCCGCTCGAGTTCTCGGGGCTCGAGAAGGGCCTGGCGGTGTCGGCCGCGTACGTCGCGATCTTCCTGTCCCTGGCCTGGGCCCGGATCGGTAGCAAGGACATCTCCAGCTAGCCGATCACGTCTGAATCCACCCCTTCATGGTTGTATGGCGATGCCGCCGTCGAAGGGGAGTCTGTGGGTCGGCTGTCGCTCGTCGCTCGCGGAGCCTGGTGGCGCCGGGGATTCTCGACAGCTGTCTTCTCGGTGGGGCTCGTGACGATGACGGTGGCGGCCGTCGGACCGCTGTACGCCCGAGCCGCCCGTGAATCGACCCTCCACGACACGTTGACGGCCGCACCGTCCCAGCAGAGCGGCTTGCAGTACGTCTACACGACGAACGTCAGCGTGGCGGGCAGCGTCGCGCACGCTGTCAAAACCGTCGAGGCGCCCGGCGGCACCCGCGGATTCGGCGCCCCGATCGCCGGCGCGATCGCGCGAGGTCGGATCGTCTCGGGCGACACCGAGCGCCAGAACCAGCAGACGACCGAGCTCGTCTGGCGGGACGGCGTCTGTGCGCACATGATCATCGTCAGCGGGCGGTGCCCGAGCGGGCCGGGCGAGGTCCTGGTCAGCCAGCGCACCATCGATTCCGGCTACGGCTGGACGGTCGGCCAGACGCTGGAGATCGGCACGCCACCGCCGACGGGAGCCGACCAGCAGGCCGCCGCGTCGACGATCGAGCCGAAGATCGTCGGCAGCTACCGGCCCCGCAACACGAACGATCCCTACTGGTTCGGCGAGACGTACTTCGCCGCCGCCGTGGCCAACAAGGGCTTGGACACGGTCGACGCCGTATTCACGACACCGGCGGTGCTCGAATCGATCGCGTCCCCGAACGTCGCGGACGTCGTGGCCGACTACCCGGTGGCGCCGGACCACCTGCGGCTATCCGACGTCGCCGCCGTAACGACCCGAGTGAAGGCCCTGCAGAAGCAGTACCCGCCGGCCCGGGTCGCCTTCGGCAACTCCCCGGTGCAGCTGTCCACCTCGATCACGACCGTGCTGGCCTCGACGGCGCACGCATACAGCCTGGTCAATGTCGGGACGCTGCTCGTCACGGTGCAACTGTCGGTGCTCGCGTGGCTGGTGCTCTTCCAGGTCATGTCCGACGCAGTCGAGTCGCGCGGCAACGAGATCGCCCTCGCGAAGCTGCGCGGGCTGCGACCACTGGCGACGCTGCGGTTCGGGCTCGCCGAACCGCTGCTCCTGCTCGTCCTGGCCCTGCCGGTCGGGCTGCTCGTGGCGTACCTGGTCGTGCACCTGCTGGCCGCCGGCCTGTTGAGCTCGGGCGTCCCGGTCGTGCTGACCACGTCGACGCTCGGTGCCGTGCTGGCCGGCTTCACGGGCGGTTGCGCGGCCGCGTTGCTCGCCGGGCGGCGGCGTGCTCACGCGCCCGGTCCTCGAGCAGTGGCGGCGCACCGGTACGCCGGCCGGGAACCGATGGATCGGACTGCTCGTCGATTTCGTGGTCGCGGCCGTGGCCGTTGTCGCGCTCGTCCGGCTGCGCGATCATGCCGAAACGGCCGGGCAATCGTCCTCGCTCGGGCTGCTGTCGCCGGGCCTGCTCGTCCTGGCCGTCGGTCTGCTCGGCGTCCGCCTTCTGCCGTTGGTCGGCCGGGCACTCGTCCCGGTCACGCGGGCGTCGGCCCGGGTCGGGGCGTTCCTCGCCGTCCGCCAAGTGGCCCGGCGCCCGGCCGCGCTGCGGCTCGCGGCGCTGCTGGCGGTCGCGGTCGGGCTGGCGACGTTCGCGCTCGCCGGCGAGGGCATCGCGTCGGCCAACCGGACCCAGCGGGCCCACGCCGAGCTCGGGGCCGCCCGGGTGCTGTCGGTGCAGAGCGGTCCGGGCCACGACCCACTGACGGCGACGCGTCTGGCCGACCCGCAGGGCGCGTGGGCGATGGCCGCCGCCACCTGGCTGCCCGACGGCGGTGGCTCGGTCACGGGCACCGTCCTGGGCGTCGACGCGAGCCGGCTGACGACGGCGGCCTACAGCGTGCGGGGCCTGCCCAGCACGTCCGACCTGCAGCGCGTGCTGTCGGCCAACACGCTGCCGTTGATCACGATCCGCGGGTCGGCGATCCGCGTCACGATCGACGCCACCGCCCTGTCGATGCCCGACTCGCCGCTCGTCGAGCTGGATCTGCGTTCGATCAACGAGCCGTTCCTGCAGGCCCGGGCCGGCTCGCTGATGCCAGGCACCCATCAGTACACGGTCGCCGTGCCGTGCGCGACGATCAGCTGCACGCTCAGTGCCCTGACCTGGACCCGCCAGTCCGACGCCTTCACGACCGACACCGGGACGGTCGTCGTCAGCTCGATCGAGGTGCAGGACGCGAGCGGATCGTGGCAACCAGTCGACGCGCGTCTGACGACCGCGTCCGCGTGGCGAGCGGCCGACCTGCACGGTGACTACGCGAAGGACACCGTGTCGATCGGCCCCAATGGGGTGCAGGACGAGTTCAGCGCGTACGAAGGCGCGTCGTCGTCTATCGAGTACGCCTCGGCCCCCCGCTCGGTCGCCACGGTCGCGACCCCGGGGGCCGTGAACACCCAGATGAGCGTCGACGAGTTCGGCCGACCGATTCCGCTGACGATGTCCGATGCCATCGGGGGCACCCAGCAATACCGCGTCGCGCAGCAGGTTCCGGTGCTGCCCGGGGTCCTCGACGATGGACTGATCGTCGACATCAATCCGTTGCTCGCGCACGTACCCGGCTTCACGACGGAGGCGTCGTGGTCGGTCTGGCTCGGACCGGCCGCACCGTCCGACGCCGTGGCCCGACTCACCAAGGCCGGCCTGATCGTCCAGGCGCAGCACACCGCGTCGCAGCGGGTGAAGACGTTGGCCCGGCAGGGCCCGGCGCTCGCGTTGGAACTGTTGCTCGTCTGCGCGATCGCCGGCTCCGTGCTCGCCGTCGGCGCGACGGCGGTGGCGGTCGCGGCCAATGGACGACGCCGCTCATTCGAGCTGGCCGCGCTGCGAGTCGTCGGCGTGCGCTGGGCGTCCCTGGTGAGATCGTCCTTTCTGGAACAGCTGATTCTGCTCGCGACTGCGGTGATCCTGGGTCTGCCGGCCGGCTGGCTGGCGGCCCGTCTGTCGATGTCGACGATCCCCGAATATGCGGACGTCACGTCCGTCCCGTCGTACTACCAGCCCGCTCTCGGTCCGGTCGGGCTGTTCGCGGTCGGCTTCGTGGTGCTGCTGGCCGTCACCGCGTTGGTGGCCGCCGTGACCCTCGTTCGGTCGGCCGTTCCCGGCCGGCTGCGAGAGGCGGCGCAATGACCGCGCAATCCGGCCCGCTGAACGGATTGGAGACCGGGATCGGGGTGCGCTGCGAGGGGCTGCGGCACGTTTACCGCATCGACGGCGCCGACGTGGTCGCCCTCGAATCGGTCGGGTTGACCGTGCGCGCCGGAGAATGCGTCGGCATTCTCGGGGCATCCGGCTCGGGCAAGTCGACGCTGTTGACGCTGCTCGCCGGCCTGTTGCGCCCGACGTCGGGCCACTTGTACATCGGTGCGGACGACGTCGCGCTGATGAACGAGCGCGATCTGCTGGCCTTTCGCGGACAGCGCATCGGCGTCGTCCTGCAGAATCCGTCGCGCAATCTGCTGCCGTACGGCACCGGCGTCGACAACGTCGCCTTCGCCCAGCGGGCCGCCCGCGGTTACCGCCGCGCCCAGCTGACCGCCCCGCGCGAGCTGCTCAACCGGCTCGGACTGGCCGATCTCGGCGGCCAGCGGGTGTCGCGGATGTCCGGCGGCGAGCAGCAGCGGCTCTCGGTGGCGATCGGAATGGCGGCGGCGCCCGGCCTGCTGCTGGCCGACGAGCCCACCAGCCAGCTCGACAGCGGCAACCGCGACCGGGTCGTCGAGCTGCTCGGCCGGATCGGCGCGGAGTTCGGCACCACCGTCGTTGTGGTGACGCACGACCCGGAGGTCGCGGGCGCGCTCGGGCGGACGATCACGATCCACGAGGGACGGGCGGACGACGGCGGCCAGGTACTCGAGCAGTTCGGCACCGTCGGTGCGGACGGATCGGTGCGCCTGCCCCCCGACGTGCTGGACCGGCTACCGCCCGGCACGCGCGTGCGGGTCGTGCGCAAGCCAGGGGGCGTCGAGCTGATCCGCGAGGCTGATCCCGATGAGTAGACACAGCGCCCCCGATGCCGAGGAGCCTGTCGAGATCGAGGTCTCCTACGCGCCCGCGGCACCGGCGACCCCGGCACCGGCGTCCGGGCCGGTGTTCGCGCCACCGATCGACCCACCGACCGGGGCGCTCGACGGCCCGGCGGTCCACGGCGACCGCCTCCGCTACGTCCGGGCCGGACGGGTGGTGCTCGACGCGGTGACCGTCGACGCGCGGCCCGGCGAGGTGTTGGCGGTGATCGGCCCGTCCGGCAGCGGCAAGTCGAGCCTGCTGGCATTGCTCGCCGGGCTCGAACGTCCCGACGGCGGATCCGTGGCGTACGACGACCGGCCGTTGACCGGCGTCCGGCCCGGCGTCGGGTTGATCCTGCAGGGGTACGGGCTGGTCGGCGTGCTGACGGCGAGCGAGAACGTCGAAGTCGTGCTCCAGGCCCGGCGTCCGCGGCGCTCGCGGGCCGAGGTGCGTGCGCAGGCCCGGCAGGCGCTGGCCGAAGTCGGGCTGGCCGACGTCGGCGACCACCTCGTCGATCAGCTGTCTGGTGGGCAACAGCAACGGGTGGCGATCGCGCGCGCGCTCGTCATCGATCCGTCCACGCTCTTCGCGGACGAGTTGACGGCGGAGCTCGATCACGCCTCGAAGCTGCACGTGCTCGGCCTGCTGCTCGAACGCGCGCGGCGCGGCGCCACCGTGGTCGTCGCGACGCACGACGCGGACGTCTACGAGCGGTGCGACCGGATCGTCCGGCTCATCGACGGCCGCCTGGTGACGCACTGACCGCCGGCGACAGCGCTACTGCAAGTAGCCTTCGACCTCGGTGATGGGCCGCTCGTGGGCGGACTCGGGGTCTTCGCCGATCTCTTCGCGCGCCCGGCGCTGGCGCAGGAGGTCCCACGTCTGGTCGAGTTCGCGCTCGATGTGCTGCAGCCGGTCGCGATCGGTGCTGCCCAGTCCCTGGCCCGCATGGGCGTGGCGCAGGGCCTTCTCTTCGGCGATCAGGTCGTCGATGTGGGCGAGCAAGCCCTTGTCGTCCATGCCGGGGGAGTCCCTTCGGGTGTGCGAGCGAGCGTTCCTCACCGTAACTGACCGCACGAGGATTGCGCAGAGTCTCCCCTATCGGTATAGGCTTGCGCTCGGTTACGCAGAGTCCCACGCCGCAACAACGCAATGTGGGCCCCAGCGACCGGTTGTTTCTACCTTCTCCTGGCAGGCCGGGATGTGGTTGCGCGCCCGGTATGACCTCGAGGGCGGCACGGTGCGGCCCTCGTACAGCTCAAGGAGAACGGTATGGCGCAGGGTACGGTTAAGTGGTTCAACAGCGAAAAGGGCTTCGGCTTCATCGCAGTCGACGGCGGCGGCGCGGACGTATTCGTCCACTACTCGGCCATCAAGGCCGACGGCTACCGCAGCCTCGACGAGAACCAGCGCGTCGAGTTCGATGTCACGCAGGGCCAGAAGGGCCCGCAGGCGGAGAACGTCACCATCGTCTGAACGACGATGTAACGAGAGGCCCGGCCGATTGGTCGGGCCTTTTGTTTTGCGCGCGGCCGCCTCGGTCGACGTGACTGCACTTCCGGTGTTCGGACCCCGAAAGCGCAACATGATCGACCTGCGGCGCCGGGCCGCCAGGCTAGGCTGATCGGCGGTCAGGAGGGCTCGCCTAGAGGCCGATGGCGGCGGTCTTGAAAACCGCTATGGCGCGGAAGCGTCATCGTGGGTTCGAATCCCACGCCCTCCGCAACACCCGCGTCGAAACGATCTGTACGCGTGCGCAGTCGGTTCTGGTCCTTTTCCGACCTCGGTGCTATTTTGCTCGCGCGGCGGTCAAACGGGACACAAGGGCCGCGCGGTACAGGGGGACCACGATGCGCAGGGTGCTTCTCGGTGTCGTCGTGCTCGCGTTCTCGGTGATGCCGGGCGCGGCCGTCGCAGCGTCCGTCCCGACCGCGCCGTTCGATGCTTTCACCCTCGACGCGACCGCGGGTTTGGGGGCGTCCCTGGGGGCGGGCAGCGTCGCGCTCGACGACTCGAACTCGACGTTCAAGCTCGACTCGGTCACCGTCCCGGGCGTCATCGAATTCACGGCGAATCCGACTGACGGCACCGAGTCCTGGCAGGTGGGCATCACGCCGCCGTCGTACACCGGCCCGTTCGTGATCGGGCGCAAGTACCCGATCGCCACGACGACGGTCGATGCCGCGCACGTCGGGTTCGGACTCGACGGCGACGGCGAAGGGTGTCAGGACCAGACCGGCTGGGTGATCGTCGGGCAGGATGTCGTCGATGCAGCAACGGGTGCGACCACCGCGTTCGCCGCGACCTACAGCGCGGCCTGCCCGTCCACGACAAGCCTGTCTCCGATGGTCGGTGAGATCCGCTACCACTCGAACGTCGGCTACGTCGGCGCGCTCACCTCGCCGCCGGTCCTGGACTTCGGCGTGGTCTACGAAGACGCGCCCTCGACGACCTTGACCGCGACGGTGACCGCGACGGGCAGCGCGGCGCTGACGCTGGGCACCGCCTCGATCGTCGGGACGAACGCGGCCCGCTACTCCGTGGCAGTTGACTCCTGTCACAGCCGGACGCTCGCAAACGGCCAGAGCTGCACGGTGTCGGTCGCGGTGGCCACCTTCGCGCCCGGTCCGACGCCGCCGGATGCCGACGATGCCTTCCTCAGCATTCCTGACAACAGCGCGGCGACGAGTCGCAGCGTTCCGCTGCGGTCGCAGATCACGCCCACCGCGTCCGGCCGCTATTTCCCGGGACGGCCCGACGCGGATCCTCGACACCCGCACGGGCCTCGGCACCGGGCACGTCGGCGCGATCGGCCCCGCCTCGTCGGTCACCCTCACCGTGACGGGAGCGAATTTCCGCTGGCCCGGTGGGGCCGGCGCGTCGTCCTGAACGTGACGGCGGTCAATCCGACCGGATACGGGTATCTGACGGTGTATCCCGCGGGCGCCACCCGCCCGATGGCGTCGAACATCAACTTCGTACCAGGGCAGACGGTCGCCAATTCGGTGACCGTCCAGGTCGGTACCGGCGATGCCATCTCGATCTACAACTCCGCGGGGAGCACCGACGTGGTCGTCGACTTCGTCGGCTACTACGGCGCGAGCGATGCGACGATCTCCGACGCCGGCGGGAACGGCTCCGGTTTGGTGCCCATCGTCCCGACCCGCGTCTTCGACACGCGGGAGGCCGGTTCGGGTGGGCCGCTCGCCGGCGGCGAGAGCGGTCAACCTGCCGATCGACTTCGGCTCGGTCAACAACGACATCGTCGCGCTGGCCGTCAATGTCACTGCCGTGAACCCGGTTTCGGCCGGATACCTCACGACCTGGCGCGGCGAGGATCCGCCGCCGCTCGCCTCGACCCTGAACTTCACGCCGGGCGAGACGGTCGCCAACTACGCAGTGGTCCCCACGACCGACTGCGATCTCGAGACATGGTGCCTCGGGGAACCGATGATCGGTATCGCGAACGGATCGTCGCAACCGGTCCACGTCGTTGTCGACGTGTTCGGCTACTACGACGACGAGTACCCGGAGGTCGGTCTGAGCTTCCACCCGATCGTGCCCACGCGGATCGTCGACACCCGAACGAGCCTGGGGTCTGCGAGTGCCCTGGCGGCCGGTACCACCGCCGAGGTGACGCCGCCGGCGTCGATCGGCGACGCCCGCACCGAGGCGCTGCAGATGAACGTCACGGTTGTGAATCACGATGTGGCGACCTACGTGAGCGCCTGGCCGTCCGAGGTTTCCGGCTTGTCCCGTCCGGTCGTCAGCAACGTCAATCCCGGATACGGTGCAACGGTGCCGAACTCGGTGATGACGCTGCTCGGCCCGACCGGCGGCTTCAATATCTACAACAACGGGGGCGTCGCCGACATCGTGGTCGATGTCGACGGCTACTACGACCCCGTGCCGCCGGATGAGACCGGTCAACGACAGCAGGTGCGTCCCGCCGCAGCCCCTCGGTTGGGTGGGCCGCTCCCGCGCCACGCCGCAGTAGTGTCGGCACCGTGAGATCCCGGAGGCCGTCGCGGAGGCGCCAAGTGCTCACCGCGCTGATCGCGGTCGGCGTCGTCGCGGCGCTCGCGTACACCGCCCCCGCGTACGCCGGACCGGCCGCAGCCACGCCGCCGAACCTGCCGACCGGGCCGAGCGAGTTGCAGTCCGGCCAGTTCCTCACCGGGCTGCTCGCGTCCCCCGCCGACGGCGCGACCCCCGCCGGTACCTACTCGGCCAGCTTCGACACGTCCACGGACAGCCTCGAGGTCCACGAGAACTTCGGCGGCGACGAGCCGAGCGCGCTGATCTACTCGACGTTCACGCAACGCAGTGGCGGGTCGCAGCTGGTCCTGCAGGGTGACGGCAACCTGGTGATCTACACCGCCGCGATGCGAGCCGTCTGGTCGAACAACGTGTTCCCGGGCGCAGGTGCGTTCCTCGCGATGCAGTCGGACGGCAATCTGGTCGAGTACTCGCGGACCGGGGCGGCCGTCTGGTCGACCGACACCTGGCTGCGCCCACCTCCGCCTCCCACACCAAGCGACGGTGACACGATTCTGGAGGGCCAGACCCTCACGCCCGGCTCGACCCTGATAAGTGCCGACAACGCGTACACCCTCGCGATGCAGGGTGACGGCAACCTGGTCGTCTACGGGTCGTGCCACGGGGCGATCTGGTCGACTCGTACGTACGGACATCCGGGCGCGTATCTGGCGATGCAGACGGACTCGAACGCGGTCGTGTACTCCGCGCAGACCGGGGGCCCGCTATGGGACAGCGCGACGTTCGGCTACGGCGTGCCCCGGCTGTATCGCACGCGCCTGGTGGTGCAGAACGACGGCAATCTCGTTATGTACACGCAGTTCAACAAAGCGATCTGGTCGTCGGGGGCCGATCCTCGTAAGCCCTGCCCGGGGGTCACCGTCGTGCCGGTGAGCCCCGCCCTTTAGCCGGCGGCCCTAGCCGGTGACATCGGCCGGCCGGCCGGCCGCCTCGGCCAGGCGGTGTTCGAGGCGCTCTCCCTCGAGATCCGGATCGGGCACGTAGCGCGAGAACCACTGCGGGTGGTACCAGATCCGCCGTCCCACGATGGCCATCACGGCGGGCACGAGCGTCAGGCGCACGACGAACGCGTCGAGGAAGACGCCGACCGCGAAGCTGAACCCGATCGCCTTGATGGTCGGATCCTTGGTGATCATGAAGGCCACGAAGATCGAGAACATGATCAGCGCCGCCGCGGTCACGACCCGGGCCGAGACGCCCGTGCCGGCCGCGACGGCCGCCCGCGCGTCGCCGTTCCTGGTGAAGTCCTCCTTGATCCGCGAGACCACGAAGACCTCGTAGTCGCTCGACAGGCCGAAGATGATCGCCAGCATGATGATCGGCAGGAAGCTGACCGTCTCGGTCGGGGTGATACCGAGCAGGTTCTTGCCCCATCCCCATTGGAAGATCGCGGTCTGCGCGCCGAACGCGGCCGCGACCGAGAGCAGGAAGCCGATGATCGACTTGATCGGCACGAGGATCGTGCGGAACGCGAACGTCAACAGGATGAAGGCCAGCCCCACGACGACGACGAGGAAGATCGGCAGCGCCGAACCGAGCTTGGCCGACACATCGATGTTGGACGCAGTCGTGCCACCGACCAGGATGTGCAGCCCGCTCGACCCTTCGATGGTCGAACGGTCGTTGCGGATCAGGTGGACGAGGTCGGCGGTCTGCGTCGCGTTCGGTCCGGTCGTCGGGATCACCCGGATCACCGCGACGCCGTTCGTGAGCGCGACCGGAGCGGCGTTGACGACACCGGGCAGCTTGCCGAGGGCGGCGACGACGGGCGTCACGGACGCGGTCGTCGCGCCGTCCGCCACGACCAGCAGCGGGCCGTTGAATCCGACGCCGAAACCGGCCGAGGTCAGGTCGTAGGCCTTGCGGGACGTGTCGGACGTCGGCTTCGAGGCGCCGCTCGGCAGACCGAGTTGGATCTTCGTCGCGGGCAGCGCGAGCACGCCGAGCAGGACGATTCCACCAATCAGGACGGGGATCCGGCGATGGACGACGAAGCGCGCCCAGCGCCCGCCGAACGACGTGCCCGGATCCGCGGCGGAGGCCCGCGCGACCGCTTCGGCGTGACCGCGCCGGCCCGGGAAATCGACGAAGCGGGTGACCTTCTGACCGGCGAAGCCGAGCATCGCCGGCAGCAAGGTGAGGGCGATCATCAGGGCCATGAACACTGCCGCCGCAGCAGCCAGGCCCATGACGGTGAGGAACGGAATGCCCACGACCGACAGGCCGCAGAGGGCGACGATGACGGTCAGCCCGGCGAAGACGACTGATCCGCCTGCGGTGCCGGCCGCCAGACCGATCGAGTCGTACGGGGACATGCCGTTGAGCAGGTTGGCCCGATGCCTCGACAGGATGAACAGCCCGTAGTCGATGCCGCACGACAGCCCGAGCATCAGCGCAACGGTCGTCGACGCGGACGCGACGTTGATGACCGACGCGATCGCGGTCACGCCCATCAGCGTGATCACCACGCCGATGATCGCCGTGATGATCGGCATGCCGGCGGCCACGACCGCGCCGAACGTGATCAGCAGGATGATGAAGGCGATGATCAGCCCGACGAGTTCGGGCAACTCCGAGATCGCGGTCCGCCAGCCCGGGTAGACGCTGCCGGTGAATTCGACTTCGAGTCCGGCCGTCCGGGCGCTGTCGACGGCTTTCTGCTCGGCGTCCAGGCTGGCCGTATTCACGTCCGCGGCGCTCGAGCTGAACTGCACGAAGGCGAGCGCGACGTGCTTGTCGGCCGACACCTGCTTGGCCGCGTAGGGGTCGGCAACGGACGCGACCTGAGGCACCTTCTTCAGGGCCGCCACGGACGCCTCGATCGCAGCCATGTTGGTTGCCGAGGTGATGTCGCCGGACTTGGTCGCGAACACGATCTGGCTCTGCCCGCCGGCCAGCGCCGGCACCTTCTGGCTGAGCAGGTCGCTGGCCTGCTGGGCCTCGGTGCCGGGGATCGTGAAGTTGTCGTTGGTCTTGCCGCCGCTTGCCGTGGCGAGAACGATCGCGCCGATCGCGGCAACCAACCAGATTCCGAGGACGACGCGTCGGTGCCGGAACGCCCATCGGGCCAGCGCGTAAAGGTAGGTGGACATCGGGGCCTCCGCGACTCGACCGGGCCGTAGCTTCACTTGCCGGGCGGCTAGCGAAGTGCCTAACGTAGCCTCGTCACTTGCCGACCGTCAAGTGAGTCACTTGCCGATCGGCCGGTTAACTGCCAGGATCGTCGCGAACTCAGGGGGATGCGGATGGCTGCGGAGCGAGTGGCGCCGGCGTCGCGCGCCGACAAGGCCCGCCTCACCAAACAGCGCATCGTCGACACGGCTCTCGCGCTGTTCTCCTCCCAGGGCTACGACGCCACGTCGTTGCAGGACATCGCCGACGCGCTCGGCCTTACCAAGGCCGCCGTCTACTACCACTTCCGGAGCAAGGCCGAGATCCTCGCCGCGGTCGCCGAACCCACGATGGAAGCCATCACGCTGATCGTCGAGGCGGCGGCGCGACTGCGCACCCGCCGGGCCCGGATCGACGCGTTGGTCGAGGGATTCGTCGATGTCATGCTCGACCAGCGCGCGACCATGAACGTGCTCAACAACGATCCGGTCATGCACAGCCAGGTGAAGAAGGACGCCACCGACATCGCCGCCCTCCAGAACCGGGTGATCGAGATGATCTACGGCGATCACCCGACCGTCGACCAGCGTCTGGCGATCTTCGCGGTGGCCGGCATCGTCGATGCGGCCGCCTTCATGACCGACGTCAGCAACGCCGATATCCGCCCGGTCATCGTGCGCGCGATCCGTCGCCTGATCCCCGATCGCTGACCGGTCTTACGGCTTGCGTACCGCTGCCGTCGTGAGGGTTCGCCGGACGTCCGATCCGGGTACCGTCGCGCCATGCCCGAACCCACTCATGATTTCTCGAATCTCGGCGCGCTGTTCATCAACACCACTCTGACGCGATCGCCGGGCATGAGCCACACCCAACGGCTGATCGACATCAGTGCGGCGATCATGGCCAAGCAGGGAGTGCGCGTCGACCAGTTCCGCGCGGTCGACCATCGCATTGCGACCGGCGTCTACCCGGACATGCGCGAGCACGGCTGGGCCGACGACGAGTGGCCGGACCTCTTCGGTCGGGTGCTCGCCGCCGACATCCTGGTCATCGCCGGCCCGATCTGGCTCGGTGACAACAGCAGCGAAACGAAGAAGATCATCGAGCGGCTCTATGCCCATTCGGGCGAGCTGAACGACAAGGGTCAGTGGCTCTACTACGGCCGGGTCGGCGGGTGTCTGATCACCGGCAACGAGGACGGCATCAAGCACTGCGCGTCCAACGTCCTCTACAGCCTGCAGCACATCGGCTACTCCGTCGCGCCTCAATCGGACGCCGGTTGGATCGGCGAGGCGGGTCCCGGCCCGAGTTACGGCGACAAGCGGGACGACGGCTCGGCCGTCGGCGTCGACAACGATTTCACCAACCGCAACACCACATTCATGACCTGGAATCTCATGCACCTCGCGGCGATGCTGAAGCGGGTCGACGGGTTTCCGGCTTATGGCAACCAGCGCAAGGAGTGGGACGCCGGCGCGCGGTTCGACTTCGAGAATCCCGAGTACCGCTCGTAGGACTAGCGCTTCGGGATGGCGATCACCGCGAGCAGCGCCCGGTGGTCGGAGCCCGGAACGGAGACCGTCCGCACGGACGTCGCGACGGCGTTACGGGTCAAGACGTGATCGATCGCGATCAGTGGCGGTAGCCAGGTGTCGGCCGGGTACGTCCGGGGGTGCCCGGCGCCGGCCTGGTCGGCGCTGTCGTGGTAGCCGTCCGTGAGGAGCCGGCGGAACTGGGTGATGTCGGTCGTGGCGTTGAAGTCGCCGCCGACGAGAATCGTGCTGGACGGATCGGCGGCGGCCAGTTCGCGCAGGGTGCCCGGCAGGATGCCGATGTTGTCGACCCAGCCTTCGGAACTCTGCGGCCAGGGGCCCGGCATGTGCGTGGCGATGACGATCGGGTCGCGTTCGACTCCGGGCACCGACACGCGGGCAACGACGAAGGCGAAGTAGAAGCCCGGCGGCGAAGGCTGCGGGTCGAGGGGCAGGCGGCTGTAGATGCCGCTACCGCCGGCGCCCGAGTGCGGCGCGAGTTCGGAATGGGGCAGGACGTCGCCGAGCCCGGCGGCGGCCAATCGGCTCACCTCGTCGGCCGTCAGTTCCTGGACCGTGAGGACATCGACGTGCTCCGATCGGACCGCGGCGACCAGATCCTGCGCGGATGCGTTGCCGAGCCGAAGGTTGGCCGTCATCACGACGAGGTGCTCGGCGTCGGTCGGCGCGGTCTGCGCGACGTAGAGCGGGATCTGGGTGGCCAGGCACAGCGCGGTCACGACGCCGGCGACCGCTGCCTGCCACCACGACCTGGTCGACAGGAGCAGGACCAGCGCGAGCGGGCTGGCGGCCATCAGAAACGGACCGAAAGCGGCCACGGCCAGCAAGAAATTGGCACGAACGGTGATCACGTGGAGGGCCAGGCCGATGAGCGCGAGCCCGATGAAGGTCGGGGGCAGGACGAGCGCGGCAACCCGTACGAAGTTCCTCAGCATGCGCTCTCACACTCCCATCTAACGTTGGGCTAATACGGCGGATTGCCCGATTTCTGGCTCACGCAGAGGTGACTGGCAGTGACCGAATGAAGTCAAAACCTGCGTTTGACTGGCGTTAGCTTAGCGTTTGCGTTTGCGATACACTCGTGAAACATAGCTTGCCTAGCTTCATTGTTGGGCAATGAAAGCAACAAACCGATCGCGTCTACGGGGGACTCGTGAATCAGGTACTAGCTGCGCGCGCGCATCATCCGAGAATATCTATTGTAATTCCGGCCAAGAATGAAGCGAAGAATCTTGAAGTAATCCTCCCATTGCTGCCGGACGTCCACGAGGTCATCCTCGTCGATGGTCACTCGGTCGACGAGACAATCGAAACTGCACGTCGGGTCATGCCCGAGATCGTAGTCATCCAGCAGACCCGTCGGGGCAAGGGCAACGCCCTCGCGTGCGGGTTCGCGGCCGTGACGGGCGACATCGTCGTCATGTTCGACGCGGACGGATCGGCTGATCCTGCTGAGATTCCTAAGTTTATCGAAGCTTTGGAGGACGGCGCCGACTTCGCGAAGGGGAGCCGATTCGCCAACGGTGGCGGTAGCGAAGACATCACGCGCTTCCGATCGTTGGGCAACAAGGGGCTGAACTTCCTGGCCAACCGCGTGCTGCGGACGAAGTACTCGGATCTCTGCTACGGCTACAACGCCTTCTGGACGTACGTGCGCGAAGACCTTGATCTTCCTGACCCGCACGTGTCGACGTTGAACCCGACGGCGATGCTGTGGGGCGACGGATTCGAAATCGAAACGGTGATCACCTGTCGGGTCGCTGTGGCCCAGTTGACAGTCGCCGAAGTTGGCAGCGTTGAAAAGCTTCGAATTCATGGAGAAAGCAATTTGAATGCCATCACGGATGGCATTCGAGTGCTGAAGACGATCGTGGCAGAGCGTAAGCGGGCCAAAACAATAGCCGTAGGTCTGCGATCGGTCCTCAACTCCGATGCCCCCTCCGGCGGCGAACTCGATCGGCGACTCGCAGCAGCGGGTCGCGAGTCGGCCTGAGCGCGTTCGGCACCAGTTGGGCGGGCACCGGGCGGCCACGCTCCGTAGTGCTGATGTATCGACTGATGTATCGAAGTGGGTCATGGCTGTATAGATCACCTCGTCAGCCGTATTCTGGTGCCCTAGCTCGTGACACCGAAGCGGCTGCGTTGATGAGGGATGAAAGTCGCTCCGGCCTCGCAGCAGTGAGTCGTGCCAACGGTATCGGCGAGCTCATCAGTAGCCGCCCGAGCTGGGGGACGACGACCGACATGGCTTCGCAATCGAGTACGGCCGCCCACCGCGCGACGCCGACCCGCGAGGCAACGCCGGCACCGGTCGGGACGGACGATGTCGCCGGCCTGCTGTCGGCGCTCGCTGCCCTGGTCATGCTGGCGGTCGGCGTCGTCGGTCTCGCCGCCCGTCTCGAGCTCGCGCGCGGCCTCGGCTTCACCGGCTTCCTCATGGGCGGTGTGGGGGTCGGCGTGTGGTCGCTGTGGTCCGGCCTCGCCGCCTCCACTCGAATCGCGCTGTCGCTGCTGAGCAGCATCGTGATCCTCATCCTCGGTGCCACGGCGATGGTCGAGGCCCAGGTGTGGCATCCCCTCATCGCCCTGACCGTGGTCTGCGCGCTCACCACGCCGGCCCTGCTGTGGCGCCTCGTGCGCCCGGCGTCACGCGAGAGCTGGCGCTCGATGTCCGGCTGGACGCGGGCGTGGACGGTGCGCTGTGGTGGCCGGCTCGGTCTCGGCGCGGTCGCGCTGGCGGCCGTCCTCTGCGCGGTCGGGCTCGCCCTGTACCCGCGCCGGCATGTGCCGCTCGGCGGCTTCCTTCGCTCGATCTCGCCGGTCTGGTACGCCGGCGTTCTGGTGGCCGTCCTCGCGGCGGCCTGGGCGACGCGGACCGATCGTCCGTCGCTGTTGGCGCTGGTGACGGTCGAGCTGGGGTTCATCCTCACGATCACGCCGGCCGTCGCGTACGGGCTGCCCCGTTCGCAGTCGGCCGCCAAGCACGTCGGCATCGCCGACCACATCCTCACCGTCCACACGCTCGGCGCGAACTCCGCGATCTACAACGGGTGGTCGGGGTTCTTCGCCGCGATGGCCTGGCTGGCGGCGGCGGCCGGACTGCATTCGACGTTGACACTGGCGACCTGGTGGCCGGTGCTGTTCTTCGCGGCCCGCCTCGCGGGGCTGCGCTACCTGGTCGGGACCATTCTTCAGCGCCCGCGCGACGCATGGCTCGCCGTACTCGTCGCGATGCTCGCGGACAGCATCGGCGCCGACTACTTCTCGCCCCAATCGGTCGGCTTCACCATCGGGCTCGGCATTCTCGCCCTGGCGATCGACCGTGGGATCGGGCCGGTTCGCTACTACGCCATCGCCGCCGCCGGCATCGCGGTCACGGTCTCGCACCAGCTCAGCCCGTATGTGATCTTCGGCGTGCTCGTGGTCCTCGTCGTCTTCCGGCTCTGCCGGCCGATCTGGCTGCCACTTCTCGTGATGGTGCCCACGGTCGCGTGGACGCTCGAGCACCACAACGCGTTGAACGGCTTCGTGTCGTTGCGGACGATCGGGAGCGCATCGAACTTCGCGCCGCCCAGCACCCAGAACAGCGTGGGGCCGTCGCTCATCGTCCGCCTGGCTGAGGTGAGTGTCGTCCTGGGCGTCTTCGTCATCGGCGTATTCGCGCTCGTACGGCTCATCAGAGGTTTTCGCACGGCGCGGACCTGGGGGCTGGCCGTGGCACCTCTGGTCGGCTTCGCCGCGATCGCCGCCAACGCCTACGGTGCTGAAGGCCTGTTCCGAGCGATCCTCTTCGCCATTCCGTGGCTGGCGATCCTGGCCGTCAGCTCGAGCGCATCCCGCGAGAAGGCCAACAACAAGCGGTCGTTGATCGGGTCGGTTCCCGCGCTGCTCGTGCTGACGGCCTGCTTCCTCGTCGGCGCGTTCCTGCTGGACGGATCCTCGGTGATCCGGTCGGGCGATCTGAAGATCATGCAGACGGTGTCGGCGACCGCGAGCGCGAATCCGGGCCATCAGTACCTGCTCCAGAACCTGGGGCCGGGCGACGGTCCGACGAACAACCTCACCAATCCGCCCAACGAGTTGCTGCTGGCACGCGACGACACCGTCGCGCTCGCCGAGCAGCCCGGCACCACGGACGGATTGGATCCCGTCCGGCGCGTCACCAACGAACTCCTGGCGGTTGCCAAGCAGCAGAACGACACGGCCCCGGTGATCTACGCCTACTGGTCGCCCGCGTCGCTGCGCTACGCGCAGGAGTACCGCGTGCAGTCGGCGACTGACTTCGTCGACCTGCGGAACGCGTTCACGAGCTCGCCGTACTGGCGGGTCGTGCTGCACAGCACCGATGGTTCGATGCTCTTCGAGTACGAGCCGGGATCTGCGTAGGCATCGCCGTGGGTAGGCACGCGTTCGTCGCAGGGAGCTCGCCGGCCGAGGCACCCGTCCGGGATCTGTTCGGACGGGATGCGCTGTACCTGCTGATGTCGAGCCTGCAGGTGTTCACGGTCTTCCTGATCACCCCGGTCGTCACCCGGCTGCTGGCGCCGGCGCAGTTCGGCGTGATCGCGACCGGGACGGCCGTGATGCAGGTCCTGTTCGTCGTTGCCGGTCTCGGTCTCGGTCAAGCCCTGCAGCGCGAGTACGCGTCGCACGGCGGCGCCGAGATAACCCGCATGCTCATCACGGCGTCGACGATTCTGGCGGGCGTCGTCACGGGACTCGCGCTCATCGCGCTGCCGTCGTGGGTCCACCTGATCGGCGGCGACGTCACTTATCGCTCGATGCTCTGGTCGATCCTCTGGGCCGGCACGTCCGCGGTGACGTCGACGTGTCTCGCGGTCCTGCGCAGTCGCGACAGCCTCGGCTTCTTCTCCGTCGTGAGCGCGACGCAGACCATCGCGGCCGACGTCCTGGGCCTGATCCTGATCGAGTGGCTCCACCACAGCGCGGACGTCTGGTTGTTCGGGCAGTTCGCGGCGCAGGTTCTGGCGGCCGTGATCGGCGTCGCGGCCCTCCGCCCGAAGCTCGTCCGCCGCGTCGACCTGGCCCGCATCGCAGCGGCGCTGCGATTCGGTCTGCCGCTCATGGGCTCGGCCATCTCGGTGTTCATCATGAACTCGAGCGATCGGCTGGTGATCGGAGCCCTCAAGAACTCCTACTCGGTGGGTCGCTATCAGATCGCCTACTCGGTCGGCTCGATTCCCACGCTCGTGATCGGCCTGCTGTCCATGGCCTGGATGCCGAGGTTCTACGCGGCTCCGGCCCGCAGCCGCGAGACGCTGCGGCTCATCGAGCAGAGTCGCGACGCCGTCGCCCACCTCCTGCCGGCCGTCGTCCTCGGGGTCGGCGTGGGGGCTCCGGTCCTGCTGCACCTGTGGGCGCCGCCGTCGTACAAGCCGGCCCAGCTCGCGGCCGTCACGCTCGTGGTGCTCATCGCCGTCGTGCCGACCGCCTTCACAGCCGCCTGGGCCCGACTGCTCATCGCCGACGGGCGGACGGTCGTGATCGCGACGACGACCCTGCTGGCGGCGGTGGCCAACGTCGGACTGAATCTCCTGCTCGTGCCCACATTCGGCATCGAGGGATCGGCGGCGGCCACGTTGGCGGCCAGCATCGCGTTGGCACTCATGACGTCGGCGAACGCCCGCCGCATCGCCGTCCTCGCTCGGTCGCGGGTCCTGCCGCTGCTGCTCACCGCCGCCGCGCTGGCCGTCGCCGCGGCGGCCAGCTCCCTCTCGTTCACCGTCGGGACGACGGCGCTGCGCGTCCTCGTCTGCGTGGGCAGCGCGGTGTGGTTGGCGTACTCGATCCAGCACGTTCGAACGTCCGGAGCCGGCTAGCCCATGACCACTCTGTGCATGGTCATGCTCGCGCACAACGACGCGCCGCAGGTCCTTCGGCTCCGGCGCGCGCTCGGGGACGTCCCGGTCGTGATGCACTGCGACGCCAAGACGTCCATGGAGGCATTCACGGCGATGACCGTCGCGAGCGCGGGCGCGGTGCGCACCATCGGGCGCGCCGACACGCGCCTGGCGAGCTGGTCGTTGGTCGACGCCGAGCTGCGGGGTATCGCCGAGGCGATGCGCTGGACCGACGCCGACTACATCGGGATCTGCTCCGGATCCGACTACCCGCTCCTGCCGCCGGACGAGATCGATCAGGAGATCCGCGCGCTCGACGGCCACTCCTGGATCTGGAACGTTCCGGTCCCGTTCGCCCGCTGGAACTCGCGCCTGTTCTCCGACGGTGGCGTATGGCGCCTGAAGTACCGCTACCTGCGGCGGCACGACAACATCATCAGCCTGCGCGGCAATCCCGTCCCGATCCCGATCCGCCGCCGCATCCCGGCCGAACTGACCCTGCGGGCCGCCAGCCAGTGGAAGATCTACACGCGAGAGGACGCGCAGGCATTGCTGCAGGTCGTGCGCGAGCGGCCCGACCTGATCCGCTTCTGGCGAAGCACGTTCACGCCCGACGAGAGCTTCGCCGCGACCACTCTCGCCAGCCCGTCCGTCACCGGTCGCCCGGCGCTCGACGTCGACGAGAGCTCGGCATGGCACATCGTGTGGGGCGATGATCAACAGCACCCCGATTGGATCGACGAGAGCGCCCTCGAAGAGCTGCAGGGGTCGGCCCGCGCGCTGGTGTACCCGCGCAAGTCGCTGTTCGCGCGCAAGTTCCGCAGCGGATCCAGCGACGCGATCCTCGACCTGATCGACACGGACCTACGGCAGGTCGTCGCCGGCCCGCGACCCGAGGGAGACACATGACCGACGCAACCGCAGTGGACGGGCAGGGCGTAACTGCCGTCGTCTGCTGCTACACCGAAGATCGGTGGGACGACGTCCTGCGCGCCGTCAACGGGCTGTTCGGCCAGACCGAGCAGCCCGGCGAGGTGCTCATCGTTGTCGACCACAACGAGACGTTGCGCCAGCGGCTGGTTGCCGAATTCGGCGACACCCCGGCGGTGCGCGTGGTGGCCAACAGCGGTCCGCAGGGCCTGTCGGGCGCCCGAAACACAGCCATCGAGTCCAGTGATCGGCCGTTCGTCGCGTTCCTCGACGACGACGCCGCTCCGGACGCGAAGTGGCTGGAACATCTCATGACTCCGTTCCGAACCTCGCCGCGGACGGCGATATCCGGCGGGCGATCCCAGCCGGGCTGGCCCGAGGCGCGGCCGAAGTGGTTCCCGGAGGAGTTCGACTGGGTGGTGGGTTCGTCCTATCGGGGCATGCCGACCCAGACGACGATCGTCCGCAACGTCCACGGCTGCTCGATGCTGTTCCGGCGAACGGTCTTCGACGAGGTCGGCGGCTTTGCCGACGGGGTCGGGCGCCTCGGGACGTTGCCGCTCGGTTGCGAGGAGACCGAGCTCTGCATCCGGCTCACGAGCAAGCGACCGGACGATGAGATCTGGTACGTCCCGGAGTCGCTGGTCCTGCACCGGGTCAGCGAGCCGCGTACCCACGTCAAGTACTTCATCCGCCGTTGCTACGCCGAGGGCATCTCGAAAGCCCAGATCGGCAAGCTCGTCGGCAACGACAACGCGACCTCGACCGAGCGGTCGTATGTGACCGAGACGCTCCGATCGGCGTTGCAGGACTCGTTGTCGCTCACCGCACGCGAGAAGCGAAATGTGGCGAAGGCGGCGGCGATCGTCGTCGGCCTGACGACCACGGTCGTCGGCTACGGCCGCGGGCGGTTGCGGTGGCGGTAGCGAACTTCAGCGGGCTGTGGTGCTGCGTGATGGATATCAGCTCGTCGCAGCTGCGTTCACCGCGGGCGCTGGCTCCCGTGCACAAACGGGTGCGGGTGTTGGCGCGACTGCACGGTCTGACGCTCGGCTACCTGCACTTCGACATTGTGGACGGCGTCGCGCCGAGCCCGGCGGCTGTTCGCGTCCGGGCCTTGGAGACGTGGGGCGATGTCGTGGAGTCGCACCTGCGCGCCGAAGGGTTGGCGGCGACGGTCGATTCGCTCGACCCGAACCAGCCGCTGCCCGCGGCCACCAGCCACTGCTGCGGTGTGATCAATGAAGAGCCGCTCGTCTCGATCGTGATCGCCACGCGCAACCGCAGCCAGATGCTCGGCGACTGCCTGGTCCGGTTGACTGCGTCCGACTACCCCGCCTTCGAGATCATCGTCGTCGACAACGGCCCGGACGACGACCGCACCCGCGCGGTCGTGGAGTCCGCGGCCGGCACCGATTCGCGGATTTCGTATCTTCACGAACGCCGGGCCGGCGTATCGGTCGCGCGCAACGCGGGTACGCGAGCCGCGCGCGGCGAGTTCGTCGGATTCGTCGACGACGACGTCGAGGTCGAGCCGGATTGGATGCGTTCGGTCGTTCGCGGCTTCGCCCGCGCGAAGGACGTCGACGCAGTGACCGGCTTGGTGTGCACGGCAGACATCTCCACGTCGTACGAGGCGTACTTCGATGCGAAGACACCGCAGTGGTCGACCCGGATCGAGCCCGCGGTCTACCCGAGCGCGGCCGACCGGACGCCCGAACTCGGGGCGGTTTACCCTTTCGCGGCCGGCATATTCGGTACCGGCGCGAACATGGCGTTCCGGCGTTCGGCGTTGCAGGCGCTCGGCGGTTTCGATCTGGCCCTCGGCCCGGGCACGCACAGCCGCGGGGGCGAGGATCTCGATCTCTTCGTGCGGACCGTCCTCGCGGGCGGCTCGATCGCCTACGAACCGAGCGCCGTCGTCTGGCACCAACATCGTTCGGATGAGGCCGGACTGGCCCATCAGATGCGGGGATACGGCGTCGGGCTCACGGCGTACCTGACCAAGACCTTGCTGGCCCGGCAGTCCCGTCGCGAGTTCGTCCGGGCCCTGCCCCGCGTCGTGGGTCTGGTCTGGACGCTGCGGCGCCGCGCCGTCGAACAGGCGAGCAGCGACGCCGCCGCTCCGCCCGGAATCGTTCGGCAGGAATGGGTCGGCTACCTCTACGGGCCGATCGCGTACCTGCGCTCGAGATGGGCTCGCACGGTGCGACGGTGAGCCAACGATCGTCCACCGTTCGGCGGCTATCGTCCGCAGTGAGCGCGATCCGCAACCGGTTCGGCACGTGCCGGTCCAGATCGCAGGCGGCCACGGTGGGCATCTGGTGCCCGGAACTCGAACTGTCCGACGAGTCGCTCGTCGCCAAGGCCGAGCCTGATCCGTCGCACGGCTCGGTGCGCGCGCTCGTCCGCACGCGCGGCGAGGTCCTCGGTTACGTGCAGATCGATCGGCCGCCCGCAGAAGTGACCGCCGCCGACCTCGCTGCCGCCGCGCGCCTGCAGTTCTCGGCCGCCACCATCGCGGCGGCCTCGGCGGCGGCCGACCGACCCGTGCAGGCCGGATCGGACGCGCAGCGACCGCTGGTCTCGGTCATCGTCTGCACCAGGAATCGCAGCGCGATCCTGCCCGGCTGCCTGCGCGCGCTGGCCGCCATCTCGTACGACAACCTCGAGATCATCGTCGTGGACAACGCGCCGGACGACGACTCGACCCTCGATGTCGTGGCGGCGGCCGACCCGCGGATCGTCTACGCGCGAGAACCCCGAGCCGGTCTGTCGCGGGCCCGCAACTGTGGGCTGGCGCTGGCGCGCGGCACGATCGTCGCCTATACGGACGACGACGTGTGGGTCGATGCCGACTGGATCACCCAGCTCGTACGAGGATTCGCGGCCGCGCCGGGCGTTGCCTGCGTCACCGGTCCGGTGTGCAGCGCCAGCCTGACTACGGCGGCCGAGATGTACTTCGACGCGCGCGTGGGTTCGTGGTCGTCCCGCTGGGAGGGCCGGACGTTCGACCTGGACGCGAACCGGTTGCCCGACCCGCTGTACCCGTATTCGACGGGCGTCTTCGGCACCGGCGCCAACTTCGCGTTCGATCGACGCGTGCTCGTGGAACTCGGAGAATTCGACGAGGCCCTCGGGGCCGGCACGGCGACTCGCGGCGGCGAGGACCTCGACATGTTTCTGCGGATCCTGCGCGCGGGCCATTCCGTCCGGTACGAGCCGAGCGCTATCGCCTGGCACTATCACCGATCGGACCCGGCCGCGCTGCTCGACCAGATGTACGGGTACGGCACCGGGTTGACGGCCTATCTGACGAAGCTGTTGCTCCAACGGGGCACGGCCGGCGAGGTGCTGCGGCGGACGCCGCTGGGCGTATTGCGGATTACCCGCATCCGCCGGGGGACGAAGCAGCGACTGTCGGTGCCGGCCCCGTTCGGCGCGCTGCTGAGTGAGTACCGCGGCTACGCGTACGGCCCGTTCCTCTATCTGCGATCCCGACGAGCGCTGAGATCCGAGAAATCAGGCATCGCGTAGATAGCGGCCGACGAGGTAGTCGGTGAAGAGGCTCCGCACGGTCTGCTGAGCCGGCTGCGTCAGCATCGAATGGTCGATCTCCTCCCGGAGCACCATCCGGTAGCGCGGATTCCGACGCAGGAACGGGACACGGAACAGCGTCCAGAACGCGACTTCGCGGTACTCCGACGCGTCGAACGGATTGGCCAGCATGAGCAGCTCGGTGCCCGTCCGGACGACTTGGGCGACGCCGGCCATCGGCGCGTTCCAGACGGCGAACTGCCGGTAGATGCGCCACAATCCGCCGCCGACGACGCGATTGCGGCGGGCCAGTGTGCCCAGTGGACGGATCGGCGGTTTGGCGACGATCCGGCGTGGATCGTAGAGATCGCCACCCCGGCTCATTCGCGGTTCGGACAGCTTGACGTTCACCGCGAGAACCGCGGCGACATCGGACACGAGCGCGGCCTCCATACCCAGTTGCCCACCGGAGCAGAGTCCGACGAGCACGACGTCGCTACCGTCCGCCGACAGTTCGCGCACGACCGCCGGGACGTCCTCGAGCCACTCGCCGGCGAAGATGATGTCCTCGGCCTGGCCGGGGCGGACCGGACTGTCGCCGATGCCACTGAGGTCGAGGCGTACACAGCGAAATCCGAGCTGCGCCCATTCGCGCGACAGCTCGACCCATTGGCGGCTCGGCCCGATGTGGTGCTCGCGCGCGACATTCAGGAACACCAGCCAGGGCGGCGGCGAATCGGCGGCTCGTGATGCTGGTCGGCCGGCGTCGGAAACGGCCGTCTCGATTCCGATCAGGCCGACCGCGCCGTAGGTGCCGATCCGCTCGGTCACCCGGCCGGCCGAGGACGTGGTCGCGACTTCCGACACCGGCCGCGCTGTATAGGTCACCGCGGTCGTGGGTTCGCCGCCCGGCAACGCGGCGAGCCACTTCGTCACGCGGTCGACCGTCTGGCGCGGAACCTCGGAATCGATCGTCGAACTGTCGAGGAGTTCGGCCTGCCCGGTGGCCTGGTCCCACTCGACGCCGTCGAACGTCAACGACCGGCGCAGGTCGGCCGGCACCGGCCGATCGTCGCGAGTCAGGACGAGCGTTCGCCTCGGCAGCGGGTCGGCAGTCGATAGGACATTCAGGTTCAGCGGCCGCATCTCGTCGACGAGCTTCGGGCCGAACAGGAAGCCGGGCGTGTCGACGGCGCCATCGGGGACGGCGTACTCGAAGGTGGCCGTCGGGTCGGTGCGCATCGAGTGCAAGGCCTGACTTTCGCGAAGGAATCGCTGGCCGCTCGAGCACGGGTCCCAGAGCACGAGAGCATCGACGGGCGTGGTTGTCGCGGCGATCGCGGCGAGGGTCGCACCGAAGCGCATGCCGACGACGGCGACCCGTCCGGCACCGTTGCGGCGGAGCAGATCGATCGCCGTGCCGACGTCGGTGACCCACTCGTCGGCCAGGCCGTCGTCGATGAGCAGTCCGGCCGAGTCGCCGGTGCCGTGATAGTCGAAGCGGATCGACGCCACGCCGGCCGTCGCCAGCGATCGCGCCAGCGTCCGGAAGGTTCGGTGCGCGAGCCGGGCCTCCTCCGTCATCGGCGGGCAGAGAACCACACCGAGGTCGGTCGGGCCGTCCGGCAGCGTGACTACACCGAACAGCGGCCGCTGGTCCGGGCCGAACCAGGTGGCGAGCTCATCCATTCGACGGGCTCGGCCAGAGCTGACCGCGGACGGTGTCGGGCCAGGAGTCGAGGTCGAGGCCGTGTGCGGACAGCAGCGCCAGGGCGATCCGCTCGAGCCCGAAGCCGATGCAGGCCGTGTGCGCGGGCGCCCCGTCCGGCAGCCGAATGTCGAAGTTCACGCCGAAGTGATCGGAATGGCAGTTGGCCGACGCGATCGCCGTGAGCCGCTCCGCCGTGATGGGCGCGACGATCTCGAACTTGAGATCGACCTCGCGCTGACTGTTCGCCAGGAACCGCCCGGCCCGCCCGAAGAACGGGTCGTTGGCCGGCGTCGACGACACGTCCAGACCGAGCCGGCCGAGCAGGGTCAGCCCGCGCTGCAACCAGCGATCGCGATGCGCAATCGCGCCGGCCTCCGTGCCGATGAACGCGAACTCGTGCTGACGGAAGCTCTGCATGCGGTACGGATCCCGGCTGGGCTCGTTCCGGAATGCGAATCCCACGCATTCGTAGACGTTCTCGCTCGACACGGTCGAGTTCGCGAAGCGCGGGTACAGCGGATGACACACCGCCGAGCAGAGGGTGACCTCGGCCGGTCGCAGGTCGGCCGACCAGTCCGCGCCCGCGTCCAGGCGCTTCATGAACACCGCATGCTCGGCGTCGCCGCCGACGAACGAATGCACCGATCCCATCAGGTTCGGGAACGAGCGCGGGTAGTCGGTGCGCACGAAATCGGCGCGACCCATGACCGGCGGGAAGAAGTACGACGGAGCGTCCTGATCGGCGCCCGCGGCCGTCACCAGACCCCGGAGGCCGGTCACGATCGATTCGAACCGGGCCGAGAGGTGGTACAGCCCGTCGACACCACCGTCGGCCAGCAGGCCGTGGGCGAGCAGCTCCGCGCGGAACTGCTCGGACGCGACGATCACTCGACGGACTCGGGGTCTTCGATGCCGAGGGCCGCGAGTTGCCGGCTGATCGCGGCGATGGACTCGAACGTGTCGCGACGCATCGCCTCCTGCGGGAACTCGACGCCGAAGGTGTCTTCGATCGCCAGCATCAAGGCGATCGAGGCGTGGGAGGTCAACCCGGCGCGATACAGGTCGGACGTCGGGGTCAGGTCGGCGACGGGCGCGGTCAGCTTGCCGTGCTCGGCGAGCAGCTCGCGGAGGGTCTGTTCGATCGTCATGTCAGACCGTCGACTACCCGACCGCGGCGAGGACGGTCGCCGTGCCGATGCCCGCTGCGTGGCTGAGCGACACTTCGAAGGAATGCAGTTGCTGCTCGTCGGCGAGTTGGCGGGCCCGTCCGGAGAGCGAGATCGTGCACCAGCCGCCGTCGTCCTTGACGATCTCGATCTCGCGCCAGGCGGGGGCGACACCCGTCGGTCGGAGAACCTTGATCACGGCTTCCTTCGCCGCGAACCGGGCGGTCAGGCCCGGTGCCGGGTCGTGCGCCAGGCCGCCCGATGACTCGACCTCGTGCGCCGTGAAGACCCGGCCGACGTATCGATGCTGGAACCGTTCGATCGCCTGCCGGATGTCGTCAATGGCCTCGACGTCGGTACCGACTCGCATCCGCGAGCGATTGCCCTCGTGCACTGTTCCCCCGAACCGCGCTGCACCCCGATGGGGCGTGACAGATAATCTGCAAAGTATGTCTGAAATGCTGCAATAGCAATGATGACGCCATCTCTGATTCTGATCAAGTTTAGCGCCGGGCCCACGATCGGGCCAACGCCGCGGACGCGTACTGGGAGCTGCTAGCCGGACGTCGGTGAGGGATCGACACCGGCGTAGGACAGCTGGGCACGCGCGTTCACCGCGGCCAGCGTGCGGAACATGCCCTCGTGATCGGCGGCGGTTCCCGAGACCGTGAACACGTAGTCGTAGCTGCCGTTGCGGCGCCAGTCGAGGGCGTCGCCGGGGCGATGGTGGATCGCGACGTCGGTGACGCCGGGCAGCGTCGCGATGTCGTCGATCCCGATGAGGTCGACGACGCTCGTCGCCCAGGCCGGCGGTTGGATCGCGAAGAAATAGCCGACGCCGTCGCAGCGAACGAGGCCGGACAGTCCGGACGGACGGCCGAGCGCCACCAGCCCGGCGACCCGGTGCACCGACAGGCCGGCGACCCGGCGCAGCAGCGCGGGGATCCCGCCGCCGCCGAGCCGACCGTTGACCTCGATCACGCGCGGCCCGTCGTCGGTCAGCTTGATCTCGGTGTGGACGCAGCCGACGGTGATGTCGAGGGCCTTCAATGCCTGGTCCGCGAGCTGGACGACGGCATCGGTCTCGGCATCGTCGAGGCAGCTCGGTGAGAAGGATCCGGTCTCACGAAAGGGTTCGGCGGGCGGATACCGTCCGGTGATCGCGAAGTGCACGACACCCGCGGACGTGGCGGCACTCTCGACCGACACGTAGTTGCCCAGCCGGGGATCCGATCCGGTGACCCCGCCCGGCAGGAATCCCTCGACGATCATGTCGGGATACCGGCCCGACTCGTCCGGCTCGATCTGCGCGAGGGCCCGCGCCAGCGCTGCCTCGTCCGGCACGAAGAAGGTGTTGCGACTGCCCGCGCTCGACTGCGGTTTGAGGACCGCGGGCCAGGTCGCGCCCTCGGCGTCGAGTTCGTAGCGGGCCGCGTCGTAGGGGGCGCTGATGCCCGCGAACGGCGGGGTCGGCACGCCCCCGGCGGCGAGCGCCCGCCGTTGGCGCAACTTGTTGAGCAAGGCGGACGCGGTGAACTCGCTGTGCCCGGGGCAGCCGAGCTCCCGGCCGAGATCGGCCGCAAGCCGCAGGCAGTCGTCCTGGAACCCGACGACACCCGACGGAGCGGTGGCCGACACGAGTGCCGCGGCGCTCGCGGGATCGCGCGCGTCGACGGTCACGACCGGGCCGATCTTGGTCATCAAACGTCGGATGTCGCCGGGCAGCTCGTGCGTCTCGTCGACGACCCAGACGGTGTTCCACACGTCACGGCCGGCTGCCAGTAGCGTCAACGGATCCAGTGAGCCCGGCGAGAACACGACCGCGAGGGTGGGCAGCGATGGCACGCGACAAGTGTTTCAGAACGCGACCCGTGGGCGTCGCTTTGCGTCGGTAGCCTGACGGCGTTCGGTCGCGTCCGCGGCTGGTGCACGGGGGAGCCACACATGAGAGTCGCCTGCGTCGGCGCGGGGCCGGGTGGTCTGTATTTCGCCCTGCTGATAAAGCAATTGCGTCCCGATTGGTCGGTCACAGTTCTCGAACACAACCCGCGCGGGTCCACGGTCGGGCTCGGCGTCGTGTACTGGGAGGACCTGCGCGAGCAGATGCGCGACAACGATCCGGTGTCGGCCGACGCGATCGCGCACGCGTCCTTTCAATGGGTGAACCAAGTCGTCTATTTCGGTGACGCAGTGCCTTCTGTGAGTGGTGGCACTGCATTCAGCATCCGGCGCCAGGCGATGCTCGACATCCTGACCGACCGCGCCGAGGCGGTGGGTGTCGAGGTCGAGTTCGGCCGGACGATCGCCGACCTGGACGAGTTGGCCGAGGTCGACCTGATCGTCGGCTCCGACGGGGTGAACAGCGTCGTGCGCCGTACCGCCCCCGACGCGTTCGGCACCCGTATGACGCAAGGCCGCAACCGCTACATCTGGCTCGGAACCACCAAGGTGTTCAGGACTTTCGTGTTCCCGTTCTTCAGAACTGCCGGTGGCTGGGTGTGGGGCCACGTCTACAGCATCGACGAGACGATGACCACGTTCGTCGTCGAGTGCGAACCGGAAACCTGGTCGAATCTCGGGCTCGACACCGCGACGGCCGCGGAGGCGCTGGCGATCCTGACCGATGCGTTCGCGCCGATCCTCGACGGCCATTCGCTCGTGGAACCGCCGGGACGACTGGGCAGTGTCACCTGGCGCACCTTCCTCGAGATCACCAACGAACGATGGTCCGACGGTCGGCGCGTGCTGCTCGGTGACGCAGCCCACACGACGCACTTCTCGATCGGGTCGGGGACCAAGTTGGCGATCGAGGACGCGATTGCGCTGGCCCACCACCTGGACCTCGAACCCGATGTCGCGAAGGCGCTGCAGGCCTATACGACGGACCGGCAAACATCGATGGAAGTGCTGCGGGCGGACGCACACTTCAGCTCGCTGTGGTTCGAGAACCTTTCGCGCTATGCCCGGTTGCCGCGCACGCAGTTCCTCACGCTGCTCGAGTCGCGCAGGTCGCCGCTCCAACAGCGCATCCCGCCCCGCGCCTACTACTGGGGCTACCGAGCCGCTGCCTCGCTCGGCGCCGCGCAGTTCATCCGACGGCAGATGGGGCGGCTCAACGCCGCGGCGCGCCGTGGCCGGTGACGTCGGCAGTCGCCCGAAACGCCGTCGCAATCAACAGTTCACCCAGCTCGCTACGCACATCCGGCGGTCGATGTTATTCTTTTCGGGCAGGCGGGGGCCGGACAGAGCGAGTTGGAGCCCGACCCATGATGCGTAGTTCCGCCCTTGTGTGCGCGCCGATCGAGTTGACGCATGCGGGTTAAGTTCGGTCGAGCCACCGGCTCCATCACTCTTCGCGCGGCCATCATCGGCGTTGTCGCCGCTGTCGCGGTTCCGATGGTCGCCAGCGCGGCCACGACTCGCGGCCAGCACAACACGAAGCACGCGTCGACCGCGTGGGCGAAGTCCCACCCCACCGCCGCGCGCAAGCTCGCGCCGGCCGGGTCGGCGTCCAGCGCGAGCTCCAGCGCGGGTTCGAGCTCGGCGTCCGCTTCCGGCGCCGGCGCCGGTTCCGGTGGGTCAGCGACCTCCGGCGCGGCAACGTCGGCGGCACCGTCCGGACCGGGCCTGCCCGCCGCGCCCACCAGCGCGTCGTCCGCGCCGAGCAAGCAAGCGTCGACGTCCGCGGCCGCGCCGCCCAAGACCACCGCGGCGGCCCCGCCCGCGTCGCCGAATCAGCCCGCCGACAACAAGCTCGTCTTCTCCGACGACTTCGGCGGATCGGCGCTGAACACCAGCTGGTGGTCGGTGTACGACACCACCTCGACATCGACGCCGACGTCACGCGTCCCGTCGTTGCTCTCGGTCTCGGGTGGCGCACTGCATGTCTCGACCAGTGGCAACTCCGGCAGCGGACTGTGTCTCTGCCAGGCCGGCGTGAAATCGACAACGCCGTACGGGCGCTGGGACGTTCGCGCCCGGATGTCGGCCGACACCACTCACGGGTTCGCCATCATGCTCTGGCCGAACGCCGAGAACTGGCCGGTCGGCGGCGAGATCGACCTGGCTGAAGCGCCGACGGCGAGTCGTTCGCAGATTCAGTTCACCGACCATTACAGCTCGTCGAACCAGCAGTACAAGTTCTTCCAGAACGGTGACTTCACCGCCTGGCACACCTTCAGCGTCGAGTGGACCCACTCGTACATCAAGTACTGGATCGACGGTGTGCTCATGACGACGATCACGACCGCCGGCATGATCCCGACTGGTGCGATGCATCTGGCCCTGCAGGCCGGACCGGACACGGACTCGCCCGCGGCCACCTCCGCGGTCATGGACGTCGACTGGGTTCGGGTCTACTCGGGCTGATCGCGTCGGGCTGATCGCGCCTAGGCCGGCACGCCCAGCTCGAAGACGCCGTCGCGGCTGACGGCCAGTCCGTCGACGATGTCGGTCTGGTCGACCTGAAGCCCGGCGTCGAGGTCCTGCTGCAGGATCGATCCGTCGGCCGTGCTGAGCAACACCAGGCCGGCCGGCGCGCTGACCAGGACCGAGTCGGCAGTCGAGTGAGTCGACGGACGTCTGATCGCTGGCCGCGATCGACCAGATCGGCCGCGACCAGTCGTCGAGCGGGAACAGCCGCAGCGTGCCGTCGACCTCGGTCACGACGTGGGTGGTCGTGGCGACGGGGTTCGTCCAGGACGTCGGGTACCGGGCATGACCGATGCCGGCCCCGGTGAGCAGGTTGTAGCTGTCGTAGCCGGCCGAACTGAATGCCCAGTACGTGTCGCCGACCACCTGCGTTGTCGGAGTACCCGAATCGGTCAGGGCCGTCTCTTTCGCGGCCAACGGCGCCGTCCACACGACCTGTCCAGTGATCACGCTGGTGGCGGTCAGGTTCTGGACACCGCCGGTCTGCACTATGCCGAGCTCTTCGTTGTACCCGATGTACGTCGTGTCCGGGACGAGCTTGGGCAGTCGCCACAACGGCGTTCCGGTCACCGCGTCGAAGGCCGAGTAGTCGTCGACGTTCACGAGCACCTCGGTGCCGGCGGCGGTCGGACCCGGCGACTCGACGGCGGAGCCGCGGGTGTTGTCGGTGGTCTGATCGTTGGGCTCGAGCGGCTGCGACCAGCGCTGGTCACCCGTCTGCGAGTCGATCGCGGTGACCTGGCGGGTCACGGTCGCGTCCTGCAGGCCCGATGGCGCGGTCTTCGTCAGCGTGAGGATGTAGACGTTGCGCGGGTCGGCACCGAGCAGGACGTCGGTCGATCCCGAAGCCGACCCGGAGCCGGAACTGCTGAGCAGCGGACGAATCCACTCGATGGTGCCGCGGATCAGGTTCAGTCCGAGCAGGCTGTCCGGGCTCGAACACGAGACGACGGCCCGGCCGCCGGCCAGCAGCGCCGCGATCTGACCCGGAGCCGCTCGTCGAGCCGGCGACCGATGTCGCGGTCGGGTCGACGCGTCCGACTCCCTGTGCGCACGCCGCGCCGATCGCCTGGTTAGTCGTGACGATCTCGCCGACCTGATTCGGGATCGCCGTGGGTGACGCGGTGGGCGTCGGCGTCGAGCTCGGAGTGGTCTTGGCCGCCGAGGCGCTGGTGGCGACCGGATCGAATGACGTGACGATGTGCGCCTTCCCCGACGTCGATCCGGTGCACGCGGCCAGACCGAGCGCCAGCACGGCCGCGACGCCGATGCCGGCCGCTCGCCCCGCTCGGCGAGCGCGGACTCGGCGTTTCACCAGTGAATCACAGCGATTCATCGTCGGACACGTCCTACGCGGTCAGTTGCAGGTTGCCCCACACGAACCGCCCGGTGTTCGATCCGCTGCCCTGGCAGGGGTTCTGCGTCGAGGCCGGATCGGTGACGAAGAGGCGGAGGCGCAGCACGCCCTTTACCGACACGTTCAGCGGCGTGGACACGCCCAGCGTGGACGAGCCGGAGGCGAGCAGGACGCTGTCGCCGAAGAGCTTCCAACTCAGCCGGGCCCCGGTCGGCGATCGGTCGTCCAGCCCCACGACCCCGCTCAGCGTCGACCACGAGCGGGACAGGTCGTACTCCTGCCAGTAGTCGCCGCCGTCCTGGTTCACGCAGCCGGTGATCATCGATACGGAATGCCCGTACATCGTGCCGCTGATGTCGTAACTACCCGTGTCGGAGGCGTTGTAGGCGTTGGCGGCGGCGTCGGTCGCCACGGTGTCGAGCTCGGCGATGTACTGGGTGGTCGCCGGGAGCTGGGTGTTCGGCGGCAGCGTGCTGGACGTGCCCGAGTCCGTCGCACCACCGAATAACTGCTGCGAGTCTCCGTCGGACGCGGATGACGTGGACGAGCTCGAACGCGACGTCGAACTCTTCGAGCCGGAGTTCGGTGTGGAGGTGCGCGCCGCGGCTTGCGGGCTGCCGTGGTTGGCGATGACGGCGATCACGACGCCGGCGGCAACGAGCAGCACGACCACGGCCGCGATGATCACCGGCAGCCGGGACCGACGCGGGCGGCGCGGCGCGACCGGCGGAAAGCCGTGGGCCGGTGGTGACCCGGGTCGTCCGGGCGGAGGACCTGACGGCGGGCCGGGCGGCGGGACGAATGGCGGCGGACCGCCGGCCCCGTGCGGTCCCGGCGGTGTCACCCCGGGACGGACGACCGTCGTGTCGACGGGGTAGGCGCCCGCGACGCTCGTCGGAGCGAAGGGCGGCTGCGGCACCGCGGCGGGTGGCGTCGTGATCTGCGACAACGTGTCGGCGGCCGAGTCCAGCCACAGCCGCAACTGGCGGGGCCGGGCCTCCGGCGGGGCGGACAGGACTGAGAGGACCTGATGCGCGAGCATGGGCCGGCGCTGGGTGAGGGGCGCGGCATCGAGTTGCGCCTGGAGCGCGCGAACGTCGAGGAAGCCGAGGTGATTGGTCGGGGGCGCCTCGCCGGTCAGCGTCTGCGCCGTCGTCACCGCGAACGCGTAGACGTCGGCCTCCGGCGTCGCCTGCGAGAGCAGGGTGCGGATCTCGGGCGCGGCGTACGGGTTGCTGCGGCCGGCTACTCCCGTTGCGTCGGCGAGGCGGGCCAGTCCGAGGTCGACGAGCACGGTGCCGCCGGTCGCGGCGCTGACGATGATGTTGGCCGGCTTGACGTCTCCGTGCGCCACCGGAACCTGGGTACGCGCGCCGGAGTGCATCTCGTCCAGTGCCGAGGCCGCAGTGCGAAGGAGGGCCAGCCGGCCGGCGGCGGTCGCTGCGGGATCTCGTCCACCCACTCCCGCAACGTCAGTCCTTCGACGTAGTCCATGACGACGTAGCGGTAGTCGAGTGCCGAGGGATGATCGCCGCGACGGTGCGGCGGCGGGCCGGTGAAGACGTCCGTCACGCGGACGAGCCCGGGATGTGCCAGTGACTGCAGCAGGTGTCCGAAGCGGCTCCAGTTGCTGTCGTCCGCCGCGTTGCCCGTTCCGCGCATGATCTTGACGGCGACCGGACGGCGGCCGGCATTCGACAGCGGCAGGATCGCCCGCCAGACCTCGCCCTCGCCGCCGCCGCCGAGAACCGCGACCAGCTCGTAGGTTTCCGGCGCGGTCGCAGGTCCGACCCAGAAGCTGGAATCGCTGATCATCGAACTCTCCCCGTCGAAGGTCCGCGAGCTGACCGGCGAGCGCGCGAGCGCGATCCGTCAGCGGACGGTCGGCTCAAATGATGCCCCATGCGGGTCGGGCGGCGCTCGCCGGTCAGAGATCAATTTGGACATCGAAGGGACGGGTGTGGGTGCGGGCGACAGCTACTGGGCGCCTTGCGAATACGGGTAATACGTGGGGGCAGCCGGCGATGCCGTCGTCGGTGTGACGGGCACCTGCACGGACGAGTGATACGGGTCGAACTCCGCCAGTAGTCGTTCGAGGCGGGCCTGGTCGAGCCGGCTGATCACCGAGGTGTCGTCCTGTTGATCGCGGACGCACTTCGCGAGCGTGAACGACGAGGTGACGAGATACAGCGCGCCGATCGAGAGGAAGGCGCGGATCCAGTTGTCGGCGGGCAGGTACGCGATCCCGATGATCACGGCGACGACAGCGACGCCGAACGAGATCGCGGCCTGGGCGTAGAACGCGGTGGTGTTCTTGGAGCTCGTATTGGTTGTCATGTCCCCAGCCTGATCGGACGGCCACCCGCGGGCCATGGAGCGAAATACTCAGCGCGACAGGCACAATCGCGACGTGGATGCCCGGACGTCACCAGCGCGGGTCCCGCGGGTCGCGCCAGCGCGGGACGCGCGGATGTCCCTCTGGCGGGCGGCGCTGGTGTACCGCGTTCTCGCCGGCGCCTTCTGCGTCGGGCTCATCGTCCGTCATCACTCGTCCTACCGGCACCCGCCGCTGGGACTGGTGGTCGCCGCGGTGATCGTCGGTTGGACGGCGGTCGTCGGGTTCGCGGCGGCCCGGCGTTGGATGGGCGATCGCTGGTTCGTCGTGACGGATGTCGTCGTGGTCGCCGTCCTCACCCTGGCGACGATCCCGGTCGAGACGACCGCGCAGGCGCACGGTGGAACCGCGACCCTCACGACGGTCTGGGCGGCCGGGCCGGCGCTGGGGGCCGGCATCCGGTTCGGTTGGCGGGGCGGTCTGGTCGCGGCCGTCCTGCAGGGCGTGCTGTCGATGATCGTCCGGGCCGGCTGGGATGCGAACACGGTCGCCAACTCGGTGCTGCTCGTGCTGGCCGGCGTGACGGTCGGCTACGTGAGCCAGCTGCTGGTGCGGGCCGAGCGGGAGTTGGCCGCGGCGGCGGCGGCCCGCGCGGCGGTGGCCGAACGGGACCGGCTGGCCCGCGGCATCCACGACGGCGTGCTGCAGGTTCTCGCGCTCGTCCAACGGCGCGGAGTCGAACTCGGCGGTGAGGCGGCGACGCTCGGCCGGCTGGCCGGTGAGCAGGAGGCCGCCCTGCGTTCGTTGATCACCAGCGCCGCGCACGAGGCGTCGTCCGACGGAGATGACCTGGACATCGCCGCGCGACTGGTCGCACTCGGCTCGACCAGCGTCACCGTGTCGGTCCCGGCGCAACCGGTCGGAATGGCCCGTAGTCGGGGGGAAGAACTCGTCGCCGCCGTCGAAGCCGCGCTCGACAACGTCCGCCGCCACGCCGGCGCGGACGCCCGCGCCTGGGTACTTCTCGAGGATCTCGGCTCGGACGTCGGCGTGAGCGTCCGGGATGACGGCGTCGGCGTGGCCGCCGGACGATTCGCCGAAGCGGCCGACGAAGGCCGCCTGGGTGTGCGGGCGTCGATCCGCGGCCGCGCGGAGGCGCTCGGCGGCCAGGCGTCGATCACGTCGTCGCCCGGTGCGGGCACCGAGGTCGAGATTCGGGTGCCGCGATGAGGTTGATGATCGTCGACGACCACCCGATCTGGCGCGACGCCCTGGAGCGGGACCTCGCCGGGGCCGGGATCGACGTCGTGGCCGCGGTCGGCGACGGCGAGACGGCGGTGCGCATCAGCCCCGCGACCCGGCCGGACGTCGTCCTGATGGATCTGCAGTTGCCGGGGATCGTCGGGTGCGAGGCGACCAGCCAGTTGGTGTCGGCGGATCCGTCCATCCGGGTGTTGATGTTCTCGGCGTCCGGCGAGGATGCCGACGTGCTGGAAGCGGTCAAAGCCGGTGCGCGGGGCTACATCGTCAAGTCCTCGCAGCGGGTCGAGCTGCTCGACGCGGTCGCCCGGACGGCCGCCGGCGAGGCGGTGTTCTCACCGGGCCTGGCCGCGCTCGTCCTCGGTGAATACCGGCGCATCTCGACCGCGAGAGGCCGCCGCGCCGGAACTGCTCACCGAACGCGAAACCGAGATCCTGCGACTGGTGGCGAAGGGGCTCACCGCCCGCCAGATCGCCGAGCGGTTGGTGTTGTCGCACCGTACCGTGCAGAACCACGTCCAGAACACCCTGCGCAAACTGCAGCTGCACAATCGGGTCGAGCTGACCCGCTGGGCGCTCGAGCGGGGCCTCGGCGACGCGGATCAGCCGTAGAAGTCGGCCCTATTGGGCCTGCCGGCCGCGCCATTCCTCTGGGTATCCTGTGAGCCCACCGAGGGGGCCGCGTGGACGCGAACGACGTCATCGAACTGCGAGTGCACGGCGTATCCGGCACGAGTCCCTCGTCGCTGCTCGACCGGCCGCTGGTCGAGCAGGTCGCCGGCAATGCGATTGCCGGGTTCTACCGTCCGCGTCTGCCATCCGAGCGCCGCGACCGGGCCCCGAATGTCTTTGCCGCACAACGGCATCCGGCCGCCGAGCTCGAGGGCTACAACTGGGGCGGCCTGACGTCGGGCTCACCGGGCCGGGCGCTCTGGTTGGTGCTGCTGCCGTTCACGCTCGCGAACGTCGCGCCCCGGGCGCGCCCGCGTGATCCCACGGCATCGGAAGGAATGTCCCTATCGGGACGGGTGATCTGGTACCTGTCGCGGATACTGGCCCTGCTGTTGACGGTGCTGCTCGTGCTGTCGACGGCCGGGGTGGGCCTCGACCTGATCGGCTGGCAATGCGGCGGCGGCGACCGTTGCTCGAAGGCCAGCCCGCACTGGATCTTCACCAAGCTGTTCGGCACGTGGGACGCGAACGGCGTCCGCCATCACGGGCTCTCGACCGAGCATCGCCTGGCCCTGGGCGCGCTGATCCCCTTGCTGGTGCTGGTCGTTCTGTGGCAGCTCAGCCAGCGCACGATCAACCAGTACGAGATGGTCCACGCGACGATCACGAGGCTGCCGGACCCGGCCGACTCGTCCGACCACGCGGCGAGCGGGTCGGCGCCCGTCCAGGACGGGCTGTCGTCGGTCGACATGTGGAACAACGAGTTCCAGGTGCGGCGCCTGCGCCAGGTTCATCTGCAGGTCGGCGCGATCGCGGTGCTCTGGCTCGTCGCCGGCGCGTTCGAACGTCCGTGGCAGCTGTCCGGCGATGATCCGACCGGCTGGGGCAACGCTGGACGGATCCTGTGGCTCGAGCTGCACACGCACTGGATCGGTCTGTTCTGCCTGGCGGTTCTCGCGTACGGGCTCGTCGTCCTGGCCGTCCCGTCGTATGTGAGCAAAGCCGACCTCAAAGGTTGGCGGCTCGCGAACTACGGAATGTGGGCGCTGATCGGTGCGGTCGGCGTGACGACCGCGCTCTTGCTCGAATTCGCGCCGAGCTGGCTCAACGCCCGCTACTTCACCGCGGGTGCCTCGGGATCGGCCCGGGTGCCGGCGGGCGGGCTGCCGGGATACGCGGCCACGTTCCTCGCCATCTTCCTGTTCGAGTCGGTGTTGCTCCTCGTCCTGCTCGGGGTCGTCTCGTGGGCCAGCCATCACGCGACCGGCTACGGGCCGATCGGCGATCATCGGGAGCTGCGACCCGGGTTCCGCGGGATGGGCACGAGCGTGCTGGGCGTCGCGGGCGCGTTTCTCGGATCGGTGTTCTCGGCCGGCACGTACCTGTTCGCGTCGGCGTGGCTGCACACGGGCTCACTGAAGCCCGGCTTCGGCCAGGTGTCGGCGACCTACAAGGTGTTCGCGCTGCCCGAGGTCGTGCGCTGCGCGACGCTCGCCTACAGCTACGCGGTCGCGGGGCTCGTCGTCGCCGTGGTCGTCCTGGGCGGGCTCGTGTGGCGGACGGCCGGCATCTGGCCGTGGCGACGCGTCCGGCTCGTTCCGCCCGACGCGGTTGCGCGCGACTACGGCGCCGCGGCGGGAGAGGACGCCGCGCGGCGCACCAGCATCGAACGAGACATGATGTTCGGCCGGCTGGTCGACTACGCGCCGCCGGTCGTGGGCACGCTCGTCCTGGTCGGCTCGCTGATCAGCGTGGCCTTCGGGGTCCTGCTGTTCGGCGAGCACGTGCTGGGCTGGTCGGTCGCGAACCACATCGCCGACCGGATCAACCCGGCTCACTCGTCGGTGGTCGGTCAGGCGACACCCGGGTTCCTGTCGGTCATCTCGCTGCAGGGCACCGGCGCCTACCTGGCCATCCTGACGCTGGTCGGCCTCGTCGTCCTGGGTTCGCTGGCGTTCCGGGCCGCCGCGACGCGACGGTCGGTCGGCATCCTCTGGGACGTCGCCTCGTTCTGGCCGCGCGCCGCCCACCCATTGGCCGCACCGTGCTACGCCGAGCGGACCGTGCCGGACCTGGTCACGCGCATCAGCGCGCACATCCCCGAACACCCGGTCGTGCTCACCACCCACAGCCAGGGCGTCGTCATCGGGGCGGCGGCGCTGTTCCAGCTCGGCGCGAACGACCCGGCGCCGTCGTCGGCCGCGTCGCGGGACACCATGCTCGCACGTGTGAGCTACATGACATTCGGCAACGTCATGCGACGGCTCTACGGGCGGTACTTCCCGGTGTACTTCGGGCCGCCCGAGCTGCACCGGCTGCAAGGCCTGCTCACCAAGCCGGGCGCGGGTTCGCCGCGTTGGCGCAACCTCTGGCGGTACACCGACTACCTGGGCGGGCAGGCCACGGCCGGACCCGATCCGTACGTCGTGCCGACGGGCAGCGACCCCCGTCCGGACTCGGACAAGCCGTGCCCGCCCGGTGTCGTGCCCGACCGCCCGCCCATCGTCGGACCAACGGGCTGGGAGTGGCACAGCCCCGACCCGCCCCGCTTCACCCGTCCGGACGGAGCCACGACGTTCCTGCCGCCCGGCCGTCATTCGGACTTCTGGATGGACGGTTCGGGGTACTTCCAGCTCGCGGTCGAGACGCTCGCCACGCAGATGATCGGAGAGATCAACTGATCACCAGAAAACTGTCAGAATCCCGAAGGCGATCCCTCTCAGTCCTTGAGAGCAGCGCGAGCGCGCCGCCGAGTAGAGAAGGAATCTTCATGAACCGCATTGCCAAGATCTTCGGCGCCGCGTCCGTGACGGCGACCGCGTTCGCACTGGTGGCCTGCAGCACCTCGACGACCGGCAACGGCACGCAGAACGGCTCCCTGTCGGCAGCGTCGGTCGCGTCCGACACCGTCGCCGTCAGCTCCAGCTCGGCGGTTGTGAGCGACTCCGACACTCCGGTGCTGCCGCCGTCATCGGTCGTCCTCACCGACGGGGCCTCGACCACACCGACGACGGCAACGGCCACGAAGACCTCGACCGCCACGGTGACCCACACGACCAGCCACCCGACGACCAGCAGCGCCAGCCACGCCACGAGCAGCTCGGCACCACCGTTGCCCTACATCCTGAACGCCGAAGGCGCTCCGGACTGCACGAACCGCACGAACCAGAACGGCCACGTGAAGATCACTTACACCAGCAAGTACGGGACCGAGGTCTGGATCGTGGCGACCGGCATCGTCGAGCCCGGTGTCGACCCCAAGACCAGCGGCGGGGTCGGCCCGCTCCCGGCCAACGGCTCGAAGACCCTTCCGTACGACTGCCGCAACGGCGACAACGCGTACAACGTCTATACGTACAACTCGACCGGCAAGGGCGGCGAGGCGATCAACGTCGACAACCCCGCGCCCGCGTGATCCCGGCAACTGACAACCGGTAGTTGACAGCGTGCGTCCGCTGGGCGCACGCTGTTGCCATGTCACCGATTGCTGACCGGCACGTTGCGACGATTAACCGGATCAAAGAGGTCCGTGCGCAGGCCATCGAGCACACCCGGCTGGCCCGCCAGTTCTCGACCGAGCGGCGCGAGCTGATGCAGTCGCTGCTGGACGACGGGGTCTCGCAGTCCGACATCGCGCGCGAACTGGGCGTCACTCGGCAGGCCGTCCAGAAAATGCTGGCCGCGTAGTCGGCTGTTGGCCGGCGTTCGCTGTCGGCGGACGGTGCGGTCGGTGGGGGAACAACCGGGCGCCATCACTACTTGAGTCGGTGTGACTCAACCTGTGGATGGTGACTCCGTGACCGAAAACCTGACCGAAACCCTGCGCCTTCCGGTGCTTTCGCTCGCTGACGAGGTCGTGCTGCCCGGCATGGTCGTGCCCGTCGAGCTCGACGACGCCGCCCGGGCCGCGATCGACGCCGCCCGCGCCGGCGCCGACGACACGCTGCTGCTCGCGCCGCGCCTGGGCGACCGTTACCCGACGTACGGCGTCGTGGCGACGATCGAGCAGATCGGCCGACTCCCCGGAGGTGCGCCGGCCGCCGTGCTGCGGGCCGAGGCCCGCGCGCGCATCGGCAACGGCGTGACCGGCCCCGGCGCGGCCCTGTGGGTCGAGGCCGAGCTGGTCAGCAACCCCGAGGTGACGGAGGACATCCAGCACCTCGCGGGTGAATACCAGGCGCTGGTCGTCGCCGTGCTCGAACGCCGCAACGCCTGGCAGATCATCGACTCGGTCAAGCAGATCACCGACCCCTCGACGCTCGCCGACACCGCCGGCTGGGCGCCCTACCTCAGCATCGAGCAGAAGCGCCAGCTGCTCGAGACGCCCGACGTCGAGCAGCGGTTGCGCGATCTGATCGAGTGGACGCGCGAGCACCTGGCCGAGGTCGAGGTGACCGACAAGATCCGCGACGACGTTCGCGACGGCATGGAGAAGAGCCAGCGCGAGTTCCTGCTGCGCCAGCAACTGGCCGCGATCCGCAAGGAGCTCGGTGAGGGCGAGCCCGAAGGGGCCGACGACTACCGGGCCCGTGTCGAGGCGGCCGAGCTGCCCGAGAAGGTCCGCGAAGCGGCGCTGCGTGAGGTCGGCAAGCTCGAACGGGCCAGCGACCAGAGCCCGGAGTCCGGGCTGGATCCGCACCTGGCTCGACACCGTCCTCGAACTGCCCTGGACGAGCCGCACGACCGACCGCACCGACGTGAGCGCGGCCCGCGAGGTGCTCGACGCCGACCACCACGGCCTGGACGACGTCAAGGACCGCATCGTCGAGTACCTGGCCGTCCGGGCCCGGCGGGCCGTCGCGCGGCCTCGAGGTCGTCGGCGGCCGGGGCTCCGGCGCCGTGCTGGCCCTCGCCGGCCCGCCCGGAGTCGGCAAGACGTCGCTCGGCGAGAGCGTCGCGCGGGCCCTCGACCGCAAGTTCGTGCGGGTCGCCCTGGGTGGCGTGCGCGACGAGGCCGAGATCCGCGGCCACCGCCGTACGTACGTCGGGGCGTTGCCCGGTCGGATCGTCCGGGCGATCACCGAGGCCGGGACGATGAACCCGGTCGTCCTGCTCGACGAGGTCGACAAGCTCGGGTCCGACTTCCGCGGCGACCCGGCCGCGGCCCTGCTCGAAGTGCTCGACCCGGCGCAGAACCACACGTTCCGCGACCACTACCTCGAGATCGAACTCGACCTCTCCGACGTGCTGTTCATCGCCACGGCGAACACGATCGAATCGATCCCGCCGGCCCTGCTCGACCGCATGGAGCTCGTCACCCTCGACGGCTACACCGAGGACGACAAGGTCGTCATCGCTCGCGACCACCTGCTGCCCCGGCAGCTGTCGACGGGCCGCGCTCGACGCGACCGACGTGACCATCGACGACGAGGCGCTGCGCGAGATCGCCGCCGACTACACCCGCGAGGCGGGCGTGCGGCAGCTCGAGCGGGCGCTGGGCAAGGTGCTGCGCAAGGTGGCAACCAAGTTGGCCGCCGGCGCCGAATCACCTTTGTCGATCGGCACTTCGTCGCTTCGCGACTACCTGGGACGGCCGCGCTTCACGCCCGAATCGGCGGAGCGCACGTCCGTGCCCGGCGTGGCGACCGGCCTCGCCGTCACTGGAATGGGCGGGGACGTGCTGTTCATCGAGGCGGCCGCGCCGACCGCGGCGACGGCAACGTCGGGCCTGACCCTCACCGGCCAGCTCGGCGACGTCATGAAGGAGTCCGCGCAGATCGCCCTGTCGTACGTGCGGGCCCACGCGTCCGCGCTCGGCATCGAGCCGTCCGCCGCTCGACCGGACGTTCCACGTGCACGTGCCGGCCGGTGCGGTGCCGAAGGACGGGCCGTCGGCGGGCGTCACCATGGTGACGGCGCTGGCCTCCCTGGCGACCGGTCGACCGGTGCGCTCGGACGTCGGCATGACCGGTGAGGTCACGCTGAACGGTCGGGTGCTGCCGATCGGCGGGGTGAAGCAGAAGCTCATGGCCGCGCAACGGGCCGGGCTGAAGACGATCTTCCTGCCGGCTCGCAACGAACCGGATCTGGACGATGTGCCCGAGGAGGTCCGGCAGGCGCTGGACATCCGCCTGGTCGGCGATGTCGCCGACATCGTCCGCGATGCGCTTGTGAGCGCCGACGAAGCGGCGACTGCCGTCGCCGCCTGAGGCGCTCGTCAGCTCGTCGGGCCGAACCGTTCGACCCGGATCGTCCCGGGCGGCACGCCCAGGTCGACGAGGATCTCGGTGGCCGCCTCGGCGAAGCCGGCCGATCCGCAGATGTAGGGCGTCGCGTCGCTGACCACCAGCGGCGCGACGTCCTTCGTTTCGAGGCGGGCGGCCGGGCGCCCGGCCGGATTCGGTTCGCGAGTCAGGACGATCACAGCGCCGGCGTCGAACAGCTCGCCCGCGTAAGGCAATTCGGCCAACGTCCGGGCCGAGACGGCGATGTGCACGAGGTCGAGCCGGTCGAGTTCGCGGGCCTGCCGCAGCATCGCGATCAGCGGCACGACGCCCGTCCCGCCGCCGATCAAGAGCGCGGGCCGGGCGCCGTCCCAGACGAACCAGCCGCCGATCGGCCCGCGGACCTCGAACTCGTCGCCCGACCCGGGCGATATCGCCGAGGTAACCCGAAACCTCGCCGTCGTCGAAGCGTTCGACGTACAGCTCGAGCAACGGATCGGCCGTTGTCGACGCGACCGAGTACGAGCGGGACGCGGTGTAGCCGTCCTCAGCGGTGAGCCGGACGACGTAGTGCTGACCGGGGACGTGCGGCACGCGGCCCGGCACGTCGAGCCGCAGGCGCACCGATCGGGCCGTCGGATGCTCGATATCCCGAACAACGGCGGTCGACCAACCACTCGGCGGTTGCACGGGAATCGGCGCACCGGCACCGGTCATCAGTCGCCCTGGTAACGCTGCTCACGCCACGGATCGCCGAGGTCGTGATAGCCGTTGCGCTCCCAGAAGCCCTGCACATCATGGTCGAGCAGGGTCAACTTCGTGACCCACTTCGCGCTCTTCCAGAAGTACAGATGCGGGACGAGCAGCCGCACCGGACCGCCGTGCTCGGTCGGCAGCGGCCGCCCGTCGTACGTCCAGACGATCCAGGCCTGCCCGTTCATCAGGTGCGCCAGTGGCAGGTTCGTCGTGTAGCCGGTCGTCGATGTCGCGAGGACGTGCGTCGCCTCGGGCTTCGGGCCGGCCGCGGCCAATAGCGACATCGACGCTCACCCCGCCGAACGTCACGTCGAACTTCGACCAGGTCGTGACGCAGTGGATGTCGCCACGATAGGTCGACTCAGGCAGCTGGTGGATCTCGCCCCACGTCCACGTGCTGGGCGTCTCGACCAGCCCGTCCACCGTCATGGTCCAGCGCTCGGTCTTCAGCCGCGGCGTCGCTTCGGCGGTGAGGACGGGGAAGTCGCGGCCGGTGTCGTACTGCCCCGGCGGCAGCCGATCGCGATTGTCCGGACGGCGGCGTCCGACGAATCCACGGGTCGGCCCGGGCATCGACATCACCTCGGTTCAGCTGCTGATGCCGATCAGTCTTTCACCCGGCAGGCGACGGCGACCTCTTGCCAACCATGTACTAAGCGTGCATACTAAATTCATGAGCCCACTCGCCACCGCCCGCGTCAGTTCAGCCGCGCCCGCCAGCGCATTCTTCGAACGGTGGGCCGACATGGCCACCTGGCCCGAATGGAATCTCGACACCGAATGGGTGCGCCTCGACGGTCCCTTCCAGGCGGGCGCCACCGGCACGCTCAAGCCGAAGGGCGGCCCGAAGGTCGCGTTCGTCGTCGAGCGGCTCGTGCGCGGACGGGAGTTCGTCGACGTGTCGAAGCTGTTCGGCGCGCGCCTGACCTTCGCGCATCTCGTCACCGAGAAGCCCGACGGCGGCTGCACGGTCGACGTCACGATCAGCATGGCCGGCCCGCTGGCGCCCCTCTGGAAGCTGATTCTCGGCAAGGGCCTCGTCGCGTCCGTCCAACCGGATCTCGAGCGTCTCGCCGCGGCCGCCGAGCGCGATCAGTCGCAGGCCGCGTGACCCCGTCCCGGGCGCTGACGTCCGGGCACGCCGACGCCGACGACAGTCCGGGCCTGCTGTTGTGGCAGGTGAGCAATCGCTGGCAGGCGGCCCAACGCGCCGCGCTCAAGCCGTACGGCCTCACCCACGTGCAGTTCGTCCTGCTCGCGTCCCTCACCTGGCTCGACGCCGAAGGCCCCGTCACCCAACGACGACTCGCCGACCACGCGGCCACCGATCCGATGATGACCTCGCAGGTCCTGCGCGTCCTCGAGTCGGCCGGCTACCTGACCCGCGAGCCGCACCCGGTCGACGCGCGAGCGCGCGCCCTGGTGGTCACTCGCGCCGGCGCGGCACTGGCCAGCCGGGCCAATCAGGCCGTCGAAGCGTGCGACGCCGAGTTCTTCGGACGGCTGGGCGCGCGCTCCCGTCGCTTCACCAAGGACCTGCGAAACCTGCGCGACGGCTGACGGGATCAGGGGATCCGGCGCGGCCAGATCGGGCGCTCGACCACCGCTCGCAATTGGGCGGTGGGCCGTTCGGCGTGCTCCTGCAACCGCCGGGCCCGGTCGCGCTGCCGCCGCTCGACGTCCAGCTCGCGCAGCACGCGATCGACCGCCGCCAGTAACGAACCGTGCAACGCCCACAGTTCCGGCTGATCGTGGGGATCGACCAGCAGCAGCTCGGTGAGTCGGACCTGGGCCTCGCGCACGTCGTCGAGGGCCTTCTGGACGTGATCGGGTCGAACGTCGGCGCCCGGTTCGTCGCCCGGTGCGATCACGTCGAGCATCGACTCGGCTTGGACGAGTGCACCGAACGCCCTTATCGCACCGGCAATATCTTGCAGCAGGACCCCGAGGATGCCACGCACCTCAGCGCCGTAGACCTGTTCGCCGTCGGGCTGCTCGCGCGCTCGATCGGCGATCGAGCGGTACAGCGCCCGCAAGGCCACCGCCGAATGCTCGAGCGCGTTCAACCCCGACCGCAGATCCGGCCCGGCGTCGACCTGCCCGAGCGCCCGGGGATTGAGCCGGCGGCTCTGCTCGCCCTCGGCCAGCCGTCGGTCGAGGTCGGCAACCGACGCCGATAGTTGACGGGCATCGGCCAACCACTGCTCGGCGCGTTCCGGGCGCAGCTCGTCGACGATCTCGTCCGCGACGGCGTCGAGCAGCTCGCCGAGTTCGAGCGCGAAGTGCTCGATCGCCGCACCGACGCTCTGCTTCTGGAGCTGGGGTGGGAAGACCAGGTTGACCAGCAGTCCGACGGCCGCCCCGATGATCGTCTCGACGATCCGGCCACCCGCCGCCGTCTCCGATCCGCCCAGGTTCAGGACGAGCATCGCGCTGATCGGCACCTCGAGCAGGTGCGGGCCGAGCCGCAGGATCTGCCCGACGGTCAGCGACGCCGCGATCAGCACCGTCAACGTGACGACGTTGAACGCCGCGAACGACGAGAACACGATCGCCACACTGACCCCGGCCATGACGCTGGCGATGCGCTTGAGCGTGTCCGACACCGTCCCGACGAGGGTGACCTGGACGATGAGCAGGGCCGTCAGTGTGGCGAGGATCGGCCGCGAATCGTGCAGAGACCCCTTTTCGAGCAACACGTCCGCGACGACGTAGGCGGCCGTGGCCGCGCCGGTGAGGCGGACGGTTCGTGCGAGCGACGCGCGCCAGCCGCGGCGGAAGCGACGGACCGACGAGCGAGCGATCCGGCGAACCAGGCGAGCGGAGCGAGCCATGCCGACATCCTCTAGCAGCGCGGGGCGCCTACCAAGCCCGGATCCGGGCTGTGGCTACGTGAGTCCGCTCAGCCCGGCGATCGTAGGCACCTGCACGACCCGCGTCGCCCGGCTACGACCGGCGGCGATGATCGTCGCGTTGCGCATGTCCGAGCCAAGGCTTCGCTCGCGCGCGTCAGCCGCCGACCGGCCGTACGCGACGTGTCGGGCGATGAGTCGTTCGAGTCGGACGGCGTCGTCGACATCGACGAACCAGCACTCGTCCAGTAGCCCGAGCACATCCGTCCAGGGCCCGTCCGCGAGCAGCAGGTAGTTGCCTTCGGTGATCACCAACGGCACGTCGGATCGGATCGGCACCGATGAGCCGATCGGTTCCTCGAGCGAACGGTCGAAGCGCGGGGCGTAGACGACCGGCTCGTCAGCCGCCCGCAGCCGCCGCAACAGCGCGACGAAGCCGCTCGCGTCGAAGGTGTCGGGCGCGCCCTTGCGGGGCGCCCGTCCGAGTCGCTGCAGCTCGGCCTGGGCGAGGTGGAAGCCGTCCATGCCCGCGATGGCCACGCGATCACCGAGCGCCTCCGCGAGCAGCGCGGCCAGGACGGACTTTCCGGCGCCGGGTGCGCCGGTGATGCCGAGGATCCGTCGGCCCGGGCCGTCGGCGAGGTCGGCGGCCGCCGCGACCAGATCCGCGAGTTCGACGTCCGGCATGAATGGGGCCGGTCAGCCGATCGGATGGTCGAGGTGACCCTCGCGGGCCGCGATGACGCCGGCCTGGAAGCGGCTCGTCGCGCCGACCTGCGCCATGTAGTCGGCGATGTGCCGACGACAGGTGCGGACGGAGATCGACAGCCGCCGCGAGATCGCCTCGTCCTTCTCGCCCTCGCCCATCAGCCGCAGGATCGCGGCGCGGGTTTGATCGAGTTCACCGCCGGCGTTCGCGGTCCCGAGCAGATCCTCGAGCGTCGTCGCTTCCGACCAAAGCTGCTCGAAGGACGCGACGATCCACGCGATGACGTTCGGCTCGCGGACGATGGCCAGGCCCGGAGTGGCCGGGTCGTCGGTGGGAATCGGCAGCAACGCGACTTCGCGATCGATGACCAGACTCCGCCCCGGAACCGACGAGGTGGTCCGGATGCGCGCGCCGTGCTCGGCGAGTTCGATCAGCAGAGCCCGCGTCGAGCGGTCGCGCATCGCCGAATGCTGGTACAGCGCGCGCGTCCGGACGCCGCGATCGAGTGAGTAGATATTGGCCATCCGGGTCGTGCGCAGGTCGACGCGGCTCGCGCCCCGACCGGGAGCGACCGACAGGACTTCGCGCTGACTCCGCTCGGCGAAGTGCATCAGGACGTTGGCGATGGCGTCCGGATCGGTGATCACGTCGACCGCGGCCGCGTCGATCTGCGTCCGGATGCTGCCCGTCCAACTAGGCAACACCTTGCGGATCGCGTTGCGGCGGGACTCGACGCTCGCCCGCCGCGCGCTGAGTTCGAGTTCTTCCCGGCCGAGGGCCTCGGCCTCGGCCAGCCCGGGGCTGACCGCGATGTAGCGGAGGTCGTCGTCCCGACGCACGAGGCAGACCTCGGCCAGCCGGGTGAGCGAACTCATGACGTCGACGTGGGACCGATTGAGTGCGTGTTCGAGCGATTCGACGCTGAGACCGGGCGGCGGGATGACCGACGCGTAGACCGCCAGATCGAACTCGGTGAGTTCATCCGTCTCGATCATGTGGCCGATCCTCGGGTGATCGCAGGTCATGCGGGTGGATGCCAGTCAAAGAATGCCGTGTGGACGCAGCCATGAACAGTGAGCCGCCTGATCCTATGGGTAAGGCCCCGGTTAAGGAAAAGCCGCCGAGGCTCGCGAGGCTGCCCGGTGCTGCCCGCTTCGACGAGTCATCGCCGGCGAGCCCCGATTGGTGACGGTCGGCTCGCGGGCCGCGAGTCAGCCGCGCGCCCGGCCCCGCGGTCCCGCTCCCGGACGCGCGGTGGTCAGCTTCGTTCGAGAGCCGGCAGCGCGACGTCGCGAATCAGGGCCCGCGCAACGAGAGCGACGGGCACCGCGAACAGCGCGCCCGGAATCCCCAGGATCGCGCCGCCGACGAGCACGGCCGGGACGGTGATCACGCCGGGGAGTTCGACGCTGTAGCGCATCGCTCGAGGTTGGATCACGTAGTCCTCGAGGAGGCGGAATGCCGTGTAGAACACGGCGGTTGCGATTGCGGTAGGCAGGCCCACCGACAGCGCGACGAGGCTGACGACTATGCCGCCGATCGTCGATCCGACCGTCGGAATGAGGTCGAGGATGGCGACCAGTGAGCCGAGCAGCACCGAGTACGGGATCCCCCAGCCCAGCGCCCACGCCCACGTCGCGACACCGGCGAGCACCGACGTCAGCACGTTGGCGAGCATGAACTTGCTGACCTGATCCAGCACGTCACTGGTGATCGTCTCGACCTGCGGGCGGCGGCTGCGCGGCACCAGCCGGTAGAAGGTTTCGGTGAGACTCGGCATGGCAATGGTCAGCCAGAGCGTCAGCGCGGCCACCACGACGGTGTCGGCAAAAGCGTCGAAGATCACTTGACCGCCGGTCAGCACGTACGTCAGAACTCGATCGGCCGAGACACCGGACGTGCCGGTCGAACCTTTCGTAAGCGATTGCAGTCGATTGCCGAGGCTGCCGAGGTGCGACTCCGCGTTCGTGATCAGGTTCGGGACGTCCTTGATGAGCGTGGGCAGCTGGGAGCTCGCGGCATCCACGGCCAGGACGATCGGCGCCACCATCACGACGACGGCGAGCAGCCACGCCACCAAAGCGGCGGCCCAGCGGGGCATGAACCGCCGATGCAGGACCTTGACGAGCGGCTCGAGGGTCAGCGCGATGAGCAGCGCCAGCGTCAACATGATCAGGACGGTGCGCAACTTCTCGAACGCGAGCAGCAGCAGGTAGGCCAGTCCGGCGCCGATCGAGAACAGCACGGCACTGGCCACGATCGAGCGTCGCTTGCCGAGGATCAGCCGACGGTGCGGGCGCTCGGTGCTCGCTGACGCGGGCACGGCGGGCGAGTCGGTGACGTCCCGGCTTGCTGTGCCCGTGCCGTCGCGGCGGTCGGACGAGTCGGCGCCATCGGCCGGCCGGCCTTCGGCCTCGGTCGCCTCGTCGACGGAGGCGAGCGTCGGCTCGCCGTCAAGGTCGAGGTCGACGTCCCGTGGCTCGCTCACAGTGCGAGCCTGCCATGTCGGACGGCCGGTTACGACGCCAGCGCGGCCGAGACGATGGCGCGCGCCTCGTCCTGGATGCGGGCGAGGTGCTCCGGGCCCTGGAACGACTCGGCGTAGAGCTTGTAGACGTCCTCGGTTCCGGACGGACGGGCCGCGAACCAGCCCGACTCGCTCACGACCTTCAAGCCGCCGATGCTCGCTCCGTTGCCGGGGGCCGCCGTCAGCTTCGCGATGATCGGCTCGCCGGCCAGTTCGTCGGCGGTGACCTGCTCGGGCGACAGCTTGCCGAGGATCGCCTTCTGCTCCCGGGTCGCGGGCGAATCGACGCGGGCGTACGCCGGCGAGCCGTTCACCTCGGTCAGTTCCCGATAGAGCTCCGACGGGGTTTTCCCAGTGACAGCAGTTATCTCCGAGGCCAGCAGGCACAGGATGATGCCGTCCTTGTCGGTCGTCCACACCGAACCGTCGCGCTGCAGGAAGGACGCACCCGCGCTCTCTTCACCGCCGAATCCGACCGAGCCGTCGAGCAGGCCGGGAACGAACCACTTGAAGCCGACCGGCACCTCCAGCAGCCGCCGGCCCAGCGAGGCGGCGACCCGGTCGATCATCGACGAGCTGACGAGTGTCTTGCCGATGGCGCAGTCGGTCGGCCAGCCGTCGCGGTGTGCGTAGAGGTAGCCGATCGCGACGGCCAGGTAGTGGTTGGGGTTCATCAGGCCGCCGTCCGGCGTGACGATGCCGTGCCGGTCGGCGTCGGTGTCGTTTCCGGTGGCGATCGAGAACTCGTGCTGACGGGCGATCAGCGAGGCCATGGCGGACGGGGACGAGCAGTCCATGCGGATCTTGCCGTCCCAGTCGAGGGTCATGAAACCGAACGTCTTGTCGACGTCGGGGTTCACGACCGTCAGCTCGAGGCCGTAGTGGTCGCCGATCTCGCCCCAGTAGCCGACACTCGCACCGCCGAGCGGGTCGGCGCCGATGCGCACGCCGGCGCCCTTCGACCGCGGCCAGGTCGACGACCTGATCGAGGGCGGCCGACGTACTCGCCCAGGAAGTCGAAGCCGTGCGCCAATGCGCGGGCCCGCGCGTACGGAATTCGTTTGACGCCCGAAAGGCCTGCTTCGATAAGGGCATTCGCGCGGTCCTGGATCCAGCCCGTGATCTCGGTGCCGGCCGGGCCTCCGTCCGGCGGGTTGTACTTGAAGCCGCCGTCGCCGGGTGGGTTGTGCGACGGCGTGACGACGACACCATCGGCCCGGGCGCCGCTGAGCGGCGTTGTGGACGAGGATCGCCCGCGACACGGCGGGTGTCGGCGTGTAGCCGCCCCGCGAGTCGACGAGCACCGTGACGTCATTGGCCGCGAACACCTCGAGGGCCGAGACCGTCGCCGGTTCGGACAGCGCGTGCGTGTCGGAGCCGAGGTAGAGCGGACCGTCGATGCCCTGCGCGCGCCGGTACTCGCAGATCGCCTGACTGGTGGCGACGATGTGGTCCTCGTTGAAGGTCGTCGACAGCGACGAACCACGATGGCCGGATGTTCCGAACGTGACGCGCTGCGGCGGCCACCGACGGATCGGGGTGCTCCGAGTAGTAGGCGGTGACGAGGGAGGCGATGTCGACGAGGTCGGCCCGTTCGGCCGGTTGACCCGCGCGCGGATTGGTCATGGCTCGATCCTGGCACTGTCCGGTGGGCCCGCGACACCGGGTCCGAGCGGATCTGACTGCGTTTCCGTCGTGGGGACACCGAAAACGACGTCAGCTCGCGGCGGCTGCGTGCGCGGCGGCCGGGTCAGGCACGGCGGCGATCAGCGCCGACCCGCCGACCTCGTCCCATCGCACACAGCGGACGCTAGCGCCCCGAGGTCTTGCCCAGGGGTCAGTGGCTGGGTAACCTCCGAATAAGTTCTCGCTCTAAACAAATTAGGAGCAACGATGCTCGAGCCGACTCGCGACGACCACTTCAGCTTCGGAATGTGGACGGTCGGGTGGCAGGGCCGCGACCCGTTCGGCGACGCGACCCGGCCGGCCCTCGACCCGGTCGAGGCGGTGCACCGGCTCGCGGAGCTCGGCGCGTGGGGCATCACCTTCCACGACGACGACCTCATCCCGTTCGGAACCGCGACCGGCGAGCGCGACCGGTTGATCGCCCGTTTCAAGGACGCGCTGGCCGAGACGGGCCTCGCGACCCCGATGTTGACGACCAACCTGTTCACGCACCCGGTGTTCAAGGACGGCGGTTTCACCAGCAACGACCGAGGTGTTCGGCGCTTCGCGCTCCGTAAGGTCATCCGCAATCTCGACCTGGCCGCCGAGCTCGGCGCCAAGACCTACGTGTTCTGGGGCGGACGCGAGGGGGCCGAGTACGACGGCGCGAAGGACATCCGCGCCGCGCTCGACCGCTATCGCGAAGGCCTGGACCTGCTGGCGTCCTACGTCATCGAGAAGGGGTACGACCTGCGCTTCGCGATCGAGCCCAAGCCGAACGAGCCGCGTGGCGACATCCTGCTGCCGACCGTCGGCCACGCCCTCGCGTTCATCGAGCAGCTCGAACACAGCGACATGGTCGGCGTGAACCCCGAGGTCGGGCACGAGCAGATGGCCGGCCTGAACTTCGCGGCCGGCATCGCGCAAGCCCTGTGGGCGGGCAAGCTGTTCCACATCGACCTCAACGGGCAGCGAGGGATCAAGTTCGACCAGGACCTCGTCTTCGGCCACGGCGATCTGCTCAACGCGTTCGCGCTGGTCGACCTGCTCGAGAACGGTGGCCCGAACGGGGCGCCGGCGTACGACGGTCCGCGCCACTTCGACTACAAGCCGTCCCGCACCGAGGGGATCGAGGGCGTCTGGCAGTCGGCGGCGGCCAACATGAACACCTACCTGCTGCTGCGCGAACGGGCCGCCGCGTATCGCGCCGACCCCGAGGTGGCCGAGGCACTCGAGCAGGCTGGCGTCGCGTCGCTCTCGACCCCGACGCTCACGCCGGGCGAGACGGTCGACGATCTGCTCGCCGACCGCAGCGCCTTCGAGGACTTCGATCCAGACAAGGCGGGCCAGCGCGAGTACGGTTTCGTTCGACTCAATCAGCTGGCTCTGCAGCATCTGCTCGGGGCTAGATGACAGCGGTATCTTCCGACCCGAGGGCGGCGGCCGAGTGGACTCTTGCGCACCGAGTGAGCTGCCATAGGCGTTCGCTCGGTGCGCGCGTGTCCACTCGGGCCGCCGCGTCGGCGATCATTGCCCTATGACGCTCGTTGCCGGAATCGACAGTTCGACGCAGTCCTGCAAGGTGGTTGTCCGTGACGCGGCGACCGGTGAACTCGTCCGGTCCGGTCGGGCGCCGCACCCGGACGGAACTGAGGTCGACCCCGAGGCCTGGTGGGTCGCCCTGCAGGCGGCCATCGCCGACGCCGGCGGGCTCCACGACGTGGCCGCGCTCGCCATCGGCGGCCAGCAGCACGGCATGGTCTGCCTCGACGAGAACGGCGCCGTCGTCCGCGACGCGTTGCTCTGGAACGACACGCGATCGGCGGCCGCGGCGACCGACCTCATCGCCGACCTCGGTGGACCGCAGGCCTGGGCGGACGCCGTCGGTCTGGTGCCCGTCGCGTCGTTCACGGTCGCCAAGCTGCGCTGGCTGCGTGATCACGAACCGGCCAACGCGGCGCGGACGGCCGCCGTCTGCCTGCCGCACGACTGGCTGACCTGGCGCCTGTCGGGCGCGGCCGGGATCGACACCCTCGTGACGGACCGCGGCGATGCGAGCGGGACGGGGTACTGGTCGCCGGCTGCCGAGCGCTATCGCCCGGATCTGCTGCACCTCGCGCTCGGCCACGAGCCGATCGTGCCGCGCGTGCTCGGGCCGTCCGAATCGGGCGGGACGATCGCCGGTACCGCGGTGGCTGCTCGGTCCCGGCAGCGGTGACAACGCGGCCGCGGCGCTCGGCGTCGGGGCGATGGCCGGGGACGTGGTCGTGTCGATCGGGACGTCCGGCGTGGTCTGCGCGATCAGCGCGACCCCGGCCGCCGATGCGAGTGGCACGGTGGCCGGCTTCGCGTCGGCCACCGGCGAATACCTGCCGCTGATCGCGATGATCAATGCGGCCCAGGTGCTCGACGCGGCGGCCGCCTTGCTGCGGGTCGATCATGCCGAGCTGGCCCGGTTGGCGTTGAGCGCGCCCGCCGGCGCCGGCGGGATGGCGCTCGTCCCGTACCTCGAAGGCGAGCGCACACCGAACCGTCCCGACTCGACCGGCGCGTTGCACGGGCTGCGGCTGGCCAACCTGACCCCGGCGCACGTCGCGCGCGCCGCCGTCGAGGGGTTGCTCTGCGGTCTGGCCGACGGCGTCGACGCGTTGGTCGCGCAGGGCGTGGTCGTCTCGCGGGCCATCCTGGTCGGTGGCGGCGCGCGGTCGGCGGCGGTTCGGGCGCTGGCTGCGGACCTGCTCGGGTGCCCGGTCGTCGTGCCGGCGCCCGGCGAGTACGTCGCCGACGGTGCCGCCCGGCAGGCAGCCTGGGTGCTCAGTGGTGGCGACCGTCCACCGGCGTGGGAACTCAGCGAAACCGAGCAGTTCGAGCCGAGCGGGACCTCGAGGGCCGGCGCGGTGCGCGCGCGTTACGAGTCGGTGCGCAACCTGACCGCGCCGCGAGTCTGAGCCGCTCGCCGCCTGGATCATGGTGCGGGTTCGGGGTCGGAGCCCCGAGTTCGCCATCAGGTCGACGTCATCAGGCCGGACGGCCGCCCCGCCCCGTGTTCCAGTAACCCTTCACGAACTGCCGGTCCGGGCTGATGCCGAGCGCCTCGACCGGCGCGCGCAGGGCGACGACGACGCGGCTCTCGCCGAGCAGGTAGGCCTGGCCGGCGCCCGGCGGTGTCACGAGGCCGGCCAGCGCGCGGTCGATGAGGTCCGGAGAGCCGGGCGGATCATCGCCGCGGTGCAGCCAGGTCGTCGAGGTCGCCGCCACGTCGATCTCGTCGGTCGCGTCGCCCACCTCGACGATGGCGACGGACGGGGCGGACGACGCTTCGATCAGCGCGGCGATCGCCGGCAGGCCCGCCTCGTCCGCGATGAAGAGGTTCCAGTCCGACGCCCGCAGTTCGAGCTTGCCGCGCGGGCCGAGGAACTCGACCGCGTCACCGCGCTCGACCGTCGTGGCCCAACGTCCGCCCGGCCCGTGGTCGTGCAGCAAGGCGTCGACGTCGAACTCGCCGACGTCCGGGCGGGCCCGGCGGATCGTGTAGCGGCGCTTGACCCGACGGCCGCCGGCGTCGGTCAGGATCAGCTCGACGTCCTGGGCGGGAGTGGTCGTGACCCCGACGAGCGACGGCCCGGCCAGGGTGATCCGGCGCATCCGGGGCGTCAGGGAGACGGCGGCGGTCACCGTCACCGCGTGGGCGGGCGTCCGTCCGGTGATGGCGGGCACGAATCTCCTCGGTGGGCGTCGACGTTTCCGAACAACCCTGCCACGGGACGGGAAGGTCGGCGGCCCGCCGGTGGTTGCGCAGAGCAAGAGACCACCGACGAGAGGACCGTCATGCCCACGCAACTGACCAAGGTGCTGTATTCGACGTCCGCGAGTGCCCACGGCGGACGCGAGGGTCACGTCACGAGCGCCGACGGCGTGATCGATCTCGACACCGTCCGGCCCGGCTCCGGCAGCGCGGGGGCGAATCCCGAGACCCTCTTCGCGGCCGGCTACGCCGCCTGCTTCCAGAGTGCGCTGCTCAACCGCGCGCAGACGCAGGGCATCGACACGTCGGACTCGACCGTCACCGCCACCGTGTCGCTCGGCCCGGCGGAGGACGGCGGCTTCGGTCTGGCTGTCGAGCTGAAGGTCGAGATCCCGGGCGTCGACGCGGCCAAGGCGCACGAGCTCGCCGAACTCGCGCACGAGTTCTGCCCGTACTCGAAAGCCACGCGCGGCAACATCGAGGTCACCGTCCTGGGCGTCTGAGCTAGCCACGCCGTGCGGGGAGGCGCACGATGGGCTCGTGGCCATCAGCGTGTTCGACTTGTTCTCGATCGGGATCGGCCCGTCCAGCTCGCACACGGTCGGGCCGATGCGGGCCGCGCGGACATTCGCTCTCGGCCTCGCCGACGCGGGCACGCTCGACGCGGTCGTGCGGGTGCGTGCCGAACTGTTCGGATCGCTCGGCGCCACCGGCCACGGGCACGGTTCGGATCGGGCCGTCATCCTCGGGCTGATGGGCGAGCAGCCCGAATCCGTCGACACGTCGACCGTGCTCGAGCGGGTGGCCGCCGTGAAGGCGGCCGGGGTCATCAGCCTGCTCGGCAAGCACGATGCCGCGCTCGCCGAGGACGATCTCGTGCTGCACCGTCGCACCAGCTTGCCGTTCCACCCGAACGGCATGCGATTCTTCGCGTACGGGCCCGATGACGCCGTCCTGTCCGAGCGGACGTTCTACTCGGTCGGCGGCGGTTTCATCGTCGACGAGTCGGCCACCGGGGCCGACAAGATCAAGTTGGACGACACTCCGCTGACCTACCCCTTCACGACCGGCGCGGCGCTGCTCGAGCGGTGCGCCGAATCCGGCCGGTCGATCTCGGGCGTGATGCTGGCGAACGAGCTGGCCTGGCGGACCGAGGACGAGGTGCGGGCCGGCTTGCTCACGATCTGGTCGGTGATGCAACAGTGCGTCCGATCCGGCTGGTCGCACGACGGGACGCTGCCCGGCGGCCTGAAGGTCCGGCGCCGCGCTCCCGAGCTGTACCGGTCGCTGTGCGACGAGCAGTTCTCGACGGATCCGCTGCGCGTCATGGACTGGGTCGATCTCTTCGCGCTGGCGGTCAACGAGGAGAACGCCGCCGGCGGACGGGTCGTCACCGCCCCGACCAACGGAGCGGCCGGCGTGCTGCCCGCCGTCCTGCACTATTACATGCGCTTCGTGCCGGGCGCCTCCGACGAGGACGTCGTCCGCTTCCTGCTGTGCGCGGGCGCGATCGGCGTGCTCTACAAGGAGAACGCGTCCATCTCCGGCGCGGAGGTGGGCTGCCAGGGCGAGGTCGGATCGGCCTGCTCGATGGCGGCCGGCGCCCTCTGCGAGGTGCTCGGCGGCACGCCGTTGCAGGTCGAGAACGCCGCCGAGATCGGCATGGAGCACAACCTCGGCCTCACCTGCGACCCCGTCGGTGGGCTCGTCCAGGTGCCCTGCATCGAACGCAACGCGATGGCCGCGGTGAAGGCCATCAACGCCGCCCGCATCGCGCTGCGCGGCGACGGCACGCACATCGTCAGCCTCGACAAGGTGATCAAGACGATGCGGGAGACGGGCGCGGACATGAAGGTGAAGTACAAGGAGACGGCCCGCGGGGGACTGGCCGTCAACGTCATCGAGTGCTGACCGGGTTTCGGTCTCGGTTGCCGCGGATTCCGTGATCAACAGGGAGTAGACGTCGCTGGGACGACATCTACTCCCTGTCGATCACGCGTCTTCGGAAATTGTCAGTGGGTGCTGTTTGAGTGCAGCCATGACGACGTTGTCCTCCCGTGACCAGTATGTGGACTCATTGCTCGCGAACATCGAGCGGTACGGCGTCGCGCTGGTCGGCGTGCTCGCCGACGTCGAGCGCGGCCGGCCGGTGGCCGGTTTCACGTACACGGTGGGGTTGACGACCCTCGGTCATCCGGAGCTGATCACCTACGGCCTGCGTCCCGAGCTGGCGGCCACGGTGCTCAACGTCCTCGCCCGCGAGATCCGGCTCGGTGCCCAGTTCCGGGCCGGCGACCGGGTGTCGCAAGCCGGCAGCGACGGGCCGAGCTTCACCGCGATCAAGGTCCTCGACGACGACGACGTCGTGATGGTTCGCGAGATCTACGGCTTGTCCGATCACGTCCTGCAACTCGTCTGGCCCGACGGGGACGGCCGACTGCCCTGGGCGGACGGGTACACGCTGGCGCGACACCGCCAGCCGGTTCGCGGGTTGCGGCCGGTCCGTCCCGGCCGTCGGATCGTGCTCCCCGCAGTCAATTGACGCGCTGCCGCGGGGCGCTGATGCGCGGGTTGCTCAGCAGGCTGGACATATTGCTGCCGACAGCCCATTGATGACGCAATGAATGTTGCCGGTCGGCGCAACGACTGCATTGGCCGGTACGGCGGATTCTTTCGTCCAGCGGCCGAGCCGAGTCGCGAGCACGGATGAGGTTGTCGAAGCAGACCGCCGGCCCGCCGATCATCGGCGGGCCGGCGGTCTGAGTGGACGGGTGGCGGGATCCGAGCCGGTCAGGCGCCCATCGCGGCGGCCATGTCGAGTTCCGCGGGCACGTCGTCCTTCTTCACGTTGATCAGGACCAGCGCCAGGATGATCGCGGCGACGCCGAAGAACGCGGCCGCGAGGAAGCCCTGACCCGAGGAGTGGGCCTGGATCTCGGCCGCGGCACGCACCGCCGCCGAGTCGTGCAGGGCCGCGCTCGAGATCGAGCCACCCGAGCGGGCGTTCGACAGCTCTTGCAAGTGCTGCAGCACGGTCGGGCTCAACTTGCCGCTCTTCACCAACGCGGTCAGCTCAGCGAACTTGCTGTTGCCCGCGTTGCGTCCGGCGGTCGCGGCGACGGTGGCCAGCACCGAGAGGCCGATCGAGCCACCGACCTGCTGGCCGACGTTCAACATCGCCGAGGCGACGCCCGCATCGGTGTTCTCGACGCCGGCGACCGCGACCGTGGTGAGCGGCACGAAGATGCAACCCATGCCGATCGCCATGACGACCATGCCCGGGAAGAAGAGTGTTCCAGTACCCGGACGTCGCGTCGACCCGGCTGTACCAGAGCATCGCCGCCGTGAGCAGCACGCAGCCCGCCACGATCAACGGCTTCGGCCCGAGCTTGGGCATCAGCTTCGTCGTCACGCCGGACGTGATGCCGATGACGAACAGCGACCGGCAGGAAGGCGAAGCCGGCCCGCAGCGGGCTGAAGCCCATGACCTGCTGGACGAAGAAGGTCACGAAGTAGAACATGCCGAACATGCCGGCGCCGACGATGAGCATGACGAGGTAGGAGCCGCCGCGGTTGCGGTCGAGCACCACCCTGATCGGCATCATCGGATCGTTCGCCCGGACCTCGTAGACGACGAAGATCCCGAGCAGGACGATCCGCCCGATCAACGTCGTCAGCGTCGTGCCGTTGCTCCATCCGTCAGTGGCGGCATGGATGAAGCCGTACACGATCCCGACCATTCCGAAGATCGACAGCAGCGCACCGACGCACGTCGAAGGCACCCTGGTTGCGCTCGGACTCGTGCAGGTAGAGGAACGCGCCCGTGATCAGCACGATGCCGATCGGGACGTTGACGAACAGCACCCACCGCCAGTTGAGGTACTCGGTGAGGATGCCGCCGAGCAGCAGCCCGAGCGCCGCGCCGGCGCCCGACACGGCCGCGTACACCGCAAAGGCCCGCGTGCGTTCGGCGCCGGCCGCGAAGGACGTGGTGATCAGCGACAGGGCGGTCGGCGAGGAGATGGCGCCACCGATGCCCTGCACGATGCGCCCACCGAGCAGCATGGGGAACGTCGTCGCGATGCCACCGAGGAAGCTGCCGAGCGTGAACAGGCTCAGGCCGACGATGAACATCCGCCGCCGGCCGAGGATGTCGCCGGAGCGCCCGCCGAGAAGAAGCAGACCGCCGAACGCCAGCGTGTAGGCGTTCAGCGCCCACGTCATCGAGGTCTGGCTCTTGTGGAAGTAGTCGCCCATTGTCGGCAGCGCGATGTTCACGATCGTGGCGTCGAGCACCACCATCAGCTGCGCGCCTGCGATGATCAGCAGGATCAAGCCTGAGTGCGCTGATCGACGAGCTCCGCCTTCAGAGCCGACGGCCGGGCGCGCGGCGTCGATTTCGTCTTGTGTCTGAGACACGATCTGCTCCAGTTCTGCGGTGGTTTAGGCAGCTTTTGGGGGTGATTCACTCTTCAACTAGTGGACGGAAGCGTTCACTATCCAGGTACCCTAAGACCATTGCGATAGGAAACGCAACCGTGCACTATGACCAGCGGGTTAAATTTCATCCTGCAGGAAGGGTCTGACAACGCATGCCGACCGCGCCAGCGAAATTCGCCAAGGACGTCACCGTCGAACCGATCGAACTCGACTCCGCCGGTTGCGTCCTGTCGAGACTGGCGCGACGCAAGCGGGGACCCGAACTCGAGGCCGCGATCCTGGCGGCCGCGTTCGAGGAACTGACCGAGGTCGGCTACACCGCGTTCAGCTTCGAGTCGGTGGCCGCCCGCGCCCGCACCGGTAAGGCCAGCATCTACCGCCGCTGGCCGTCGAAGCCCGACCTGGTCCTCGATTCGATGAGCGCGCACCTACCCACCCCGCAGGAATGTCTCGGCCCCGTCTTCGACGACTCGGTGACCACCATCGACGCGCTCCACGAGGTCGCCCGCACGATCGCGGCGATGGTGAGCAGCCCGGCCGGCGACGCCATCCGGGCGATCAAGGGCCTGGCCACGGCCGACATCGAACTCGCGCGCGCGATCGACGACCGGTTCAACGCGCCCCGCCGCGAGGCGATGTTGGGGCTGCTGAGCCGGGGCGTCGCGCGCGGCGAGGTCCGGCCCGAGGCCGTGTGCGAGAACGTCGCCGAGGCCATGCCAGCGTTGATCATGTACCGCGTGCTCATGTTGCGCGACCAACTCACTGAGGCCGACGTCGTGCAGATCGTCGACGAGGTGCTGGTCCCGATCCTCACGATCACCTGATCGCGGCCGCCCCGCACGACGCACCGCCGGCTGAGTGGCAGCGCGGTCATCGACGCGTACCCGGGCACAATGGCTTACAGACGCGATTCGCGTCGACCTGAAGTCAGCGGCGAAGGAGTCGGCACCCGTGCCCCCCACTGGCCCATCCGGGCGGAACGCCGCGCCATCCGGGCCGGACGCCGCGCCACCTGGGCGGAACGCCGCGCCACCTGAGCCGAACGCCGGTCCACCCGGGCGGGAGGCACCGCCGACACGGCGCGAAGCTCGCGGCATAGGCGCGTGGTACCTGCAGCGGGCGCCGCGGATTCTGGCCAACTTCGCGTTGCTGATCGGATTCCTGAGCCTGGTCGACGCGGTGCTGCCCCGCGAGCGCGGACGAGTGCACCGCATCACGCAGGTGATCCCGATTCCCGCCTCCGCTGCCGCCGCGGCGGTCACCGCGGTGTCCGGATTGGTGTTGCTCCGCGTCGCCGCCGGCTTACGCAAGCGCAAGCGACGGGCCTGGCGCATCGCGGTCGGGATCGCGGCGATCACCGTGGTCACCCATGTTCTCAAGGGATTGCGCGTCGGCGAGGCCGTCGTGTCGCTGCTGTTCCTCATCCTGTTGATCGTGGCCCGGTCGCAGTTCCGGGCGAAGGCCGACCCGTCGTCGCGCTGGTTCGCCGCACGAGTCTTCGTCCAGTTCACAGCGATCGCGTTCGTCTACGGACTCGGGACCCTGTACCTGTCGCGCGGACACGTCAGCGGCCATCCGTCGATCTGGGCCCGGCTCGAACACGTGGCGCTCGGCCTGGTCGGCATCCCGGGTCCGCTGCACCTGCACAGCGAGCGGTTCGTCGACGTCTACCAGGCCACCCTGCTCGGCTTCGGGATGGCGACCTTGATCGTCGTCGCGCTGCTCGTGCTGCGTCCGTCCGAACCGATCTCGAACCTGTCCACCGACGACGAGAGCCGGCTGCGCGAGCTGCTGGCCAAGCAGGGATCCCGAGACTCGCTCGGCTACTTCGCCCTGCGGCGCGACAAGTCGGTGGTGTGGTCGCCGTCCGGGAAGGCGGCGATCACGTATCGCGTCGTCCAGGGCGTGGCGCTGGCCTCGGGCGATCCGATCGGTGATCCCGAGGCGTGGCCGGGCGCGATCGACGCGTATCGCAAGCTCGTCGACGAGTACGGCTGGACGCCGGCCGTCATCGGCTGCGGCGAGCTCGGCGCGACGGTCTTCCGCCGCGAATACGGCCTGTCGGCGTACGCGCTCGGGGACGAGGCGATCGTCGAGGTCGCGGATTTCTCGTTGGACGGGCGGGCGATGCGGGGCGTCCGGCAGGCCTGCACGAAGGTCACCCGGGCCGGCTACGACATGACGATCCGCCGGGCCAAGGACATCAGTGCGGACGAGTTCCGCGAACTGCTCGACGTGGCCAATGCCTGGCGCGGCGCCGAGGTCGAGCGGGGATTCTCGATGGCGTTGTCACGACTCGGGGACCCCGCGGACTCCGAGTGCGTGGTGGTGGCCGCCTATCTGAACGGTGTGCTGCGCGGCGTCCTGCACTTCGTCCCGTGGGGCAAGGACGGCTTGTCGCTCGACCTGATGCGCCGCGACCGCTCGGCCGACAACGGACTCAACGAGTACATGATCGCCGGGCTGATCGAAGCCGGCCCCGCGCTCGGTGTCGCTCGGGTATCGCTGAACTTCGCGGTGTTCCGGGACGCCATCGAACGGGGCGAGCGGATCGGCGCCGGTCCGGTGCTGCGGGCCTGGCGGGCGATCCTGATCTTCATCTCGCGGTGGTGGCAGATCGAGACGCTGTACCGCTTCAACGTGAAGTTCCGTCCCGAGTGGGAGCCGCGGTTCATCTCGTTCCCCGGCGCGCGTGACCTGCCGCGCATCGCAGTCGCAGCGCTCGAAGCGGAGGCGTTCCTCGTCCGTCCGCGACTGTTGCGCCGACTGCTCGGCCGCCCCTGACATCTCGCGGGGCCGCGGGTCGCCTCGCGAGGTGCCGCTGGTCCGATCGCGCTGCGCCGCTGGTGACGTCGCGCCGCGCCGCCGATCGGCCCAGGGATTTCCGGTCGGCTGGCCCGGCCTTGTAGGCTTTGCCGCCGGGCCGTCCCCACGACAGTCCGAGGAGGCTTCGCCTAGTCCGGTCTATGGCGCCGCACTGCTAATGCGGTTTGGGTCTAAAGCCCATCCCGGGTTCGAATCCCGGAGCCTCCGCCCCGCGTTTTGTCGATCTTGAACGTTCGTTGCCCATCCGTCCGGCGTGTCGCGGGCGTGAGCTTGACAAGAGATCGTTTCCAAGGAAATATATTCCTTGTCAGCTTAGGCGGTAGCCAGACCCGGCGAAGTGCGGGGGCCTTGGTCGTGTGTGGTTACCAGCGATGTCGTCGATCGAGTGCGGGGGCCTCGGTCGTCGAAGTCGCCGCGGCATTCGGGGGATTGCCGCCCAGGTAGTACGAGCTAGTCGTCGAGACCCCGTCCACGCCGATCCGGCAGGGCGGGGTCTCGTGCTGTCAGCTCTTCGTCATCGGCGGGCGCGTCGATATGCGCGTCCCGCAGTTGGCGCATCATCCCGGCCAGCTCGGTCAGCTGGGACGCGGGCAGCAGATCGAGGACATGATCGCGCAGGCCCTGCAGGTACAGTCCGATCGCCTCGGACGCGAGCTGCTCGCCCTGCGGGGTCAGCGCGGCGTAGACGACGCGACGGTCGTCGGAGGAGTTTCGGCGGTCGATCAGTCCTTCGCGGGCCATCCGGTCGGCGAGCTTGGTCAGACCGCCGGCAGTCATGGACAGGTCGCGAGCCAGCTTGCTCATCGGCAGCCGGCGGTCCGGCGCGTTCATCAGCAGGCGCAGCGCCTCGAACCATGGACCGGGTAACCCGGCGCCTTCGACGGCGGACAGCAGCCGCCGCTGCGTACGGGCGAAACCAGTGGCGATCACGTCCCAGTTATCGACCAGCTCCTGGTCGGACGCGCTCATGAGCAGAACTTTAACGCTCATTAGGTCGGACGTTCCCGCGAAACCTGCAGTCAATTCCGGAATCCTTCGGCGTGTATAAGCACGATGCATTCGACTGAGTACGGATTGTAGTCGATTGTGAACAGTGGGGAGCCGCGACACTCTTCGGTGAACGGTAAAAGCCGTCCGCAACGAGCCTGTAGACTCGCTCTTCGGTTCCAGCGCCCGTAGCTCAACGGATAGAGCACTTGACTACGGATCAAGAGGTTAGGGGTTCGAATCCCTTCGGGCGCACCCATCGAGCATCGATACTTCCCGCCCACCCGCGCTTGCGCTGCGTGGTCGTTGTGCGACAGCGCGTCGAGTGCTTCACTGCGAGTCATCCCACTGACAGCTCCAACGCTGTGGCCTCAGGAGGCTCAATGTCGATCTCTCCCGTCCCGTCCCTGTCCGCCGCGAGGTACGGGCATCCCACGTCGCGGCGTCGAAGGCTGCGAATCGTCGCCGGTCTGCTGGCCGCCACCGCGCTGGTCGGGCTGCACGCCGTGGCGGTGTCGACGTCGTCCGGCGGACGAAGTGAACCGGGCCTGCCGGTGCCCGTGCCGAACATCGTCGGTCACGTGCTCAACACCCAGCTCGTCGCGCCGATCCCGACGTCGGCGTGTGTCGCCGAACTCGGCATCCACTGCTACTCGCCGTTGCAGTACCGCGATGCCTACGACCTGAACCCGCTCTACGCCGCGGGGGTCACCGGAGCGGGACGGACGATCGTCATCGTCGACGCCTTCGGATCACCGACGATCCAGAACGACCTGCACGTGTTCGACGCACAGTGGGGACTGCCGGACACGACCGTGCAGGTCATGAAGTTCGGCAACGTCCCGCCGTTCGACCCGACCGACTCGACGATGACCGGTTGGGCCGGCGAGACGACGCTCGACGTCGAGTACGCCCACGCGATCGCGCCGGGCGCGAAGATCGTCCTGGCCGAGACCGCCGTCGCCGAGACCGAAGGCACGACGGGCCTGCCCGAGATGATGAACGCCGAGAAGTACCTGATCGATCACAACATCGGCGACGTGATCACGCAGAGCTTCGGCGCGACCGAGAACACCTTCCCCGGTTTCGACCAGCACAACTACTCGAGCCTGCTCAGCCTGCGTTACGCGTTCACCGACGCGGCGGCGCACGGGGTGACGGTGTTGGCGAGCTCCGGCGACAACGGCGCGACCTCCCAGGAACTGGACGGATCGACGCTGTACCCGACGCCGGTCAACTCGTGGCCGTCGAGTGACCCGCTGGTCACGTCGGTCGGTGGCACCGAGTTGAACCTCGACGACGCAGGCAACCGCCTGACACCCGACGTCGTGTGGAACGACGCCTACGGCTCCGGTGGCGGTGGCGTGTCGGCGATCTTCAGCCGTCCGCTGTACCAGATCGGCGTCGCCGGCGTCGTCGGCCCGCACCGCGGCACCCCCGACATCTCGATGAGTGCGGCGGTCGACGGTGCGGCCTGGTTCTACTACTCGTACGCCAACCCGGGCTGGCACCTGGTGGGCGGCACGTCGGAGGCCTCGCCGCTGTTCTCCGGCATCGTCGCGCTGGCCGGGCAGGTCGCACACCGTCGCCTCGGTTCGATCGACCCGGGTATCTACGCGCTCAACGCCCTGGCGACGCGCACGCACCTGCCGACCGGCATCGTCGACGTGACATCGGGCACCAACTCGTTCGCCGGCGTCACCGGGTACTCGGCCGGCCCGGGCTACGACCTCGCGAGCGGTGTCGGGACGATCGACGCCAACCAGTTCGTGCGGTTGCTGGCCCTCCTGGGCTGACCCGTCGAACGTCCCGAGGAGGGCCCGCTGCTCACGGAGCAGCGGGCCCTCATCACGTTCGTCGGAACCGGTCATGACAAGGGTCGGCCAACGGTGTATGATTAGCGTTAAGTTTAGGACGTCAAATGGTTCACGACTTCCGCTCCGCGATGCGGACGGTGGGAACGAACGTGGCGGGACGTGTGTGCCTACTTTCCGGCAGAAACAGGCCCCCCCGCCACGTTCACCCGCCCGGACGTCACCGTTTCGCAACACCTCGTCAGCATTCGACTTCGGCCCGGTTCGTGGAACCATGGGCGGGACGCGCGGCAACGGCCCGCGACCGGAGGACGCATGCTCGAGCTACGACCCAACTGCGAGTGCTGCGACCGCGACCTGCCCCCGGACAGCCCGGACGCGCGCATCTGCACCTATCGAGTGCACGTTCTGCGTCCGCTGCGTCGAGGACGTGTACGCCGGACGGTGCCCGAACTGCGGCGGGAACTTCGTACCGCGCCCGATCCGTCCGACCGTTGCCCTGGTGAAGGACCCGGCGTCCACGCTGCGGGTTCGGCGCGACGACTGCTCGGACCGCCGCGCCGTCCCCGTCGCCGCGCAGGGCTGACGACTTGATTCACGCGGTGCTGCCGGCGCTCGCCCGGCTGCCCAACTTCCTCACCCGCCACCACCGGCATCTCCCGACACACGTCGCGCTGACGGCCGGGCTGGCCCTGCTGTCCGCGCTCGCCTTCGCGATCGCGACGGTCGCCCAACAGCGTGCGGCGTCCCAGGTGTCGGACGACAACGCGCGCAGCGGTCAGTTCTTCGCCCACCTGTTCCGCAGTCCCCAGTGGTGGGCCGGCACGCTCGGCAACGCGGTCGGCTACGTACTGCAGGGCGTCGCTCTCGCGTTCGGCTCACTGCTGATCGTCGCACCGATGCTTGTCACGTCGTTGCTGTTCGCGTTACCGCTCGGTGCGCGGCTGTCGCACACCCGATTGCCGCGGGCGGTGTGGATCTGGGGACTCGTCCTCGCGACGTCGCTGGCCGTATTCGTTCTGATCGGCAACGCCAACAACGGTACTAATCACGCGTCTCACCGGGGCTGGCTCATCGCGACGGCGATCGGGGTTCCGATCGTCGTGGTCTGCCTGGTCGTCGCGCACAGCCGATCGGGAGCCACGCGGGCCAGCCTGCTCGCGATCGCCACCGGCGTGCTCGCGGGCGCCCTTGCGGTGCTCACCAAGGCGGTGGTCGCCCTGCTACGGCACGGGATCGTCCACACCGTGACGTCCTGGGAGCTGTACGGCCTCGCCGTCGTCGGCATCGCCGGGATCTATCTGCAGCAGCTGTCGTTCCAGGCCGGATCGCTGCAGGCGTCACTGCCGATCATCCTGGTGCTCGAACCGCTGATCGCGGCGGCGCTCGGGCTGACCTTGTTGCACGAGCAGCTACGGGTGACCGGCGTGCGGATGGTGATCCTCGGGGTGTCGGTGTTGGCGATGATGGTCGCGACGATCGCGCTCGCACGCGGCAAGGCCCATCTCGACCCTGAGATCGCCGCCGCGCATCCGATCGTCCCGGGCGTCGGCTGAGCCACGCGCTATTCGAGCCGGACGTCGCTGGGCGCCTTGTCGGGACGCAGCCCGCGCCAGGCCGGGTGGCGCAGGATGCGCTCGTCCGTCCACTCGCCGTAGGCGACCTCACCGACGAGGACGGGCTCGGCCCAGTGCCCGCTGCGCACCACCTCGTTCGGCACCCGGTTGACGAACGGCGAGGTCGGGCGGCGGACCGCGGCCAGTCGTCGCGCCAGGTCGGTGAGCATCGCCTCCGTGAACCCGGTGCCGACCTGACCGACGTACCGCAGACCGCCCGCTTCGGGGATACCCATCATCAGAGAACCGATCCGGCCCGAGCGGCCGCCCTGCCCTTCCTTCCACCCGCCGATGACGACTTCCTGCGTCCGGACGTGCTTGACCTTGCGCCAGGACTGCGACCGGCGTCCGGCTTCGTAGACGGAGTCGCGCCGTTTCGCGACGACGCCCTCCATCCCTTGGGCCTTGCTGACCGCCAGGACGTCGGCGCCGGACTCGTAGAACACCGGCGCCGTCCGGCAGGCTCCGGCGTCGAGATCGAGGCTCTCGAGCAGCTCGCGGCGCTGGTCGTACGGCTGCTTCAGCAGCGACAGACCGTCCAGGCGCAGCAGGTCGAAGACGACGAACACCACGGGCACCTCATCGACGAGTGCGCGTACCGCGGTGCGGTCGACGACGTGCATCCGGCGCTGCAACGTGCCGAAGTCCGGCCGGCCGGACGCATCGAACGCGACGATCTCGCCGTCCAGGACGGCCGGGACGCCGCCGAGGGACGGGGCCAGTTCGTGGACTTCCGGGTAGCTGACGGTCACGTCCCGATCGTTGCGCGAGAACGCGCGGACGTCGCCGTCGAGATAGACGACCGCGCGCACACCGTCCCACTTGAGCTCGAACGCCCAACCCGGGTCGGACGGTAGTACGCCCGGCACCGCGAGCATCGGACGGATGAGCTCAGAAATCGAAGACCTCGAACGTGACCGCATGCGTCGCGCCGATCCGGGTGCCGTTGGCCCGGGAGATCGACTCGAGGAACTCGGACGGATCACTCATCGGGTGATCGCCGAGGCCCTTGAGGTAGGCCTCGTGCGCCTCCAGTGACGCGACACCGAGCGCGTAGGTATCGCTCACGTCCACGCCGTGCGTAGGGTCGGGGGAGCCGGCGACGAGAACCTTGTGCACGCCGCCCCAGGTCTCAAGGCCCTCGTCGTTCAGCTCGCGGAACACCCATCGGTTCCCGGCGTCGCGCACCGCGTCGAGGGTGGCCAGCCCGACGGCGATGTGATCGGCCTGATTGAGGTTCCGGCCACCCCAGGTCGCGTGGAAGTTCCCGGTGATCACGACGTCCGGACGGTGGCGGCGGATCGCTCGTGCGAGGGCTCGGCGCATCGGCAGGCCGTTCTCGAGCATGCCGTCGGGGAAGCCCAGGAACTCGACCGTGTCGACGCCGACGATCGCGGCGCCGGCGCGCTCCTCGGCCTCGCGCAGCGGCCCGCACTCCTCGGGCGTGAGCGAGTCGATGCCCGCCTCACCGCTCGTCGCGAGGCAGTAGACGACGTGCTTGCCCTGCGCGGTCCAGCGGGCGATCGCCGCTGCCGTGCCGTACTCGAGGTCGTCGGGATGCGCCACGATCGCGAGCGCGGACGTCCAGGATTCGTCGAGGAGTTCCAGGGGTTCGAGCGGTGCGAGGTCAGCCATACGGCAAACGCTAGCCCGTTCGTGCGGCCTTGCCGAGTCGGGCCAGCACCGCATTCGCGGCCCGTTCGCCCGACACGAGCGCTCCCTGGATCGAGGACGTGTCGCGATGGTCGCCGGCCACGAAGATCCCGTTGTCGAGCCGGACCGGGCGCCGCAGCGGCGTACCGGGCGCGACCGCGGGCAGGGCGTCGGCGATCGCGTACGTCGCGACGTGCTCCCACGCCCGGGTGTCGGCCCCGTACATCGCGGCGAGCTGGGTCCGGACGATCGATTCGGCGGCGGACGAGCCGTCGGCACCGAGAACCGTCGACGCGATCAGCGCGCCGGACGCCGCGTACGAGGCGGCTGCGTTCGAGACGACGGCGCTGTTGACGATCGGCCCGCGATGATCGGCGTCGACCAGCAGGACGGCGTCGGCCACCGGAGCGGCGTCGGCGCGGTGGTAGAACGTCGTGAGGCCGTAGAGGCGCGGCACGGCGGTCCCGGCGAGGGTGGCCGCGGTCCGCGGATCGGTTGCGACGATGACGGCGTCGGCCCGCAGTTCGCGGTCGTCGGTCGCCACAGTCGTTGCCGTCGTCGCCCGCGCCGCGCACCCGAGCGCGACGTCGAGTCCGCCGGCGAGTTGTTCGGGCAGCGCCCGCATGCCCCGGTGCGGCAGGGACGGCGTCCCGCGGACGAAGCTGCGCACGAGCAGTTGCGCGAAGCGCCCCGAACTGGCCAGCTCGTCCTCGCCGAGCACCCCGGCCAGGAACGGACGGATGACGCGCTCGTCGATCGCCCCGTCGAGGTGCCGGTCGCGCAGGATCTCGCTCAGGGCCCGATCGGGCGGCCGTGTGATGCGGGCGGCGGGCAGCAGCCCGAGTTCGGCGCACCACCGGGCGAAGTTGAATTTCTCGGCCGGCGATCCGATCGGGGCGCGCAGCGCGGTGACGGCGGCTCGGGGCCACCGGCGCGGATCGCCGACGAGCAGGCGGACGTCACCGCGGGCGACCAACAGCCCGGCCCGGAACGGGTGCAACCGGAGGGCGTCGACGTCGACGAGACGCCGCACGGCCGGATACGACGGATTCAGCAGCTGGAAGCCACGATCGAGCAGCAGGCCGTCCTGCTGATCGGTGCGCACCCGCCCGCCGATCGCGTCGCCCGCCTCGAGCACCCGGACGGCGACGCCGGCGCGGGACAGGGTGCGCGCAGCGCTCAGACCGGCCAGGCCGGCCCCGACGACCAGCACGTCCGCATCGGTCATCTCTCGATCATGCCGTGAACGGTCGGCTTCTGGCGGCGCGGCAGCGCATATGAGGCTGGCCGCCGAAAGTGACGTCGATCAGCCGAAGCGGCCGGAGATGTAGTCCTCGGTGCGCTTGTCGGTCGGATTCGAGAAGATCTTCTTGGTGTCGTCCATCTCGACGAGCTGGCCGGGCTTGCCGACGGCCGAGAGGTTGAAGAAGGCGGTCCGCTCGGCGACGCGCGCGGCCTGCTGCATGTTGTGCGTGACGATGACGATCGTGTACTTCTCCTTCAGCGTCTGCATCAGGTCTTCGATCGCCAGCGTCGAGATCGGGTCGAGCGCCGAGCACGGCTCGTCCATCAGCAGGACCTGCGGCTCGACCGCGATCGCGCGCGCGATGCACAGGCGCTGCTGCTGGCCGCCGGAGAGGCCGGCACCCGGGCGCGAAAGGCGATCCTTGACCTCTTCCCAGAGGTTCGCGCCGCGCAGCGACTTCTCGACGACCCCGTCCATCTCGCTGCGCTTGATGCCGCCGCCCTGCAGCTTGAGGCCGGCCACGACGTTGTCGTAGATCGACATGGTCGGGAACGGGTTGGGCCGCTGGAACACCATGCCGATGGTGCGCCGAACGTCGACGGGGTCGATGCCGTTGCCGTAGATGTTGTCGCCGTCGAGCAGCACCTCGCCCTGGACCCGGGCGCCGGCGATGACCTCGTGCATGCGGTTGAGCGTGCGCAGCACGGTCGACTTACCGCAGCCGGACGGGCCGATGAACGCCGTCACCGCTCGCGGCTCGATCGTGAAGTTGACCTCGCTCACGGCGAGGAACTTGCCGTAGTAGATGTTCAGGTTGTTCGCATCGATCCGCTTGGCCATGACAATCCTTCGAGCTCGTGTCGGACGGAATTTAGTTCGAGACCTTGCTGAATCGACCGATGAACCGAGCGATCAGGTTGAGCAGCATGATGATCAGGATCAGCGTGAGGGCCGCACCCCACATGCGGTCGACCGCGTAGTTGTGGATCTGCACGCGGTTGCCGTTCGCGTCGAGGCCGTAGCTCGCCCCGAGGTTGAGCACCTGGTCCTTGATCATGAGTGGCAGCGAGGCCTGGAACCCGCTGAACAGGTTGAAGTTGATGCTCGTCGTGTACTTCACGAGGACCAGCAACGGGGCCGTCTCGCCGGCGACCCGGGCGATGCCGAGGACGACGCCCGTCGAGATGCCGGTGAACGCCGTCGGCAGCACGATCTTGACGATCGTCTTCCACTTCGGCACGCCCAGTGCGTACGACGCCTCGCGCAGTTCGTTCGGGACGAGCTTCAGCATCTCTTCGGTCGTACGCACGACGACCGGAACCATGAGCAGTACCAAGGCCAATGACGCGTAGATGCCCGCGAACTGGCCGTTGAACGTGGCCAGGAACACCGCGTAGATGAACAGCGCGGCGACGATCGACGGCACGCCCGTGAGGATGTCGACCATGAACGTGACGACCCGGGCGAGCAGGCCGCCGGCCGTACTCGACGAGGTAGATCGCGACAAGGATCGCGATGGGCACCGAGATGACCGCGCAGAACGCGACCTCCTCGAGCGTGCCGATGATCGCGTGATACGCGCCGCCACCCGGGTCGTTGTAGGTCAGGCCGCGCTGGCTGTGCGGTGAACCAGCCGTCGCGGGTGATCGCGTGACCGCCCTTGGAGATGACGGTGTAGAGCAACCACACCAACGGCACCAGCGCGATCGCGAGGCACAGCCAGACGAGCACGGTCGCGATGTTGTTCTTGAGCTTGCGTACGCCGCGGCCCTTTGACGCGCCGATCCCGGACGGGGCGGTCAGTGTGCTGGTCACGAGAACTCCTTGCGCCGGTTGACGATGGCTCGGGCGGCCGCGTTGACGATGAACGTCAGCACGAACAGCACCAGACCGGCGGCGATGTACGCGCCGGTCGCGGTGCCGTTCTCGAACTCCGCGGCATTGTTGGCGATCTTCGACGCGAACGTCTCGGCGCCGTTGAAGATCGACGGGGTGAACGGCGAGCCGGTGGCCGGCTTGCTCAGGATCAGGTACATCGCAACGGTCTCGCCGAGCGCGCGGCCGAGGCCGAGCATCGCGCCGCTGATGACGCCCGGCCGGCCGTAGGGCAGCACCGCGAGCCGGATCATCTCCCAGCGCGTCGCGCCCAATGCCCAGGCCGCCTCGATGTTCTGGCGGGGCGTGCGGGCGAAGACGTCGCGAGAGATCGCCGTCATGATCGGCAGGATCATGATCGCGAGGACGATGCCCGCGTCGAAGATCGTGCCGGTGGCCTGGTTGCTGGTTCTTGAAGAACGGGATGAAGCCGAGGTGGTAGAGCGCGCCCTGCACCGGGGTCAGCTTCGGCGCCAGCACCGTGATGCCCCAGATGCCGTAGACGATCGACGGGATCGCGGCGAGCAGGTCGATGACGTACGCGATCGGCTTGGCGACGCGCGCCGGCGCGTACTGCGTGATGACGAGCGCGATGCCGATCGAGATCGGCAGGGCCAGGATCATCGCGATCAGCGAGACCGAGATCGTGCCCCAGAGCAGGTCGACGACGCCGAAGCGCAGGGTGGCGGTGTCGGTCGACCAGTCGCGGGAGAACAGGAAGCTGGACTTGTCGGCGCGCAGGGCCGGCCACGCCTTCGCCACGAGGAAGATGCCGATCAGGACGACGAGCGCGATGATCACGATGCCGGCACCGGTGCTCAGCCCGCGGAAGATCCGGTCGCCGAGGCGGATCTTGCCCCTCGGCGTTCCCGCGGCGGGCGAGCCGGCGCCGAGGACCGGTGGAGCGTCGTCGAGGGTGCCGATCGCTGTCGGGTCGCTCGAACCGATGACCGACGGCGCGCTCGTCTCGTGACCTTCGGTCATGAACGGCTCATTGGCGATCGACTCCCCGGCGATGGACGGTGGCTCGAGAAGCGATGGGTCGGAGCTTCGTCCGACGTCGGGCTTCGGGACGGCCACACCGACTGACTGGTCATCGCCTGCTGACCGGATCCGTCGCCGATCATCGTCTCCCGATCTGCCATCGCATGCCGCGCATGTGTCGTGACGTAGTGCCCTGCCGGTCCGCGTGGCCGACCGGCAGGGCACCATCGTCGAGGGTGAGGTAACCCGAAGGCAACCTCCGGCTAGCTGATCTTCGCGACCGAGGCCTGGACCTTGGCCAGCAGGTCGGACGGCAGCGGGGCGTACCCGAGCTGCTTGAGGCTGTCCTGGCCGGGGCCCGACGTGTAGGTCAGGAACGACTTCACCAGTGAGCCCTTGGCCGAGTCGGTGTACTTGGTGCAGACGATCTCGTACGTCACGAGGACGATCGGGTACGCGCCCTTGGTGCTTGGTCGCGTAGTCGAGCTTGAGCGACAGGTCGTCGCCGGTGCCCACGACGGTTGCGGCATCGACAGCGGCACTGGCCGTTGCGGGGGACAGATCGACCGGGCCGGAGCCGTTGTCGATGCTGGCCGTCTGCAGGTTTCCGCTGACCGCGTAGGAGTATTCGTCGTACGCGAGCGCGCCCTCGGTGGCCTCGACGGCCTGCTGGACGCCCTGCGAGCCCGACTTGCCCTGACCGACCGTGCCGGCCCACACCTTGCTCGGCGTGGCGGTGAAGTCGGTCGGGTCGACGGCCTGCAGGTAGGTCTCGACGTTCTGCGTGGTACCGGACTGGTCGGACCGGTAGAACACCGTGATCGGGGTGGACGGGAGCGTCACACCGGGGTTCAACTTGGTGATCGCGTCGTTGTTCCAGGTCGTGATCTTGCCGAGCAAGCATCTGCGTGAGCACGCTGCCGTTGAGGATCAGCTTGTTCACGCCCGAGAGCTTGTAGGCGATCGCGACCGGGCCGACGACCATCGGCAGGTCGAGGGCCGGCGAGCCGCAGCGCGTGGCCGCCGCGGCGACCTCACCCTTGGCGGCGCTCAGGGCCGAGTCCGAACCGGCGAAGTCGACCTTGCCGCCGTTGAAGTCGGTGACGCCCTGACCCGAGCCGCCACCGCTGTAGTTCACGGTGGTTCCGGCGCACTTGGTCTGGTAGTCCTTGATCCACTGCGACATGGCGTTGGCCTGCGCGGTGGAGCCGTCGGAGTTGAGGGTGCCGGACGCGCAGGTCACTGCCGGGTACGTCGGGCTGGGTGAGGCGCTCGCCGAGCTCGCGCCACCGCCGGCTGGGGTGCTGGACGAGCTGGTGCTATTCGTGTCGGACCCACAGGCAGCCAGTAGTACGGCCGCCGCGAGCAAACCGGCGGAGACACCGATCCGGTTGAGCTTCACGTTGATTACTCCCCTTGTTGTCTTCTCAATGACGTGACAGTCGGGGACGTTATTTGCGTCAAGTGGACTGACGGCGTGCCCGCGGTGAACGCAAGGTGAACGCGGGCCCGCGATGATGTGACGCTTCCCAATCGCGAGCGTGACCGGTACGTGAACGGGCTGGACGGTTACGCCAGGTGTTGGTATTGCGCGTCGAGGTTGGCCCGGCGAAATCCGTTCTTCTCATACAGCTGGACGGCGGTGGCATTGCTGTCGTCCACGTAGAGCATCGCCTCGGTCGAACCCCCGCGAAGCAGATGGTCGAGGCCGGCGTCGAGCAGTGCCCGGCCCAGACCCAGGCCCTGTGCGGACGGGGAGACGGCGAGTACGTACACCTCACCGATCGCGTCGGGATGCCGTTTCGTCCAATGGAAGCCGAGCATTTCGCCATCGCGGTCGGCGATCAGGAATCCGCTCGGGTCGAACCACGGTTCGCCTTCGCGAGCGACGAGATCGTCGAGCTGCCACCCGCCCTGCTCGGGATGGTGGGCGAACGCCGCGGCATTCACGGCCAGCCAGGCCGGTTCGTCCGCGCCGACGCGAAATGTGCGCAGGGCGATTCCGTCCGGCCAGTGCGCCGGTTCGAAGGCCGTGAGCGGCCGGCGCAACTGCCACAGCAGCCGCTGCTTCTGGTAACCGCGAGCGTCGGCGACGCGCGCGATCGGGCTGCGTTCGCCGTGGGCCCATACCTCGAAGGTCGGGGCCCGCTGCTCGAGTTCGGCGAGCAGCTCGTCAACGACCACGTCATCACCAGCCACTTCGGCAGATGCACCGTCGAGCTGGGCGTACCCGCGTAGCTGACCGTCCTCGCCGCGGGCGACGAGATGGACGACACCGTCGGAACCGAGCCGGATCAGCGCTTGGTCCGACAACGGCGGAGCTCCGTCGCGCCGCTCGATCTCGCCGGCCAGCGCGACGATCGCGTCGCGCAGTGGCCCGTCGATCGTGTTCGGATTGATGATCGCGACGGTCACACCTGAGACGCTAGACCGCCAGCTGACGTCGTCGTCACGCGTCCGACCGTCAGCTCCAGTCGGGCTACGCCCGACGAAACGCGTCGACGGGGTCGACATCGTCCTCGAGGTCGTCGCTGGTCATCCGGCGCGACTCGACACCCGGCTCGACCGTCGGCCGGACGAACTTGTAGCCGACGTTGCGGACGGTGCCGATCATGGCTTCGTACTCGGGGCCGAGCTTGGCCCGCAGCCGCCGGACGTGCACGTCGACCGTCCGGGTGCCACCGAAGTAGTCGTAGCCCCAGACCTCTTGCACGAGGTGCGAGCGGGAGAAGACCCGACCGGGGTGCTGGGCCAGGAACTTCAGGAGCTCGAACTCCTTGTAGGTGAGGTCGAGGGCCCGACCCTGCAAACGCGCCGTGTAGGTCGACTCGTCGATGACCAGATCGCCGATGTCGACGTGGTCGGGTGTGGCGTCGACACTCTGCGCGCGACGGTCGAGCGCGATGCGCAGGCGGGCATCGAGCTCGGCGGGTCCACACGTGTCGAGGACGATGTCGTCGACTGCCCAGTCGGCCGAGAGCGCGATGAGGCCGCCCTCGGTGAGGACGGCGATGACCGGCGTGCTCGTCCCGATCGCCTTGAGCACCCGGCTGAACGACCGGACCGAGGCCAGGTCGCGGCGGGCGTCGAGGATCAGGACGTCGCCCTCGCGGCGCCCGACGAGGTCAGCGGCGTCCATCGGCAGGACGGTGACCGAGTGGGTGAGCAGTCCGAGGGCCGGCAGAACTTCGGCCGTGGGCTGCCGAGCAGCGGTGAGAAGTACCAGGTCCACGCGCGCCTCCAGCAAGTCGTTCGATGGGCGTGTGTCCCGAGAGGCGGCGGCATTGCCGATCTACCCGGCGGGCGGCGCTGCCCTGACGGGAACACCATACCCGGCCGGTAGCGCTTTCACAGGTGGCCTGGGCCACACAGAGTTCATCGTGACGACGCGCGACTTTCATCGCGACGGGGCCGGCCGACGAGTGGCCGGACGTCTCAGCGCGATCTGGGACCATGGCCGCGTGAGCGACTCGGCCGATCTGCAGGACATCGACGTCCCGCCGCCCGCTCCGGCCACCCCGCGCCGCGGTGCCGAGCTGGTGTCCGGTGCCGTCGTCGCGGCGGTCATCGGCGTCGCGCTCGCCGTCGGTACGGCGGTCAGCGCGGTCGCGGCGCTTGTCGTGTTGGTCGCCGTCCAGGCCGTCCTGATCCTGTCGTGGGTCCTGGGCACCGGCCTGCCCGGCCGCATCGGCGCGATTCTCATCGGCGCGCTGGCCGCGGCCGCGGCCGACACCGTCGTCTCGGTGTGGCCGCACGGCCAGCTCGGCACGCTGGTTCCGGTGATGGCGCTGGCCCTGCCCGTGATGTTCATCCACCAACTCACGCGCGGCGTCGTGCGGGTTCGGGTCGTCGAATCCCTCGCCGACATCGCGTTGCTCGTCGTCGTGACCGTCGCCTATGCGTCGTACGTCCAGCTGCGGCACGAGGTCGACGGGCGGGCGATGGCGATCACGGTCGTCGCGGCGACGGCGACCGCCCTGGTCGCCGGTTTCGCCGTCGACCTCGTCTGGTCGCATCCGCGGTTCGACCCGGACGTGGCCGCGCGGGCTGTTGGCGGTCGCGGCGTCCGTCGCGGTCGCGGCCTATCGTCGGCTGGCTGCGCATGCACGGGACGATCGAGTTCAACTCCGGCCGGGCCGCATTGCTGGGCGCCTCGGTCGGCGCGATCGCCGCGCTCTTCGCGGTCGGCCTGGAGTTCGTCCAACACACGTCGTCGTTGCCGGAAACGACGCGACGCCTGCGTCCGGTCTTCGGCGTGGCGGTCGTCTTCGGGCTGGCCGGGCCGGCGTCGTACCTGCTCTGTCTCGCGATCCGGGGCTGAGATGAGTCGGCGGCTCATCCGGCTGCTCGTCGCGTCCTGGCGGGCCCTGATCGCCCTGGTCGTGGGTCGCCGACCGGGTGGTCGGTGAGCCTGGCCCAGAAGGCGGTGGCCAAACAGCTCGAGAGCCGGGCCGACTTCGCTCGGGGCGCCGAAGGTCGAAGGATCCATGGATTCCCGTTCCTCACGCAGGCCTATGCGGTGGGAAGATACGACGACATCGAGGTGTCCAGCTTCGCAGCTACGGGTCGGCGGGGTGGGCAGCTCGACGCCATCGACGTGCAACCTGCGGGGCGTGAAGATCCCGCTGTCGGCCGCCCTTCAGCCGGACGGTGGACCTCGGTTGCCTGTGCGACTCGGATCGACGGGACGGTGACGCTTCTCGTATTCGAGCATCGTCGCTACTCACTCCAGATCCTCGCAGCTGAGGCTCTTCAACCTGGAAGAAACGGCAGGGTCGCTCGGATCAAGGGCGAAACCTGCCGGTGCTCGGCAAGACCGAACTCGTCAGTGGATTCGCGACGGCGTCGATCTCGGGCAACGCGCTCACGCTGCACGCCAGCAAGATCAGCGTCGCCGGGCTGTCGTTGCCGGCGACCGTGGTGTCGCAGCTGGCGTCCGCGCTGGCCGTGCCGATCGCCCTCCCCGCGCTGCCGTTCAACCTGACGTTGCAGTCGGTGACGGTCGGGCCGACGGGCGTGGTCCTGCACGCCGGCGCGAAGTCGGTCGTCCTCACCGCGCAGTGACAGACGGCGCCGCCCGCGGGCGGGACCGTCACAGGGATCGCATTGGCTTTCGTGGGGGCCGGACGGCTACCCTGGCGCCCATGGGCATCGCGCTCTGCGCTGTGAGCACTGCGCTCACGTCTCGCCGCACGGTCGACCTGTGCCGTGTGGGCAGCTGCCTGTGTCTGATGGGCTGACGTCCGCCCCCATCCCGGCAGTTCTCCGCCCGCTCGTCACTGACGAGGGGCCTATCTCGTCCATTCCCATCTGTCTAAGAGGAGAAAACAACCATGAGCCGTTCTGACGCGCTCGTCTCGGCCGACTGGGCCGAAGAGAATCTCGAACAGCCCGGGCGTCGTCTTCGTCGAGGTCGACGAGGACACCTCGGCCTACGACGGCGGCCACATCGCCGGCGCCGTGAAGCTCGACTGGAAGACCGACCTGCAGGACCCGATCCGCCGCGACTTCGTCAACAAGGAGCAGTTCGAGGCGCTGCTGTCGGCCAAGGGCATCGGCAACGACGACACCGTGGTGCTGTACGGCGGCAACAACAACTGGTTCGCGGCCTACGCGTACTGGTACTTCAAGCTCTACGGCCACGACGGCGTGAAGCTGCTCGACGGTGGCCGCAAGAAGTGGGAGCTCGACGGCCGCGAGCTGTCGAAGGACGAGGTGTCCCGTCCGGCCACCTCGTACTCGGCGAAGGACCAGGACCTCTCGATCCGCGCCTTCCGTGACGAGACGGTCGCCGCGATCGGCAACAAGAACCTCGTCGATGTCCGGTCGCCCGACGAGTTCTCGGGCAAGCTGCTCGCGCCGGCGCACCTGCCGCAGGAGCAGTCGCAGCGTGGTGGGCACATCCCGGGCGCGCTGAACGTGCCGTGGAGCAAGACCGCCAACGAGGACGGCACCTTCAAGTCCGACGACGAGATCCGCGCGCTGTACGCCGAGGCGGGCCTCGATGATGCGAAGCAGACGATCGCGTACTGCCGCATCGGCGAGCGGTCCAGCCACACCTGGTTCGCCCTGCACGAGCTGCTCGGCCACTCGGACGTCAAGAACTACGACGGTTCGTGGACCGAGTACGGCTCGCTGGTCGGCGTCCCGATCGAGATCGGAGCCTGACATGTGCGGAGCACCTGCGCAGGCGCCGACGCTGCCGGCCAGCGTCGATCTCGAGAAAGAGACCGTCATCTACGGCGTCGTGGCCAAGGACGGGGCGCCCGTCCCGACCGCGTACGTCCGACTGCTCGACTCGACCGGCGAGTTCACCGCCGAGGTCGTGACGAGTGCGACCGGCGATTTCCGCTTCTTCGCGGCCCCGGGTGACTGGACGCTGTCCGTCCTGCACAGCAGCGGTTCCGGTCGCCGCGGTGTGACCGCCACCGGGCCCGGTCTGGTCGAGGCTTCGCTCGAACTGTCCTGACGCTCACTGCGTTCTCGACGGCCCGTCCCCTCGTGGGGCGGGCCGTCGCTCGTTGTGACGGTTCTCGTCCGAGGTCGCTGGGTCGGCGACGCTTCAGGTGGATGTCGATACGTAGGGGCCGTCATGACGCCGCATCGGTGTCAGCGTCGGCTGCGGCGGGCGACGCGTCGGGTGGATGTCGATATCAGTAGACGAGCGCTTGCGCCGACTCGTCCAGGATCTCTTCGACGAAGCTGGCGCTGCCGGCGATCCTGATACCGGCGAGGAGATCCTCCGCGTCGATCGAGCGCCGGGCCGCACACTGCGTGCACACGGTGATCGAGCCGGTCTCGATGATCGTGTCGCGCAGTTCGGCGAGCGGGGCCGAGTGCGGCAATTCGAACTGCTCGGCGCGCCCGGGGAGCGCGAACCACGCGGCCTCTCCGGTGAGCCACAGCGAGACCTCGACGCCGAGCGACGCCGCAGTCGCTGCGACGGTGAAGGCCTGCGCGCAGCGTTCCGGATCGTCCGCGCCGGCCGTGCATTTCACCACGAGACTGCGAGTCATGCCGATATCCTGCCCTCTATGGAAGCGACCTACCTCGTCATTCTGGTCGCCACGTTCGTCGCGATCGCGTTCACGGCGGGCTTGGTCATCTACAAGCTGTTCGCCGGCCAGCGGTGAGCAGCCCCGACACCACCGACCTGCGCGCCGGCGCGCCGCTGCACGACGCGTTGCTCGCGCTGCTGCCGCTCGTCGGGGTCTGGGTCGGGACGGGAACCGGCGTGGTCGGATCGACCGGCGAGACGTTCGCGTACGGCCAGCAGGTGACTTTCGCCCATGACGGACGGCCGTTTCTCGCATACGAGTCGCGCACGTGGCTGGTCGACGACGCGGGCGCGGTGCTGCGGCCGGCGTTTCGCGAGTCGGGGTTCTGGCGGCCCGGCGCCGGCCCGGACGACGTCGAGGTCCAGCTGGCGACGGCGGCCGGCATCGTCGAGATCTTCGAAGGCACGGCCGGCGACAACACCTGGGAACTGCAGGCGACCGGCGTCGGCATGACGGCGACGGCGCGGCGGGTGACCGGCGAGCGGCGGATCTACGCGGTGCGCGGCGACACGCTCGCGTACGCGACCGAACTGGGATTGCCCGACCAGCCGCTGACCCCGCACCTGAACGGCGAGCTGACCCGCGCCTGAGCTCGCTCTTGGCGGCGGCACAGCGCACATGAGTTGAGCCGCCAAAAGTGAACGGCGGTGAACGTAAAACGGCCCCCGAGCCTTGATCCGCGACGGCGGAGTCGGCTGGACAAGGCCGACAGCTCGGGGGCCGGGTGGCTGCGGGTATTGCGGACGTCGAAACGCTCGACATTCACCGCGGTACCGGGCAGGTCCGTCTGGTACGGCGGCTAGCGGGCAGCCACCTCACGTGTCCTAGTTGTACACAACTTGGGACCACCTCCTTCCTCGTGTACGTGCAACGGTACGAGGCGTCCGCCGAAGCGGCAACGGCATTATTCGGTCAGAATCCCGCGAGCTTCTGCACGCGTGCGGTGAGCTCGCGATCATGAGTGAGCGGCTGACCGTCGATGGACGTGATGGCGACCGGACCGCGCACGCTACCGACCAGCCACACGCCGTCGAGGCCGGTCAGTTCGCCCGCCCGCAGCGGCTGGCGCGCCGTGGTCCAGCCGACTTCGTAGGCCCGATCGAAGAGCAGCTCCTGAGTGGTTCCCGGGAGGATGCCGTTCTCACCCGGGGCGATCGTGCCCAGGACGTCGCCCTGCGACCAGACGATCGAGCCGGTCGGCGACTCGAGCACCCACCCGTCGGCGCTGACCATGATCGCGTCGTCCGCGCCGCGCCGTGTCGCTTCCCGCTGCGCGGCCATGTTCCGCGCGTACGACATGGTCTTGACCCCGCCGAGCAGCCAGGGGGCGTGCGCGAAGGCGTCGTGAGCCATGCCGGTGGTGAGCGTCACGACCGAGATGCCCTCGACCCGCTGGCGGGGATAGGTCGGCGGGATCGGCGCGATCATGACCAATCCGAACGGTGCGCCCCGCGCGTCACGACCCCGGGACAGGAACACACGCATCCCCGCCTCGCCGGGCGTCGTCCAGGCCGCGGTGGCTTCGGCGATCAACGCGCTCCACGCCGGGCCGTCGAAGTCGAGCGCGAGCGCGGCCGCGGAGCGGGCCAGGCGGTCGAGGTGGCGGCCGAGCTTGTCGACCTGCGCCACTCCGTCCGGCGTCGTCACGATGCGGCAGCCTTCGAAGCAGCCGTCCCCGCGGGTGAAGCCGAGGTCGTCGCCGTGGACGACGGGTGCGTCGGGATCGACGAGGCCGCGGCCGAGCACGGCGACTACACGGGAGGTCACGATCCACCACCTTGTCACGGTCGCGTTTGCGGTGACAGTCCCTACGATGAAACGGATGGATCCCCACGCCGAGTTAGCCGGTTGGCTGCGCCAGCGAGGCCTGCGTATGACGACGCAGCGCCAGCAGGTGCTCGATGCCGTGCGCGCGCTCGGTCATGCCACGCCCGAGCAGATCAGTGAGGCCGTCCCGGGAGTCGACGTGGCCACCGTCTACCGGACGCTCGAGCTGCTCGAGGACGTCGGCGTCGTGCGGCACACGCACCTCGGCCACGGCGCCGCCTCGTTCCGTCCGGCTGAGGACGACCACATCCACGTCGTCTGTCACACGTGCGGGAAGGTGCTCGACGTCCAGCACGATCTGGTCGACGAGCTCGCCGCCCGGCTGGCCGCCGACCAGGGCTTCGAGCTCGACCGCTCGCATTTCACCGTCTTCGGGCGGTGCGCCGACTGCCGGCAGGCCGCCGAGGACCAGGCCGTCGAAGGGCTCGACCTCGGCGCACCCGTCGACTCGGAAGTAGCCGTCGATATTGCCGTTGCGGAACAAATCGCGACGCCTGAGCGATGACCTACGTGTGACGGAAAATTCGGTGGCGGTCCTCGACGGCGTCGACGTGGGGATCCCGTGGCACTTCGGCGACCCGCTGCGTGAGCAGCGGGCGATGGCCGACGGGGCGGGCATCGTCGATCGGTCCAACCGCGCGGTCGTGATCGTCCCCGGCCCGGACCGTCTCGGGTGGCTGCACACGATCTGCAGCCAGCACCTGTCGGACCTGCGCGACGGCGACGCCACCGAGGCGCTCGTCCTGTCGCCGCACGGCCACGTCCAACAGCACTGGCAGGTCACCGAACTCGGCGACCAGGTCTGGCTCGACGTGGAGCCGGGAACCGGCGACGAGGTGCTCGGGTACCTGCGCACGATGCAGTTCTTCAAGCGGGTCGAGCCGGCGGACGTCAGCGGCGAGTGGGCCGTGCTCACGCTCGCCGGTCCGCGCACCGTCGCAGTGCTCACCGCGGCCGGGCTGCCGGTTCCTGAGCCGGCCCGCGCGGTCGCGCTCGACGATGGTGGTTTCGTGCGTCGGATGACCGGTCCGGCCGGGGACGCCGCCGACCTGATCATCGCGCGCGCGGGCGCGGCCGAGATCGTTGAGCGGCTCGTCGCCGCCGGAGCGGCGCCCGTCGGCAGCTGGGCGTACGAGGCCCGCCGCGTCCAGGCCCGCGCACCGCGGCTGAACTTCGAGACCGATCACCGGACGATCCCGCACGAGGTCGGTTGGATCGGCTCGGCCGTCCATCTCAACAAGGGCTGCTATCGCGGGCAGGAGACGGTCGCCCGCGTCCAGAATCTCGGCAAGCCGCCGCGCCGGTTGGTGCTCGTCCATCTCGGATCGAGCGACTTGCCGGCGGCGGGCACGCCCGTCGAGTCCGGGGGCCGCACCGTCGGATTCATCGGCACGGCCGTCAACCACTACGAACTCGGCCCGATCGCCCTCGCCGTGGTGAAGCGCTCACTGCCCGCCGACGCCGAACTCACCGCGGCCGGGATCCCGATCGCGCTCGACCCCGCCTGAACGACGCCCGCCGTCCGCACCGTGCACCCAGGTTGTGGGTGGAATCGGCGGATCGGACCGGCCGACACCCACAACCTGGGTGCAAAGTCAGGGGTTCAGGCGTTGACGAGTTTGCGCTCGCCCTCGTCGTCCCCGACGATGAACTCCTCGTCAGCGGGCTCGACCGAGACGCGCGGGATCCACTCGAGCCACTTCGGGAAGTACCAGTTCGAGCGGCCGAGCAGGTGCATCAGCGATGGGACGAGCACGGTCCGCAGCACGAAGGCGTCGAGGAACACCGCGCCGCCGAGGCCGATACCGAACATCTTGATCACGCGTGAATCGCCGAGGATGAAGCCGCCGAACACCGAGATCATGATGATCGCGGCGGCCGTGATGATGCCGCCCGTCTCGGCCTGACCAACGGTGATCGCGCGCCGGTTGTCGCCGGTGTGGACCCACTCCTCGTGCATTCGGCTGACGAGGAACACCTGATAGTCCATGGACAATCCGAACAGGATCGCGAAGAACATCACGGGCAGGAACGCCTCGATCGGGCCGCCGCTGCCGATGCCCAGGGTCTCCGAGAACCAGCCCCACTGGAAGATCGCGACGACCACGCCGAACGATGCGCCGGCCGCGAACAGGTTCATCGCCGCCGCGGTCAGCGGGATCACGATGCTGCGGAACGCCACCATCAGCAGCAGCATCGACAGGCCGATCACGGCCGCGAAGAAGATCGGCATCTTGGCCGAGAGCACCTTGGCGAAGTCGACCTGGATCGCGGTCGCGCCGTACACGTAGATGTGGTTGCCGGTGCCGTTGTACACGGGCGGCAGGACGTCGCTGCGGAGGTTCTTGACGAGGTTCGTGGTCTTCTCGTCCTGCGGCGACGTCGTCGACTTGAACGAGACGAAGGCGAGGTCCTTGCCGAGCGGGAACGAGTGGATGCTGTTCACGTCGACGTTGGCCGCTGTCGCGAGCTTGTCGGACACGGTCTTCAGGTACGCCGCGTCGGTCGCGGTCGGGCCGGACACGACCAGTTCCAACGTCGAGTTGTATCCCGGTCCGAAGCCTTTGGCGATCAGGTCGTAGCCGACGCGGGTGGTCGTCCCGGCCGGGTCGTTGCCCTCGTCGGCATGCCCGAGACGCATCGAGAAGAACGGGATCGCGAGCACGATGATCACGGCGGCCGCGCCCAGCCCGAGCAGCAGCGAACGTGCCTCGACGATCTTCGACCACCGGGCCCAGAAGCCCGGGCCGGTCCGGGACGCACGACGGGTGGCCAGCTTGGCGTTCACCGGACGCAGCAGGTACTGCAACCCGTACAGGATCCAGAACACCACGCAGATCGGCGGGATGACGCAGAGCAGCAGCTTGACGCGGCCGTCCGACGGCAGCGCATCGCGCTGGGACCGCGGCAGGATCCGCCGGCCGAGCAGGCTCAGCATGGCGGGCAGCAGCGACAGCGATGCGACCATCGTGAGCATTACGGCGAGCGCCGTCCCGACCGCGACGCCGTACAGGAAGCTGACCTGCAGCGCGAGCAGACCGAGCAGCGCGATGCAGACAGTGATGCCCGCGAAGAGCACCGCCCGGCCGGACGTGTTGATCGCCAGGACGATCGAGTCCTCGACCGACATCCCCTTCTGCAGGTTTCTTCGATGTCGGGTCACGATGAACAGCGCATAGTCGACGCCGACACCGATCACCATGAGCGTCGCCAGCTCGGTTGCGAAGTCGGCGACGTCCATGGCGTGGCTGAGCAGTGCGATGAGCGACAGCCCGGTGGTCAGCGCGGCAACGGCCGACAGCAGCGGCAGGACGGTCGCACCGAACGTGCGGAAGACGATCGCCAGGATGATCAGCGCGGCGATGAAGCCGAACGCCTCGGGCGGGATGCCCTTCTGCTGCTCAGCGATGGGCGCGAAACCGTCGCCCGTGAACTGGAGTTCGGTGTTCGGCGCCGAGTAGGTCTTGAGCTCGTCGTAGACGTTCGTGAAGTACACGGGTTTCGTGGTGTCCGAGGACCAAGTGATGTTGACGAGGGCGATGTCCTTCGCCGGGTCGAGCAGCGCCGGGTTGCCGGCCGTGGCCGCCGTCCCGGGCGTGCACGAGACGGTCGACCACGGCGAGCTGATCGACGTGACGAAATTGCCACTCGAACAGACCTTGGCCAGCCGATCCTCGAGGCCGGCCGGTTCGGAATCGATCGAGCCCGAGGTCGCGTGCACGACCACGGTGCCGAGTTGGCCGTTCTGGCCACCCTGCCCGGAGGCCTTCAGCAAGTTGAACACGGTCTGGGTCTCGGTGTGCGGTAGTCGGAAGACGTCCTTGTAGTCGCCGCCGCCGGCCGCGCTCGACAGCAGCTGGGTCCCGACGATGATCGCCACCCACGCGCCGATGACGTACCAGTGGTAACGCACCGCGAAGCGCGCGATCTTCTGCATCGATGTTCCTCCGGATTCGCACAGGTTGCCTCTGGAGGGTCCCGGACGACCGCGGAATACCGGACCTGCGCTCAGGCCTCTGACAGCATGTGACGGACGGATTAACGAGGCGTGACTGAGAGAGTGCTAGCAGGCTGCTTGCAATTGCTAGCACCGATGGGCACACTGGACCCATGGAGCTCGACTCGACCGTCCAACCGGCACGCAGCGTGCTGGCGATCGGCGAGTTCATCCGCGATCAACGTGAGCAGGCGCAGGTGTCCTTGCGCCAGCTCGCACGGCTCGCGGGCGTATCGAATCCGTACCTTTCACAGATCGAACGCGGGCTGCGCAAACCGAGCGCCGACATCCTGCAGCAGATCGCCAAGGGGCTGCGGATCTCGGCCGAGCAGCTGTACATCCGGGCCGGGATCCTCGAGACGCGACACGGTGACCCGGCCCTGGTCGCCGCGCTGCTCGGCGACGAGCACTTGACCGAGCGCCAGAAGCAGGTGCTCATCGAGATCTACGAATCGTTCCGCCGTGAGAACGCCCAATTGATCGACGCGCACGCCCCGGCGTCGACCCAGGATCCGCGGCCGGCCACCCCGGCCGCCACCACCGAAGGAGATTGATCGCATGTCGATCGCAACCGATGCCAAGGCCTACGCCGACATCGCCCGTGAGCAGGGCAAGCAGTTCGCCGACGCCGCTCAGAACATCGCCGGCGAGTACGCCGGCCAGGCCATCGAGCAGGGCAAGCAGTTCGCCGAGGCTGTCGAGCCGCTGCTCGCGCAGGCCCGCACCTACGGCGACGCGTTCGCCGAGAAGGCCGCCGCGTTCGTCCTCGAATTCCGCAACGACAAGCGCGTCGCCGATGTCATCAGTACCGCCGAGTCGTTCGTCACCGAACTCATGAAGGACGAGCGGGTCAGCAAGTTGGTCGGCAGCGCCGAGTCGATGCTGAACGAGGTCCGCAACGACGAGCGCGTGACCAAGGTGCGAGCGGCCGCTGAATCGCTCGCCACCGCCGTGGTGACCACCGTCCAGGACCGGATGGTCAAGCCGGCCACCGGCGCTGCGAAGACCGCCGCGACCGCGACGAAGAGCGCGGCGACCTCGGCGAAGAGCGCCGCCACCGCGAAGGCCGCCCCGGCCAAGGCCACGAAGGCGACCACCGCCAAGGCGACTCCGGTGAAGGCCACGAAGGCCGCCGCCAAGGCGACTCCGGTGAAGGCCACGAAGGCGGCCGCCGCCAAGGCGACTCCGGTGAAGGCCACGAAGGCGGCCGCCGCCAAGGCGACTCCGGTGAAGGCCACGAAGGCCACCGCCGCCAAGGCGACTCCGGTGAAGGCCACGAAGGCCACCACCGCCAAGGCCACCCCGGCCAAGGCCACTCCGGCCAAGCGCACCGTCTGATCTGATCGGTCTCAGGCCCGTCCGGTTGATCCGGGCGGGCCTGAACTGTCGCTACGCTTGATCACGTGACCCTCATCAATGACACGCAGGACTGGATCTACCTCGTGTTGTTCTGGGCGCTGCTCGCGCTGCGTCTGTGGGCGGCGATCGATTGCGCGATCCGCAAGTCGGCGGCGTTCCCCGCCGTGAACAAGCTCACCAAGCCGGCCTGGCTCGCGCTCACGGTCGCCAGCGCGGCGCTGGCGGCGATTCCGCAGCTGGGTCCGCTGAACATCCTGTCGCTCGTCGGCACGACCGTCTCGTGCGTCTACCTCGCCGACGTCCGACCGGCCGTCCGAGAGATCTCCGGCGGCCTGCGCTGAGCTCCCGCGCCGATCAGGCGGCGGCGGCCCAGTCGGCGACGGGCCGGGTCGGGTGCTCGTCCAGCCAACGCTGGGCGATGATCGACAACTCCCGGTCGCGCCCCGTGATCATGTATCGCACCATCGCGTAGTCACCGCGCAGCGACCACAACGGATGCCCGAACGACGCCGGGTTGTTGTGCTCGACGAACCAGTGCGCCGGCCATGCGAATCCGTAGCCGAGCAGCGGCCAGGCCGCGAGCAGGCGCCGGCGGCGGGTCACCAGTCCGAACGCGGCGATGGCGGCGCCGGTCGTCGAACCGAAGAAATGCAGCCGCCGGGTCAGCGGCTTACTGTGCATCGCGACGTAGTACGGCCAGAATTCTTCGTAGGTTTCGAATCGGCGAGCACTCATGGTCGCCGAGATTACGCCGGGCCGCCGCGCGCCGACCCGCGGCGCGGCCACGAGCCGGCGGGCGAACGTCTTCCCCACGTGTGCGGGCCGCGATCACCCCCGTCGACGCGGCCCGACAACCCCATCAACATAGCGCGGGCTTTACCGCGGCGTAAGACCGTCAAGGCAACGAATAGTCAACAAAACAAAGGGCTTTCGCTACACGAATCGGGCCATTGCCGTCACGGCGGGAGCCACGTAGTAGCCGCCGGACAGTGCATCGGCGTGCCAGGTGAGCGCGTCGCGGATCCCGTCGGGAACGCCGGCCATCCGATCGAGCATGACGGCGAACGTCCGTTGCTCGGCGCAGAACGCGACGAAGAGCGTGCCGTGCTCGCTCGGAGTGCCGTACGCGGTGTTGCGTCGGAAGATCGCGAGCTCGACGCCGTCCGCTTCGACGACGGTTCGCGCGACGTGGGCGGTCACGGGCATGACGTCCTCGGCGAACTCGACGCTGGCGTCCTTCGTGCGGCCGATCACGAGCTCCTGGTCGTGGACGTCGAGCGCCGCGAAGCTCGGACGGTGGCGCCATTGCTGGAACAGCACGACGCTCGACCCGGCCGCGGGTCCGTCGGCAACGACGGCGGCCGCCGGGGCCTCGGCGGCGGTGGGATTCTCGGTGCCGTCGATGAAGCCGGTCAGGTCGCGGTTGTGGCGGTAGGTCCAGCCTTCGACCTCGGTGGCCACGTCGGCGAGCGACCGCACGGCGTCGATCACGGCGGACGTCGCATCGAAGACCGCGTCGCGCGAGCCGCCAGCGATCCAGACCCAGGCGTCGTGCTGCGTCGCCGGCATGCGGTAGTCGCCCGCAACCACCGGCTCGAACGGGCGGACGCCGGTCGGGGCCGCGCCCGCGGCGACGTTCGCCCAGAGCTCGGGCCGGAACGCGACGACGAGATTGACGCCGGAATCGGTGGTGGATTCCGTGACGTGCGCCGCTAGCGTGCGCACGAGTTCGCCGGCGCTCGCGTCCGCGCGCAGATCGAACTCGAGGTAGCAGTGGTCGGTGGTGCCGAGCGCGAAGATCCCCGCCTGTGCCTGCACGCAAGCAGTGTCCCAGAGACGGCACCCCGGACGGCCCCGGCGGCGAAGACACCGATGGCCGGCGCCCACCATGGGCACCGGCCATCGGCCTGATCACGTTCGGGTCAGAGCTGCGGGCCTTCGCTGCGCAACGTGTCGACGTCGTTCATGGCCTCGCGCAACTTGCCGAGCCACTCGGACGTGTGTTCACCGACGAGCTTGACGCTCCAGGCCAGCGCCTCGGAACGCGACCGCGCGACACCGGCGTCGACGAGGGTGTCGAGCACCTGCCGCTCCGGTTGACGCAGCCGAGTCATGACCGGGACGGCGAGGTGAGTGAACAGCGACGTGTCACCGTCGATGGTCACGCCCCACGCGACACTGCGGCCGTAGCGGGCCTGTGCCTCTTGGGCGATGGCCACGCGCTCGTCGCGAGTGTCCTCGCGGAAGCGGGACGCGCGCCCGGCGGCGGCGCCGCGCTTGGTGTCGTCATCGCCGTCGACCACCGGGGGCTCGAGCTCACCGACGACGAGGATCTCCTCGCGGTCGACGGTGACGTTCGGCGTGCCGATGAACCAGGCGGACGGAAGGCGGCCGGCGAACCAGGCCGCCGCGTCGCTCGCGTCGGGAAGGTCGGCCTGCTGCCAACCGCCCGGACGACCGAAACCGCGGCCGCGCGGACCCGGGCCGTGCCCGTGACCCCTACGGCCGCCGCGCGGACCGCCGCGCGGCTCGCCGCGACCTTCGCCGCGGCTTTCGCGACCGCGACCTTCGGCTCCTTCGGAACCTTCTGAGAACTGTGGTCCTCTCATGTCAATGCCTCCTTGCATTCGATTACATGATTACAGTGCATCACAACTTACGGATCGTCAAGATAATTCCCGGAGGGCGTGACCGCGGTCTCGACGGCGCGATCATGATGCGTTTCGGGGGCGCGGAGCCCGGAAACGCAGCAAGATCCACGCGGGGGACGAGGATGGGGCGGTGCCGAACCTCGTGACGCCGCCTGAGCTCGTGGCGGCGGAGCTCGTGGCGGCGGGGGTCGGTCGCGGTGATCCGGTCGCGCTGTCCGTCCAACCCGGAGTCGGCATCGCGCTGTGTGCCGCCGACCGGACGTGGGTCGAAGCCGACGGCTGGGTGTCGGTGGTGCGCGCGATCGAGATGGAGCTGCGCCCGCGCTGGGTCTGGTGGTCGTCGGCGACGGCGGTTCCCTTGGTGGCCGCCGGGCTGCGCGTCGCGACCGGCTGGGACATCGCGGCCGTCCACCGGATCCTCTTCGGCGGGTGGACGGCCGACCCCGGGGTCGTGTGGGCGGCGCTGCGCGGATTGACCGGTGATCTGCCGGCGGTCGGCCAACTCGACCTGCTCGGGGCGTCGGCCGGTGACGAGGGCGTCGATCCGGAGGATCCCGTCCGACCCGACGGGCACCTGCGACCGGAGTGGACGAGCGGCGGCTGGGGGCGAACACTCGACCGACTGGCGACGTGGGCCCGGCTCGCGTTCGACGTCATGACCGAGCAGCGCGCCGCCCTCGCTCGCCTCGGCGTCGCGGGCGCTCCGCTCGCGTTGGCCCGGTCCGAGTCGGCGGCCGACCTGTTGTGTGTCGAGCTGGCGGCGGACGGGCTGCCGATCGACACCGCGACGGCCGAGGGACTGATCGCCGCGGCGGCCGGGCCGCGACCGGCTTCGCGAGGCCGACGCGGACGCGATTCGGCGTCGGCGCGACGCGATCGTCCTGCGGACGGTGCCGTCGATCGACGAGGTGGATCTCCGCAATCCGGCGCAGGTGCGCCGGCTACTGGCCGCGGCCGGCATCGACGTGCCCGACACCCGGTCGTGGCGGCTCGAGCCGTTCGTCGGCGCGCACCCGGTGGTCGAGGCGCTGCTCGCCTGGCGCAAGGACGAACGGATCTCGACCACCTACGGGTACGGCTGGCTCGATCGGAATGTCGCGCGGCGGCCGGCTGCGCGGCGCGTGGACGGGCAGTGACGGCGCGGCCGGCCGCATGACCGCTCAGGCCGGCCTGCACAACCTGCCCGCCGAACTGCGGCCGGCGGTGGTTGCCGAGGCCGGCCACTCGTTCGTCCGCGCCGACCTCGGGCAGATCGAACCGCGGATCCTGGCCGCCGTTTCCGGCGACCGGGCCCTCGCCCAGGCGAGCGAGGCCGACGACCTCTACGCACCGGTCGCCGCGCGCCTCGGTGTCGACCGGCCCGTCGCCAAGATCGCGGTGCTCGCCGCGATGTACGGCCAGACGTCCGGCGCCGCCGGCGAGGCGCTCAAAGGGATGGAGTCGGCGTACCCGGTCGCGATCCGCTTTCTGAAGCAAGCTCACGAAGCCGGACGGGCTGGGCGGGACATTCGCACGCTACGGCGGCCGGCTGGTGCGGATGTGGCCGACACCGGCCGGGCTCGGCGCCGGAGGCGCTGCGGGGCAACGTCGCGTCGCGGGGCCGGTTCGCCCGCAACGCCGTTGTCCAGGGCGCGGCCGCCGAGTTCTTCAAGGTCTGGGCGGTGACGGTGCGGGCGCGGGGGGTCGGCGCTCGATGCGCGGATCGTGCTGTGCCTGCACGACGAACTGCTGGTGCAGTGCCCGTCCGACCGAGCGCCGGCCGTCGCCGACCTGCTCGTCGAGTGCCTGGCCGAGGTGGCCCGCCAGTGGGGCGGACGCGGTGCGGTTCGTCGCCGACGTCAGCATCGTCCAGCGGTGGTCGGACGCGAAAGGCTGACCCGCCTCACGCCTCGATGACGGTTGTGACTCCGTGAGCAGCCCCGTAGCCCCGGGCGGCTCGTTCGACAGCGGTGACGGCCGCGGCGGACGGCGGCGCGAACCACTCGGCGACGATCGTCGTGCGCTTCGCGGCGATCGTGCGGCGCCACGTCCCGGTCACGCGTCCGTCCACCACGATCGAGCCGTGGAAGACGCCGTTGGCGCCGGGGCTGATCCGTCCGGCGTGCTCGTCGTCGAGGACGGCCGACCGATCGCGATAACCGAGCAGGTACTCGTCGAAGCCGGGCAGCAGGTGCGCCTTCGGCAGGCGCGCGCCGCCCTCGGGCAGCGCGCCGGCCCAGTAGTCGGTGCCGTCGATCGTCCAGCGTTCGAGTCGGTCGCCGGTGCTGGCCAGACCGAGGCGGATGTCGGCGAGCGTCAGACCGGCCCACCAGGCCAGGTCGTGGACGGTCGCCGGCCCGTGTGACGTGAAGTATCGCTCGACGAGGGCGGCGAGCGCGTCGGCGCGGTCGAGGGTCGGGGTCGGTGGGAGCCACTCGTCGACGAGGACGAACGTCGGCTGCCGGCCACGCAGCGGACCGTGGCAGATGAAGGCCCGGGTGGCCAGGTGATTGATGATGTGCAGCCCGGGTGTCCCGGCCTCGACGCCGACCGGTGCGATGGCTGCGTAGACCTCGGCCCGGGTGAGCGCCCGTCCACCCGAGAGCGCCGCACCGAGAAGATCACGAGCCGCCGCGACCTCGCGATCACCCAGGCCCAGTTGGGTCATTCGGCCGCGCGCCGATGCGATGGCGCGATCGCCGAGCAGCGCCAGCAGCCAGCGCAGGTCCTCGGCGGCGACGAGATGCAGGGTGCCGCGCATCGGCCAACTGCGCACGATCGCGCGGTCGGCGATCGCCTGCTCGACCCGCGCTGTGGTGCCCCCGACCGTGCGCAGGGCGATCGCCCAGAGACTGCCGAGGTAGTCCTGCGCCTGCACGCAGAGCAGGTCGCGGACGACGTCGGCCACGCGGTCATGGCGCGGGATCGCGATCTGCTGGGCGAGCAGTCGTTGCCTGCGCAGGTCGCGGCTCATTCAGCCGACGTTAGTGCGCGTCACGCGGCCGTCGTTAGCATGCGCCGGCGGATGCGGTGCTGCATGAGCAGGAACAATCCGGCCGCGGCGCTTGCGCAGGTGAGCATGCTCGTCGCCACGGGCACGGCGCTGAGCGGACCGCCCACCCCGACGACCGGCGCCACCAGCGAGCCGAGGCCGAACTGGGCCGCACCGATGATCGCTGATGCGGTGCCGGCCGAATGCCGTGCTTCGCCGATCGCGAGCGCGGCGAGATTGCCGGTGACGAACGCGATGCAACCCTGCATCGACGCGGACAGGATGATCGTCGGCCACAGGTACGTGCCGAGGCCGACGTTGATCGCGAACAGCGTGCCGACCAGCACGTTCGCGCTCACTCCGATCGTGATCAGGCGAGCGAGCGGGACCCGCCGGACCAGCCGGGCGTTGAGCGCGTTGGCGGCGAGCATCGTGGCGGCATTGCCGGCGAACGCTGCGGCGTACGCGTCGTGGTGCAGCCCGAGCTTGTTCTGCAGGACGAACGACGACGCCGATATCCAGCTGAACAGCATCATGAAGCCGAAGGCCAGGGTCAGCGTGAGCGCCGCGAAGCGACGGTTCGAGGCGACGTCGATGAGATTCACGACCAGCTGCCGGACTCCGCGGGCGTGCCGATTCTCGACGGGCAGCGATTCCGGCACGACGACGGCCACGCCGATGAAGGTGACGAACGCCGCTCCCGTGACGGCCCAGAGGATGCCGCGCCAGCCGAAGGCGCCGAGCAGGAGCGACCCGCTGATCGGCGCGATCATCGGCGCGATGGTGCCGGCCATCGTCATGAAGCTGAAGTAGCGGGCGGTCGTCACGCCGGTCGTCAGGTCGGCGATCACCGCTCGTCCGAGCACGACCCCCGCGGCTCCGGCAAAGCCCTGCACGAAGCGAGCGCCGATGAGGACGTCGGCATTCGGCGCCAGGGCCGAGGCGGCGCTGGCGAGTACGCAGATCGCGCTGCCGATCAGCAACGGGTTCCGGCGGCCGAAGCGGTCCGACAGCGGACCGATGATCAACTGGCCGAAGCCGAGTCCCATGATGAAACTGGTGAGCGTCAGCTGGATGACCGGCAGCGACACGTGCAGATCGCGCGCCATTCCGGGTAGCGCCGGAAGGTAGGTGTCGGTCGAGAACGGTGAGATCGACGTCGCGAGCGCGAGGACGATGACCAGTCGGGCGGCCGGCGCCGTTCCCGTCTCGGTGGGCCGAATTGCAGATCTCGCCGCAACGGGCGCTGCGGCGAGATGTGTGGGACCGGCGGGCTCGATACCGGCAGCGTAGTCGGCAACGAAGCCGCAACGAATCGGCCCCGAGCCTTCCGATTCACTCCGTGGGGCGCTCAGGATCAGCGCGTGGGAACGCTTCGGACCTGCGCGATCGGGCTGACGACGGTGGTGTTGCTGGGCACTGCCAGCTGTTCGTCGTCGGCGCAGAAGACGGCGACCGCGTCGTCCGGCTCATCATCGTCCTCCGCGAGTTCGTCCGCACGTTCGAGCGCGGGTGCGACCGGCGCCGACCGGCAGAGCTACCTCGACCGGGTGAACGCACTCTGCGATGCCCTGCTGCCGAAGGTGCTCGCGGTCATGCAGGGCGGTCATCCGGACGTGTACCCGGTCGCCGAGTTCATGGCCGAACTGCCGCAGCACGCGCAACTCGAAGCCGACTTCGACGCGCAGCTGGCCCAGGTGGCGGTGCCGGCGGACGCCGCGACGGCGCAGGCCGCGTTCCAGGCGTACATCACGTACGCCAACGGCATCGACGCGAAGCGGCTCGCGGCGGCCCGCCAGGGGCAAGCCGCCTTCGACGCGGAGATCCGGGCCGAGAACGCCGAGGCGCCGACCGATCCGGTCATCGCCGCTCGCACCGCGGCCGGCTTCCACGAATCGTGCAACGCCCGCTGACGCGTCCGGATCTTGCTGCGTTTTCGGGGCGTCCACCCCGGAAACGCAGCAAGATCATGTCTGGCGTCAGACCAGGCCGAACGCCTCGGACTCGGCGTCGGTCATCAGCCGGGACCTGATCATGAATCGGACACCCTCGGGTGCCTCGACCGAGAAGCCGGCGCCGCGTCCCTTGACGACGTCGACGGTGAGATGGGTGTGCTCGAGCGGGTTGCCCTGCTTGATCTTCTTGACGCGGTCGACGGCGTCGACCATGAAGTCGTCATAGATCGACGACTGGACGAGCGCGCGCGACGGACAGGTGCAGACTTCGCCTGGTTGAGCGCGAACATCGGGAAGCCTTCGAGTGCCTTGTTGTAGAAGGCATCTTCTGCGCGGCGACGTCATCGAAGAAGATGTTCGGGCTCTTGCCGCCGAGCTCGAGCGTGACCGGAATCAGGTTCTGGCTGGCGTACTGCATGATCAGCCGGCCGGTGGTGGTCTCGCCGGTGAACGCGATCTTGGCGATGCGGCTGGACGATGCGAGCGGCTTGCCGGCCTCGACGCCGAAGCCGTTGACGACGTTGAGGACGCCGGCGGGCAGCAGATCGCCGACGAGCTCATCAACTTCAGGATCGACCACGGCGTCTGCTCGGCGGGCTTGAGGACGACGCAGTTGCCGGCCGCGAGCGCGGGCGCGAGCTTCCAGGTCGCCATCAACAGGGGGAAGTCCAGGGGATGATCTGGGACCGGGCCGCGGACCTCCACAACATGTTGGCGCTACGCCGACGCCCAGGCGCCCAGCGGCGAGCGGGCGCGACCTTCGAGGGCCAGCCGGGCCAGTTCCGACTCGACCATCCGCGCGGCGGCGCACCATGCCGAGGGTCTGCGGTGCCGCGACGTCCTCGCCGCCGGTGTCGACCAGCCCGAGGATCTCGTGCGCATACGGGTCACGGATCGGGGCGGCCGCGCGGCGGAGCACGTCGTACGGCAACGGGACACCTGCGAGAGCGGATGCGCGTCCCGATAGTTCGCCAGTTCGCTCGAATCGAGGACGACCGGGGCGAGGTTGGCGTCCGGATCGATGCCGGCCGTCGATGCGACCCATTCGTCCAGTGAAGCCCGCGAACCCCGATCTGCCAAGCGAATCCGGCTGCGAATCCGGCTTGATTCCGGCTGCGAATCCGGCTTGATCAAGAGGGAGTAGGTGTCGCCAGGGCGACGTCTACTCCCTGTTGATCACGGGCGGACGGGCGCGACGGGCGGACGGGCGGACGGGCGGACGGGCGGACGGGCGGACGGGCGGACGAGCGGACGGGCGGTCAGACGAGCTGGCTGAGGCGGTCGGCGAACTCGAGGGCGGTGGCGGGCCGGTCGAACGCGTTCGTGGCGATCGCCCAGCCGACGACCTCGGCGGCGGCCGGATCCAGCTCGGGGCTGACCGTCGGCGCGTGCGAGAACACCCGGCGCAGGGCGAGCATCGCGTCGTTCTCGGGCAGCTGGCCGTAGAGCCCGACGCCGGTCAGTCCGCGATGCAGCGTCGCGCCGAGGGAGAAGATGTCGGTGGCCCGGGACGCGGCCGCGCCCTGGATCAGCGCGGGGTCGGTGTATTCGATCGAGCTGACCGTGCCCATGCCGGTGATCGTCACGCCGGGCGACAGGACGTGACTCAGACCCAGGTCGGTCAGCTTCGCGTGTCCGCCGTTGAGCAGGACGTTCTGCGGCTTGATGTCGCCGTGCACCAATCCGGCCTCGTGCAGCGCGTGCGCGGCTCGGGCCGCGTCGGCGACGGCCCCGATGACGATCGGACGAGGCTGCTCGGCGTCACCGAGCGAACCTTCGGCGAGGTACTCCATCGCGTAGTAGAAGACGTCGCCCTGCTGGCCGGCGTCGTACAACGCGACCAGGTAAGGGGATTGGACGGCGGCGAACGCCGACAGCTCGCGGGTCGCCCGGCGGAAGATGTCTTCGGACGTCGGCCCCGACATCACCTTGACGGCGACGAACTCCGCGTCGACGGGCAGCCGCCCCGGCCGCGCGGCGAGGAAGAACTCACCGTGGTTGCCCTTCCCGAGCGACCGGATGAATTCGTAGTCGGCGATGCCGTTCATGGTTGCCTTCCCGCTGAGACCAGACTGGCCCACTCGTCGATGTGATCGATCTCGTCGTCGGGCCGGGCCCGGACGACGACGTCCACGCCCGCCTCGCCGGGTGGTCCGACGACCAACGCGCCGTCGGGAACCTCCCCGAAAGTCGCGGCGATACCGTATCGGGACAGGTCGGCGAGCGCGTCGCGTTCGCGGCGGCCGGTGCCCCCGACCAGCACCAGAGCCGCACCCGTCCCGACTGACACTTGGGTCGCGACCTGCAGGGCCGCGGCGGTATCGGCGCCGCCGTCGGCGACCCGGACCGCGACGACGCTCGCGCCGCTGGCCGCGCCTGGCTCGCGGGTCACCGTGCGTGGCATGAGCGGATGTGGCGACAGCACCAGGCCGGGGGAACGGACGACGAGGTCGGGATCGGCGGCGATGACGTGCCGGGTCAGATCGGACGTGATGTTCTCGGAGAACTGCGAATAGACGCTCACGCCGACGGATCGGGCCGTCGCCCGCGCGGCAAGCGTGTGCAGGGCCGCCATCGTCCGGGTCATCGTCAGCAACTCCATGCCGAGCCCGGTGCCGACTTCGAGCCGGGCGTCGGGCCGCTGCGGCACGAGCAGCGACAGCAGGACTTCGGACGGCTGACGGGCGGCGGCGATGTCGATGGCGAGATCGACGAGCTCGACGTCGGCCTCGGACTCGAGCACGGCCAGTACGCGATAGGCATTCGTCCCGGCCAGGGCCGCCCGCTCGGCGTCGGCCAGATCGCGCTGGACGAGTCGCGGCGGGTAGACGGCCCGCAACATCGGCCCGGTCATCGCGGTCGTGATCAGCGCCATCAGCACCATCAGCGAGAACAGCGACTTGTCGAGGACGCCGAGCTGCAGGCCGACCGTCAGGATCACGATCTCGGTCAGACCCCGCGTGTTCATCAGCGTGGCCAGGACGCCGGCGTGCCGCGAGTTGACGCCCGCGGCCCGGGCGCCCGCGTACGCGCCGATGAACTTGCCGCCGATCGCGACCACCAGGATTCCCAGCAGTTCCAGCAGCAGCCGTCCGTCGAGCTTGGACAGGTCGACCGACAGGCCCGAGACGACGAAGAACACCGGCAGCAGCAGCAGGACGCTGACCTGCTCGAGACGTTCGAGGATCGACTCGCGCAGTTGCTCGCCGTCCTGGCGGGGCATGACCGTGCCGAAGATGAACGCCCCGAAGATGAAGTGCACATTCATCCACTCGGTCGCGCCGGCCGACAACAACAGCCCGACGAGGACGATGGCCAGCACATCGGGGGTCAGGCGGGCCTGCCGACGGTAGTGATCACCGACGTGCCGCATCAGCGGCCGAACGACGAACGCCATCAACGCCAGATAGACCGGCGCGAACAGGATGTGCCACTCGTCCGACCCGTTCGAGCCCGCGATCGTGACGACGACGGCGAGCAGCGACCAGGCGACGATGTCGTCGACCGACGCGCTGGCGATGGCCAGGCCGCCGATGCGGGTGCGGTGCAGGCCGCGGTCGGTGAGGATGCGCGCCAGCACCGGGAAGGCGGTCACCGACATCGACGCGCCGACGAACAACGCGAACGGGACGGTGCGGTCGATGTGGTGGCGATGCGCCAGCCACAGGCCCAAGCCGAATCCACCCGCGAGCGGCACCGCGATGGAACCGAGCGAGACGCTGGCGGCGATGCGCTCGCGGCCCTTGATCAGCGCGCGGTCGAGCTCGTAGCCGACGATGAACATGAACAGCACCAGGCCGATGTCGGCGAGCGCCGTGAGTGACGGGCGCAGCGACATCGGGAACAACTCACGGGTGATCGCCCCGCCGAACAAGCTCGGACCGAGCAGGATTCCGGCGATGATCTCGCCGACCACCGGTGGTTGACCGAATGCGCGCGCGACCGCGCCGAGCGCCCGGGCCAGGACGATGATCAGAGCCAGGTCGAACAGCATCAGCTGGATGTTGTGGCTGGTCATGCGCGCATCTCACCCATGCGTCAGGTGTTGCGGTGCGACTCGTAGCGCAGCTGCCGGCGACCCAGCCCGACCTGCGTCCCGGGCCGGATCGTGAGCGCGGTCTGCGGCGGGCTCTTGTGCCACGCGCTGTCCTGCGGGCCCCAGATGCCCGTCCCGTTGGCGGAGCCGAGGTCGACGACCTGCACCTGCCAGCCGTCCAGATGGATCCGGACGTGCACGCGCGAGAGCAAGCCCTCGGGATCGTCGACCCGCAGCGGCCGCGCCGCGCCGGACGCGACGTCCGGATCGCGGAACGGATCGCGCCCGACGACGTAGTCGGTGTCGAGGCTGAAGATGCTGCCGTCGTCCATGACGAGCACGCCGAGCGGCGGACGCGGGCCCATCCGCGGCAGCAGGGTCTGCTGGGCCATCGAGATGCCGCAGATGGCGCAGTACCGGGCGGCCGGGTCGTCGAAGTGACCGTTCTTGCAGTACACGCCGAGGACTTCAGCCCGACCGTCGGCGACCGGGTGAGCCGCGACGGGTAGCCCCGGCGCGGCCGGCGCCGCCGGGCGGCTCGCCACCGGCAGGGCCGGACGATCGGGTGCCTGCGGTGCGGCGGCCGCCGCGCCGAGCAGGACAACCGATGCGAACGGCGCGGCGCGATCGACCGCGAGGCTGGCCGGCGGGACGGGCGGCATCTCGGGCGGCCCGGGCGTGGTCGCGGGGGTTGCGGCCAGCTCCTGCGCCAGCTCGTTCGCGAGGTCCTGCGACTGCGCCGGCGTCATGGTCTCGTCCGGCTCGACCGACGCGGGTGGCACCAACAGTGGCGCCGCCGGCGCCGGCGGGGGCGGCAGATCGACGGGGCGCTCGGACGATGGCGGCGGGGGCAGCGGATGCGGCGCGGTCAGGTCGGACGCGATCGGCTCAGGCTCGGGAGATGACACGGGCGCCGGCATCGGCTCGGCGGGCGGGGTCGGCGGCACGTACAGCGTGGCGGGTTCGACCGGCTCGGCAGGCGGCAACGGCGCAGCCGGCTCGACGGGTGGTAACGGCTCGGCGACGATCGGCGCAACGTGCGGGCCGGGCGCAACGTCGGCCGGTTCAACCTCCGCCGACGGGGGAACGTCGTCGATCGTCGGCAGCCGCGTGGTGATCTGGGGCGGTTCGTCGGCGGGAGCGGGACTGCTGGCGTCCGCGACATACAGCAACCCGCCGGCCGGGACGACGCCTTCGCCGAGAGCGCCCCAGCGCGACGGCGTGGCGTGATCGTCGACGTCCCCGAGGCCGGCCCGCACCGCGATGAGCCGCCCCGACAGGGCCAGCCGGACGCCGTCGCGCGACTGCTTCAGGGCCAGCCGCTGGTCGCCGTGCTCGGTGCTGACGTCGGCCCAGGCGTGGCCGAACACGGCCACCACGGTCGAACCGTTGACCGGACCGAAGACGACGGCGCTGATGATCATCGGCGCCGAGCCGACGACCGAGCCGACCGCATCGGCGAGCGCGTTCGCGTCGCCGGCCTGCGAATGTGCGGCCAGCAGTTGATCGACCACGTCTCCGTCCGCGTCCGAACAGATCAGGACGAGGTCGGCGTGCCGGGCGAGGACACCGTCGCCCGCAACGGGGCGCAGCGCGGGGCTGGTCACACGAGTCTCCCGCCGAAGAAGCGCCAGTGCAGGAAGGGCACGCGCATCGGTCCGTTGACGAGCACCCAGATCACGATCCAGACGGCGAGGAACTGGATCCAGAACGCCCACGCGTCGACCGGCCCGTCGATGCCGGGAACCGCCTTGGCCCGCACGAGCAAGTAGACGAGCAGCCCTTCGTTCAGCAGCGTCGCGAACCCGAAGAACGTCGGCCAGTCCTTCTCCCACCGCCACTGCATGAGGAAGTGGTAGAGGCATTCCCACAGGACGCCGAGCACGGCCACCGTGGCCAGCACGATGAAGCCGACCTTGTAGTGCTGGCCGAGCGAGCCGGGTCCCGGCAGCACCGGCCCGATGATCAACGTCACGATGCTGCCGACGACGGCCAGCATGATGATCCGGGTCTGGATCCGTCCACCCAGGGTTGGCAGCATCGTTCAGGCTCTCTCGTGGATCAGATCTGTTGGTTTCGGGCCCATTTGAGCCACTGACTGGTCGAGCGGCCCGGGCCGAGCTTCTTGCAGAAGCCGCGCTTGGTCAGGTCGTCGACGATCTCCTGGGCGGCGACCTGCAGGCCGAGGAAGGTGTCGACGCCCGGGAAGTACCCGCCGAGGGTCGTCGCGCCCGAGGCGTACAGCACGCCCGGCGGGCTGGCCGCCCCGCGCAGCTCGAACGATCGCTCGACGTCGAGACGTCCGACCGGGTTACGGCTCGGCGCCGCCGTGCTCGAGCAGGTCGGCCAGCACCCGGTGCTCGGCGATGTCGGCCTCGAGCCCGGTGCAGTCGATGACGAAGTCGGCCGCGATGTCGATGATGCCGGTGGCCGTCTTGACCGTGCTGACGATCTTGCCGTCCGGCGTGGTGGCCATGCGCTCGACGGTGCCCGACAGGATCTGGTACCAGCCGGCGGCTCGTCCCTCGTTCATGTCGCGCTGCCAGCTGCGCCGCCAGGGCGTGTTGGTGCCGCCCATGTCCTTGTATTCGCGGCGCGCGATCGTCGCCTTCGAGTTGACGCATCTTGGCCTTGAGCTGGCCGCCCCACACCGACTTCGGGTAGTTGAAGCCCTGGTAGGCGAAGCCGTTGCCGCCCTTGCGCCGCTTCCACGCGTTCGCGCCGTGCGAGCCGGTGATGAAGGTCCGGAACAGGTGCACGATCTGGGTCTGCAGCCCGTACTTGCGCCGATCGTCCATCAGCCGCTGCAGCACGCGCGACGCGACGATGCCGCCGCCGCGGATCAGCACGGTGCCCGGCCGCGTGCGCAGCTGGTTGTAGACGTGCTCGTGGTCCTCGTAGGCGTTCACGACGTGGTGGAAGTCCTGCTGCTCGATCCGGAACTCCTGCAGGTCGGGCAGGTAGCGCAGCCCCGGGTAGCCGACGGCGCAGTGCACGTACTGGCGACCGGAAGGCGACCCGCGCGGTGGGCGACGTGCCCGCCGGCTGGCGTCAGGATCGTGAAGTAGCCGCCGCCGCTGGCGCCGGCGGATCATCCGCACCTGCCCGTTGACGCAGCATCTCCTGGTAGCGGATCCGGCGTCATCTCGCGTTCGAGGTTCTCGAAGACCATGCCGGCTCGCGGCGTGTAGAAGTCGGCCCACATCGGCTCGGTGAACACCTGCCACAACGGCGTTGATCGACTTCGTCTTGATCGCCTCTTCGAGCGCGTAGGACGGGAAGCCCCAGATGTTGTCCGGCCGCGACGCCGAGTCGGATCGGATGCGCTCGGGCCGCGGGATCTGCGAGACGCGGGTCAGGTACTCGTAGGTCTGCCACGGGATGGTCGATGTTCGACAGGACGCGGATCGTTCTCGATCGGCACCCCGGCGATGCGCAGATAGTCGACGGTGACGAACGACCCGATGCCGCCGCCGACCGTCACGAACGGGACGTCGATGATCGGGATACCGGCCGCGTGCGACCATGTCGTCGCGTCCACCAGTCGGTGGCGATGAGTTCATCGGTGAGATCGCCGGGAAGCTTGGAACCGGCGGCCGGATCGTCTGGTGTCATCCCGGTCGGCGCCGGAAAACCTGGTGCCGACATACAACCCCCAAATCGCACCTGTTGTTCTGAAAGCGACGGGCCGTGGGCCCGGATCGGCAGCGTATCTGACGATGCCGCCCTGGATAAGGGGGGACGTGATCTTGGTCTACAAGATTCGTGCTTCGGGTGTCGGTGCCATTACTGGCAGTCGCCGAATCGAACCGTAAGCATGATTGTCGTCGACGGATCGCCGGCCCATGGGATCATGAAACCGCGAATGACCCGCGGATCGGACACCGCCGGCTTCGCACATCGGGTGGGTCGGTCTGTCACGGGAGCGCGTAGGTGCCGGAGACGTTCGGGCGGTACGAGCTGCAGGAGCTGATCGGCCGCGGCGGCATGGGCGAGGTGTACCGCGCGCTACGACACCAGCCGCGAGCGGATCGTCGCGCTGAAGTTGCTGCCCGACGACATGGCCGCCGACGAGTCAGTTCACAGGCCCGGTTCCGTCGCGAGTCGCGGATCGCCGCCCGGCTGCAGGAGCCGCACATCATCCCGATGCACGACTTCGGCGAGATCGACGGCCGGCTGTTCATCGACATGCGCCTCGTCGAGGGCGCGCGACCTCGGGCGCGGTGCTCGACGAACGGGGCGCTGCCGCGCCGGCGCGGCGGTCGAGGTCATCGCGCAGGTGGCGTCGGCGCTGGACGCCGCGCACGCGAACGGCCTGGTCCATCGCGACATCAAGCCGGCCAACGTGCTGCTGACCGCCGTCGACGACCCGCGTTCGCCTACCTCGTCGACTTCGGCATCGCCCGCTCGGCCGCCAGGAGGGCACGGCGTTGACGGCGACGACCGGCCACGGTCGGCACGGTCGCGTACATGTCGCCCGAGCGGATCAGCGGCAGCCCGGTGACCCCGCACCGACGTGTACGCGCTGGCCTGCATGCTGTACGAGACGCTGACCGGTCACAAGCCGTTCGAGGGCGAGATCGTTCGCGCAGATGTACGCCCACGTGAACACCCCGCCGCCGCGGCCGACCGAGCGGCTCGCGGACTGCCCGGCCGCACTCGACGAGGTGGTCGCCAAGGGCATGGCCAAGGAGCCCGAGGACCGGTACTCGAGTGCCGGCGAGCTGGCCCGGGCCGCTCGGACGGCGGTCCGCAGCGCCGCCGCCGGATCGGGCGGATCGGCGACGATCACGCCGGCCGTCACGCCCGCGCAAGAGACCCAGCAGGTTCCGCTCCTGCCGCCGCCGGCGGCGCCCACGTCCGGCACGACCGGGTCCTCACCGCTGATTGCCACCGGCTGGGCCGCCGATCCGACCCCGCCCCCGCCGCCTGCGTGGATCGACACCGCCCGCGACTTCACCCCACCCCCGCCGCCCCACGATCCGACGCCGTTACCGCCGCCGTCGGGGGTCCCGTACCCGGGTCCGGCCGTAGTGGGAAACGCCTATACGTCGACGGGATATTCACCGGCTGCTCCCGCGCCCCCGGGTCCGGCGGGACCGACCGGGACGCCGGGTCGGTCGACCGGCGCGTTCCCGGCGGGCCGGCCGGGTGGGGCGAATCGTTGGTGGTTGGTCGCGGCGGCCGCCGCCGTGATCGTCGCCGTGGCCGCGCTGGTGATCGCCCTGCACCACGGCGGCCAGCCCGATGCCGTCAAGTCCCCGCCGGTGTCGACGTCGCACTCGCCGTCGGCCGCGCTGCTCCCGACCGGCGCCGCCCAGCCGACCGTGTCGTGGACGCACTTCGCGTCGTTCTCGAAGCTCGTCGGGACGAAGGACGGCGACACCGCCGGCGCGTTCAAGAACGGATCCTGCAAGATCGAGGCGGCGCCCGCGGCCGACAAGTCGGTCAGCGCCATCGATGAGATCAACTGCACCTACACCGGATCCGCCGCGACCGTGACCATCGTCCGCACCAGCGGAGGCAGCCACGTCCAGACGTACATGCAGGGGCTCTTCGACGCGCAGGGCTATCGCGAGATCCTCTGGACGGTCGGCAACGTCACGGCCGGGGTCACCGCGATCTCGCCGTCGGGCGGCACCGGAATCTCGAACATCACCTCCACGATCTGCGGACTACCCGACTACCTGGTGCAGATCGCGGCGCCCGACCGCACGACGTTGACCGCGCAGCAGTTGCACGACCAGTTCTGGAACGTCGGGGCGTTTCCGAACGTCGTACCACCCGCCTGCAATGCGAGTTACACGGGCGCTCAGTCGGGGGCCCAGCCGGTTGCCGGCGACACGACGGCCAAGGGAATCGGCGCCATGACGTCGGCGAACGTGAAGACGCTTCTGCAGCGCGGTGACTCCACCGTGCAGGTCGTGCAGGTCGCGACCACGAGCCTGAGCAACGACGTGATGGCTCTTACCCAGCAGGGGACGATCTCGTTCTGGAACGACTCGAACGACGAGCTGACCAAGGTTGGATCGAGTACCTACCCGTACGACCCGGCCGCGTTGGGACCGCCGAAGGCGACCGGTTCCGGGGCGCTGCTCACCGGTATGACCGATGCGACCTTCATCGCGCAGGGCACCTTCTCGGGCGACGGCTCGGGCAACACCGTCGCCTACACCAACGGTGCGAGCGGGTGGGGCGCGATCAAGGCCGCGGCGGACGGGAACCTCACCCCGTCCGGCCAGGGCGTCGACACCGGCGGGATCGGCCTTTCGAACGGCAATGCCTTCAGCAACGGCAACCTGGAAACGTTTGACTGCTCGTCGACGCTGCCGCTGTCGCAGTGCGGGGGCACCAACCGGGTGATCAAGTTCTGGGGTTGGAACGGCACGGTGTTCACGTTGGTCGGCAAGGCCGGGCTGGCGAACTAGCTCGGCCGGGTCGGTCGACGGCGAGGCAGGATCGGCCGGCCTACGGGGATCACGGTCCGGTCTGCCATGCGTTCGGGTCCGTGAGTTGGGTGAAGTCGGGCAGGTTCGTCGTGGCGTCCTTGAAGTTGCCGCGGTCGGAGATCTCCTTGCCGACGTCCCAGGCCATCTTGGTCAGCAACGCCGTAATGGTCGTGACGGTGCTGGCGACCGCGGCAAGGATCGCCGCGCCCACGGCATTCTTGGCGCCCTCGCCGGCGCCGAAGAAGATGTCGAGCGCGGTGAGGGCGATGATCGTCAGCAGCCCGGCCGTCACGACAGCGAGCAGGAATTCGCTGCAGATGTGGATGTCGGTGACCGCTGAGTTGATGGCCGTCGGCACCTTCGTGATCGAGTCCTCGAGTTGCTGCAGATCGGCCTCGAGCGCCTTGATCCAGATGTCGAAGGCGGCCCGCGCGCCCTGGCCGGTCGGCCACGCGTCCTCGAGGCCCGAGGTCAGGATCTGCGTGAGGTCGGCGCGCGAGGCCTTGACGTCGCCTACGGCGATCGCCCAACTCTGCAGGGCGGCGTTGATCTCGGAGTCGTCCGGCTGCGCGAAGAACCACAGCGAGTAGGCGGCCGCCGTCAGTGGGACAAGGTCCACGACTGCCGAAACGGTCCCGAGGACGAGGTTGTAGATGATCTCGATGCCGCCGAAGGCAATGAATTCGAGCGAGCCGGTGCCCACCGCCAAACTGGCCGGCTGGCCGGGCAGGATCTCGCCGGTCCACTCGGGCGTTCCGAGCGAAAGCACCATGGTGTTCGCGTTCTCGGCCTGCTCGAAGATCGTGGCGACGTTGGCGAGCCCGGTCGCCGCCGACGTCAGGGAATTGGTCGCGTCGTCCGTGGCCTTCTCGAACTTCTGCCGCGCATCCTCGTACGGACCGCCGATGATCGTGTTGCCGATGATGCCGAAGCACATCGAGTCGAGGGTCGCTTCCTTGACGGCATAGTGCGCGTTGTACATCTTGCCGTTGGAATCGTTGTAAACCTGCTTGGCCAGCGCGAGGAGCTTGTCCGGATCGACGGTCACTGGCATAACGGAACCCCCGAGCATTGAAGACGATGCGTGTCGACACCGTAGCGATGACGACCCTCGTCCAGCCAGGATGAACTCGCGACACCGCCCGAACGGGCACCGATCTCGACGGGAGATTCTCATGGCGCGTGCGGAGGACATCGCGGCGTTCGTCGACGCCCGGGCCGACGAGTTCGAGGCGATGGCCGACGACCGTTGGGACCGACCGGAACTGCGCTGGCAGGAGTTCGAGGCCGTACGGACGCAGGTCGACGCCGCCGAGCGCCACGGTTTCCGGGTGAGCCCGCAGCTCGGCGGCATCCCGACGGCGTTCTACGCCGAAGCCGGTCACGGTGAGCCGGTCATTGCGCTGCTCGGTGAATTCGACGCATTGGCCGGGCTCAGCCAGGCCGATGGCGTTGCCGAACCCCGCCCGGATCCGGCCAATCCGACCGGCATCGGCCAGGGGTGCGGTCATCATCTGCTGGGGAATGCATCGCTACTCGCGGCCGTCGCCGTGAAGGAGTACCTGTCGGCCCACGGTCTCGACGGGACGGTGCGCTACTACGGTTGCCCGGCCGAGGAGGCCGCGGCCGGCAAGGCGTTCATGGTCAAGGCCGGCGCGTTCGCGGGCGTCGACGCGGCGGTGTCGTGGCACCCGGCCGGCACGACGGGGGTCGCCCGTCTGCTGTCGCTCGCGTACTGCCAGGTCTACTTCCGGTTCACCGGGATCTCGGCGCATGCGGGCGCCTCGCCGCACCTCGGCCGCAGCGCGCTCGACGCCGTCGAGCTCATGAACGTCGGGGTGAACTTCCTGCGCGAGCACATGCCGTCGGACGACCGGGTGCACTACGCGATCACCGACGCGGGCGGTGCGTCGCCGAACGTCGTCCAGGCGACGGCGGCCGCGTACTACATCGTGCGTTCGCCCACCGTGGTGGGTATGCGCGAACTACTCGAGCGGGTAACGAAGATCGCGCGGGGCGCCGCCCTCATGACCGAGACCGAACTGAGCATCGAGTTCGACGGTGCCTGCGCCGAACTGTTGCCCAACGACGTACTCGAGGCGGCGATGCAGGATCAGTTGGCCCACCTCGGCGGTGTCCCGTTCGACGATGACGACCTGGCCCGGGCCGCTCCGTTCCTGGCGACCTTGGCGCCCCGCGGTGTCGCGTACGAACGGGCCGCCGCGCGCATCGACGACGACCTCGCTCTGCACGTCGGCTTCGCGCCGCTTGACACCGCCGCGCCGCGTCCCCAGATGACGGCGTCCACGGATGTCGGCGACGTCAGCTGGGTCGTCCCGACCGTGCAGTGCACCGCGGCGGTCGCGGCCGTCGGGACGCCGGCGCATTCGTGGCAACTGGTCGCCCAGGGCAAACTGCCGGCCGCGCACAAGGGGATGCGCCACGCCGCGAAGATCATGGCCGCGACCGTGGTCGACATGATCACGGGGGACGGCCTGCTCGATCGGGCGACCGCGGAGTTCCAGGGTCGGATCGCCGCGCAGCCGTACGCCGAACCGATCCCGGACGATGTGCTGCCGCCGCCCTTGCGCGGACAGGTCAGTACCTGATGTGAACGTCGACCCTGCTGGTTAGCCCGGGCGGCGGGTGGGCAGGATGGGGACGTGCTGGGACTCCCGGATTCGATAACGGTGTGCCTCTTCGACCTCGACGGCGTCCTGACCGACACCGCGTCGGTGCATGAAGCGGCGTGGAAACAGACGTTCGACGAATTCCTGCGCGCTCGCGACGGCGACTCGTTCACGCCGTTCACGCAGCAGGACTACGACGACCACGTCGACGGCAAACCGCGCCCGGACGGCGTCCGGGACTTCCTGAAATCGCGGGGCATCACGCTGCCCGACGGCGCCCCCGACGACGCGGTCGACGCGCAGACGGTCAATGGCGTCGGCAATCGCAAGAACGAACTGGTGCTCGCGAAGATCCACCATGACGGCGTGCGCGTCTACGAGGGATCGCGACGCTACCTCGAGGCGGCCCGGGCGGCCGGACTGCGTCGGTTCGTGGTCTCGTCCAGCGCGAACACCGCCGACGTCCTGAAGGTCACCGGCCTCGACGTGTTCATCGAAGGGCGCGTCGACGGCAACACCGTCCGCGAGCAACACCTTGCCGGAAAGCCGGCGCCCGATTCATTCCTGGCCGGCGCGAAGCTGGCCGGTGTCGAGCCGGCGCAGGCGGTGGTGTTCGAGGACGCGATCGCGGGCGTCCAGGCCGGTCACGCGGGCGAGTTCGGTTACGTTGTCGGCGTGAACCGGCTGGACGACGAACATCGGCGATTGCTCGGTAAGAACGGCGCGGACATCGTCGTCGGCGATCTCGACGAGCTGCTGCCGTGATCGAGGATCCGCGCTTCCCGGTCGAGCCGTGGCACCTGCGCGAGCTGGGCATCGACCTGACGATGCTGGCCCAGACCGAATCACTCTTCGCCCTGTCCAACGGGCACATCGGTATCCGCGGAAACCTCGACGAAGGCGATCCGGCCGGTCTGCCCGGCACGTATCTGAACTCGTTCTACGAGACACGTCCATTGCCGTACGCCGAGGCCGGATACGGCTACCCCGAGTCAGGCCAGTCCGTCGTCAACGTCACCGACGGCAAACTGATCCGATTGATGGTCGACGACGAGCCGCTCGATCTGCGCTACGGCCAGATCGAACACCATGAACGGATCCTCGATCTGCGCGGTGGGTTCCTGCATCGGGTCGTCGAGTGGATCGCGCCGTCCGGCCGGCGGATCAAGATCCGGTCGACCCGACTCGTGTCGCTCACCCAGCGCGCGGTCATCGCGATCCGGTACGAGGTCGAGGCCGTCGACGTGCCGACGCGGGTCGTCCTGCAGTCCGAGCTCGTCGCGAACGAGGAAACCCCGAAACAATCGGCTGATCCGCGCGTTGCCGCGGTGCTGGGCAACCCGCTCGAGGCCGAGGAGCACAGCGGTCACGACAAGCACGCGATGCTCGTGCACCACACCCGGTCGAGCAAGCTGCGGCTCGCGACCGCGATGGATCACGTCGTCGAAGCGCCGGACGGCTGGGGCGGCGAGCTGTCCGTCAACGCGAACTGGGCGCGCTACATGGCCGGCACCACCTTGGAGCCGGGCGCGAAGTTCGTCCTCACCAAGTTCCTGGCCTACGGCTGGTCGAGCCAACGGACGGTCCCGGCGCTGCGTGATCAGGTCGAGGGCGCGCTCGCCATCGCCGTCCGGACCGGTTGGGACCAGCTCGTCGTCGACCAGCGAGCCGCGTTCGACGAGTTCTGGCACGGCGCCGACGTCGAGATCGACGGCGATCCCGGCGTCCAACAGGCCGTCCGCTTCGCGATGTTCCACGTCTTCCAGGCCGGGGTACGGGCCGAGCAGCGCGCGATTCCAGCCAAAGGCCTCACCGGCCCGGGGTACGACGGGCACGCCTTCTGGGACACCGAGAGCTTCGTCCTGCCGATGCTGACGGCAACCGCCCCGGATGCCGCGGCCGACGCGTTGCGCTGGCGCATGTCGACGATCGACCTGGCCCGCGAGCGGGCGACAACGCTGCGTCTGGCGGGCGTCGTCTTCCCGTGGCGCACGATTCGTGGTCAGGAGTGTTCGGCGTACTGGCCGGCCGGGACCGCAGCGGTGCACGTCAACGCCGACATCGCCGTCGCGGCCATGCGCCACGTGCGCTGGACGGGCGACGCGGACTTCGAGCGCGACGTCGCACTGCCGTTGGTGGTCGAGACGGCCCGGCTGTGGCAGGCCCTGGGCTACGAGGGCGAAGACGGTCGCTTCCACATCAACGGGATCACCGGGCCCGACGAGTACAGCGCGATCGTCGACGACAACACGTACACGAACCTGATGGCTGCCGAGAATCTCAAGTGCGCGGCCGAGTTGTGCCGCCGCCATCCGGACGCGATCGGCGATCTCGACGTGTCCGACGGCGAGATCGTCGCCTGGGAGCGAGCCGCCTCGGTCATGGCCATCTCCTGGGACTCGTTGCGCGACATCCCCGCACAGGACCGCACCTACAACCAGCACGAGCTGTTCGACTTCAAATCGGCCTACGAGCTCGATCGCTACCCGTTGCTGCTGCACGTCCCGTACTTCCGGCTCTATCCGCGGCAGGTCACCAAACAGGCCGACCTCGTGCTGGCCCTGCACTGGTGCGGCGACCGGTTCACGCCCGACCAGAAGGCGCGTGCGTTCGCGTACTACGAGGCCGTGACCGTGCGCGACTCGTCGTTGTCGGCGGCGACCCAGTCGATCGTCGCGGCCGAGGTCGGCCAGCTCGAACTCGCGCACGACTACCTCGGCGAAGCCGCGTACATGGACCTGCACGATCTCGAGGCGAACACCGGTGACGGCGTGCACATCGCGTCCCTGGCCGGCGCCTGGCTGGCCGTGGTCGCCGGGCTCGGCGGCCTGCGCGATCACGCCGGCGAGTTGTCGTTCCGCCCGCAGCTGCCGGACGGAATCGACCGGCTGCGGTTCCGGGTGCGGTGGCGGGGTGGGCTGGTCACCGTCACGGCGAGCGCAACGGAGGCGACGTACGAGGTCGAGGGCGACGTCGACGTCACCCTGCGGCACGAAGGCGAGGAGCACGTCGTCAGCCCGGGCGCTGCGCTCACGCTCGCGATTAACCCCGTCGTGCCGTCAACGCCGCGGCCGACCCAACCGATCGGACGGGCGCCGCGTCCGGCCGCGACCCGTCCGCAGGACTGACGCTCGTGCCTCAGTTGGGACTGTCGGTGGCGCTCGGAACGAGCGACGGTTCGAGCGTGCGCAGATTGTCGGCCAATCGTCCGGCCAGGTAGGCGTACCCGACGTCGCCCGGATGTTCCGGTACCGGTCCGGCATTCTCGTGTTCGTTCGTAGCGGGTGATCCAGTCCTGGGCGATCGGATCGATGAACGGCGCGCCGCTCGCGTTCGCCGCCTCGTGCAGGGCCGTCTCGGTGTTGATCAGCGAACGGGACAACGGCACGGTCGCCGGAATCGCGCCCAGGACGACGACCCGCGCGCCCGGCCAACGTCCGTGCACGAGCGCGACCGTGTGTTCGACGGCGGCCTTGAGGCTGGCCAGCGGGTAACCGATGTCGTTGCGGCCGCTCTGCAGGATCACGATGTCGGGCGGAGTGGTCGGGTGCAGCAACGGGATGCGCGCGGCGAACGTGCCACCGCCGTGGATGCCGGGGTTCAGGTACCCGGTCCCGGCGACCCCGTCGACCTCGGCCCGCCAGCCGAGCATGGCCGCGGTGCGGTAGGCGTACCCATCGGTCACCGGGGCCGCGCCGAGCCCGGCCGTGTAGGACGCCCCGATGAACAGGACATCGGTCGCCGTGGTCGGCAGAGAGTCACCCTGCAGGACGAGCGGCGCGATCACCTTGCCGAGCGGACGATCGTGGCCGGTCGGTGGATTGTCGCCCGGGTGGAGCAGGTGCGGGCTCCCGGACGTCGCGGGGGACGCGTCGGCCGCGGAGCGCGAGGCCGGATCGGCCAGCACCCACGCCGCGGTCGACGCGCCGACGAGCGCGACGAGCAGCAGGGCCGCCACCGTCTCGGACGCCCGCCGTCGCCGACGGGACACGGAGTCGGGGCGCACCCACCGAGCGTAGGTCGACTTGCCTAGGAGCGTCGTATCAAGTTCATCTCAGCGGGTCCGGGCCGCAATGTGGGCCACCAGGTCGCGCGCGGCGCCCGCCGGCGGCACCCGGGTGCCGCGCCACACGGCGCGCAGGTCCCGCCGGAGATCGAGGTCCGCGACGGCGACGCGGACGAGCTGTCCGGCGGCCAGGTCGTCCGCCACCGCGAGTTCGCTGACAACGGCCGGCGCCGCCCCGGCCCGGACGGCGGCGCGCACGGCCGAGGTGGTCGAGAGCGAGAGCGCGACGGGCGGATGGGCGACGCCCGGGCCGAGCGTCACCCGCAACGCGGCCGTGAGCGCGTCGCGCGTGCCGGAGCCCTCCTCACGGCTGACGAGCGCGGTGGCGGCCAGTTCGGCCGCGTTCAGGGGCGTGCGTCGGCGCGTCCACGGGTGACGCGGCGGGACGACGACGACCAGTTCGTCGCGTCCGACGATCCGGCTGCGCAGCGAGCGGGGAACGCGCGGGCCCTCGACGAACCCGATGTCGGCCGCGCCCCGTTCGACGTGGCCGATGACCGTGTCGCTGTTCGCCGCCGTCAGCACGATCTCGGCCGGGCCGGTCGCGCGGCCGCGTGTGCTGCCGACGCCGCTTCCGCCGCCGTCGATCCCCCCCGCCCGGAACGAGACCAGCCACCCGGGCAGCAGCTGCTCGGCGATCGTGAGGCTCGCGCTCACGCGCAGCTGGGTGCGGTGGTCGTGGCGCAGGCTGGCCAATCCGGCGTCGAGCTCGGCGGCGACGTCGAGCAGCCGCGCGGCCCACTCGGCGACGACGACTCCCTCGGCCGTCAGCTGCGAGCCGTGCGCGCCGCGCGTGATCAGGACGACGCCGGTCTGCGCCTCGATCGATCGCACCCGCGCCGACACGGCCTGCTGGGTCACGCCGAGGTCGGCGGCCGCCCTGTTCAGGCTGCCGGTGCGGGCCACGGTCAGCAGCACTTCGAGCGCCCCGAGGTCGGGGACGTGGTTGCTGAGGGCCATGATCGGACGCTAGCAGCCGGATACAAGGATGACTTGTATCAGGCGGCTGGCTACGCTGGCGCGGTGCTTGCCGACCCGCAGCGCCCCGAACCGCACAACGACGACGCGCCGAAGGCCGACGCGGCGCCCGTGAGTCGCACCGGACGGGCGCTGGCGTTGCTCGGCGACTCGTGGACGCTGCTGATTCTCCAGCGCGTCTTCATGGGCGCCCGGCGCTACCAGCAGATTCGCGATGCGCTCGGGGTGTCCGATTCGATCCTCGCCGACCGGCTCAAGACGCTGACGACCGGCGGGCTGCTGGTGAAGGTTCCCTACGGTGCGGGACGAGTGCGGTACGAATACCGGCTCACCGAATCCGGCAAGGAAACCTGGCGCATCTTCGTCGCCGCCTGGGCCTGGGAGCGTCGGTCGTTGCCCGGCGGCGGGGGATGGCGTCCCGAGCTGGTGCACGCGTCGTGCGGGCAGCTCGCTGCACCCGTCCTCGTCTGTGGGACATGCGGCGCGCCGGTCACGCCCCGCGACACGTCGGTGCGCCGCACGACCGACACGCTCGCGTACGGCGCGTCGTTGCCACGCCGCCACCAGCAGACCCGCACGCAGCAGCGCCGCGACGACTACTGCCTCGCTCCCGCGACGATGGAGTTGCTCGGCGATCGCTGGAACACCGCGCTGATGGCTGCTGCGGTGATCGGCATCCGGCGGTTCACCGACTTCGAGCGGTTCCTCGCGATCCAGCCGGCCGTGTTGTCGGCACGGTTGTCACGCTTCGTCGAGCTCGGCATGCTGCGCGTCCAGGAGTTGGCCGGCCCGTCGAGCCGCACGGACTACCGGCTGACCGATCGGGGACGGGATTTCGCCGACGTGCTCCTGGAGCTCGTCCGCTGGGCGGACGAGAACATCCGGTCGGGCGCCGAGTCCTCGATCGAGATCCGGCACGACGCGTGCGGCCGCAAGCTGCAGCCGGAGTTCGCGTGCGGTCACTGCGCCGAACTGCTGCGCCGATGGCAGGTCCGGTTCGAGCTGCGCGACTCGGGCGGGCCCCGGCGATCTTGACACCCTTAACTTCGTAACTCATAGTGAACTGACGGTTCCGACGATGCGATCGAGGTGATGGCCCGATGACTTCGGGCGCCTACATCTACGAGGCGATCCGGACCCCGCGCGCCAAGGCTTCGGCCAAGGGCGGTCTGGCCGGCTGTACACCCATCGACCTGCTCGGGACGCTGCTCGAGGAGCTGCGCTCGCGCACCGGTCTCGATCCTCACGGTGTCGACGATGTCGTGATCGGAGCCGCGCGCCAGCACGGCGACCAGGGATCGAACATCGGCCGGGTCGCGCCGATCATGGCCGGCTGGCCCGAGACGTTGCCGGGCGCGACGGTGAGCCGGGCCTGCGCGTCGGGCCTCGAAGCGCTGAACATCGCGGCGGCGCGCGTGAAGGCCGGCGATGCCGAACTGATCGTCTCCGGCGGTGTCGAGTCGTTGTCGCGCGTCCCGATGTTCTCCGAGAAGGGTCCGTTGTGGACGGACCCGGCGGTCATCGCCAAGGTCGGTTCGGTCCACATGGGCATCGCCGCCGATCTCGTCGCCACGATCGAGGGATTCTCGCGCGAAGACCTGGACGAGTACGGAGTGCGTACGCAGCGGCGCGCGGCCGACGCGCAGGCCGCCGGGCGATTCGAACGCTCCCTGGTGCCGGTCCGCGGCGCGGACGGCGCGGTGCTGTGCGGTCGGGACGAGCACATCCGGCCGGGCACCACGATCGAGCAACTGCGCGAGCTCGAACCGGCGTTCGCCGAATTCGGGGCGGACGGTCAGGATGCGATCGCGCTTGCTCGATTCCCAGCACTCGGGCAGATCAACCACCTGCACACCCGCGGGTCGTCCCCGTCGCTGGCCGACGGCGCCGGGTTGGTGCTGGTCGGTGATGGCGCGGCCGCCAACCGGTTGAAGGTCCGGCCCCGGGCCCGGATCGTCGGGTCGGCGGTTCGGGCGGTGAACGGCGTCGAGATGTTGACGGCCGGCCAGGATGCCGCGGTGGCCGTCGTCGACCGGGCCGGCTTGACCATGGACGAGATAGACCGCTTCGAATTCGCCGAGGCGTTCAGTGCCCTGTGCCTACGGTTCCAGCGCGATCTCAAGGTCGACGACGAGCGGTTCAACGTCAACGGCGGGACGATCGCGATCGGCCATGCGTTCGGCGCGACCGGCCCGTTCCTGGTCGCCAACCTGGTCGACGAGCTCGAACGATCCGGTGGTCGGTACGGAGTCGTAGCGATCAGCGGGGCCGCGGGCGTCGGAGTCGCCACCCTCATCGAGCGGATCAGCTGATGGCAGTCGTCAACGTCACGCTCGGGCTCTGGCAGGACCGCCCCGCCGCCGAGGCGTTCGAGACCGCGGCCGCCGCCGACCGGCTGGGGTTCGGCGAGCTGTGGATCGGCGAGATGGCGACGTTCGACGCGTTCGCGCTCGCGGCCGCGATCGGGACCCGCCATTCGAGGATCACCCCGGCGGTCGGCCCGTTCGCCGTCTCGGTGCGGACGCCCGCGAACATCGCGGTCGGCGTGGCCACCGTGGCGACCGCCATCGGCCGGCCGGTCAACGTCGCGCTGGGCACGTCGAGCGATGTCGTCGTATCGCAGTGGCACGGGTTGCCGAGGTCGCGGCCGGCGCAGCGGCTGGCCGAGAGCGCGCAGGTCGTCCGGAGCCTGCTGGCCGGCGAGAAGGTCGACTTCGACGGCGCCACGCTGTCGACCCACGGCTACCACCTGCGCACCGATCTGCCCAAGGCGTCGCTCACGATCGCCGCGTTCGGGCCGCGGGCGATCGAGATCGGCGCCCAGCTCGGCGACCGGGTGCTGCTGAACATGGTCACCGTCGATTCGGCGCGACGGCTCTGCGAGCAGATCACCGCGGCCGCCGCGGCGGCGGGTCGACCGCGGCCCACGGTGGCGGTGTGGCTCGCGACGTCGGTCGATCCGACACCGGACGACCTGAAGCAGATGATCCGCAGCAAGACGGGTTATCTCGCCGCGCCCGGCTACAGCGACATGTTTGTGGAAGCCGGCTTCGGCGACCTCGTGGCGTTCGCCAAGACCCGTCCGCACCCGCGGGAATTGCGGGCCGCGATGCCCGACGAGGCGATCGCCGCCGTCACCTGTCTGACCGGGTCGATCGCGGACGTCGAGGCGCGCATCGCCGACTACTTCGCCGCCGGCATCGACGAGGTCTGCGTCGTTCCGACGACTGCCGGCGACCCCGGTGGAGTGCGCACGCTGACCGCGCTGGCGGCCCGGCAATGACGAACGAACCGAGCCTGCCGACCTACGACGAGCTCCCGCGCGACGGCACGGGCACCCCGCGGGCCTGGCACCTGTTCGGGTCGGACGATCAGCCCGACAATGTGGGGCTGCTGAACCTGCAGACCGCCGACCGGGTCGCGGCGGCGGCCCGGCTCGCGGTGAAGGGCGCGGTGTTCTCGCTGAACGTGCCCTTCGATCTGTTCACGCCACCGCTCGCCGCGTCCCGCGGGCTGGCTCGACACCGGGTGTTGATGTCGCAGCTGCCGGCGTTCGTCGGCTGCGACGACGTCTACGACAACTTCTACCCGCAGGGCAACAGCCAGTGGGACTCGCTTGGCGCACGTCGGCTACGACTCGGAGCAGTTCTACAACGGCGCGACCCGACCGGACGTTCTCGAGGGGCGCCGCAACGGTATCGACCACTGGGGTCGACGCGGGGTCGCCGGGCGCGCGGTCGTCCTCGATCTCGAGGCCGCCACGCCGGACTACGACCCGGGCAGCGGCTACGCCTTCACCGTCGCCGATCTCGAACGGGCCCGCGCGGCCGCCGGGGTCGAACACGAGATCGGCGACGTGCTGATCCTGAACACGGGCTTCGCGGCCTGGTACGCCGAGCTGGACGCCCGCGAGAAGGTCGACCTCGCCCGGCGGGTGGTCGCGCCCGGCATCGAGCACTCCGAGGCAATGTGCCGCTATTTGTGGGACATTCACGCGGCCTCGATCGTCACGGACACGTTCGCCGTCGAGGTGTGGCCGCCGAACTGGGATCCGGCGGCCGCCCCGTTCGGCTTCATCCACCAGGTGCTGATCGGCGGCTTCGGACTCGCGCTCGGCGAGCTGTGGTGGCTGGCCGACCTGGTTGCCGACTGCCGGGCCGACGGTGTGTACGAGTGCCTGCTGGTGAGCGCGCCACTGAACTTCCCCGGCGGCATCGGATCGCCCGCCAACGCCCTGGCTCTGAAGTAATCGCGAACGGGAGCAGCATCATGGAACTCGAACTCGTCAATCGCTACCTGTCGTTGTTGCCCGAGGACGACGATCACCCTTATCGAACCGGGCCATGGCGGCCCCAGACGGGCGAGTGGAACGGCGACGACCTGGCGGTTGTCGGCGAGGTGCCGACCGATCTCGATGGTGTGTACCTGCGCAATACCGAGAACCCGCTGCTGCCGTCGATGAAGATGTACCACCCGTTCGACGGCGACGGAATGATCCACCTGATGGGCTTCCGCAACGGCCAGGCCTTCTACCGCAACCGGTTCGTCCAGACCGACGGATTCCGCGCCGAACAGAAGGCCGGCGAGGCGCTGTGGGCCGGGTTGGCCGAGCCGCCGTCGCTGACGAAGGTCGACTACGGCTGGGGCGCGCGCGGACTGCTCAAGGACTCGTCGAGCACCGACGTCGTCGTCCACGGCGGCGAGGTGTTGTCGACGTTCTACCAGTGCGGCGATCTCTACCGGCTCAGCGGAACGTCGCTCGACACGCTCGGCAAGCAGGACTGGCACGGCCAGTTCCCGACGGTCGACGGCATCTCGGCGCACCCCAAGGTCGACGAGCACACCGGCGAGATGATGTTCTTCAACTACGGTACGGCCGCTCCGTACATGCACTACGGCGTGGTCGATCGCGACAACAATCTCGTCAATTACTGCGACATCCCGCTGCCGGGCCCGCGCCTGAGCCACGACATGGCGATCACCGAGCACTACTCCGTCCTCAACGACTGCCCGATGTTCTGGGATCCCGAGGGGCTCAAGGTCGGCCGGCACGCGACCCGGTTCTTCCGCGACATCCCCACCCGCATCGGCGTGATCCCGCGTTACGGGAAGACCGACGAGCTGCGGTGGTTCGAGTTCAAACCGACGTACGTCCTGCACTGGCTGAATGCGTTCGAGGACGGCGACTGGCTCAACCTCGACGGCTTCTTCCAGATCAATCCGGCCCCGACCCCGCCGCCCAATGCGACGCGGTACGAGACGATCTTCCGGTTCATGGGCCAGGAGCAGAAGGAACCACGCCTGCACCGGTGGCGGATGAACCTGCGCACCGGCGCCACCGAGGAGTTCGATCTCACCGACGTGATCAGCGAGTTCGGCATGATCAACGGCCGGCATACCGGTCGCGCGCACCGCTACGGCTACGCCGCGACCCGGGTCGATGGCATCTTCCTGTTCGACGGGTTCGTGAAACACGACCTCGAGACCGGTGCGGCCGAGACGGTGAAGTTCCCGACCGGCGTCTTCGGCAGCGAGTGCGCGATGGCCCCCCGGATCGGATCGACCAGCGAGGACGACGGCTACCTGATAACGCTCACCACCGACATGAACGAGGACCAGTCCGAATGCCTCGTGTACGACGCGCAGCGCGTTCTCGACGGGCCGGTCGCGCGCATCCGGCTGCCCGAGCGCATCAGCAGCGGGACGCACTCGACGTGGGCCCCCGGGTCGGACGTCAGCGGCTGGAACGAGGGCTAGTTCGTGCGGCTGTTCAGTGACGAGGCGGTCGAGGGATTCTTCGCCGAAGGCTGGTGGACCGGCGAGACGTGGGGCGATCACTTCCGCCGCGCGGTCGAGACGTACGGCGAGCGGATCGCGTTGGTCGATGCCAGCAACAAGAACATTTTCATGAATCAGCCGCCCCGACGGCTGACCTGGCGCCAGGTCGAGGCGGCGGTCGATCGCTGCGCGGAGGCCTTCTACGCGCAGGGGATCGTCGAGGGTCAGACCGTCGGCGTCCAGATCCCCAACTCGGTCGAGCTGGTCGTGACCTACCTCGCACTCAACCGGCTCGGCGCGATCCTGTCGCCGTACCCGATGGCGTACCGGCAGCACGAGGTGCGCCAGCTCGCCGGCATCGCCGGCGTCTCGGCGATCGTGACCACCGCCGACTACTCCGGTCGCAACCTGCCGGTCGACCTGGCCGAGGTGGTCGAATCCGTCGACGGGGCGAGCACGTTGTTCGTGTGGCACGGCGATCCGGCCGCGGGCAATCCGGTGCTGCCGGCGGCGTTGCTCGATGACGGTGGGCCGCCCTCGGGCGACGCCTATCGCTCGTACGTCGAGGGTCTGAGTCCCCACCCGAACGATTGCGTGATCATCATCTTCACGTCCGGGACGACCGGCATTCCGAAGGGAGTGCCGCGCGCGCACGGTGATTCGATGGTGTCGGCGTCGACGACGGCCGGCCTGCCGCGGCTCACCGCCGACGACGTGCTGTTGAACTCGATGCCGATGGTCAACGCGGGGTCGATCGCCGGGATCTTCCTGCCCTGGCTGCTGGTCGGCTGCCGACTCGTCCAACACCAGCCGTTCGACCTCGACATCTTCGCCACCCAGATCGAGACCGAGCGCGTGACGTACACCGTCGTGCCGCCGACCATCCTCAACGACATGGTCGCGGACGACAAGACGTTCTCGCGCTACGACCTGAGCTCGCTGCGGGTGGTCGGGGCGGGTTCGGCGCCGCTGAGCGGGATCACCATCCAACGCTGGGAGGCCGACCACGGGATCGAGGTCATCAACTTCTTCGGCGCCACCGAAGGGTTGCAGCTGACCGCCGATCGCGACACCGTCCCGGATCCGTCGTTGCGCGGACGCTGCATTCCGGTGCCGGGCTCGCCGCGGTTCAACTGGCGAACGGAGATGGGTCGACGGATGAAGGTCCGCCTCGTCGACGTCGAGACCGGCGAGGAGGTCACCGAACCCGGCCGCCCCGGCGAGCTGCACGTGAAGGCGCCGAATCTGTTCTCGGGCTACCTGCACCGCGTCGAGGACCCGTTCGACGAGCAGGGCTACTACCGCACCGGCGACATCTTCGAGCTGTCGACGGAGGAGCCGGACATGCTCGTCCACGTCGATCGCAAGAAGGATCTGATCATTCGCGGCGGGATGAACATCTCGGCCGTCGAGATCGAGTCCCTGCTGATCGGCCACCCGAAGGTCGCCGAGGTCGCGGCGATCGGCAAGAAGGACGAGCGCCTCGGCGAGCGCACCTGCGTGTTCGTCGTCGCCCGGGACCCAGCCGACCCGCCGACGCTCGCCGAGCTCGTCACCTATCTGGACGAGGCCAAGGTGGCCAAGTTCAAGCTGCCCGAGTTCCTCGAGATCGTCGACACGTTGCCGCGGAACCCGTCCGGCAAGATCCTCAAGCGCGAGCTGCGAATCCGCCTGAACGGGTCGACCACCGTCATCTGAGCGATGCTTGGGATACAAGCTGTCCTTGTAGGGTGCCAAGGTCGGCGGGGCTACCGGGCGACCCGATTCCCCGTGATCGTGTACAGCGTGACCACCACCACGCTCGAACGGACCGCGCCGGATCGTGCGATCGACCGGTTCGCCTACATCACGCCCAACTGGGCCGCGGCAGTGATGGGCACCGGCATCGTCGCCGTCGCAGCGGCCTCGTTGCCCGATCAGTTCACCGGGTTGCGGGCCGTGGCGATCGGGCTGTGGCTGCTGGCCGCGGCGCTGCTCGTGACGTTCTTCGTCGCGACAGCCACACACTGGCGCCGTCATCGTGAGGTGGCCCGCGGGCACGCGGCCGATCCGGTGATGGCTCACTTCTACGGGGCCCCGCCGATGGCGATCTTGACGGTCGGGGCGGGAACCTTGTTGCTGGGTAGGGACATTCTCGGCCTCCGGGCGGCGATCGACCTCGACTGGGCGCTGTGGACCGCCGGGACGATCCTCGGCCTGATCTGCGCGGTGAGCGTTCCCTACCTGATGTTGACCCGGCACGAGATCCGTCCCGACAGCGCCTTCGGGGGCTGGCTGATGCCGATCGTCCCGCCGATGGTGTCGGCCTCGACCGGCGCGCTCCTCGTACCGCATGCCGCCGCTGGTCAGGCCCGGCTGACGTTGTTGCTCGGTTGCTACGCGATGTTCGGCCTCAGCCTCATCGCGTCGATGATCGTGATCACGCTCATCTGGTCGCGCCTGGCTCTGCACAAGCCCGGACCCGCGCGGATGGTGCCGACGCTGTGGATCGTCCTCGGTCCGCTCGGCCAGTCGATCACCGCGGCGAACCTTCTCGGCGGGGTCGCGCACGCTCGTCCTGCCGGCGCCGTATGCCACGGGGCTGCAGGTCTTCGGAGTGATCTACGGCGTGCCGGTGCTGGGTTTCGCCGCCCTCTGGGCCGCGCTCGCCGCCGCGATCACGCTGCGCACCGCCCGCGGCGGCGGCCTGCCGTTCTCGCTGACCTGGTGGTCGTTCACCTTCCCGGTCGGGACGTGCGTGACCGGCCTGACCGGGCTGGCCGCGCACACCGGCGCGGGCCTGTTCCGCGTCGGCGCCGACGGCACGTTCGCGGCGCTCGTCCTGGCCTGGTCGGTCGTCGCGGCCCGGACCTTCTCGGGGGCCCTGTCCGGCGCGCTGCTGAAGCGGCCTTGCTAGCGTCGCGAGAGTGACGGAGCTGATCGAGAACGAGGACGTCCGGGCCGCGAAGCTGTTGGAGGCCCAGGCGATGGCGGTCGAACTGTTCGCCGCCGTCGAGTCGCTCGGACTGATCGCGCCCGGCGTCAGCGAGGTCGAGGCCAGCAACGCCATCCGGGATCTCGCCGCCGATCGGTTCGGCGTCAACCGCTTCTGGCACAAGCGGATCGTCCGGGCCGGTCCGAACACGCTGCACCCGTACCGGGCCAACCCGCCCGACCGAGTCATCGCGTCCGACGACATCGTGTTCTGCGACTTCGGGCCGCTCCTCGAAGAGTGGGAAGCGGACTTCGGGCGCACATTCGTCCTCGGCGATGACCCGGCCAAGCTGCGGCTGCGTGACGCGTTGCCGGTCATCTGGAACGCCGGGCGAGCGCGCTTCGACGCCGACCCCGACATCACCGGCGAGCAACTGTATGCGTACGTGAAAGAGCTTGCCGAGCAGGACGGTTGGGAGTTCGGCAACGTGCACTCGGGGCACCTGGTGGGTGAGTTCCCGCACGAGAAGATCGCCGGGGACGCGCACGACCTCTACATCGCCCCGGGATCGGACCAGCCGATGCGCCGGGCCGATCGCACCGGCCGCCTCTGCCACTGGATCCTCGAGGTCCACATCGTCGACCGCGAACGGCAGATCGGCGGCTTCCACGAGGAGCTGCTCGACCTGCCGACCAGTCGATGACGGCTGACCTGCGACGGCGGGTCGTCGACCGGGTGGCCGATCAACTGGCCGGCCGACGTCCGGGGCACCCGTTGCGCGTCGCCGTCGACGGCATCACCGCCGCCGGTAAGACGTCCTTCGCGGACGAGCTGGCCGTGGCGTTGTCCGCGCGCGGCCGCAGCACGATTCGGTTGTCGATGGACGGGTTCCACCATCGACGGGCGCACCGTCATCGCCTCGGCCGGACCTCGGCGGACGGGTACTACCAGGACGCCTACGACTTCGATTCGTTCGCCCGCCGTGTTCTTGAGCCACTCGGTCCCGGCGGGTCGGGTCGCTACGTCGAACGGATCATCGACCTTGCCGCGGACTCACCGGTCGACTCGCCCGAGCTCGCGGCGGCCACCGATGCCGTCCTGGTGGTGGACGGGAGCTTCCTGCAGCGCGGTGAGCTCGACGGACGCTGGGACGAGATCGTCTTCCTCGACACGGCGTTCGACGTCGCGCGCGAACGGGGCGCCCGGCGCGACGCCGAGCAGTTCGGCAGTGTCGCGGCGGCCGCGCGGGCGCTCGACGAGCGGTACCACGCGGCGAGTCGTCGCTACCTGGACGAGGTCGATCCGCGGTCGTCGGCGACGGTCGTGGTCACCAACGACGACCTCGACCGTCCGGGCCTCGTGCGCATCGGCGGGCCGGCCGGTGCCACCGTCCAACTGTTCTCGTACGGCACCTTGCAGCAGGAGGACGTGCAGCGGGCGAGCTTCGGGCGATTGCTCGACGGTCATCGCGACACCCTCCCGGGCCACCGCCGCGACTGGGTGACCATCACCGATCCGGACGTGATCGCCACCAGCGGATCGAACCGGCACCCGCTCGTCGCGCCGTCCGCCGATCCCGACGACTGCGTCGACGGGTCGGCCTTCACCATCACGACCGAGGAACTCGCCGCGGCCGATCTGTACGAGGTCGACGACTACTCGCGGGTGCTCGTGCGGCTCGCGTCCGGCGTCGACGCGTGGGTCTACCTCGCGGCCCCGGCCTAGCTATCCGTTGAGCATGCGCCAGACGCGGTCGCGCGAGAACGGCGTCTCGAAAGGGCGCACGCCGACGGCCCGCCGGATCGCGTTGCCGAGCGCCGGCGCGACCGGGTTGTACGGGCTCTCGCTCATCGACTTCGCGCCGAAGGGTCCGAGGTCGTCGCTCGTCGCGGCGAAGTAGACCTCCGTCGTCGGGATGTCGGCCATCTGCGGCACCCGGTAGGTGCGGAAGACCGGCGTCAGGACGCAGCCGTCCGGCCCGATCATCACCTCTTCGTAGAGCGAGCTGCCGATGGCCTGCGCCACCCCGCCCTCGACCTGCCCGCGGCACTGCTCGGGATTCATGACCGTTCCCGCATCAGCGGCCTGCACCGACTGCAGGATGCGCACCTCGCCGGTCCGCACGTCGACGGCGACCCGGAAGGCCTGGACGTTCCACGCGAGCGACCGCACGTCGCCGAACTCGCTGCCCTCGGCGAACACCGAATCGTGTCGTCGCCGATCGGCCGGGCAGGCCGCGATCACGTCGGCAAAATCGAGCAGGTGGCCGTCGGCGCAGACACCGTCGCGTTCGAGCGAGCAGCTCGTCTCGGCCACGCCGGCGAGCGTGGCCGCCGCGGCGAGCAGCGTCTCGCGCAGCGCGAGTGCCGCGGAGTACAGGGCCTTGCCGGCCACCGTCGTCCCGGCCGAAGCGAAGGCACCCGTGTCGTACGCGGCGCCGTCGGTGTCGGAGTTCGTCAGCGTGATGCGGTCGAGGGACGTCGCCATCACCGTCGACACGATCTGGGCGTGGACGGTGGTGGTGCCGTTGCCGAACTCGCTCGTCCCGACACTGAGTACGTAGTGACCGTCCGGCCGCAAGGTGATCGACGTCTTCGAGACGTGCCCGCGCGGTGCCATCGTCGCGATCATCGCGACCGCCATGCCTTCGCCGATCCGCCACTGCGAACCCGCCGGTGGGGTAAGCGAGTTCCCCCGTCGCAGGGCCGCCTCGGCGAGGTCGAGGCACTGGTCGAGCCCGTAACTGCCGTAGCGCAGATCCGCTTCCGGCTCGGGGTGCGCCACGAGCAGCGGGTCGCCGGACCGGACGGCGTTGATCCGCCGGAGCTCGAACGGATCCAGATCCAGTGCGATGGCCAGCTCGTCCATCGCCGACTCGACGCCGAGGATCACCTGCCCGAGCCCGTACCCGCGGAACGCCCCCGACGGCGTGTTGTTGGTGTAGACGACCTCGGCGTCCAATCGCTTCACCGGGCAGTTGTAGAGACTGATCGATTCGGCGCAGCCGTGGAACAACACACCCCGCGAATGATTGCCGTACGCGCCGGTGTCGCTGAGCACGTCGATCTTCATCGCGGTCAGCCGGCCGTCGGAGCCGGCCCCGAGCTCGACCGAGACGCGCATCGGATGGCGCACGGACGCGCGCTCGAATTCGTCGCGCCGGCTCATCTCGTAGCTGACCGTCCGCCCGGTCCGCAGCACCGCGAGCGCGACGAGGTCCTCGGTCAGGATCTCCTGCTTCCCACCGAACCCGCCGCCGACGCGTTTCGTGAACACCCGCACGCTCTCGGGCGGCCGATCGAACAGCCGGCAGAGCTCGTCGCGGACGAGGAAGGGCACCTGCGAGCTGGTGCGCAGTACGAGCCGGCCGTCGTCGTCGATCCACCCGAGCGTGCCGTGCGTCTCGAGCTGGGCGTGCGAGACCCGCTGGGTCTGCCAGGTTCCGCCCACGACGACGGACGACGCCGCGAGTGCCGCCGAGGCGTCACCGCCGATGCCGTCGTGGAGCGCGAGGATGACGTTGCGCTGCGCCTCGTCGACGCGATCGTCGGACGTCAGCTCGGGATGCAGGATCGGCGCGCCAGGCGTCCGGGCTTGTTCCGGGTCGAACACCGCCGGCCAGATCTCGTAGTCGACCGCGATGAGCCGGCAGGCCCGCTCGGCGAGACCGGCACTGCGGGCGACGACCGCGGCGACCCGTTGTCCTTTGAACCGCAGGACATCGTCAAAGATGCGGGTGTCGTCGGGGTCGTCGAGCCGGTTCTCGTGGCGGGCCGACGAGAAGCGGGTGGACGGCACGTTGCGATGCGTGAGCACGAGCTCGACACCGTCGAGCGCTTCGGCGGCGCTGGTGTCGATCGAGACGATGCGGGCGTGGGGGTGCGGCGAACCGAGCACGACCAGGTGCAGGGCGTCGACGAGCTCGGTGTCGAAGGTGTAGGGCTCGGTACCGGTCACGATGCGGCGGGCGGCCGGCGGATTCACCGAGTGGCCGACGGTGGTCGCCGCGCCCCCGGCCCGGTCATCGCGCTCGGCAAGCGAGCCGCGCTGGCCGGTGATTCCTTCGGTGATCGCCGCGCGGATCGCCCGGTATCCGGTGCAGCGACAGATGTTGCCCTTCATCACGCGCGGCAGCTCGTCGAGTTGATCGGCGTCGAGCGTCGAGGCCGTGACGATCATCCCGGCCGTGCAGAAGCCGCACTGGAAGCCGAAGTTGTCGACGAACGACTGCTGCATCGGGTGCAGCGCCTCGACGGTCCCGAGGCCCGACACCGTCGTGACGCTGCGCCCCTCGATACGTTGCGCGGCGAAGATGCACGAGTGGACGGGTTCGCCGTCGACCAACACCGAGCAGGCGCCGCAGTCGCCGGCGTCGCAGCCCTTCTTCACCTCGAAGTGGGCGTTGTCGCGCAGGAACGTCCGCAGGCACTGACCGGCGCGCGGCTCGCCGGCCGCATCCTCGCCGTTGATCCGGAACTTCATCCAGCCAGCTCCTGGCGGATCTCTTCGAGAAGCACGGCACTGACAGCTCGCCGCCAGTCGGCCGCGCCGAGCGGATCCGTGTAGTACCCGTCGGCCGCGTCGACGTCCGCGCGCAGGACGTCCGCGGTGGGCAGCATCGGGTACCGCAGGACGGTCGGGCGCAGCGTCGCCGCCGTGATGCCGAAGACGGCGCCCCCGTCCGCGTCGACGCGTCCGGTCAGCACCGCCCCGGAGCGACCGAGGGTCGCCAACGCGATCTTGCGAAAGCCGGTGCGCGCGCGCAACGCGTGCGCCGGGATGTCGACGGCCCGCAGCACCTCGCCGGGACGCAGGCAGTTGGTGCCGTTGCCCGTCACGAGGTTCTCGACGGCGATCCGGTACGAGTCACCGTCGGGCGTCCACACCTCCGCGACGCCGTCGAGCGCGACGCACAGTGACACGATCGCGGCCGCCGCGAACGACCGGCAGATGTTGCCGCCGACCGTCGCCACGTTCCAGACCTTGAACGATGCGAGCAGCGCGTTGGCGCACTGCGCGAACAGCGCGGTCGCGGTCCAGCCGTCCCGCTCGGGCAGACGCGACAGCTCGGCGATCGTGCAGGTGGCGGCGATCCGCAAGCCGGCGTCGGAGTATTCGAGTGCCGGCCAGCCCATCGACGTCAGATCGACCAGGCCGGTGGTGTCGACCTGCGGCTCGGAGAACAACCACGTGCCGCCGCCGAGGATGCGTTCGCCGGGCGCGAGGCTGAGGTCGGCGCGCGATCGGGCGAAGCGGTAGCTCTCGACGGTGTTCAGATCCAAGCTCAGCACCCCCTCGCGGATGTGGCGGCCGGCCGCCGCCCGAGTCAAACAAAGCGCGTGTTACGTCTGGATGTTTGCCGACCAGATCCCAAATGTACGGCCGGGCGGACGAGGCGCCCCGGTCCCCGGGCGGGCGCCGGACGCTTTTGCGGCCGGGCCGACCGAAGAGCATCGTGGATGGTGTCGGCGGCGCTCGTCCGCGGACAGGAAGGCGTTCATGACCGCGCAACAACTCGCCGGTGGCACCTATCAGGTGGACGATCTCGAATTCACGCGCATCGGCTACGGCGCGATGCAGCTCGCCGGCCCGGGCGTATTCGGCCCGCCGAAGGACCGCGACGAGGCGATCGCGGTGTTGCGCCGGGTCGTCGACCTCGGCATCCGCCACATCGACACGTGCGACTACTACGGTCCGCACGTCACGAACCAGATCATTCGCGAGGCACTGTCGCCGTACCCGGACGATCTGATCATCGTCACCAAGGTCGGTGCGCGCCGCGACGACCGGGGCGCGTGGCTACCGGCCGGTTCGCCCGCCGAGCTCACGTCGGCCGTCCACGACAACCTGCGCAACCTCGGGCTCGAACGGCTCGACGCGGTCAACCTGCGCGTCGGTGTCGGGCAGGGTGCCGCGCCCGAGCATTCGATCACCGAGCAGTACACCGCGCTCGCCGAACTGCAGCAACAGGGCCTGATCCGGCATCTGGGGGTCAGCACGGTCGACGCCGACCAGTTCGCCGAGGCGCAGGCCGTCGCGCCGGTGGTGTGCGTGCAGAATTTCTACAACATCGCCCGCCGCGAAGACGACGCGCTCGTCGAACTGACCGCCGCGCAGGGCATCGCGTTCGTGCCCTACTTCCCGCTCGGCGGGTTCTCGCCGTTGCAGTCCGGCACGCTCAACCAGGTCGCCGAGCGCCTGGACGCGACCCCGATGAGCGTCGCGCTGGCCTGGCTGCTGCAGCGGTCGCCGAACCTACTGCTGATCCCGGGCACATCGTCGGTGGCACACCTGCTCGAGAACGTCGAGGGCGCCGGCCTCGAACTGCCCGCCGATGTCGTGGTCGAACTCGACGCGATCGGCGGCTGATCGGCTCACCGGTCAGGGCTGGACGACGACCTTCAGCGCCGTCCGGTCGGCCATCGCGCGGTAGCCGTCGGCGACATCGTTGAGTTCGACGGTGCGGTCGAAGACCCGGCCGGGATCGACGGTGCCGTCGAGAACGTCCGGCAACAGCTCTTCGATGTACGCACGGGCCGGCGCGACCCCGCCGGTCATGGTGATGTTGCGCAGGAACACCGGGAAATCCATCGGCACCGTCGGGTACTGCGGTGCTCCGACGCGACTCACTGCCCCGCCGGCGCGGACGACGCCAAGGCGGTCGTGATGGCCGATTCGAGGCCGACGCATTCGAGCACCGCGTGCGTGCCGTCGCCGCCGGTGAGCTCACGGACCTTCTCGATCCCTTCGTCACCCCGCTCGGCCACCACGTCGGTGGCGCCGAAGTCCCGGCCGAGGTCGGTGCGGTCCTTGTGCCGTCCCATCAGGATGATCTGCTCGGCGCCGAGGCGCTTGGCCGCCAGCACGGCCGACAACCCGACCGCGCCGTCGCCGATCACGGTGACCGTCGTCCGGGCGTTCACCCCGGCGGTGACCGCGCAGTGGTGACCGGTCGGGAAGACGTCCGACAGCGTCAGCAGCGACGGCAGCAGGGCGGAGTCCTCCTGGACGTCCACCTTCACCAACGTGCCCTGCGCCTGCGGGACGCGGACGGCCTCGCCCTGGCCGCCGTCGACGTCGCCGCGTCCCCACGTGCCGCCGTGACGGCAGGACGTCTGCAGGCCCTCGCGGCAGAATTCGCAGGTGCCGTCGGACCAGACGAACGGGGCGATCACCACGTCGCCCGGCTTGAAGCCCGTCACATCGCGGCCGGTGTCATCGACTACGCCCAGGAATTCATGGCCGATCCGCTGGCCCTGCTCGCGTGGCCGGGCGCGATCCGTACGGCCAGAGGTCGCTGCCGCAGATGCACGCGCGCAGGACCCGGACGATCACGTCAGTCGGCTCGCGCAGGATCGGGTCGGGCACGGTCTCGACGCGGATGTCGCCCGCACCGTAAATGAGTGTCGCTCGCACGGAAGGTCCTTCGGGTCGGCAGCGGTCTGCCCGGAACGTTACGGGCCTCGATCGCGGGCCGGCCGCCGGCCGCCGGGGTGACCGTCCATCGTTCGGTGGTGAGGCCGGTGAGACCTGTGTCTCGTGGAGTTCACGAAACCGTTCATCGAGTCGTCGCTCAGGCGCAACCAGCGGGTGATGAGCTTTGCGTGTGCTCGAAGAGGATTTCTACGCATCGACGGTCACGCGGCTGACGAAGCGGCACCTGAACCGGCACAGCCCGCGGGCGGTCGCCCAGGTGCTGTTGGCGGAGTGGGTCCGACACGCCGCGCGCGACGACTCGGCCGGACGGTTCGCCGCGATCCATGAGGCCCATCGGCGACTCGAGCAGATGCGTCCGACGCACGATGCCGAAGACCTCGCCGAGTGGCAGCACAGCCTGCGCCGCACGTCGCATTCGATCTCGACGATCGGCGCCTGATCGCGGGGCTACTTGAGGTGGATCTTGTTGCGTTTTCGGGGCCCCAGCACCGGAATTGCAGTCAGATCCGTCGTCAGGCGCGGCCGGTGGCCGTCCAGGCGGCGGCATCGAGTTCGAACGGGCCGGACGGCAACAGCTCGGCGCAGCGTTCGCGCAGCCGTTCGCGTCCGGCGGCGTCGAGGTGATCGACGTACGCACCGGCCGGACCGACCTTGAACGTGAAGGGCTCCCACCAGTCGGCGAAGTCGCGGAAGCCGATGCGCACCGTCAGCGTCGTCCCGGTGACGTCCGCGAGGCCGGCCGCGGTGAACAACTCGACGAGGTGACCCTCGTGGGCGCCGGGGAGTTCGGACTCGTCAGGCGCGTCCGGGTCGAGGCTCTGCACGGCCGCCCAGAACTGCGTCAGCGGCCCCTTGTGGCCGGCGTGGTCCCACACGCACGCCGCGACCACACCACCGGGTCGGGTGACGCGGGCGAGTTCGGTGATTGCGGCCACCGGGTTCTTCATGAAATGCACGACGAGCTGGGCGAGTACGAGGTCGAACGTGTCGTCGGCGAACGGCAGTGACTCGGCTCCGGCGAGTTGCACGTCCACTCCGGGAAGCCGGGCCCGGGCCGCCTCGACGAACGAGACCGATGGGTCGACCGCGGCCACGTTGTCGGGACCGAGGCGGTCGCTCAGCACGGCGGTCAACGCGCCGGGCCCGCAGCCGACGTCCAAAGCCCGCTGGCCCGGACGCGCGCTCACGAGCGCGACGAACTGATCGGCCAGCGGCTCGGACCATCGGCCCATGAACCGGTCGTACGCATCACCCGGGACCGCGAAGCTCACGGAGCTGATTGTGCGCTGCCCATCGGCTCGGCCGGCCGGCGGCTAGTGAGTCGCGGTGGCGGTCCCGGCGGCCGTTCCGCTCGTCGACGTCGTGCCATCGTTGCCGGGCATGAAGTCCGGGACGAACAGCCCGTTGTCGGCGGCGATCTCGCTCGGCGTCGTAACGGAGTTCCAGGTCGGGCTGGTCGCCAGCGCGGTCAGCTCGGCGATCGTGAACGGCGGCGCTGGACGGGTGATCGGGCTGTTCTTCTCGGCCGCGGCGTTCCACTCGCTGATGTCGACCTCGAGACCGTCGACACGATAGGCCGACACCGTCCATTCGGTGGCGTTGATCGCGTGCGTCGAACCCGATCCGTACTCGAGGCCCTGCGCGACCGACACGGTCGTGCCGCCCGGGAGCACGGTGCAGGCTGGCGACGCCGAACAACCTTGCGGAATCGCATCGTGCGGCGCGGTGCCCTTCCAGGTCACGGCGATGTCGATGAGTGCGGCGCCGTGCCCGTCGTCGAAGACGATGTTGCCCAGCGACTGGTTGTCGAGACCGCGACCACCGGGGCTCGTCGCCGTGCCGCGGTCCGACACGAGGTCGATCAGGTTCGTGACGACGACCTGTGGCGTGACGTTCTGCTGGACCGCCGGTGCCGAAATCGAGCTCGGAGTCGGTGTTGTGGTCGACGCGGTGACGCTCGAGACGTCGGTCGAGCCGCTCGCCGCCGGGGTGCCGCGCGTGTGCGGAATCAGCGTCACGGCAACGGCGAGCGCGCCGACCGCGGCGACGCTGCCGGACACGGCCAGGCCGGTACGCAGATTGGGCCGCCGGGGTGAGCGCTCGAGGGTGGCCAGCAGGCGCGCGGGCGCGTCCGGGTCGATGTGGATGTCGGCGTAGTGGGCACGCAGGTCGTCCTCGATCATGGCTGCTGTCCTTGTCGGGTGAGTAGTTCGTTCTGGTCATTGGTCGTGAGCAGGGCATCCGACCGGCCCCGCAGCGTGGTCAGCGCGCGGGAGATGTAGGCCCGCACCGTCGTCACTTCGCAGCGCAGTGCCTCGGCGATCTCGCCGTCCGACAGCCCGCCGAAGTAACGCAGCGCCAGGGCCGCGCGCTGTTGGCGGGGCAGGCGGTCGAGCTGGCCCTGCAGGGCGTTGCGATCGGCGTGCGTGCTGGCGTGGTCGGGCGCGTCGTCGGTCAGCGTGATCTCGGCCGTCGGCACGAGCCGGGCCCACTTGCGTCGCCACGACACGAATTCGTTCACCAACATGCGGCGTACGTATGCGGGCGGCGAGCCGAGCCGCTCGATCTTGGACCAGTTGCGATGTGCCTTCAACAGCACGTCCTGGACGAGGTCCTCGCCGAGGCCGGCGTCACCGCTCATCGCGGTCGCCAAGCCGATCAGCGAGCGCAGGTTCGTCTCCGCGAACTCCTCGAAGGTCACTGTCGTAGCTCCACAGCTACAAGACGATCCGGCATCGCCGAACATTGTGCGCCGCTCGGTACGAATTACGCTCGCGGTTGGACGATGAGCGGGCCACGCCGTCCGAGCACCCAGACGAGGAATCCGAAGGCGCAGAGCCCGACCCCCGTGCTCACGACTGCCGTCCACCCCCCGGCGGACCACAAGAGCCCGGCGGCGGCGGATCCGGCGGCGCCGGCGACGAAGTTCGCCGTGATCGCCGCGGTGTTCAGGCGGCTGCGCGCTTGCGGATCGACGGCGAACAGCCGGGTCGAGTTGAGGATGAACAGCGACTGGACCGCGATGTCGAGCAGGACGATGCCGACGATGAGCAGGACGATCGACTGCTTCGCCAAGCCGGCCAGGCCGAAGGCGATCATCGCGAGGACCCACGCCGCCCCGGTGGCGGGCAGTGACAGCCCGCGATCGTGCAGGCGCCCGGTTCCCTGCGCGGCCATCGCGCCGGCCAGGCCCACGAGGCCGAACAACCCGATGACCGTGACGGAATAGGAGAACGGCGGCGCGCTGAGCAGGAACGTCAGCGCCGTCCAGAACATCGTGAAGGCCCCGAACTGCGTCGCACCCAGGACCAACGACCACCGGACGGTTCGCTCCCGCGCGATGACCTTGCCGATCGACGAGAGCAGCGCCGGATAGCGCAGGCGCGTACGCGGCGGCAGCTCGGGCACTCGGATGTAGAGCGTGACGGCCAGGCTGAGCGCCACGACCGCGGCCGCCGCGTAGATCACGCGCCAACCGGTCGCGCCGGCGACCAGACCGCTGATCGTGCGTGAGACCAGGATGCCCGTCAGCACGCCCGAGGTGACCACCCCGACGACGCGCCCGCGGGTGGCGTCGTCGGCCAGGTCGCCGGCGAGCGGAATGATGATCTGCCCGGACACCGTGGTCAGGCCGAGCACCGCGACCGCGGCGAGCAGCGCGCCGAACGTCGGCGCCAGCGCGCAGCCGACGAGCGCAAGGGCCGTGCAACCCACCATGACCGGAATCAGCCGTCGTCTATCGAGGATGTCGCCGAGGGGCACGAACAGCAGGATGCCCAGGGCGTAACCGAGCTGGGTCGCGGTGACCAGCCAGCCGGCCACTCCGCTCGAGACGTGCAGATCACGCGCGAGCAGATCCAGCAGCGGCTGCGCCCAGTAGAGGTTGCCGACCGCCGCACCGCCGGCGACGGCGAGCAACACGATCAAGGGACGGGTCAACACCGGCCGCGGCGACGGCGACGATTCGGTAATGGTGTCGTCGCCCTTCGAGTCGGCGCGGCGGGACGGGTACGACGATAGCCAAGCGGCGTCCTACTGTCAGAGGATGACCGAATCACAGCGGCAGCCGGTCCCCCGCACGGACGGCGACGAGCTCGAAACCGGGCTGGCGTTCCTGGGCTTCGCGCGCGAGGGCGTGATCAAGAAGCTCGACGGCCTGAGCGACGAGCACGCCCGTCGAGCGCTCGTCCCGACCGGCACGTCCCTGCTCGGCCTGGTGCGCCACCTCATCGACGGCGAGCGATTCTGGTTCGGCTGTCAGCTGATCGGAGTCGGCTCCGAGCCGGATTGGGACGCGGGAATGGCCGCGGAGCCGGGCCGTTCGATCGATGACGTGCTCGACGACTACCGGGCCGCGATCGCCGACAGTGACGCCGCGGTCCGCCAGGTCGGCGATCCGGAGGCGCTCGCCGTCCTCCCCATCAACGGGCGGCAGAAAACGCTGCGGTGGACGTTGACGCACATGATGACCGAGACCGCTCGTCACGCCGGCCACGCCGACATCCTGCGCGAGCTGATCGACGGAACGACCGGGCGCTGAGTCCGGCGATGCGCTAGTTCTGGCCGGGGCAGTTCTGGATCGGAACCGATCCGGCCAGCGCGGCGGCGTCCTCGCTCGACACCGGACTGTTCTGCAACTGGCTCAGCACCGTCTGGTCGCCGCCCGCGTATTTGACAGCCAGGTTCAGGTAGTTCGAGATCGCGGTGATCCGGGACTTGATGGCCGAGGGGGCCTCCCGGGCCAGGACGCTCGCGCTCTGCGCTCCCTGGTTCACGTTGTCGATGTCGGTCTGATACGGCTTCTCGCCGGGGTTGTTCTGCGCGTCGGTGATCATGACGTCGGCCGAGATCGTCCCGGCGACGACATCGCTCCACGTCCCCGAGAAGTCTTCGCAGAACGACTGGTGGGTGCTCTCATTCGACGTTCCGTTGTCGGTGGCGTCGGCGATCGCGCCGATCACGATCAGGACGACGAGGATCGCTGCCGGAATGCCCAGCCACCACAGCAGCGCCTTGCTCTTCTTGGGCGGCCCGGCCGCGATCGGCGCGGACGACACGACGCCGTTGTCGGATACCTGATCGGTCCAGACGCCGTTGAAGTAGCGGAACTGATGTTGGCCGTTCGGGTCCGGGTACCAGCCCGGAGTGACGCCGCCAATTGTCATATCGCACTGCCCGCCCCGTGGTTGAGTTGGCCGCGTGCTTCCGGTGGCCGCCTACAAGGTAGCGACGGAACGACCGCGCGGGAAGCTAGCATTGGCGCCTCGATCGACGCGACGACGCGCTCGAGGGACGGTCCGTACGGCGGTGGGAGTCTGATGACGTCGCGCATCGAGATCGACTGCGAGCAGTTGATGCAGATCGCCAATGATTTGCGGGGTAATGCCCAGACCACGCTTGGTCACGTCGAGCAGACGATCCACGACGCAGAGTTCACCGCTGATGCGTACGGCGTGGTTGCGAGCGGGCCGATCCGGTCCGGCGGCGAATACGAAATGGCTCGCCAGTCCTACCAGTTCGGCGTGCATTCCGCCTGGGGATTCCTGGATGTGACGACGAAAGGTCTCGCCGAAACGGCTCAGGCCTTCGCTTCGGCCGAGGCGGCCAACACCTTGACGACGACCTTGGACGGCGCGTTCCGGACCGCCCTCGGCTACGTGCCGAATCCCATCGAGAGCGACAAGAACCGCTTCGCCGATATCGGCGCCAACGAAATCATCGACATCGCCGTGGCCCCGATGATGGAGATCTGGCTGTACGCGATGGGTTGGATCGACGCGTGCGTCGATCTCGCGCCGCTGCTGATCGAGGCCATCGTCCTGTTCGGCCTGATCCAACCGGACGATGCCGAGATCCAACTGGTCGTGCAGCGTTGGCAGGTGTCGGCCCAGGCGCTGGACCGGGTTCGGACGGGTGTCGACCGGGCCCTCGGACAGGACGTGCCGGCGGCTTGGCCGAGTGTGCCGGATTCGTTCGCCGAGTGGCGGACGAAGATTGCGGCCTACCTCGACAACCTGGCGCAGAGCATCGCGAAGGTGCCGGGCTTCCTGGCCGCCGCAGCCGACCGGGTGAACCAGGCGAACAAGGACCTGCTCTACGTGCTCGAAGCGGCCTTTGCGGCCCTCACCGCGGCGACGGCGTTGGACGTGTTCTTCGGCGTCGGCGAGTCGGTGAAGCTCGCGATTTCGATCGGGGTACTCGTCGCGATCCAGGTGGGATTCCTCGCCATCCTCGGCGATCTGCGCGGCATCTTCGGCGCGATGCCCCAGGTCCCGCCGCTGCCGCTCCCGCAACTCGGTGGTGCCGCCAATGCCCAGGCGAGCGACTGGATCCAGCTGCCGAACGTCGCCCAGGCCGAAGCCGATTCGGCGCAATCGATCGCGCTCGTCCGCGACATCAACGGCTGAGCGCCCCGACTCGACATCAACGGTCGAGCCACGCGACCGGTCAGAGGCCGACGCTGCCCTGCATGATGCCGCCGTCGATGACCACCGTGGTCGCCGTCATGTAGCCCGCCTTGCCCGAGGCGAGGAACACGACCACGTCGGCGATCTCGCTCGAATGTGCGATGCGGCCGAGCGGAATCGCGGCGTTCAGCGCCTTCATCTTGGCCGGGTCGGCCTCGGTCGATGCGTTGATCGGCGTCGACACGGCACCGGGCGCGATGTTGACGAATCGGATGTCGTGCTCGCCGAGTTCGACGCCGGCGGTGCGGGTCAGCATGCGGATCCCGCCTTTGGACACGCAGTACGCGATGTTGCCCGGCATCGGCCAATCCTCGTGGACCGACGAGATGTTCAGGATCAGCCCGCCGCCGCCCTGCGCGATGAACTGTTGGGCGGCGGCCTGACTTCCGAAGAACGCACTCTTCATGTTGATGGCGATCACCTTGTCGAAGTCCGCTTCGGTGGTGTCGAGCAGCGACGTGCGGGTTTCGATGCCGGCGTTGTTGATCAACACGTCCAGCCGGCCGAACGTGTCGACCGCCGTCTGCACCATCCGGTGTACGTCCGCCACGTTCGACACATCGGCCTCGACGCCGACCGCGTGGCCGCCGGCCGCCTCGATCCGGGTGATCAACGACGTCGTCTCCTCCGGATGCGCGACGTAGTCGATCACCACGTTCGCGCCCTCGGCCGCGGCGGCGAGCACGATCGCCTCACCGATTCCACTGTTGCCGCCGGTGACGACGACGGTCTTCCCTTGCAACAACATGGCTACTCCCGAAGTCGGTTACTGGCGGGCGGGGTTGCGTCGAGGATGACGCGGTCAGGTGAACAGTGGACGACAGGCGCGCGGGGCCCTTTGCTGCGCCAGCTCTCCGGGTCAGCGCCAACTCTCGCGACGTATGCTGACGATGCGAGCATTTGACCCCGGAGGCTGACGTGTTCATCGCAGAAGCGCGGCACCCGCGCATCCCGGCGCGCCGAGCGTGACCGCTGCGGCGACGACTGCTGGGGGCCTGCGCGACTCGTTCGGTCGTATCGCGACCGACCTGCGGATCTCGGTCACCGATAGGTGCAATCTGCGCTGTACCTACTGCATGCCCGCCGACGGTCTGGTCTGGCTGCCGCGCGAGGTGGTCCTGTCCGACGACGAGATCGTGCGACTGGTTCGGATCGGGGTCGAGCGTCTCGGCATCCGCGAGGTCCGGTTCACGGGCGGCGAGCCACTGGTGCGGCCGGGGCTGGCCGCGGTCGTCGCCGCGGTCGCGCGCCTTCGTCCACGACCGGACATCGCGCTGACGACCAATGGGCTCACGCTCGATCGGCACGCCGGACCGCTCGTCGCGGCCGGTCTCGATCGGATCAACGTCTCACTCGACACGCTGCGCCGCGATCGCTTCCGTACGTTGACCCGTCGAGATCGCCTGGCGGACGTGCTGGCCGGACTGCGCGCCGCACGGTCGGCGGGCCTGAACCCGATCAAGATCAATGCCGTCCTGATGCGCGGCATCAACGACGACGAGGCCCCCGAGCTGGTGACCTTCGCCCTCGAAAACGGCTACGAACTGCGGTTCATCGAGCAGATGCCGCTCGACGCCGACCATCGGTGGACGCGTGACGCGATGATCACCGCCGACGAGATCCTCGCGTCGCTGAGAAGTCGATTCGACCTGACCGAGGTGGGCGAACGGGGCGCGTCGCCGGCCGAGTACTTCGCTGTCGACGGTGGCCCGGCCCGGGTCGGGATCATCGCCTCCGTCACCCGGCCGTTCTGTGGCGACTGCGACCGGACCCGCCTCACTGCGGATGGTCAGATCCGCTCGTGCTTGTTCTCCCGTACCGAGAACGACCTTCGATTGCTGCTCCGGTCCGGTGCGACCGATCTCGACATCGCGCGGGCCTGGCAGGGCGCGATGGCCGACAAGCCGGCCGGACACGGCGTCAACGATCTCGGATTCGTGCCGCCGGTTCGCCCGATGAGCGCGATCGGCGGTTGAGGTGGCCCTCGTGACCGTCCGGTACTTCGCGGCGGCCCGCGCCAGTGCAGGCGTCGGCACCGAAGTGCTCGAAGGCGACACCGTCGCCGCGGTGATCGACCAGGCGCGAACTCGCCATCCCGGCCTCGACCGCGTGCTCGCCGTCGCGAGCCTGATGCTCGATGGCACGCGCGTGACCGCGACCGATTCGCGGACGGTCGTTGCGCCAGCCACGCTCGACATTCTCCCGCCTTTTGCGGGCGGTTGAGGTGTCGATCATCGAGTCGTCGCACGTGCTGACGGATGTCACGAGCGAACCGATCGATCTGGCCCGCCTGCGCGCGTGGGCCTCGTCGCGGGACGCCGGAGCAGTCGTGACGTTCGATGGAGTGGTCCGGGCCAGTGACCACGAGCGCTCGGTCAGCCGGCTCGAATACGAGGCCCACCCCGATGCGGGCATCGTCCTCGACCAGCTGGTTCGCGAGTTCGCCGCGAGTCATCCCGACGTGCTGGGAATCGCCGCCGTCCATCGGATCGGCTGCCTGGAGATCGGCGAGTCGGCCCTCGTGGCCGTCGTCACCGCGCAGCATCGCCGCGAGGCATTCACCGCGTGCGCCGAACTCGTCGAGGCGATCAAACACGGAATCCCGGTGTGGAAGCGGCAGTTCTTCACCGATGGAACGGACGAGTGGGTCAACAGCGCCTGATCGTCAATTCTCGCGATGACGGTGACGTGGTCAGCGAGGAAGGCGCCGATGTGCGCCACGGCCGCGTGCTGCGGGACAGTCGCCTGGTTGACCGGCTCGACGATGCCTCCGCGCAGCAGGCCCTGCTCTGTTCGCGAACCGTTCACACCAATGTCTATTACGACGATAGGAATAGTTCGCTAGACTGGTATCCGTGCGCTGGCCGGACTTCTTCCTGATCGGGACGCCGAAGGGTGGCACGACGGCGCTCCACTCGGCACTCGTCGGCCATCCCGAGTTGCACCTGTCGGACATCAAGGAACCCAAGTTCTTTCTCTGCGACGGCGCGCCTCCCGGACGGTTGGGCCAGCGCGGCCCCGGCGATGCCCACAGCGCCCGTGAGTGGGTGTGGCGCGAGGCCGACTACCTGCGGCTCTTCGCGGGGGCTCCGCCCGGTGTCCGCGCCGGTGAATCCACGCCGTTCTACCTCTACGACCTCGCGGCCCAGCGGCGAATCGCGGGGACCGTCCCGGACGCCCGCCTCATCGCGGTCATCCGTGATCCCGTCGACCGGGCCTATAGCAACTGGACCCATCTATGGTCCGACGGCCTCGAACCGGTGTCGGACTTCACCGAAGCGCTCGCGCGCGAGGACGCCCGCGTCGCGGCCGGCTACGCACCGTTTTGGCACTACACGCGGCTGGGCCGGTACGGCGAGCAACTGCGCCATCTCTACGAGCTGTTCCCGCGCGAACAGGTGCTCGTCCTGCGCTACCGGCAACTCGCCGAGGAACCGGATCGGACCATCGCGACCGTCTGCGACTTCCTGGGCGTCCGGCAGCACCCGGCCGCGCGCTCGAAGCCGGACAACGTGCATCCCTACGTGGCGCCCGGACCGCGGGCCGCGGTACTCGGCGCCGCGATCCGAACGGGAGCGGCGCTCGGTTCCTTCGCCCCTCCGCAGGTGTGGCGGCGCGTCGAAGCCCCGCTTCGCTCGGCGCTGCACCGGGGCGGTCGTCGCCGTCCCACCCTGTCGGTCGAGCAACGGCGAGCGGCCCTGGCCGGATTTCTCGACGACATCGCGCTGCTCGAGGACGTGTTGGGTCAGTCCTTCGACGATTGGCGAGCCGACGCGGGACGGGGCGAGTTCAGCCAGCGCTGGAAAGGCTGATCAGCTGCGTCCGTACCTGGTTGGACCCGTCTGAGGAAGTCGCTTCGAAGTAGACCCGGGCGATGTCGCCACCAAGATCGACGATGCTGGCGTACCGCAGGGTGTGGCGACCATGGGGCGACTGGGCGGGGTCCGCGCTCGTCGTCGCGGTGAGGTGGCCGTCGATCGTCGCGCCGCGCAGGGTGCCGGTGCGTTCGTACCAGTTCTCGTCGGCGTCGGCGCGACCGTCGTAGAAACCGACGACGGAGGCGTCCGGTCGCTTGGCAATGGCGGTCACGCGCCGGCCGCGGCGATCCCAACCCTGCGCCGGTGGCGTCAGCACGTCGTCGCCCCACGTCCACGACAGCCCGTCGGCGCTGTGCGCGTAGCGCGAGGTCATCCGATCCTCCTCGCCCGGCTCGGTGAGCGGGTGGCAGCACACCCAGGCGTGCCACTGTCCGTCGGAATCGACGAGGACGACCGGGTCCTTCACAGCCGTCGCTTCGTCTCCGGGCCATACGGTCGCTCGTCGACCGCCGGCCAGCCCCGCGGGCTCGTCGGCATCGAACGCATCGATCCACCAGTGTTTGGAACCCGCCGTCGACAGGCTCACGTAAACCCGCCAGCCGCCGTCGGGTCGTCGCACGAGCGCCGGCCGCTCCAATGACGCGCAGGCCAACTCGTCGCGATAGAGCGTGCAGAGCGTCTCGAAGTGGATTCCGTCGACCGACCGGGCGACGACGTTTGCGTACCCTCGGCCTTCGTTCACCGGACGACGCAGCCGATAGGCCAGGTAGACCGCCTCGTCCGTCCCGACCGCGCTCGGACCCCCGGCCCAGAACCCGTCACCGACACCTGGTGCCGCGATCACGAGTTCGCTGGCCTCGTAGTCCAATCCGGTTCGTGCGCAGTTCTCGATGTCCACGGACCCGACGTTATCGTCAGCAAGCCGAGGTCAACCGCACGGACCGGGCCTCGTCCCGAACACACCATGGCGTGTCCGGGGAGCTGAGGTCGGTTCCGGCGCAAGATACCGCGACGGTGCGCGCGAAGCGGATCGCTTGGTGTTAGCTTAGCGTTAAAGTACGATCGAGGGCATGGTTCTCGCCTCCTCATGGCTGAGCGACTCCAACCCATGGCTGTGGGTGTTACGGGGTTGTCTCGCTGCGGCTGCGCTCATCTGCCTCGGCGTGGTCAAGTTTCTTGGCCGTGGACGTGCGCGCGGGGAAGTGCACGACAAGTGAAGCGCCGGCCGCCCAGGAAGTCGCCCTACACCCCCGGTTCGCGGCAAGCGCGTCTAGCGAACGTCGTTCTGCCCTGCATCTTCATCCCGGGCATGGTGTTCCTTCGACTTGAACCGAACTTGCTCGGTGTGGTGGTCGCTGTGCCTGTCATCATTGCGAGCATTGTCATCGCGATCATCGCCATCCGAATGCAGTTGCGCGAGCGCTGATACGGCGGACCGGCGCGACATCCTTAGACTGAGTGCGTCAGGAACACGCCGCATGGGCCGGCAAGATCGAACTCGAACGGCCCGACTGGATTGGGCCATCATGACTGAGCTGGGCGATACCGGACTCCTCGTCAGTGTTCACGTCGGCCGTCCCCGAGCGGTCCAAACCCAGCGTGACACGGTCATCACTGCGATCTGGAAAGAGCGGGTCGAGGGTCGGGTCGGGCTTCGGGGCGTGAACGTCGATGGTGACGATCAAGCTGATCGATCGGTGCACGGTGGCCCTGACAAGGCCGTGTACGCGTACGCGGGCGAGGAAGTCAGCGAGTGGGAACGTGAACTCGGCCGAGATCTCGGCGAGGCCGCGTTCGGCCAGAACCTGACGACGCGAGGCGTCCCAGTATCCGACGCCGTGATCGGCGAGCACTGGGTGGTCGGCTCCACGGTGCTCGAAGTCGCGCAGCCGCGACAACCCTGCTTCAAATTGGGACTTCGTATCGGCGAGCCCGGATTCGTGAAGCGATTCGCCCACGCCTCGCGCCCGGGCGCGTACCTGCGCATCGTGCAGGAAGGAGACATCGGCGCGGGCGATCGGATTGAGATCACACACCGACCCGATCACGGCATCACGTGCCGCATGGTCTCCGACGCGATCCTGCGCGATCCGGCCCTACTGCCGACCGTTGTCGAAGCTCCTGAACTTCCATCGACCCTGCGCAACTGGATGAAGGACCGCATCCGCGGCTGAACATGCCAACCGCCCAGGTCCACAGCCTGACAACGCCACACACCTGAACTGGTGGGCCCGAGCTGGTGGGCCCCGCGGGGCTCGAACCCGCAACCTACGGATTAAAAGTCCGCAGCTCTACCGATTGAGCTAGAGGCCCGTCGCCTGTGAGCCTACGACAGCGCGCGGAGTCGGATTGCCGGACCGTCGTTGTCCGCGCTCGCAACTACCGTGGCCGGTATGGCCGCCGTCGACGACATGCCGATCCTCGCTCTCGATTCGGTCGAGGAGTGGGAAGCCTGGCTCGTCGCGAACCCGGAGGCCGACGGTGTGCGGCTGCGGCTGAGGCGGAAGTCCTCGACGTGCAGCGGCATCACGTACGACGAAGCCCTCGACGTCGCCCTGTGCTTCGGTTGGATCGACGGGCAGTCCGGCCGTTTCGACGACGACTATTCGTTGCGGGTATTCACCCCGCGCCGGTCCCGCAGCATGTGGTCGCAGCGCAACCGCGATCACGTCGCCCGGCTCACCGACGCCGGGCGCATGCGCGCACGCGGCCTCGCCGAGGTCGACCGGGCCAAGGCGGACGGACGCTGGGACGTCGCGTACCGGCAGAAGGACGCACCCGTACCGGACGACTTCCAAGCGGCGCTCGACGCCAGCCCGACGGCTCGGGACTTCTTCGCCCGGCTCAGCGGGCAGAACCGATTCGCGATCCTCTTCCGGATCAACAGTGTGAAGCGCGCCGCGACGCGAGCGGCGAAGATCCAGACGTTCATCGAGATGCTCGAACGGGGCGAGACCGTCCACCCGCAGCGATCAAAACCCTGAGAGACGTGCCGTCGGGAGGAATCGAACCTCCCGCATCGCCCATGCTCGACTGCCACGTCATGACGTCGTCTGCTGGCGGTCTCCCGCCGTCGCATCCAGGGCCGGCTACCCTTAGAACCGCCGATTCGGTCAGGATCTTCCCGGCCGGGACGCAACACGCAGTTCAGACGAGCCGATCCGACCAAAGCATCGCGCCGGCCGCGGCGAGCAGGGCCAGGAGCAGGCCGATCGCCAGGAACCGCCAGCTGATGTTCGTCCGCTGGTTCGTGTATCCGATCTGGCTGCCGATCGACGCGTACACCGCCTTGAGCTGGTCGCCGGACGTCGCGGTATGGAAGCTGCCACCCGTCGCCGTCGCAAGCTCCTTCAACGCCGGCTTGTCGGCCGGGACTGGGATCTCGCGCCCGTTGATCGTGACCGTCCCGTTGTCAGTGCCGAACGCGACGGTCGAGACGGGAACCCCGGCCGCCGTCGCCGCCGCTTCGGCGCTGGTCAGCGACCGGCCGTAGTTGTTGCCGCCGTCGCTCATCAGCACGATGCGCGCCGGTGGTGGCTTGTCGCCCTTGGCGGTGTGCTCCTTTGAGAACAGGCTGATCTGATCGAGGCAGGTGAACACCGCTTCGCCGATCGCCGTCGAGTCCTCGGGCTCCAAACTGTTGATCGCGGTCTTCAGCGCGTTCCGGTCGAGGGTCGGCGGGCTGAGGACGCTGACGGTCCGGGCGAACTTGACCACGCCGACGTTGATCCGGGCCGGGATGAGATCGACGAACGCCTTGGCCGCGGTCTTCGAGGCGTCGAGTCGGTTCGGCGAGACGTCCGTCGCGATCATGGACTCCGAGACGTCGAGGGCGAGCATGACGGTCGCGCGGTCGCGGGCGACGCGCGTCGTCCCCGTCGGCCCGGACAGACCGATCGCGAGCAGGGCGAGCGCGACGGCGAGCAGCGCGAACGGCACGTGCCGTCGCCAGCCCGGCCGCCGGGGGACGATGTCAGCCAGCAAGCTGGCATTGCTGAACCGTACGACGTACCGGCGGCGTCGGATCTGGGTGACCACGTAGCCGGCGATGAGCAGGCCGACGGCGAGCAGGGACAGCAGCCACCACGGTGACGTCAGTCCCATCTGGTCCGTCCCCTTCATCGTGGATTGCGGTGGTCCACGATCGCACACGAACCTTGGAGGACGCCCAGCCGACCAATCCGGCGATCAGTCCAGCCCGTCCATCACCCACACGTCGACGAGCTCTCCGGCGGGAAGGTGGGTCACGTCGGCGGCGATGTCGAGAAGACAGTCGGACGACGCCAGCCAGCGCAGGAAGTGCGACCCCGGCGGTCCGACCGTCCGCACCGTCCCGGCGCCGTGGTCGAGGAACCCGCGGCGGAAATGGCGCTTGCCATCCGGTGAATCGAGCGGTTCGGCCAGTACGAGGCGCACAACCCGACGGTGGACCGTGGCGAAGCCCATCGCCGCCCGCAAGGGTGGACGGAGGAAGACCTCGAACGACACGAGCGCGCTCACCGGGTTGCCTGGCAAGGTGATCACCGGCACGCCTTGAAGCGGCCGGCGCCCTGGGGCATCCCGGGCTGCATCGCGACCTTGACGAACTCGACGCCGTGGCCGGTCAACGCGTCCTTGACGACCTCGTAGGCGCCGGCGCTCACACCGCCGGATGTGACAACAGGTCGACGTCCGCAAGCCGGGTCGCGAGCGCCGCGCGGAACTCGGCGACATCGTCCGCGACGAAGTGCAGCACCTCCGCCGTCCCGCCGGCCGCGTCGACAGCCGCCGCGAGCATCACCGAATTCGACTCGTAGATCTGGCCCGGCAACAACGGCGTGCCCGGCTCGACCAGTTCGGTTCCCGTCGACAGGACGAGGACGCGCAACGGCGGGATCACCTCGACAGTGGCTTCGCCGAGTGCAGCGAGCAAGCCGAGCTGGGCCGGCCCGAGGACGCTGCCCGCCGGGAGCACGAGCTCCCGGCCCGCACGTCTTCGCCGGCCGTCCGGACATGGACACCGACCGGCCGGGGCTCGTAGATCGCGACCTCGTCGACGCCGCCGTCGGTCGCCTCGACCTGGACGATCGTGTCGGCGCCAACCGGCAGCGGCGCACCCGTCATGATCCGGTGCGACGGTGCCCGGTTGCAGTTCGGGTACGTCGATCCGGCCGGCCGGGATATCGGCGGCGACGGTCAGGATGACGGGCGGATCGCGCGTCGCGCCGGCGATGTCGGCCGCCCGGGCCGCGTAGCCGTCCATCGCCGAGTTGTCGAAGAGGGGCAGCGCTCGGGCGGCGTGATAGTCCGCGGCCAGCACCCGCCCGCCGGCCTGGGCCAGCGGGAGGGAAATCGGACCGGCGCGATCGAGCAGGCCGGCGACAACGGCCTGGTGTTCGGCAACGGTGCGCACCGACCCATCCTGCCCGACGATTCGGACGGGCGACCGACGGCGACCGCCGTCAGGACAGATCGTGCTCGATCTCCTGCAGACTTCGGCCCTTCGTTTCGGGCACCTTCCACCAGAAGTAGGCCAGCGCCATCAACGACAGCGCACCGAAGATCGCGAAGATCGCCGCGCCGCCGATCGCGTTCAACACCGTGAGGAACGAGATCGTGACGACGAAGTTAGCCGCCCAGTTGCCGATCGTGGCCACGCTCATCGCCCGCGCGCGAACGCCGAGCGGGTAGATCTCGGCGATGATCAGCCAGAACACCGGTCCGAGCCCGACAGCGAACGAGCCGGTGTAGATCATCAGGCCGATGACGGCGATGATCGCGTTTCCGTGGCTGAGCGTCGTCCCGTGACCCAGGAACGAAATCGCCGTGACCGCCATGCCGACGACCATGCCGGCCGTACCGGTCAGCAGTAGCGGCCGCCGACCCACTCGGTCGAGCAACCAGATCGCCAGGATCGTCAGCAGCACGTTGATCGCGCCAACGGCAACGTTCGCCAGCAGCGCCGCGTGATCGCCGAGGCCCGCGCCCTGCAGCAGGCTGGGCGCGTAGTAGATGACCGTGTTGATACCGGTGACCTGCTGGAAGACGGCCAGGGCCAGTCCGACGAACAGTGCGCCCCGGACGCCGGGCGAGAGCAGCAGCTGCTTCGAGCCGGCCTCCTTGCGCGCGAGCTCGCGCACCTCGTCGATCTCGGCATCGATGTCGCCCTCGTCGCGTACGCGCAGCAGCACCTCGCGGGCCTCGTCCTCACGTCCCTGCCGGATCAGCCAGTGCGGGCTTTCGCGTTGGAAGACCATGCCGAGCAACAGCAGTACGGCCGGGATGACCGCGAGCGCGAACATCAGCCGCCAGTTCTTCGTCTGGGCCAGTCCGTAGTCGGCGAGGTAGGAGACCAGGATGCCGAGCGTGATCGCCAGCTGGTTGAAGCTCACCGCGCGCCCCGGATGCGCGGCGGAGCGGCCTCACCGATATACAGCGGCACCACGATCGAGGACGACCCCACGGCCAGGCCGATCACGAACCGCGCCGCGACGAGGATCAGGTAGTCGGGCGCCGCCGCCGCCAGGATCACGCCGACGATGAACGTCGCGGCGGTGATCATCACGGCCTTCGACGGCCGATCGCGTCCGCGACCCGGCCGGCGAAGAAGGCGCCGACGGCCGCGCCAACCAGCAACAGGCTCGTGACGAGCTCCTGCTGGATCGAGCTCAGGCCGCCGAAGTCGGTCTTCAGGAACAGCAGCGCCCCGGACACGACGCCGGTGTCGTACCCGAACAGCATTCCGCCGATTGCCGTGATGAACGCGGCCAGGTAGACGTTGCGCCGGACGCTCGCCGCCGACCTGGGGCATGCCCGCCCGACGAGCTCGAAGATCGGTCGTCATGATCGCGGTCGTGCGGGTGCGGTGCTGTTGTGGTGATTTCGCTGCTCCTCGCTCCGCGATCGTGACTAAGCGGTGGCTGGACGGACGGGACGACTGCGCGGCGTGGACGTGGGCGGCGACCCGGAATCCGAGCGTGCCGACAACGGCCGCGCGACATCCTCGAGCGATTGGCGTTCGGCGTTGACGCCAGGAAGCGCGACAACACCGCCGGCGATCATGACCACGCCGCTGCCGACGTAGCCCCAGGTCAGGGGCCCGCGATCGGGATGCGTGTTGTGTGCGCCGCCGATGAGATGGCCGAAGATCGACGGAGCGAGCGAGCCGCCGATGCCCTGTGCGATCGCGAAGAAGTACGAGATCGCCTGGCCGCGCAGTTCGAGCGGGAAGATCTCGCTGACCGTCAGGTATGCCGACGAGCACCGGCCGAGGCGATGAAGAAGACACGCACCACAGACGGTCTGGGTGGTCGCGTTCAGCGCGCCGGCGTGGAACAGGTATGCCGAGACGAGCAGGAGCACCCCCGAGAGGACGTAGGTCGAACTGATCATGCGCCGCCGTCCGACCGTGTCGAACAGCTTGCCAAGCAGCAGCGGGCCGATCAGATTGCCCACCGCGAAAGGGAAGAAGTAGTAGCTCGTGTCGCCGCTCGACACCCCGTAGAAGTGCTCGAGCACCAACGCATAGGTGAAGAAGATCGCGTTGTAGAGGAACGCCTGCGACGACCATCATCGCGAAGCCGAGGATCGATCGTCGGGGGTACGTACCGAAGAAGATCTTGGTGATCTGGATGAACCCGACCCGGTCGGTGGGCGTGACATCGATGGCCTTGTCTTCCGGCGACCGGGTCGAGCTGGATGCCCTGCGCCCGCACCCGGGCCTCGATGTCGTCCACGGCCTGTTCGGCTTCCTTGCCGTCCGTGCGTCATAAGCCAGCGCGGGCTCTCGGGAATCGTCCGACGCAGCAAGATGATCGCGATACCGATGACCGGGCCGATGAAGAAGCTCAGCCGCCAGCCGAGCCCGGACGGACGTGGGAACTAGGAAGTAGAGGTTGGCGCCCGCGCCGATCGCGGCACCGGCCCAGTAGGTTCCGTTGACCGCGATGTCGACGCGGCCCCGGTAGTGCGACGGGATCAGCTCGTCGATTGCGGCGTTGATGGCCGCATACTCGCCGCCGATCCCGCGCCCGCGAAGAACCGGAATACAACAAGAACCAGTAGGTGGGCGACAGTCCGGCGATCGCGCTCGCGACCAGGTACAGCGCCAGCGTGACCATGAACAGCTTCTTGCGTCCCAGCCGGTCGGTGATCCGTCCGAAGACCAGGGCTGAAGACTTCGCCGAGCAGATAGACGGTGCCGACGAAACCGACCTGTCCGTTGCTGAGCGCGAGGTCCTTCTGATAGCCGGCCTGGGCGACGATCTGGATCTCGAGACCGTCCAGGATCCAGGCGACGCCGAGCCCGATGATGATCAGCCAATGGAAGCGGGACCACGGCAACCGATCGAGGCGGGCCGGGACGAGGCTGCGCCGTGCGGAATCGGATGGAGCGGAGGATGCTGTCGCCGCAGTCATGACGGATCCCTTGTTTCAGTGAGGTTTCCTGCGCTGTACCCGAAATCGCGCAACCGTATTCAGCGCGCGGCCGGATCCTTTCGACTGCGGCGCGCGTGCATCGGTAGCGGGCGTCGACGGCCTGCCGAGCTGCGCGTTTGCTGGGTATCGCGCGCACCGAGCGCCCGGCCGGTTTGGCTCGTCGCCGGTGCGGGTATCTCGTCGACAGTTGCCGCCCGCCGGTGCGGCTCGATGGAGGAGGTCGAAACAATGGGTCTGCTACTCGTTGTCCTGCTGATTGCGCTGATTCTCGCGGGCGCCGGGTTCGCGCTGCATCTGCTGTGGCTGTTCGCCGTGGTGGTCGCGATCTTCTGGATCGCCGGCTTCGCCTTCCGCGGTGGGGAATCGGCCCGCTGGTACCGCTGGTAGACGACTAGTTGAGCAACGAACCCCGTCCCTCGCACTGAGAACGGGGTTTCGTTGCTGTCCGGCGAAGAGCTGATTCGCGGCTGTGGGTCGACGAGAGTCAGGCGTCTCATCCGACGCGGGTCAACTTCGTGGCACCGCGACGGCGGATGTGCGGCGCGGTGCGGAACGGATTGGCGGCGCGCCGCAGAACGGATTGGCGGCGCGGTGCGGAACGGATTGGCGGCGCGGTGCGGAACGGATTGGCGGCTCAGCGAGAAACGGTGAGCCGCGAAGCCGGGCTGGATCTGGGTCAGGCCGCGGATGCGTCGCGGCGGCTCGGATGTCCTCCGGGCTCAGTCCGAGCATCTCGAGCAGCATCCGCGCATCGGTGACGTCGCGCGCGGCCCCGGCGATCGCGCGAGCCGCGCACCGGCGGTGCTCGCACTGGGTGGCTTGGTCAGCGGCGGCGCGCTGGGCCTCGTTGGTGAGGTGATGTTGGTCGGACCACACGCTCTGCTGCATGAGTCCGGGCTGCATGAGATCGGCTGTCATGCCGGGCCTTCTACCCGCGCACCCGACCGTTGTAACGTCGCCGGCCACGAGGATTTTGTCGCGCGTCCAACCGGGCGTAATCGGTCCCGGCAACCGGACAAAATCCGGTGTCGCCGGACCAACGTCGTCAATCATTTCTTCATCCGCCTGAAATCGATCCCTGGCAGCGTCTCGACCATGACTCCTCAGTACGCCGATTGCCTGCCCCGACTTCGGTCCGCCGACGGCCCATCCCTGCGTGAACGCACACGTTCGACGACGGTTGCGCCGCCGGGAAGTCTCCACGCTTTGATCCGTGAGCCCTGGTTGCTGTGCGTACGCAGCGGGTCGGTGCTGTTGCGCCCGTCCAGTCCGCGCGACCTCGAGGCGGTGGCCGCGATGCACGCGCGGTGCTCGCCGCAGAGCCTGCTCGACCGTTATCGCCGCGGCGGCCGGGGACCCTCGGTGGCCACGCTGCAGCGGACGCTGCGGGCGCCGATGACGTTCGTCGTCGCAACCCGGCGAGGAGCGATCGTTGCTCTCGGCACGGCGGCCCCCGATGCGTACCACGCGCGAGACCGCCGAGATCGCCGTGATCGTCGAAGACGGCTGGCAACGGGCCGGCCTCGGTCGCGAAATGACATCGCACCTCGCGGGAGTGGCTGCGGTGTAGGTTTCAATCAGCTCGTCGCGTACGCGGTTACGACGATCGACACGTCCAAGCACCTGCTCAGCGAAGTAGGTACGACGCGGGTAATCGCCGACACCGACCTGACCCACCTGCACACGCACCTTCCGGAATCAGCCGCCCTCGGTCTCGGCGCCGTCCGCGACCGCCTGGCCGGCTAGGCGCGTGCGGTTGGCCGCACGCTCGCGTGATCAACTCGCTCGCTCGACGTGATCGGCCCGCTCGCTTGCGGTGATCAACAGGGCGTAGACGTCGCCGCCACGACGCCTACGCCCTGTTGATCGCGGGTTTTGCCCGCGGCCGGTACGGGTGGACGCATCTCAGCCGGTCTTGTTCGACAGCGCGACGAGGACGCCGGCCAGCTCCGTAAGCCGACGAGGACGCCGGCCAGCTCCGTAAGCCGAAACGAGGACGCGTGCGGCCGCCGTCCACGCCGACACATCGCCTCCCACCCGTGATCAACAGGGAGCAGATGTCGCCCTGGCGGCACGTACTCCCTCTTGATCACGAGTAGGCAATGGTCGTCCGCGGCGACCAGAATCTGCTCCTGATCACGGGCTTCGCCTGGCATAACGGGCGTCCGCTCTTGATCACCGGTACCGGCCGCCTGAGCCGGCTGGCAACCGCCGCCCGAGCCGGTTCAGATCGGAGCGACGGACGCCCAGTCGACGGTCAGCTCCCCGAGGCGCCAGCGACTCCGTCCGCCCTGCACCGGCCAGCTTTCGGCAATCCGGGCGCACGTCTCGACCCAGCGCTGCCGCGGCCCGAAGGGAATCAGTCCCGCCGCGGCGTCCCACGAATGATCGAGATCCGCGAACAGGCGGTGGATCGGCTGTCCCGCGACGTTGTGATGGATCAGCGCCTTCGGCAGTCGCTCGGCCAGGTCGCTCGGCCGGGGAGGCGCGCCGCTGCGCGGCCAGCGTGAGCGTCCGCGGCCCGCGCCGGCGTCCAACCGGACCCAGCCGCCCCGCCGCCCGAGCTCGTCGCACGTGCCCTCGATGAGCGTGCCGCCGGGCGCGAGCGCGGCGAGGACGGTCTGCCAGGCATCGGCGGCCGCGGCTTCGTCGTATTGCCGCAGGACGTTCGCGGCCCGGACGAGATGCGGACGGTGACCAGCCAGCTCGAAGCCTCCGCGCGCGAAAGTCAGCCGGGGCGGGTCCTGCGCGTCGTCGCGGCCGCGACGCGCGCCGGGTCGATCTCGAGCCCGAGCACCCGGACGTCGGCCCGAACCGCGCGCAGCCGATCGGCCAGTTCGACCGCGGTGATCGGGCTGGCGCCGTAACCGAGGTCGACCACGAGCGGATCGTCGGTCGCGCGTAATGACGGGCCAGGGTCGCGACGATCCAACGGTCCATGCGGCGCAGCCGGTTCGGATTCGTCGTGCCGCGCGTGGGCAGGCCGAGCGCCCGGCCCTCCCGGCGGCCAGGCGCGGCGGACGAGCCGGTCGCGGTGTTCGCGACGCGTCCGACACGAGACGAAGGGTAGCGTCGCCGATCGTGCCCACCCGTCTCGCCGAGCTGACAACGCTGCGCCTCGGCGGCCCGATCGGCCGGCTCGCCGAGGCGATGAGTCTCGACGACCTGGTCGAGACGATCACGTCCGCCGATGCGTCCGGCGGGCCCGTCCTGATCGTCAGCGGGGGTAGCAACCTCGTCGTGTCGGACGACGGCTGGCCCGGCCTGGTGGTGCTCGTGCGCAACCGCGGCGTCGGCGTCAGCGCGAGCGCCGAGCGGGTCTTCGTGACGGCGGCGGCCGGCGAACGGTGGGAAGAGCTGGTCGCCACCACCGTCCGCGAGGGCTGGTCAGGTCTCGCGTCGATGAGTGGCATTCCCGGCCTGGTCGGCGCGACGCCGGTGCAGAACGTCGGCGCGTACGGGTGCGAGGTGGCCGACGTCCTGACCGGCCTGACCGTCCTCGACCGCGAGACCGGCGCCGTCGAGCAGTGGGACCCGCAGCGCTGCGGTTTCGGATTCCGGACGAGTGCCTTCAAGCACACCGACCGGTTCGTCGTGCTCGAGGTCACGTTTGGCCTTGTTCCATCGAAGGAGTCCGCCCGGTCCGCTATCTCGAGCTGGCCCGTCGATTGGGCATCGAGCCGGGCGCGGTGACCTCGTCCGACCGCGTACGCGCGATGGTGCTCGAGCTGCGGACCGGCGAGGGCATGGTCCTTGACGCGGATGATCACGACACGTGGAGCGTCGGCTCGTTCTTCGTGAACCCCTTTGTGCCCGCGACGTTGGCTCCGCCGGATTGCCCGCAGTGGGAGGTCGACGGGCAGCTGAAACTGTCGGCCGCGTGGCTGATCGAGCACGCGGGATTCACGCGCGGCTACGGGTCGGGTCCGGTGGGCCTGTCGTCCAAGCACACGCTCGCGCTCGTCAACCGGGGCAGCGCCAACGACGGCGCAACTGCTCGAGCTGGCCGCCGAGATCCGGGCCGGGTCGAGGCACGCTTCGGCATTCGGCTGCGTCCTGAGGCGCATCTCGTCGCGGTGGACTTCTGATCCTGCGAATAGCGCTGAAACCGATCGACGGGACGGGCGAGATCGACCGTCGCGCCGGCCGATTGCCCCGGAAACCGTAGCTCGCAGCCGGTCGAGCCGTGTAGCGTTCGCCCCAACGACCGAGTGGGGGAAGGACGCATGGCCCGGGACGTCCAGAACTTCATCAACGGCGAGTTCGCCGAGGCGGTCAGCGGCGCGCGAGCCGACCTGATCGATCCGTCGACGGGCGAGGTTTTCGGGTCGGCTCCGGTGTCCGGCGAGGCGGACGTCGACCGGGCGTACCAGGCCGCGCAGACCGCGTTCGAGACGTGGCGCGACACGACGCCGAGCGAGCGCCAGCGCGCGCTGCTGCGATTCGCCGA
>CAVTTS010000008.1:0-113485 GCA_963737785.1 uncultured Actinomycetes bacterium
AGATCGAAAAGGTTCGCCGATGGCGGCATGAGGCTTTCCAGTTTCGTAGCACGGACCGCGCCGGTCCGGCTCGAGGGCCCGACAGGACGCATTATGGCTCGCCTTGGCCGCCCGCGCGAGACGCTTCGCGGGGCGCGCAGGCAAGCGCCCGAAAGACCGCGTCGGCTCGCGGCTTGCCAAAATGATGCTTGATTTTCCAAGCGATTCTCCGTCACAAACGACGCGATAAAGCGCGTCCGGGCGCGACAGGGGAGCGGCCGAGGCCCATGGCGACGACGGAAAAGGGCGCTCCGCGGATTTCATTGTCGCGCACGCCGCTCGCCTCGCGGCCGCTGGGCTCTCGGCGGCGCCGCCTCGATGGACATATCGGCGCGCATCAAGGATTTGATCTTCCTTCATCACTCCCGGAGGCGCCATTCGCGCGGGCCTGCGTCCGGGGATGATCGCGCTGATGCCGCTCGCGGGCGAATATGGCGCGTGGAAGGGTCCGCTCAAACCCTCGAGCGAATGGCGGCTGCATCTCGACATCATGCGCGCGCGCCCGGACGTCGGCGCGATCGTGCGCCTTCAGTCGCCTTACGCGACGGCGATGGCGATGGCCACGCGGCCCATCCCTGCTTCCCACGCGATGATCGCGCTTCTCGGCGCGCCTCTCATCCGCTGCGCGCGCTATGCGACGCTCGGCACGAAGGAGCTTGCCGAGGTGACGCTCGAAGCGCTCGGCGACAGCCACGCGGCGCTGCTCGGCAATTATTGCGCGCTGACGACGGGCGCGACGCTCGAAGCGGCGCTCGCGCGGGCACACGAACTCGAGACCCTCGCGAAGCTCTATGCGATCGCGCTGACGGTCGGCCGGCCGTCGGTTCTCTCCGACGAGGAGGTCGGGCGCATCGCCGAGCGCCTCAAGGCGAACGCGCGCATCGAAGCGCGCACGGTGGGGACCGCCAAACCCAAGACGAGGGCGAAGGCGCCCGCCAAGCGCAAGCGCGTCGCGGGCAAGCGAGGCTCGAAGAAGAAGTCCTCACCGCGCAAGACGATCAAAGCTCCGGCATGATGAGAGTGCCGCAATGGCGGCGCTCCGGCCATCGACGGTCGCGCGTATGAGAGCGACAGCCCGATCAAGCCGCCCTTCTTGCAACGGCAAGCAAACGCGCGAGGATCGCGCGGGCGCTCACCCGAGCCCCAGCTTCTGCGCCAGCCCGATGCGCTGCAGCTTGCCGGTCGCGCCTTTGGGGATCTCGGCGAGGAACAGGATCTTGCGCGGCGTCTTGAAGGCGGCCAGCCGCTCGGCGACGAAGGCGCGCAGTTCCTGCTCGGTCGCCGCTGCGCCCTCGCGCAGGACGACCGCCGCCGCGACGTCCTCGCCGAGCTTGTCGTGCGGCATGCGCGAACGTCGACGACCTGCAGCACGGCGGGATGATCCATCAGCGCCTCGTCGACCTCGCGCGGCGAGATCTTCTCGCCGCCGCGGTTGATGATCTCCTTCAGCCGGCCGGTCAGCGTGAGATAGCCGTCGGCGTCGATCACGCCCTGATCGCCGGTGCGGAACCAGCCGTTGACGAAGGCCTCGGCGTTGGCCTTCGGGTTGTTCTCGTAGCCGGCGGTGACATTGTCGCCGCGGATGACGATCTCGCCGATCTCGCCCGCGGCCGAGCAACCGCGCCGGCCTCGTCCATGATCGCGATCTCCGGCCCGGCGGCGAGGCCGACCGAGCCGGGCTTGCGCACGCCGCGGCAACGGATTGGACGCCATCTGGTGCGCGGCCTCGGTCATGCCGTAGGCCTCGATCACCGGCGCGTCGAACGCCGCCTCGAGCTCGCCGATCACCTGCGGCGGCAGCGACGGCCGACGAGGAGCGGATGAACCGCAGCGGATGGCGGGCGATGATCGTCCTTGTTGCGCCCGGCGCGCGTCAGGATCGCCTGATGCATGGTCGGCACCGCCGTGTACCAGGTGGGCTTCGCCTCCTCCATCCGGCGAAGAACTTGCAGCGCGTTGAAGCCCGGCGTGCAGAACACCGCGCCGCCGCGCGACAGCGGCGCGAGCAGGCCGGCGATCAGCCCGTGGATGTGGAACAGCGGCATGACGTTGAGGCCGCGGTCGGCCGGCCGAAAGCTCGAGCGCTCGCGCGATGTTGCGGCCGAGGCGCAGATGTTGGCGCTGGGTCAGCGGCACGATCTTCGGCCGCGAGGTGGTGCCCGACGTGTGCAGGATCAGCGCGATGTCGTCGGCTTCGGCCGGCCCGGGCCGCGCCGCGGCGCCCGTCGGTGTCGCCCGAAAGGCCGGAACGCGCCCGCGCCGCGTGCGGCTCGGGCATGCAGCGTCGATCAGCGCGACGCCGAGCTTCTCCGCCGCCGCGAGCGCCGGCGACGCGCTGCCCGCTTCGACGATCAGCGCCTTGGCGTTGAGATCGCTCGAGGTAGAATTCGAACTCGTCCGGCGCGATAGGCCGGGTTGAGCGGCGCCGAGGTCGCGCGCGGCGGCGACGGCGAGAAACGCGGTCGCCATCTCCGGGCCGTTGGGCAGCACGATCGCGACGCGGTCGCCGCGGCCGATGCCGAGCGCGTTCAGCGACGGCGACGGTGCGCTCGACGAGCGCGCGCAAGGCCGCGTAGGTCAGCGGCGGCGCGTCATGGCCGGCGATCGCGACCGCCTCGTCGCTTCCCGACGCGATGAGGCCCCTCAATGTCCGCGATCATGTCATGTCGCTCAGCTGACTCCCTTGCGCGCTGCCGTTCGGCGGCGCGATCCAGCCGCCCTCCGCGTCGCCGACCGTCTCGCCCAGAAGTTTGGTCGCCGCGTAGATCGCGTCGAGATGCGGCGTCGCGACATTGGCCATGCGCGCGAGCTCGATCACCGAGCCGAGCAGCGCGTCGATCTCGATCGCCCGGCCGTGCTCGACGTCCTGCAGCATCGAGGTCTTGTGCGCGCCGATCGCCTCGGCGCCGGCGATGCGCTTTTCGATGCGAGATGCGGAAGCGGATGCCGAACGCCTCGCCGACCGTTTGCGCTTCGCGCATCATCGCCGCCGCAAGCGCGCGGGTCGGCGGAAAGCGGCAGATGTCCTCGAGCGTCGCACGCGTCAGCGCGCTGATCGGATTGAAGGCTGAGGTTGCCCCAGAGCTTCGTCCAGATTTCGGTGCGCACGTCGCTCACGACCGGCGACTTGAAGCCCGCGCGCGAGAAGAGCTCGGAGAGCGCCGCGACGCGCTCGCTCTTCGAGCCGTCGATTTCGGCCAGCGGCAAGCGATGGCCCTCGACGTGCCGGATGACGCCCGGGCTTTCGATCTCCGCCGCCTGATAGCTGATCGCCGCGATCACGCGTCGATCGGCAGATGGCCGGCGATCACGCCGCCGGGATCGACGCTCTCGAGCCGAACGCCCTCGTAGGGCCGCCGTGCTTGAAGAAATACCACCACGGAATGCCGTTCTGCGTCGTCAGCGACCATGGTCGAGGCGAGAGGATCGAGGCGACGTCGGCTGCGATCGGCGGCGAGCTGGTGCGCCTTGACCCCGAGCACGACGAGATCGGGCCGCCGGCTTCGGCGATGCGGTCGGTCGCCTCGACCCGGGCGACGATCTCCTCGCCGCCCTCCTTGAGATAAGGCCGCGCGCGCGGATCGCCTTCAAATGCGTCGCCGCGCGCGACGACGCTGACGCTCTCGCCGGCCGCGGCGAGCCTGGCCGCGATATGGCCGCCGATCGCCCCGCCCCAATGACGGTGATGTTCATCGTGCGTCCAGATGTGACGCGATTCGAAGGCGCCGCGCGCCATAGTCGAGCCGCGCTCCGCACGGCATGAAGCGGTCGTCCAGCCGGCCGCCGGCCTTAAGACTGCTCGCCGCGAGAGCTACGGGTCGGGCGCGCCCGCGCGGCGTTCAGGAACCGCCGCAAGCCCCTGGAGGTGAAGCGTCGCGAGCGCCTCGTGCAGGGTCCCGAAGATCCGGTCCTCGCCGAAGGGCCGCGGCGACCCGTGGCGCGTGAGATCGGAGCCAGAAAATCGCGTCGACGCGAGCGAGCAGACGACCAACATTCGCGTCTGGAGCTCAGCCGATCAGCTCCCGCACATCCTGGCGCGGTATAGTCGACGTCGAAACCGCGGCGCAGTCGACGATGAACCATCGGACCGGCTCCGGCGCGCCCTCGACCAGGCCTCGCACCTCATCGGCAAAGCGATCGGCATTGGCGTAGAAGAGATCGGCGCCGAAGCGGTAGACGATCAGTCCGGGCTCGGTCGTCGAGGCCCGGAGCGGCCGGCTCCCACCGCTCCGAGCGCGCCTGGACGAGGACCATCGTGTGCGGCCGATAGGCGGTGGCGCACGTGGCGGATCAGCGAGGCCGCGATGGCGAGCAGGATGCCCTGCTCGACGCCGATCGCCGGCACCGCCGCGGCGGTGAACAGCGCGAGCCGAAATTCGCCCCGGCTTTCGCGGTGATGGCGCGGAGGCCCTGCATGTCGACCATGCCGACGGCGATGGTGAAGACGATGCTCGCCAGCACACAGCGCGGAAGATATTGCAGCGGGCCGGTCGGAACATCAGCACGAGCAGCGACGACGACGGCGAAGACGAGCTGCGCGACCTGGCTTCTCGCGCCGGCCCTTTCCGCCATCGCGGTCTGGGTCGGGCTGCCGTTGACGACGAAGGCGCCGCTGAGCGCCGCGGCGGCGTTGGCGGCCGAGAGGCCGAGGATGTCCGCGTTCTCGTCGACGCGCTCTCTGTGCTTCGACCGCATAGACGCGCGATGTCGCGGCGCTCTGCGCGATGATCATGACGAAGCACGAGGCGGCGACCGGGAGAAGCGCCAGCGTCTCGCCCCAGCTCACGTCCGGCCATTGAACGACGGCAGCCCGCCGGGCACCGGACCGATCACCGCAAAGCCGCGCTCGCGCGAGATCGAGCAGGCGCTGATCGGATCATGCCGACGACCAGGACCAGCGGCGCCGGAAAGCGGGCGCGAACCGGCGCGCCAGGAGAATCTCCCCGCGACGAAGAGCGAAAATGCCGGCGACGCGGCTCATCGGCCGAGGCGCCGCCTGCGCGAGCTCCCAGAGCTGCGACGACGGTGTCGCGGAGCCCGCACGCCGAGCATGTCGCCGAGCATCGCGACGCCGACCTGGACGCCGACCCCGGTCAGAAACCCGACCAGCACCGTCCGCGACAGGAAATCGGCCAGGAAGCCGGCTTTGAAGATGCGCGCGAGCAGAAGCAGCGCTGCCGTCTCGCAGCGTCAGCATGCCGACCAGCGCCATGTAATGCGGTCGCCGCCGAGCGGCGCCATATGCGAGACGCGCCGGAGAAGATCGCAGCGGTGGCCGAATCGGCCGCGCACCACCAGATGGCGCGACGAGCCGAAGACGGCGAAAGCGACGAGCGGCAGGAAAACCGTGTAAAGGCCGGTGACGACCGGCGTCCCCGCGATGCGGGTGTAGCCGAGCACCTGGGGAATGTTCATCGAGGCGAGCGTCACACCGGCGAAGCGTCCCGCAGCGCCTCGCCGGCTTCAACGGAAAAAGGCCGCCGAGACAGCTTGAATCCGCGCCACTCCTACCGTGCTTCGCCTGACCATACACGTCATCCGCCCTCATCCCGCGGCGCATCGTTGATCGGCTATCATTTTACTATCACTCGAGAACGCCTGGCTGCCCGGCGGAGCGCGCCCGGCGCCAGGCGAAGGTAGGCCCGAAGCCCTTGGACTATCGCAAGAAGTTCCGCGCCAAGCCGGGCGAGAAGGTCAAGCTCACAAGATCGATCCGTCGGGCTACACCGGCGAGCCATGATCCGGAAAGCGATGGCCAAGGAGGGACCGCAAGCGCGACACCGAAGCTCGTCGCCAGCAGCAAGTCTGCTCTACGCCGAGCACAAGCACTCGATCCTCTCGTCCTCCGGCGTGGACGCGGGCGGCAAGGACGGCACGATCAAGCACGTGTTCGGGGCCTCAATCCGCAGGGCGTGATGTCGCGAGCTTCAAGCAGCCGACGCCGGCCGAAATCGCGCACGATTTCCTCTGGCGCTCCATCCGCACGCGCCCGGACGGGGCGAGATCGCCATCTTCAATCGTTCGCATTACGAGGACGTGCTGGTCACGCGCGTGCACAAGCTCCATCGACAAGGCGACATGGACGGAGCGCTACCGTAATATCCGCGATTCGAGGCGCTTCTGCGCGAAGAACATCACACGATCCTCAAATTCTTCCTCCATATCAGCAAGGAGGAGCAGCTCAGGCGCTTCGCCCACGCCTCGACGATCCGGGCCGCAACTGGAAGATCAGCGAGGCCCACTATGCCGAGCGCGCCTACTGGGACGACTATACCGAAGCCTTCGAGGACGCGATTCGCGCGACGACACGCTCGAGGCGCCCTGGTACATCATCCCGTCAAAAGCACAAATGGTTTCGCAATCTGGCGGTGTCGCAGATCATGGCCGACGCCATCGCCGGTCTCGACCTGGCCTCCCCCAGCCGACGGTCAACCTCGACGACATTCGCGTGAAGTATCACGCCGCCGCCCAGGAGGCGAAGGGCGGCGCGAAAGGGCCTGACCGCGCCGGCGGCGGATTTCCATAAAATCCGCCTCCGATGATATGCAGGGCCCGGCCTTTCGCGCCGGACAAAGGCGGGCGGGCGAAGATCGGCGGGTGCGAGGGACTTGAAGGCATTGTCATTCTGGCGTGTAAGCCCGCGCGCGCGTGGGCGCGGTTTCTCAGTCCGCCCTGGAACGTGCTCCTGCGCCGGCTGATCGCTTGAGCAGGGCCCAAGCATTGGAAGGGCTACGTATTCGCCTTCGCGATGATGGGCCTGATCGCGCTGACGACGTCGCTCTCGGCCTGGATCATCGGCAAGATCGTCGACCAGGATCTTCGTCGCCCATAAGATGGAGGCGGTCTGGGAAATCACCGCCGCCATCGTCGCCATCTACACGGTCAAGGGGCTCGCGACCTACGGACAGCAGGTGGTGCTGTCGCGGATCGCCAACGCGATCGTGGCCGAGATCCAGCGGCGCATCTTTGACCAGATGCTCAGGTTGAAGGTCTGCTACTACAGCAAGTCGCATTCCTCGGAATTCATCGCGCGCCAGTCCTTCATCGCCCAGTCGGCGAGCAGCGTGCTCAACCTGCTCATCACCACGCTTTCGCGCGACGCGCTGACGATTGTCGGGCTCGTCATCGTGATGGTGTCGCAAGATCCCTTGCTCTCGTTCTTCGCGCTCATGTTCGTGCCGCTCGCCGCAATCGGGGTGCGCAAGATCAGCACTCGGCGTGCGCGGTATCATGGCGAACGAGTTCCAGGGCGCCATGCAGATGATGGAATTGCTGCAGGAGACAGCGCAGGGCATCCGAATCGTCAAGGCGTTCACGCTCGAGGACTTCATGCGCGCGCCAGGCGGGGCGATCCGGGATTCCAGGCGGCGGCGAACAAGCTCGCGCGGGTGAGCTCGCGCACGAGCCCGATCATGGAGAGCCTCGGCGGCTTCGCCATCGCCGCGGTGGTGCTCTACAGCGGCTATACCGTGATCATTCGCGGCAATCCGCCGGGAAGCATGTTTTCGTTCATCACCTCGGTCATCATGCTCTACGAGCCGATGAAGCGTGTGGCGCGGCTGCATGTCGACGTCTCGACCATCCTGTTCGGGGTCAGCATGCTTTATGAGTTCCTCGACGAGCGCGAGTTCGAGGAGGATCGCCCGGCATGCGCCGATCTCGGGGTCACGCGGGGGGCAAATCGAGTTTCGCGACGTCGATGTTCGGCTACCGGCCGGACGAGACGGTGCTTCATGCGGGTCAGCTTCGTCGCCGAGGCAGGCAAGACGACCGCGCTCGTCGGCCGCTCCGGCGGCGGCAAGTCGACGATGATGAGCCTCATCCTGCGCCTCTACGAGAGCGGATTCGGGCCATATCCTGTCGACGGCGTCGACATCGCGGCCGTGACGCGCGACATCGCTGCGCCGGCAGATCGCCTATGTCGCGCAGGAGAATTTCCTGTTCAAGGGCTCGGTCCGCGACAATATCGCCATGGGCCGGCCGGGCGCGAGCGAAGACGAGATCGTCGCCGCCGCAAAGGCCGCGTACGCGCATGATTTCATCATGGGCTTCGAGCAAGCGGCTACGACTCGCCCTGCGGCGAGCACGGCATGCAGCTTTCCGGCGGCCAGCGCCAGCGCATCGCCATCGCCCGCGCCTTTCTCAAGGACGCGCCGATCATCCTGCTCGACGAAGCGACCTCGGCGCTCGATTCTGGAATCCGAGCAGGCGATCCAGAAGGCGCTGCGCACGCTGTGCGAGGGCCGCACCACCCTCGTGATCGCCCACCGGCTGTCGACGGTGGCGCAGGCCGACGAAATCTGCGTCATCGACCGCGGCCGCATCGTCGAGCGCGGGCCGCCATGGCGAACTGCTGGCCATGGGGCGCACCTACACGCCATATCGCCCAGACGCAATTTCCCCGCGACGCGGCTTAAGCGAACACCAATTTGTGCGCAGCAAGAAGGCGCGCGGGCGCCGATCGCGGCCATGCTGGGTCGGCGCACGCAGCTAAGAGCGTTCTCTGGCGGGACCGGCGTCTCCGTCGTCATGGAACGGGACGCTTTCGTGCGCGTCCAGCCGGCCGCCCGACTACACATCTCAACCGTCCCGCCCAGGAAAGCCATTCTACCTAATAACATGCGGGGAGTGTCGGCTCCGCCGCTAAATAGCCCTTGCCGACGGCTATCTTCCGCCACCTGAGGCGATCAAGTTTTAAATTTTCTGGCAAAGTTCACACCTGTCAATTGCGATGTAAAAAACTCATGGGTAAAGCGGGCGGGGTTCAGAGATTATTCTGATATCCCGCATAGGGGGATGAAAAAATGAGAAGCGTCGTGACGGTGGCGGCGCCGCCTTTTTTAGCATGGCCGCAACGCTTACGCGACCCAGTTTGTCACGAACGGGGACTTTACTGATGTGACCGGAACGCTCGGGCACATCGACGTTGACACAACTGTAGCCGACTGAAGCGCGACGCGGGCTACAATTTCGTCTTCAACAAGGCCGACACCAAGAGCCCGGCCGGCGCCGCCCTGTGGATGGCGCAAACGGCGGGGCGTCCACCTGGGACGACATGTACAAAAGCGAGGCCGGAAACTTCATCGCGATGGATGGCGACTTTTTCACGGAGCCGGTCACCCAGACGATCAACGGCCTCCAATCGGCAGGACCCACCAGCTGAGCCCTCAACTATGGCTTCGGCCAGCAGTCGGGATCGACGGGGACACGAACCAGAACATCATGTGGAGCCTCGGCGGATTTAGCGCGGTTGTTCCGTCCGCAGAGCAAATACGTAGTCGTCGAGGCGCGACAAAACATCACCAATTGCTGGTGTCGCGCGTCGTCGACCTCGCCGCTCGTCGATCGACGCTCGCCGCCCGGGCGAGCGCGGAAGCCGAGACCATGTCGACGCTCGCCGGCAGCCTCCTGCGCGGTGAGGACGCACTGCCGGCCCTGCTCGAACGCGTCCAGGAGACTTTCGGGATGCGCAGCGTCAGCCTGCTCGCCCGCGACCCGGCCGGCCCGGCCACCCCGTCGGCTCGGACCACCTGGACGACCCTGGCGAGCGTCGGCGCCGATCCGCCGACCGGGCCGAACGACGGCGACGGCGTCGTCGAGATCGACGCGGCCCAGACAATGGTGTTCCGCGGCCACGCGCTGGCCGCCGAGGACCAACGCGTCCTGTCGGCCTTCGCGGCCCAGGTCGCGGTGGCCTACCGGCAGCGGCAGTTGGCCGAAGCGGCGCGCGCGGTCGTCCCGCTGGAGGAATCCGAGCGAGCCCGCACCGCTCTGCTCAACGCCGTCAGCCACGACCTGCGCACGCCGATCGCGGCCGCGAAAGCATCGGTTTCGAGTCTGCGATCGGCCGACGTCACCTGGTCGGACGCCGACCGCCGCGAGCTGCTGAGCACGGCCGACGCGGCCATCGACCGGCTCACCGACCTGGTGACGAACCTGCTGGACCTGTCCCGGCTGCAGGCCGGCGTGCTGCCCGTCCTGACCAGTTCGGTCGGCCTCGACGACGTCGTCTCGCGCGCCCTTGACCACACGGTCGGCAACGACGTGCCGCTCGACGTCGACGTCCCGTCCGACCTGCCGGAAGTCGTGGCCGACGCCGGGCTGCTCGAACGGGTCATCGCGAACCTGGTCCAGAACGCCGTCCGCTACGCCCCGGACACGACGTGCGTCCGGATAACTGGCAGCACGATCCGCGACCGCGTCGAGCTCCGGGTGATCGATCGGGGCCCCGGCATCGCGTCGGCCGATACGGCCTTCGAGGCGTTCCAACGCTTGGACGACTCGCCGACGGCGGGCGCGGGGGTCGGGCTGGGCCTGGCCATCGCGCGGGGATTCGTCGAAGCGATGGGCGGGACGGTGCACGCTGAAGAAACTCCCGGCGGAGGCGCCACCCTGGTCGTGAGCCTGCGGGCCGACGTGGTCAACGGGTACCCGGCATGACGAGGGTGCTGATCGTCGACGACGAACGCCCGTTGCTGCGGGCCCTGGCGATGAACCTCACCGCGCGCGGCTATCACGTCACCGAGGCCGAAAACGGGACGAAGGCCCTCACCGCGCTCGCGGAACGGCGAACACGACGTGATCCTGCTCGATCTGGGCCTGCCCGACATCAGTGGCCTCGATGTCATCCGGGCGGTGCGCGCGTTCGCCTCGACGCCGATCATCGTCGTCTCGGCCCGCACCGGCAGCACCGACAAGGTCACCGCCCTCGACATCGGTGCCGACGACTACGTGACCAAGCCGTTCAGCATCGACGAGCTGCTGGCCCGGCTGCGGGCGGCCACCCGGCGCGCGACGACCGCCAGCGAGACGACGGCCGCTGTGACGGTCGGCAGGGGTCTGGTCGACCTGGACGCGAAGGTGGTCACCGATGCCGCAGGGGAGCGCATCCACCTCACTCCGACCGAGTGGCACCTGCTCGAGATGCTCGTGCGCCACCCCGGCAAGCTGATCACCGGCCGGGCGCTGCTCACCGAGTTGCGGGGCGCGCCCGAGCACACCGACCCCAGTTACCTGCGGATCTACATGGCCCAACTGCGGCGGAAGCTCGAGCCGGAACCGAGCCGTCCACAGCATCTCGTGACGGAGCCGGGCATGGGCTACCGCTTCCAGCCGTGAGGCCGCGGCGGTCCGGCGGCTTTGTCGCCACGCGCGCAGAGCATAGGGTCCTTGTGTGATCGAGAACCTGTCGTGCACGCCGGCGCAGCGCAGCCAGGCCTGGGCGGTCCACGTGTTCACGACGCTCGGGATCGTCGTCGCGATGCTCGCGCTGCGCGACGTGCTCAGCAATCATCCCGGCCACGCGATCATCTGGCTGGTCGTCACGATCGTGATCGACGGCGTCGACGGGCCGGTCGCCCGGGCGTTGGTGGTCAAGGAGCGAGTCCCGCGCATCGACGGCTACGTCCTCGATCTGATCATCGACTACGTCACGTGCGTGATCGTCCCGGCCGCCTTCATGTACCAGTTCAAACTCGTTCCGGACGGGTTCCCGGGCGCCCTGCTGTTGGGCCTGCTCGTGTTCACGTCGGCGATCTGGTTCGCGCGCGTCGACATGATGGACGACGAGAACTGGTTCCGCGGCTTCCCGGCCGCCTGGAACCTGGTCGCGCCGGTTCTGTTCCTCATGCACGCGCGCCCATGGGTGGGCGGGATCGTCACGCTGTTGCTGTCGATCGCGTCCCTGACGAACCTGCGGGTTCCGCACGTGATGCGAGCGAAGTACCTGCGGCTGCTCACGTTGCCGTTGACGACCGTCTGGGTCGGCGCCATCACGGTCGGCGCCTTCATCGAGCCGCATCGCCCGTGGGTGCTGCGTCCGATCATGATGGTCGGCTCGTTCTACTTCGTGTTCCTGTCGCTCTGGCAGACCTGGCGGACCCACCGGTTGCACGTGGCCCCGCCGGCGGCCGAGCAACCGGTGTCCGAGGCCCGCTCAACCTGATCGGGTCAGCTTCGCCGCCAGCCGCCGCCACCTTCAGGTGTCGGCGCCGCGGTCAGGTACCCGCCGAACGCGCGCAACCGTTCGCGCATCCCGTCCAGGCCGCGCCCGCCTCCCGATCGTTCGAGGCCCGACGACGGACGAGCCGGCGCCGAGTTCGTGATCTCGATGCCCAGCTCGTCGCGCACCTCGCTCAGCACGATCGCCACATCGCTGCCGGGGGCGTGTCGCAGCGCATTCGTGAGGCCTTCTTGCACGACCCGGTAGGCGAGCTGCGATTTGGCCGTCGACAGCGCGTCGAGGTCGGCGGGTGCGGCGTAGGTGATGCGCAGGCCGGTGGCCGCGGCCACCCGGATGAGTTCGTCGAGCAGTCGCAGGGTCGGACCGGCGGATTCGGGTGTGAGCAGTTGGACGAGCCGGACGACTTCGAGCCGGGCCTGGTCGGCCGTCCGTTCGATGTCGTCAAGGGCCTGCCGGGCGAGCTCGGGGGAGTCTGCCATCAACCGCTCGCCGGCCTGGGCCTGGACGACGACGATGCTCAAGCAGTGGCCGACGATGTCGTGCAGATCGCGTGCGATCCGCGTCCGTTCGAGGGCCACCGATTCGACACTGACGCGTTCGCGTTCGTGTTCGAGTTCGTCCGCCCTGGTTCGCAGCTGGTCGGCCATGAGGCGATGGCCACGCAACAGGTACGCGATCAGCCAGGGCGCGATCGCGATGATGCCCACGGCCGGATTGAAATAGCCCTGCGGCCCCTCCAGACAGACGAGTAGCGCCGCGACGAGCAGCGCGCCGATTCCCAGCCGACATGCGAAACCGACGGCCAGCCCGAACGGCAGGGCCATCAATTGGAACGGACCGGCGACGAAGTCGGGAACCGCTTCGGACAGCACCGCGACCGCAGCGACGACGACGGTGGCGACTGTCGCGACGAACCACTCGGGCGAGCGACCGACCCATGAAGACCCGACGGATCTGCGCACGGTGCGACTATCCCGACGCGACCGCGAACGGCAGCCGAGCCACGGTTCGCCAACCGGTGCCGGTCGACTGGGTTGCCAGCGACCCGCCGTGCAACACGGCCTGTTCGCGGGCGGCGGCCAGCCGACCAGAGACGTCCTGCGAAAGGTGCAGGTCGCTCGTCAAGGAGATCTCGACCAGGCCGGGTTCGAGCGTGACGACCACATCCGCCCTCTGACGTGGCTGTTCGCCGAGGATGGCCAGCAAGTGCTCGACGACGCGGTAGCCGGAGAGTTCGACTCCCGGCGGCACCAGCTGCGGCGCACCGACGACCTTGATCCGCACCGGGCCGCCTCCGATGAGGTCGGGCAGATCCGCGAGCACCGGTACCGGCCGCGAGCTGTCGGCCATCAAGGCGCCCACGGTCGTGCGCATATCGCCGAGAGCGGCGCGGCCGGCGGCCTGGATCCTGGCGAACGCCGCCCGGGCCTGGGTCGGCTCGGCGATGATCGCGTCGCGCCCGAGCTGGGCCTCGGCCGACATTGCCGCGAGTCGATCCCCGAGCGACTCGTCCAGTTCCGCGGCGATGCGCCCGCGGTCGGCGGCGACGGCCAAACGGCTGGCCACGTCCCGCCGGTGCCGCAGCTCGTCGGTGCGAGCGGCCAGGGCCGTCACCATCGCGACCCGTGAGCGCACCAGCCGGCCCGCTGCCCAGAACACGACGTTGGCGAGGCCGACGACGACCGTCATTGGCAGGCCACCCGACCGGATCGCCGGATCGTAGTGGACCTGCAGGGCGACCGAGGCGGCGAGCGGCACACACCACAACAGACCGGTGCGCCCGTTCGGCAACCATCGACCGAGGGCGAAGGCCACGAAGAACAATGCCGGTAGGGCCGGTCCGCAGCGGACCATCGCGCCGATGCCGAATTCGTTGATCAACGCCCCGGCGAGAAGTGCGATCGAGGCGAAGACGGGTGCTCGCCGGCGCCACGCGACCGGCACCGTCATGGTCACTCCGAAGAGCGCGGCGGCCACTCCGCCCGTCGGGCCACCGTCGGCACCCAATCGGCCGGTGACGAGTGCAGCCATCGCCACTGAGAGTGCGGCCGCGAGCGCGACGTCGACGACACTCCACCCGCCGACGGTCCAGCGCCCGTCGGCTGGTCGCGTTCGCAGCCCGTCCACGCTCGCGCTCATCCGGTCACCTCGCCTCGTTCGCCGCGGCCAACTCTAGGGACGGCGACCGGCGTTGTCGTCGTCCCGTGGGCGGACATTCCCACTGTGCTGCCGCGTGCCAATAGGCTGGCCATGTGGCCGTGGCCGAGTTCGCGATTCGCGTGCTGATCGTCGACGACCAGCGCCTGGTACGAACCGGATTCCGCGCGATCCTCTCCGCGGAACCCGAAATCGATGTCGTCGGTGAGGCGGCCGACGGTTCGCAAGCCCTGGAACTTGCGGGCGAACTGACACCCGATGTCGTGCTCATGGACATCCGGATGCCGGGCCTGGACGGTCTCGAAACAACTCGGCGGTTGATGACCTCGTCCACCGTCCGCGTGATCATGCTGACGACGTTCGACGCTGACGAATATGTCTATGCGGCGTTGCACGCCGGCGCGAGCGGCTTCCTATTGAAGGACGTCCCGGCCGAACAGCTCGTCGCGAGTGTCCGGGCCGCCGCGGCGGGCGACGCCGTGATCGATCCGTCGATCACCCGCCGGTTGCTGGCTCGCTTCGCCGAAGCGGCTCGACCGGCCGCGACACTGCCGACCCGGCTGGACGTGCTCACCCCCCGCGAGGTCGACGTCTTCCGGCTGGTCTGCCGCGGCCTGACCAACTCCGAGATCGCCGCCGAGCTCGTGGTCGAGGAGACGACGATCAAGACCCATATCGGACGGATCCTGGCCAAGCTCGAGCTGCGCGACCGCGTGCAAGCGGTGATCCTCGGCTACGAGATCGGCGTCGTCACGCGCGGCTGACGCTCGTCCGACCGCAGTCGGATCGGTACCGCTCGAGATGGGCCCGCGGACCGATGTGCGGGCCCGTCGGCGGGGGTGACTCTTCGAGGACATCTTCGAGTGAAGGAAGCCCTCATGTCGAGCACTGCTGAACTGCACCTGCGGCCCGCGCGAACGAACCGGGATCTTCGTCCGGCGGCCCGCTGGTTCGCCGCGATCCTGCTACCGATCGGGCCGCTCGCGATCGCGGTCCTTCGTTACGTTTTGCCGTATGACACAACGGATTCGGTGTCGACGGCGGTGGGGAAGATCGCCGCGCATCCTGGTAGCGAGCGGCTGGTCCTCTGGCTCACGCTCGTCGCGATGCTCACGCTCGTTCCCGGGACGTACGCGGCGGTGAAGCTCGCGGCGCACGGCGCGCCCGTTCTCGCGGCGATCGCCGGCCTGCTGATCGTCCCGGCCTACCTGTCGTTGTTCGGCATCGCGCTGGTCGACGAGATCGGAATGAGTGTGACCAGTTCGGGCCTGTCCCGCGCGAACGTTGCCGCGGTGGCGACGTTCGTGAACCAGTTCCCGACGACGACGATCTTCACCGTCGTCTTCGTGCTCGGGCACGTAGTCGGGTTGATCGTGCTGTCCTTCGCGTTGCGGCGATCCGGCCAGGTCGGCCGGCTCGGCTGCGTGATCCTGGGTGTCTCGCAACCGATCCACTTCGTGGCGGCCGTGTCGGGTAACCATCCGCTCGACCTCGTCGGCTGGACGATGACTGCGGTCGGGCTGGCCTTCGCCTCGCGAGCGATCATCGCCCTCCGTGACGACGACTGGGCGCTCGCACCGCGAGTCGCGCCCGCAAGCACTGTCAACTACGATGCAAGTAGTAGCAACCGAAAGTAGCCATGACCAGTAGCGCATTGTTCTTGGCCGTCTTCCTGGCCTGCGTGGTCGAGGCGGTCGAAGCGACGACGATCGTCCTGGCGGCGGGCACGGCCCGAAGTTGGCGCTCGGCCCTGCAGGGCGTGGTCGCCGGGGTCGCGACGCTGAGCGCGATCGTCATCGCCCTGGGACCCGCGGTCGCGCAGATCCCGCTCGGCGATCTTCGGCTGCTCGTCGGTGGGATCCTGTTGATCTTCGGTTTGCAGTGGTTGCGTAAGGCGATTCTTCGAGCCGGCGGGCACAAGGCGATGCACGACGAGGAGCTCATCTACCAGGCTCAACTGTCCGACGCCCGCCGCGCCGGTGGCGGATCGCGGCGCGGTGTAACCGACTGGTACGCGTTTACGCTGTCGTTCAAGGGCGTCGTGCTGGAGGGTCTCGAGGTCGTGTTCATCGTGCTCACTTTCGGCAGCAATCAGCGTGACATTCCACTGGCGGCCGGGGCAGCGGTGATCGCCGTACTGGTCGTGGCCGTCGCCGGTTTCGCGATTCGCGCGCCGCTCGCCCGGGTTCCCGAGAACACCCTGAAGTTCGCCGTCGGAGTGATGCTCACGGCGTTCGGCATGTTCTGGGGAGCGGAGGGCGCTCACGCGCGCTGGCCCGGATCCGACGCGGCGTTGTTGGTCCTCGTCCCCGCCGTCGCCCTGGTCGCGCTGGGCCTGGTCGCCGTACTGCGGCGCAGGTCGATCCCGGAACCAGCAAGGGGAGTCGGCGGAACTCGCGGGTACTACAGCATGAACGCGCGACTGCGCCGGTTCGGCGCCTTCTGGTACGACTTCATCGTCGGCGATGACTGGGTGACCGCGGTCGGGGTTGTCGTCGCGCTCGCCGCCACTACGCCGTGTCGCGCTCGGACGTTGCCGCGTGGTGGATCCTGCCGCCCGCGGTCGTGGTGCTCCTGGCCTCGAGCATCTGGCGGGCCGCACCGGGGTTGCTCAGTCGTCGGAGCCGTCGCGGCGCCGTCCGGCCACGACGATCAGCGCCCCGACCAGCAAGACGAGAACGCCGACGATGAGGGTGTTCCACACGCCGAATCCCGTGTCGGGCAAGGTCTTAGCGACCTGCTGAGGGTCGACGCCAGTCGACGCCGATGCCGATCGGACCGTCTGCGCGCCCGCTGCCGCATTGCCGAACAGCGTGCTCAAGCTGATGATCGTTGCGATCAGGATGCCAAGCATTCGCCTGGTTCTCATGGTGTTTCCCCCGTTGTACTTCCGCCTCACACTAACTATACATGATCTTGATACAGGAAAATATTCCGCAGAACGGCATCATCCGCCCGGTTGTCACGGGTCGCGCGCGGGCGGCGTCCCACGTCGTCAGGTTCTGGCCGAACGCGGCCTCGCCGAGATCTCGGCCGAGTTCACGTTCCCACTGGCTTCCTCATGGGCCCAATCGGGAGTCGGGCGGTTCGAGTTCGACCTCATCGGCCCATGCGGCGTGTTCCTGGCGCGCCCAAGCCAGGGATACTTGGCCAGTGCGCATGCCGCGGCGAGCTTCACGGTCGCGGAGTGCGAAGTAGATGTGACCGACGATCAAGCAGTCCGAGCGCGAGCGCGAACCAGTCGTGCACGAACGTCGCGCCGGTCCGCCACGACAGTCGCGACCAAGCCGACGAAGTACATCAGGATCCCGGTGCCGAGCAGCACAACGATCGCGCCGGCCGTGAGCGAGGCGTTCAGCTTCTGGCCGGCGTTGAACTTGCCCACCCGGATCGCCGCCGTCTCGTCGGGTGCGGGACCGTAGCCAGCGCCGGTCCGATCGGCGCGAACCGGTTCAGCCGACCGAGATCGCTGCGGTAGGCCCGGAGACAGCAGGCCGACCAGCATTGGCACCGGCAACGCGAAGCCGCAGTAGACGTGGATCAGTTCCACTGCGTGCCGGTGACCTACGTGGATCGCAAGCGAGCCGTTGTAGAGGATCGCGGCCGTGACGATGCAGAGGAACATCAGCACGGCGACGCTGCGGTGCACGAGCCGCTCGGCGAGTTCGAATCGGCGCAATGCGGCGTGTCAGCCTGCGGTCCGGGCGAGGTCATCTGAACGCGCTACCGCTGGTTCTGAATCGTGCCGTTGATGTTGTAACCGCGGGTCTCCCAGTAGCCGGGCACCTCGTCCTTCGTCAGTTCGATACCCGAGAGCCATTTCGTGCTCTTGTAGCCGAACATCGCCGCCGCATATATCCGCACCGGGCCGCCGTGGTCGTGCGTGACCGGCTTGCCGAGCATCTCCAGGGCGACGATCACGTCCGAACGCCGCGCTTCGGTGAGGGTCAACGACTCGGTGTACGTCCCGTCGAATGAATGGAACTTCACGGCAGTTGCCGTTGCCGTCGGCTTGGCTTGATCCAGAAACCTCGGACAGTCGAACACCCCGCCAGTGCACCTGCGGGACACGCCAGCCGGTGACACATTGGAAGTCATCAACGAACGCCGGTCTGGGGCATCGACTGCAGATCGGCGAACGTGTAGGTCGCCGGGTGGGTGACCAGACCCGAGACACCGAGTCGGTAGTGCGGCCGTCAGGTTTTCGAGCAACGACGCCCGTCACCGAGTAGTACCGGAACGCATCACCCAGCGGGAACTCCGCGATCAGCCCGGTTGGGTCGCGGGATTCGAGTGGTTCGAGTAGATGAGCGAGGCCGTTCTGTATCCGGTTGCCCCCGAGCACACCGGCGGCACCTAGGCCCACGAGGCCGAGAATGGTCCGTCGGCCGACTGGCGCACCCGTCGTCTCTCGGTCAGCGTCACCCGGGTCCGGTCGTACCCGTCGACGTTTCACGAGGCACGACGGCGCCCACCCGAGCCGATCATCACCAGCCCGACGACGCAGATGACGGGTCCCGAGATCGACCAGAACGTGGTGTTGCTCATGGCGCGTCCTGTGAGAACACCGAAGCCCTGCAGGCTGAACAGCCGGCCGCCTAGCGCGAGTTGGACTCCGAGGAAAACCAAGGCGGGCTTACGCATGCAACACCTCTCACGCTTCGGCGCTCCACCCGATCCAGAGTCAGCGGCCAACCCAATGTAACTCTCCGCGGGAACGATCAGTTCTGCGATCGCGCCACCTTGGTGGATGGCATCCGCGGTAGCGCATCCCGACGGTACGGCCGTGACGGGGGCCGCGCGTCCGAACTCAACGACGGAGCGCAGCGCCCCGTCACGGGTCCGGGTGTCGTGTCACGTGCACCCCGTCGGAGGACGGCGGTCGCTGGACACAACGGATCAGAAGATGCGTCCGGGCCACCGCGGTGGATCCGCGGTGGCCCGGCGACGAGCGGGTGGGACAACTACTTGACGTTGACGACGATCGTGGCGACGCCGACGAGCAGTCCGGCCTTGACGGCGGTGGTGTTGAACGTCTTGTCCAGCAGCGGTGCGGCGTCCGGGGAGATCAGGACCCGGGTACCGGTCAGGGTGGCGGTGTTGCCCGAGACCTGCAGCGGCTGCAGGGTGGTGCCGTCGAGGTTGAACAGGTACGCGTGCTTGACCGCGACGGTGCCGTTGACGGAGACGTCGCCGTAGAGCTTGCTGCTGCCGGGGTTGATGTCGAAGTTCTGCAGCTGCACGGTTGTCGAGCCGGCGGTCAGCGACAGCCCGGACCCGTCGTGCTGGATGTCGCCGACCACGTACGGGTCGACCTCACCCTTCTTGTAGACCTTGACGTGTCCGCCGGTGATCGGGAACGACACCGACCCGTCGGCCAGGGTCGCGGTGCCGAGGGTGCCGGGGGTCAGGCCCAGGGTGGTGAGCGCGGACACGAACCCGGAGTCGAGTTTCACACTGGTCGACTGGCCGGTGAGGCTGGTGATGTTCGCGACCGGCGCGGGCGCGGCTTTCGCGGACGAGCCGCTGCTGCTGCACGCGGCGATAGACGTGGCGAGCAAACCGGCCGCCGTGACGGCGAGAACAGCCTTGATGGACTTACGCATGTCGAGCTCCCTTGTTTCATTGAGTTACCCGGGAGTTCGCAACAACACCGCCAAGCGGTTCCGATAGTGAGCCGCTCATTTCTTGCCGCTCTTCGTCGTTCGCTCGGAAACGTTCAGCGATTCAAGAACTGATCTACGACGAGCGCCCTCTGATTTTCACCATCAGACCGAGCTTGGCGCCACACGCGACACCGTCCGTCGTGGGAGCATTCACTGATGAAGGGCTCGATCAGGAATCGCCAGCGAGCTGCAACACATGCGTGCATCAACCATCGTCTCGGCGATCCGGACGGCTAAATTGTGACCTCCGCACCAGCCCGCGCCACACCCGATTCCTCGCCGACCACCGAGAGGATCGCGAGGTTCTCGCTGAGTGTTGCCCCTCGGCCGACTTCGGAAGGCGGCTGCCCCGGCGTCGGCCAGTACGACACGGGCGCCTGCATCAATTCCGGCCACCTCATCGGCGCGGGCGGCATCATCGTGTCCTGTCACCCTGACCCCGACTACTTCGACGGTCCAACTCTGGGCGGCTCGCCCGACGACACACATCAGTCGACTCACGCCTCCTAGCCGTCCCCAGCAGCATGGCCCAAAGCGGGGCCCGGGGTGCGAGATCCAGGACCTCGAGTCGCTCCCTTCGTGCCCTCCCGGTGTCAAGCTGGCGACCTCCGTCTGCGTGGCGGGCACCGATACGCTGGACCAATGGCGCAGTCGTACCGGGTCAGCGAGGCCGCGGCGCTGCTCGGAGTCAGTGACGACACTGTTCGGCGCTGGATCCAGGCGGGCCGGGTCAAGGCACCGACGACGAAACGCGGCGTCGAGATCGCCGGCGCCGAACTGGCTCGCTTGGCCGAGGAGCTCGCCGGCCAGGCCCCCCAGCCCCACGTCGGCGCGATCGGAGGCGCGTCGGCGCGTAACCGAATGATGGGTGTCGTCATCCGCGTGGTGAAGGACACAGTCATGGCGCAGGTCGAAATCCAGGCCGGCCCGTTTCGGATCGTCTCGCTGATGAGTCGCGAGGCTGTCGACGAGCTCGAGCTCGAACCCGGGTCGAAGGCAGTCGCGACGATCAAGGCGACGAACGTCGTCGTCGAGGTTCCGGCGCGGCCCGGGACTCGCGGCGACTGAGTGTTCCCGCCGCGGCTAAGGGGTGTTGCGGTGGTGCTGGAGCATGGCTGCGTAACCGCGCCGCGCTGACGTGAACTCGGTCGGCCCACGAAAGACCTCGGACCACCACTCCGTCACGTGCAGGCGATGCTCGCCACTCACGCCACCCGGAAGAACGATCTCAACAACTCGTTTCGCTCGACCCGGTCGTGGAACGCGTCAATCATCACCGAAGCGCATCGCCACCGCCGGCCCGTCGTACAACGACGGCGGGTCGGACATCCTCGGACGTTACATGGCCACGAGCATGTAGACGGTCGTCATGTTCATCGCGAGCTGGCAACCCGCGCTCAGCCCGACGCGACCGGCGCCGGCTGACGTCGACCGACCATCGACCACCCGGAACATCGTCCAACCGGCCCACGCGACCGTCGCGCCCACCAGTAGAAGGCGCAGCCCCGGCCATGACACATCACTCCGACCGTTCCCGCCCATAACCATGCCGGCCATGTGGGTCGTCGTCGCCGATCGGACAACGGCGAGAAGCATGTAGGCCATCGCAGCGCAGCCGACCACCTGCCAGGCGGCTGCGACAGCGCGGGGCGTCACGCCGTCCATCACGTACGTGTGTACTCCCCGGACGGCGAACCAGGTGGCCATTGCGACGAACGGCAGCGCGAGCCAGAGATCTGCGGCCGGTGCGACCAGTCCAACCAGCATCGCGGTCATCGCCGCGCCCATCGCCGCGTGGGTCAGCTCGACGTCCATCGATGCGGCGTGATGGCGAACTCGCGTCGCGATCAGCCGCGCCACATGGTAGGCGGCAACGCCGACCATCGCGGCAGCGAGCAGCCACGGTAGCCAGTCAGCCGGCATGGTTCGCCCCTCTCAGCGCCTGAAGCGTCGGGGTCGGCACGGCGAACTGTCAACGACCACCTAAGCGACTCCTTAGGTTGCCGTTGACATGAGCCACTTCGGGGGCGCTGACTGCAGTCACACCGAGGATCAGGGGGTCCAGCATGCAGGTACCGGCGCCGTTCGAGTACGAGCGCGCAACCAGCGTCGACCACGCCATCGGGCTGCTGGATCGGCTGGGCGACACCGCCCGTCTGGTTGCGGGCGGACACAGCCTGCTGCCGATGATGAAACTGCGCCTTGCCAACTTCGAGTACCTCATCGACATCAACGGCCTGCACGATGAATTGGGTTACATCACCGTCGAGCCGACCCAGATCCGCATCGGTGCGATGACCCGCCATCGCGAGCTACTCGAATCCGCGGCCTTGGCGACCGCCTTCCCGATCTTCCGAGACGCCGAACAGGTGATCGCGGACCCGGTAGTACGCAATCGTGGAACGCTCGGCGGGTCGCTCTGCCAGGCCGACCCCTCGGAGGATCTGTCAGCGGTCTGCACGACTCTCAATGCCAGCTGCGTGATCCGTGGACGGGACGGTGAGCGCGTGGTGTCGATGGAGGAGTTCCATCAGGGGCCCTATGAGACCGCGGTGGGCGATGCCGAAATGCTGACCGAGGTGCGCTTCCCCGTTCGCCCGAACGGCTCGAGCGCCTACGAGAAGGTCGAGCGGCGGGCCGGCGACTGGGCGGTCACATCCGCAGGGGCTGCGGTCTGGATGGACGGCGGAGTGGTATCCGATGCTCGCGTCGGGCTGGCCGCAGTCGGGCCGAACACGACCGGACTCCCGGCCATCTCTGACGCCCTACGCGGCCAAGTCCCATCCGAAGAGCTCTATGCGCGGGCCGGCGAACTCGCGGCGGCCGGCTGCAGCCCGGCAACCGATATGCGCGGCTCCGAGGACTACAAGCGGCACCTTGCCAACGAGCTCACCCAGCGCGCGCTCCGTCGCGCGGTCGCTCGCATCACCACGTCGCAGAACTGAACGAGAGGGCCGCGCACATGCAGGTTTCGATGACGGTCAATGGCGAGGAATTCACCCGTGAGATCGAGGGTCGGTTGCTCTTGGTCCACTTCCTCCGCGATCACCTGGGGATGACGGGAACGCACTGGGGCTGCGACACGAGCAACTGCGGTACCTGCGTCGTCTGGCTGGACGGCGAGCCGGTGAAGTCCTGCACCGTACTCGCCGCGATGGCCGGTGGTCACGAGGTGCGAACCGTGGAAGGACTCGAGCAGGACGGCGAGCTCGACCCGATCCAGAAGGGGTTCATGGAGTGCCACGGTCTGCAGTGCGGTTTCTGCACGCCCGGCATGCTCATGACGACTCGCGCGCTGCTCGATCGAAACCCCGACCCGTCCGAAGGCGAGATCCGCGAGGCGATCTCCGGCCAGATCTGCCGGTGCACTGGATACGTCAACATCGTCCGCTCGGTGCAGTGGGCCGCCGCTGAACAGGCCGGCACCCGCACGACCGTCACCTCGGGAAGTGCGTCATGACGACCATCGCCGACCGACCGGTAACCGAGTTCGAGGACAATGATCAGAAGCCGATGGGCCATGGCCGGATGCTGCGCAAGGAGGATCCGCGCTTCATCCGTGGCAAGGGTCACTACGTCGACGATCTGCAGCTGAAGGGCATGCTGCACCTCGCGATCCTGCGCTCGCCGATGGCGCACGCACGAATCGTGAGCGTCGACATCACCGCCGCGGCGGCCCATCCGAAAGTGAAGCTCGTGGTCACCGGTGCGATGCTGGCCGAGAAGGGTCTGGCCTGGATGCCGACCCTGTCGAATGACGTCCAGGCCGTCCTCGCCACTGACAAGGTGCGCTTTCAGGGACAGGAAGTCGCCTTCGTCGTCGCCGAGGATCGGTACTCCGCCCGTGATGCCCTCGAGCTGATCGATGTCGAGTACGAACAGCTCGAACCGGTCGTCGACGTGCGGCGAGCCCTCGAACCGAATGCCCCACTCATTCGCGATGACCTCGAAGGCAAGACGAACAATCATTGCTTCGACTGGGAAACTGGCGACGAAGCCGCGACCGAGGCCGTTTTCGCGTCAGCTGACGTCGTCGTCAGCCAGGACATCGTGTACCCGCGCGTCCACCCGGCGCCCATGGAGACCTGCGGCGCCGTCGCCGACTACGACACCATCGACGGCAAGCTCACCCTCTATTCGACGACTCAGGCACCGCACGCGCATCGCACCCTCTACGCGATGGTTGCCGGCCTGCCCGAACACAAGATTCGGATCATCGCCGGCGACATCGGCGGCGGCTTCGGCAACAAGGTTCCGATCTACCCGGGCTACGTATGCGCCATCGTCGGTTCGCTGCTCACCGGCAAGCCGGTGAAGTGGGTCGAGGACCGATCCGAGAACCTCATCAGCACCGGATTCGCGCGCGATTACATCATGCGCGGCGAGATCGCCGCGACGAAGGACGGCAAGATCCTCGCCATCCGCACGAACGTGCTGGCCGACCACGGCGCGTTCAACGGAACGGCCGCCCCGGTGAAATTCCCGGCCGGCTTCTTCGGCGTCTTCACCGGCAGCTACGACCTGGAAGCCGCGTACTGCAAAATGACGGCCGTCTACACGAACAAGGCGCCGGGCGGCGTCGCTTACGCCTGCTCGTTCAGGATCACCGAGGCGGTGTATCTGGTCGAACGGATCGTCGCGTGCCTCGCTGACGAGCTCGGCATGGACCCGATCGAGCTGCGGATCAAGAACTTCATCCAGCCAGATCAGTTCCCGTACACGACGAAGACCGGCTGGGTGTACGACTCCGGCGACTACGAACCGACGATGCGCGAGGCAATGCGAATCGCCGGCTACGACGAGCTGCGACGTGAACAGGCCGAGAAGCGCGAACGCGGCGAACTGATGGGCATCGGCGTTGCGTTCTTCACCGAAGCCGTCGGGGCGGGCCCTCGCAAGGACATGGACATTCTCGGGCTTGGCATGGCGGACGGTTCCGAGCTGCGGATCCATCCGACCGGCAAGGCCGTGCTGCGGGTGTCGTGCATGAACCAGGGCCAGGGTCACGAGACGACGTTCGCCCAGATCGTCGCCGAAGAGATCGGCATCCCGCCGGCCGACATCCAGGTCGTCAACGGCGACACCGACCAGACACCGTTCGGGCTCGGCACCTATGGCAGCCGTTCGACGCCGGTATCAGGTGCGGCTGCTGCCCTCGTTGCCCGCAAGGTGCGCGACAAGGCGCAGATCATCGCATCCGGCATGCTCGAGGTGTCGGTGGCCGACCTCGAATGGCAGAAGGGCTCGTTCCACGTCAAAGGCGACCCGACGAAGTCGGTGACGATCCAAGAGATCGCGCTGCGGGCCCACGGGGCTGGGGATCTGCCCCAGGGAATCGAAGGCGGCCTCGAGGCCCAGATCTGCTACAACCCCGAGAACCTCACCTACCCGCACGGTGCATATATCTGCGTGGTCGACATCGACCCCGGCACCGCGGTCGTAAAGGTGCGGCGCTTCATCGCCGTCGATGACTGCGGCACCCGGATCAACCCGATGATCATTGAGGGTCAGGTGCACGGTGGTCTCGCGGACGGCGTAGGAATGGCGCTGATGGAGATGATCGCCTTTGACGACGACGGAAACTGCCTCGGCGGTTCGCTGATGGACTACCTGATCCCGACGGCTCTCGAGGTGCCCAGCTGGGAGACGGGCTTCACGGTCACTCCCTCGCCGCACCACCCGATCGGCGCCAAGGGCGTCGGTGAGTCGGCCACCGTCGGATCGCCGCCGGCTGTCGTGAACGCGGTGATCGATGCCCTCAAGCCGTTCGGCGTCCGGCACGCCGATATGCCACTCACTCCGTCGCGGGTCTGGGCTGCCATGCACGGCAACGCCCAACCCCCGATCTAGACGAAGGTCGAAGCGTGTCGTTGAAGATTGCCAACCGGGTCAGCGAGCTGACGGCCCGGCGAGTTCCGTTCGTGCATGCAACGGTGGTTCGCGCGCAAGTTCCGAGTTCCGCGCACGCCGGGGACAGCGCGATTGTTCTGAGCGACGGCTCCATCGAGGGGTTCGTCGGTGGTCAATGCGCGGAGACGTCCGTCCGGACGGCGGCCCTCGGTGCGCTCGACAACGGCGAGAGCGTTCTGTTGCGGGTTCTGCCCATCGGCGACGAGGGATTCCCGGACTCGCCCGGCGCGCAGGTGGTCGTGAACACCTGCCTGTCGGGCGGCGCTCTCGAGATTTTCCTCGAGCCGATGCTGCCAGCCCCACTCGTCGAGATCATCGGCAACACACCGGTCGGTGAAGCACTCGTAACGCTGTGCGAGGCGCTTGGCTACGCAACTGCCCGCGCGGTGCCGACATCATCACCGACCGATGCCGCGGCGGTCGTCGTGGCCAGCCATGGCCGTGACGAAACCGAGGCGATCAGATCCGCGCTCGACGCGGGCGTCCCGTATATCGGGCTGGTGGCGAGCCGGAAGCGAGGTGCAGCTGTGCTCGACGAGATTGGCTGCACCGAAGGCGAGCGCCTTCGGATCAGCACACCGGCCGGTTTGGACATTGGCGCCCGCACGGCCGGCGAGGTCGCCGTGTCGATTCTGGCCGAGGTGATTGCGTCTGTCCGACGACCGGCGCCGGGAGCGGCCAAGGTCAAACTGCCGCGCGCGACCACCGCAATGACAACCGCGATCGATCCGGTCTGCGGGATGACGGTCACGATCATGCCCGACACTCCCCACTTCGTCGTGGGCGACGAGACACTCTGGTTCTGCAACCCGCATTGCCGGGACAGCTTCGCCGCGAGCCGGTAGGGCCGGGACCGAATGTCGCGAAGACTGTGAGCCCAGAATGAGTGCGTTCGAGGACGCCGACGACGTCCGCCTTCGTCTCGACAAGGTCGACTACCTCGTCGATGAGGGACTGGCGACCGCGCTCTACTTGGCCCTCGCGCTCGGTCAGCCGCTGCTGCTCGAAGGGGAGCCCGGCGTCGGCAAGACCGCCGCCGCCAAAGCCCTCGCGGCTGCCTTGGATACTCCATTGATTCGCTTGCAGTGCTACGAGGGTCTGACGGCGAGCGAAGCTCTGTACGAATGGAACTACCAGCGCCAGCTCCTCGCGATCCGCGAGAGCGAGTCGCGTGGGTCCGGCCCGTCGGGTGCGGGACTGTTCACCGAGGAGTTCCTGCACGAGCGGGCGATCCTTCGGGCGGTTCGCTACGACGGTCCGAGGGCTCCAGTCCTCTTGATCGATGAGATCGATCGCGCCGACGATGAGTTCGAAGCGCTGTTGTTCGAATTCCTGGGTGAGGCGTCAGTGACCGTGCCTGAGCTCGGCACGTTCACCGCTACGCGAAGACCGATTGTCGTCCTGACCTCGAATCGAAGTCGTGAGCTGCACGACGCATTGCGGCGCCGATGCCTCTACCACTGGATCGAGTTCCCGACCGCCGAGCGAGCTGCTGAGATCGTCCGCCGATCCGTTCCGACCGCCACCGAACCGCTCATCCGGTCGACGACCGATTTCATCGGCCAGGTGCGAAAACTGGACCTCGACAAGGCGCCCGGAATGGCGGAGACGATCGACTGGGTGTCGGCGCTGTCCGTACTCGGGGCGAGCGACCTCGTCGCACCGGACATCGTCCGTACGCTGGGAGCAATCGCGAAGACACCGGACGACCGATCGACCATCGTCGACTCACTCGACGATCTCGGCTACGCACGAGCCGGCACCACCTGACCGACCGGAAGGACAGCATGAAGATCGACAACGAGTTCACCGTCGGCGTACCCATCGACCAGGCCTGGGCACTGCTCACGGACCTCGAGGGGATCGCGCCCTGCCTTCCGGGCGCGCAGCTGACTGGCGTCAACGGGGACGTGTACACCGGCAAGGTCAAGATCAAGGTTGGGCCGGTCGTCAGCGAGTACGCCGGCACCGCCCAGTTCGTCGAACGTGACGACGCCGCCTACCGCGCCGTCATCGATGCGAAGGGCAAGGATTCCCGCGGCGCCGGCAACGCATCCGCCACGATCCACGCGCAGCTGCGGGCGGAGGGCGACAGAACGGTCGTGACCGTCGACACCGATCTGAACATCACCGGCAAGATCGCCCAGTTCGGCAGCGGCATGATCAAGGAGGTGTCGGCGAAGCTGCTCGGCCAGTTCGTCCAGAACCTCGAAGCGAAACTGCTCGCCGAACCCGCGGCGAACGACGCGCCCACCGCCGCCGCAACCGAGGTGGCAGCCGAAAGCGTTGCGAGCGAGCCACCGGCCGAAGCCGGGCCGGCAATGACAGTGGTGACTGCGTCACCGGCTCCGGCAGCATCCCGGCCCGCCTCGCATGCCCGCGTCATCGCCGACGCCGAGCCCGAGCCGCTCGACCTCATGCAGCTGGCCGGCAACTCCGTCTACAAGAGGCTGATCCCGCCGATCGTCGGCCTTGCAGTGGTGGTCGGATTCATCGTCTGGCGCGTTGTCCGGTAACTCGCGAGCGGCCGCGATGCTGCCGGGTATCGACCGGGCGGCATTCGCCGTCGCCCTCGCGACCCGGCTGCGCGACAGCGGTGTGTCCGTGGGCTTCACCGCGATCGATGACTTCGTGCGAGCCCTCGCCGCGCTGCCACCGATCTCCCGATCGCGGCTGTACTGGGCGGCGCGCGTCAGCTTCGTACGCCGGCACTCCGACACCGCGACGTTCGACGCCGTCTTCAGCGCCGTGTTCGATGATGCGGTGTTGCCGATGGACCCGAACGCGCGGCGTCGATCGCTCCACGGTGTGTCGAACCCGCAGGGTCAGCTCGTCACCGTCCCCGGCAATGCCCCGGACGAGGAAGCCGGAGTAGGCCTGCCATGGGCGACCCTGCCGCGAATCGTCGCGGACGCGGAAGCCGGAGAGCGATCCTTCGCGGTGCCCGAGCGCCTGCCGAGCAAACTGGTAGCGCTGGTGGACGTGCCGTTCGAGGATCTCAGTCCCGATCAGATGCGCCTACTGGGCGCCTGGCTGATCGCGGCTGTGCGTTCGTGGCCGACCCGCCGGTCGCGGCGCATGGCGATCGACGGGGCCGGACACCACGTCGCCTTGCGGGCAACAATCGCCCGATCGCGGCGAACCGGATGGGAGCCGGTCGAGCTCGTCCGCGCCAGCCCTCAGCACAAGCCGCGCCGGGTGGTCATGCTTTGCGACGTCAGCCAATCCATGCAGGCGCAGGCAACGGCCTACCTCCACTTGATGCGGGCGGTGACCCTGCTCGCCGATGCTGAGGTCTTCGCGTTCGCGACCACATTGACACGACTGACCACGGCCTTGGCTCACCACTCCGCCGACACCGCGATCACCGAGGCCACGAACCGGGTCGGGGACCGCTTCGGAGGTACGCGGATCGCGACGAACGTGCAGACGCTCCTGGCCTCAAGTCACGGCAGCGCGGTGCGCGGGGCGGTGGTCATTATCGGGTCGGACGGATGGGACGGCGATTCACCCGAGCTGCTGGCCGCGGCCATGGCCCGACTTCACCGCCGGGCGTACCGGGTGATCTGGATGAACCCGCGGGCGAGCGCGCCGGGATTCGCACCGCAGGTTGCGACGATGGCCGCAGCTCTGCCTTATTGCGACTCACTATTACCGGCCGACACGTTCGCCGCGCTCGAGTACGTGGCCGGCGAGATCGGCCGGTCCTCGCGGTCGTTGCGGGCACATGGACCGTTAAGGCGGACGTATGAGTCGATCAGCTCCACAACGTGACGTGAATGGACGGGCGGAATCGTCCGACGGTTACGCCGGAACCGCGAATCATCGCCTGGGTCGCTCGCGGAGTCGTCACGAATCGAATCAGCTCGGCGGCGGCGGCCGGCGCGCCGCGGTCGCTCAGACAGCTCGTGCTCCATACGCCGTCGGCGTGCACCGATGCTCCGGCAATCCGCACGAGATCCCCATTGGCGATGTCCTGGGCCACCGCGAAGGCGACTGCCGGTGTGATTCCCTTGCCGTGCTTGGCTTCTTCCAACGCCGCGGCGTGGCTCTGGAAGATGCGTTGGTTCTCTTCGGGCACTTTGACGCGGTGCAGCAGACCGGGCACGAGCCCGGCTCCCGCCGCGCCGGACGGACCGAGCAGCCAGGTCTGCTCGCGAAGCTGACCGACGCTCGCCTGGATCTTGGCCATCGGATGATCCGGACCGGCCACCACGATGACCTGATAATTCAGGAACGGTCTGACACGATCGCCTCGTCGAGCGCGGCGGGACGCGGACCGATGGCGACGTCAACGGCGCGAGTCAGCAACAGATTCGTGAAGTTCTTCGGGTCATGAACGCTGAGCTCGACGTCGAGATCGTCGGCGCGGCCGGCGAACAGGTCGATCAGCCCCGGCGCGGCGTGTTCCGCGAACAGGCTCGACGCCGCGACCCGCAGGAGGCGTCGTCCGCCGCCCGCCTGGCTGACCTCCAGAATCGTGCGGTCCTGCAGGCCGAGCATCTCGGCCGCCCGGCTGGCCAGTCGCAGTCCACCCGGCGTGAACGCGATACCGGCCGGGGTACGGACAAAGAGCCGGTCGCCGAGCTCTTTACGCAACTGGCCCACGTGCAGCGAGACGGCGGCCTCGGTGACGTCGAGTTCGACGGCAGCCTTCTTGACCGATCCGAGCCGGACAACGGCGGCGAACGCGCGCAGCTGCGTCGGTGTCACGTTCTGGCGCCATCCCTCATGCGATGCCGCCGGTGCGGCGACACTCAAAACTACCGCGCGCACCGAGCCGTCGCGTGTGCCGGTCGATGCTTCGCCCAAGCGGAAACGAGGCGTTTCCGCAGGTATGTTTGCGATATCAGTGGCATTGCGGCGGCTGCTCGCAGCGCCGGGGCCTGTTCGACAGCCGAGGTGATGCGCCGTGCGTGACGTGATCGATGATCTTGAGGCATGGTGGCGCAGCGGGGTCAGTGTCGGTATGGGCACGGTGGTCGGGACTTGGAAGTCGTCGCCGAGACAGCCGGGCGCGTCGATGCTCGTCGGCCCGGACGGCACCGCGGTCGGAAGCGTCTCGGGCGGCTGCGTCGAAGGGGCGCTGTACGAGCTCGGCGAGCAGGCTCGTGACACCGGGACGCCGGTGCTGCAGCGATACGGCGTCAGCGACGACGACGCGTTCGCTGTCGGATTGACATGCGGCGGCATCATCGACATCTTCGTCGAACAGGTGAACCAATCGACGTTCCCGGAGCTTGGCGACATCGCCGACGACATCCGCGAAGGCCGGCCCGTCGCGGTCGCCACATTGATCAAAGACATCGACGGCGGCCGCCGTACCGGTCGACGCCTTGTCCTGCAAGATGGCATCGCGACGGGATCGCTCGGCAGCGAACGGCTCGACGCCGCCGTTCATGACGATGTCGTGGGCATGCTCGAACAGGGCCGGACCGGGATCGTCCGGTACGGCCCCGATGGCGAACGACGCGGCGACGACATCTCGGTTTTCGTGGCCAGCCTACGCCCCCCGCCCGCGCATGATCGTGTTCGGTGCGATCGACTTCGCGGCGGCCGTCGCGCGAATCGGTGCGTTCCTCGGCTACCGCGTCACGGTCTGCGACGCGCGGCCGACCTTCGCCGACCGCCAAGCGCTTCCCCGACGCCGACGAGGTGGTCGTCGACTGGCCCCATCGCTATCTGCAGAAGGCGTACGAGAGCGACGACATCGATCCGCGCACCGTGGTGTGCGTGCTCACCCACGACCCGAAGTTCGATGTGCCGCTCCTCGAGGTGGCGCTGCGTATCCCGCTCGCCTACGTGGGGGCGATGGGTTCGCGTCGGACGAACGACGATCGCGAAGCGCGACTGCGAGAACTCGGCCTGACCGATGCGGAGCTGGACCGGCTGCATGCGCCGATCGGTCTGGACGTCGGTGCGACGCACACCGGAAGAGACGGCCGTATCCGTCGCTGCCGAGATCATCGCGCTACGGTGGGGCGGTTCGGGGCGCATTTGCGGCTGTCATCGAGGGCCCGATCCACCGCGAAAGCGGCTCGCCCTCGGCGTTGGGCTCGAACGGCTCGAAGGTTACCTCGTAATCTGCGTCACACCCCGGTAGCGTCCGAAGAAATGACTCTGCTGGAGGCGCAATGACCCGGATTGACCTCACCGTCGACACCATCGCCTACTCCGACGAGGTCGAACCTCGAACGCTTCTGGTGCACTATCTTCGCGAACGACTGGGCAAGATCGGAACCGTCGTCGGCTGCGACACGAGCAACTGCGGCGCCTGCACGGTGTCCATGGACGGCCTCAGCGTGAAGAGCTGCAACGTGCTGGCTGTGCAGGCCGACGGCAGCGTCGTCACGACGATCGAGGGTCTGCAGCACGAGGACGGCGGTCTCGACCGGATGCAGCAGGCGTTCCATGACAACCATGCGCTGCAGTGCGGCTTCTGCACCCCGGGAATGATCATGGCCTGTCGAGATCTGCTCGAGAACAACCCTCATCCGACCGAAGCCGAGATCCGCGAAGGCATTGAGGGCAACCTCTGCCGCTGCACCGGCTACCAGAACATCGTCAAAGCCGTCCAGGACGCGGCGTCGGCCGGAGCCCAGTCATGACCGCCGTCGCCGATCGGCCCGAGGCGGACGAACTCGAGATCGGCAAGGCACGCCCGCGGCGCGAGGACAAGCACCTCATCACCGGGCGCACGACCTGGACCGACAACATGACGCTGCCGGGCATGGTTCACCTCGCGATCCTGCGCAGCCCAATGGCGCACGCCAAGATCGTGTCGATCGACACGACCGAAGCCAAGAAGCGACCGGGCGTGATCGCGGTCTACACGGGCCAGGACTTCGCCGACATCCAGGGCAACCTTCCCTGCGCATGGCCCGTCACGCCCGACATGGTGAATCCGGGCGCGCCGAGCCTGGCGGTCACTCAGGTCAACCACGCCGGCGAAGCCGTCGCTGTCATCGCCGCCCGCGACAAAGCCAGCGCGCAGGACGCCCTCGAGGCGATCGACATCGACTACGAGGCGTTGCCGCCGGTTTTGGACATGGAGGCCGCGCTTGCCGAGGGCGCTGACCTTGTCCACCCGAACACGACGTCGAACAAGTCCTACACCTGGGCCTTCGAGTCGGGCGCGGCCGGCACGGGTGAACCGATCGAGGACGCCCTGTCGCAGGCCGAGGTCACGGTGTCGCGCCGTTTCCTGCAGCAGCGACTCATCCCAGCCTTCATGGAACCTCGGTCGACGGTCGTGCAGCCGGTCGGCGACGGCATCGTGATGCATTCGGCGACGCAGGTTCCGCACATCCTGCGCACGATGCTCGGCCTGACCCTCGGCATCCCGGAGCACAAGGTCCGCGTCGTCGCGCCGGACGTCGGCGGCGGATTCGGCGGCAAGCTGCAGGTCACCCCCGAAGAGGTCATTACGACCCTCGTGGCGATGAAGCTCGGCAAGCCGGCCAAATATACGGAGTCTCGATCGGAATCGCTGATGGCGGCGCATCATGGCCGCGACCAGATCCAGGACATCACGATCACAGCGAAGCACGACGGAACGATCACCGGTCTGGATGTTCACTTGCTGGCCGACATGGGCGCGTACTTGCGGCTCGTCACGCCCGGTGTGCCGATCCTGGGTGCGTTCATGTTCCCGGCCATCTACAAGATTCCCGCCTACCGATTCGTCTGTGACGGCGTCTTCACCACCAAGACACCGACGGACGCGTACCGAGGTGCGGGGCGCCCCGAGGCCACCTACGCGATCGAGCGGATCGTCGACGAGCTCGCGGCTGAGCTCGGCCGCGACCCGATGGAACTCCGACGTCAGAACTGGATCACGCATGAGGAGTTCCCGTTCACCTCGGTCTGCGGTCTGACCTACGACAGCGGCAATTACGAGGCAGCGACCGCCCAGGCTCTCGAGCTGATCGGGTGGGACGAACTGCGCGCCGAGCAGGCTCGACGGCGCGACTCGCACGATCCGATCCAGCTTGGGCTGGGAATCTCGACGTTCACCGAGATGTGCGGCTTGGCTCCGTCGCGGGTGTTGGGGTCCCTCGACTACGGCGCGGGCGGCTGGGAGAACGCATCGGTCCGCATGCTGGCAACCGGCAAGGTCGAGGTCGTCACCGGCTCCAGCGCCCACGGCCAGGGCCATGAGACGGCGTTCAGCCAGATCGTCGCCGACACGCTCGGTGTGCCGTTCGACGACATCGAGGTCATCCATGGCGACACCCAGTCGTCGCCGAAGGGCCTCGACACCTACGGATCCCGGTCGCTCGTCGTCGGCGGCATCGCCATCGTCCAGGCCGCCGAGAAGGTTGTGGCCAAGGCCCGCGTCATCGCGGCGCACATGATGGAAGCCAACGCCGACGACCTGGAATTCGCGAATGGATCGTTCAGCGTCAAGGGAACTCCGGGCACGTCGATCAGCATCGGCGAGATCGCCTTTGCGACGTTCGCCGCCCACAACCTTCCCGACGGCGTTGAACCAAGCCTGGACTCCGACGCCACCTTCGACCCGGAGAACTTCTCGTTCCCGCACGGGACCCACCTGTGCGCGGTCGACATCGACACCGAGACCGGCCAGGTGAAGATCCGCAAGTACGTCTGCGTCGATGACGTCGGCAACCCGATCAATCCGCTGATCATCGAAGGCCAGGTCCATGGCGGCCTCGCGCAGGGCATCGCGCAGGCTCTCTTCGAGGAGGCCGTCTACGACGAGTCCGGCAACCTGACGACGGGCACGTTCGTCGACTACACGTTGCCGTCAGCTGCCGACCTACCGTCGTTCACGACGGCCCGGACGGTGACGCCGTCCACCACCAATCCGTTGGGTGTCAAGGGTGTCGGCGAGGCTGGCACCATCGCTTCCACCCCCGCAGTGGTCAATGCGATCGTCGACGCGCTGCGTCAATTCGGAGTGAACGACATCCAAATGCCGGCCACGCCAGAACGGGTCTGGCGCGCCATTAACGGCGCCGAGCATTCCGACCGGGCGGCGGCCGGCACGAATGCGTACGGCGGGGCCAGTACCAGCACCTCGGACGGCTCGGCCGAAGGAGAACTCGCATGATTCCGGCCGCCTTCGACTATGTCCGTCCCGACTCCATCTCGGCCGCCGTGTCGGCCATCCAGGAGGGCGGGGAGGACGCCAAGATCCTCGCCGGTGGGCAGTCGCTGATTCCCGTCCTGCGCCTGCGACTGGCCTACCCGTCGACGGTGATCGACATCGGCCGGGTCCCGGAGTTGCGCGGGGTGCGGGACGACGGTGACGCCATTGTCATCGGGTCGATGACCACACATCACGAGGTCATGAACAACGCGCTTGTCTGCGAACACGCCCCGCTCATCGCGCAGGCGACGGCGACGGTCGCCGACCCGCAGGTTCGTCACCGTGGCACATTCGGCGGAGCCCTCACGCATGCTGACCCGGCCGGTGATCTCGGCGCCGTCGCCCTCACACTCGGATGCGAGTTCGTCGCAGTCGGACCAGCCGGCGAACGCCGCATCGCCGCCGTCGACTTCTTCGAGGACTTCCTGACAACGTCGCTGTCACCGGACGAGCTACTGACCGCGATCCGGGTCCCGAAGTTGGGCGCCGGCTGGTCGTCGCACTACGAGAAGTTCAATCGAGTCGCGCAAGCCTGGTCGATCGTCGCGGTCGCCGCACTCGTCCACCGCACCAACGGATCGATCACCGAAGCGCGTATCGGACTGACCAACATGGGTTCGACCCCGCTGCGAGCGGGCGCGACCGAGACGGCGCTGCGAGGTGTTTCGGCCTCGGCCGACTCGGTGTCCGCCGCCGCGGAACACGCCGCCGACGGGACGACGCCTCCGAGCGACCTGTCGGCCAAGGCGGACTACCGACAGCACCTGGCGCGAGTGCTGACGAAGCGGGCCGTACTTGCGGCGGCCGGTATCTGAACGAGCAGCCAGGCAATCCACAGCCTCCGGCGGCGCGGCCGGACGTCAGGCGCTGTTGACCCATTCGTCGGTGCCGTCGGCAAACACTTGCCGCTTCCATACCGGGATTCCGTGCTTGATCAACTCCACCAGCTCAGCGCACACGGCGAACGCTTCACTGCGATGCTCGGCAGCGACAACGGTCACAAGCGCTGAGTCGCCCACTTCGAGCCGTCCGACGCGATGGACCGCGGCGATCCGAATGACCTCGGGATGGTTGTCAGCGAACTCACCGACCAGCCGTCCGAGCGCGGCGGCGGCATCGGGGTGCGCCTCGTACTCGAGCCGAGTCACCGCGCGGCCTGCGTCGTTCGAGCGCACCACACCATCGAAGGTGACCACCGCCCCAGCTGTTCGCGCCGAGGCGTGCGCGACCAGCTCGGCGAGGTTGATCGTCTCGGCCGTGACGCCAGTCAGGACACGAATGGATTCCGTCGCCGTAATGTCAGCCGCCCCCAAAGGGCGGTAGAACATCGAGGGTCGCGCTCGCACCGACAGCGACGGTGTCGGCTTCCAACCCCTCGGACGGGACGCCACAGCTTGCTCGAGCGGCGGCACAGTATCTGACGGTGACGGCGCTCATGTCACCCGCCGATCGCACTCATGGTGCGCGCGGGTTGCACGAAGTTCACATCATTGACGCCGTGGCCGGCCGCCTTGTCAGCCATCGCGCCTTGCCAGGCTCGCGCGATGTCGCGGTCAGTCGCGTGCGCGCGAAGCAAACCACGAAGGTCGTTCTCGGTTCGGGAGAACAAGCACGACCGGATCTGGCCGTCAGCAGTCAGACGGGTGCGGTCACAGTCCCCGCAGAACGGTCGAGTGACCGACGCGATGACACCGACGCGGGTCGGGCCGCCGTTCACGGCGAAGTACTCGGCCGGTGATGCGCCCCGATCTCCCAGCGGAGTCAGGTCACATCCCGTTGCCAGCGACGCCAATATCTCGTCAGCGGTGATCATCGCGTCGCGCGACCAGTGGTGGTCGGCATCGAGCGGCATCTGCTCGATGAACCGCAACTCGTAGCCGTGCTCGAGAGCGAAGTTCAGGAGCTCGGGCGCCTCATCGTCGTTGACGCCGCGCATCAACACGGCGTTGATCTTGACCGGCTCCAGGCCGGCGAGTGCGGCCGCTTTCAGACCGGCGAGGACGTCATCCAGGCGATCGCGGCGAGTCAAGGCCAGAAAGCGATCGCGGCGCAACGTGTCGAGCGAGACATTGATCCGATCAAGGCCGGCTTCGACGAGAGCGCCGGCGTGACGAGTCAGGGTGAGCCCGTTGGTAGTCAGCGCGATGTTGGGCCGTGGTTGCAGGTTTGCGACCGCGGCCACGACCTTGGCCAGCCCCGGTCGTACGAGCGGCTCACCTCCCGTGAAGCGGATCTCACGGATACCGAGCAACTCGACACCGATGCGGGCCAAGCGCACGATCTCGGAGTCGGTCAGGACCGCCGTGCGCGGCAGCCAGACCAGGCCCTCGGCCGGCATGCAGTAGGTGCATCGCAAGTTGCAGCGATCGGTGACCGAGATGCGCAAGTCCGTCGCGACGCGTCCAAACGAGTCACGCAGACCGGCCTGAATCATCGGAGCTGCAGTCACCCGCTCAGCGCCGTCGAAGCGTGCCGAACATCGACCGTGAACACGAGCGCCTCCGATCTGGATGTGCCGTGTCAGCATACGTCTCAGCGGGCCTCGACCAAGGGCGGAGGACGTCGAGATGCCAGGCATACGGCGGGTCGCCCACGATCGAGCTCTGGGATGTCACGGTCGGGTCGACGAATTGAGAGGTCGCGTTCCTACGCTGACGCTTTGCCCCAGGACCCTCATGAGGAGATCGCTGATGCGCGCGCCGCTTGTAGCGGGATTGCTGCTGGTCGCGGCTCTCGTCGGATGCTCCTCGACCACCCGGCAGCCGTCGGGCAGCGCAGCCGCGGACGGTTCTACCCGCGCCGGATCGTCATCTCCGTGGGATACCGGGTCAGGCGTTCACGTACCTGCGCCGGTCACCGCATCCGAGTCGCCGACAACGGGCCCGGCTCCAGGGGTACCGAGGTTCGCTCACGTCGTCGTCGTGATGTTGGAAAACCACGGCTACGCGTCGGTCGTGGGTTCGCCGTCGGCTCCGTTCTTGAACTCCCTGGCCGCTTCGGGCGCTCTGCTTACGCAGTCGTACGCGATCACCCATCCCAGTCAGCCGAACTATCTGGCCCTCTTCGGCGGCTCGACCTTCGGCGTGACGAGTGATTCCTGCGGTCACACGCTGGCCGGGCCGGACCTCGCATCGGAGTTGCTCGCGTCCGGGCACACATTCGTCGGCTATTCCGAGGATCAGCCCAGCGTCGGCTACACCGGCTGTTCGAGCGGTAAGTACGCCCGCAAGCACAATCCCTGGAGCGACTTCCCGGCGCTGCCACCAACGGTCAGCCAGCCATTCACCGCGTTCCCGCACGCGTATGACGCGTTGCCCACCGTCGCGTTTGTCGTGCCCAACCTCGACCACGACATGCATGACGGGACCGTGCACCAGGCGGATGAGTGGTTGCGCGTCAACCTGAGCGGATACGCCAGTTGGGCGTCGACCCACAACAGTCTGCTCATCGTGACAATGGACGAGAACGACGGATCGGCCGGAAACCGAATTCCGACAATCCTCGACGGCGCACACGTGCGACCCGGGGCCAACACCACCCGGGTCACCCACTACAACATCCTCCGCACCCTGCTCGATGCGTACGGGTTGGCGCCGTTCGGGGATGCGAGCGCGGCGGCCCCGTTGACAACGGCGTGGGAGTAGACGTAGTCGGCGATCAGCCCGAGCTCGCGCAACCGCGAGGGCCGGCCTGCCTCGGACGACAGCCCGCTGCCGCGACCGCCGCGCTGGCGGTCGGCGTCATTGGTGGAGCAGAATCGCCCGCGACGCAAGCTTGATCAGGGCGCTGTAGGCGCGCGGTACCGCGGCGTTATGCGTTCCATCGGCAGACCCGGATCGTTCGCCATTGCGCTCCCTCGGTTCCGATCCCGCCGTCCGCGCGTCCGGCGTCGAGGGAATCACGCCCCACGACCTGGGTTATACAGCTGCGGTGGGATCGCTTCAGGTGCGAATGTCAAGGTCGTGCCGACCATGCTCGGTGGTCGAGGCCCGCCGAACGGCTCGAGGCCAATGAATACGGGGGGTTCGTTGTGCGCCGCGAGGGACTTGAACCCCCAACCCGCTGATTAAGAGTCAGCTGCTCTGCCAGTTGAGCTAGCGGCGCTCGTCCGGCCGAGTGCGAATGACCGGGCGAACATATCGACCCGCCACGAGGCGAGTCGACGTAAAACCCTAGCACGGTCACGTCGCGCCGGTTGTCCGACCGGTGACCTGCTTGGGTGAGTGACGGGGCTCGAACCCGCGACATCCGGGACCACAACCCGGTGCTCTACCAGCTGAGCTACACCCACCATGTCCCGATCCGACGGATCGCCGAGCCGCGATCAGTCTACGCTGGCCGCCGCGCCGTCGAGAACCGACTTTCGCGGCGGCTGGTGGCCTCCTCGGTCGTCGGGCCCGGCTGGGGCGACGAACAGCGTGCGCGCGGTAGTAGGCCAGCTCGTGGACGCTCTCGTGGATGTCGGCCAGCGCCCGGTGGGCCAGCCCCTTCGCCGGCTGGGCCTAGTAGACCCGCGGGTACCAGCGCCGGGCCAGCTCCTTGATCGATGACACGTCGATCATCCGGTAGTGCAGGTGCTCGTCGAGCGCGGGCATGTCACGGGCCAGGAAGCCGCGGTCGGTGGCGATCGAGTTGCCGCACAGCGGCGCGGTCTTGGCCTCCGGGACGTGCGACTTGACGTAGTCGAGGACGAGCCGCTCGGCCTCGGCCAGCGTGGTCGTCGACTGCCCGGACCAGTTCGGTCAGCCCGGACGAGGCGTGCATGTCGCGCACGACCGGGACCATCGCGTCGAGACCTCGTCGCCGGCGTGGATCACCACGTCGAGCCCGTCGTCGAGCGACGTTGAGTTCGGCGTCGGTGACCAGAACGGCAACCTCGATCAGCGCATCGCGCTCCAGGTCGAGCCCGGTCATCTCGCAGTCGATCCACACCAGCCGGTCAGTCACGTTTGTGAGCGTAGCGGGCACGCCTACGGTGGAGCGGACGACGTCCACCCGGCAAGGGAGCTGACAATGGCCCGCGAACTACTTACGGCCCGAGAGATTGCGGACGGTCTCGCGTCACCTGCACGCCGATTGGACGGGGTCGACGCACGAACTGCGGCGCTCGATCGAGTTCGCGGACTTCGCCACCGCGGTCGACTTCGTCAACCGGCTGGCGCCGGCGTGCGAGGAACTCGATCATCACCCGGATCTCGCCCTGCGCTGGCGGTGGGTGGACGTCGTGCTCACGACGCACACGTCGGTGGCGTGACCGGCGTGGATCTACAGCTCGCCGAGCAGGTCGACGACGTAGCCGCGCAGCTGCCGCTGGCCTGACCCGAGCGGAGCCCCGGGACTCAGACCTCGATCGACTTCTGGAACGTCGGGTTGGGGCCGCCCGCGAAGCAGACCTGGTTGCGGCCGCTGTTCTTGGCGACGTAGAGAGCGCTGTCGGCCGCGTGCAGCAGACCGGCGACATCATTGCCGTGGCGCGGGAAGCAGGCGACACCGATCGACGCCGACAGCATCATCTCGCTACCCGGTGCGAACTGCGGCGAGATGGTCGACATCTGCAGTTGATTGATGCGGTGGCGGGTGCGCTCGGTGATCACCGCGGCCTCGACGGCCGAGACGCCCGGCAGGAGCGCGATGAACTCCTCGCCACCGAAGCGGCCGATCGTGTCGTAGTCGCGCAGCGTGCTCGTCGAGCGCGTTGGCGACCGCGCGAAGGGCGGCGTCGCCGGCCAGGTGGCCGTACGTGTCGTTGACGATCTTGAAGCGGTCGAGGTCGATGATCATGATCGCCGCGGGCGACAGGTCGCGCTCGGAACGCGAGAGCTCGCGATGCGCGATCTGCTCCCAGGCGGCCGCGTTGAGCAGTCCGGTCTTGGCATCGGTCGAGGCGACGGCTTCGAGTTCGCGGACCAGCGCGCCCCGCTGCAGCACGGCCATCGGAAGCAGTACGAGCGCCGCGAACAGCGGCTCGTTCACGACGACGACGCCGACCAGACCGCCCAGGCAGAGGGTGCCGAACTCGAGCAGGTTGTCTTCCCAGCTGCCGATGGCGGCCCGCGGGCCCACCGACAGCAGCTTCATGAAGAACGCCAGGATCAGCGAGTGGTTGACGACGGTGAAGACGATCAGCCCGACGAGCACGGCGATGACGTGCCGCAGCGGCGACGGCACGTTCGCCATGTCGCCGATCGCGAGGTGCATCACGCCGGCACCGATCACGCAGCCGATGATGATGCTCGACGTCCCGAACACCTTCCGGAAGAGCTGGGCTCCCTCGTTGCGGTGCTGCCGGAACCACTTGTGCGCGCGGATCGCGACGACGAGGAGCACGACGAGTCCGGCCGGCAGCACGATAAGCCCGGCAACGATCCAGACCGAGGTCATGTCCTGCGCGGCGGCCGTGCTGAGCCGTAGCCGCATCTTGGCCTGCTGGCGCGCGGCTTCCTCGAACGCGATGCACAACAGCAACAACCAGAGGAAATCGATCACCGACGACCGGCTGATCGAGGTCGTGAGGAGTGCGACGACTGCGCAGACCACCGCGGCGATGTCAGTGGCCAGAGCGACGAGCGCGGCGGGGCGTGGCGCATCGGCGAGTCCGCTGGCGAGTCCCACTCGCCGCGAGTCCGCTGACCGCCTATTCCACACTGTGACCCCTCACGCCTTGGGGCAGTTCCTTAGACCTCACACGATAGCAACGTCGGGGCCCAGAAGACAGCGATCGACGAAATCCGACACCGGCTTCCGCTCAGCAGATTTCGGCATTTTGCCGATCAGTTTTGCCCGGCGATCGGGCGCTTCGGGGGACTTGTAGTGTCCACCCGGGGACCCACCACCGAAGTGACACGTCCCGTGTCCACAGTGACTCTCGGAGTGACCAAGATGACGCACGCCCGCCCGGCGTCGCCTGGCTTCCGAAACATCCTGAAAAACCGGCGTTTCGTGGTGCTGTACGCCGCGGAGGCACAATCCATCATCGGTGACCAGCTTGCGCGGATTGCGCTGGTATTACTGATTTATGCGAAAACGGACTCGACCGCGCTCACGGCCGGCGTCTATGCCCTGACGTTCGTCCCCGCCGTTGCGGGTGGCTTCGTGCTGTCCGGTCTGGCCGACCGGTATTCGCGCCGCACTGTGATGATTATCACAGAGCTGCTACGCAGCGTGCTCATCGGTGTGATGGCTGTGCCCGGCGCTCCGTTGTACGCGTTATGCTGCCTTCTAGCTGTATCTGTGTTCCTGTCACCTTTGTTCCGGGCGGCGCAGCTGGCGACGATCGCCAGCATCATGAGCCGGGCCGATTACCGCATCGCCACCAGCCTGCGCCTCACGACGATGCAGGTCGGGCAGGTCGTCGGCCTGGCCGTCGGCGGCATCGTCGTCGAGGCGATCGGCTCGCGGGCGGCGCTCGCCGTCGACGCACTGACGTTCGCTGTGTCGGCGGCGATCATCTACGTCGGCTCGCGGACTTTTCCGGTCACGAGCACGTCCGAGCCGTCGCGCGGATCCCGGCGGTTCACCGGCGAGACCGTCGCGCTCGTGGCGCGCAGTCGACGGTTGCGCGTCATCGTCGCGCTGGCGTGGCTGGCCGGCTTCTACGTGGCGCCGGAAGGACTGGCGGTGCCGTTCGTTCACGAATACAACGGCGGTGCGTTCGCCGTCGGCGCGATGCTGGCGGCAATTCCATTGGGCAGCGTCGTCGGCGCACTGATCGTGCCGCGGCTGCCGGATCCGGCGCGGATCGTCGGGCCGGCCGCGGTGCTCGCCGGGGTTCCGCTGCTCTTGTGTCTTGCGAGCCCGCCACTTGCGGTCGCCGGGCTGCTCTGGGCGGTGTCCGGCGCCCTGACGGCGTATCAGATCGAGGTCGTCTCGCTCTACATCGAGGAAGTACCGGAAGCTCATCGCGGACGCGCCGCCGGGCTGTATTCAGCCGGTCTGGTGGGCATCCAAGGCGTTGGCGTTGCCGGGTTCGGATTGATCGGTGCGTGGCTCGGGCCGCATCTTGCGGTGGCCCTGGCCGGTGTGTGCGGGACGGTCTTCGCGATAGCTCCAGCGCTGGCGATTCACCGGCGGGAGAATGTCGCGGCGGTGCCGCATCGGCATTCCGATCGATCGAGATGAACGTCGACGGTGCGTGCGAGTAGCCGCGTTCGGCAGCTCACCGTCGGTCGTGCGTGGGGTTCAGGCGTCCCAGACGGACATTGCGGTGCCTCTCGGGTAGTGGGTCGGCGTGGTCAGTGGTGTGGGGTTCAGGCGTCCCAGACGGACATTGCGGTGCCTCTCGGGTAGTGGGTCGGCGTGGTCAGTGGTGCGGGGTTCAGGCGTCCCAGACGGACATTGCGGTGCCTCTCGGGTAGTGGGTCGCGTGGTCAGTGGTGCGGGGTTCAGGCGTCCAGACGGACATTGCGGTGCCTCTCGGGTAGTGGGTTGACGTGGTCAGGGTGCGGGGTTCAGGTCCCAGACGGACATTGCGGTGCCTCTCGGGTAGTGGGTCGACGTGGTCAGTGGTGCGGGGTTCAGGCGTCCCAGACGGACATTGCGGTGCCTCTCGGGTAGTGGGTCGACGTGGTCAGTGGTGCGGGGTTCAGGCGTCCCAGACGGACATTGCAGACCTCCCGGTTTGTTGAGTTGACGACGAAAGATTCAGGTTTGGGACAGAGACAGCGCTGCCCTCGCGGCGCACGGGGGTCACGAGGTGACTCCCGGGTCCCCGAGGGCAGTCAGATGATGTAGTACGGCTGATGTGATTTAAGCGTTAACTCGGATCTCGAGGGAACGCTAACTTCCGGCGTCGATATAGTAACTCGCCAAACGCGTTTGTGAAACGTCCTTACAGCGGCATAACAATTGTTGGTAAGCGGGAAATGTCGCGCCAGTTGAATTAGTGAAAGATCAAAATCCCGTTAGCCAATTGCCGACAGGACCGCCCGGCGTCGTCCCGGTCTGGCCGCAGCGTTCGGATCAGTGCGAGTAGGTCGGGACGATGAGCGCCCGGGCCAGAGTATGAAATACCAGGTTGAAAGCCACCACGGCCGGCGACGCGTCGCTGTCGACGCCCAGCGACTCGATGTCGACGGCGTGAACAACGAAGTAATAACGGTGGGTCTGATCGCCGGGCGGCGGCGCGGCGCCGCCGAAATCCTTGCTGCCGTAGTCGTTGCGGACGTGGAACGCGGCCCCCGGTAACGCCGTGCCGTCGCCGGCGCCAGTGGTGAGTTCGGTCACCGATGCCGGAACGTCCGTGAGCACCCAATGCCAGAAGCCCGATGGCGTCGGTGCATCCGGGTCGAAACAGGTCACCGCGTAACTCTTCGTGCCCTCCGGCGCGCCCGTCCAACTCAACTGTGGCGAGCGATTCCCGCCGTCCGGCTCGGCACTGGGATGGACGTGAAGAAGCGAGAGTGGCGCGCCGTCCTGGACGTCCGAGCTGGTGACAGTGAATCGACCGACCGCTGGCAGGAGGTCGTAGGGATCCGGCGCGACGGGGCGTTCGAGGCTCATGTAGCCACAAGTACCAGACATCGCTCGCGTACGGTATGGCGGTGCTGAGACAAGGTCGCCGGGCATGAATCCGCCGCTGATCGTCGGGCTCGGCGGATCGACGAGGCCGACCTCGCTGACCGAGCTGCTGCTGCGGCACACGCTCGATCTGTGCGCGGCCGCGGGGGCCGTGACGCGGGTGTTCGACGGCGCGTTTCTTGCCGCGCTTCCGACATTCGATGCCGATGTGCCGGCGCCCACCGCCGCCGAGCTGCTCGACGCGGTGTCCCAGGCGGACGGCGTGATCCTGGCCAGTCCGGGCTATCACGGCGGACTATCCGGATTGGTGAAGAACGGGATCGACCATCTCGAGGCGCTCCGCGATGCGCCGCGCCCCTACCTGGACGGACGGCCGATCGGAACGATCGTCACGGCGGCCGGCTGGCAGGCCTGTGGCACGGCCTTGGTGTCGCTCCGGTCGACGGTGCACGCGCTGCGCGGTTGGCCGACGCCGTTCGGTGCGATGGTCAACTCGGCCGAGCCGATGAGTGACGAGACCGGGGAGTTGAACGCGCGCATCGTGGGTGCGCTCGCGATCGTCGCGCAGCAGGTGATGGAGTTCGTGGCCTGGCGAGCGCCCACGATGACGGCGACGGGGGCCGAATGACGACCGGAACGCTCGACTGGCAGACCGTGACCGCGGATCTGGTCGCCGCGCCGGTCTGGACGCTGCTGTCGTCGTGGCCCACAACCGTTCGTGCGGCCGCGATCGATCCGGAGCTCGCCGATACCGCCGCGTTCTGCGAGCGATACGGTGTCTCGCTCGACGTCTCCGCCAATTGCGTGGTCATTGCCGGGCGCCGGGCGGGCGAAGTGCGTTATGCAGCGTGCGTCGTCCTGGCCACCACTCGCGCCGACGTGAACGGGGTCGCCCGGCGACTGCTCGACGCCCGTAAGGCGTCGTTCGCATCGATGGAAGACGCGGTGTCACTCAGCGGCATGGAGTACGGCGGGATCACGCCCGTCGGACTACCGGCCGGTTGGCCGATCTACGTGGACGCGGCGGTTGCGGCCGCGGGCGACGTGGTGATCGGGTCGGGTCTGCGCCGTTCGAAGCTGCTGCTCGCGGGGGCGGACCTGGCCGCGCTGCCGCACGCCGAATCGATCGAAGGCCTGGCTTCCTGACGGATAGTTATTCCGTCAGGTCAGTGCGGCGAGCAAGTCCTCGTGCAGCACGCCGTTGCTGGCCACCGCGTTCCCGCCGTGCGGACCCGCCGTGCCGTCCAGACTCGTGAAACGGCCACCTGCCTCGACAACGACCGGCACGAGCGCGGCCATGTCCCAGACCGAGAGCTCGGGTTCGGCGGCGATGTCGACCGCGCCCTCGGCGACCAACATGTACGACCAGAAGTCGCCGTAGGCCCGGCTACGCCACACCCGCTCGGTGAGTGCGACGAACGCGTCCCGCCGGCCGAGCGGCGTCCAGCCGCTCAGCGACGCGTACGACAAGCTGGCATCGGCAAGATCGTTGACCTTCGAGACCGACAGCCGGCGCGGCTCGGAGCCGGGCCCGAACACCGTCGACCCGAAGGCGCCGCCACCGCGGTTTGCCCACCAGCGCCGCCCGAGCGCGGGTGCGGAAACGACGCCAACAACCGGCTCGTCGTTGTCGAGCAGGGCGATGAGCGTCGCCCAGACCGGTACGTTGCGGACGAAGTTCTTGGTGCCGTCGATGGGATCGATGACCCAGCGGCGCGCTCCCGATCCCTGCGACCCGAACTCCTCGCCCGAGATCGCGTCGCCCGGACGAGCGGCTTCCAAGCGGGCCCGCAGGGACTGCTCGACGGCCCGATCCGCGTCGCTGACCGGGGTCAGATCGGGCTTGGCCTCGACGACCAGATCGAGCGCGCCGAATCGGGCCAGGGTGATCGTGTCGGCGCTGTCCGCCAACCCGAGGGCGAACTCGAGGTCGGCGGCGTACTCGCCGGAGATCGATGTCGGGGTCGCCATACGGCGCAGGCTACCGTCGTACCCGTGGCTGATGTCGATCAGACCGGTGGGTCGCTCTCGTCCCGGACGATCGTCGGGCAGCTCGCCTCACCGGTCCGGCTGCGGATCGTGGCGGCGGTCGCGCTGGGGGCGTCCACACCGTCCGAAGTCGCCGAAGCGACGGGCCTCGATCCGGACGAGCTCACGCCGGCGCTGACCCGGCTGCTTCGCTCGGGCTTGCTCGTCACGGAAGCCGCGGCGCTGTCGCTTCGTCCCGATGTTTTCGCGGCCGCCGTCCGGGCCGAGTCGGCGATGCGGCCGGCCGAGGACTTCGGCGCGACCGACCCGTCGGTGACCCGAGTGCTGCGCGCATTTCTGGTTGACGGAAAATTGACCGCTATTCCGGTACCCGGTCGCAAGCGGCAGATCGTTCTCGAATACCTCGCGTCATCGTTCGAGCCGGGTCAACGTTATTCAGAGGCCGAAGTCAACGCCATTCTTCGCGCTTTTCACGCTGACGTCGCTGCATTGCGCAGATATCTCGTCGAGGGACAATTCCTCAGCCGCGAATCCGGTCAATACTGGCGCAGCGGCGGATGGGTCGACGTGCTGTGACCGCGACGTCCGACGCGTTCGCGGCCGCGGCCCGATCCGGCGTTCCGCCGTTCCATGTGATGCGAGTCGTCGAGGCCGTGACTGCTCGCCGAGCCGCCGGCCGGCCGGTTTTCGACCTGTCGGCGGGTCAGCCGGCGACGTCGGCCCCGCGTGCGGTGCGGGCGGCCGCCCGGACGGCGCTCGATCACGATCGGCTCGGCTACACCGGCGCCGTGGGGGTCGTCCCGCTGCGGGAGGCGATCGCCGGTCACTACGCCGACCGCTACGCGCTCGATGTCGACCGTGGGTCAGTGATTGCGACGACCGGCTCATCCGGTGGCGTTTCTCCTTGCTTTTCTTGCCTGTTTCGAGGCCGGCGATCTCGTCGTGCTCACCCGTCCTGGCTACCCGGCCTACCGCAACATGTTGATGGCCCTCGGTTGCCGGGTGCTCGACCTCGCGCTCGACGAAGAATTCGGATTGACCGTCGAGCAGCTCGAATCGCTGCCCGAGGTCCCGGCGGGTCTGGTGCTGGCCAGCCCGGCCAACCCGACCGGGACGATGCTCGACGCGGTGGGATTCACCGCCGTCGTGGCCTGGTGCGACGCCCACGGGGTGCGGCTGATCAGCGATGAGATCTATCACGGCATCACCTACGGTGAAGCGGCGACGTCGGCCTGGCAGACCAGCCGGACGGCCGTGGTCGTGAATTCGTTCTCGAAGTACTTCAGCATGACCGGGTGGCGCCTGGGCTGGCTGCTGTGCCCGCCGGAATTGCTCGATGCCGTCGACCGGCTGGCCGGCAATTTCGCGCTCTGCCCACCCACGTTGGCGCAACTCGCGGCGGTGGCCGCGTTCGATTCCTATCCGGAACTCGACGCGAACGTCGACCGCTATCGCGCGAATCGGTCCCTGTTGCTCGACGGTCTCGCGTCTATCGGGCTGCGTCGTGTCGCGCCGGTCGACGGTGCGTTCTACGCCTACGCGGACGTCTCCGAATGGACGGACGATTCGCTGCCGTTCGTCGGACGGCTGCTCGCCGAGACCGGCGTCGCCGTCGCACCCGGCATCGACTTCGATCCGGTCGACGGGCACCGGTTCATCCGGATGTGCTTCGCCGGCGACGGCGCTGAGATCGCCGGGGCCGTCGAGCAGCTCGGCCGGTTCCTGGCGTCGATATGACGGCGACCACCTAGTCAGCCTCGACCCGGTCAGCCTCGACCTGGTCGATGTCGAGCCGGCGTCGCTTGAGCAGCGCTCCGACGTCGTGCAGCGATATCTCCCGGGCCCCGAGCGCGACGGCCTCGACGCGGACGTGGGCCGGCAGGTCGTAGTGCCAGCGCCACGGGTGGTCCTGGAAGAAGCGCCGGGGAACTCCCAACGCGTCGGCCATCTCGTGCAGCTCGCCGCGGGTGTCGGCGAGCAAATGGCAGAACTCGGTGAACCGCAGTCCCGCGTGGGGATACGAGCGGACCGTGTCGACGTAGCAGCTCAGAGCTTGGCCGCCACGAGCAGGCCGTCACCGACCGGAAGGAGCGCGGGTACGAGCCGGTCGTCATCGCGCACGGCGCGGACGAGTTCGCGCGTCGTCACCGTCGCCGCGTCTCGGGCGGACGGGTCGGCCACCTGGTCGCGACGCAGTGCGTTGTCGACCGCGAGCACACCACCCGATCGAAGCAGCCGGACGGCCTGCTCGAAGTAGTCGAGATAGCCGGTCTTGTCGGCGTCGATGAACACCAGGTCGTACGCACCGTCGGTGAGCCGGGGCAGGACGTCGCCCGCGGACCCGTTGATGAGCCGGAACCGGTTCGGCGCGATGCCGGCCGCGGCGTAGGCGAGCTTGGCCTGACGCTGATGCTCGGCCTCGATGTCGATGGTGGTGAGCACGCCGTCCGCGGCCATGCCGCGCATCAGCCAGATGCCGGACGTGCCGGCACCGGTCCCGACCTCGACGGCCGCCCGCGCGCCGATCGCGGCTGCGAGGAAGCGCAGGGTCGCGCCCCCGCCGGCGCCGATCGGGACGGCGTTGCCGACCTCCGCGGCGTTACGGCGAGCGGTGACGAGTGGCTCGTCCTCGTCCAGCCAGTTCTCTACGAACGTCAGGCTCGGAATGCCGAGCATCGCATCGCCCATGGCGGCGAGCGTAGCCGCAACCGGGTCGTTCGCCGGGCCGCGCAACGACAATCGCGCCGGTTTTCAGCGCATCGAATCGATGATCAGCTGGAGATCGTCGATCGTGGTCAGCGGGTTCACCACGGCGAAGCGCGTGCACACGAGGTCACGATGGCGGGTCGGAGTCACGAACGCCTGTTGGGCGGCGAGCAGGTCGGCGCTCCATCGCGAGTAGTCCGCCGCCGTCCAACCGATTCGTTCGAAGATCACGACGGTGAGGTCCGGCTCGACGAGCAACCGGAGATGGTCGCTTCGGCGCACGAGATCGGCGCCGGCGCGAGCGACGCTGAGCGTGGCTTCGACGGCGTCGCGGTAGGCGTCGGTTCCGTTCACGACCAGCGAGAACCAGAACGGCAGACCGCGCGCGCGGCGCGTCAGCTGGATTGCGAAGTCGGACGGATTCCACTCGCCATCGACGGTGACGGGATCGAGATAGCCGGCGTGCTGTGTGTGGGCCGCCCGGCCGAGGACGGGGTCGCGATACAACAGCGCACAGCAGTCGAACGGCGCGAACAGCCACTTGTGCGGATCGACGATGAAGGAGTCGGCGCGCTCGATGCCGGTATAGAGGTGCCGGGCGCTCGGCGCCGCCAGGCCGGCGCCGCCGTAGGCCCCGTCGACGTGCAGCCACCAACCGAACTCGCCCGCCACATCGGCGATGCCGGCGATGTCATCGACGACCCCGAGGTTGGTCGTGCCGGCCGTGGCGACGACCGCGAAGATCCCGTCCCGCTCGTCCGCCGGCAGCGCCGCGACGGTCGCACGCAGCGCGTCCCCCCGCATCCGGCCCCGCTCGTCGCCGGGGATCTGGATCACGTCGACGTCCATGACCACCGCGAGGGCGTGCTTCACCGACGAGTGCGTCTCGTCGGTGACGCAGACCGCCCAGCGGCGTGGTGGGGCGGCCCGCTTCTGCTTGGCGACCTCGCGGGCCGCGACGAGAGCCGACAGATTGCCGATCGTCCCGCCCTGGACGAAGACGCCGCCCGCGCCCTCGGGCAGGCCGACGAGGTCGGCGATCCACCGCAGCGCCTGGTTCTCGGCATAGACGGCGCCCGCGCCTTCCAACCAGGATCCGCCGTAGACGCTGGATGCCCCGACGAGCATGTCGAATGCCGACGCCGCTTTGGTCGGGGCGCTCGGGATGAAGGACAGGTAGCGCTGGTGGTCGACGGACAGGCAGCGCGGCGCGAGGACCTGCGTCCACAATTCGACCGCCGCCAAGCCGCCGAGCCCGCTCGGAGTGACCGTCGCGCCGGCGTGTTCCTCGAGTTCTTCGGGTGTCGCGGAGGTGTCGAGCGGGGCCGTCATCGCCAGCCGTTCGAGGCAGTGTGCGGCGAGTGCGCGAGCGGTGGCATCCATCTCGGCCGTGTACGTGTGCACGCTGGCCACCCTAGGCGAATCCGTCTCCGGATTCGGGAACGTGAGCGGACGCTGAGGCGTTCAGTTCAGGCACAGGCGCAATTGGTTCCGTTAGTGGACCACAGCGTCTGGAGGGCACTATGGCACGTAACGAAGGGGAGTCGGGAACCGAGACGATGGCCGACATCGAGGTCGAAAGTATGGCGACCGACGGCGGGAGGCCCGCGTCGGCTGATCCGGCCTGGGTTCCGCCGACGTGGGACGCGGTCGTTCGCGAGCACGCCGATCGGGTCTACCGGCTGGCCTACCGCCTGTCCGGCAACCGCGCTGACGCCGAGGACCTCACCCAGGAGACGTTCGTGCGGGTATTCCGCTCGCTCGCCGAGTACACGCCCGGGACGTTCGAGGGCTGGCTGCACCGCATCACGACCAACCTGTTCCTGGACATGGCCCGCCGCCGTCAGCGGATCCGGTTCGAGGCGCTGCCCGACGATGCCGGCGATCGGCTCGCCTCGAAGTCGGCTGGTCCTGAGCAGGCCTACCACGACTCACATCTCGACCCCGAGATCCAGAACGCGCTCGACGCATTGCCGCCAGACTTCCGCGCCGCCGTCGTTCTGTGTGATCTCGAGCAGTTGTCCTACGAAGAGATCGCCGCCACGCTCGGAGTCAAGGTCGGGACGGTGCGCTCGCGCATCCACCGCGGCCGCGTGCTGCTGCGGGACGCGCTGGCCCACCGCGCCCCGGGTCTGCGCCCCTCCGAGCCCGGCCGGCCCGCGGATATTCAGTCATGACCTTCGCCGTACCCCATCTGTCCGACGAAGCGGTCGCCGCGTTCGCCGATGGCATGTTGGGGTCCGGCGCCCGCGCCCGAGCCGCTCGCCATGTCAGTGAATGCCCCGAGTGCGCGCACGCCGTCGCGGTCCAGCGCGAGGCGGTCTGGGCCCTGCGCGCCGCGCCCGCCCCGTCGCTGCCGACCGGCCTGCTCGACCGGCTCAGCGCTCTGCCGTCGACCACCACGCTGCGTCCCAACCCCGTGCAACTCGCACCGGACGGCTCGGCCGTGTTCCCGGCCTTCGGCGTCGATCGGTCGATGCATCGCAAGCGGTCGATCGTGCCGACCTCGGTGGTCGGTCGACGCCGTGGGCAGCACATCGCCCTGATCACCGCAGGCACGGCTATCGCGGCGATGGGAATGGCGGCCTCGACCGCCAGCGGCAGCGTCGCCGGCGCTGGGCACCGCGGCCCGACGCCCCCGTCGAGCGTCACCGTGCACCAGGTCGTCTACCAGGTCCCGGCCACGCCGGGACCGGGACACTGACGCTGCCGGTCTGCCCGGTTCGTCGCGCGGGCGACCCTTGCGGCAGACTCGTCATCATGTGCGCGCGGTTGCAGTTCACCACCTGCGCGGGAGCGCTAGTCACCCTGTGCGCGGGAGCGCAGTGAGCATCGACGACCAGACTCCCGACCAGCTCCAGTACGCGCGCCCCGACGGCATCGACGGGTCGTTCGCGCCCGACCCGCAGCCGGCCGACGCCGCGTACACCCCGCCGCCGCCGACCGTCTCGCCCGAGCAGCGCGAGCAGTTCGGCCGCCCGTCCGGGGCCGGCGAATTCGACCCGCCGGTCGGCGAGCGGCTGCCCCCGCGCCACGGCGTCGCGGCGCCGCCGATCGCACCGGGCGCGCGGGAGACCTTCGGTGGCAGCACAGCGGACGGTTTCGACCCGCCGGCCGGCAGCCGCATCGAGCCGTCCGGGGCCCCCGTCGAGTCGCCGTGGTGGAAGTCCGACGCACGCCGCGACCCGTGGCGTGACCCGCGCTCGCCGGCCTGGCTCGGCCGACCCGCCGTACTCTCCGCCGGTGAACTCGCGCAGCTCGACCCGGAATCCGACACCGAGACGACCGAAGAAGCTGAACCTGAAGTAGAGGACGAGACTCCTGCGTCCGCTCCGGTCCGGATCGGGCGGTTCGGACTGTCGGCGCTGCTGTTCGCGATCATCATCGCGCTGGTCGCCGGCGGCATCGGCGGCGGCGCCGGCTACTGGCTGGCCAACCGCACCCACAGCCTCACCAACCCCGATCTCAAGATCGCCAAGACCGCGACAGCCGCGAACCGCCCGCCGGGGTCCGTCGCCGACATCGCCAAACGAGTGAGCCCCGCGGTCGTCTCGATCGATGTCACCAGCCCCACCGAGCAGGGCACCGGCTCGGGCGTCGTCATCGACGGCAGCAACGGGTACATCCTCACCAACAACCACGTCGTATCGGCCGTCGCGACAGCCGGCGGCACGGTCGTCGTGACCTTCAACGACCAGTCGACGGCGACCGCGAGGATCGTCGGACGGGACACGCTGACCGACCTCGCAGTGATCAAGGTCGACAAGTCCGGACTCACCCAGGCGACGCTCGGCGATTCGTCGAAGCTGGCCGTCGGTGACCCCGTGGTCGCGATCGGCTCGCCCCTCGGGCTGCGGGGGACGGTGACCTCGGGCATCGTCTCGGCTCTCGACCGGCCGGTCCACCTGTCCGGCAGCGAGAGCGACACGAACGCGGTCATCGACGCGATCCAGACCGACGCCGCGATCAACCCGGGCAACTCCGGTGGCGCGCTCGTCGACGCACAGGGCGCGGTGATCGGGATCAATTCGGCCATCGCGTCGCTGCCGGCGGCGAGTGGCAGCGAGAACGGCAGCATCGGACTGGGCTTCGCGATTCCGATCAACGGCGCGCGCACCATCGCCCAGGAGCTGATCAACACCGGCAAGGCCGTGCACGCGTCGATCGGTCTCTCGACCCGCGCCTACACCGACGGCACCCGCGACGGGGCGTATGTCGTGCAGGTGACGCCGAACGGGCCCGGGGCCGCGGCCGGTTTCAAACCCGGCGACATCATTACCGTGGCAGACTCGACACTGATCACTTCAGGAGACGAACTGACGGTGGTCGTCCAGCAACACAAGCCCGGAGACAAGATCGTGATTCGCTACCTCCGGGGCACTGCTGAGTCGACCGTCACCGTCACCCTCGCCTCGGCGTAGTCAGATTCGTCAGCGAGGCGGACGGGCGTGTTCTTCAACATCGGACCGGCGGAGTTCCTGGTCCTGGCGATCGTCGGGCTCCTCGTGCTCGGACCCGACCGGCTGCCGACGATCGCCCGGGATGCTGCGCGCATGTTGCGTACGCTGCGCGAGCTCACGAACGGCGCCCGGTCGCAGCTGCGCGACGAACTGGGCCCGGAGTTCGCCGACATGGACCTGCGTTCCCTGAATCCGCGCACCGCGATCCAGAAGGCGATCTTCGGCGATGAAGACGCGGCGTCGACCACGCCTCCGACGGTCGACGACGTCAAACCCGTGTCGCGCCCGCCCGTCCAACCGCCGTTGGGACGCAACGAGGCCGCCCCCTACGACTCTGACGCCACCTGAAATTTCAGGCCGGCGCCACCTGACGTCTCAGGCCCGAGCGGGAGCCAGGCCCAGCGAGCGTCCGACGATGCTGCGCTGGCGAGCGGCGAGCGCGTCGGCGACGCCGATCAGCGCTCGGGCCGCCGGTGACTCGGGATCGGTGAGGACGACCGGCTGTCCGTCGTCCCCGCCCTCGCGCACGCGCTGATCGATCGGGATCTGACCGAGCAGCGGGACCCGGGTGCCGGTCAGCGTCGCGAGCGAATCGGCGACCGCTTGCCCGCCGCCGGCGCCGAAGAGCTCCATCCGGGAACCGTCGGGCAGCTCCAGCCAGCTCATGTTCTCGACGACGCCGACGATCTGCTGATGCGTCTGCAGCGCAATGGAGCCGGCCCGCTCGGCCACCTCGCGGGCCGCGAGCTGCGGGGTCGTCACGACCAGGAGCTCCGCGGACGGGACGAGCTGAGCGACCGAGATCGCGATGTCGCCCGTGCCGGGGGGCAGGTCCATGAGCAGCACGTCGAGGTCCCCCCAGAACACGTCGCCCAGGAACTGCTGGAGCGCCCGATGCAGCATCGGTCCGCGCCAGACGACCGCGGTGTTGCCCGGGGTGAACATCCCGATCGAGATGACCTTCACGTCGTGCGCGATCGGCGGCATGATCATCCGCTCGACCTGGGTCGGCGAGCCGGTGACGCCGAGCATGCGGGGCACCGAGAAGCCGTAGATGTCGGCGTCGAGCACGCCGACGCTCAGCCCCCGGCGGGCCAGTGACGTCGCGAGGTTCACGGTCACGGACGACTTGCCGACCCCGCCCTTGCCCGAGGCGACGGCGTAGACCCGGGTGCGTGACCCGGGTTGCGCGAACGGGATCTCGGTGTCGGGTGCGTCGCCTCGCAGCGTGGTGCGCAGTTCGGCCCGCTGCGCGTCGGTCATGACCCCCAGCCGGACCGTCACGTCGGTGACACCGTCGACCCCCTGCACGGCGGCGGTCACGTCCCGGGTGAGCTGCTCCTTCATCGGGCAGCCGGCGACGGTGAGCAGCACCGCGACGGTCACCGCGCCCTCCGCGGAGATGTCGATCTTGTCGACCATCCCGAGCTCGGTGATCGGACGGCGGATCTCGGGGTCGAGAACCTTGCCGAGCGCGGCGGTGACGGCGGGAGTATCGAGGACGGGCACGAATTCGATCCTACGGAATCGGCAACTTGTGCTTAGGATCGCTCACGATGTCCGCCGCACCGACCCCTCCGACCTCGGCCCGAGACCGCGCTTCGATGCTGCCGTCCGACTGGCGCCTGGGCGTGTGGCGGCTGTTCCTTCAGCAGCACAACGCGGTCACGCGTCGACTCGAGCGCGATCTGCAGCGCGAGTCCGACCTGCCGCTCGCGTGGTACGACGTGCTGCTGCAGCTCGCCGAGGCCGACGGGCGGCGCCTGCGCATGGCCGACCTGGCCGGCCGCGTCCTGCTGTCGCGCTCCGGGCTGACCCGGCTCGTCGATCGGATCTCGGACGCCGGGTTGGTGTCGCGCGAGCCGTTCCCGGGGGACGCGCGCGGCACGTATTGCGTGCTGACGGATGCGGGGCTGCGTCGGCTGCGCGACGCCGCGCCCGTCCATCTCGCCGGTGTGCGGGACTATTGGCTGTCGCGATTCACCGATGACCAGCTGCGCGAGCTGCAGGCGCTGCTTGCGCGCCTGGACGACGATGACGACGCGTCGGTGGCTCCCGCGCCCCGTCATGGCGACTGAGCCGGGTCGCCGTCGCGTCATCCGGGACTCCCTGGGCGTCGGGATTGCCGTCGGGGCGTACGGCGTCGCGTTCGGCGCGGCGTCGGTGGCGGCCGGACTGACCGTGCTGCAGACGGTCCTGCTGTCGCTGCTGGCCTTCACCGGCGGGACGCAGTTCGCGGTCGTCGGCGTGATCGCCGGCGGCGGAACGGTCGCCGCGGCGCTGGGTTCCGGCCTGCTGCTCGGCGCGCGCAACACGCTGTACGCGATGCGGCTGACCCCGCTACTGCGCGTTCGGGGCCCGCGCCGGCTACTGGCCGCCCTCGGCACGATCGACGAGTCGACGGCCATGGCGGTCGGGCAGAGCGATGAGGACCTGGGCCGGATCGCCTTCTGGTGGACCTTCGGCGGCGTCTACGTGTGCTGGAACCTCGCCACCCTGCTCGGCGCGGCCGGGGCGAAGGCCCTCGGCAATCCGGAACGCTTCGGGCTCGACGCCGTGATCCCGGCGGCGTTCCTGGCCCTGCTGGCGCCGCGCCTGCGCGCGGGTGCGGTCGAACGACGAGTCGCGATCGCCGGTGGGCTGATTGCGCTCGTCCTGATCCCTTTGACTCCGCCCGGCATCCCCGTGCTGGCCGCCTGCGCGGCGTTGCTGCTCGCCGGGGTCGTGCGCCGATGAGCCTGTGGATCCTCGTGATCGCGACCGCCGCGGGCTGTTACGCCCTGAAACTGGCCGGGTATCTCGTGCCGGCCCGGATCCTTGCCAACGCGTCGGTCCGCCGACTGGTCGAGCTCTTGCCGGTGGCGTTGCTGGCCGCGCTGGTCGTCGTCGAAGCGGTCGCCAATGGTCGGCACATCCGGCTCGACGGGCCGCGCCTGGCCGGGTTGGGAGCCGGCGCGATCGCGGTGTGGCGGCGCGCGCCGTTCCTGGTGGTCGTTGTCATCGCGGCCGTCGTGGCCGCCGTCCTCCGGCTGGCCTGACGGCCCGATCCCGGGGTCACTCCTCGTCGCGGTCGCTGTGCCGATCGTCGGCGTCCCGATCGCGGGCCCCCTCGAAACGGGTCAGCTCGGAACGCAGGAAGTCCCGGGTCGCCACCTCGCCGAGCGCGAGGCGAATCGACGCGATCTCGCGGGCGAGGTATTCGACATCGGCCTTCGATTCGCGGGCCTCGTCGCGGTCGGCATCGAGATTGACGCGGTCGCGGTCGTCCTGGCGGTTCTGCGCGAGCAGGATCAGCGGCGCCGAATAGGCCGCCTGCAACGACAGGACGAGGGTCAGGAACTGCAACGGGTACGGGTCGAAGCGCAGGTGCTTCGGGGCGGTCACGTTCCACACGAGCCACAGCACGATGACCGCGCTCTGGTAGAGCAGGTAGCGGCCGGTGCCGAGGAACCGGGCGATGCGTTCGGTCCCGCGTCCGAACGCCTCCGCGTCGTACTGGACGGTGAAACTGCGCCGGGCCTCCTTGGGAAGGTCGAGCCGGGCGCGCTGGTCGAGGCGCGCGCGACGGTCAGGCACGATCCACCTCGCGCGGCTGGTCGTCGAAGTCGTCGCGGTCGTTGTCGCGCCAGTCCTCGGGCAGCAGGTGGTCGAGCACATCGTCGACGGAAACCGCGCCGAGCAGCCGGCCGTCCTCGTCGACTACCGGAACGGCCACCAGGTTGTACGTGGCGAGGTGCTTGGTGATGTCGGCGATCTGCGTGTGCGGGCTCAGCGAACCCGAGTCGCGCTCGACGATGCCGCCCACCAGCGTGGACGGCGGTTCACGCAGCAGGCGCTGGGTGTGGGCGGTGCCGAGGAACCGCCCGGTGGGCGTGACCTGGGGCGGCCGGACGACGTACACCTGGGCGGCCAGCGCCGGGCTGAGGTCGGGGTTGCGGATCAGCGCCAGCGCCTCGGCCACCGACGCGTTCGGGCGGGACGATCACCGGCTCGGACGTCATGAGCCCACCGGCCGTGTAGTCGCCATAGGTCATCAGGCGTCGGACCGGCTCGGCCTCGTCCGGTTCCATCAGCTCGAGCAGACGCTGCTGATCGGCGGCCGGCATCTCGCTGAGCAGGTCGGCCGCGTCGTCGTCGTCCATGGCCTCGAGGACGTCGGCGGCCCGTTCGTCGGCAAGCGACGTCAGCAGGTCGACCTGGTCGTCCTCGGGCAGTTCCTGCAGCACGTCGGCGAGCCGTTCGTCGTCGAGAGCGGCGGCAACTTCGAGGCGGCGCTTGTCGGGCATCTCCTGCAGCGCGTTCGCGACGTCGGCGGCCCGCAGGCCCGAGAGCACCGACAGCAACGTCTCGGTGCCCTGGGCGCCTTCGGCGAGCGACAGCCCGTCCACCTGGTCCCAGTCGACCTGGAAGAGCGCGCCCCGGCGGCGGGGGAGCCGTCCGGCCTCGCCGCGGACGGCCAGCTTGGTGATCACCCAGTCGCGGGCGCGGTTCTGCTCCATGCCGGCATCGACGATCGTGACGGGTCGGCCGTCCTCACTCACGACGACGGTCCGATCGAGGAGTTCGGCCAGCACCTGCACCTCGCTCGGCCGCGGCTCGAAGCGCTTCATGTTCACGGTGCCGGACGACAGCACGACGGCGTCGGGTTCGATGCGGGTCACCCGGCCCATCGGCACGAAGATCCGGTGGCGGTGCGGGAGTTCGATCGTGAGGCCCAGCACGCGCGGGGGTTGCCGACCCACCCGCAGGGTCGTGACAGCGTCCCGCACCCGTCCGATCGAGTCGCCGTTTGGATCGAAGACTCCGATTCCGGCCAGGCGCGCGATGAAGACACGCGTCCCTGTTGTCACGAGGTGAGGTTAGTCGGGGCGGCCACATCTTTGCCGGTGCCTCGCGGAGATCGTCCGCTGCCGATGTGAATCCGCCGACAGCGGCCTTGGCGGATCGGATGGCGATGGGCATGCTCGCAGCTATGACCCTGCGACCGCGTCGATCGTGCCTGGCCGTGCCCGGCAGCAATCCGAGGTTCCTCGAGAAGGCGAAGGAATTGCCGTCCGACCAGGTGTTCCTCGATCTCGAGGACGCCTGCGCTCCGCTGGCCAAGCCCGGCGCCCGCAAGAACATCGTCGCGGCGCTGAACGAGGGGGGCTGGGGCGACAAGATCCGGGCCGTGCGGGTGAACGACCTCACGACTCACTGGACGTACCGCGACGTCGTCGAGGTCGTGGAGGGAGCGGGCCCCAATCTCGACGCGATCATGCTGCCGAAGGTGCAGAGCGGCGCGCAGATCGAGTGGCTGGACGTCATGCTCACCCAGATCGAGAAGACGATGGGCTTCGAGGTCGGCCGGATCGCGATCGAGGCCCAGATCGAGAACGCGCGCGGGTCTGTTGGCGATCAGCGAGATCGCGACGGCCTCGCCGCGGGTCGAGACGCTGATTTTCGGGCCGGCCGACTTCATGGCCTCGATCAACATGAAATCCTTGGTCGTCGGCGAGCAGCCGCCCGGCTACGACGTGGGCGACGCGTACCACCACATCTTGATGTCGATCCTCATGGCCGCTCGGGCCCACGACCTGCAGGCGATCGACGGGCCGTACCTGCAGATCCGCGACGTCGACGGATTTCGGCGGGTCGCGGGCCGGTCGGCGGCCCTGGGATTCGACGGCAAGTGGGTGCTGCACCCCGGCCAGATCGACGCGGCGAACGAGATCTACGCGCCCAGTCAGGACGACTACGACCACGCCGAGCTGATCCTCGACGCCTACGACTGGACGACCTCCGAGGCCGGCGGCGCGAAGGGTGCGGCGATGCTCGGCGACGAGATGATCGACGAGGCCTCGCGCAAGATGGCGCTGGTCGTCGCCGCCAAGGGTCGCGCGGCGGGCCTGCCCCGCACCTCGCAGTTCACCCCGCCCGAATAGGCCTCAGTCGACGGCGACGGCGAGCCGCTCGAAGCTCTCGTCGTCTTTGTCGTACGTGACGACGCAGAAGATGAGGCCGGCGGGATCGCGCAGCACGGCCCAGTCGCCGATGGTGTCGGACTGGTGGCGCTGTTCCACAGTGGCGTCCAGTCCGCAGAGGCGCGCGACCTCGGCCGGAACGTCGTCGGTCTCGATGTCGACGTGGATGCGGCTCGCGCCGTCGGCGATGTGCTGGACGTACAGCGGCATGACGGCGGCCGGATGTTCGAGCAGGTGGAATTCGGGATAGTTCACACCGCGCTTGGGACCGGCCGCGAGAGCGCGCTGCCAGAACGCGAGCCCGGCGTCGTGGTCGGCGGGAGCGAAGTCGAGACAGACCGTCCGCAGCAGGATCCGATGCATGGGCCGACCGTAGCGTCGGCGTCCGACAACAGCGGTGAGAGTCGTCTCATTGGGTAGTGCAAGTGCGTCTCGTCCGGCTGATACTGACCGCTAAACCTGCCCGGAGGAGTGCACCGTGTCCCGTCTGGCCCAGACCGCCGGCTTGACCGAGTTCCAGACCGAGATCCTCGACACCGTCCGCACATTCGTCGACCGCGAGATCCTGCCCTACGCGACCGACCTCGAGCACAAGGACGAGTACCCCGAGGCCATCATCGGCGGGATGCGTGAAATGGGCCTCTTCGGGCTCACGATCGGCGAGGAGTACGGCGGCCTCGGCGAGTCACTGCTCACGTACGCGCTCGTCGTCGAGCAGATCGCGCGGGGCTGGATGTCGGTGTCGGGCGTCATCAATACGCACTTCATCGTCGCCTACCTGATCAGCCAGCACGGCAGCGACGAGCAGAAGGCGCGGCTGCTGCCGCGCATGGCGACCGGTGAGGTGCGCGGCGCGTTCTCGATGAGCGAGCCCGACTGCGGGTCGGACGTCGCGGCGATCAAATCGCGCGCGACACCCGATGGCGACGACTTCGTCCTGAACGGCCAGAAGATGTGGCTGACGAACGGCGCGCAGTCGCGCGTCGTGGCGACCCTCGTGCGCGACGAGCTCGGCGCCGAGTCGGTCTACCGGAACATGACGACGTTCCTCGTCGAGAAGGAGTCCGGTTTCGGCGAGACCCGGCCCGGCCTCACCATCCCCGGCAAGATCGACAAGATGGGTTACAAGGGCGTCGAGACCACCGAGATGATCCTGGACGGGGTCCGGGTCAGCGGGGCCGATGTCCTCGGCGGGATCGAACGGCGCGGGCGCGGCTTCTACCAGATGATGGACGGCGTCGAGGTCGGTCGGGTGAACGTCGCCGCGCGCGGATGTGGCGTGGCGATAAGGGCATTCGAGCTCGCGATCGCGTACGCGCAGCAACGGCGCACGTTCGGCAAGCAGATCGCCGATCATCAGGCCGTCGCCTTCAAGCTGGCCGAGATGGCCACCAAGGTCGAGGCGGCCCACCTGATGATGGTGAACGCCGCTCGCCTCAAGGACGCCGGCGAGCGCAACGACGTCGAGGCCGGCATGGCCAAGCTGCTGTCGAGTGAGTACTGCGCCGAAGTCACGCAGGATTCCTTCCGGATCCACGGTGGCTACGGCTACTCGAAGGAATACGAGATCGAGCGACTGATGCGCGAGGCGCCGTTCCTGCTCATCGGCGAGGGCACGTCCGAGATCCAGAAGACGATCATCAGCCGCGGCCTGCTGAAGGAGTACCGCGCCTAGCTGTCGGACGTGTCGGCGTTATCGGGGCTGTCGGACGACGGGCGGGTCATCCGGACGGCGGTGACGCCCAGCGCGCCGCCGAGCACGGTGAAGAACGGCAGCATCCACAAGGCGAATCGGACGCTGACCGCCTGTGCGACGAGGCCGATGCCGCTCGGCCCGGCGAGGAAGCCGGTGTAACCGATCATCGACACGGTGGCGATCGCCGGACCCGACTGCGCCCCGTCGGCGGCCGCGCTGAACAGCACCGGAACCATGATCGACAAGCCGACGCCCAGCAACGCGAAGCCCGCGATGTAGCCGACGAGCGAGTCGGTCGCCATGCCGGCCGCCAGCCCGATGGCACCGATCGCCGACAGCACCGTGATGCAGCGCGCGCGTCCGAGGGCCAGGACTACCCGGTCTCCGACGAAGCGTCCGATCGTCATCGTCACGCTGAACGCGGCGAAGGCGAGCCCGACCTGGCCGGCGCGGACGTGCAGGTCGTCGCGCAGCAGCACGCCGCTCCAGTCGGCGACGGCGCCCTCGGCCATCAGGGCGAACAGCCCGGACAAGCCGAGCAGGATGAGCCGCAGTTGGGGTCGCCGTCGCACCGTCGTCGTGACGACCTCGGCCTCGTGCGGTGAGTCGGCCAGGAAGTTCCGGCTCTGCCAAAGGGTCACGACGGCCAGCAGCACCCCGAGGACGCTCTGCTGCAGGCTGATGGGCGTGTGGAAGCCGGCTCCGAGTCCGCCGACGACCGCGCCCGAGAACGAGCCGATGCTCCAGGCCGCGTGGAAGCTCGACAACACCGGTCGGCGATATCCGATCTCGACCGTCACGCCCTGCGCGTTCATCGCGACGTCCATCCCGCCGACCGCGGAGCCCATCACCAGCAAGGCGACCCAGAGGGTCGGCAGGTTCGGCGCCAGCCCGGGCAACCACGCGACCGCACAGAGACAGACGGTGAGCCATCGGGTCACGACGCCGCTGCCGTACCGGGCACACCACGCGCCGATGAACCGGATGGACAGCAGCGAACCGATCGCGGGTGCGAGCAGGGCGAGTCCGAGCGACGCCGACGACAGACCGAGGTGCGACTTCACCTCGGGGATCCGCGGTGCCCAGGCACCCATCAACACGCCATTGGTCGCGAACGCGACGACCACGGCCACCCGGGCACGCTTGAGCTGCCGGGTCGATGCCGCGAGCGGCCCCGGGATGTTCGTCGTGATCAGTTCGTACATGGCCCTTGCCGCGGTCGAAGTGAATTTAACCGTAGCACGAGTTTATTCGTTCACAAGGCGCTTCCGGACGGTGGCGGCGGGTGCCGTTGTCGCGGTTCCGTACCGTCATTCCCATGAGCGCGTCCCTCGTCGCGAGCGGCCTCGCCGCCGCCCACGGCGAGCGGTCGCTGTTCGCGGGGGTCGATCTCACGGTGGCGCCGGGCGACGTCATCGGTCTGGTCGGATCGAACGGGGCCGGCAAGACCACGCTGCTGCGTATTCTGGCCGGGCTGCGAACGCCGGACGCCGGCACAATCCGGCTCAGCCCGCCCGATGCGTCCGTCGGCTACCTGCCCCAGGAGCGCGGCGCGGCCGCCCGGTGAGACGGTCGCCGAGTTCGTGGCCCGCCGCACCGGTGTCGCCGAGGCGCTCGCGACGATGGAGCGGCTCGCCGACGAGCTGGCCGAGGGCCGTCCCGGCGCCGACGATGCCTACGCGATTGCGCTCGAACGCTGGCTGGCCCTGGGCGGCGCGGACGTCGATGAACGGGCGCAGGCCGGGGCCGCCGACGTCGGCCTGGGTGTCGCCCTCGACGCCGAGATGGCGTCACTGTCCGGCGGCCAGGCGGCGCGGGCCGGGCTCGTCTCGCTGCTGGCCAGCCGGTTCGACATCGTCCTGCTCGATGAGCCGACGAACGACCTCGATCTGGCCGGGCTCGATCGGCTCGAGCGTTTCGTCGAGTGGGTTGCGCACGGGTGCCGTCGTGGTGAGCCACGATCGCGAGTTCCTGGCCCGGACGGTGACGGCCGTCGTCGAGCTCGATCTCGCCCAGCAGAAGGTCCGACAGGTCGACGGCGGCTACGCGGCGTACCTCGAAGAGCGCGAGATCGAGAAGCGCCACGAGCGCGAGGCCTACGACGAGTACGCCGATCGGCTCGATTCGCTCAACCAGCGCGCCCACATGCAGCGGGCCTGGATGGAGAAGGGCGTGGCCAACGCCCGCCGCAAGGCGACCGACAACGACAAGATCGGTCGCAAGTTCCGGGCGGAGTCGACCGAGAAGCAGGCCGCCAAGGCGCGCCAGACGCAGCGACTCATCGAGCGATTGGACGAGGTAGACGAGCCGCGCAAGGAATGGCAGCTGCGGATGGAGATCGCCGCGGCTCCCCGGTCGGGCGCGGTGGCTGCCGTCGCGAATCAGGCCGTCGTCCGCCTCGGCGAGTTCACGCTCGGTCCGGTGAGCCTGCAGATCGACTGGGCCGACCGGGTCGTGATCACCGGCCCGAACGGCGCCGGCAAGACGACCCTGCTCGGCCTGCTGCTGGGCCGGCTCGCGCCCGACGACGGCACGGCGCCGCTCGGGTCCGGGCGTCGTCGTCGGCGAGGTCGACCAGGCCCGCGGGCTGCTCGCCGGTGAGTGCCGCTCGCGCGGGCGATGGGCGCGCGCTGCCCGAACTCGACGATGCCGCCGTCCGTACCTTGCTGGCCAAGTTCGGGCTGCGGGCCGACGCACGTCGGCCGGCCGGCCGCGACGCTGTCGCCCGGCGAGCGGACGCGGGCCGCGCTGGCGCTGCTGCAGGGCCGCGGGCGTCAACCTGCTCGTCCTCGACGAGCCGACCAACCACCTCGACTGTCGTGGCCATCGAGCAGCTCGAGTCGGCGCTGGACTCCTTCGGCGGGACGGTGCTGCTGGTGACGCACGACCGGCAGATGCTTGCGACGGTTCGCACGACCCGTCACCTGCGTGTCGAGGGCGGCATCGTCACCGAGGCCTGATCGCCGCGGTGTTAGGCACGGGCGGCCCGCGCATGTGATGATTTTCCGGATCTTGCCGTGCATCGTCTTGTGCCGGCCACGCTCGAGAGGACGGCTGCGCCGCATGGATTCGTCGGACGATCAGCGCTGGAACCCCAACGGGGAGGGTCCGCCCACCGACCCGGACGCGACGATCGTGGGGCGCGTCCTGCCGCCGTTCGGTGAGCCCCCGACCGCTCCGCCCGCGAGCGCCCCGCCGGCCCCGCCCGCCGCACCGGCTTACGGTCAGCCCGCTTACGGTCAGCCGGCCGGCCCGCCGGCGGACGCGACCACCCACATCCAGGCGCAACCCCCGGCGGCCTATGGTCAGCCGACCGACGCGAGTTACGGGCAGCCGTCCGCGGTCGGCCAACAGCCGGCTTTCGGGCAGCAACCCGCGTTCGGGCAACCGCCGGCCTATGGGCAGCAGCCCGAGTACGGACAGCAACCCGCATTCGGGCAGCAGCCGCCGGCTCCGGGCTACGGGCAACCCGCTTACGGGCAACCCGCTTACGGGGCGCCCGGTTACGGCCCGCCGCCGGCCTACGGCGCCGGTGGCTACCCGGCCCCGGGCTACCCGACACAGCCGCCGGCGAAGTCCCGCGGAAAACTGATCATGATCATCGTCGCGGCGGTGGTCGTGGTTGTCGTCGCCCTCGGGGTGATCGGGTACTTCGCCAACTCCAACACGCAGAGCCAGGCGACGATCTGCTCGGACATCCAGAAGGGTGTCAACGACTCGGGCAGCTCGACGCTCACCGTCACCGCCGGCGGTCACGAGCCGAGCGACATGCCGACTTTCCCGGGTGGCCGTAAGGCGTCCTGCACGCTCGGCGGGTCGCAGGACGGTTCGCCGTTGCACGGCTTTCTCGCCGCATACGGCAGCGGCGCCGATCTGAACGCCTACAAGACGCTGCTGGAGGCACACGGCTACACGCCGTCGTCGAGCGGCGGCGGCACGGGTGTGACGGCCGTCGAGGTGAACCTGTCCGCCGGGCACGGGGTTGCGCTCCTGCAGGTCAGCGGCTTCAAGGCGATCGAGGAGATCGACGTCTCGTAGGTCGGTCGGCGACGCGTCGCCGCCCGGCGGTGCACACCGCGGCGGTGTGATCAACTACTGTCAGTCATCGCCTGGAGGGGCTGGACGCGGCACTCGGTATCGACCACCTGGGAGGCGGCCATGAAACTCCGGGCCCTCGTCGTGTGTGCACTGGTTCTGGCATTCGCCACGGTCGGCCTGACCCCGGCGTTCGCGACCGGCTCGGCCTCGCTGTATCCGACCAACGCGGCGTGCACGGGCACCGGCTCGTGCCGAGCCGCACTGGAGTTCCGGACCGGTACGTACGGGCCGTCCGGCAGCCTGATCCAACGCCGGACCATCCTGTCGGTGTTCGCGCAGGCCGGTGAGACGATCGACCTCGGGTCGAGCGCGGTCGGCATCGGCAGCGGCGACGCCGTGCTGTTCAACCCCGGCGTCATCACTGACGATCAGGCCACCCCGCTGCCCACGCTCGTCGCCGGGACCAATGGGTTCAGCTGTATCGCGCAGCGAACGGCGAGCGGAATCGCCGGGCAGGGCCAGATCACGTCGCGGGCCCTCGAACTGGCCGGGCCGCAAGCCGTGACCGGCGGCGGCAATCCGGGCGGCTACGTTCCCTGCCACGTCACCGCGACGACCACCGGTATCTACAAGGTGATCTTCTACGGGCCCGCCGGTGCGGCGTCGAATGCCGATCCGACCGGCTACAACGCCGACATCAATCTCGGTACGGCGGCCTACTTCGGCACCGGGCAGAACTCCGAGACCTCGGCGTGGGACGTGACGGTCCGGGCGAGCGACACGTCGACGACGGACATTCCGGGGCGGCTGTTCACCTACGCGCTCTCGGCGATCACGGCGAACAACGGGCGGCCGGTCAACTCGTCGGTGTACGTCACGACGTCCGACGGGTACCGGTACCGCGTCGACACGAACGGTCTCGACCCGAACGGGTTCCTGATGTACGCCAACGAGCGCGGCTTCGTCGACTCGGACGGCGTCACGCCGCTCAACCATGACGTCCTCGGTAGTTCGGGTGCGCTGACGACGTTGACCGGTTCCGTGAAACTGGCCGCGCCGCAATACCCGCTGTCGTTCGAGCCGCTCGCCGCGGTCACCCTGGCGGCGCTGAGCATTCCGGCCAATCCGACCGCGCCGACGATCAGCAATCTCTCGTTCACCGGTAAGGACCCCAGCCGGGCCAGCTACGTCGGCGAGGGCGGCACGTTCACCTTCACGCAGAACGTCCACGGCACGTACTCGCTGATCATCTCGCGCGACGGCGTGAACTTCGACCCGGGCAATCCGCTCAACGCGGTCTTGCGCGGGATCACCGAGGCCGGCACGCACACGATCACCTGGGACGGTAACGACAACGTCGGAGATGCATTTCCGATCGGCACGAACTACCAGGTCAAGGCGCAGATCGAAGGCGGCGTCTATCACTTCCCGCTCATCGACGCCGAGAACTCGATCAAGGGTGGACCGTCCTTCACCTTGCTGAATCCGCCCGGCGGCACCTGCCCGTTCGGGAACTCGGCCTGCACCACCGCCTTCTACGACGACCGGGGCTACGAGACCGCGGGCGGGACGGCGGTCGGTACGCCCGGCGCCGCGCTGTGCGGCCTCAACCCGCCGGCCACCGATCACAGCGATCCGGTGAACGGGTACGTCAGCACGTCCACCCAGCGGGCGTGGGGCGCGAACCCCGGCTCCAACACCAACGCGAACTGCACGGGCAGTTTCGGTGACGCCAAGGGTCTCGACACCTGGACGTACTTCCCCAGCACGAATGCCGCGGCGGCGCTGGACATCATCGGGCTGCCAACGCCGCCCAAGGCCACCGACGACACCGTGTCGACGCCGGTCGACACGAAGCTGACGGTCCCGGCCACCGACGGGTTGCTCGCGAACGACACGGGCACCGACGTGACCGTCACCGCGCACACCGACCCCGCCGACGGCAGCGTGACGGTGGCCGCGGACGGCGCCTTCACCTACACCCCGGACCCGTCGTTCATCGGCACTGATTCGTTCACGTACACGATCACCGACTCGGCCGGGCAGACCGCGACGGCGACGGTGCGGATCTCGGTCGGCGCCCTCGCCAGTACCGGTGCGGACGTCACCGGCATCGCGGCGTGGGGGCTGGCGTTCGTCGCGGCCGGGGGCGGCGTGCTCGCCCTGACCCGCCGGCGCCGCGTCGCCTGAGTTCGGATCGCACCGGCCTCCTCCGCGGAGTATTCCCGCAGCGCGTGTGGTTTGTTTCACCGGATCTCCGCGCACGGTGCCCAGCGACGCTGCTACGGTAGTGAGGAACCTCATGATGAGGTTCGGCCGAATGTTTCAGCCGTATGTCCGGAGTGGTGCAGTGAATCGGGAGTCAACCGTCGAGGTGTCCGCCTCGGAGATCGGCCAGCCTTTCTGGAGCTCCATCACCGCCTCCAGCGCCCCGTCGACGAGGCGATGAGCGCCAGCCGGGCTGTCGCTGTCGCGGGCCAAGGTGCTCGGCGAGCTCGCCGAGCACGGGCCGATGAAGCAGGCCACGCTGGCCGGCCGGCTGGGCTTCGCGCCGCGTTCGGTGACCGACACCCTCGACGCGCTCGAGCGCGACGGGCTGGCCGACGCGCGGGCCGACCCGAACGATCGGCGGGCCTGGCTCGTCGAGATCACCCCGGCCGGGCGCACGGCGCTCGAGCCGGGCCATGACGGTCAAGCGAGCAGTCGATGGAACAGATCTTCGGCGCGCTCGATGCGCAAGCACGTGCCGACCTCGTCGCGCAGCTCAACGCGATCGCGGCGTCGCTCGCCGACCCTCGTAGGAGATTGCCTTGTCCGAGTAAGACGTCGGCCGACCTGAAGGCCGCCGAGGCCCGCGGCGTCCGACCACCGGTGGCTGATCCTCGTCGTCGTCTCGATCGCCCAGCTGATGGTCGTGCTCGACGCGACCGTCGTGAACATCGCGCTGCCCTCGGCCCAGGCCGACCTCGGCTTCGCCGACGGCCAGCGCCAGTGGATCGTCACCGCCTACGCGCTCGCCTTCGGCAGCCTGCTGCTGCTCGGCGGACGCGTCGGCGACCTGTTCGGCCGCAAGCGCACCTTCATCGGCGGCCTGGTCGCGTTCGCGATCGCCTCGGCCATCGGCGGCGCCGCGCCGTCGTTCGGCGTGCTCGTCGCCGCCCGCGCCCTGCAGGGTGTCGCCGGCGCGATGCTCGCGCCCGCCGCGCTGTCGACGCTCGTCACGACGTTCCGCGACCCGCGCGACCGCGGCCGGGCGTTCGGTGTCTTCGGCACGGTCGCCGTCGGCGGCGGCGCGGTCGGCCTGATCCTCGGCGGCGTGCTGACCGCAGTACCTGTCGTGGCGCTGGGCGATGTACGTCAACGTCTTCTTCGCCGCGGCCGCCGGCGTCGGGCGCCTTGATCTACATGGTCAACGAGCGGCCGGCGACCCGTCCGCGCATCGACTGTCGTCGGCACGGTGCTGGCCTCGGCCGGGCTGTTCGGCCTGGTCTTCGGCTTCTCGCACGCCGAGACGGCCGGCTGGTCGGCGGCGTCACGATCGCCTCGCTGGTCGCTCGGCGTGGCGCTGCTGGTCGGCGTTCGTCGTCGCCGAGCAGCGCGTCGCGCGTTCCGCTGCTGCCGCTGCGCGTCGTCGCCGACCGGGCTCGCGGGCCGTCGCCTTCGCCGCCGTGTCGGCATCGCCGGCATCGCGATGTTCGGGGTGTTCCTGTTCCTGACCTACTACCTGCAGACTGGTCAAGGGCTTCAGCCCGGTCATGTCGGGGCTGGCGTTCCTGCCGATGATCGCCTGCGTGATGATCAGCTCGAACATGTCCAACATCGTCACGCTGCCGCGCTTCGGCCCGCGCATCGTGATCACGATCGGCATGGTCCTCGGCTTCGCTCGGGCTGCGGCTACCTCAGCCGGCTGCACGTCGGACTCCAGCTACGCCAGCGGCGTGCTGCCGGCGCTGATCTTGATGGGGCTTCGCGATGGGCATGGTCATGGCGCCGGCGATGAACACCGCGACCGCCGGCGTGAAGCCGCAGGACGCCGGAGTCGCCGCCGCGCTGGTCAGCACGATGCAGCAGGTCGGTGGTTCGGTCGGCACCGCGGTGCTGAGCACGATCACCGCCACGGTGACCGCCAACTACCTGACGACGCACGCGCGCAGCGCCGGCCTGGTCGCCGCCGCGGCGACGCACGGCTACGTGACGGCGTTCGCGATCGGTTCGGGTCTGTTCGCGGTCGGCGCCGTCATGGGCGCGACGCTGTTCCCGTCCAAGACGCAGCTCAATGAGATGCGGGCCGCCGCGGCCGTCGCGCCGCCCATTCCCCAGCCGGTCGAGGACGTGCTGACCGAGGTTGCTGTCGGCGAGGTCTGATCCGGATCTAGACCGGGACGGTCGGTCGGTCGGACACTGCCGGCCGGCCGGACTCGGCGGTCTCGAAGACGTCGACGGCCCGGCCGACGATGAGCGGGTCGGCGGTGCGCACGATCGACTCGTCCTTGTCGTCGTAGTCGACGGCCGACAGGACGTGGCGGATCGCCTCCAGGCGAGCGCGCTTCTTGTCGTTGCTCTTGACGACGATCCACGGGGCGCGATCGGTGTCGGTGTAGTGGAACATCCGTTCCTTGGCCTCGGTGTACTGCTCCCACTTGTCGAGCGAGGCGAGGTCCATCGGCGAGAGTTTCCACTGGCGGACCGGGTCGATCTGACGGATCAGGAACCGGGTGCGCTGCTCGGACGGCGACACCGAGAACCAGAACTTCGTGAGCGAGAAACCGTCGTCGAGGAGCAGGTTCTCGAAGATCGGCGCCTGCGCGAGGAAGACGTGGTACTGCTCAGGGCTGCAGAAACCCATGACATGTTCGACGCCGGCGCGGGTGTACCAGGACCGATCGAACAGCGTCATCTCACCGCGGGCGGGCAGCCGCGCGACGTAGCGCTGGAAGTACCACTGGCGCTCCTCGTAATCGGTCGGCTTCTCGAGCGCGACGACCGTCGCTCCGCGCGGGTTGAGATGCTCGGTGAACCGCTTGATGGTGCTGCCCTTACCCGCGGCGTCGCGTCCCTCGAAGAGGATCACGTGGCGGCCGCCCGTGGACTTGATCCACTTCTGCATCTTCAGCAACTCGATCTGCAGTAGCCGCTTGTCGTGCTCGTAGGCGCTGCGGCCCAGCCGTTCGTCGTACGGGTAGCCCTCGCGCCAGGTGTCGACGATCTGACCGGTCGCGCCGCGCAGGACCGGATCGTCGTCGTCGATGTCCTCGACGGCGAACGGTCCGGCGCCGTACTTGCTCTCGAGCGCGGCGAGCTGATCGGCCAAGTCGGTCATGACGTCGAGTATTCCGCTCGACGCAAACACAAGCGTTGCCGAATGGTGAACGATCGGCGACGGTCGCTTCGTCATCGGATGACGCCGGCCGCGGCTACGACCACCGTGATCGTGGTGGCGGCAGCCGCGATCCGTACGGCTCGCGCTCGTCGTTCGATGTCGAGCCGCGTGCGGCCGACGCGTTCCAGGCCGTAGAGGATCACTGCCGTAGCGAATGCGCAGGCGGCGGCAGTGACCTCGAGCCAGTTGTGCCGGCTGATTCCGAGCTTCAGCAGGAGGGCCGCGACGGCCAGGGTGCTCAGCTCGGTGCGCCACCAGGCCAGGCGCGTCCGTTCGATCGCCGACGGGGGAAACGTCACGGGTTTGTCATCTGGTTGTCATCGGTTCGTCATCGGGTGCGCTCATCGGTGTGAGAACACGACGAGCAGCAGGACCACGGCGCCCGCGCCGGCGATCGCCGCGGCCACCAGACGCAACGCCTGCGAATAGCCGAGCGGCTGCTTGAGCCGCATCGCGCGTTCGGTGCTCGCCCAGCGGACGTACGCGAGCACCGCGGACGCCAGACCCGCGAGGGCCAGGATCGCGCCGAGGACCGTCCGCGCCCCACCCACGCGGAAGGACGGGACGAGTTGGACGACGGCGACCGAACCGGCCAGCAACGACAAGGACGTGCGCAGCCAGGCGAGGAACGTCCGCTCGTTCGCGAGCGAGAAGCGGTAGTCGGGGTCGGTGCCCTCGGTCCACCACGACGGCCGACGCATCCTGGTCATGTCTCCGCTCGCTCGGTGGCGCCTGCGCCAATCCAACCACGGCAGCCGAGCCGCCGACCGTGCGCCCGATCACCGCCCCCAACCCCAGACTTTGCACCCAGGTTGTGGGCGGAATCGGCGCCATACCGGCGCTGGAGGCCACATCCTGGGTGCAAAGTTTGGGGTCGGGGCGCGCCGACTCGCCCGGTTATCCACAGGCAGGACATGCCGCTTTTGTTGATCTTTCTTACCCCGTACGCTGCGAATCTCGCTATTCGTACTTAGGGGTAAGAATGATGAACGGTGCGGCCCTGGTCGAGGGCGAGGTCCGCGAACTCGTCCGACGCCGGGGCATCGATCCGACCCGTGAACCCGACACCGTCGCCCGGCTCGTCGACGAGGTGATCGGCGCCTACCTCGATCGAGCGGTGTCGTCCGCGCTGCCGACGCTCGGCGACACGGTCGCCCTCAACCGGCTCGTGGTCGACGCCGTGGCCGGATTCGGGCCGCTGCAGCCGTACCTCGACGACCCCTCGGTCGAAGAGATCTGGATCAACGAGCCCGGTCGGGTGTTCGTCGCCCGCCGCGGACGTTCTGAGCTCACGACCCTGATCCTCAGCGCCGATCAGGTCGCCGAGCTCGTCGAACGGATGCTGCGCAGTTCCGGACGACGCGTCGACCTCTCGACTCCATTCGTCGATGCCATGTTGCCGGACGGATCGCGGCTGCACGTCGTCATCCCGCAGATCACCCGATTGCATATGGCCGTCAACATCCGCAAGTTCATCCTCGGAATCAACTCCCTGGACGAACTGGTGGCCCTCGGCTCCCTCACCGACCAGGCCGCGCGCTTCCTCGAGGCCAGCATCGCGGCGGGCCTGAACGTCCTGGTCGCCGGCGGGACCCAGGCCGGGAAGACCACCATGCTGAACGCCCTCTGCGCCGCGATCCCCGCGCGCGAACGCGTGATCACCGTCGAAGAAGTCTTCGAGCTGCAGGTCGGTCTGCCCGATGTCGTCGCCCTACAGACCCGACAAGCGAATCTCGAAGGTACCGGCGAGATCGCGATGCGCCGCCTCGTCAAGGAAGCACTGCGGATGCGGCCGTCCCGCCTGATCGTCGGCGAAGTCCGGCACGAAGAATGCCTCGACCTGCTGATCGCGCTGAACAGCGGCCTACCCGGCATGTGCACGTTGCACGCCAACTCCGCCCGCGAGGCGCTCGTCAAGATGTGTACGTTGCCGTTGCTGGCCGGCGAGAACGTGTCGGCGGCCTTCGTCGTGCCGACCGTCGCGGCCAGCCTCGACCTCGTCGTCCACCTCGGCCTGGACGCGTCCGGACATCGGCGCGTTCGCGAGATCGTCGCGGTGACCGGCCGGGTCGAGGGCGACGTCATCGAGACCTCTGATCTGTTCACCGCGAAGCACGGACGGCTCGAGCGCGCCGACGGGTACCCGCCCCATCCCGAACGCTACGAGCAGGCCGGCATCGACCTCGCGGCGCTGCTGGCCCCCCGGAGCCCGAGCCCGATGGTCGGCAGCTAGATGGGCGCCCTCCTGGGGCTGACATTCGGCGTCGGGATCCTGCTGATCTGGCGCAGCGGCCCGCGGCGCCCGCACCGGAGCGCGCGCTCGGACGTCGGCTTCATGACCCGTCGCGCCGAGCTGATCCGTCAGGCCGGCGTCCACGGCATCGGTCCGTTCCAGGTCGTCGCGGCGCAGTTCGGCTGCGCGATCGTCGCCGCGCTGGTGATCGTCGTCGCGTCGCGCACGATCACCGTCGCGCTGTGCTTCGCGACGTTCGGATTCTTCCTGCCGATCGTCGTGCTGCGACGGATGCGACGCCGGCGCCAGACCGCGCTGCGGGAGCTCTGGCCGGAGGCGATCGACAACCTCGCCTCCGCCGTCCGGGCCGGGATGTCGCTGCCCGAGGGGCTGTCCGCGTTGGCGGTTCGGGGGCCCCTGGCACTACGCCCGCCGTTCGCGCGGTTCGGCGTCGCCTACCGCGCGAACGGGCGCTTCGGCGAGTGCCTGGACGGTCTCAAGCACGAACTGTCCGACCCCATCGGCGATCGCGTCTGCGAGACCGTCCGGGTGGCCCGCGAGGTCGGCGGTAGCGATCTCGGCACCGTGCTGCGCACGCTGTCCGAGTTGCTCCGGTCCGACGCGCGAACCCGGGCCGAACTCGAGACGCGTCAGGGCTGGATCGTCAATGCGGCTCGGCTCGCGGTCGCTGCGCCCTGGCTAGTGCTCCTCCTGCTCAGTACGCAGTCGTCCACGGTGCGCGCATACGACTCACCGGGCGGCGCGACGTTGTTGGCGATCGGCGCCGCGGTCTGCGTCGTCGCCTACCGGATCATGTTGCGAATCGGGCAGCTGCCCGAGGAACGCCGAGTGCTGCGATGAGCGGCGCGACGGTCGGCCTGATCGTCGGCGGTTGCCTGGCGATCGGCCTCGTGATCGCCATGCGCGCCGCGCCGCCGGCCCGTCGGGTCCGGCTGGCCGATCGGATCGCGCCGTACCTCGGCGACGCGCCGGCGCCGTCGCGTCTGCTCGTGCGGCCCGACGCGCTGTCCGCGCCGTTCGCGATCGTGCGGACGCTGTTCGGCCCGATCGTGGAGGACGCCGTTCGCTTCGTGGACCGCCTCGTCGGCGGACGCGCGTCAGTGCGTCGTCGGCTGGCCGGTCTCGGATCGTCCGACACGGTCGAGGATTTCCGCATCGAGCAGGTCGTGTGGGGCGCGCTCGGGCTGGTCGGGGCCGCGTTGCTGACGGTCGCGCTCTCGGCACTGCACGGTTCGGTCGACCCGATCCTGGTGGCCTTCGGCGCCGTCGCCGGCTTGGTCCTGGGGGTGCTGGGGCGCGATTGGTACCTCTCGCGTGCGCTCGCCCAGCGCGAGGCGACGATGCTCGCCGAGTTCCCGGTCGTCGCCGATCTGCTGGCCCTGTCGGTGGTCGCCGGCGAGGCCCCGATCGACGCGCTCACCCGAGTCGGCCGGTTGACCCGGGGAGAGTTGGCCCATGACCTCAACGCCGCCCTCGCGCACACCCGCGCCGGCGTACCGGTAACGACCGCGCTGTCTGAACTCGCCGAAGCCACCACCCTCGAGCCGTTCGCGCGCTTCATCCAAGGGCTCGTCGTCGCCATCGAGCGCGGAACGCCCTTGGCGGACGTGTTGCGCGCGCAGGCGCTCGACGTGCGCGAGGCCGGCAAACGCGCGCTGCTCGAAGCCGGTGGGCGCAAAGAGATTTCGATGATGGTGCCGGTCGTGTTCTTGCTGTTGCCGGTCACCGTCCTCTTCGCCCTCTACCCGGGGCTGCTCACGCTCGTCACGCTCACCCACTGACCCCAACAGATTGGATCCCCCCATGAATCCCCTGCAGTACCTGATGATCTGGGTCAGTACGGCGTCGACCCGGGTGCGGCGCCCGCACGACGCCGACGCCGATTTCGACTCCGACGGCGATCGCGGTGATGTGCCGGGCTGGGTCATGGTCACCGTGATGACCGCGATTCTGGTCGTCGCGATCCTCGGTGTGTTCGAGACACCGCTCAAGAACGCCATCACCGATGCGCTCAACAAAGTCACGTCGAGCAAGTAGGCGTCCGTCTGACGATCGCGGCGCGGCCGTCGTCGAGTTCGTGATGATTTCGGTGTTGTTGGTGTTCCTGCTGTTTGCCGTCATCCAGGTGGCGGTGGTCTTCTACGTCCGCAACATCGTGGCCGCGAGTGCGTCCGACGGCGCCCGTTACGGGGCGACGTCGAACGTCGATGCGCAGGACGGCGCGACGCGGGCAACGTCCGAGATCAAGGGCTCGCTCAGCGACAGCATCGCCAACGGCGTCCCGTGCACCGGCAGCATCGGCCGCGATCCCGGCACCGGGCTGCAGACCGCGATCGTGCACTGCGAGGGCCGGATCAAGTCGACCTTCCTCCCGATCGGCGCGTTCGTCCACATCGACGTGACTGCCCGAGCGTTGACGGAGCCACATTCGTGACGCTGCGACGTCAGCGCGGCGACGGCGACGGCCGGACGGCGGACGACGGCAGCGCGATCCTCGAGTTCATCTTCATCGCCGTGCTGATCATGGTGCCCCTGGTGTACCTGATCGTGACCGTTGCGGACGTTCAGCGCAGCACCCTGGCCGTCACGCAGGCGGCGCGTGAGGCCGGCCGCGCATTCGCCACCGCCGAGTCGACGGCCGACGGGCTGCGCCGGGCCGAGATCGCCGCGTCGCTCGCATTGGCCGACGAGGGGATCGACGAGCGACCGGCGATTCACTACGTCGCGGACGGCGCCGGTTGCGACGCTCGGGCGATCGCGCCGGCCTTGGCGCCCGGTGCCACGTTCACGATCTGCGTCAGCCGGTCCGTGCGATTGCCGGCCGTGCCGACACTGATCGCCGGTCAGGGTGTGACGACGATCGGTAAGTACGTCGTGCACGTCGACGACTATCGGACGGTGCGGTGAGGACGCCGCGAGGTCGGCCGACCGCCGACGCAGGGTCGACGATCCCGCTCATCCTGGGCTTCTTCATCATCGCGTTCATCGTCGTCGCCGGAGCCGTCGCGGCCGGCGATGCCTTCGTCCAACACCGGGCGCTGCAGGGCATCTGCGACGGAGCCGCCACCGCGGCCGCGTCGTCCGTCGACCTCGACCAATCGCGAAGCGGGGCGGCCGGCCAGCGTTACCTGCAGCTCGCGTCCGCCGAGGACGCGGTTCGCGCTTACCTCGGCCGTGCGGCCGACCGCGCGTCGATCGTCACGACGGCCGACATCAGCGCCGACGGCTCCGTCGTCACGCTGCGGTGCTCGAAGAACGTCACGATCGCCTTCGGAGCGATGTTCGGCTTCGGGAAGGGCATCGCCGAGGACGTCGTGTCGCGCGCCCGCGCTCCGATCCAATCCTGAGGCAGGTGCGCCTCAACGCCCGCTGGTCCTGGACGACCAGAGCGGACCACCGGGTCCGTACAGCACCAGATTGCCGTCGCTCTGCATCACCAGCTGCGTTACCGCGTGACCGTAGGTCCCGGCATTCCACTTGGCCGGCTGGCCCGGCGCCGGGTAGTAGACGACGTTGCCGTCACTCTGCACGTAGGTGACCGGGGCGGTGGCCGGCCCGTACGTCCCGGTCGACCACGTCGCCCCGTTCGGCCCGTAGATCACCAGGTTTCCGTCGCCCTGCATGATCAGCCGGTGCCGGCTGTCGGGCGAAATCAGGTATTGGCCGGCGCTGAGCGATCCGCCGGGCACCAGACTCTCGGCGCCGGCTCGGCCGCTGTTCCAGACCGGGCCGGTGCTGCCGTACAGCACGAGGTTCCCGTCGTCCTGCAGGACCAGCGAGTGTCCGGACCCCGTGCCGCTCGTATTCGTCGACCACAGCGGCTGGACGCCGGCGCTGTAGACGACCAGGTTGCCGTCGGCCTGCACGGCGAGGAATGCGCCGGGATGCCCGAACGTGCCGGATGACCACAGCGCGCGCCCGTTGCCGTACAGCACCAGGTTGCCGTCGGTCTGCATCGCCAGTTGGTACTGGCCCGAGGGCGAGTGCGCGACCTGGCCCGAGGTCAGCGACGTCGGGGCTGTGAACGTGTTTCCGGTCGGGTTCGACGTCGCCGGCAGCCGGTACGCGGTGAGTCGGTTGTGGCCATCGGTGTAGTAGACGGTCGAGCCGACGACGATCGCGCTGTTCCAGTGCACGCCGGTCGACACCCCGTCGGAGAAGACCTGGGCGCCGGTGGCGGCGTTGAGCCCGACGAGGCCGGCACCGGTCACATAGAACACGACGCCGTTGGACATCACCGGGCTGAAGCCGCCGACGGTCGACTTCCACGCGGTCGTCAGCACCGGCTTGCCCGCGCCGTCGGCGGTGAGCCGCATTCCCGAGATCCCGCTGGCGGTCGCGACGATCATCCAGGTCGTTCCGGTATCGGGATCGGTCCAGGCCAGCGGCTGGGTCAGTACCTGGCCACCCTGCGGGACGTTGATGGTCGCGAGCTCCCCGCCGGTGTGGCCGGGGCCGCCCTGCCCGCTCAGGTCGGCCAGATTGAGCAGGTGCAGCTGCTGATCCTTGCCGCCCTGAACGCCGAGGTTGTCGTACGCGCTGCCGGCCACCTTCGGCAGCAGGGTCGGGGCCGTGCTGCCGAGATCCTCGTCGGTGTCTTGCAGGTGCTGGTAGTTCGCCGGCGTCCATGCATCGAGCGGTTGGCCGGTGCCGTCCGGTGACAGCGCGATGACGGTGTCACCCCAGTCTCCTGACGCGGGCGCATAGTCGGCGTTGCCGGTCACGAAGAAGATTCGGTCGAGAGCCGCGTCGTACACGACACCCGGTCGCGCCCACACAGCCGACTGGACCTGTGCGCAGTCCGGAGTCGCCGGGGTCTCCACGAAGTGCACGTTCTGCGTACTGCATTGCGTGTTGAAGACGGTCTGCGCGCCCGTCGACAGGTTGATCGTCGTCACGTGACCCTGGTAGTCGCCGCGATCACCCGGATACCCGCTGGACGGGACGTACAGGTAGGACGTCCCGTTGCGGGCGGTTGCAACCGCGAGGTCGCCCGAGCCCTTCTCGTCGAAGTCCTTCAGAGTCGACGTCTCGGGCCAGCCGCCGGTCGTCGTCTCGGCGCCGGTCCCCGCTGCGTACTTGTGGACCTTGCCGTCCAGGCCGTAGGCGTACACGTACTGGCCGGATGGATCGAGCGCAGGCGCGGCCGTGGTGTAACACGTCGACGTTCCGTTGTTGATCTTGCACGAGCCCGGCCCGACCTGCTGCGACCAAACGACGGCGCCCGAGTCGGCGTCCACAGCGATCGTCGTGCCGTTGTGAGTGGTCACGAACAGCAGGTTGCGCACCCCGCCCGCCGTGCTCACTCCCGGCTGGTAGATCGGGGTGCCGTCGGCGACGTCGCTCAATGTGGTGGCGAACAACCGTTGCAGCGTCGACACATTCGCCGGAGTGATCGTCGCATCGGAAGCGGCGATCTGGGTGTGGGACGGATCCCGTCCGAACTGTGGCCACGGCGGGCTCGCGGCGAGTGCCGGTGTCGCGAACGACGCGGTGACCGTCAAGCCGGCCAGCAGAGCTACGACAAATCGCACACGAGTCATGGACGGCCACGCTTTCGGGGGTTCGCGGGCGCCGAAGTAAACGCCGGGGTCGGGCTCTTTCCGAACGTAACACGGTCCGATCGGGCTGGCGATCGACGCCGATATCGCTCAGAACCTCGACTTGCGGGGGCCTACACACCTGTCGGCGCCGGACGATCGTCGCCTGTTTGACCGCCGCCGGGTGTTACGGTCCCGACGTCCGATCTCGACCCGAAGGGCGCACCGTGAATTCAGTCCGACCCCGACTTCGACGAGCCGCGATCGCCGCGACCTCTCGCGCCGAGGCGGTGGCTCGCAAACACAATTGGACGACGCAGCCCCGCCCCGCGTCATCCGCGGCTGGCGTAGGGACCGCTCACCCGTCGGGCCTGTCGGGGTTCAATCTGGCGCTGCACTTCCTCCGCAGTGCCGAATTGTCACGCATGCCGAAGATCACCGGCACGATGCTCAGCGCCGGCTGCGCCGGAACGCTCTACTTCGACTGGATCACCGAGTTCTACGGGCCGGTCACCAAGCACATCGGGCTCGAGCTGTACACCGAGAAGCCCGACGACCTGCCGGCCGAGGTGGAATGGGTCAAGAGCTCGGTCGCCCAGATGGACGGCGTCGACGACGCGTCGGTCGAGCTGCTCTTCTCGGGCCAGAACTTCGAGCACTTGTTCGGCGACGACGCGGTCGACTTCCTCGTCGAATGTCACCGTGTCATCCAGCCGGGCGGCTGGTTGGTCATCGATTCGCCACAACGCGACGTGACCAGCGCGCTGCTCTGGACGATGCCTGAACACACGATCGAATTCAGCTCCGCCGAGGCGATCGAGCTGGTCACACTGGCCGGGTTCGACGTGACCAGCGTTCGCGGCCTGTGGCTGTGCCGCGAACCCGGCACCGGCGAGCTGCTGCCGCTCTTCCCGCCCGAGTCCGGCGACGCGGCCCTGGGCGAGGTCCTGCGGCGGACCGTCCTGGGTTCGACGGCGCCCGACGACAGCTTCATCTGGTGGCTCGAGGCCACGCGCGCCGACCGCGAACCGGACGTCGATGCCCTGCGCGCGCTGCACGCGTCGATCTTCGAACAGGCTTGGCCCGAGCGGCAGAATCGGCTGCAACACGTGATCGGGACCGAGCGGGTCGTTGACGGTCGCAAGGTCGTCCACGTCGACAAGCGCGACGCCGGCTTCGCGATGTTCGGGCCGTACATGCCGTTCATGCCCGGTCGTTACGACGTCACCTTCCGACTGCGCCGATCGGGTCCGGCGCCGGATCGAGTCCTGGCCGTCGTCGACGTCGCCGATGGCAGCGGATCGATCCTCACCGAACGAGCCGTATCGGCCCGGGACCTGTCGGATGGCAGTTGGATCGCGGTAACGGTTCCGTTCGACGTCACCGAGCTGACCTGGGGTGGCCAGTTCCGGGTCCGGACGACCGCCGAGAGCTCGCTGGATGTCGAGCTGCATGTCGAGCTCACCGAGCACGACGCCTCGCCGGCGCCGACGAAGGCGACGCCCGGCCTCGACGGCGGGACGGACTAGCCGCGCGCTCGCGTACGCTCGGCGGTTGTGACCGACGTCCCCGCCGAGCTGAAAGAGCTGTCCGCGACCCTGGCGAGCATCGAGGCTGTGCTCGACCTCGACAAGCTGCGCAAGGACGCGGCGGAGCTCGAGGCGCAGGCGTCCGCGCCCGATCTGTGGGACGACCCTGAGCAGGCCCAGAAGATCACCAGCCGGCTGTCCTACGCGCAGGGCGAGATCCGGCGGGTCGAGGACCTCCGCCGGCGCCTCGACGACGCCCAGACGCTCTGGGAGCTCGCCGAGGGCGAGGACGACGAGGACAGCCGCGCCGAGGTCGAGGACGAGCTCGTGGCGCTGCGCAAGAGCATCGACGAGCTCGAGGTCCGCACGCTGCTGTCAGGGGAGTACGACGCGCGCGAGGCGCTCGTGACGATCCGCGCCGAGGCCGGTGGCGTCGACGCCGCCGACTGGGCCGAGATGCTGCTGCGCATGTACCTGCGCTGGGCCGAGCGGCACAACTACGCGACCGACGTCCTCGACACGTCCTACGCCGAAGAGGCCGGCATCAAGTCGGCCACCTTCCGGGTCAAGGCGCCCTACGCCTACGGCACGCTCTGCGTCGAGCAGGGCACCCACCGGCTCGTCCGGATCAGCCCGTTCGACAACCAGGGCCGCCGCCAGACCAGCTTCGCCGGGGTCGAGGTGCTGCCGGTCGTCGAGTCAGTCCGATCACGTCGACATCCCCGACGACGACATCCGCGTCGATGTCTACCGCTCGTCCGGCCCCGGCGGCCAGGGCGTCAACACGACCGACTCGGCGGTGCGCATCACCCACCTGCCGACCGGGATCGTGGTCAGCTGCCAGAACGAGCGCAGCCAGATCCAGAACCGGCGCCAGCGCCATGGACGTCCTGCAGGCCAAGCTGCTCGAGCGGCGCCGGCAGGAGGAGCAGGCCAAGATGGACGCGCTCAAGGACGGCGGCTCGAGCTGGGGCAACCAGATGCGCAGCTACGTCGCTGCACCCGTACCAGATGGTCAAGGACCTGCGGACCGAGCACGAGGTCGGCAACCCGCAGGCGGTGCTCGACGGTGACATCGACGACTTCATCGAGGCCGGAATCCGCTGGCGCCGCAGTCGGCTTGAGCCGGCGAACCGAGGTATCTGTTAGGTAGGCTTCCGATTCCGTGATCCAGCTCGACAACGTCACCAAGATCTACCCGACGAGTAGCCCGCCCGGCGCTCGACGACGTCTCGATCATGATCGACAAGGGCGAGTTCGTCTTCCTCATCGGGCCGTCCGGCTCCGGCAAGTCGACCGTGCTGCGGCTGCTGCTGCGCGAAGAACTGGCCAACTCCGGGCGGGTCACGGTCGACGGCCGCGACGTCGGCACGCCTGCCCGGCCGCAAGGTGCCGGACCTGCGCCGCACGATCGGCTGCGTCTTCCAGGACTTCCGGCTGCTGCCCAAGAAGACCGTCTACGAGAACGTCGCGTTCGCGCTCGAGGTGATCAACAAGTCGCAGCGTCGATCAAGCGCACCGTCCCCGAGGTGCTCGAGCTGGTCGGCCTGGAGGGCAAGGCGCACCGGCTGCCCAACGAGCTGTCCGGCGGTGAGCAGCAGCGCGTCGCGATCGCCCGGGCGTTCGTCAACCGCCCGCTGGTGCTGCTGGCCGACGAGCCGACCGGAAACCTCGACCCCGACACCAGCCAGGGGATCATGGGCCTGCTCGAGCGCATCAACCGCACCGGCACCACCGTGGTCATGGCCACCCACGACAACAACATCGTCGATGCCATGCGCCGCCGGGTCATCGAGCTCGACATCGGGCAAGGTCGTCCGTGACCAGTCCCGCGGCGTCTACGGCGTCGGCCGTTGACCTCGCGGCCGCGTCGCCGCATTGACCTGTCCAGTACCGACAGCCGTCCAGCAGTGAGGAAGTAATGCGCGCCAACTTCGTGATGTCCGGTGTGGCCGACGGGCTGCGCCGCAACCTGCTGATGACGATCGCGCTCGTCCTCACGACGGCCGTCTCGCTGTCGTTCGTGGCCGCGGCGATCCTGACCGGCGTCGAGATCGACCGGTTCAGTGACCAGTACCAGGGCAAGCTCAACGTCTCGATCTACCTGTGCGATTCGACGACCGGCGACCCCGTGCACGGCGCGCCATCACCGATCGCCGAACGGACGCGCTGCAGACCAAGCTGCAGAGCGACGCACAGGTCAAGTCGGTCACGTACGTCAGTCAGCACGAGGCGTACAGGCATCGCGCTCAAGACGCTCGACCCGGCTGAGGCGCAGTTCCTGAAGCTCGGCGACCTGCCCGGCGTCCTTCACCGTGAAGCTGAAGAACATCTACGCGTGACTACAACGGCGGTCGCCGACGCGCTACGAGACACGACGCCGGCGTCTACCAGGTCCAGAACGAGAACGAGACGCTGAAGACGATCCTGCAGCTGTTCAGCAGCGGGCTGCTGGCCGCCATCGTCGCGGCGTCGATCGTGCTGATCTGCGCGATCATCCTGATGGCGATCACGATCCAGGTGGCCGCCGCTGCAACGACGCAACGAGACCAACATCATGCGTCTGGTCGGGGCCTCGCGCTGGATGACCCAACTGCCGTTCATGATCGAGGCGGTCATCGCCGCCGCGATCGGTGGCATCGTCGCGCTCGGGGTCGCCTGTGCTCGGCAAGTGGTACGTCCTCGACAGCATCTTCCGCACCAGGTCGCCAGCAAGGTGCTGCCCGACCTCACGACGAACGACGTGATCATCGCCGGTGGCATCTCGTTGCTCGCCGGTGTCGTGCTCGCGGCGGTCACCGCGTATACGACGCTGCGCCTGTACGTACGCTTGCTCAGGCGCCATGAGTCATGCCCGGCGGCACCGTCGGCCGCGTCCAGCAACCGCGACGGCGGGGCGCAAGATCATCGCGCAGAACCGCAAGGCCCGCCACGACTACTCGATCCTCGACACGTTCGAGGCCGGGCGTCGTGCTGACCGGCACCGAGGTCAAGTCGCTGCGGCTGGGCCGCGCTTCACTCGTCGACGGGTTCGCCACGATCGACGACGGCGAGATGTTCCTGCACAACGTCCACATTCCGGAGTACGAACAGGGCAGCTGGACCAACCACGAGCCGCGCCGCACCCGCAAGCTGCTGCTGCACAACGGCGAGATCCTGCGGCTGATCGGCAAGACGAAGGAGAGCGGACTGACCCTCGTCCCGCTGTCGATCTACTTCTCGGCCGGCAAGGTCAAGGTCGAGATCGCCCTGGCCAAGGGCAAGAAGACCTACGACAAGCGGCAGGATCTGGCCACGCGCGACGCCGACCGGGAGGTCAGCCGGGCGCTCGGACGCCGCAACAAGGGCATGGACTGAGCTTCGGCGCCGCCGCCAAATCGAGTCAAGTTATGACGGAATAGCCGTCACAACTTGACTCGATTTCAGGTCCGGCGGGCTTCGGTGCGGATCTGCGCGGCTCTCGACCGTTCACTCGCCAGCAGCACGCCGTAGGTGAACGCGTTCTCGCCGTGGCTCCAGGCATCGTCGGCCAGCCGCCGCAGGATCTCGGCGGCGACCACGCTGTCCTGGAACTCGCCGAGCAGGTCCTGGAGCTCCTTGCCGCGGGCGATCTCTTTCGACTGCTCGCCGTCGGCCGCCTCGACCGCGTAGCGCGCCCGCTTGCCGGCCTTGCGGGCCCGGTGCATCTGCTCGTCGGTGCCCGGACGGCGTCGTGGCCGCGCGCAGCCGCTTGCCGAGGCGCTGTTCAGCCTCGTCGACCGGTCGTGCAGGGTGCTGGGCCGGGCGGCCGGCCGCGGCCGTGAACGGCGGGATCGTCGCGCCAGTCGGTCACGGCGGCCAGCAGGGTCGCGTAGCGCGTTCGCCGGCCATCGCCTCGAGGGCGGCGGCCCGTCGCTCGGCGATCTCGCCGGCCAGTCGCGTGTCGATCTGCTCGGCGACCGGGCCGACGATGAGCTCGGGCGGCAGGTCGGCGATGGCCGCGCGCAGCCGGGCGCGCAGCACCTCGCGGTCGCGGACCTCGCCGAGCACGACCGGCGTACCACTGAGTTCGTTCTCGAGCCAGATCGCCTGCTCGCTCGTCGAACAACGCTTCGAAGGTGCGCAGCGTGCTGCGCAGCCGTCGACCGGCCACCCGGGTCTGATGGATCGAGTCCTTGGCGTCCCGCGAGATGGCGAAGTGGCCGGCGACGATCGCGTCGCTCTGGGCGGCGATGTAGTCGATGAGCACCGCCCCTGCGGATGCGCGCGGCGTGCCGAGGCCCTCGTTGCCGATGCCGAGCAGCGGCCGGGCCAGCTTCGAGCGGCTCGTCGACGGATAGGCGCCGGCCTTCACGACCGCGGTCGACAGGGCTTCGAGGGCGTCCAGGCTGCCGGCCGGACCGAGTTCGACCTCGACCTCGTGCCAGCGCCGCGCCCGGACTGTCGGCGCCGAGCTCGTGCGCCCGGACGTCGTCGCTGCGCCACCTCGGCGATGAGCTGCGCCGTCGCCGTCGAAGATCCGGTGCCGCGTTCGCGTCACGTCGAGGCGGACGATCTCGGTCGGCGTCGTCCCGCCGCAGGAACGGGCGCAGCAGCGCGGCCAGTCTCCGGCGGCGGCTCGGCGCCGCTCGAGCGGCCAGTGCAGTTCGGTGCGGAACCCGTCGCCGGGCACCTTCAGCTGCCAGCCGGTGTCGGCGTCGCCCTCGCGCCGGCGCAGGGTCAGGCGGTAGCGCAGCAGGTCGAGATCGGCGGTGTCGTAGTAGGTGCTCGACAGCGCCACGTCGTCGACGTCGATCCGTCCGTCCGCGCCGTGAAAGCGTTCGAGAGACGGAAGCTCGAAGTCGGGAGCGACGTCGAACTTGCTCTCGATTTCGCGAGCGGTGGCCGGTGGCACGAACTATTTCTACCCGACTCGCTAGTCTTGACGTTGAACAGACCGATCCCAGGGGGTGAATGGTCTCGACTCCGGACGTCGAGACAGGAGAAGCGGGCCGAGGACCGCATTGCTGACCTCGTTAAAAAAGCGATGCAAACAAAATAAGCGCCGATGACAATCGCGCCGAGTTCGCTCTCGCTGCCTAAGTCAGCAGAGCGACTCTGTCAGCCCGGGTTCGTCACCGGCCCGGTCAGCTGGCATCAGCTAGGTGACTTACCGTCCACCGCCGGTCGCGGGGGCGGACGGGACAACTCACAGCGACTGGGCCTGTCACACCGGCTTGTGTGCATGACCGGTGGGGCCGAGTAGAGACAGCGCACACTGCGCCCGGAGAAGTCCTGTTGAAGCGACGGAGGACGCGGGTTCGATTCCCGCCACCTCCACAGCACATGAGGGCGAGCAGCTCAGCTGCTCGCCCTCATGTGTACCGCTCGGCGGCTGACTGCGTTCGCGCCGCGGGATGTGCGACCGTTGTGCCCATGGAATCCGTCTACGAGGCGGCCGGCGGCCACGGCGGGATGCTGCGCCTGGCCGAGGCCTGGCACGCTCGGGTGATGGCCGACGAGGTCGTCAGTCATGCGTTCAGTCACGGCTATCGCGCCGACCACGGTGAGCGGCTGGCCGCCTACTGGGCCGAGGCGCTCGGCGGCCCGGCCGATTACACGGCGCGCTACGGCGACGAGAGCGAGGTTGTCCGGCTGCACAGCGGGCACGGCGAGCACCACGAGATGGACGAGCTCGCGATCGCCTGCTTCGACCAGGCGATGACCGATGTCGGCATCGCCGCCGACGCGCCCGTCCGGCCGGTGCTGCACGACTACTTCGCCTGGGCGACGACGACGACGATGGCGCGGTACCCCGCGTCCGAGGACGACGTCCCGGACGGTCTGCGACTGCCGCACTGGTCCTGGGACGGGCTCGACGCCTGATCGCCTGAATTGCGTGTAATGATGCGACCCATGACGTCCTCGATGCGCACGATCGGCCTGCTCGGTGGGATGAGCTGGGAATCCAGCGCTGAGTACTACCGGCTGGCCAACGAGTTCGTCCGCGAACGGCTCGGGGGGTTGCACTCGGCGCGCTGCGTGATGCTGTCGGTCGATTTCGCCGAGATCGAGCGCCTGCAGATGGCCGGTGACTGGGACGAGGCCGGACGGGTGCTGGCCGGCGAGGCGCAGCGACTGCAGGCGGCCGGGGCCGACTTCGTGCTGCTCTGCACGAACACCATGCACAAGGTCGCGGAACAGATCGAAGCGGCGATCGACATCCCGATGATCAACCTGGCCGACACGACGGCGGCCGCCGTGTTACGCGCCGGGCAGACGACGATCGGGCTGCTCGGGACGGCGTTCACGATGGAGCAGTCGTTCTATCGCGATCGGCTGGCCGGGCACGGGCTGACCGTCCTCGTCCCGGACGCCGACGATCGGGCGACGGTCCACCGGATCATCTACGACGAGCTCTGCCTCGGCGTGATCAAGGATGAGTCCCGGGCCGCCTACCAAGCCGTCATCGATCGGCTCGTCGCCGCCGGAGCCACGGGGATCATCCTGGGCTGCACCGAGATCGAGTTGCTGATCAGCGCCCCGGACAGTCCCGTCCCGGTGTTTCCGACGACCCGGATCCACGTCGAGGCCGGAGTCGACGCGGCCCTGGCCGGCTCGAGCTAGTCGCGGGACGCCAACCGGTGGGACGCCGCCTGGACCCCGCGGTCGATCGCGCGGATGAGGTCGGGCACCGCGAACGGCCCTAAGTTAGGCACGCCAAAGTCGTCAACGCCGACCCGGCTCCCACGGCGAAAGCCTTGTCGGCCGCTTCGGATCGCGCGTTCAATGGGGACGTCAGCGACCCTTCCCGTTGGAAGCCAGGTGCCCCATGACCGCGACCGCCCTCCAGCTCGACCCGGAGAAGACCGCCCTCGTCCTCATCGAGTTCCAGAACGAGTTCACGAGCGACGGAGGCGTGCTGCATGACGCCGTCGCGCCCGTCATGAACAAGACCGGGATGCTCGCCAACACCGTCGCGCTCGTCGACGCGGCGCGCGCTGCCGGGGTCGCGATCCTGCACGCGCCGATCACCTTCGCGCCCGGGTACGGCGAGCTCAGCAAGCACCCCTACGGAATCCTCAAGGGCGTCGTCGACGGCAACGCGTTCGTCAAGGGCACCTGGGGCGCCGCGATCGTCGACGACCTGACGCCGGCCGACGGGGACATCGTCATCGAGGGCAAGCGCGGCCTCGACACCTTCGCCAGTACGAATCTGGATTTCATCCTGCGCAGTAAGGGAATCGACACGATCATCCTGGGCGGCTTCCTGACGAACTGCTGCGTCGAGTCGACGATGCGTACCGGCTACGAGAACGGCTTCCGCGTGTTCACCCTGACCGACTGCACAGCCGCGACGTCGATCGACGAGCACGACAACGCGTTCGCGTACGACTACCCGATGTTCTCGGTGCCGGTCGCCTCGACGGACGTCATCGCGTCGCTGTAACGCTCGGCGCGTTTGCCGCGTTTCCCCCGTCGGTAACACGGAGGCGATATCGTGACGCCGCCGGAAAACGTCGAAGTTTGGGAGACGCTCGCGATGGAACCGTCCACCGACACGCTCCAGAAAGCATTGAAGATCAACCTTGACCCGCGCTGGTACGGGACCATCGCCGAGATCGGGGCCGGGCAAGAGGTGGCGCGCTGGTTCTTCCGCGCCGGCGGCGCCGCCGGCACCGTCGCGAAGTCGATCTCGGCGTACGACATGGCCGTGAGTGACGCGGTCTACGGCAAATCCGACCGGTACGTGTCGATGGGTCGGCTGCAGGCCATGCTCGACCACGAATTCAGCCTCAATCTCGAGCGGCTCAACGAGGAACGCGGCGACTCGAACGCGTTCTTCGCCTTCGCCGACACCGTCGTCGCTCGTAGCTATCGCGGCGGCAACGAATGTCATGGCTGGATGGGCGTCAAATTCCAGTCGCACGTGCGCGACGACCCGAGCCAGATCATCGTGCACGTCCGGATGCTCGACAGCGAAGCGGCCCTGCAGCAGGAGGCGCTCGGCATCGTCGGCGTCAACCTGTTGTACGGCGCGTTCTTCCAGCATCACGAGCCCGAGGAACTGGTCGAAAGCCTGCTCGACCGATTGACGACCGGCCGCATCGAGATCGACATGATCCAGCTCAAGGGCATCGAGTTCCGCTCGGTCGACAACCGGGTGATGGCGTTGAAACTCGTCCAGGTCGGCCTCAGTGGTGTCGCGATGTTCGCGCCCGACCGCGAGGTGCTGCAGCCCAGCGAAGCCCTGCGCAAGAAGGCGATTCTGGTCGAGCGCGGCAGCTTTCGCCCCCCGACGGTGGTCAACATCGACATGCTCGACTGCGCCTTCGAACACTTCTCGGCCGATCCGGCCAACGCCGACCGGGAGATCCTGCGGCTGACCGAACTCACCATGGCGAACCTGCTGGCCGGCGGCGCCGATGTCGATCGGCGCGACTTCCTGGCTCGGGCCGATCTGCTCGCCGAATGCGGGCTGACCGTCATCATCAGCGACTACGTCGAGTACCACCGCCTCGCGGCGTATCTCGCCTGGCGAACCGATGGGCGAATCGGGATCGTGATGGGCGTACCGAGCCTGATGGACCTCTTCCATGAGGAGAACCACGCGAAGTTGCCGGGCGGAATCCTCGAAAGTTTCGGACGATTGTTCAAGAACGACCTCAAGCTGTTCGTCTATCCGATGCTCAACGGCGACGGGGTGACCACCGTCGACACCGTGTCTGTCGCCGAGGATCTGCAGCCGCTCTATGACTATCTGGCCCGGCGGGGCAGTTTCGTCGACCTCGACAACTACAAGCCCGACTACCTGCCGATCATGAGCCGGGACGTCCTGAAGCGCATCGCCAAGGGCGACGAGATGTGGGAGAAGATGGTGCCCGGCGACGTCGCGACGATGATCAAGCGGCGCGGGTTCTTCGGGTTCCACCGGCACGACGAGGACTGAATCTCAGTCCAGGGTCTCGCTCGGCTCGGCTGCGACGGCTTGCTCGTCGACATCGTCGCCCGCGGTTACCGCGATGTCAGGTGACCTTTCCGTCGGGTCGTCGGTTCCGTCGTCGGTTTGCTCCTCCTCGGTTTCGTCGTCCTCCGCGGACGTACGGCGCCGCTCCCAGTAGGCGGCGAAGGCGATGCTGATGCCGCCGAAGACCGCGAGCAGCACCGCGATCGTGATCAGCGGCGGATGGGCCGGCTGGTCCGGGTGATCCGTCGGATTGAGGAGGATCGCGACGACGCCGGCCAGGGTGAGTGCCAGTAGTCCGATGCTGGCCAGGCGCCGCCATGCCCACAACGTCGATCCGGGCAGAAACCGCAGCGGGACAAGGTTGATCGCGTTCCCGACAAGGCCACCGACGACGAGCGCGCCGAGGACGTCGTCGACGAAGACAATGCCCCAGCTGGCGTGGCTGGCGGCGGCCGCGTGATTGACAGGTACCCACGCGCACCAGGCCAGGATCGAGATCGCGAGCGACACGGCGTGCGAGATCCCGACGACGTGAGCCTCCTCGCGCTCGGGCAGTTTGGCGGCGAAAGCGACCCCGGCGATAACTCCGTACAGGTAGCCGGGTTGGAAATTGGTCAGTCGGGACACGAGCACGCAGACGCCCGCGATCAGCAGACCGGCCGGTAGCGCGGTGAGATGGCTGGCCGCGTCTCGGTCGCGAATGTTCCGATAGATACGGGGGATCAGCACCGACAACCCGGTACCGATAACGATCGCGGCCAGCGTGGCGGCGAACGAGATCGCGGTGATCTCGTCGAACGCGACGTTCGGGCTGAGCAGGCTGCCCAGGATCGCGCCGCCGATCGAGACGACAGCGAACGACAGCCACTCGTTCTTGTTTTTCGCGATCCGCTCGCGCAGCCGGCGCAGACCGTGCAGCCGTCGCTCCCAGCCGGCCGCGATCTCGTCGTAGTTCTCCTCGAGCGTGCGGTTGAAGAGTTGGGCCGGGAAGGTGATCAACGTGATTGCGGCGAACGCGATCAGGAGGTTGATCAGGTCGCGCAGCGGATTGCCGAGGACGGTGGCCGGGCTGTGCAGGGATGCGGTGAGCGACGAACGCCGTCCCGGCGTTGCCGCCGGCGCCGGGGTCGACGAACGCCGCGCGGCGGGCCGAGACGTCGTCGTTGCCGACGAGCTCGCCGGAATCAGCGACGGCGGCCCGACCAGTGTGGCCGTCGCGATCGGGTCGATGGTTGCGGCGAATGTGTACGCCTCATGGGTGTTCGGGCAGTTCTTGTTGCCGACGGTGCTGGCCCGCTCGGTATAGGTCAGCTGGACGGTGCCGGTGTACGCCGTAGCGCCGCGGCCGTCGGAGGACGTGACCGTGAGGGCGAGCGTGGTCGCGAGGGCGTAACCGTTGGCGACGCGGACCGTACCGTTCTGGAAGAGGCAGTTCGCGGTGTCGCCGGACGTCGACCCCTGGTAGCTGCCGTCGGCCGCGAGCGTCAACGTCTGCGTGCGCTCGGTGTTGAAGATCGTGATCCGGTGCAGGCTGGTGGCGCAGGCACCCGATGGGCACGTGGGGGTGAACGTCCAGACGGAGGTGTGTCGCTGGCCGTCGGCCTGGCCCACGACCTTGCCTGCGTCGGTGATCGTCTCGATCGTGGTGAACGAACCGGCCAGCCGGACGGTCTGCGCGCCGGCCGCGGCCCACGGCACGAGCGCCAGGGCGACACCGATCACCATCACGGCGAGCCAGCCGGCCAACCAACCCCGAGCGCGCATCGAATCCCCTTGGAGCGACGCCGGCCCACCGACCGCTCGGGACAGAATGATAGGGCCTGAACGCCTCGTTGATAGGCGATTATGAGGTGATCGAGATCTACTGACGCACACCAGATTCGGCCCGACTCGGCCGGACGAGACCATCGGGAGCGGGCGGGTGCTGGGGCGCGGGACGGTGCGGTCGTGGACGGCTCGTCAGCCGCTGCGCGTCCGGCTCACCGCGTTGCTCGTCGCGTTGTTGCTGCTCGCCTGCGCGGCGGTCGGCGTCGCGACCTACCTGGTACTGCGGGGATTCCTGCTCAATCGGCTCGACCAGCAGCTGTCGGCGGCCTCGGCGCGCTACGCCGCGGCGCTCACCGATCCCGATCATGACACCGACAACGCCGAGACGACGACGGTCGGCCAGGCGGTCGGCACGCTCAGCGCGCGCACGCTGGACGGCCAGATCACGTCGATCGGGGTGATCACCGACAACAACGAGAGCCCGCACGTGACGACCGACACCCGGGCGGCCGTCGAGGGGGTTCGTCCGAGCACACACAGTCGGTCGGTCGAGCTGCCCGGGCTCGGCGCGTATCGCATCGTTGCGGTGTCCGAGCCGGACGGCGGCGTGTTGATCACCGGCCTGCCGCAGGAGCCGGTCGACGAGACGCTGCGCCACCTCGTCCTGTCCGAGTTGATCATCTTCGCCGTCGTGCTGGCGATCATCGGAGTGCTCGGGGCGTTGGCCGTCCGGTGGTCGCTGCGGCCACTGTCGCGCGTCGCCACGACGGCCGGACTCGTCGCCCGGTTGCGGCTCGACAGCGAGGACGTGCGCCTGCGGGAACGAGTGCCGTCCGCGCCGCCCGAGACCGAGGTCGGGAAGGTGAGCACCGCTTTCAACCACATGCTCGATCGCATCGACGCGGCGCTCGAAGGACGCAACGCCGACCAGCAACGACTGCGCAGCTTCCTCGCCGACGCCAGCCACGAACTGCGTACCCCGCTGGCCGTCGTGCGCGCGCACGCGGAACTCGCGCAGCGCGACCGTGCGGAGATGTCGCCCATGGTCGCCGACTCGCTTCGGCGCATCGAGTCCGAGACGAAGCGGATGGGCAGCGTCGTCGACGACCTGCTGCTGTTGGCCCGCCTGGACACCGGACGTCCGCTCGAGCGGGCCGAGGTCGACCTCAGCCGGCTGGCGATCGACGCCATCACCGACAGCCAGGCGGCCGGCCGCGATCATCATTGGGGCCTCGAGCTGCCGGACGAACCGGTCGTGCTCACCGGTGATCGCGACCGGCTGCATCAGGTACTCGCGAATCTGCTCGCGAACGCGCGCATCCACACGCCGCCGGACACGACGATTCGCCTCACCGTACGTACGTTGCCTGATCGGGCCGTCGAGGTCGTGGTGGCCGATGACGGCCCGGGGATTCCGTCCGACCTGCTGCCGCGTGTGATGGAGCGATTCGTGCACGGCGACAGCAATCGTTCGCAGGATCAGGGAAGTACCGGTCTGGGCCTGTCGATCGTGTCGGGTGTCGTCGCCGCGCATCGCGGCCGGGTCGCGATCGCCGGCAGTCCCGGAACGACGGTGACGATCCAACTGCCGGAGCAATAATTCGGCGGCCCGTCATCCAGACGGCGTGCGCGCGAATGTGTACGCTCCGCGCATGGGGTATCTGATCGGTTCCGAAGGCGAGCAGCTGGTCGTGCCCGAGTCCGGTGCCGTCTACTACGAGCCGACCGGCGTCATGCACGCCGTCGACGATGTGACGATTCCGATCGGTCACGACCCGCAGCTGGGATTCGCGGTGTGTGGCACACCCGTCCGCGTCTGGCCCGTCCCCCTCGAGCAGGCCAACCAGCGTCTGCACGACGGCTGCCGGGAGCGCATCGAAGCCAAGCGCTGACTACTACTGGATCACCGCGTGTGATGTCAGGGTGACCGTCAGGTTCGCCGTGATCGTGAACATGCACGGATTCGCCTGCCCCTCCGGATCGGCGGCGCAACTGGGCGGTGCCGAGTAAGTCTCGTAGCGATCGGAACTGATCGTCACCGTCCGACCCTTCGGGATCGAGTAGGTGCACGTCGTGCGGCCGGCCGCGCAGAAAGTCCCCGCGCCGGTGGGGTCGTACACGACAGTCGCCTGATCTTGGTCTGTGACGACGGTCAACGTCCAGGTTGTCGACGGGGCCGAGGTGGTCGGGGTGCTCGACGGCTTGGTCGTCACAACCGTGCGCGTGACCGTCACATGGACCCGCGAGGTCGACGAGCTGGGCGTCGGGGTCGGTGTTGCGCTCGGTGGGGTGGACGTTGTCGACGGCACGCTTGTGGGAGTCGGCGACGGGCTCGATGTCGCGGACCTGGTCGATGCGGTCGACGCCGGTGCGTCGACGGTCGAGATGCTGACCGGAGCGGTCGGCCCGGTGTTGTTGGCCCAGACGACCGAACCGCCGCCGAGCAGCACCAGCCCGAACAGCGCGGCCAGCGGGATGCGCCAGCGGCGCTTGCGGGTGCCGAACACGGGGTCGACGGGCGGCCAGCCGTCGACCCAGCCGCCGCCACCGGGCGGTCGGATCGGAAGAGCTGCGGCGGCCGCGGTGAGCACCCGCAGGCGCAGCGCCACCAGATCGGCCGCGAAGGCCGTGCCCTCGCCGAGCAGCGCGGCCGGCGTTGCGACCCGCCTCTGCTGCTCCGTGCAGATCGAACACTTCTCGATGTGCCGGGCGATCTGCTTGCGGCGCAGGGTCGTGAGCGCGCCGTCCCAACCGGTGAGCAGGCCGTCGAGTTCGCCGCACCGCTGCCGTCCGGTCCGGGCGACGAGCAGCGCGCCGAGTGATTTGCGGGCGGTCGTGCGGGCGCGGGCGACCAGCGTGTACGCGGTCGAACGCGGCACACCGATCGCGTCGGCCAGCTCGTCCCCGGACAACTGCTGGCGATCGGCCAGCTCGAGCAACAGGCGGTCGCGATCGGACAGGCCCTGGTTCGCGTCAGCGAGCAGGGCGGCCAGATCGGTGTCGAAGGCGGCGTTGGCCGGTTCGTCGAGGTCGACGGACGCGCGGTCAGGCACGTCGTCCATGAGGTACTCCCGTTTGCTCTTGTCCAGGCGGGCCAGGCACTCGTGCCGGGCGACCGAGAAGAGCCAGCTGCGCAGCAGTGCCGGCTCGCGAAGGTCCGATAGCCGGGTGGCGGCGATGACGAAGACGTCCTGCAGGCAGTCCTCGGCGTCGGCGCGGCGCCGCAGCATGTTCTGGCAGAAGCCCAGCAACCGTCCGCCGTAGCGGTCGTACACGGCCGCGAGACTCGCGGGATCCCCGGCGGCGACGCCGCGCGCGAGGGTCGCGTCGTCGACAGGGATCGCGGTCATGGTCGGGCCCGGGCACCTTCCTGCTTCAACGGCATCGTAGGGCTCGGCCGTACTCCGGGCACGACACGTGCAGCCGGCTGCCGTTCGTGAAGGGTGAGTAGGCGAGTGAGGCGACGACGCGTGAGTTGGTGATCATGGACAACCTCCGAGATGCGGGCGCCGCCGGTGCGACGCGCTATCTCGGAGATGGATCTGGTCGGCGGGATCTGACACTTTTTCCCGCCGCCCCGAAGAACGGTTCGTTACGAGCTCGGGCCGCCGCCCGATTGGCCGGTTACGACCGGATGGATCTCGAAGCCGCAGCTCGGCAGGCTGGCCGCGATCGGGGTCGACGACGTGGTGTTCGGCGGCGTGACCAGTAGCGACGCGAACGGGGTGCACGCACCACCGCCGTTCGGGGTGGCCTCGACGACCGCCGAAACGGTGTCGCCGGGGTGCAGCGTCAGGGTCGGTGCGGCGGCGCACGAGCAGCCGCCCATCATGCCGGTGAGCGTTCGGGTCGCCTGGGCGATCTGATGTCCGCTCGAATCGACGCCGGCGACGCCCGGGTATCCCATCATCTGACAGTCGGACGAGCCGCCGTTGTGGAACAGCAGGACGACCCCCTCGTGGCCGGCGGCGTCGCCGGCCGGCGGTGGGGTGCTGGTGACGCTGATCTGCGCGTTCGTGCAGGTGGCCGCACCAGCGGCCACCGTCGTGGTCACCGTGGCCGTGCTAGTGACGGTGCCGGTGGTGCCCGCTGTGCCGGTCGTGCCCGCGCCGGTGCCGGTGGGCGCGCTCGTCGCTCCCGTGATCGCGGGGCCGCTGGCGGATGCGCTCGCGGTGCCGCTTCCGACCGGGCTGTCGGTGCCGGCGCTCGTGCCGCTGCCGTTCGACGACGAGGTGCAGGCCGTGAGCAGCAGCCCGGCGATCATCACCGTGCCAAGGCTGGTCAATCGGCTGTTCATAGGGCCATCCTCAGATTGCGGGACTGATCATCTAGGAGATCAGTCTGCTGACTGTCTGATACCTACCGCGCCCATTTCGTTGCACCCGACCGGTCGCGCTTTCGCGGTATACCCTCTGGGGGTATGAACGCGATGCCCGGTTATCACGACTCCAAGGACGATCAGCTCAAGCGGTTGCGGCGCATCGAGGGCCAGGTCCGCGGGCTGCAACGGATGGTCGAATCCGATACGTACTGCATCGACGTCCTCACCCAGGTCAGTGCCGCGACCCGCGCCCTCGAATCGTTCGCGCTCGGGTTGCTCGACGAGCATTTGTCGCACTGCGTCGCGGCGGCGGTCGCGGGGGGTGGCGCCGATGCCGAGGCGAAGGTCAAGGAGGCCTCGGCCGCTATCGCTCGCCTCGTCCGTTCATGATTGGCCTGGCTCGTAAATCGTTGTGAGCCTTCGCCGGCCGCTGCCACGATGGGGGAGTGACGGTGTCGAACCTGCGCCTGCGGCCGCTGCGGATCGAGGACGAGGCCGCGGTGCGCGCGGCCGACCTGGCCATGGTCGCCGACGACTTCCCGTTCGCGCTCGGCCTCGCCGATGCGGTCGACTGGCCGTCCTATCTCGCCGGCCTGGCGCAGCTGCAGCGCGGCGTCACGACCTCGCCCAAATGGGTCCCGTCGCATCTGCTCGTCGCGACGGTCGACGACGTGATCGTCGGACGCACCTCGATCCGCCATCAACTCAATGACTGGCTGCTCGAGTTCGGTGGTCACATCGGTTACTGCGTGCTGCCGTCGTTTCGTCGGCACGGGCACGCGACCGAGATCCTTCGACAATCATTGGTGATCGCGCGATCGGTCGGGGTGGATCGCGTGCTGATCACCTGCGACGACACGAACATCGGGTCGGCGACGGTGATCGAACGGTGCGGCGGCGTGCAGGATCCCGAATGGCCGCTGACTGACGAAGCGCTCCCGAAGCGCCGCTACTGGATCGACTGACGCGCAGCCGGCGTGACGGCGACGTAATTGTCGGAGGGGTCGGTAGGGCGACTAGTGCCGGCCGCGATCTAGCTCGGCGCCGTGGTCGTGCGCGCCGTGGTCGTGCGCGCTGTGGTCGTGCGTGCCGTGGTCATGGGCACTGTGGTCGTGCGCGCTGTGGTCATGGTCGTGCCCGGCCATGTCGTCCGGACCGCCACCCATCATGGCGAGCATCGCCGGACCACCAGTGCGCAGGAATCGCCAGATCAACACCGCAACGAGGACGAGGGCGACGATGTTCAGCCAGGTCGTGTAGTTCCAGGTGATCGCGTGCACGCCCACCGAGGCGTGCCGGGTGCCGTGCGGTGTCAGGTGGAGCGCCCAGAAGATGAACTCGGTCAGGTAGCCGGCCACGACCATCGCCACGTAGAAGACGCCGAAGAGCCGTAGCGCGGTCGGCCGCCCGTAGTACTTCCGGTAGATCAGCAGGATCGGCACGATGATCAGGTCGCCGAACACGAACGAGATCACCCCGCCGAAGCTGATACCGCCGTTCCAGAGCACCGCGGCCAGCGGGATGTTGCCGATCGAGCAGACGAAGGTGAGGACGGCGACGATCGGACCGATGATCGGCCCCCAGATCGCGGCCAGCACCGGGTGACCGCCGAAGAACAGGTGCCGCCAGAACGAGTCGGGGATCCAGGCCGCGGCCGCGCCCGCGATGAGCAGGCCGATGACCAGGTCGCGGACGACCGCCGCGACCTCCATCACGAAGTTGTGGCTGACCGCCGTGAACCCGTCCGGCGACAGCAGTCGCCGCCGGAACGAGGCCGATCCGCCGACGCTCATGTCCATCGCCGCGTGGCCCTCCATCGACCCCGGCACCGCTCGCTCGGCCTGCTCGAGAGCCTCGGCACGCAATCGGGCGGTCAGCACGCGCCGCAGCAGCACGGCGACCAGGACGATCATGATCGGGGCCCCGACGAACTCGGCCAGCGTGAACCGCCAGCCCAGCAGCAACGCCATGATCAGCCCGAGTTCGACGACGAGGTTCGTCGACGCGATCTGGAACGCCATCGCGGCAGTGAAGTCGGCGCCCTTGCGGAACAGTGACCGGGCCAGGGCGACAGCCGCGTACGAACACGACGACGACGCCGCACCGAGCAGGCTCGCGGTGGCGAGGCTGCGCGGTCGATCGTCCGGAAGCGCCCGAGCGATCGCGGACTTGCGGACGAGTGATTCGACGACCGCCGACAGCGTGAAGCCCAGCACCAACGACCACGTTATCTGCCAGGTCATCGAGCCGGCCTCAGCCAGCGCGTGGACGAGCGCGTGCCCGAGCCGCATGAGCGTCACCTCCGTCACGAACCATACCCCCAGGGGGTATCACGCGAGCGGGTGGTTCGAAGACCGAAGGAATGCGCCATACCTACTACAGGGTCTGTAGCTGAGAATTGCCCGGCAACGTCACCGCGCTCGAAACGTCCGACCGCGATGATGCGTCCCGGTGGCACAAACGTCGCCAAACCAGCGTCGCCGAGACCAGCCGAACGGGTCGAGCCCGCGGGTGGGTCGTCAGGAAAGGGATTGCGTGTCTCAACACCTCAGTTGGCTCGAGGCGGGCGTCGTCGGAGGCATGCAAGGCGTGGCCGAGCTGTTCCCGGTATCGAGCCTGGGCCACAGCGTGCTGTTGCCGGCGGTGATCGGCGGTTCGTGGCAGCGCGACCTGAACGTCTCGGCGCCCGAGTCCCCGTACCTCGCGTTCATCGTCGGACTGCACGTGGCGACCGCGCTGGCCCTCGTCGTCTACTTCTGGCGGGACTGGGTGCGGATCATCACCGGGCTGGTGACCAGCATCGTCCGTCGCGAGGTGAAGACGTCCGACCAGAAGTTGGCCTGGCTGTTGGTCCTCGCCACCATTCCGGTCGGGCTGGTCGGGCTGGTCGGCGAACACTGGTTCCGGACGAAGCTGGCCCGGCCCGTCCCCACCGCGATCTTCCTGATCATCAACGGCATCGTGCTGTTCGCCGCCGAGCAGCTGCGCCGGCGAGGCGACAGCGCCGACAGCGCCGACAACCACGACCTCGACTACGAGTACATCGACGAGCGGGTGAGCGGACCCGAATCCGACGAACGCGTGGCGCGGATACCGGTTGCGCAGGGAGTTCTGATCGGTTCGGCGCAGATTCTGGCGCTCGCGCCCGGCATCTCGCGCTCGGGTGTGACGATGGTCGCGGGGATGCTGCGCGGACTCTCGCGTGAGGACGCCGCACGCTTCTCGTTCCTGCTCGCGACGCCGGTGATCCTGGCCGCCGGCGCGTTGAAGCTCGGCGATCTGTCCGGCCCGTTGGGCAACGGCATCCGCGGTCAGGTGCTGTTCGGCTCGGCGTTGTCGTTCATCGGCGCGTACCTGTCGGTGCGGTTCCTGACGCGGTACTTCGCGAACCGTTCGCTCAAGCCGTTCGCTGTGTATTGCGCGCTGGCCGGCATCGCCAGTCTGGTGGTCTTCGCCGTTCGATAGGAGGCGGCGGTACCGTCGATCCGTGCATCGGTACCGCTTCGTGCTCGGGCCTCGCTGGCTCGCGCTGCACGTTGTGGTCGTCGCGGCGTGCATCACGATGGTGTTTCTCGGACGATGGCAGCTCGACGTCTCGAACTCGAAGCACTTCGACCTGCAGAACTTCGCGTACGCGCTGCAGTGGTGGGCGTTCTCGATCTTCACGGTGCTCATGTGGGGACGGGTGATGCGCGACAGCGCGACCCGACCGGGCGGAGGGCCCGCTGAGCCGGTGGCCGCGGTCGAACCGCCCGTCGCCTATCGTCGCTATGTCGCGCCGGCCGCGCCCGTCGAGACCGACCCGGTGCGGCTGGCCTACAACGACTACCTGCGCGGTCTCGACGAAGCCACGTCGCCGCCGGCACCGAAGGGGAATGCGTGAGCGACCTGCCGTCCTACGGGGGAGCGCTGCTGCGCTACCGGATCATGGCGTTCACGACCGGCACGGTGCTGCTGACGGGCGTGTTCGTCGGACTGCCGCTGCAGTGGTGGGCGGGCGCGAAGGTGTTCCCCGCCATCGTCTGGACCGGGCACGGATTCCTGTTCATCGTCTACCTGATCGCGACGCTCGAGCTGGGTATCCGGATGCGGTGGATGCCGGTCCGGATGGTGCTGACGATGGCCGCCGGCACGATCCCGTTCCTGTCGTTCGTGGCCGAGCGCAACGTCCACCGGTTGGTGCTCGAGCAGGAAGCCGCCGCGGCCACCGTCGCTTAGGGGCCGCGTCGCGCCTCCGCGAGTGGATCTTGTTGCGTTTTCGGGGTCAGGGCACCGAAAACGCAGTCAGGTCGGCCGGCCGGTTCCGCTGGCTCGCGACGAGCCGAAGCCCTCGACCAGGTCACCGCGGGCCCGCGCGACCCGTGATCGGATCGTGCCGACCGGGCAGCCGCAGACATCGGCCGCCTCGGCGTACGACAGCCCGACCAACTGGGTGAGGACGAACGCCTCGCGCCGATCGGCGTCCAGCGCGTCGAGCAGCGCCCGCAGCGTCACCGACTCGGCGGGGTCGACCGTGGCGAGCGGCTGGGGCGCGGACGTCAACGTGCGCGATCGAACGGCCGCCCGGACGTGGTCGGCACAGACCCGGCGGGCGATCGACAGCAGCCACGTCCGGACCGACGACTGGCCGGCGAAGCGGTGCAGCGACCCGAACGCGCGCGCGAACGTTTCTTGGGTGAGATCGTCGGCGGACGACCGCGAGCCGAGCGCCGCGCAGAGCCGCCACACGTCGGCCTGGGCGCCCCGGACGAACTCGCCGGCCGCGGCGGCATCGCCCCGGCGCGCGCGCAGCGCAGCCGCGGTGAGCTCGTCCGGCTCGTCCACACCCGTCCCGTCTCGTGCGTCCCGAACGTGTGACCTGGGTCACGGCGGGAACTCAACCGCCCGTTCGTCCGACTGTCTTGGTCGTGAGGTGTGAACGATTCCGCGAGGCCGCGTCCGCGCGCCTGGACGGCGAGCCGATCGGGATGGCCGTGTCGGCGCTCGATTATCACCTCGATATCTGCGTTCAGTGTGCCGCATGGCTGGACGAAGCGACCCGCCTGACGCGGTTGGCCCGGGTCACTCGGGTCGAGGTGCCCGATCTGTCCGAGTCGATCGTGGCGTCGGTGGTGCTGCCGGCCGGTCGGGTGCTGCGGCGGCGACGGCAGCTGCGGTGGTTGTTGGCGCTGGTCGGCGTGATCCAACTCGGCATCGCCGCTCCCGACCTGTTCGGCGACAGCATCGGGATGGCGATGTCGACGCACGCGGCGCACGAAGCGGCGGCCTGGAACGCGGCGCTCGGGATCGCGTTGCTGGCGACCGCGCTGCAGCCGAAGCGCGCCGCCGGAGTGCTCACAGTTGTCGGCACCTTCGTCGGGGTGCTCGCGCTGCTCTCGATCCGCGACGTCGCGAGCGGAGCGGTCGACGCCACCCGGTTGATCAGCCACGGCGGGGCGGTCGTCGGCCTGGTGCTCGTCGTCGCGCTCACCCGGGCCGAGCGCGCGCTGCCGACGCCCGGCGACGGAGCGACCGGCGACGCAACCGGGCGCGGCTCCAGCGGCGGCCTTCGAGGCGTCGCATGACGGGGACGCGCCTGCGGACCGTACTGGTCGCGCTCGGGATGTTGCTCGGGCTCGGCCTGCTGCTGGCCCCGGCGGCGTCGGCGCACGCGACGGTGGTCGGGTCCGATCCCGTCGACGGTTCGCGGCTGAAGTCGGTGCCGACGAGCGTGACCGTCGACTTCGACCAGGCCGTGTCGATCGGCGGCACGATCGGGTACCTGCACGTCGTCGACCAGGTTGGCCGGCGCGTCGACACCGGCACGACGACGCACCCGGGCGGCGACGCGTCCAAGATCACGGTCGCGCTGAAATCCGGTCTCGGCGACGGGACGTACACGGCGAGCTTCCGGATCGTGTCGGCCGATTCGCATCCGGTCGCGGGCGCGGTGCGCTTCCTCGTCGGCAACGGCTCGTTTGCCGCGGCGGTGTCGACACCGTCCACCGTCGACGGGCTGACCAACAACCTTTTCCAGGTGATCCGGTGGATCGGCTTCGCCGGACTCGCGCTGCTCGGCGGCGGTTGGTTGATGTTCTCGGTCTGGCCGGACGGGCGCGACGACCGTCGGTCCCGGCGCCTGGTCTGGACGGGGTGGGGGCTGGCCGTCGTCGGCACGCTGCTCGAACTACTGATCCAGGGCCCGTACGACGCGGGCTCGGGGCCGGCCGCGATTCGGCACTGGACGCTGCTCGACGCGACGCTGCACACCGACTTCGGGCTGGCCCACTCGCTGCGGCTGATCGCGCTCGGCGTCGGCGCCGGCGTGCTCGGCACGTTGCTGAAGTGGGTCAGCCGGACGCGTGCCCATTGGGAGGAGATCGGCGCGCTGCTCGTCGTGGTCATCGCGGTCACCTTCGCCGCGAGCGGGCATGCGGCGTCCGAGAAGCCCGAATGGCTGAGTGTCACGAGCGACACCGTGCACCTGCTGGCGATGAGCGCCTGGGTCGGCGGGCTGGTGTACCTGCTCGCGTGCCTCCTGCCGCGCCACGAGCCGGACGAGCTGGCCCGCGCGCTGCCGATGTTCTCGCGGGTCGCGTACGCGAGCGTCGCGCTGCTCGCGATCACCGGGACGTACCAGGCCTGGCTCGGCGTGGGCAGTTGGCGGGCGTTGGCGGTCACGACGTACGGGCGGCTGGTGCTGCTGAAGATCGGGCTGTTCGTGCTGCTCCTCGCGCTCGGTAACGTGTCGCGCCTTGCGGTGCAACGTCGCTGGGGCGGGGTGCCGCTCGCGTACGCAATGGCCGACGAGCCGGACGGACGGACGATCGCGCTGGTCGACGCCGTAGATGAAGTCGAGGCCGACGACGATCTCGAGGCCGACGACGATCTCGAGCCGGACGATGAGGACGACGAGTTCGAGCTCGACGAGGAGCTGGTCGTCGAGACCAATCGGCTGCGGCGGGTGGTCATCGTCGAGGCGGTGCTGTCGGCCGTGGTGCTCGCCGCGTCGGCCGTGCTCGTGGCCGAACCACCCGGTCAGGCCGCCTTGATCACGATCGACTCGCGGCCGCAGACCGTGTCGACGTCGCTCGGCGACGGCCGCACCGCGTCCGTGACGCTCAGCGAGCGACGACACGGCGAGCTGAACGTGTCGGTGGCGCTGAGCGAGGGCGCGACCCCGCAGTCGATAACCGCCACGGCCGCACTGCCGGCCAAACAGCTCGGTCCGATCACCATCCCCCTGACGGCCGCGAGCGGCTCGTACTCGGCGTCGGCGGTGCTGTTCCCGTCGGCCGGCCAGTGGGTCATCACGCTCACCGTCCGGACGTCCGAGTTCGACTCGACCGTCACCAACGTCACTCTCACCCTGCACTGAAAGGCTGATCTCGTGTTGCTTCGTCGAATCGCCATCGTCACGCTCGGCGCCGGCGCGCTGCTCGCCGCGTCGGCCGGCATAGCGTCCGCGCACGTGACCGTGAGCGCGCCGGGAGCGGTGCAGGGCGGCAGCGACCAGATCATCACGTTCCGCGTGCCGACCGAGAGCGACACCGCCAGCACGACCGCGTTGAAGGTGCAGCTGCCGACCGATACGCCGATCGCGTCGGTGCTCGTGCAGCCCGTCCCGGGGTGGAGCTTCACCGAGACGACGACCAAGCTGGCCAAGCCGATCGTGACCGACGACGGCGACATCACGCAGGCGGTCAGCGAGATCGACTGGAAGGCGAACACCTCGGCGGACGCGATCGGTCCGAACCAGTTCCAGCAGTTCGTGATCATCGCCGGGCAGTTGCCCGATACGCCGACGCTGACGTTCAAGGCGATCCAGACCTACAGCGACGGCAGCGAGGTCGACTGGATCGAGCTGCCGGCCGCCGGCAGCAACGCCGAGCCCGATCACCCGGCGCCCGTCCTGACGCTCGCGGCCTCGGCGACGACGGATTCCTCGTCGTCGAGCGGTGGGTCCGACACGGGCGCGATAATCCTGTCGATCGTGGCGCTCGTCCTGGCCGCGGCCGCGCTCGGACTCGTGATCATCACTCGCGCCCGGCAGCGCGTCGTGACGGCGGTGGTCGTCGCGGCCGGCGACGATGAGCCCGCGGACGCGCCGTGAGACGCGTCCCGTTCTGGTGGTTCGCCGCCGTCATCGTCGCCCTCGGTGGAATCGCTGGCCTGGCCCGCGGAGCGGTCCCGCAGGCGGCCGCGGCCGGGGGAGCGACCGACAACAGCCCGCCGATGGTCGTGACCGGCGCGTACATCCGGGTCCCGGTCTCGCCGGACCTCGTGGCGGTGTACTTCACCGTCTACAACACCACCGCCCAGCCGGACACCCTCGAGGCGGCGACGAGCGGCGCGGGCGCGGTGGCGGCGCTGCACAGCGGCCCGAACATGGAGGTCGTCGGTGGCGGGGGAGTCGTCGTCCCCGCGCACGGCAGCCTGTCGTTCAGCCCGTCCGCCGGGCACGTCATGATCTCGAACCTGTACAGCCCCCTGGAAGTAGGACAGAGCGTGGACGTCGAACTGCAATTCGCCAATGCCGGCACGGTGGTCTTCTCGGCCCCGGTGATCGGCGTGTACGCGCCGACGCCCGGTGCGTCCGTGACGGCGTCGGTCGTCCCCTCGACCGCCTCTGCCTCTGCCTCCGCCTCCACGTCCGCGGGGGCGACCAAGTGAGGCGCGTCCTGCTCGTCCTCTGCGCGGCCGTGCTCGCCTTGGCCGGTTGTTCGAGCTCGGCGCACACCTCGTCGGCGTCCGCGTCGGGTTCGGACCTCAACGACAACGTGTCGTCCGGGCCGTACCAGGGGTTCGGATTGACGCCGCCGCAGCCGCGTCCGTCCTTCGTGCTCACTGACACGACCGGCGCGACCTACTCGTTCGGGACGGCTACGGCGGGGCACCCGACGTTCCTCTATTTCGGCTACACGCACTGCCCGGACGTCTGCCCGACGACGATGGCCGACATCGGGCAGGCGCTGCTGTCGGTGCCGGCGGCGCTGCGGGCCGAGACGCTCGTCGTGTTCGTCACGACCGACGTCGCGAACGACACCGGGCCGGTGATCGCGAACTGGTTGAAGGGGTTCGCGATTCCGGGTTACGCCGGGTTTGTGGGACTCTATGGGACGCAGGCGCAGGTCGACGCGGCGCAGGCCGCCGCGCACGTCATGCTCGCCACCGAAGAGGGCAAACAGCATTCTGCTGAGGTCTTGCTCTACGGTGCAGACGACTACGCGCGGGTGAGCTACGTGCAGTCGAACAACGAAACGGCATTGATGACGCACGACCTGCCCTTGGTGGCCAAGCAATAGAGGAGATCTCGTTCGTGAACTGGACCTCGATCCGGCCGTGGCTGGGCACGCTCGCGCGGCTGGGGCTCGGTGCCGTCTTCCTGTGGGCGGGCGCGGCGAAGCTGTCGGATCCGCAGGCGTTCGTCCGGGCCGTGCGCGCCTACGACGCGACACCGGAGTGGCTGTCGAGCGGTATCGGCTACGGGCTGCCCACGCTCGAGATCTGCCTGGCGGTACTGCTGATTCTCGGCATCATCACCCGGTACTCGGCCGGGGTCGTGGGTGCGCTGCTGGTCTTCTTCCTGATCGGGATCATCGAGGCGGGCGCGCGGGGCATCAAGCTCGAGTGCGGGTGCTTCGGCGGCGGTGGCTCGACCGTCCACACGACCTACCTGCTCGACTCGCTGCGCGACCTCGGGCTGCTCGTCCTGGCCGCGTACCTCGTGCTCTGGCCGGTGACGCGCATCTCGGTGGACGAGTTCCTCGCACGCAACGACGACGTCGAGTTGCCGTCCGCGAAGCGGATGCGCACCGCCCAGGGCCAGCGCAAGTACAACGTCATGCTCGAGCAGCGCAAGCGCGCGGCGCTGACCCGGACGCGCTACCTCACCTCGGCGTTGGCGATCCTGGTCGCGCTGATCTCGGTGATCGGCATCGGCGTGCAGGCCAGCCGCGCCAAGATCACCGTCACGACCACTGCCGTGAACGCCAGCCCGACCAACGGCATCGTCGTCGGGCAGAAGGCCCCGGTGACGCTCGACATCTACGAGGACTTCCAGTGCCCGTTCTGCCAGCAGTTCCAGGCGTCGGCGGGCTCCGACATCGATTCGCTGATCTCGTCCGGCAAGGCGCAGGTGCGCTTCCACATGGTCGCGTTCCTGGACGGATCGTCGAGCGGCAACATGTACTCGACGCGCGCCGCGAACGCCGGCATCTGCGTCACCGACATCAGCACGGCCGACTTCCTGAAGTTCCACGACTACCTGTACGGGACGGATTCCAAGGGCAACCTGATCCAGCCCAAGGAAGGGTCGGACGGGCGCACCGACGACGACCTCGACAACTACGCGAAGGCGGTCGGGATCACCGGTGAGCAGCTGACGACGTTCGAGGGCTGCGTCACCGCGAAGACGTACGTGTCGGTCGTGGCGGCGACAACGGAGAACTGGAGCAAGCGGGGCTTCAACGGCACGCCGATCTTGCTCGTCAACGGCAAGCAGATCGACGCCACCAAGGCCGCGCTCGACAAGGCGGTCACCGGGATCCTGGCCACCGCCCCGCCGGTGACGCCGCCGTCGACCACGGCCTCGGCCACCTCGACGGACACGTCGTCGTCGACCGCGTCTTCGTCCGCCTCGGCCTCAGTGTCACCGACCGCGACGCCGTAGGGCGTCTGCGTCCTCGCACGCAGAAGGGCCCGGACCGTTGTCGGTCCGGGCCCTTCGCGTTGCGCGTGGGTGTTACTTGTTCGCAGCGTCCTTGAGCGCGCTACCGGCCGAGAACTTCACGGTGTTCGCGGCGGCGATGGTGATCGTCGCGCCGGTGGCCGGGTTGCGGCCCTCGCGAGCGGCGCGGTGACCGACCGAGAGGTTGAAGAAGCCAGGCACGCTGACCTTGTCACCCTTGGCGATCGCGCCCTCGAGGGTGGACTGCAGGGCACGCAGAACGGCGTCCACGGTCTTCTGCTCGAGCGACGCCTCGTCGGCGACGGCTGCCACCAGTTCCTTGCGGTTCACGAAAATCTCCCTTGATAGTTGGTGTGCACCGGCCACCAGTATGGGTTACGGCGCTGCAGGTCCCGCATTCCGGGGGTCTTCGGCGTGGCGCCGTGCCCGATCGGGCAGGGATCTCGCCTTCGTCGCACGCCTGATTTGTCGCGTAACCGGCCGCCGCTCAGTCGCGCCTCGGTCGCGATTCGGGACTCCGGCTCGGGCTGTGTAGGATCGTCCTTCGGTCCGCAAGGATCTGGGGCTGTGGCGCAGCTGGTAGCGCACCACACTGGCAGTGTGGGGGTCAGGGGTTCGAGTCCCCTCAGCTCCACCCATTTCTAAAGGGCTAGAGGCACTTGGCCCTAGCTCCAAAAAATCCTGGTTGCCAGTTTGGTTGCCATTGGTAGCCTAGCGGGCTCAGCAGGACGGCCCCCATCCGGTCGGCCGCTTCCCGCGCCAGAGCGGGCATGACGTGGCTGTAGATGTCCATGGTCGTCCGCATCTGGGAGTGCCCGAGCAGCTCCATGACGACCCGCGGATGGACTCCTTCGGACAGCAGCAGGGTCGCGGCGGTGTGCCGGCCGTCGTGCAGCCGGACGTGGCGGACGCCGGCCCGCTCGAGCAGCCGGCACCAGTCGTCGTAGTCGCTCTTCTTGTCGATCGGGCGGCCATTGGCCTGGGCGAAGACGAGGTCGTCGTCGTTCTGCCAGTCCGAGCCGGCCAGCATCCGCTCGCCCATCTGGGCCGCCTTGTGCACGTGCAGTGCGGCCACAAGCGGCAGCGGGAGGGCCAGGGTGCGCTCGCTCCGCTTGGTCTTCGGTGCCTCGTAGACCAGGCCGCCGCCCTTGACCCGGTGGATGGTGCGTCGCACGGACAGCGAGTTGTTGAGCAGGTCGATGTCGCGCCACTGCAACGCAAGCGCCTCGGACTGACGCAGGCCGAGGGCGAGGGCGACGGTCCAGCGGGCGGAGTTGCGCAGCCCGGCCGCAGCGGCGAGCACGGCGCGAGACTCGTCGAGGTCGAGCGCGGTGGCCGCTTCGCTGCGCCGCTGAGCGGGCGGGTCGACCAACATCGCGACGTTGCGGTGCACGCGTCCGCGCTGCATCGCGACCTTCAGCGCGCGGGAGATGATCCGATGGGCGCGCAGCACGGTGGCTGCGGACAGGCCTTCGTCGAGCAGGTCGCTGTAGAAGTGTTCGAGGTGCTCGGGTTGAAGCCGGTCGAGTCGGTGCCGGCCGATGCCGGGCGAGATGTGCATCCGCACCATCGACTCGTAGCTCTCCAGGGTTCGCGGTCGTACGCGCCGGGCCGCGATGTTGGCCAGCCAATGCTCGAGCCAGCCGGTGACGGTGTCGGAGGTGACCGCGGACATCTGGCCGGTCTCGCGCTTGACCTCGAGGTCGCGGATCTTCTCGACGACCTCCTTGCGGGTCTTGCCGCTGCGGTGGCGTCGGTCGCGCTGACCGTTGGTCTTCAGCCCGACCGTGATCCAGCCATGCCAACGGCCGAACTCGTCCTTGAAGATCGACGCCTCGCCGGCGGTTGCTCGCTGTGCCATCGCTGACTCCTTTCGACTGCCTCGATCGTCCGCCGGGGCTCTGACACGCCGCAAGCGTTCAGGCGGCATCCGGGGGTGTCGGGTCGAGGTCGAAGAGGCCGCGCTGGTCCGCCGACGTTCGGCCGCCTCGCCTCGGAGCCTTGCGCTCGCGGCGCGGCTCGGTTGGACGGTCGAGGCGGGTTACGTAGCGAAGCAACTCGGCGCGGGTGAGGCGGCAGCTGCGGCCGATGTGGACGGCGTGCAGCTCGCCGTTCTTGATCAGAGCGAACAGCGTCGTGCGGCCGACGTGGAGGGCTCGCGCCGCCTCCTCCGCGGTGAGCAGTAGTTGCTCGTCCGTCCAGGTGCGCGGCGCGTCGTGATCGTCCATGGTTCTCTCCTGCGACGCCGGGTGCGACGGGCGTCGCGGTGACACGGCCTCTCAGTAGGGACAGGTGAAATTTCAGGCCCGTTAGTGCCACTTTCGGTCAAGAAATTTGCATGAACATGACCGTGAGCGAACCGGGGACAGCGGGCGCGGCCGACGACGGACGGTCAGATCTCGACGACGTGTAACAGGTCGCTGAGCCCAGCGAAGTCGGCTGCGTTGCGGGTGACCAGCGGCAACCCGTTGGCCACGGCCACCGCGGTGCTGTTGAGTTCGATGAGCTAGCGCCGTGTCGAGGAGGGCTTGCCGCAGGCGGTCAGGCGTGCGGCGTGACGTCCTGGTCGACCAAGACGTCAAGGTCGTCGCGGATCTGCTTCCAGTTGACCGCTGGCGCGTTGCGGAACACATCTACCACCGCGACGGCATCGATGAAGCGGTCGCGGCGCAGCGGACGCAGCTCACCAACTGGGCGCCCGCCCCTCGTCACGACGAACGTCTTGCCGTTGCCCACGGCGCGCAGGATGCGGTCGCTGTCGTTGCGGAGTTCGCGCTGACTGATCTGCTCACTCACAACCCCGACTGTAGCGCCGGGTGCTACGCGGCTCGCCTCGTTTCAGCATGTAGGGAACAGCCCGGGTCGCGTGCGCTCGCGGGGCTGCCTTGGCCTGAGTCGCGATGGCTGAATTCGACTGGTGCCTGACGCTAGCTTCGAGGAATGGATGCGGACGACCTATCGACGCCAGCTCGACTGGCGTTGAGGCGCCGGGCCGACGGTTCGCTGGATGACGTCGTGGTTCGTGACGTGCAGATGTTCCGGGCGGAGATGCTGGACGACGGGCGGCTTTGGCTGTGTTGTTACCTGCCGGGCACCGAGGTCGACCGGGATCGGATCGCTTTCGAAGTGGTCGCCCGCGGGGACCGGATCGAGTTCGAAGTCATCGAGACGCCAGCCGGTGTGGTGTCCACCGAGGAAGCTGGCTAGTGCCGGTCACTTCCAGAGCGTGCTGATGGGTGTGGCATCCGCCGATACTGCTTTGGACCACCAATGAGTACTGCTTTGGACCACCTCGTGCCTGGGCCATCATGAGCCGTGCAGCGGGGTTTACAGGCCGCCGCACAAGGGGTTAACCCGGTCGGCGAGCAGGGTTAACCCCGGTTCGGGTCGTTGTCATCAATTCCGTACACCCGCTCAATGGCGGACGTACGGGCGTCGGCCGAACGCATCGAGGACCTGGTTGAGGGCGCCAGTCAACTCCGGCAGATCACGGTCGTAGAGGGCACCTGTGTCGAGCTGCTCGGCCAGTTCATTGAGCACGCCGACCCACTCCGCGTGCCGCGGACGTGCCGGAGGCGGGGTCGGCATCACGACCGGGACCTCGACGCGCCGCTCGACCACCTGGATCGCGGACCGACCTGAGGCGGCCGCGCGGGACTGCTCCCAGGCGCGCTGCCGACATGCCGCTGAGCACCACTTCGGGATTCGTCCCCGAGCTTTGATCTCGATGGGGCCGTCACACCACCCGCAGGTGGCGGCAGCGATGCGTCGACGATCGGTTTCGGTGGGGCGGCGGTTGAGCATTGCTTCCGGCACCCGAGGTGCCTCGGGTGTCGTGGTCTCGGCCGCTTCACGTACACGCTGACGCTCACGAGCCCGGCGTAGCGACTCCTGTTGCCGTACAGACTTGCGGACCATCGGCAGCCTCCATCATTACGTCACGACGAATATAGCGCCAGGGTGCATGAGGTGTGTCGAGTTTCGAGGTTTGGGTTTACCTGCCCGGCTTGAGCGTCGTTCTCTTCTCGGCCAGTGTCCTGTCCGGGTGAAGGTTGCGAGTTCAGGACTTAGGTTGCGAGTCGCTGCCGGGGTTGGGACGATCCGCTCCGTCGCCTTCGTCGCAGCCCGGTGTCAGGCCCGCGCGACGGGTTCGGTCATCCAAAGCAGCTTGGGTTAGGTGGGCGGAAATGTTTCGGCGTGCGCTGACAGGGCGACTCCGGCCAAGACGAGGAGCGAGGCGAGCACGGTGGTGGCGGTGATCGGGTTGGACAGGAAGATCGCGGACAGTGCTACCCCGAAGACGGGAATCAATCCGAGTGAGTTGCTGCATTGGCGGTGCCGCTGACTTTGCCTAGCGCGAAGTTGTAGAGACAAAGACAACGATGCGATCGCGGAGCCGAGTACTCCGGCTAGGACGGCGGCCAGAATGTGGTGCCGCCCGGCGGCAGCCGGTCCACGAACGCGGTCCGTGTCCGGTCACCGCGAGGATTCCGGTGGCGGCGCCGATGACGGCCAGCCCGAACAGGAACTGGTAGAAGGACAGGACCTGGACGTGGAACCCGGCGATCTGGTCCTGCACGACGACGACGTAGGCGGCGGCGGTGAGTACACCCGCGGCGATAAGCGTGTCGCCGGTCAGGCTCGCGCCCGCGCCGCTGTCGTCGCCGACCAGTGCCGCGCGCGTAGCGAGGACCAGCACGCGGGGCTTTGAGTGGTGCCCGCGGAGCTCAGGGCGACGATGAACACCGATTCCAGCCCGATGATGACTGCTGCGTGGGCGCCGCTGGTGCGAGTGAGGCCGGCGTTGATCAGCGGGTAGGCGGCACCGGGTCCAATGCCCCCGCGATCACGAGCGCCCAGCTCGGCGGCGGGAGCCGAATCCCGCGCAGTAGGAGGACGACTCCGAGCAGCACCGTTGCGGCAGCGACCTCGATGAGGGTGATTGTGGCGGTGGGCAGGGCCCGTGCGGCGACGGTGATCAGGACGACGGTCGATCCCCAGCACCGGGCCGCCGCGACCAGCGCGCTCAACCCCGACGTGTTTGCCGCGGACGCAACCTTCATCGAGAGCAGCGTGTTGAGGCGCCGTCGCGTGCTGTCGCCGGCGATGTAGGCGGTGTCGGCTTCGCGTCCTGTGCCGGCGGTGCGGTGGGGTGTCGCGAGCTTTGCTTATTCACGGTTGCGCGCTGAGAGCGAAGGTGTCGCGATGCCCGTGGCGGCGCCGTGCTGGTGGCGCGGCCACCGGTGGTCCAGGGCGAGCGCTCCTGGGCCTGCCCACGCGATGTAGGCGCTGGCGAGCGAGTAGGGCGGGAGCCCAGGCCGAGGTGGACAGGGCCGCCGACGTGTACCCCAGCGGTGAGCAATCGCGCCGAACATGTCGGCGACCAGCCCGGCCGCAGCCAGGCGCGTCAACAGACCAAGTATCAGCAGCACGGCACCAAGATTTCCAGGGCTGCGACGGTGTAGACGAGGGCGCTGGATTCGGGCAGGCCGAAGCGGCCGAACTGCCGGATTTCGTTCTAGTGTGCGGTGATTTTCGGGACCACCGAAAGCAAGAACATCGTCGCCACCAGGTAGCGGACGGCAGCGGTGGCCGTGCGCGCGCGGCCGTGGACACGCTCGCGGACCAGGACCGCGGCAACCATCACGTGATATCTGGCCTTGGTGGCTACGGGAACGGCGGACGAGGCAGGGTCTGCGGCGGACGCACTGGTCTCCTCGGGTTCGGCGTTCACGAAGTGCCGGTCAGAGATTTGCGGAACAGGACCATGTCGTCGCCGAGGGCGTAGTAGTCGCGCACCCGCGCCTCAGCCGTATAGCCGCACTTGGCGTAGAAGGCCCGCGTCAAAGCGAACTCGGGGACGCCCGAGGTCTCGACCAACGGCGGCCGCTGGCCATCGCCGGTCAGGCGCTGTTCGACCTCGGCCGGCGGCGCGGCGCCTCGACCTTGATCTTGGCGGTCGCGGACGACAGCGATCATCGTCGAGATCCCACGTCCTGTCGGTGGCCGCGGCTGGCTGATCGTAGGCCACGCCCACGATCGTGGGGGTGACTGCACCTGCGCTCGAGATTGCGTCGACCTCATCGACGAGGCGAGCATGCCGTCCTCGCGTGACCCCATGAAGTAACCGGCCATCAAGCCATCCACTATGGGCTGATCGGATTCCTCGAACAGCCCCGAGTGCACAGCCACCCGGCCAACATCAACGGCGTCGGTTTCGACGGCCCCGCGGATCACCACCGCACCCCCGCCGAGAAAGCCAGCTCGTCTGCAGTGCCCGCTGACCACGTGGCGCTCCGCAGGTCTGCGACCCGACGCCTCGCTGGGCGCCGCAGCCCGCCGGCGGCAGGCGGCAGCGAGCCCGCCGCCACGTCGCGACCAACAGCACCTCCGCGACGGCGCAAGAGAACCGCGGCCCGACCCTCGCCGTGCCGAGCGAACCCTGCTTCCAATTCTGAACGCACACGTTCTTCACCAGACACACCTCATTTGACCGAACGGTACAAGCAGTTGACCGAATGGTGAAAGGTAGGGGCTGCAGAAGCGCGAACCGGTTTTGCCCGCCCGGCCTACGCCCGGGGCGACATCAAGGGAGGAGAACTCGATGATGGCGCAGCCCAGCCCCGACCACGGCCGGGCGTCCCGCCGACGGATCATCGACGCGGCGTGCGAGCTGTTTGACCACGCGGGGTCACCGCCACCGGCCTCACCGAACTCGCGGCCGCATCCGGCACAGGAAAAGGGCAGCTCTACCACTACTTCCGGGACAAACCCGATCTCGTCCTGGCCGTGGCGCAGGCCCAGATCGACCGCACACTCGACGACCAACGGCCGCTGCTCACTCAGATGAGCACCGCCGCCGATCTTCGAGCCTGGGTCACCGGAGCGATCGACGCCCACAACGAGGGTGCTCCGGCGCGTTGCCCGCTCGGAGCCCTCGTCTCCGAGCTCGCCGCCCACGAGACGCAGGTCCGCCTCGCCCTTGACACAGGGTTCGCCGCTGCGTACGGGACTTTCCGTCGGTCTCGTCAGGCTGCAACTGCGTGGCGACGCGAGGACGGACAGGAGCGGTGACGATCTAGCCGAGATTTTGCTCTGCGCCTACGAGGGAGGCGTACTCATGTCCGAGGTACACGGCAACACCGAATCTCTGCGCCTTGCCCTCGAGCACGCGCTTGACTCGATGCTCTCCAACACCCAGCCGTGTCCAGCTAGGGCCGCGTCGGCTGGATTTGCGGTGGTAATCGTGTGTCGGTCTTGATGACCGGGTTCTGGTGTCCGATGGCTGGTGCGCGGGGTGATGTGACGTGGCCGGGAAGCCGTTGATCGTTTTCGCGATCTTGACCCGGGCGAGGCGCAGCAGTTAGTGAAGATTGTCCATGCCACGAAGAAAACCGGTGCGGCTGCTGCGGTTCGGGGATGGCGCTGGCGCCACACTACGAGAAGGTGTCGCCGCCTCCGTCCTACCCGGACCCCTGCGCCCAACCTGGTGACGTCACCACGGTGACTGACGTGGACCCCGCCGTGCACGCCATCCAGGTCGGTACCGGCTGCGGGCTGAATCCTTTTCGCGGTTCAGATCGAGCTGCGTATGAGCGAACTGGCCGACCGTGTGATGCTCAGCCCAAGCGGGTTGACCCGGCTGGTGGGACGGCTCGAGCGGGATCGGCTTGTCCGCCGGCGGCCGGCCGACGACGACGGTCGCAGTTATCTCAGCCGCCTCACTGACGAGGGGCTGGCCCGGCTCGACGAAGCCCGGTCGACGCACGACGCGGTGATCCGGGAGCTGTTCCTGGACCGGCTCTCCCCGCGGGACCAAACCGCGCTCGGTCGCGCTTGGCGCGCGATCGGTTCGTCAAGGCTCATGGCCGGACCCAGGACG